>NZ_JBVPRP010000001.1:0-2500 GCF_056280365.1 Mesorhizobium sp. USDA 4413
CTTTTTTGTCCCGCGGCGTCGGCTTTGCCTGCTTGCGGGTCCCTGATGCAGGTTAAAATCGCCGGCTCTCGCAGCAAATACAAAAGAGCCCGCGCGAGGCGGGCTCTTTTGTATTTGGTTGCGGGGACAGGATTTGAACCTGTGACCTTCAGGTTATGAGCCTGACGAGCTACCGGGCTGCTCCACCCCGCGTCGAGATGTAGGTAAGTTTTGGCTTACCGGATTCAAGAGGGGCTGCCAAATGAAAGGGCCGCTTGCGCGGCCCGGGCTCCCGTTTGGCGGGCCTTTATGCATGTCGCCCAAAAGTGCCTGGCGGTTTTGGGACAACGACATGCATCACGACAATCGCAATGAGAAGATTTAGCTCTATCCGGATCCTTCTGATCCGGATGTGAGCCGAACGTGCGTTTTGCAGACCTGGCAGCGACCTACTCTCCCGCGTCTTGAGACGAAGTACCATCAGCGCTGGAGCGTTTCACGGCCGAGTTCGGAATGGGATCGGGTGCAGCCGCTCCGCCATAACCACCAGGTCGGCAAAACGCACGTTCAAATCGAGAAGCTTTCTGAGCGAATAGCGATGAGCGAGTAGCCGATAGGGGGTACCTATTTTCTGCTCTCTCTGAACTGTTCGCTGGTCTTTGTTGTGCCCTGGAGTTCTTTAGCCTGGCGCCTTTCGAAGCGAAGCTTCGCAAGGTCGACCGACCGTCGGCGCCGTTGCGCCGCACCCACGTAGCGCCGCCCGCAGGGCGGAACAAGCGTGAGTGAGAACAAGATGGATATAAGTAATGAGAACGATCAAGCCTATCGAACTATTAGTACCGGTAAGCTTCAAGCGTTGCCGCTCTTCCACACCCGGCCTATCAACGTGGTCGTCTTCCACGGTTCTCAGGGAATACTCGTTTCAAGGTGGGTTTCCCGCTTAGATGCCTTCAGCGGTTATCCCGTCCGGATATAGCTACCCTGCAATGCGGCTGG
This sequence comes from Mesorhizobium sp. USDA 4413, assembly GCF_056280365.1. Lineage (NCBI taxonomy): Bacteria > Pseudomonadati > Pseudomonadota > Alphaproteobacteria > Hyphomicrobiales > Phyllobacteriaceae > Mesorhizobium > Mesorhizobium sp. USDA 4413. The sequence goes on from NZ_JBVPRP010000001.1 coordinate 976, forward strand.
CGCCACAACAGGTCCACCAGAGATCCGTCCATCCCGGTCCTCTCGTACTAGGGACAGATCCTTTCAATATTCCTACACCCACGGCAGATAGGGACCGAACTGTCTCACGACGTTCTGAACCCAACTCACGTACCGCTTTAAATGGCGAACAGCCATACCCTTGGGACCTGCTCCAGCCCCAGGATGCGATGAGTCGACATCGAGGTGCCAAACAACCCCGTCGATATGGACTCTTGGGGGTCATCAGCCTGTTATCCCCGGCGTACCTTTTATCCGTTGAGCGATGGCCCTTCCACGCGGGACCACCGGATCACTATGACCGACTTTCGTCTCTGCTCGACTTGTCAGTCTCGCAGTCAGGCAGGCTTATGCCATTGCACTCAGCGAACGATTTCCGACCGTTCTGAGCCCACCATCGCGCGCCTCCGTTACTCTTTAGGAGGCGACCGCCCCAGTCAAACTACCCACCATACATTGTCCCGGACCCGGATAACGGGCCGCGGTTAGACATCCATAGTGATAAGGGTGGTATTTCAAGGGTGGCTCCACCTGAGCTGGCGCCCAGGCTTCAAAGCCTACCACCTATCCTACACATGCCACTACGAATGCCAATGTAAAGCTATAGTAAAGGTGCACGGGGTCTTTCCGTCTAACCGCAGGAACCCCGCATCTTCACGGGGAATTCAATTTCACTGAGTCTATGCTGGAGACAGCGGGGAAGTCGTTACGCCATTCGTGCAGGTCGGAACTTACCCGACAAGGAATTTCGCTACCTTAGGACCGTTATAGTTACGGCCGCCGTTTACTGGGGCTTCGATTCAGAGCTTGCACCCCTCCTCTTAACCTTCCAGCACCGGGCAGGCGTCAGACCCTATACGTCGCCTTGCGGCTTCGCAGAGCCCTGTGTTTTTGATAAACAGTCGCTACCCCCTGGTCTGTGCCACCCTCCCTAGCTTGCGCTAAAAAGGGTCACGCTTCTTCCGAAGTTACGCGTGCAATTTGCCGAGTTCCTTCAGCATAGTTCTCTCAAGCGCCTTGGTATACTCTACCTGACCACCAGTGTCGGTTTCGGGTACGGTCTATAAGGAGGAGCTATTTCCTGGAACCACTCCGCTGCCCTTTCAATCCGATAAGATTGGACAACTTGTGTGATCCGTCACTACCTCCAGGCCCACGAATATTAACGTGGTTCCCATCGACTACGCGTTTCCGCCTCGTCTTAGGGGCCGGCTAACCCTGCTCAGATTAACTTTAAGCAGGAACCCTTGGTCTTTCGGCGGGGGAGTCTCTCACTCCCCTTACGTTACTCATGTCAGCATTCGCACTTCTGATACCTCCACCGCCCCTCACGGGTACGGCTTCATCGGCTTACAGAACGCTCCGCTACCGCTCGTGATTGCTCACGAACCCTAAGCTTCGGTGTATGGCTTTAGCCCCGTTACATTTTCGGCGCAAAGACCCTTATTTAGACCAGTGAGCTGTTACGCTTTCTTTAAATGATGGCTGCTTCTAAGCCAACATCCTG
>NZ_JBVPRP010000001.1:4807500-6645000 GCF_056280365.1 Mesorhizobium sp. USDA 4413
ACTGGATCTGTCCACTGGTCGAGGAATCGGAGGAAATAAAACTGATGTCGGCGGAGGACCGTTTTGCGTCGCTGAAACCGCTGTTCGGCGACCGGATCGGCCTGGTGCACGGCCGCATGAAGGGTGCGGAAAAGGACGAGGCGATGCGCGCCTTCAAGGAGGGCGAGACGCGCATCCTGATAGCGACCACCGTCATCGAGGTCGGCGTCGACGTGCCGGATGCGACGATCATGGTCATCGAGCATGCCGAACGCTTCGGCCTTGCCCAATTGCACCAATTGCGCGGCCGCGTCGGGCGCGGCGACAAGCCGTCATCCTGCGTCCTGCTCTACAAGGACCCGCTCGGCGAGACGGCGAAGCGCCGGCTTTCGGTGATGCGCGAGACCGAGGACGGCTTCAAGATCGCCGAGGAGGACCTGAAGCTGCGCGGCGAAGGCGAATTGCTGGGCACAAGGCAATCGGGCACGCCCGGATTCCAGGTGGCGCGCCTCGAATTCCATGCCGATCTGCTCGAAGCCGCGCGCGACGATGCGCGGCTGATCCTGTCGCGCGACCCGGAACTGCAGTCCCAGCGCGGCGAGGCGCTGCGCTTGCTGCTTTATCTGTTCGGGCGCGACGAGGCAGTGCGGCTGCTGCGCGCCGGCTGAGCCGCGCCGATCGCCGGATTGGCAAGGCCGCCTTCGACGGGCTCGCCGTTGAGCGTCACCAGCTTGGCCTTGACCTCCGGTGCCACCATGCCAGCCGAGACGATCAGCTTGGCCCCGTCCTCGATCGACATGTCGAGCGGCACGATCTCGGATTTGTGCACATACATCAGGAAGCCGGTGGTCGGGTTGGGCGTGCAGGGCATGAAGACCGCGATCAGCGGATCGCCTTCCCGGTCGAGCTTCTGGTTGATCTCGGTTTCTTTCTCGCTGGCGACGAAAACCAGCGACCAGACGCCTTTGCGCGGATATTCGACCAGCCCGACCTGGCGGAACATGTCGCCCTTGTTCGACAGCACGGTCTCGAAAATCTGCTTCAGCGAGCCATAGATGCCGCGCACCAGCGGCATGCGGCCAAGCAGCCGCTCGCCGAAATTGACGATGGCGCGGCCGACGATGTTCGCCGCCAGGAAGCCGATCAGCGTGATCAAGACCAGCGCCACGATCAGGCCGAAGCCTGGAACCGGGAACGGCAGGTAGGTGTCCGGATTGTAGCGGACCGGGATGTAAGGCTTCACCCAGGAATCGACCCAGCCGATAAGCGACCAGGCGATATAGGCGGTGATCGCCAGCGGCGCGCAGACGATGAACCCCGTCAGGAAATAATTCCTCAGCCGGGTCATGCCAGAGGTCTTCAGGGCGTCGGACATGGGTCACCGCGGCGCAGGTTGCAACGCTGAGATTAGTGAACCGCGAGCCGGTTTGGAACTGCGAAGTTTTTAAAGAGTGCCCTTCCTAAGAAGGCTGCATACCCCGCTATTCCACCGTCACGGACTTCGCCAGATTGCGCGGCTGGTCGACGTCGGTGCCCATAAACACCGCAGTGAAATAGGCCAACATTTGGATCGGCAGCGCGTAAATGATCGGCGCGATGATCTCCGGCACCTCGGGCAGGATGATGGTCTCCATCGTCTTGATGCCGGCCTGCGCCGCGCCCTTTTTGTCGGTGATCAGGATGATCTTGCCGCCGCGCGCCGCCACTTCCTGCATGTTCGACACAGTCTTTTCGAAGATGCGGTCATGCGGCGCGATCACGATCACCGGCATGTTCTCGTCGATCAGCGCGATCGGCCCGTGCTTCAATTCGCCGCCGGCATAGCCTTCGGCGTGGATGTAGGAGATTTCCTTGAGCTTCAGCGCGCCTTCCATGGCCAACGGGAAGTTCGTGTCGCGGCCGAGATAGAGCACGTCCTTGTAGCGCGACAGCTCGCGCGAGATGCGCTCGATCTGCTCGTCGAGCTTCAGCACCTGGGTGGCGTAGCGCGGCGCTTCGGAAAGCTCGCGCACCAGCTGCTTTTCCTGATCGGGCGAGATCGTGCCGCGCGCCACGCCCGCGCGGACGGCAAGCGCAGCCAAGACCGAAAGCTGGCAGGTGAAAGCCTTGGTCGAGGCAACGCCGATCTCCGGGCCGGCAAGTGTGGGCAGCACGACATCGGATTCGCGCGCCATGGTCGATTCGCGCACATTGACCACAGCGCCGATCTTCATGCCGGCCTTGCGGCAATAGCGCAGCGAAGCCAGCGTATCGGCGGTCTCGCCCGACTGCGAGATGAAGAAGGCCGCGTCATTGGCCGAAAGCGGCATCTCGCGGTAGCGGAACTCGGAGGCGACATCGATATCGACCGGCAATCGCGCATAGCGCTCGAACCAATATTTCGAGATCAGCCCGGCGAGATAGGCGGTACCGCAGGCCGAAAGCGCCAGCCGGCCGATCCTGGCGAAGTCGAAGGGCAGCGCGAGCGGCTTCGACTTGCCGGAAACGAAATCCACATAGTGCGCCAATGTGTGCGAGATCACCTCCGGCTGCTCATGGATTTCCTTTTCCATGAAATGCCGGCGGTTGCCCTTGTCGACCATGAAGCTGGTCGACAGCGACTGCTGGCGCTTGCGATCGACCTTGTTGCCGTCGATGTCGTAGATGCTAACGCCATTGCGACGCACGACCGCCCAGTCGCCGTCTTCCAGATAGGTGACCGCATTGGTGAACGGCGCCAGCGCGATCGCGTCCGACCCCAAAAACATCTCGCCCTCGCCATGCCCGACGGCCAAAGGCGGACCATTGCGGGCGCCGACGATCAGGTCCTCATCCCCCGTGAACATGATCGCCAGAGCGAATGCGCCGTGCAGCCGCCTCAGCGCGTGGTGCGCGGCTTCGACCGGCTTCAGCCCCCTGGCGAGTTCGCGCGCCACCAGATGCGCGACGACTTCGGTATCGGTCTGCGAAGCGAAAGAGTAGCCGTCCCGGGTGAGCTCGTCGCGCAGTTCGGCGAAATTCTCGATGATGCCGTTGTGGACGATGGCGACACCTTTGGAAAAATGCGGATGCGCATTCGTCTCGTTGGGAACGCCATGCGTCGCCCAACGCGTGTGGCCGATGCCGATCGTGCCGTCGAGCGGCTCGTCCTTCAGCCGGCGTTCGAGATTAATGAGCTTGCCTTCGGCGCGGCGCCGTCCGAGCTCGCCCTTCTCGATGGTGGCGACACCGGCCGAGTCGTAGCCGCGATATTCGAGCCGCTTCAGCGCATCGACGATGAGCGGCGCGACTTGGCTTCGGCCGACGATTCCAACGATACCGCACATGGCGCTTGCCCCCGATTCCCAGCGGAAAACCCGGCGTTATCTAGGGGTTGCCGGCCTGCCGCGAAAGTCACTTTGCGTTTCGTTCCATGTCACCGGGAACGCTCTTGAACAGCTGGACATTCTCAAATCGTCCTTGCAATCCGGTTACCGCAACTGCTCGTCTTGTCGCATCTGCAGCTTGCCAGCTCTCACCACCATTTAACCAGTTGTGGCTCGAGCATGTCATCCTTCGAACGATGAGCACCACACAGCCGTTGACATATAGAGCCCCACCTGTTGGCGAATGTGCCCGCTCCCTGGAGGCTTGTCTTTGGCCCGACTTTGGGCGCTTATTCGATCTATGAGCCAAACGAAGGATACCGTAACGCTCTGGCGTCCGGTCGGACCGAAGGAACTGGAACTGATCAAGGCTTCGGGCATGCGCGAATTTCCACCGCGCCTGCCCGATCAGCCGATTTTCTATCCCGTGCTCACCGAAGCCTATGCGGTCCAGATCGCCCGCGACTGGAACGTTCCGACGAGCGGCTCCGGCTTCGTTACCCGGTTCGAGGTTCTGAGAAGCTTTCTGGATGGCTACCGAATCGAGCACGCCGGCAGCAAAGCGCATCTCGAATACTGGATACCCGCCGAGGACCTGCCTCAATTCAACAAGGCGATCGTCGGCAAGATCGAGGTGACGGCGGCCTTCGGCAAAACCACCGAAAGCACCGCCTGAAACGCTATTCCGCCGCTGCCTTCTTCCTTGCCGCGGCGGCCGAGGCGAAGCGCTCGCGCAACTCCTTGCCTTTGCCGGGGATCGTCTTCTGGCGGGCACGGCCGAAGGCCAGCGCGTCGTCGGGCACGCTTTCGGTGATCACGCTGCCGGAAGCGATGTACCCGCCCTTGCCGATCGAGACCGGCGCCACCAGCGCGGAATTCGAGCCGACAAAGGCGCCCTCGCCGATATCGGTGAAGAATTTCGAATAGCCGTCATAATTGCAGGTGATGGTGCCGGCGCCGATATTGGCCGCCGCCCCCACGCGCGCATCGCCGATATAGGTCAGGTGGTTGACCTTGGCGCCCTCCTCGATCGTCGCCTGCTTGACCTCGCAGAAATTGCCGACCTTTGCCTTGTTTCGAAGATCGGCGCCCGGCCGCAGCCGCGCGAACGGTCCGACATCGCAATTGGACGCGATCGTTGCGCCCTCGATATGGCTGAAGGCGTGGATCTTGGCGCCCGACGCGATTCTGACGCCCGGCCCGAACCAGACATTCGGCTCGACGATCGTGTCGGCGCCGATCTCGGTATCGTGCGAGAAATAGACGGTTTCAGGCGCGATCAGCGTAACTCCGGACAGCATCGCCTCGCGCCGCCGGCGCGTCTGCCAGATCGCTTCCGCCTCGGCAAGTTCGGCCCGGTTGTTGATGCCGAGCGCGCTTTCGAAACTCGCTTCCGTCGCCACCACGTCGAGCCCTTCCGCGCCGGCGATCTCGACGATGTCGGTCAGGTAGAATTCGCCCTTGGCATTCTTGTTGCCGACCTGGTCGAGCAGCCGAAGCGCATGCTTGCCCGCGACCGCCATCATGCCGGCATTGCAGAAGCCGATCTTCTTTTCCTCGTCGGAGCAATCCTTCTCCTCCCGAACAGCAATGAGATGGCCTCCCCTTTCGATCAACCGGCCGTAGCCGGTCGGGCTTGGCGGGCGGAAGCCGATGACCGCGACGGCAGCGCCCTCCGCCAGCTTCTGCCGCGCGGCGGCCAACGCCTGTGCATCGATCAGCGGCGTATCGCCGAACATGACGAGGATGTCGTCATAACCCGTGGATATCGCTTCGCGAGCAGCGAGCACGGCATGCGCGGTGCCGAGCCGCTTCTCCTGCACGAAAGTCTCCGCCTCCGGCGCGAACTTCTGCGCCGCCTTGCGCATCTCTTCCGCCCCGTGCCCGATCACCAGCGCCACGCCGGTAGCGCCGGCAGCCTCAGCGGCCTTCACGACATGCGCCACCATCGGCAAGCCGGCAATGGCGTGCAGCACCTTGGGCATCGCGCTTTTCATGCGCGTGCCTTCGCCCGCGGCGAGGATGACGGACAGGCAGGATCTCTGGCTCATTTAAGGACAACCATGTGAAAGAGCTTGAATCAACGCATGCTAGCAGCCGCGTGATGCTGCACCAATGCGGTTAAATTCCGGTGAGGTGACCGACCAACCGACTCTTAATCAGCAGGTCCACAGTTCGATCCGCGCGCATGAAGACTATCCCAGCCTTCCCAGCACCGGAAAATTCTCCAGCAGCCAGTACGAAACGCTCTGTACGCCGCCGGTCAGGAAAAACACGCCGGCGACGACCAGAAGCGCGCCGATCGCCTTCTCGACGCGGCCGAGATGGACGCGGAACTTGCCGAGGAAGCGCATGAAGGCGCCGGAAAACAGCGCCGCGATCAGGAACGGGATGCCGAGGCCGAGCGAATAGGCGGCAAGCAGCAACGCGCCCTCGCCCACCGTCTCCCGCCCGCCGGCCAGAGTGAGGATCGGCCCCAGCACCGGGCCGATGCAAGGCGTCCAGCCGAAGGCGAAGGCAAGCCCCATGACATAGGCTGCAACCATGCTGGCCGGCTTGCCCTGCGACTGGAAGCGCGCCTCGCGCGACAAAAGCGGAATGCGCAGGATGCCGAGGAAGTTCAGGCCCATGATGATGATCAGTGCGCCCGCTGCCATCGCCAGCGGTTCCTGCCAGACGCGCAGCAGCCGCCCGATGGTCGAGGCACCGGCGCCGAGCGCCACGAAGACGGTCGAGAAGCCGAGCACGAAGGCCAAGGAGGCATAAAGCAGCGCGCCGCGCGCGCCTTCCTTCGCCGTGACGCTCTGATTGCCTCGGAAATCCTCAACCGAAACGCCGGCCATGTAGCAGAGATAGGGCGGCACCAGCGGCAGCACGCAAGGCGACAGGAACGAGATCGCCCCTGCCCCGACCGCGCTGACATAGCCGATGTCCAATGCCATCCAATGAGTTCCGATTGTGCAGGCGTGGATATAGCGATGCGACCGCGCGCCTGCCAATCACCATTGTGTGGCACGTCGCCGCTTCGCAGCCGGAAGAAACAGGCTTCCCAACGCGTTGACCGAATGAGCGCGCGACTGCCGCGCTTGTTTCAGGGAGATTTATCATGAAATCGATTGCACTCGGGCTTGCCGTCCTTCTGCTCGGCACCGCCGCATCCCAGGCCGCCGAAGCGTGGAAGGAAGCCGAAGTCGGTGGCACCAAGATCTACACCGACGCCAAGGGCATGACGCTCTACACCTTCGACAAGGACGAGAAGGGCAAGTCCAATTGGTACGACAAATGCGCCGCCAACTGGCCGCCGCTGAAGGCCGAGGCAGGCGCCAAGGCCGACGACGAATGGACGGTCGTCGACCGTACCGACGGCACCAAGATGTGGGCCTATGACGGCAAGCCGGTCTATACCTTCGTCAAGGACAAGAAGGCCGGCGACATGACGGGCGAAGGCGTCGCCGGCGCCTGGCACGTGGTCAAGGCTGACTGAACTCACGCTGTTGACGCTCCGGCTGCCGGCTCCCTTGATCCGGTAGCCGGTCGTCTTTACCGGTCGTCCGCCCGGTTCGAGGCGCGAACCCCGTCATCCCCAAAAATGTGATCTTTGCCATACACTCTAAGAGTGTATCGTCCGCGGCCGCTTCCCAAATCGGCCGCTTCCCCTTGACCGATTGCAAAAGCACGGCCATGTGAGCGACGAAAAGAGTGGGATTTCGTCGTGCGTCGCGGAGCTCTTCCGCCACCTCACAGCTGATTAAGAGACCTCATGGACGTCGTCGTCGTCGAATCGCCGGCCAAGGCGAAGACAATCAACAAATATCTGGGCAAGAACTATAAGGTCCTGGCCTCGTTCGGGCATGTCCGCGATCTGCCGGCCAAGGACGGCTCGGTGCGGCCCGACGAGGATTTCGCCATGTCCTGGTCGGTAGACACCGCGTCCGGCAAGCGTCTCGCCGACATCGCCAAGGCGGTCAAGGATGCCGACGGCCTGATCCTCGCAACCGACCCGGATCGCGAGGGCGAGGCCATTTCCTGGCACGTGCTGGAAGTCCTGAAGCAGAAGCGCGCGCTGAAGGACAAGCCGGTCAGCCGCGTCGTCTTCAACGCCATCACCAAGGCCTCGGTGCTCGATGCGATGGCCAATCCGCGCCAGATCGACGCGCCGCTGGTCGACGCCTACCTCGCCCGCCGCGCGCTCGACTATCTCGTCGGCTTCACGCTGTCGCCGGTGCTGTGGCGCAAGCTGCCGGGCGCCCGTTCCGCCGGCCGCGTGCAGTCGGTGGCGCTGCGCCTCGTCTGCGACCGCGAATCCGAGATTGAGCGCTTCATCCGCGAGGAATACTGGCAGATCGCAGCCATCCTCGACACGCCGCGCAACGACAGTTTCGAGGCGCGGCTGACCGCCTATGCCGGCAAGAAGCTGCAGAAGCTCGACATCGCCAACAAGGCGCAGGCCGACGACGTCAAGGCGATGCTCGAGGGCGCGACCTTCAAGGCGCTGTCGGTCGAAGCCAAGCCGACAAAGCGCAACCCGGCGCCGCCCTTCACCACCTCTACACTGCAACAGGCCGCCTCTTCGCGGCTCGGCTTCTCGGCCAACCGCACCATGCAGGTCGCGCAAAAGCTCTATGAGGGCATGGATGTCGGCGGCGAGACCGCTGGCCTCATCACCTATATGCGTACCGACGGCGTGCAGATGGCGCCGGAGGCGATCGAGGCCGCCCGCAACGCCATCGTCAGCGAGTTTGGCGCAAAATACCTGCCGGAGAAACCGCGCTACTATTCGGTCAAGGCCAAGAACGCCCAGGAAGCCCACGAGGCGATCCGCCCGACCGATTTCAAGCGCACGCCGGCTTCCGTTCGGCAATATCTCGACGCCGATCAGGCCCGCCTCTACGAGCTGATCTGGAAGCGCGCCATCGCCAGCCAGATGCAGCCTGCCGAAATCGAGCGCACCACGGTCGAGATCGAGGCGGTCAACGGCGCCCGCACCGCGGAGTTGCGCGCGATCGGCTCGGTAGTCCGTTTCGATGGCTTCATCGCCGCCTACACGGACCAGAAGGACGAGGACGCGGAGGACGAGGAAAGCCGCCGCCTGCCCGAGATCCGCTCCGGCGAGCAGCTCGCCCGCCAGGCGATCAACGCCACCCAGCACACCACCGAGCCGCCGCCGCGCTATTCCGAGGCCTCGCTGATCAAGAAGCTGGAAGAGCTGGGCATCGGCCGGCCGTCGACCTACACCGCGATCCTGAAGACGCTCGAGGATCGCGACTATGTCACCATCGACCGGCGCAAGCTGGTGCCGCAGGCCAAGGGCCGGCTGCTCTCGGCCTTTCTGGAAAGTTTCTTCGAGCGCTATGTCGAATATGATTTCACCGCCTCGCTCGAGGAGAAGCTCGACGAGATTTCCGACGGCAAGCTCGCCTGGAAGGACGTCCTGCGCGACTTCTGGAAGGATTTCTCCGGCGCCGTCGACGACATCAAGGAACTGCGCGTCGCCGACGTGCTCGATGCGCTCAACGAAGAGCTCGCGCCGCTTGTCTTCCCCGAGCGCGAGGATGGTTCCAATCCGCGCATCTGCCCGAAATGCGGCACCGGCAATCTCTCGCTGAAGCTCGGCAAGTTCGGTGCCTTCGTCGGCTGCTCGAATTATCCGGAATGCTCCTACACCCGCCAGCTCGGCGACGCCGCCAACCCCAATGGCGAGAACGGCAATGGCGAGGACGGCGTCAAGCTTCTCGGCAAGGACCCTTACACGGCCGAGGAAATCACGCTGAGGAGCGGCCGTTTCGGCCCTTATATCCAGCGTGGCGAAGGCAAGGATGCCAAGCGCTCCAGCCTGCCCAAGGGCTGGACGCCCGAGTCGATCGACCACGAGAAGGCGCTGGCGCTGCTGGCCCTGCCGCGCGATGTCGGAAAACATCCCGAAACCGGCAAGATGATCTCGGCCGGCCTCGGGCGCTACGGCCCGTTCGTGCTGCATGACGGCACCTATGCCAATCTGGAGAGCATCGAGGACGTGTTCTCGATCGGCCTGAATCGCGCCGTCTCGGTGATCGCCGAGAAGCAGCAGAAGGGCAAGGCTGGCCGCAACGGCGCCACGCCGGCGGCGCTGAAGGAGCTTGGCGACCATCCCGACGGCGGTGGCAAGATCGTCGTGCGCGACGGCCGCTACGGGCCCTATGTCAACTACGGCAAGGTCAATGCGACGCTGCCCAAGGGCAAGGACCCGCAATCGGTGACGATGGAAGAGGCGCTCGCCCTGATCGCCGAAAAGGAAGCCAAGGGCGGAGGCGGCAAGAAGCCCTTCCGCAGGGCGGCGAAGAAGGGGTAGCAGGACGTGGCGCGCAGGATCTCCGGAAGAAGCCACGGCGATCCGCGCCACGCCGATACGAGGGCCAAGGTGGTCAAGGACGATTACCGGCCCTCGCGCGACGAGATCCTGCGCTACATCGCCGAGAATCCGGATCGCTCCGGCAAGCGCGAAATCGCCAAGGCCTTTGCGCTGCGCGGCCAGGATCGCGTCTGGCTGAAAGACATGTTGCGCGATCTGCAGGATGAGGGTCTGCTGACCAAGGAGCGCAAGCGCCTCAGCCGCGCGGGCGCCGTGCCTCACGTCGCCGTGCTCGATATTTTCGGCCGCGACGACGACGGCGTGCTCCTGGCCAATCCGAGCGAATATACCGGCGCCGGTTCTCCACCTGTCATTGCCATCCGCATTTCGCGCGGCGCCAGCGGCCCTGTGCCCGGCATCGGCGACCGCGTGCTGGCAAAAACCTTCCCGACCGACGATCCGTCAGGCCCTGCCTATACCGGGCGGGTGATGAAGATCTTCGAGAAGCGCAGCGACGCGGTGCTCGGCGTTTTCCGCGTGCTGAAGGACGGCACTTTCCGCATCGAGCCGGTCGAACGGCGCCAGCCGGAGCTGATCGTCGACAAGGAATTCCAGAACGGCGCCAGGAACGGCGACCTCGTCGAGGTCGAGCCGGCGCGGGCATCCCGTTACGGGCTGCCCAGGGCAAAAGTGCTGGCGGTGCTGGGATCGTTGACCAGCGAAAAGGCGGTCTCGATGATCGCCATCCACGCCCACGACATTCCCCATGTCTTTCCGGCGGACGTGATCGCCGAGGCCGAAGCGGTGAAACCGGCGACGCTCGATCACCGCGAGGATTGGCGCGACCTGCCGCTGGTGACCATCGATCCGGCCGACGCCAAGGACCATGACGACGCCGTCTTCGCCACGCCCGATCCGGACGAGAAGAATCCCGGCGGCGTCGTTGTGACCGTGGCGATCGCCGATGTCGCGGCCTATGTGCGCTACGGAAAGCCGCTCGATCGCGAGGCCCTGAAGCGCGGCAATTCGGTCTATTTCCCGGACCGGGTCGTGCCGATGCTGCCCGAACGCATCTCCAACGACCTCTGCTCGCTGCGCGAGGGCGAGGACCGGCCGGCCATCGCCGTGCGCATGACCTTTTCCTCGGAAGGCCGCAAGCTCAGGCACTCCTTCCACCGCGTCATGATGAAGTCGGCGGCCAAGCTCGCCTATCCGCAGGCGCAGGCCGCGATCGACGGCATGCCCGACGACAAGACGCGGCCGATCCTCGACAGCGTCCTGAAGCCGCTCTGGGACGCCTATGCCGTGCTGAAACGCGGCCGCGACGCCCGCCAGCCGCTGGAGCTCGACCTGCCGGAGCGCAAGATCCTGTTGAAGCCGGACGGCACCGTCGACCGCGTCGTCGTGCCGGAGCGTCTCGACGCGCATAAGCTCATCGAGGAGTTCATGATCCAGGCCAATGTCGCGGCCGCAGAGACCTTGGAGGGCAAGAAAGAGCCGCTCGTCTACCGCATCCATGACGCGCCGTCGCTCGCCAAGCAGGAATCGCTGCGCGACTTCCTGCGAACGCTTAGCCTGTCCCTGGCGCGCGGCGCGCAGATGCGGCCCAGCCAGTTCAACGGCATTCTGGAGCGGGTGCGCGGCGCCGACAACGAGGCGCTGGTCAACGAAGTGGTGCTGCGTTCGCAGAGCCAGGCCGAATATTCGCCGAAGAACATCGGCCATTTCGGCCTCAACCTCAGGCGCTACGCGCATTTCACCTCGCCGATCCGCCGTTATGCCGATCTGGTCGTGCACCGGGGGCTGATTGCGGCACTTGGTCTGGGTTCCGGCGGCCTGACGCAACAGGAGGCGGACCGGCTGGAAGAGGTCGCCGCGCTGATCTCGGCCACGGAGCGCCGTGCCATGGCCGCCGAGCGCGACACTGTCGACCGGCTGATCGCCGCCTATCTCGCCGAGCGCGTCAACGATACGTTCGACGCGCGCATTTCCGGCGTCACCAAGGCGGGACTTTTTGTCCAATTGCCGCAGTACGGCGCCGACGGTTTTATTCCGGTGTCAAGTTTGGGCGGCGATTACTATATCTATGACGAAACCGCCCGATCGCTTTACGGCGAACGCACCGGCAGAGGCTATCAGCTTGCCGACCGCGTCGAAGTCCGGCTGGTCGAGGTCGCGCCGATGGCCGGCGCGATGCGTTTCGAGATGCTGACCGACCCGAAGCCCCTGCCCGGCTCGAGGCGGTCGTTCCACAAGGCCAAAGGCCGCGCCCGCGCGTCGCAATCGCGTGTCGGTCCGCGCGGCAGGAGACGATAATGCCAGGCAATTTCCAGGTGGAAGAACAGGTTTTCGGCGGCGAGCATCATTCGGGCCGCGTCGCGCGTCCGCTGTGGACGGCGATGAAGCGCGGCTTGCTTGGTCGCTGCCCGCATTGCGGCAAGGGAAAGCTGTTCCGCGCCTTCGTGAAGCCCGTGGACAAGTGCGAGATCTGCGGCGAGGAGCTGCACCACCACCGCGCGGACGACCTGCCCGCTTATCTGGTCATCGTCGTTGTCGGCCATATCGTGCTTGGCGGCTTCATGGCCGCCGAGGTCACGTCGACGCTATCGACCTGGCAGCACGCGCTGATCTGGGTGCCGCTGACCATTGTTCTGGCCGTCGCGCTGCTGCAGCCGGTCAAGGGCGCCGTCATCGGCCTGCAATGGGCGCTCTATATGCACGGCTTCGGCGGTGAGAAGGACGACTTCGAAAGCCATTCATAAGCCAGGGTGCACCGCTATCGGCCCTGGTTCAAAAGCCGCGACACGCAAGCCACTTTCGCGTCAAGGAAGTTTCCGCTAGGTCGAGCGCATGGAAGGAATGACCAAGGCGGATGTCGACAAGCTCGATAAAGGCCTGGCCGTGCGCAGCGGCCGGGCGTTGCGTCCGCGTGACGCCGCGACCCTCATTCTGCTCGATCGCCGGGAAAAGGACGTCCTGGTGCTGATGGGCAGGCGCCATGCCGGGCACACTTTCATGCCCGGAAAATTCGTCTTTCCCGGCGGCCGCACCGATCCCGCGGACAGCCGTATTCCGGTCGCCGCGCCTCTGCGCGGCGAAGAAGAGAAAAAGCTGGTCGCCGGCCCCGGCCGCGCCAGCGCGGCGCGGGCACGGGCGATCGCCCTGTCGGCGCTTCGCGAGACCTATGAGGAAGCCGGCCTGCTGATCGGCCGCAAAGGCGCCTTCTCGACCGCGAGGCGCGACTGGCAGGGTTTCGCCGACCACGGCGTGGTCCCCTCGCTGGACGTTCTCCGCTTCGTCGCCCGCGCCATCACCCCGCCCAATCGCGTGCGCCGTTTCGACACGCGTTTCTTCAGCGCCTGGCGCCACGACGTTGCCGTGGAACTGCCCGGCGGCGGCCCGACCAACGAGCTGGAGGAACTCGTCTGGCTGCCGCTTGCCGATGCCCGCAAGGCCGACATTCCCGACATTACCGGCATGATCCTGGAAGAACTGGAAGGCCGGCTTGCCGACGATCCCTTGCTGCGGCCGGGGGGCCCGGTGCCGTTCTTCCGGCTTGTCCGCAACCGCTTTGTCCGCGAAGTCCTTTAGAAGCAGAGCATTTTGATCCCATGACGGTCGATACCCAACAAAAGGGCGACGAACGCGTGCACTGGCTGCCGATGGTCGCGGCAATCTCCTCGATCAGCGTCGTCGGCATCGCCATCGGCCTCGGCATGCCGCTACTCAGCGTCATTCTGGAAAGCCGCGGCCATTCCGCTTCGATGATCGGCCTCAACACCGCCGTCGCCGGCCTCGCCTCGATCGCCGGCGCGCCTTTGGCCACGCCGCTTGCCATGCGGCTCGGCGTCGCCTGGACCATGCTTTTGATGATTGCCATCGGCGCGCTCGCCTTTGTCGGCTTCCATTTCGCGCCGGATTTCTGGATGTGGTTCCCGCTCCGCGTCGCCCTGCACATCTCGCTGACGGTGCTGTTCATCCTGTCGGAATTCTGGATCAGCACCTCCGCCCCTCCCAGCCGCCGCGGCCTTGTGCTTGGCATCTATGCCACTGTTTTGTCACTCGGCTTTGCCGCCGGCCCATGGCTGTTTGCCCATCTCGGCAGTTCGGGCTTCCTGCCGTTCGGCGTCACCATAGCGCTGGTGACGCTTGCCGCCGTTCCGGTGCTGGCGGCGCGCAACGAGAGCCCGACCATCGTCGCCGAGAGCGAGACCAGCCATTTCCTGCGCTACATCTGGCTGGTGCCGACCGCGACCTTCGCGGTGCTTGTCTTCGGCGCGGTCGAGACCGGCGGTTTCTCGCTGTTCCCCGTCTATGGCAGCCGGATCGGCTATTCGGAGGCGGACGCCGCGCTCCTGCTGACGATGATCGGGCTCGGCAACGTGCTTCTGCAGATCCCGATCGGCATGATCAGCGACCGTGTCTCGGACCGCCGCTACCTGCTTCTGGCCTGCGCCACCGTCGGCCTCGTCGGCACAGTCTTCATGCCGTTCTTCGCGCAGAACTGGCATCTGATGGCGGCCCTTCTGTTCGTCTGGGGCGGCGTCGTCGCCGCCATGTACACGATCGGGCTCGCCCATCTCGGCTCGCAACTTTCCGGCCATGAGCTGGCATCGGCAAATGCCGCCTTCGTGCTTTGCTATGGTGTGGGGATGGTGATCGGTCCGCAGGCGATCGGCATCGGCATGGACGCCTTCGGCCCCTCGGGATTCGGCTGGTCGCTCGCCCTTTTCTTCGCCGCCTACATGCTTCTGGTCCTGGTCAGATTGATACGCAAGATTCTCTAGGCACATGTTCCTGAACATCGAGCAATCCTGACATCACCGTGTCAGCAGCACCCCTGCTATACCCTGCCTCCAACGCGAGGCAGGAGAATTGCGATGATCGACAGCGGCTTTGAGACCAAATCCCTCAGGATGGAACTGCTTTTGCTCGTCACATTCCAGGCGCCGGCAGCCGATGTCGAGCGCATCATGGAGGCGGTGGTGGCGATCACGCCGCTGCGCATGGGCAAATATGACGCCAACGCCTTTCAGTCGGCGCAGGGCATCGAGCGCTACCGGCCGCTCGAAGGCGCCGCCGCCGGCGCCGAGACGGAACTGCGCCGGCGGCCCGGCACCGTCGAAGTGTCGTTCGAAATCGCCGACGACCAGGCGCTCGCCGCCCGTGTCGTCGAGGCGATTTTCCAGGCCCATTCCTATCAGGAACCCGTCATCCGCATCCAGCCGCTGCTCGCCAGCCGCTCCAAGGGCCTGGACGACCGCGCCAATCCGAACCGCTGGTGGAACACGACGGGCGACTGGAAAAAGAAAGGGCAGTTGATCGAACATAGCGCTTGAAGCGGTGAAATCCGCCATGCCGAAATGAGGCAAGGACGGCGCCGGGCTTGACTTTCCGGGCGCGTTCTTTATGTGTCGCGCCAAGTTTCCCGCGTCCGGGTGTTTTCCCCGTGCTCCAGCGGCCAAAACTCCACGAACATTAACGGACGAACATCATGGCCAAAGCCGCAAACATCAAGATCAAGCTTCTGTCGACCGCCGACACCGGGTTCTTCTACGTGACCAGCAAGAACAGCCGTACCAAGACGGACAAGCTCTCGTTCCGCAAGTACGACCCGATCGCCAAGAAGCACGTCGAGTTCAAGGAAACCAAGATCAAGTAATCTGGTTATCCTGGGAATCGAAGCGCCGCCCTTTGGGCGGCGTTTTTGTTTTTGAGGCAAAATTCCAGGCAAAGTCCGGCCCGGTTTCCGGCAGGAATTGCGTGAGGCAAAGAATGGGAAAGACCGGACGGCAGAGAAGCCGAGAAAAGGGGGCCGGTCGGCGTTTGGCAGCGGTACGAGGAGGCCACTATGTGCCAGCGCCGGCCGGCCGACCCCACGGACCCAGGAGATGCGGCGGACCTGAGCATCATGGGGTATTTTTGGATCGAGCCGGCTAGTCTACCCTCGTGCCGGCCTCGTGTTCTGTCTATGCGTCGCAGATTTGCGCAAGACCTTATAAAAATCAACCATTTCTTAACCACCGTTCGCGAATCGCTTGGGTTAAGGTAAATTTGTAACCTTGTTCAGAGCGCCGGGAATCGGCGCCTTTTCCCAAGCATCTCTCCCGAAATAGCGACCGGTATCGGGACAAAGACATGCGCAAGGTTGAAATCCAAAGCGTATGAGCAAACCCTGAAAGATCGCGGCGCGCTTCAGGCAGCCTTGGCGACGACCCGGTTGCGGCCACCGCTTTTGGCTTCATAGAGCGCAAGATCGGCGCGCTTCATCAGCGCCGCGACGCTGTCGGTCCCTTTCAGCAGCGAGGACACGCCTACGCTGACCGTGACCTCGATCGTCTTGCCGTCATTGCCGACCGCAAACGGCGCCTGCGCGATCTCGGCGCGGATGCGCTCGGCTACCTTCTCGGCGACCGCGCCATCGGTATCCGGCATCACCACGACGAACTCCTCGCCGCCGAACCGGCAGGCGAGATCGATGCCGCGCACATTCTTGCGCAACCGCCTGGCGAATTCGCGCAGCACATCGTCGCCGCCGTCATGGCCATGGGTGTCGTTGATCGACTTGAAGCGATCGAGATCGGTGATCATCACCGACAGCGGCCGCCGCCGCGCCACGGCGCGATCGAACAGCGTCTGCAGATGGCTGTCGAGGTAACGCCGGTTATGCAGCCCGGTCAGCCCGTCGATCACCGCCATCTCGATGGTCTGGGCGACACTGGCGCGCAACTGGTCGTTATAGCGTTTGCGCCGCACTTGCGTGCGCAGGCGCGCCGTCAGCTCGTGCTGATCGATCGGCCGGATCAGGTAATCGTTGATGCCGAGCTCCAGGCCGCGCAGGATGCGGCCCTCTTCGCCCTCGTCGGCGAGCAGCATGATCGGCAGGAAGCGGGTGCGGTCGAGCGAACGCAGCTGCGAACAGAGCCTCAGCGCATCGAAGTCGGAGAAGGCGGTCGAGATCAGCACGCATTCATACGGCGTCTCGGCCGCCTGGAAGAAGCCTGCATTCGGATCGGTTGCGACATCGAGTTCAGCGCTGTTGCGCAGCATCTTCTGGATGCGTTCGACGGAAGATTTGCGCTCGTCGATGAGGAGCACTCGAGGCTTGGCGTCTTCGGTCGCGAAATCGCGGCTCAGCAGTTCTTCGATACCAATATTGCGCGTGGTCGATGCACGCAGCCGGAGCTCGTCCGTCAACGATTTCAGCCTGACGAGGCTCTTCACGCGTGTCATCAGTTGCAGGTCGTTGACCGGCTTGGTGAGGAAATCGTCCGCGCCCGCCTCGAGGCCGCGCACCCGGTCCGAAACCTGGTCGAGCGCGGTGATCATGACGACGGGGATATGCGAGGTCGCCGGGTCGCTCTTCAGGCGTCTGCAGACCTCGAACCCGTCCATGTCGGGCATCATCACGTCGAGCAGCACGACGTCGACCTTGCCGTTCTCGCAGGTCTCGATCGCATCCGGACCATTATTGGCCGTCAGCACCTCGAAATACTCGGCAAGCAGCCGAACCTCCAGCAGCCGCACATTGGCGGGGATATCGTCGACGACGAGGATCCGCGCGGTCATTTAAAAACTCCGGTTCTGCTGGTCGCGGGCATCAGGCGTCGCCCAGATAGGATTTGATCGTCTCGATGAAGCGCGGTACCGAGATCGGCTTGGAGATATAGGCCTCGCAGCCGCCCTGGCGGATGCGCTCCTCATCGCCCTTCATGGCGAAGGCGGTGACGGCGATGACGGGTATCGAATGCAACTCGTCGTCTTCCTTCAGCCATTTCGTCACCTCCAGGCCGGAGACTTCGGGCAGTTGGATGTCCATGAGGATGAGATCCGGCCGGTGCTGGCGCGCCAGATCCAGCGCCTCCAGCCCATTGCGTGTGCGAACCGTGTCGTAACCGCTGGCTTCGATGAGGTCCCGAAAGAGCTTCATGTTGAGCTCGTTGTCCTCGACGATCATCACCTTCTTAGCCATCAGTTTCCCGTCCCGACCGCCCCCGAAGCCGAAGGCGGTCGCAATGCGTCCCCTTCGGACCGCACCCAACCCTTTCCACTCTAGCCCAATATGATTGACGAAACGGAAACCGGAGGTTGGAAAGCTGCACGGATTCCACCTTCGGACGTTGTACGTGGGAGAGCGGAGGCTTGCCGCAAGCGACGCTTGCCGTTACTGCGGAAGGAGACTCAAAAAATTCCACCAGTCCAAAGGTAATGATGGCGAACGCAGCGTCAATGCGCGAAGAAGCGGAAACCATTGCCGTCAAGGCGCTGGGCTTCATCGCCGCCGACCCGGAACTTCTGCCCCGCTTCCTGGCGATCACCGGCATCGAGGCGAACTCGATCCGCAGGGCCGCCGCGGAGCCCGGCTTCCTTGCCGGCGTCCTGCAATTCGTGCTTGCCCACGAGCCGACGCTGCTGCGCTTCGCCGAGGAGACCGGCACACCGCCGGCCGCCGTCGGCAAGGCGTTGCGCGCGCTCCCGCTCGGCAACGACGACCACGAGCGTTCGACATGAGCGACGATCCCGAGACGGCGCGGCAGATCGAAGAACTTGCCGCTGACGACCGGCCGCTGCTGGTGCTGGACGTCGACGATGTCGTGCTCGAATTCGTCCGGCCCTTCCCGCATTTCCTGAAAACGCGCGGCTTCGGCCTGACGCTGGCTTCCTTCCGCCTTACTGGCAACATCGCCGAAACCGCGACCGGACGGCTGATCGAACAGCCGGAAGTGACGGCGCTGCTCGGCGATTTCTTCGACACTCAGGCGGATTGGCAAAGCATCACCGAGGGCGCTGCGGACGCGCTGGCAATGCTTGGACAAGGCGCCGAGATCGTCATGCTGACCGCCATGCCGCACAAGCATCGTGCCGTGCGCCGCGCGCATCTCGATGCGCTGGGGCTCAACTACCCGCTGCTGACGACGGAGATGGCCAAGGGGCCGGCTATTGCCAAACTGCGCGGCCTGAAAGCTCGGCCGGTCGCCTTCGTCGACGACCAGCCTTCCAACCTGGTCTCGGCGCGCAACTCCGTGGCGGACGCCCACCTTTTCCATTTGATGGCTGACAACTCGCTGCGTGCCTTCCTGCCGCCCACGCCCGACGATATCATCTCGGTCGAGGACTGGCGCGAGGCGGCGCCCAAGATCGCGGCCGCGCTCGGGCTATAGCTCAAACGCTCAGGGTTGCAGCTTCGCCCCTGCCCCGCCATTGTCGCCGTCCGAACCATCGCCTCCGGTCGAATTGTCGGTTCCATTCGCGCCGTCATCACCCGAATTGCCATCCTGGCCTGAATTGTCGTCCTGGACTTCATCCGGCCCCTTCAGCATGGCGCCGTTGACCGTGACGGACCCATCGGCCTTGGTGTTGATCACCCATTCCAGCCGACCGTCCGCCAGTGTTTTGCCAAATCCTTTGACCGCCAACGCAAATGGGAAAGCCTGCGCCATTTGCTGATCGCTCTTGGCTCCTTCCTTCAGGGCATCGACGATCTTGTCATAGCCTGCGACATCGACAGTCAAGGTCGCATCCGGTTTCTCGCCGGGAAACGTCATCTCGCCTTCCATCGCGAGCTCGATATTGCCGTTCTTCACCGTGCTGTGCCCGATCACGACCTTCGGATTCTTGGCCTTGAAATCGGCGACCAGAGCCTTGCCGAATTCATCCGAGAGCGGTGGATTCTTATTGAGGTCAAAGGCTTCGATCGCTTTTTTCGCCATCGTATCGAGGTCGATATTGGCGCCGCCAAAGTTCAGGTCGATGTCGGTGGGCAGCAGCGGAACGGTCCAGTCGGGCAGGGTCTGCCGTGGGATTGTCAGACCGGTAGCCTTGATCGTGTAATCCACCTTGCCGTTCTGGGAGACGCCGTCCATGCCAAATGCGGTGCTGAATTGCGCGGCCCCGAACTTGCCGACTGGGCTGTCCACCTCGAAATCCTTGAAGCCGTAATTGCCGTCGAGCCTTTCCCAGATGGGCAGCGCAGCCAGCATCAGCGATTTGAGCTCGGCCTGGTTCGCCTTGAGCTTGGCTTCGTCTTCATTCGCCACGGCAAAGGCGAGCAGGTCCAACAGCGGTTTGGTGCGTACGCCTTTGCCGTTCGCGTCGACGCAAAGCTCCGGCGTTTTCAAAGTGAGCGGAAAATTCATCCCGTTGTCGGGATCGTTTACCTTGATCATCTCGACGAAGTTCGAGACTTTTTGCTTGGCCGAGAAGTCGACACCGCCATTGGCGGATTTGGTCGCGGTAACGGTGGCGGTGCCGGCGCCGGTCGAGACATCGGCCTGCTGCTTGGCTTCCCGCGACGTCATGGTCATCCCGGCCAGTGAGCTCGTCGCGTTGGTGAAGGCCGCAAGGGCCGGATCGTAGACGCTGGTCAATTTGCCGTCCTTGATCGTGAGCTCCATGCTCTGACGGCCTTCCGGCCCATCGAATTCGAAGGATGCGCCCTGCGAGAAATTCGACGAGACATCCCATGAACCGTCGCTGCGCGGCTTCACCATCAGTGCGTATGGCGCCATGTCGAATTTCAGGAGCTTCTGCTCCGGCAGCGCATTGACGAGCGCCTTGATGTCGAGTGCGATCTTGTAGGCGTCGCCCTCGACCGAAACCTTGAGCACACCCTTGTCGAAGGCCTGCTTGCCGAAATAGCGCGCCAGATTGTCGGACAGCTCCTTGGCGCCTTGATTGTCGACGGTCTGGGCAAAGGCGGGCGCGCAGAGCACCAGGGCAAAGGCAAGTGGCAAAATACGCTTCACGTTGGTTCTCCGTGGTCCCGGAAGAATGATTTGCGCTTCTGGTAGGCAAGAAGCGTTACAGCCGCAAGACTGTAGGCCAAAAGCGCATCCGGCTAAAGCACCAGCCGCATCAGCGGTCCGCCGGGCTTGCGCTCCACCAGCCTCTCGAAGCCGGCCTTTTCGAACACCCGCGACGAGCCGACGAAAAGCCCGATCGAACGCGAATCGCGCGACAGGTCGATCGGGCAGGCTTCGAGCAGCCTCGCGCCGTTCTCGCGGGCGAAGGCGATGCCGCCCTCGACCAGGCGATGCGTGATGCCGCGTCCCCTCGCCTTGACGCGAATAAAGAAGCAGGAGATCGCCCAGACATTCGGGTCGCCGGCATCGGCAGGATCGACCGGGGCCGAGCCCCTGCCCTGATTGTTCCACTCGGGCACGTCGGCGCGCGGGCCGACCTGCATCCAGCCGACAGCCTTGCCCTCCTCGAAGGCGAGAAGTCCCGGCGGCGGACCAGCCTCTATGCGCGCCTTGATGAGATCCTTGTTGCGCTCCTTGTCGCTGGCGCGGCGCTCCGCCGGCGTCAGCCGGAAATGCGTGCACCAGCAGCCGTAGCAGGCGCCCTGCTTGCCGAACAGGTCCTCGAAATCGGGCCAGCGCTCAGGGGTCAGCGGTGCTATGGTCGTGCTCATGCGTTCTCCCCAGGCCAAGCTTGTTGCCGGCCCTGCGCTATCGTACCATTGCGTTTGTTCTCTTTATGTTCGCAGCGATGGCGGCTCCTGTCAACAATCCCGAACACGGTTTTTGCCGTGACTGCCTGGCGCTCCAGCGCTCGGAGACGCGCCGCTGCGACCGCTGCGGCAGCCCGCGCCTTGTCCGCCATTCCGAACTCTACCGGCTCAAGATCGCCCATATCGATTGCGACGCCTTCTACGCGGCGATCGAAAAGCGCGACAACCCGGCGCTGAAGGACAGGCCGGTCATTGTCGGCGGCGGCCGGCGCGGCGTCGTCTCCACCGCCTGCTACATCGCCCGCATCCAGGGCGTTCGCTCGGCCATGCCGATGTTCAAGGCGCTGGAACTCTGCCCGGAGGCGGTGGTGATCCCGCCCGACATGGAAAAATATGTCGGCGTCGGGCGCCAGGTCCGCGCCTTGATGCAGGCGCTGACGCCGCAGGTCGAACCGCTGTCGATCGACGAGGCGTTTCTCGACCTCGCCGGCACCGAGCGGCTGCACGGCATGCCGCCTGCGCTGGTGCTGGCGCGCTTCGCGCAGACGGTGGAAAGGGAACTCGGCATCACCGTTTCGGCCGGCCTCTCCTACTGCAAGTTCCTGGCCAAGATCGCCTCGGATTTCCGCAAGCCGCGCGGCTTTTCGGTGATCGGAGAAGCCGAGGCGCCAAGCTTCCTCGCCGCGCAGCCGGTGACGATGATCTGGGGCGTGGGCAAGGCGCTGGCCGCAACGCTGGAACGTGACGGCATCCGCATGATCGCGCAATTGCAGCGCATGGAGCGGGGCGACCTGATGCGCCGCTATGGCGTGATGGGCGACCGGCTCTATCGCCTGTCGCGCGGCGAGGACGACCGCCCGGTCGATCCCGACGGCGATGCCAAGAGCGTGTCGGCCGAGACCACCTTCGACACCGACATCGCCGCTTTGGCGGATCTGGTGCCGGTGCTGCGCGGCCTGTCGGAAAAGGTCTCGGCGCGGCTGAAGAAATCCGGCATCGCCGGGCGCACCGTGGTGCTCAAGCTCAAGACGCAGGATTTCAGGATCCGCACCCGCAACCGTCAGCTCGGCGATCCGACCCGGCTGGCCGACCGCATCTTCCAGACCGGGCTCGACCTTTTGCGCCGCGAGGCAGACGGCACCAAATTCCGCCTGCTCGGCATCGGCGTCAGCGACCTCTCCGATGACGAAAAGGCCGATCCGCCGGATCTGGTCGACCTCCAATCGCGCAAGCGCGCGCTGGCGGAAGGCGCGATGGACACGTTGCGCGACAAGTTCGGCAGGAAGGCCGTCGAGACCGGCTACACGTTCGGCAAAGGCCGCGCCGCCAATCCGCCCGAGCCGCTTGAAGAGTAAAGCGTCAGCTGCGCTGCAGGTCGATCCGGCTCGTCACCACCATCTTGCCGGTCGCCGGATCCATGTCGGTCACCGTCATGCGCATATTGTCAGGCCCGACCTTCTCGACCGTCAGCTCCGCGTCGCGGTCGCCATTGACGATTTTCGCCCAGTGGATGTCGAGGTTTATCGCGTCGCCCTTGCGGCTTCCGCTGAGCCCGGCGGGTCCGCTGCGCGATCCGATATAGGTGCCGGTATAGCTCCCACCGCTGACCTTCAGGTCGGCGCGTATTTCGCGCGACATGATCAGCAAGGCGCGGCAGGTGCCGTCAAGAGACAGGGAGTTCGCCGTCGCGTCCGAGGTGAAGGTGCAGTTGATGTTCATCACCGGCGTATTCGTCCTGATCCTGACCGTCCCCTTGCCGGAGAACTTTCCCTGCAGCGAGCGCAGAAAAGCCGCCTCGTCGGCATGCGCGCCTGTCGAGCAGAAAAGGCAGGCGGCGGCCAGCAAGGCGGCAGTCGATTTCATCAAAGGCGTTCCCCTCTGGCATCCCTTTTGGCTGGCCCAGTGGAATGACGCCACTAACGGTTGCGGCCCAGGTCCAGACTTGCGACATAGGCGCCCAAATGGCGCCCGCTCCCTCGATCCCAAAGGCCGCATTCTGGATGGCTCTGTCAATCGCCTCGATGCTGGCGATGTCGGTTGCCGGCCGCGAGACGACGGCCGAGCTCAACGTCTTCCAGGTGCTGGAACTGCGCTCGGTGATCGGTTTCTTCATCCTTTTGCCGCTGGTGATGATGAATGGCGGTTTTGCCGCAATGCGCACCGGGCGCCCTTTCGCCCATATCGCCCGCAATGTCATCCACTACACCGGCCAGGCGGCATGGCTCTATGCGCTGACGCTCATTCCGCTCGCGGTGCTGATCTCGATTGAGTTCACGACGCCGATCTGGACGGCGATTCTTGCGGTCAGCTTTCTGGGGGAAAGACTGTCCCGGTCCAAACTGACGGCGATTGTGCTTGGCCTGATCGGCGTAGTCATCATCGTGCGCCCCAGCGCCGGCTCGATGGATCCCGGACACCTCGTCGTGCTCGGCGCCGCGGTCTGTTTCGGGATCTCGATGGTGCTGGTGAAGTCGATGACCAGGACTGAAAGCGTGGTGCGCATCATCTTCTGGATGCTGATCATTCAGTCTGTGGTTGGCTTGATCCCGGCTCTCCATAGCTGGCGCAACCCTTCGCCAGGACTCTGGCCATGGATCTTCGTCATCGCCTTCACCGGCATGTCGTCGCATTTTTGCCTGGCCCGCGCGCTGGTCCACGCCGATGCCACGATCATCTCGCCGATGGATTTCCTGCGCGTGCCGCTGACGGCGCTGGTCGGCTGGCTGCTTTATCACGAGCAGATCGATGTCTTCACCGCCGGCGGCGCAGCGCTGATTCTGGCCGGCAATTTGCTCAATTTGCAGAAGAAGACGCCGCGGGTAGCCGAAGCGGAAGCGGCAACCCCTTAGAGCGTCTCACCGTTTCACGGAAACGGCGAACCGCTCTATCTCTTTGTTTTAACGCAATTCCGGACGGAAAACCGCTCACACTTTTCCTGGAATTGCTCTGGGCTAAACCAGCTCGACCTCGACCACGCCAGGCACCGCGCGCATGGCCGAGGCGACTTGCGGGGAGATACGGTAGCGGTTGGGCAATTCGATCTCGACCTCGCCCTGTCCTGCGTCCTTGATCAGCACGAAGCTCACTTGCCCTTCGCCCTTGACCGAAAGCTGATTAGCCAGCGTGCCGAGCGGTGCGGCATCGCGAACGAAGATGCGCAGCGCCTTCTGGATGCGGCTCGCCTCATCCTCCAGCGACTGCACGGTCTGGATGCGCAGATTGACGCCCTCCGGCCGGTCTTCGGCCGAAACAGTGATCACCACCGAGCGGCCGGGTTCCAGCATGTCGCGATACTGCGCCAGCCACTTCGGAGAACAGCACCGCCTCATACTGGCCGGTCGTGTCGGAAAACTGCACCACGCCCATCTTGTTGCCGGTGCGGGTCTTGCGCTCCTGCTTGGTGGTGACGGTGCCGGCGAGCCGCCCGGCGGCGGCGCCGCGTTTCACCGCCGCCGAAAACTCCGCCCAGTTCTGCACCCGCATCTTCTGAAGGGCGGCCTTGTACTCATCCAGCGGATGTGCCGAGAGATAGAAGCCCACCACCTGGAACTCGCGGTGCAGCCGGTCCGCGGCAAGCCACGGATCGGTCGCCGGCAGGTTGAGTGCCTGCGATTGGCTGCCAAGCGAGGCGCCGAAAATGTCGGCCTGGCCGGAAATGGCGTTTTGCTGCGCCAGCGAGGCCAGGCCCATCATGCGCTCGACGCCGGCCATCATCTGGGCGCGGTCGTGACCGAAGCAATCCAGCGCGCCGGCCATGATCAGGCTTTCGAAGACCCGCTTTCCGACGATCTTCGGATCGACCCGCTCGCAGAAATCGGCGAGGCTCTTGAACGGCCCTTCGGCTCGCTTCTCGACGATATGCTCGACCGCCGCGTCGCCCACGCCCTTCAGCGCCGCCAGCGAATAGAAGATCTTGTTCTCGCCCACTTCGAACGGCCGGAAACTGGTCATCACCGACGGCGCCACCACCTCGATGCCGAGACGCATGGCGTCCTGCCGGAAATCGGCCAGTTTGTCGGTGTTGCTCATGTCGAGCGTCATAGACGCCGCCAGGAACTCGACCGGGTAATGCGCCTTGAGATAGGCGGTCTGATAGGAAACGACCGCATAAGCGGCGGCGTGCGACTTGTTGAAGCCGTAGTCGGCGAACTTGGCCAACAGATCGAAGATGAAGTCGGCCTGCGGCTTGGAGACGCCGCGCTCGACCGCGCCGGAGACGAAGCGCTCGCGCTGCTTGTCCATCTCGGCGCGGATCTTCTTGCCCATGGCGCGGCGCAGGAGATCGGCTTCGCCGAGCGAATAGCCGGCAAGCTCCTGCGCGATCTGCATCACCTGTTCCTGGTAGACGATGACGCCTTGCGTCTCCTTCACCAGATGGTCGATCTTGGGATGGATCGAAGCCAACTCCTCCTCGCCATGCTTTCTGGCGTTGTAGGTCGGGATGTTCTCCATCGGTCCGGGCCGGTAGAGCGCCACCAGCGCGATGATGTCCTCGATGCAGTCCGGCCGCATGCCAATCAGCGCCTTGCGCATGCCGGCACTTTCAACCTGGAACACGCCGACCACCTCGCCGCGCGACAGCATGGCGTAGGTGTCCTTGTCATCGAGCGGTATCCTCGCGAGATCGATGTCGACGCCGCGCCGGCGGATGAGCTTCACCGCCGTCTCCAGCACGGTCAGCGTCTTCAGGCCGAGGAAGTCGAACTTCACCAGTCCAGCCTGCTCGACATATTTCATGTTGAACTGTGTGACCGGCATGTCGGAGCGCGGATCGCGGTACATCGGCACCAGTTCCGACAGCGGCCGGTCGCCGATGACGATACCGGCGGCGTGCGTCGAGGCATGGCGATAGAGGCCTTCGAGCTTCTGCGCCGTGTCAAGCAGCGTCTGGACGATCGGCTCCTTCTCCGCCTCCTCGGCGAAGCGAGGCTCGTTGGCAATGGCGTCGGCCAGCTTGACCGGATTGGCAGGGTTCTGCGGCACCATCTTGGAAAGCTTGTCGACCTGGCCGTAGGGCATCTGCAGCACGCGGCCGACGTCGCGCAGCACGGCGCGGGCCTGCAGCGTTCCGAAGGTGATGATCTGGCCGACCTGGTCGCGCCCGTATTTCTGCTGGACGTAGCGGATGACCTCCTCGCGCCGGTCCTGGCAAAAGTCGATGTCGAAGTCGGGCATCGAAACGCGATCCGGGTTGAGGAAGCGCTCGAACAGCAGCGAGAAACGCAATGGGTCGATATCGGTGATGGTGGTCGAATAGGCGACCAGCGAGCCGGCGCCCGAACCGCGCCCGGGCCCGACGGGAATGCCTTGCGACTTGGCCCATTTGATGAAGTCGGCAACGATCAGGAAGTAGCCGGGGAACTTCATTCGCTCGATGATGCCGAGCTCGAATTCGAGCCGTTCGCGATATTGCTCGACCGTGTAGCCTGGCGTCGGCCCGTGCGCTGCAAGGCGCTTCTCCAGACCCTCCCGCGCCTGGCGGGCAAGCTCCGCGGCTTCCGCCTTCTCGGCCGCGTCCTTGTCGGCGGCGTCGGCGCCGGTGAAACGCGGCAGGATCGGGCTGCGGTTCTTCGGGTAATAGGAACAGCGCATGGCGATCTCGACCGTGTTGTCGATC
Source organism: Mesorhizobium sp. USDA 4413 (assembly GCF_056280365.1). Lineage (NCBI taxonomy): Bacteria > Pseudomonadati > Pseudomonadota > Alphaproteobacteria > Hyphomicrobiales > Phyllobacteriaceae > Mesorhizobium > Mesorhizobium sp. USDA 4413. The sequence continues at coordinate 4,834,221 of NZ_JBVPRP010000001.1, forward strand.
GCTTCGGGCAGGTCGGAGAAGAGCCGCGCCATCTCGGCCTGGCTGCGCAGAAAATTATCCGGTGAAAGCCGCCGGCGATTGTCCGCAGCGACCACCGAGCCTTCGGCAATCGCAATCAGCGCGTCATGCGCCTCATAATCCTCGCGCTTGGAGAAGAACGCCTCGTTGGTGGCGACCAGCGGCAGGTCGTGCGTGTAGGCCAGGTCGACCGTCGATTTTTCGACCATACGGTCATAGCCCTGGACGCGCTCCAATTCGACATAAAGCCTGTCGCCGAACAGGCCCTTGAGGAGCAGCAGCCGCTGTTCGGCGAGGTCGCGCCGGTCCGCTTTGAGCGCGCTGCCGATCGGACCGCGCGGGCCTCCGGTCAGGCAGATCAGCCCGTCGCACCGGCCTTCCAGCGTAGCGCTGGTCAGGTGCACCGGCTCGCCAGGCGGCGTTTCCAGATAGACCTTGCTGATCAGCCGCACGAGATTGGCATAACCCGCCTCGCTGGCGGCGATCAGCAGGACCGGCGACATTTCCGGCCCGTGCCGGCGGCGATCGCGCTGGCCGTCGCTCGCCTCGCCGGAAACGACGAGATCGATCTGGCAGCCGATGATCGGCTGAATGCCGTCCTTGACTGCCTTTTGGGCGAATTCGAGCGCGCCGAACAGATTGTTGGTGTCGGTGACGGCTATCGCCGGCGCCTCGTCCTTGACCGCATGGCCGACGATCGCGCCGAGCTGAAGCGCGCCTTCGAGCAGCGAATAGGCCGAATGCACGCGCAGATGGATGAATGTCCGCGCCGGCGCATCCGGCCGCGCGGCCCTCACGGCTGCTTCGCGCTGCAACGGGTCGCGTGAAAGTCGTTCATCCGCCATGTTTTTTCGCGCTATCCCAAAGACTCAAAATCCATGCAGATATATTGTCCCGGACGGGGCCATGCCAGTCCAGCACAAATGACCCCAGGGCACAGGCTTGCGACCCGGTAGCGCCTCTTCTCAGGCGAACTCCATGATCACCGCGTCGACCGCGAGGCTGTCCCCCGGTTTGGCATTGAGTTTTGCCACGGTGAGGTCGCGTTCGGCGCGCAGCACGTTCTCCATCTTCATCGCCTCGACCACGGCCAGCGTCTCGCCGGCCTTGACTTCTTGGCCCTCGGCGACCGCGATCGAGACGACGAGACCTGGCATCGGGCAGAGCAGCATCTTCGAGGTGTCCGGCGGCAGCTTCTCCGGCATCAGCCTTTCAAGCTCGGCCGTCCGCGGCAGCATGGCGCGCGCGGTCACAGACATGCCTTTCCAGGCAATCCGCAGCCCGTTCAGCGCGGGGCGGATCTGGGCTGCGATGCTGTTGCCGCCGACCGTGCCTTGCCAGATCGCGTCGCCCGGCCGCCAGTCGGAGGCCACCGTCAGCGGCTTGCCGCCGTCGATCGACAGATCGACCTCCATCGGGATGGAGACCATGCCGTCAACGATCTCGACCGGAAGATAGTCGGCGCCGATCTTCACCACCCAGTCGCGCTTGAGATGGCCGGAATGCGGCGCCAGCCTGCCGCTCAGACGGTCGAGCCGGTCGCGGCGCAAAAGTTCGATCGCCGTTGCGACGGCGGCGAACACCGCCCTCTCCTCGCCATCCGGCGCGACCGGCGAAAAACCGTCCGGATATTCCTCGGCGATGAAGCCCGTCGACAGCCGCCCCTCGCGCCAGCGTGGATGCTGCATCAGCGCCGAAAGAAACGGGATGTTGTGCTCGATGCCGTCGACGACGAACATATCCAGGGCCTCAGACATGGCGTCGATCGCCGCCAGCCGCGTCGGCGCCCAGGTGCACAGCTTCGCCACCATCGGGTCATAGAACATCGAGATTTCCGAGCCCTCAGTGACGCCGGTGTCGTTGCGGACCACAATGTCGCCGAACCTGCCCTCTTCCGGCGGTCTGTAACGGGTCAGCCGGCCGATCGACGGCAGGAAATTGCGGAAAGGGTCCTCGGCATAGAGGCGGCTCTCCACCGCCCAGCCGTTGAGCTTCACGTCGCTCTGCTTGATGGCGAGCTTCTCGCCGGCTGCGACGCGGATCATCTGCTCGACCAGGTCGATGCCGGTCACCAGCTCGGTCACCGGATGCTCGACCTGCAATCGCGTATTCATTTCAAGGAAATAGAAGTTCTTGTCCTTGTCGACGATGAACTCGACAGTGCCGGCGCTCTGGTAGTCGACGGCCTTGGCCAAGGCCACCGCCTGCTCGCCCATCGCCTTTCTGGTCTTGGCATCGAGGAATGGCGACGGCGCCTCCTCGACCACCTTCTGGTTGCGGCGCTGGATCGAGCATTCCCGCTCGCCAAGATAAAGGGCGGTGCCATGTGCGTCGGCCAGTACCTGGATTTCGATGTGGCGGGGATCGACGACGAACTTCTCGATGAAGACGCGGTCGTCGCCGAAGGAGCTTTTCGCTTCCGAACGCGCCCGCTCGAAACCATCGCGCACCTCCGCCTTATTCCAGGCGATGCGCATGCCCTTGCCGCCGCCGCCAGCCGAGGCCTTGATCATGACCGGATAGCCGACCTCGCCGGCGATCCGTTCGGCATGGTCGGCATCTTCGATGACGCCTAGCCATCCGGGCACGGTCGAGACCTTGGCTTGGCTGGCGAATTTCTTCGATTCGATCTTGTCGCCCATCGCCTTGATGGCTTTGGGCTTCGGCCCGATGAAGACGATACCTTCCTTCTCCAGCGCCTCGCAGAAGGAGGCACGCTCAGACAGGAAGCCGTAGCCCGGATGCACGGCTTCCGCGCCGGTTTCCTTGCAGGTGGCGATGATCTTCTCCGGCAGCAGATAGCTCTGCGCCGCCGGCGAAGGCCCGATATGCACCGCTTCGTCGGCCATTTCGACATGCACGGCATCGCGGTCGGCATCCGAATAGACGGCGACGGTGGCAATTCCCATCTTGCGCGCCGTCTTGATCACGCGGCAGGCGATCTCGCCGCGATTGGCGATCAGGATCTTCTTGAACATTCGGATGTCGTTCCTCCGGCGAAGCGGTCCAGTTCTATGGACAATTCCAGCGCGCCTCAAGTGCTCGCGAGCTGGCTCCCACGGCCAGTGCCAATTACAGAAACAGCGCCGAAAAACGTCGCAAGAGACGTTGGCCGCCGGCGCGGAACCCGCTAAAGTTATGCGCAACACCGCAGGGATGGCAGGCTGGCATTCACCAGGGGTAGCTTGCCGTTAGCTAAAACTACAGATCGTTGGGAGGAGTGCCTCATGAAAACGCGTGCCGCCGTAGCCGTTGCCGCCGGAAAGCCGCTGGAGATCATGGAGGTCGACCTCGAAGGTCCCCGCGAGGGCGAGGTGCTGGTCGAGGTCAAGGCGACCGGCATCTGCCACACCGACGAGTTCACGCTCTCGGGCGCCGATCCGGAAGGCATCTTTCCGGCAATCCTCGGCCATGAGGGCGCCGGCATCGTCGTCGATATCGGCAAGGGCGTGACCTCGGTCAAGAAGGGCGACCATGTCATCCCGCTCTACACGCCCGAATGCCGGCAGTGCCCGTCATGCCTGTCGAGGAAGACCAATCTGTGCACCGCCATCCGCGCCACGCAGGGGCAAGGCCTGATGCCTGACGGCACCTCGCGCTTCTCGATCAATGGCGAGAAGCTCTTTCATTACATGGGCTGCTCGACCTTCTCCAACTTCACCGTGCTGCCCGAGATCGCGGTGGCCAAGGTCAATCCGGACGCCCCCTTCGACAAGATCTGCTACATCGGCTGCGGGGTGACCACCGGCATCGGTGCCGTCATCAACACCGCCAAGGTCGAGCAAGGAGCGACCGCTGTCGTCTTCGGCCTCGGCGGCATTGGCCTCAACGTCATCCAGGGTCTTCGCCTGGCCGGCGCCGACATGATCATCGGCGTCGATATCAACAACGACAAGAAGGCCTGGGGCGAGAATTTCGGCATGACGCATTTCGTCAATCCGAAGGAGATCGACGGCGACATCGTGCCTTACCTGGTCAACATGACCAAGCGCGGCGCCGACCAGATCGGTGGCGCCGACTACACCTTCGACTGCACCGGCAACACCAAGGTGATGCGCCAGGCGCTCGAAGCCTCGCATCGCGGCTGGGGCAAGTCGGTCATCATCGGCGTGGCCGGCGCCGGCCAGGAGATTGCGACGCGGCCCTTCCAGCTGGTCACCGGCCGCACCTGGATGGGCACCGCCTTCGGCGGCGCGCGCGGCCGCACCGATGTGCCGCGGATCGTCGACTGGTACATGGACAAAAAGATCGAGATCGACCCGATGATCACCCACACGCTGAAGCTGGAGGACATCAACAAGGGTTTCGACCTCATGCATGAGGGCAAATCGATCAGGAGTGTCGTGGTTTACTAGATGAGGAGGTCCCAATTCGCCTCATCGACCCCGAGAAGTCGGCGATCCATCGGATACGCAACTTCGGCGAGGATCTGTGGCGGCGTTTTCGGTACAACACGCGCGTCGAAATCGACCTGGAGGAGATCGACCGCGCGAAGGACGAAATCACCTATCTCGTGCATGGCAGGTTCTTGAGGAGGAGCTTGAGCGAAGTGCACCAATTGCTGAACGTGCACTTCATGGAAAGTGAGGAGGTCATCGACACTGGGTCGACCTGACCGAAAAACATGGGAGGAATGGAATGGCAGAAAAACTGCATCACTCGATCGACAACGGCTTGCCGAAGGAGAGCGCGAGCTTCTCCGGCGGCACGCTGGTTTGCCTGTGCACCAGCAATCCGGTGAAGGTGAAGGTCAAGGGCCAGATCGCCCACAACCATGCCTGCGGCTGCACCAAGTGCTGGAAACCGGAAGGCGCCATCTTCTCGGTCGTGGCCGTCGCCGGCACCGGCGACGTCACCGTCACCGAGAATGGCGACAAGCTCAAGGTGGTCGATCCCTCGGCGCTGATCCAGCGCCATGCCTGCACGAGCTGCGGCGTCCACATGTACGGCCCGGTCGAGCGCGACCATCCCTTCAAAGGCCTGTCCTTCATCCATCCCGAGCGTTTCGAGGAGGATGGCTGGTCGCCGCCGGGCTTTGCCGCCTTCGTCTCCTCGATCATCGAATCCGGCGTCGACCCGAGCCGCATGGACGGCATACGCGGCCAGCTGAAGTCGATCGGGCTTGAGCCCTATGACTGCCTCAGCCCCGGCCTGATGGACTATATCGCCACCTGGACCGCCAAGAAGTCGGGAGCGCTTCCGGCCTGACAAATCCCGCGATTTCTGCCATGGGGCTGGCTGACACGCCGGCCCCATATTCATTTGGAAGCAACGATGCCCGCACCCGTTATCTACGTCGACGCCGATGCCTGTCCGGTCAAGGCCGAGGTAGAGAAGGTCGCGGAACGCCACGGCGTCATGGTCACGTTTGTCTCCAATGGCGGACTGCGTCCGTCGCGCGATCCGATGATCCGCAACGTCGTCGTCTCCAAGGGCGCGGATGCAGCGGACGACTGGATCGTCGAGAACGCAAGATGCAACGACATCGTGGTGACGGCCGACATCCCGCTGGCGGCGCGCACGGTGGCGCTTGGCGCGCATGTGCTGGGACCCACAGGCCGTCCCTTCACGCCGGAGACCATCGGCATGGCGGTGGCGATGCGCGATTTGAAGCAGCATCTGCGCGAGACCGGCGAAAGCCGGGGCTTCAACGCCTCCTTCACGCAGAAGGACAGGTCGCAGTTTCTCGGCGAGCTCGACCGCATCTTGCGGCGTGCGCTCAAATCCGTCACACCGGACTGATCCAAAGTCTTCAGGGGCCTCGGGCCATGGGTGACGATCTCAAGACGCCGATGCGTCGGCACATGCAGTTCGCCCTCGCCGCGGCCATCGGCATCGTCGCGCTGCTCGCTGCCTTGCTGCTGCGCTGGCCTCTGCCCTATTCTATCGGCGCCAACGTGTTCTTCGCCAGCTACATCGCCCTGGTGCTGGCCCGGATGCCGAGCCTTACCGGCCGCTATCTCAGCAAGAATGCGCGCGCGACCGACCTGCCTGTCCTGGCGATCTTTGCCGTCACGCTCTTTGTCGTCGGTGCGGCCATCGTCTCGCTGTTTCTGCTCATCAACCGGAAGGATGCCGCGCATCCGATGCAGCTTGTCTTCGCGATGCTGTCGATCCCACTCGGCTGGTTCACCATCCACGCCATGGCGTCGCTTCACTATGCGCACGTCTATTGGCAAGATGGCGACGAGATCGACACGAAAACCCAGAAGAAGATGCCGATCGGCGGGCTCGATTTTCCCGGAGGCAAAAGGCCGGAAGGCTGGGACTTCCTCTATTTCGCGACGGTGGTTGGCATGACGGCCCAGACCGCCGACACCGCGATCACGACCTCCCACATGCGCATGGTCGTGCTCGTTCATTCGATCCTGACCTTTTTCTTCAACGCGGTGATCGTCGCGGCGGCGGTCAATCTCGCGGTCAGCCTGGGCTCTCCGTAATAAATCCGTGATCGCGTGAAACATTGGCTTGTGCGGCGACGTATTGAGGGGGAGACAATGACCTGAGGAGCCGCTCCCGATGCGGCCGGAGGCAAGATGGACACTGTTGCCAACCAGGAATCCGCCGCCGAGGCGGACGGCAAGGACACGACCCTCATCTATCGGCAATCGCGCTGGACGCGGTTGACGCACTGGATCTGGGCTTTCTCGCTGTTCTTCATGCTGCTTTCCGGCCTGCAGATCTTCAACGCACGGCCGCAGCTCTATATCGGCAAGCAATCCGGCTTCGAATTCAACAACACGATCCTCCAGATCGGCGCCGAAAACACCGCCAACGGTCGGCGCGGCTTCACTGAAATCTTCGGTCATCGCTTCGACACCACCGGCGTGCTCGGCTGGTCGGGTCCGCCGGGACGAGAAACGGCCCGCGCCTTTCCATCCTGGGCGACGATCCCGTCCTATTACGATCTCGGCACGGCCCGCGTCGTGCACTTCTTCTTCGCCTGGATCCTGACCACGACGCTGCTCGTCTGGCTGATCGCCGGCCTGGTCAACGGCCATATCCGCCGCGATCTCGCCCCTCGCGTGTCGGACTTGCGCAAGCTGCCGCGTGACATCGTCGACCACGCGAAGCTGAAATTCCATCACACGAGGGAATACAACACGCTGCAGAAAATGGCTTATGGCGGCGTGCTCTTCGTGCTGCTGCCGCTAATGATCATCACCGGCCTCGCAATGTCGCCGAGCATGAATTCGGTGCTGCCCTGGCTGAACGAAATCCTCGGCGGCAGGCAGACGGCGCGTACAATTCACTTCAGCGTCATGGTGCTGCTCGTTCTTTTCTTCATCGTCCACATCCTGATGATCCTTGCCGCCGGCCCGATCAACGAGCTGCGCTCGATCATCACCGGCTGGTACCGCACCGACCCGCCCGCAAGACACAACCAGCCGACCGAGAGGAGCGTCTGACATGGCAAAATTCCAGATCAGTCGGCGAAAATTCCTCACCTCCGCCAGCCTTGGCCTGTCAGGCATCATGTTGTCGGGCTGCGACGCCTTCGACAGCGGTCTGGGCGTCGGCGATGGGCTGCGCAGCTTTCTCGAAAATGCCAACGGCCTGACCTGGCGCGCGCAGCGCCTGCTCGCCGGCCGGGACGCGCTGGCGCCGGAGTTCACCGAGGTGGACATCCGCCAGCCGCAGCGGCCAAACGGTGTGACCGCGCCTGACGACGACACCTACAAGGGTCTTCTGGCGAACAATTTCGCCGACTGGCGCCTGGAGGTCACCGGCCTTGTTGAGAAGCCGCTGTCGCTGACCCGCGAGCAGCTCCAGAACATGCCGAGCCGCACGCAGATCACCCGCCACGACTGCGTCGAAGGTTGGAGCTGCATTGCGAAATGGACCGGCACGCCGCTGTCGCTGGTGCTCGACCAGGCGGTGGTGAAGCCTGAGGCCCGCTACGTCATGTTCCATTGCCTCGACACGATCGAGCAAAGCCTGTCGGGCGACATCAAATATTATGGCTCCATCGACCTGATCGATGCACGCCATCCCCAGACGATCCTGGCCTATGGCCTCAACGGCAAGCCGCTGCCAGTGGAGAACGGCGCGCCGCTGCGCGTCAGGGTCGAGCGCCAGCTTGGCTACAAGATGCCGAAATACCTCTACAAGATCGAGCTGGTCGACAGTTTCGCCAATGTCGGCGGCGGCCGCGGCGGCTATTGGGAAGACAATGGCTACGACTGGTATGGCGGGATTTGATGGCCCCTCGCCTGCAGGCAGAGCACGATTTGTCGTCAGCCGAGCTTGATGCCATCGAGGAGTGCCTCGACAACGACAACCGGCGTCTGACCGGCCGCGACGACGACCGTGCCCTCGTCGTTTCCCTGCGGGATGAGCAAGGGCACGCCGTCGGGATTGCCTCCGGTTATTCCTGGGCAGGCATTGCCGAGCTCACGCTGATGTGGGTCCACGAGGCCTATCGCGGCTTTGGCCACGGCAGAAAGCTGCTCGACGCCTTCGTCGCGGAGGCCACCGCGCGCGGCTCGCTGCGGATATGGGTTTCGACCCACGACTTCCAGGCGCCGGGCTTGTACGAAAAGGCCGGCTTCGAGCGTATGGCCGAGTTGACCGGATGGCCCGAAGGCCATTCCAACATCATTCTCTGCAGGACTGTCGCTGCCTAAGCAACCTTCTCCAGCAGAGGTTTCAGCGCCGGATGGATTTCCGGCGAAGCCTGCCTGATCAGCGTCAGCAGCGCGCGCTCGTTATCGCGCAACGACCGCAGCCCGCCGCCCACGCGCTCGGCCAGCCATTCGGTCTCGTTGTCGTCGATCAACTCCGCGCGCTTTAGATGTCGCTGGGAGGTGACAAGGTGTCGCCGACGGGCTATGGATGGCGCGTCGGGGGCTCAGGCGACTGAGTCCCACCTGTTTGCGGGAGAGAGCAGCGCACGCTGTCGCCGAAGGGGAAATCGCCCGAAATCTCTCAGGCAAAAGAACCGTGGACGGGAAAGACAACTCTGGAAAGTCGGGAATCTTCCCGCGCCGAAGGTGTAAGCGCTGCCGACAGAGCTACGGGGCGCGAGTCTCTCAGGCTTCAGACAGAGGGGCACGACTAGGCCGCCCGTGGCGGTCGATTGCCGTGCGTCTCTGGAGAAGACATGACAGGCGAAGACACCAAGCATCTACCCCTTGAGGATTTGCACCAGGCCGCCGGCGCGCGTTTCGGCGCCTTCGCCGGGTGGTCGATGCCGCTGACCTACCCGCCCGGCGTGATGAAGGAGCATCTTCACACGCGCGAGCACGCCGGCCTGTTCGACATCTCGCATATGAAGCTGTTCGAGGTCGCCGGTCCGGGAACCACCACATTGTTGAACCGCGCCTGCCCGCTGGATGCCGGCGCGCTGGACATCTCGCAGTCCAAATACACCTTCTTCCTGAACGAGGCGGCAGGCATCATCGACGACCTGATCGTGACGCGCCTCGGCGATGAGCGGTTCATGGTGGTGGCCAATGCCGGCAATGCGGTGGAGGACGAGAAGCATCTGCGCGCGCTCTCCGCCGATTTCGATGCCAAGGTCGAGCCGCTCGACCGCGTCTTCTTCGCGATCCAGGGACCGGACGCCTGGGCAGCTCTGGCGCGGGCCGGCATCGAGACCGGTTCGCTGCTCTTCATGCACGGCATCGAGCCGCGGCAAAATTGGTTCATGAGCCGCTCCGGCTACACCGGCGAGGACGGTTTCGAGATCGGCCTGCCGGAGAAGGACGCGCGTGATCTTGTTGCCAAACTCCTGGAAGACGAGCGCGTGCAGTGGATCGGCCTTGCCGCCCGCGACAGCCTGCGGCTTGAGGCCGGTCTTTGCCTGCACGGCCAGGACCTGACGCCGGAAATCGACCCGGCAAGCGCCGGATTGATGTGGGCGATTCCCAAGGAGGTTCGTGCCGCGGGCGGTTTCATCGGCGCCGATGCCCTGCGTTCGATCCTGGAGCGCGGCCCGTCGCAGAAACGCGTCGGCCTGAAGCCCGACGGCCGCCAGCCGGTTCGCGCCGGTGCGGCGCTGGTCGACGCCGACGGCAATCCGGCCGGCCATGTCACCTCCGGCGGCTTCGGCCCTTCGACGGGACACCCGGTCGCCATGGGTTACGTCAACGCCATGCTGGCCAAGGCCGGCACGAAACTCTTCGCCGATGTCCGCGGGACAAAAATCCCGATCGACATCACGCCCCTGCCCTTCACTCCACACCGCTACCGCAAAGGATGATTTTCAGATGGCAAAGACCTATTTCACTGAAGACCATGAATGGCTCCGCGTCGACGGCGGCGTCGCCACAGTCGGTATCACCGACTACGCGCAGGAACAGCTCGGCGACCTCGTTTTCGTCGAGCTGCCGGAGATCGGCCGCAAGCTCGCCAAGGGCGATACGGCTGTGGTCGTCGAATCCGTCAAGGCGGCGTCGGACGTCTACGCGCCGGTCGACGGCGAGATCACCGAGGCCAACGCTTCGCTGTCGGCAGACCCCTCGCTGGTCAATTCGGCCGCGACCGGTGACGGTTGGCTCTGGAAGATGAAGCTTTCCGACGAAAGCCAGCTCGACAGCCTCATGGATGAGGCCGCCTACAAAGCCCATATCGGCTGATATCAGGACATAAAGACATGACCGCAGCGCTTACTCCCTTCTCGGCCCGCCATATCGGCCCAGACGTCAACGATGTCAGAGCCATGCTCGCCGTGCTCGGCGTTCCGTCCGTCGAAACGCTGATCAGCCAGGCCGTGCCGAGATCGATCCGCCTCGACCAACCGCTCAACCTGCCCGCTCCGGCGAGCGAAGCGGAGGCGCTGGCCGAACTGTCTGCGATCATGGCGAACAATACGGTGCTGAAGAGCTTCATCGGCGCCGGCTATCACGGCGTCTTCGTGCCCCCGGTCATCCAACGCAACATGTTCGAGAACCCGGCCTGGTACACGGCCTACACGCCCTACCAGGCCGAGATCAGCCAGGGCCGGCTGGAAATGCTGTTCAACTTCCAGACCCTGGTCACCGAGCTCACCGGCCTGCCGGTGGCGTCCGCCTCGCTCCTCGATGAAGCCACAGCCGTCGCCGAAGCCGTCGGCATTGCGCTGCGCCACCATCGCGACAAGCGCACCAAGGTGGCGCTTGCGGGTGTGCCGCATCGGCAGACACTGGATGTCGTACGCACCCGCGCCGAGCCTCTTGGCACCGAGGTCGACGGCGAGACCATCGACGACAACACCGCCGCCCTGCTCGTCTCCTGGCCGGACACCTTCGGTGTCTATGGCGATCACAAGGCGGCGATCGAGAAGGCCCGCGCCGCCGGCGCGCTGGTCGTTTTCATCGCCGATCCGCTGGCGCTCACGCTGACGGACGCCCCGGCGAAGCTCGGCGCTGACATCGCCGTCGGTTCGATGCAGCGCTTCGGCGTGCCGATGGGCTTTGGCGGCCCGCATGCCGCCTATTGCGCCGTGTCCGACAGGCTGACCCGTCTCATGCCCGGCCGTCTCGTCGGCCAGTCGACCGACACCAAGGGCCGCCCCGGCTACCGGCTGGCGCTGCAGACGCGCGAGCAGCACATCCGCCGCGACAAGGCCACCTCCAACATCTGCACGGCGCAGGCGCTGCTCGCCAACATGGCGACGGCTTACGCGATCTGGCACGGTCCGACCGGCCTGCAGGCGATTGCCCGGCAGATCCATGGGTTGGCCGACCGCCTCGCCTCGGGTTTGAAGGCCGTCGACGTATCGGTGCTCGGCACGAGCCGCTTCGACACTGTGACGGCCGAAGTGAAGGGCAAGGCCGCGGCAATAGCCGCCGCCGCCGAGAAGACCGGCAGGCTCTTGCGCGTCATAGATGCCGACCGCGTCAGCATCGCCTTCGACGAGACCTCGACGGAAGCCGATCTCGCGGCGATCGCCGGCCTCTTCGGCGCCAAGCCCGGCGCGGAACGCGGCTCGATGCCCGGCAAGCCGCGCGGCAAGGAATTCCTCACTCAGCCGGTCTTCCACGACAACCATTCCGAAACCGAGATGATGCGCTTCCTGCGCCGGCTGGCCGACAAGGATCTGGCGCTCGACCGCGCCATGATCCCGCTCGGCTCCTGCACCATGAAGCTCAATGCCGCCGCCGAGATGATGCCGGTGAGCTGGCCGAGCGTCGCGAACCTGCATCCCTTCGCGCCGGCCGGCCATTCGGCGGGCTATCGCAAGATGGCCGCCGATCTGGAGGCCTGGCTGTCGGAGATCACAGGGTTCGACGCCGTCAGCCTGCAGCCCAACGCCGGCAGCCAGGGCGAATATGCCGGCCTGCTCGCCATCCGCGCCTATCACCGCGCGCGCGGCGAAGGTCACCGCACGGTCTGCCTGATCCCGTCTTCCGCGCACGGCACCAATCCGGCAAGCGCGGCGATGGCGGGAATGAGCGCCGTCGTCGTGCGCTGCACCGAGGACGGCAGCATCGACATGGACGACCTGCGCGCCAAGGCCAACGAGCATTCCAAGAACCTTGCGGCGCTGATGTTCACCTATCCTTCGACGCACGGCGTCTACGAGGAAGGCGCCAGGCATCTCTGCGCCCTGATCCACGAGCATGGCGGTCAGGTCTATTTCGACGGCGCCAACCTGAACGCCCTGGTCGGCCTCGCCCGCCCCGGCGACATCGGCGCCGACGTCTGCCATATGAACCTGCATAAGACCTTCTGCATTCCGCATGGCGGCGGCGGCCCGGGCGTCGGCCCGATCGGCGTCAGGGCGCATCTGAAACCCTATCTGCCGGGCCACGTCACCGAGGGTTCGGCGCATGCCGTGGCCGCCGCGCCTTTCGGCAGCGCTTCCATACTGCCGATCACCTGGATGTATATCCGCATGATGGGCGGCTCAGGCCTGAAGCAGGCGACCGAGACGGCGATCGTTTCGGCCAACTATGTGGCGACGCGGCTCGCACCGTATTACCCGCTGCTTTACAAGGGCCGGAGCGACCGCATCGCGCATGAGTGCATCCTCGACACCCGTGTGCTCAAGGAGAGCGCCGGCATCAGCGTCGACGATATCGCCAAGCGCCTGATCGACTACGGCTTCCATGCGCCGACCATGTCGTTCCCGGTCGCCGGCACGCTGATGGTCGAGCCGACCGAGTCCGAGCCCAAGCGTGAGCTCGACCGTTTTTGCGAGGCGATGATCGCTATCGCCGGCGAGGCGGCGAAAGTGGCGAAGGGCGAGTGGCCGTCCAACGACAACCCGTTGGTCAACGCCCCCCACACCGCGGCGGAAGCGCTTGCCGGAGAGTGGAAGCATCCCTATTCGCGGTTGGAGGCGGCCTATCCGGCGGGCGACGCCGATCTGGCCGCGAAATACTGGCCGCCGGTGTCGCGCATCGACAATGTCGCCGGCGACCGCAACCTGGTCTGCTCCTGCCCACCGCTGTCGGAATATCTCGGCGCCGCGGAGTAGCGTTTGCTCACGCAGTCTTCAGGGCCGGCCCTGCATCTGGCTGGTCAGCTGCGACCTGGGCAATGACGCGGTTGCGCCCGGCACGCTTGGCCGCGTAAAGCGCAGCGTCCGCTTGCGCCAGGACCTCGCCCAGGGGGAGACCCTCGGCGGCGCCGAAACCCATGCCTCCGCTGACACTGCTGCGCAGCGGGCCGCGATGGGTCGCAACGATTTCGGTGCCGAAAGCGACGCCGATCCGGCTTGCCATGTCATGCGCCTTTTCCGGTGTTACGCGCGACATGACGAGCGCGAATTCCTCGCCGCCCAGCCGGAAGGCGTCGACGCCGGTCCTGCCGTATTTCCTGATCACCGCCGCGAAACGGCACAGCACCTGGTCGCCCACGGGATGGCCGAAGACGTCGTTGGTCGTCTTGAAATGGTCGAGATCGAACATCGCGATCGCCATGAACGGACCGAAGCTGCGGTCGCCGTAAAGCGCGCCCAGCGCCCTGCGGTTCATCAGGCCGGTCAAGGGATCGGTCATCGTCTCGGCCTTGAGCTCGATCTGCGCCTGCAGATGGTGCAGCGAAAGCGTGAGGGCGCCGAGGCCGGTCATGCAGGCGACCGCGACGACGGAGTTCAGCCGCTCGGCCCAGTTGTCGGGCGCGGCGCCAAGGGCCCATTGCCCATGGGCGAGCAGTATCAGGCCGCACAGCGCGAAGGACAGGCCGCAGGCGCCGCTCAGGAACGAGACGACAAGCAGGATCCGCCGGTCGTGATCGCCCTTCACCCAGAACATCGCACCGATCGCGGCGAGCAGCGCCGTCACCACCGCGTAGGTGATCTGGAAGCCTACACCGTCGAAACCGAAATATGTGAAAGCGGCGCAGACGGCCATGGCCGCAAGTGTCGGCAGGACGGCGCGGCGGTAGGCGCGAAAGCCGAGATACTGCATGGCCGACAGGCAGATGAGGAGGAAGCCGAAGCTGAGCAGCGCAAGCACGATCTGGCAAAGCCAGGGGCTGGCGTCCTTGGTGTAGCGCCAGAAGAGGACGACATGCGCAACCAGCACGAGTATGCCGCAAGCGACCGTGGGCATGAAACGGGCCTTGGGCGCGGTGAACCAGATCGCAAACAGGGTGATGCTGAGGCATGCGCCCGACAGCGCCGCCGCGAGCAGGAGCGAGCTGAAATCCAACATCGATGAAGAACTGCCTCTCGAGGAGTCTCGTCGCTTCTCAATGTAGATTGCCGGCGGCCTGCGCAAACCGTTTTCGGCCGGCGCCCGCCGCTACCTCGGCACAGGGTTTACAAAGCGTCGACATGCCGGGCAAAATGGCGGCGCCGGCCCTTGGAGGCGGCAGGAGTGAAGACGGATCAGCTCCTGTCGAGCAGCGCAAGATTGGCATCGACCACGGTCTGGTCGGCCATGCCGGCCTTGGCTTCGAGCAGCAGCGCGCGCGCCTTTTTCTTGTTGCCGCGCAGAAGCTGCGAATAGCCCATATTGTTGACGATCTGCGGCTTGCGCCCGGCGACCTTCAAGAGCTGCGCGTAAGCGCGATCGGCGAAGTCGAAGCGGCCGAGCTCGTCATAGGATGCGGCGAGCCCCATCCATGCCTCGGCATTGTCGGATTTGAGTTCGACCGCCTTGCGGAAATGCTGTTCGGCAAGGCCGAAATTCGCCTCACGGAATTGCGCCTTGCCCTCGACAAGGTCGTTGGCGCTGACATCCTTGGCCACCGGCTGGATCGCCGTGGTCTTGGTCGCGTCGACATTGTTGTTCGTCGTGCAGCCGGTGATCATCAAGACGGCTGCCAACGCCGCCGCTGCCCTGGGAAGTCTCTGACGCATGCCCCTGCCCCATCGCCCGATTTGCCGGGTCGTTCTTCAGGAAAAAACCATAAAGGACAGCGATTAAGCTTCGGTGCCGAAATGCAGCTAAATTTCGGTTGCTCGCAAAGGATGCGTTAACCAGCGCCCAGCGACCATTGAGGTGGCTGAGGTGCGTTGAGATTCAGGTCAGGCCGAGCCGAGAATGGTGGGTTCCGAGAACCAGAGCGGAGCGCACTTGAAGTACGTGCCATTCGCAGGCCGGCCTCACCTGATCTCAACGCACCTCAGTGGTGGGCGGTCAGCTTTACGATAATCGGTATGATGGCGACCATCAGCACCACCGGCAGGATGCAGACCGTCACCGGAACCGACATCTTGGCCGGCAAGGCGTGCGCCTTCTCCTCGGCCATGGACATGCGCTTGTGCCGCATTTCGTCGGAAAAGACGCGCAGCGAACCCGAAAGACTGGTGCCGAGTTCCTTGGACTGCTGCAAGAGCGTGGCGAAGGAGCGCACCTCGTCGAGGCTGAGGCGGTCCGCAAGCGCCTTAAGCGCGTCGTCGAGGCTGCGCCCGGCCCGCAATTCCAGCGACACCAGAATCAGGTTCTGGCTGAGCGATGGATAGGTCCTGGCAAGCTCCTTGGAGACGCGCTCGATGCCGGCCTCCATGCTCATGCCGGCATCGGAGCAGACGATCATCAGGTCCATGAAATCGGGAAAGCCGTTGCGGTATTCGCGCATCTTCTCCCGAACCTTCTGCGTCAGCACCAGGCCCGGCAGGAAATAGCCGCCCGCTCCCGACAGGATGATGAAGGTCCAGCGGCTAGTCATGGTCGACTCGGCGCTCGCGGCCCAGTGATGGATCAGGAACGCGCCGAGCGCCGCCCCAACCAGGGTGGCGAACCGGACGAGGAAGAACGTGCCGACTGCGCGCGGCTCCATATAGCCGGCCTGGATCAGCTTCATGCGCAGCCGGGCGACATTTTCCGGATCGCTCTTGGCATAGAACTCCTGCGCCCGTTTCACCGCCTTCTCGCGTACGGCACTGGCGTTCTTCTTTGGCGCGGGCTCGGCCTGCTCGGCCGGCTGCGTTACCTCTACCTTCAGCCGACGCTTGACCTCGCCGCGGTCGCTCTTGGCAAGCACCAGCGGCCAGGCGACGGCGCCGCCGCCCAGCACAAGCAGAAGCACGGCGACCGGCACCAACGAGGTCGGCGCGAGCGAGGCGAGGAAGCGGATGACGTCTTCCATCTCAGAACCTGAAATTCGACATCTTGAACATGATGGCGTTGCCGAGCAGCAGCCAGATGATGGAGCCGCCCAGCATGTACCAGGTCTTCGACTCGCCCCAGACGTCCCGGTAGAACTGCGGCATCAGCGCCATGATGGCAGCGAACAGAAGCGCCGGAATCGCGGTCAGGATGTAAGCCGACATGCGCCCTTCCGTCGAAATGGCGCGCACCTTGCGGCGCAGCTTGCCGCGGTCGCGGATCGTCAATGAAAGGCCGTCGAGGATCTCGCGCAGATTGCCGCCCGAACTGCTCTGGATCGACACCGCCGTGACGAACAGCGGCAGATCCTCATGGCCCACCCGGTCGAAAAGATTGTTCAGCGCCGAGACCAGGTCGGATCCGTAGGTCACCTCGTCGGCGACGACGCCGAACTCGGTGCCGATCGGATCGGCCATTTCGCGTGCCACCATGGCAATCGCCACCGGCACCGGATGGCCGGCTTTCAGGCCGCGCGTGATGAGCTCCAGCGCCTCGGGCAATTGCATGCCGAACCGCTTGTGCCGTCGCTTGCGCATGAAGCGCATGGCCATCACCGGGAGCACCGGCGTCAGCACGACAAACAGGATGAGGCCGAACAAGGGCGGCAGGCCCTTCCAGATGCCTAAAAGTGCCAGCGCCAAGGCGATCCCCGATGTGATCATCAGGAACTTCGGCAGCGGCGTGGTCATGCCGGACTGCGTGCGCAGGGCATGGAAGCGGTCGAGGGAAAAGATGGAGCTGCCGCCATCGATCCCGCGCTCCTTGCGCAGTTGGATCAGCACCTGCTCCTGGCTGATCTTGTTCTCCGCGAGCTTCATGCGGCGGTTGATGGCCGTGCGTTTGTCGCTGCGCCCGGCATAAAGCAGATAAAGGCCCTCGGCGATCATGATGCCGGTGAGCGCCGCCGCGGCGTAAACGACGTAGACCGGACTGAATCCCTCGAACACCGGCCTAGTCCTGCGGCCGGCCGGGTTCGAAATACTTGCCCGGGAATTCGATGCCCATGTTGCGCAGGTCCTCGAGGAAGCGTGGGCGGATGCCGGTGGCTTCGAAGTGGCCGAGGATCTTTCCGTCCGCTTCCATGCCGGTGCGCACGAAGCGGAAAATCTCCTGCATCTGGATGACGTCGCCTTCCATGCCGGTCACTTCGGCGACGCTGGTCACCTTGCGCTTGCCGTCGGAAAGGCGCGTCAGCTGGACGATGATGTCGATGGCGCTGGCGATCTGGCTGCGGATCGACTGCACCGTCATCGGCATGCCGGTCATGCCGAGCATCTGTTCCAGGCGCGAGATGGCGTCGCGCGGTGTGTTGGCATGGATGGTGGCCATCGAGCCTTCATGGCCGGTGTTCATCGCCTGCAGCATGTCGAAGGCTTCCTCGCCGCGGCATTCGCCGAGGATGACGCGGTCGGGGCGCATGCGCAGCGCGTTCTTGACCAGGTCGCGCTGCTTCAATTCGCCGTGGCCCTCGATATTGGCGGGGCGCGTTTCCATGCGCGCGACATGCGGCTGCTGCAATTGCAGCTCGGCCGCGTCTTCGATGGTGATCAGGCGCTCGTCTTCCGGAATGAAGGCCGACAAGGCGTTGAGCATCGTCGTCTTGCCGGTGCCGGTGCCGCCGGAGATGATCGTGGTCTTGCGGGCATGCACCGCCGCCGCCAGCACCTCGGCCATGTTCTGGGTGATGGCGCCGAATTCGACCAGCTTGTGCAGGCCGAGCTTGTTCTTGGAAAACTTGCGGATCGACACCAGCGGTCCGTCGACGCCGACCGGGCGGATCGCCGCATTGAAGCGCGAACCGTCCAGCATGCGGGCGTCGACCATCGGCTGTGATTCATCGACGCGACGGCCAACCGCCGCGACGATTTTGTTAATGATTCGAAGCAGATGCGCCTCATCCTTGAACGGGATATGGACCTGCTGCAGCTTGCCGCGCCTTTCGACGAAGCAGTTCTGGTGGCCGTTGATCAGGATATCGTTGATCTCGGGATCCTTGAGCAGCGGCTCCAGCGGGCCGAGGCCGACCATTTCGTCGACGATGTCGTCGACAAGCGAGTCGAGCTCGGCGATGTTGATCGCCATCCGCTCCTCGCGCGTCTTTTCCGAGACGAATTCATGCACCTGCCGACGCATTTCATCCCGGGGCAGCCGCTCCAGCGCCACGAGGTTGATCTCTTCGAGCAGCATGCGATGGATGCGCACGCGTGCGTCCAGCACCTTGTTGGCGCTCTTTGCGGGTGCGGCTTCAGGCCTCGGCGGCGCCGGCTTGCGGGTCGTCGGGATGACGACCGCATTGTGCGTGACGGGCGCGGGTTCCGGCGCCCGCTGCGGACGGACGTCGCGGCTCTGCAGGTTGGAAAAGCGGCTGGTCATCCTGCCTTCCTCTTCAGCAAACCCTTGCCCAGGCCGAACAGAGACTTCGACTTGACCGAGGTCTGGATGGCCTCCTCCGGCAGGATGATCTTCTTCAGGTCGTTGACGACATTGGCGTTGGGGTCGATGGCGTGCAGCGGCACGCCGCGGTCGACCGCCTCGCGCACCAGCCGGTAATTGTTGGAGATGCCGCCGACGAAATGCTCGCCCAGTATCTCCTGAACGTCGGCCTGCTTGATGCCGCTGTCGAACATCTTCTGCTCGAAGCGGTTGACGATGACATTGGGTTTCACTTCCTTGCCGGCCGTCTCATAGACGGCCTGGATGAGACGCTGCGTATGGCGCAGGCACGGCACCGTCATCTCGGCGACGATATAAAGCTTGTTCGACCCGAGCAGCACCGTCTCGGTCCAGGGGAACCAGGTGCGCGGCATGTCGATGACAACATTGTCGAAATAAGCCGCCACGAGGTCGAGCATGCGCACCACGACATCGGTCTTGAACGAGCGCATGTCCGACGGGCGCGTGGGAGCGGCAAGCACGCATAGCCCGCTCGCATGTTTGGACAGCATCACGTCAAGCAGCTGCCGGTCGAGGCGCTCCGGCTGGTTCTCGATTTCCGTGATGTCGAAGCGCGGTTCGAGGTCGAGATATTCGGCGCAGGCGCCTTGCTGGAAATTGAGGTCGACGACGCATGTCGAGGCGCCGCGCGTCACCGAATGATGCAGCTGAAAGGCCGTCTGCAGGGCGAGCGTGGTGGTGCCGACGCCGCCGGCGGCAGGCATGAAAGTATAGACGTGCGATTCGGTGTTCTCTTCCCGCCCCGGCCCTTGCAGCGCGCGGATGACGGAACGCACGAGGTCCGCCGTGGTGATCGGCTTGACCAGGAAATCGGCGACCTTGAGCTGCACCAGGATGCGCACCGCTGCCGCGTTGAATTCCTGGGTGACGACGACCACCGGAACCCTGCCTTCCAGCCGCCGCATGACCCGCTGCAGCGACTCGATCTCCTCGAGCTTGGCCGCGTCCATATCGACGATGACCGTGCCGTAGTCCGCTTCGAGGATCTCGCCGCGCAGCTCGTTGACGCTCTTTTCCAGCGTCAGAAGCTCGATGATCTCGGAGGCCGCGAAAGCGGTCCGCGTGTCCTGCAAAAACGTCCTGTCCGTCGAGACGAGCAGGATCTTCTTTGTCTTGGTGCCAGATGCCATCGGCGTCAGCCCATCAATTCGATGTGGTCGATGATGATGTGGTCGATGACGACCCGGAGCCGGCTTTCGCGCCGACGGCGGCGCTCTCCGAACCCGGACGCTGGGCCGGCACCAGAAGCCTGGTGTTCTGAACGCCGTATTTCCATGGGTCGACCATCTGCATGGCGGTGTTGGACGCCTGCGCGTTGCCGACTCCCGGCGTTACGCCTTCGGTGCGCACATAGTCGTCGCTGGTGCAGCCGCTCACGAACCCGGCCAGAAACAGAGCAATCCAAAGGGCGCTGCGCATGGCCTTAGTCCTTCGGCAGATCGAGGAAGTGGCCGGACGTCGTGGCAGCCACCGGGCGGGCGGCGCTGCCGTCCGCCAGCGCCACCGGGCGCTTCGGCGCCGAGGCGTCCACTTCCTCGGTGTTGTTGAGGAAATAATCGGCGGGACTTGCCGGCTGGGTGCCGTCGGTCGGCTCGACCATCTTCCTCGACGGATCGACCGGCTTGACCAGGTAAGGCGTCACGATGATCACGAGATCGGTCTCGCGCCGCTGATAGGACTTCGACGAGAACAGCGGACCGAGCACCGGCAGCTTGCCGATCCCCGGCACCCGCGACGTCGTAATGTCGTTCTGCGACTGCAGGAGACCGGCGATCATGAAGCTCTGGCCGTTCTTGAGGTCCACGGATGTCCTGGCGCGGCGCACGATGAAGGCCGGAATGGAAATGCCGTTGCTGACCTGGATGGAAGCGGACGGGTCGATCGAGGACACTTCCGGCGCGATGTCGAGGCTCACCAGCCCGTCTTTCAGCACCGTCGGCGTGAAATCCAGGCCGACGCCGTACTTCTTGTAGGTGACGCTGATCTTGCCATTGTCTTCGGAAACCGGGATCGGGAACTCGCCACCGGCAAGGAAGCTCGCCGTTTGGCCCGAACGCGCAATCAGGTTCGGCTCCGCCAGCCGCCGCGCCAATCCGCGCTCCTCCAGCGCCTTGATGGCGATGTCGATCGAAACGCCGTTTGACAGCAGGCTGCCGATGATCTCGCCGGTTCCGGCCCCCGTCACCGTCCCCCCGTCCGGGTTCAGCACCACTTTGCGGTTGCCGAAGCCATAGGCGAAATTGGCGGCGTATTTGGCGCCGAGGTCCTGACCGGCCTGGCGATTTATCTCGACGAAGCGGACATTGAGCTGCACCTGCTGCGAGGACGAGATATTGACCGAGTTGATGACTTCCTCGTTGCCGGAAAAGCGCGACGCGATCTTGCTGGCCTTTTCGGCGGCGACCGCATCGTCGGC
The DNA here is from genome assembly GCF_056280365.1 of Mesorhizobium sp. USDA 4413. Lineage (NCBI taxonomy): Bacteria > Pseudomonadati > Pseudomonadota > Alphaproteobacteria > Hyphomicrobiales > Phyllobacteriaceae > Mesorhizobium > Mesorhizobium sp. USDA 4413. The sequence goes on from NZ_JBVPRP010000001.1 coordinate 4,855,596, forward strand.
CTCGCCCGACAGCACGACACGGCCGTTCGCCGAACCGACCTTGATCTTGGCGTCGGGCACGCTGGCGCGGATGGTGCTGGCCAGTTGGTCGGTATCCAGCGTCACCTCGATGTCGATGGTGCCGACAAGCTGCTTGTTCTGGTCGAACAGGGCGATGCCCGTGGTCCCCAGATTGTTGCCGAGCACATAGAAGGACTTGTCGGTCAGCGGATTGACATTCGCGATCTCCGGATCGCCGATGACGATCTGGTAGAAGGCGGCGCTCGTCATGATCGTCTTCGGCTTGCCCTTGGCGACTTTGATCGAGGCGTTCCTGTTCGCCGAGACATAGACGACGTCATTGCCGGCCCTTGCCGGCGCGGCGGCGCCAAGCATTGCCGCCGCCAGCGCGATCGCGCCGAGAAGACGCCATCCCCCGATCGTCCGAAATGCATCAAACCCGAACATCTTGCCCCGTTCCCCGCCGGTCCCCACCGGCTATTGCTGCAGTTCCTGCGGCGGTTCCCGTGAAGGAACCTTATATTCCTCGACCTTCTCGCCCCGCGTCACGATCACCGTCTTGAATTTCGGCTCGTCGGATTCCTTCGTCACCGCGCTGACGAGCGAGGCGGCGCTTGCCTGCGCCTTTGCGGCTACCGAACCGCCGAAGGACGAGATGGTGGTAAGCCCGCCATTGCTGGCGCTGGCATCGGCCGCGGACCGCAACGACAGCGACAAGGTGCCGACGGTGCGGGCCAGCGCCACTTTCTGCGCCCCCTCATTGGTCACCTCGATGGTCACCGAATTGGCGACCTGCGGCTCGGTCTTGCGCTCGTCCGCGCCCTGCCCGACCGAAAGCACCTTGGCGTCCGCGACGACGACTTCGGACGTCACCGTCGAGCCGGCTGCGCCCTGCGCGTTTTTGGATACTTCCTGGATGTCTCCCGCGTCACGTGTCAGCACGACGTCGACGCGGTCTCCGGGCGTGATGAAACCGCCGACGCCGGCGATCTCGTCGGTGCGGATGGTCACGGCCCGCATCCCCGGCGACAGTATGTTGGAAAGGGTGGCGCGCCCGTTCGGTCCCGACAGCTTGGTGAGCAGCACCGGTTCGTTGACCTCGATCGGCGACAGCACGACCCGGCTGCCGTCGGCGAGCAGCTTGTCGATCGTCGGAAAAGCGCCTTGCGGCAGGGAATCCTGCGGCCACGGGATCTCGGCGAGCTGCGGCCGTGCCAGCTCCATGCCGTAGCGCAACGGCGCTTGAGCCACCACGATGGTCTTGAACTCGACCTTGGGCTGCTGCGGAGCTTCAACCGTGACGACCTTGACCTCGGACTGAGCCTTTGCCTGGCTCTTGACCCAGAAATCCGCTGCAAAGATCGAGATCGCGCCGAAAACGGCGGCGATGCCGATCATGGTTATGGCCCTGCCCCTCACAACGAAACCCCTGACGCCCGTGGTCTTTTGTTGGTTGGGCCTCACGCTAGGCGTTAATGTTAAAGAATCGGGAATCCCGCGACCCCCCGGCCGCCCTATTTCGGCCGGCTTGGTTATCGAATGGTTTTGGAATAAGAGACAGTTTGATCCCTGAACGGAACAGGAACCTCGTTCGCCCGCCAAAAGCGTGGCAGTATCGAGTAGTGATTCGCAGTACCGGACTTAATGGCTAGCATGGACGACACCAGCGATCTTTTTGGCAACCCGGAAAAGCAGCCGCAGCAAGTGCGCGCGCCCTCGCGCCCCGCCGATCCGCTGGTGCAGGCCGCGAAGCGTTCGACCGCCGCCCGCGATGGCAGCGAAAGCTACAGCGCCGCCGATATCGAGGTGCTGGAAGGGCTGGAGCCGGTTCGCCGCCGTCCGGGCATGTATATCGGCGGCACCGACGACAAGGCGATGCATCACCTGTTCGCCGAGGTCATCGACAATTCGATGGACGAAGCGGTTGCCGGCCACGCCACCTTCATCGACGTCGAGCTTTCCGCCGACGGCTTCGTGACCGTCACCGACAATGGCCGCGGCATTCCGGTCGACCCGCATCCGAAGTTCAAGAAGCCGGCGCTCGAAGTCATCATGACGACGCTGCATTCGGGCGGCAAGTTCGACTCCAAGGTCTACGAGACCTCGGGCGGCTTGCACGGTGTCGGCGTTTCGGTCGTCAACGCGCTGTCCGACCACCTCGAGGTCGAAGTCGCGCGCGGTCGCCAACTTTACCGGCAAAGATTCTCCCGCGGCGTTCCGGTCAGCGGTCTGGAGCATCTCGGCGAGGTCCACAACCGTCGCGGCACCAGGACCCGCTTCCATCCGGACGAGCAGATTTTCGGCAAGGGCGCCGCCTTCGAACCGGCGCGGCTTTACCGCATGACTCGCTCGAAGGCCTATCTGTTCGGCGGTGTCGAGATCCGCTGGACCTGCGATCCGTCGCTGATCAAGGACAAGGACCAGACCCCGGCCAAGGCCGAGTTCCATTTCCCCGGAGGCCTGAAAGACTATCTCAAGGCGACGCTCGGTGACGAATTCCAGGTCACGCGCGAGGTTTTCGCCGGCAAGAGCGACAAGCAGGGCGGCCACGGTTCGCTGGAATGGGCTGTCACCTGGTTCGGCGGCGACGGTTTCCTCAACTCCTACTGCAACACCATTCCGACCCCCGAGGGCGGCACGCATGAGGCCGGCTTCCGCAACGTACTGACGCGCGGACTGCGCGCCTACGCCGACCTTATCGGCAACAAGCGCGCCTCGATCATCACCACCGACGACGTGATGATCTCGGCCGCGGGCATGCTGTCGGTGTTCATCCGCGAGCCGGAATTCGTCGGCCAGACCAAGGACAGGCTGGCGACGATCGAGGCGATGCGCATCGTCGAAAACGCTATCCGCGACCCGTTCGACCATTGGCTGGCCGACAATCCGCAGGAAGCCTCGAAGCTTCTCGATTGGGTGATCGCGCGCGCCGACGAGCGCGTACGGCGCCGCCAGGAGAAGGAAGTCTCGCGCAAGAGCGCCGTGCGCAAGCTCCGCCTTCCGGGCAAGCTCGCCGATTGCACGCAGAATGCCGCCGCCGGCGCCGAGATCTTCATCGTCGAGGGCGACTCGGCCGGCGGCTCGGCCAAGCAGGCGCGCGACCGCGCCAGCCAGGCGGTACTGCCGCTGCGCGGCAAGATTCTCAATGTCGCCAGCGCCGGCAACGACAAACTTGCCGCCAACCAGCAGATTTCCGACCTGATCCAGGCGCTCGGCTGCGGCACGCGCTCGAAATACCGCGACGAGGATCTGCGCTACGACCGCGTGATCATCATGACCGACGCCGATGTCGACGGCGCGCATATCGCCTCGCTGCTGATCACCTTCTTTTACCAGGAAATGCCGAACCTGATCCGCGGCGGCCATCTCTACATGGCCGTGCCGCCGCTTTATTCGATCCGGCAGGGCGGCAAGGTCGCCTATGCCCGCGACGACGCGCACAAGGACGAGTTGCTGCGCACCGAATTCACCGGACGCGGCAAGGTCGAGATCGGCCGCTTCAAGGGCCTGGGCGAGATGATGGCCTCGCAGCTCAAGGAGACGACGATGGATCCGAAGAAGCGCACGCTTCTGAGGGTCGATGTGATCGATGCCGAGCAGGCCACCAAGGATGCCGTCGACGCGCTGATGGGCACCAAGCCCGAAGCGCGTTTCCGCTTCATCCAGGAGCGCGCCGAATTCGCCGAGACAGACGTGCTGGATATCTGAGCGCCGTCCGGTCCATAACAGGCTCCGATATGGAGACGGGCATGTGACCTGGACGCGGCTGAAGGAGCTTGCCGAGACGCCGTTCAGCGGCCTGACACAGCCGACCCGTTCGGATTGGATTTTCGCCCTGCGCACGGTTTCGGCGGGGCTGATCGCGCTCCTTGCCGCCTATGCGCTGAAGCTCGACCATCCGCAATGGGCGATGATGACGGTGTTCATCGTCGCGCAGCCGGTCGCCGGCATGGTGCTGGCGAAGGGCTTCTACCGGCTGCTCGGCACGCTGGCCGGCGGCCTGGCGGCCATCGGCATCACATCGCTGTTCGGCGCCAATCCCTGGCTCCTGGTCACCGTGCTGGCACTGTGGATCGGCGTCTGTACGCTCGTCTCGTCGCTGCTGCGCAACCCGGAAGCCTATGGCGCAGCCCTTGCCGGCTATACGGCCATGATCATCGGCCTGCCGGCGCTTGGACAGCCGCATGTCGTCGTTGACCTCGCCATCGCACGATGCGCCGAGATCGTGCTTGGCATCGTCTGCGCCGGCGTCACTAGCCGGCTGATCCTGCCGAAGCTCGCGGCCGACGCCATCATCTCCAGGCTGAAGCGCAGCATTCTCGACCTCGCGGAATATGCGTCCGGCGCCTTTTCCGACGGCGATCCGGCAAGCCTTGCCGCGCTCCAGCGCAAGCTGATCGCCGATGCCCAGACGCTCGCCGAAATGCGTACCTATGCGCGGCTGGAGGCGCCGAGCTTCGCCACCCGCGCCCACCCGGTCCGGCGCACGATCGGTCAGCTTCTATGGGCGCTTTCGGCGGCGCGTGCGCTGCACAGCCACCGCAGGCCGAAGAACGCCGCGCTCATTCCGATGCGCAGCGAACTGAAGACCTTCGTCGGCGAACTGGCGGCAACGCCCGGCGCGCTCGACGACACCGCCCCCTGGGTGGCGCGGCTCGAGGCGATAGCGGGCAAGGCCAGGGAGATGCCCGAACTTCCCAAATATACCGGCCCCAAAGATGACGGCCCCAAAGATGACGGCGACGACAAGGTCGGCACCATCACCCGCCTGACCATCGCCGGTGATTTCGCCGAGGCGCTGAAGCAGGTGATGCGCGGGCTGGAGGCGCTTCGCTCGCCCGTCTCCCGCAAATCGAATGAGCGAGGTCAGCCGGCGCTGGTCGTCCACCGCGATTACCGGGCTGCCTGGCGCAACGCTGCGCGCGCCGCGCTAGCGACCTTGCTCGTGGCGATCTTCTGGCTGACGACCAAATGGTCGGAAGCGGCCGGCACCGTCATCCTCGTCGCCGTCGTCTCCAGCCTGTTCGCATCGCGCCCCGATCCCGTGCAGTCCGCCTGGGGCTTCTTCACCGGAACGCTGATCGCGTTGCCTTTTGCCTTTCTAGTGGGCCAGGTCGCGCTGCCGGCGCTACCGGGCTTCGGCTGGTTCACGCTCTTCGTCGTGCCGATCCTGGTGCCCGCGGCGCTCGGCATGGCAAATCCCCGCCATGTCGGCGTCGCCACCGCTTTCGCCATCAACTTCCTCGCATTCCTCAGCCCGCATCAGCAGATGATCTACGATCCCGGGCAGTTCTTCGCCGGCTCGGCCTCGATCCTGGTCGGCATCCTGATTGCCATCGGCGTCTTCATCGTCGTGCTGCCGGCCGATCCCTGGGTGACCGTGGAGCGCATCTCGCAGGCGATGCGCGAGGACCTGGCGCGGCTTTGCCTGCATGAGCGCATTCCCCGGCGCTCGGCCTTCGAAAGCCTCGCCTATGACCGGATCAACCAGTTGATGCCGCAGGTGCAGCAGACGGGCCGCAAGGGCGACCCTATTCTTGGCGGCAGCATCGCCGCGGTCACTGTTGGGCTGGAGGTGTTACGGCTGCGTCAGGCCCAACTGAACTCCGCCGTCCCGCACGAAACAGTCGAGTCCATCGGCAATTTCCTGCGCGGCTTGGCGCGAGAATTGCTGTTTCGGCGGCCGGGCGAGCCGACCGCCACCGTCGCGGTGGCACGGCAATATGCGGCCAGCATCGCCCAACGCAGCGATCGGTTCGAAATGCTGCAGATCGCCGCCTCGCTGCGCATCATTGCCGCGGCAATGGAAGATTATCCGGACTTCTTTGCGAAGGGTCGTACTTGAATAATTCGGGGCCTGTCGCATTTCCCGGTCCGACAGTTTCAGGAATAGTTCCTTGCCGGACCGGTCGCTGCCTTCTAGGTTGGACGCATGGCGCTCAAAGGAATGGACAACGTCGGAATCGTCGTCGACGACCTCGACGCGACGGTCGATTTCTTTCGCGAGCTCGGCCTCGAGCTCGAAGGGCGTGCCACGATCGAAGGAGAATGGGCCGGGCGTGTCACCGGGCTGGGCGATCAGCATGTCGAGATTGCCATGATGCGCACGCCGGACGGCCACGGCCGGCTCGAGCTGTCCCGCTTCTTCAGGCCACGCGTCGTGGCGGATCACCGCAGTGCCCCGGTGAACGCCCTGGGCTATCTCCGCGTCATGTTCGCCGTGGACGACATCGACGAGACACTGGAGAGGCTCCGCAAGCGCGGCGCCGAGCTCGTCGGTGAAGTGATCCGGTATAAGGACGCGTATCGGCTCTGTTACATACGCGGGCCTGAGGGGCTTCTGATCGGCCTCGCCCAGGAACTCAGCTGAGACCTGATATGTGTCCCTAAGCCGCGGCGATGGCCAGTGCATGGCCCCGCGCGTTTTCGCGCAGCGCGTCGAGATGGATCGACTTCACCAGCCCGGCAAGATCGCCCTCGGCCGATTGGCCGCCCAGCTCCTTCAGCATCAGCCAGCTCACTTCCTGAACGCCGGCGACACGCCGGCCATTGGCCACCTCGCGCCAGATTTTGAGCGCGCGCAAGATGATGCCGTGCGTGGCCGGCGCAAGCCCGGCGCTGCGGAACAGCGCCTGCAGCGCCAGGTCATGGCCGCCGGCGAGAAGCGCGGTCACCCGCTGCTCGGATTGTCGGGCAAGCGCCACCAGCGTCGACCCGAAGAAATCCACCTTGCCATGCGCGACCGTGCGGATGATGAAGCTTGCGGTCAGGTCGCCGCGCAGCCGCAGATGCTCGATCAGCGCCGCATGTTCTTCCATGCGCGTTCGCTCGATCAGCGTCACCGAGGCCTTCACGCAGGCATCGCGCATGACGCGATCGGCACGCGCCGCCCCCATCATCGCCAGCACCAGCGGCGATCCTTTCAGGGTCTCGCCGAGCTTGACCAGCAGCATGTGCCGGCAGTCGGCCGGCAGGCGCCGATCGGCGATCAGCGCCTCGCGCACCAGCGGCAGGTGGCCGTGCCGCTCGGCCATGCGGCGGAAGCTGAGCGAAGCAATCTCGGCGCCGCTGTTGCCGATCAGCACGGCGCAGGCTTCCGGTTCGCCGATCTCGGCGATTGCCGCCGCGAGCGACATCGAGACGACCGGACGGTTAGCGATCAGCTTCTGCGTCGCCTTCTGACCGCTGGCGACGCGCTCGACCAGGTCGGCATCGGTAAGCAGCGGCGAACGCGCCAGCACCAGCGCCGCCACTTCCGGCTGGTCGGCGGCCAGAGCGCTGATCACCTGCGGCGGCGCGTGATGGCTCATCGACAGCGCCTCGGCGAGCGCCAGGCGCACCTTGGAGGAAGCGTCGTCCAGAAGCAGCGTGAGCGCCGCCTCGGCGGCGCAGCGATCCTCGAATGGCAGATCGGAATTGATATAGGCGCGCGCCAGCGCGCTCGCGGCGGCCGCGCGCTCGGAAACCCTTGCCGTATCAATCCATTTTAGAAAGTGCGAAACAACCATACCGACCAGCTGCGCCCCTGCCGGAAAGATCCCGGCCCTGTCGCGAACGGTAGGCTGGAAATGGTTTACGAACGGTTCACCATGTTTCTTAACCGGCTTGATGGAGGCCCAGCCAGCGCCTATCAAGCAAGGACATTGGAGGAGATCGAACCATGGCCGGGCTTTATCTGGAAGAGTTTGTCGTCGGCCATGTCTTCCGCCACACGCTGCGCAAGACCGTGACCGAGAGCGACAACATGCTGTTTTCGGTGATGACGCTCAACCCGCAGCCTCTGCACATCGATTTCGACTTCGCCGCCAAAACCGAATGGGGCAAGCCGCTGGTGAATTCGCTGTTCACTCTCGGCCTGATGATCGGCATTTCGGTGAACGACATCACCGTCGGCACTACGGTCGCCAATCTCGGCATGAAGGAAACGGTGTTTCCGCACCCCGTCTTTCACGGCGACACCATCCGGGTCGAGACGACGGTCATCTCCGTACGCGACTCCAAGTCGAAGCCCGATCGCGGCATCGTCGAGTTCGAGCACCGCGCCTACAATCAGAACGACGTTCTTGTCGCCAAATGCACCAGGCAGGCGATGATGCTGAGGAAAGCGGCCTGATGCGCTCGCTGCTGTTCGTGCCCGGCGATTCCGAGCGCAAGCTGGAAAAGGGTTTCGAGGCCGGCGCCGACGTGATCATCGTCGACCTTGAGGATTCCGTTGCCGCCGCCAACAAGGCGGCGGCGCGCGCGACCGCGGCCGGTTTCATCTCCAGCCAAAAGCACCGCACGGATTCGGCCATCTATGTGCGGGTCAACGACCTCTCTACCGGCCTGACGGACGAGGACCTTGCGGCTCTTGTCCCGGCGAAGCCCCACGGCATCATGCTGCCGAAGTCCAACAGCGGGCAGGACGTTCAGCAACTTGCGGCGAAGCTGCGCGTGCAGGAGGCCGAAAACGGACTGCCGGACGGCGCCATAAGAATCCTGCCGATCATCACCGAGACGGCGGCAGGCGTGCTGGCGGCGGCAAGCTATGCCGGCGCGAGCGCGCGGCTTGCCGGCCTGACCTGGGGCGCGGAGGACTTGTCCGCGGCGATCGGCGCGCGCTCGGCCCGCGACGAGAGCGGCCGTTACACCGACGTGTTTCGCCTGGCGCGCACCATGACCATTCTGGCGGCGGGCGCTGCCGAAGTCGCCGCTATCGACACCGTCTTTCCCGACTTCCGTGACATGGCCGCCTTCGAGGCTGAATGCCGAGAGGCCGAGCGCGACGGCTTCACCGGCAAGATGGCGATCCATCCGGCGCAGGTGCCGGCCATCAACGCCGCCTTCACGCCGTCGGCCGAAGCGGTCGCGCGATCGCGGGTGATCGTCGATGCCTTCGCGGCGGCGGGAAATCCCGGCGTCGTCGGCATCGACGGCAAGATGTACGACAGGCCGCATTTGCGCCTGGCCGAGCGTTTGCTGGCTCGCGCCAGAGCAACTCCAGGAAAAGTGTGAAGCGGTCTTCCGTCCGGAATTGCGTACAAACAAGAAGATGGAGCATTTCACCGTTTCCGTGGAACGGTGAAACGCTCGAGAGCGGCGAGCAGTCTTGCCTGAGGTTTACCAGACCATCGGGATCAGCTTGTAGCGGACGCGCGCGGCATAATCGTCATAGCCCTGCAGGCCGGCCCGCAACGTTTTTTCCTCGATGAAGGTGCGGATGGCGAGCAGGAGGATGAAGGCGAGGACCGCTGCCAGTCCCCACCAGGAGCCGAGCAGCAACGCCGTGCCCGCGAAATAGAGTATGGCGCCCGCATACATAGGGTGGCGGACATAGCTATACGGACCGGTGGTGATCACCTTCTGTCCACGCTCGTCCTGGATCTTCACGACAGGCGCCGCGAAACTGTTTTCCAGCATCGTGAGATAACAGATCCAGATGCCGGCGAGCAGGACCAGCACGCCGACCACTTGCACCCAGACGGGAGCTGCCGACCAGCCGAAACGGATATCGAGCCCCATCAGGACCAGCCAGGCGAAAATGCCGAGCAGCAATATTCTGAGCACTATCTTGTCGGCCGCGGTCTGGGTCTTCTGGATCGGCGGGCGGAGGCGCTCATTCATCAGGCCTGGATCGCGCCGGGCGAGCGCCACGCCCATGGTAAGGCTCAGTCCGACCATCACGACTATGTACAGCCAGGCTCCGGTCCAGTGCAGCGTACCTGCCGACAGAAACAGCAGCACGCCCATGATGCCGAACCATGCGAATGTCTGGACAACCAATCTCGAGACCATGAACAACCTTCCGTGACGCCGCTGCCACGGTTGTCGAATCAGACCGGTGGTCTATTATACCGACCGACGGTCTATTCTCAAGCGCAATCGGCGTCAGGCATCTGGACGGGAACGGCCGCCGCGTGCAGAAGGTTTCGTCATGCCTCGCATCATCAAGCACCCGGAACTCAGGCGCGAAGAGCTGCTGGACCATGCCCAGGCGCTGTTCCTGATGCATGGCTACGACAAAGCGAGCCTCAACGACGTCATCGCCGCCGCCGGCATCTCGAAGGGCGCCTTCTATCACTACTTCGCCTCCAAGGAGGCCCTGCTGGAGGCATTGGCGGAGCGTTTCGCCAGACAGGCGCTGGCCGGCGTCCAGGATGTACTCGCCGATCCGGCGCTCGATCCGCTTGGACGTCTCAACGCCCTGCTCGCGAAATCACGGCAGGCCAAGGTGGAAACCGCGGCGGAGGCCTGGGCGCTGTTCGAGACAATGTTCCGGCCGGAAAACCTGGTGCTGTTCCACCGCATCAACCTGGCGGCCAGCGCGGCCTTTTCGCCCTTGCTGGTCGAAATCATCAAGCAAGGCGTGGCGGACGGTACCTTCCGCACCTTCGATCCTGAAGGCGTCGCGGACATCGTCATGCAGTTCGGCATGGCCACCCATGACGTTGTCGCCAAAGCCATTGTCGATGGCAGCGATGCGGACATGGATGTGGCCATAGAAGCGCTGGAGAACCGCGTGAGGCTCTACGAGATCGCGCTCGACCGTATTCTCGGGCTCCCCGACGGCAGCATACGCATCGGCGAGCCGGGCTATGTGCGCGCCGTCATGACCGCCCGCCGCGCCGGCCCTGCCGCTTCCGCGGCCGTTTCGAAAATCCGCAAAAGGTCCTAACCGGCCCAGGGACCGGTGTAATCGGCATAGAGCTTCGCCGGGTCGGGCCGTGGCCGCTCCGGCGCCGGCCCTTGATAGGAACCAATATGGACGAAGCCGATGACGCGCTCCTGCGGCGAAAGGCCGAGGATCGCCCTGCCCTCCGGGACATCGGAGTACCAGTTGCTGATCATGTTGGTACCATAGCCCAGCGCGTTGGCCGCGATCATCAGGTTCATCGCCGCCATGCCGCCCGACAGGAACATCTCCCATTGCGGGATCTTCGGGTTCTCCTTAGGTACCGAGATGACGCCGATCACCAGCGGCGCGCGCGAGAAGCGCGCCAATTCCTGGTTGCGCCGGCCTTCCGGCAGCGGCCCCTCCCGCCGCTCGGCGAGTGCTGCCAGTTTCTTGCCGATCTCGATGCGCGCCTCGCCGCGATAAAGAATGAAGCGCCAGGGCTCGAGCCGACCGTGGTCGGGAACGCGGGAAGCCGCCGCGATCATCGTCGCGATCTCGGCATCGCTTGGCGCCGGCTCCTTCAGGTCCGGGATCGGCGCGGAATTGCGGGTGAGCAGGAAGTCGATGATCGGCGACGCCATGGGCGCAAGTCTCCTGAAGACATTCGATTTTGAGCTGAAGCACGCCATCGGGAGGTCGGGCGGCTTGGGCGGTGGCGTTTTGCGCCGGATAAGAAGCCGCTGAGGGAAGGCAGCGCACTCCTAGGCCTTGAAATTGCCACCGCCTTGGGCTTCAACGCAAGGCATGTTTGAGGGAACCCTGCGCCTTTTCGTGATCGTACTCGTCGCTGCGTTGTTCGCGGTGCCGGTTTCTTTCGCGCTGGCCCAGAACGCCAACGATGTCAGCGACATCAAGCTTCCAGGCATTTCGAGCTACGCGACACCGAAGACGGAGGGACCGCTGGCGCTCGGCAGCGGCGGCGCCATCACGCTGTCGGCGCAGTTGACCGACAAGGGCGCCGACATCACCCGCGGCATCGTCTGGCGGGTCTTCAAGCCGCAGCCCGCCAGCGACGGCAAGCTGCCGATGGTGGCATCCGCCCATGGCGGCACGGCCGTGTTCCAGCTCGACCCCGGCAGCTATCTTGTCCATGCCTCCTACGGACGCGCCGGCGCCACCAAGCGCATCACCGTCGGCAAGGAGGCCAGGCGCGAAAGCCTCGTGCTCGACGCCGGCGGCCTGAAGCTCGACGCCGTGACGTCGGGCGGCGCGCCCATCGCGCCGAAGAAACTGCGCTTCTCTATCTATGAAGGCCAGGCCGCGGCCAATGGCGACCGGCCGCTGATCGCTCCCGACGTCGCGCCGAACACCGTGGTGCGGCTGAACGCCGGCACCTACCATGTCGTCTCCACCTATGGCGCGGTCAACGCGGTGATCCGCTCCGACATCCGCGTCGAGGCCGGCAAGCTGACGGAGGCGACCGTGGAGCACCGCGCTGCCGAGATGACGATGAAGCTGGTGCGCGAGCCCGGCGGCGAAGCCATCGCCGACACGTCCTGGTCGCTGCTCAACGAGAGCGGCGATCCGATCAAGGAGGCGGTCGGCGCCTTCGCTTCGATGGTGCTGGCCGAGGGCCAGTACACCATCATCGCCAAGAACCGTGATCGCATCTATCAGAAGGATTTCACGGTGGTCGCTGGCCAGAACCAGGAAATCGAGGTGGTGGCCAACGAACAGTCCGCCATCGACCCCGAGGAAGGCGCGGACTAATCGCTTTTATTCAGGCGGCCTTACGCATCCGCTTCGCCAGGAACGGCACGCGGCCACGCTGCGCAGAAGGCGCCGCGAGGTCGAAGACAGCGCGATGGAGGCGATCGAGCAGCGCCTTGCGATCGCGCAGCGGCTCAAGGTCGCTCCATCTCAGCACATCGCCGATGCGCACCTCGATCGTCTTGCCCGACAGGCGGGCGAACTCGCGGATGAGCAAGGAGGTGCGCAATGTCAGCGATGCCTTGCCGATGAACTTCGCCACGCGATTGTCGCGCTCGGCCATGTTCATCGGACTGCTGACGAGATGGAACAGACGGCCGTTCTGGCCGGAGAAATGCATCGGGATGACCGACGCCTTGGCATCCTGAATGAGCTTGGCCGGGAACATCTTCCACGGCAGGTCGATGGCGCGGCCAAAACCCTTGGGCGCCGTCGCGACGCCGCCGGCGGGAAAGACGACGATGGTGACGCCTTCCTTCAACAGCCGCACCGCTTCGTGGCGCACCGCCATGTTGTTCTTCAGCGCTTCCTTGGTCTCGGAAAAATCGATCGGCAGCGAATAGGGCTCCATCTCGCGGATCCTGAGCAGGTCCTTGTGGATCATCACCCGGAACGGCCGGCCGAGCTGCTCGGCAAGCGACAGCACCGCGATGCCGTCGCCGATGCCGAAGGGATGGTTGGCGACGATGACCAGCGGCGTGTCCGGCAGCGCCGCCGGCGGCCATCGCACGGCGTTGCGGACCTTGACGTCGATCAATTCCAGCATGCGGCTGAACACGCGGTCGCCGGTCGGCACCACTTGGCGGCGCCAGAAATCATAAAGCACGGCGAAACGGTCGCGGCCGGACAGGCCCTCGACGGAATGGATGAACCAGCGCGTCAGCACCGGTTGATGCGCATTGGCATAGGAGAGCTCGGGAAAACGTCTTTCCCGCAGTTTCAATTTGAGCATGGCGGCTCGTTACAGGGCTGGCGTGACAGGCATATGAAAATGGCGGTGGACCGGCCACCGCCATTTCAGGGAGTGCTGGTATGCTCAGGCGGCGCGGCGTTTGCGGTCGGGCGAGACCGCCTCGTCGGCGAGAGCCTTCACCGCGTCCTCGAGCTTCAGCGATTCCTGGTCGCGGGAGCCCAGCCGGCGGACATTGACCGTCTCCTCTTCCGCTTCGCGCTTGCCGCAGACGAGGATGACCGGCACTTTGGCGAGCGAATGTTCGCGCACCTTGTAATTGATCTTCTCGTTGCGCAGGTCCGTTTCGGCAAGCAACCCGGCCGCCTTCAGCCGCTCGACCACCTTGATGGCGTATTCATCCGCATCCGAGGTGATCGTCGCCACCACCACCTGCAGCGGCGCGAACCACAGCGGGAAATGGCCGGAATAGTTCTCGATCAGGATGCCGAGGAACCGCTCCATCGAGCCGCAAACGGCGCGATGCACCATGACCGGCTGCTTCTTCTCCGAATCCGAGCCGATATAGAAGGCGCCGAAGCGTTCCGGCAGGTTGAAGTCGACCTGCGTAGTGCCGCATTGCCATTCGCGGCCGATGGCGTCCTTCAGCACATACTCGAATTTCGGCCCGTAGAAAGCGCCCTCGCCCGGATTGATCGAGGTCTTGATGCGGTTGCCGGAGCGCGTGCGGATCGTCTCCAGCACATTGCTCATGATCGCTTCGGCATGGTCCCAGGCCTCGTCGGTGCCGACGCGATTGTCCGGCCGGGTCGACAGCTTCACGCTGACCTCGTCGAAGCCGAAATCGGCATAGGTCGACAGGATCAGGTCGTTGATGCGCAGGCACTCGGCTGCCAGTTGCTCCTCGGTGCAGAAGATATGCGCGTCGTCCTGCGTGAAGCCGCGCACGCGCATCAGCCCGTGCAGCGCGCCCGAGGGCTCGTAGCGATGCACATTGCCGAACTCCGCAAGCTTGACGGGCAGTTCGCGGTAAGACTTCAGCCCATGCTTGAAGATCTGCACATGGCCGGGACAGTTCATCGGCTTCAGCGCGAAGACGCGGTCGTCGTCGGTGTCGTCGCCGGCGACGGTGACCTTGAACATCGCGTCGCGATACCAGCCCCAGTGTCCCGACGTCTCCCACAGGCTCTTGTCCAGCACCTGCGGCGCGTTGACTTCCTGATAGCCGTGCTCGTCGAGGCGGCGGCGCATATAGTTGATCAGGTTCTGCACCATCTTCCAGCCCTTGGCGTGCCAGAAGACGACGCCCGGCCCCTCTTCCTGGAAATGGAACAGGTCCATCTCGCGGCCGACCTTGCGGTGATCGCGCTTCTCGGCCTCCTCCAGCAGCCTCTGATAGGCATCGAGCTGCGCCTGGTCGGCCCAGGCGGTGCCGTAGATGCGCGTCAGCATCGGATTGTTCGAGTCACCGCGCCAATAGGCGCCGGCCACCTTCATCAGCTTGAAGGCATTGCCGATCTGCCCGGTCGAAGCCATGTGCGGACCTCGGCAGAGATCGAACCAGTCGCCCTGCGCGTAGATCTTGATGTCCTGATTCTCGGGGATGGCGTCGATCAGCTCGACCTTGTAGCGCTCGCCCTTCTCGGCGAACACCTTCTTCGCCTTCTCGCGCGACCAGACTTCCTTGGTGAACGGCTTGTTGCGCTGGATGATCTCGCGCATCTTCTTTTCGATCACCGGGAAATCGTCCGGCGTGAACGGCTCGTTGCGCGCAAAGTCGTAATAGAACCCGTTCTCGATCACCGGCCCGATGGTCACCTGCGTTCCCGGCCACAATTCCTGCACGGCCTCGGCCAGCACATGCGCCGTATCGTGGCGGATGAGCTCAAGCGCGCGCGGATCCTCGCGGGTGATGATCTCGACCTTGCCGGACGCGCCGAGCGGATCGGAAAGATCGCGCACGGTGCCGTCGAGGCTGTAGGCTACGGCCTTCTTCGCCAGCGACTTGGAGATCGATTCGGCAAGGGCAGCACCAGTCAGCGCCGCGTCGTACTCTCGGACGGAACCATCGGGAAATGTCAGGGAAACGGAATTCGGCATCAGGGTTCTCCTATCCAGTCCCGCAAACGAGCGCGGGTGGTGAAACGCAGCCGCAGGATGCGTTGCGGCTGCGGAGGGTTAGCCGGAGGCGTCCGGCAGCGGCGCGGTTTTAGAGGCAGATTCCGCCGCCGTAAAGTCGCGAGGCCTTTCTATTTGATGAAGCCAGGTAAGTCGTTCAGGAAAGCCGCCCGCGTCGCGAGGCCCTTCGGCTTGTCGGTACGCTTTGCATCGACGACCAACCTGGCAAAGACGATGCGGCGGCCACCCTTGTCCGCCCAGCCGATGAACCAGCCGAGCGAACGCTTGCCGTCCTGGCCGAGCCTGGTGCTGCCCGTTTTGCCTTGCACCGTCCAGTCTCCTGCCGTGAAGGTGGGCAGGATCGCCTGGGTCATCTCATGCGCCTTCGCCGACACTGGCATCTTGCCCGCGACCAGCTTTCGCAGGAAAGCCGTCTGCTCAACCGGCGATATTTCGAGCGAGGAATTGATCCAGGATTGCGTGAGCCCATTGTCCTTGCCGGCATCGCCCGAGACGTCCTTGTTGCCATAGCCGAATTTCGACACGTAGCCGGCGAACTTCTCAGCGCCGAGGCGCCGCGTGATCTCGCGCGAATACCAGACGATGGAATCGCGCTCCCAGATCGTCGGATCGACGGTCTTCTGATCGCGCTTCGCCGCCTTGAATTCCGGCTTGTAGTCCCAACTTGGCGTGTGCTGATCGCTCAGGATGCCGGCATCGTAGCCGATCAGCGCGAGCGGCACCTTGAACGTCGAAGCCGGGCTGACGCGCTGGTCGCAGACGCCGTCCTGGTGGAGCGTGACCCCGCTTTGCGCATCCTGGATCAGCGTGCAGTGGATGTCGCTGAGCGGCGCCGATTGCGCCCGCACCGGCAAGCCCAGCATCCAGGCCAGAAGGAAAAGGACGATGGCGAAAATGAAGGGATAGCGGTCCATCTGGCGCATGACCAAGTCACTCCGGTATGAGATTGCGGGAGCGGCTTAGCGGGGCGACTTGTCTCGATTTTGTCTCAAATTCGCAGTGTTTGTGCAGCTTCGCGTTAACCCTACCGGATCGTTAAAATCCGGGTCGCGCCAACGCCGAAGCAGTCAGATTTCGGGTTCGTTGCGCCTTTTGCCGATCCCCCAATAGCGCCAGGGCATGAACCAGACATAGCGGGCCGCAAGCGTCTCCGGCACGCGGTCGATGCCATGCGTTCCGAACGGTCCGCAGCGCAACACCCGGAACAGCCCCATCCAGCCGCCGGCCCAGAGGCCATGGCGGGCGATCGCCTCATGCGCATATTCGGAGCAGGTCGGCAGGTGTCGGCAGCTATTGCCGACGAAGCCTGAGAGCGTCAGCTGATAGAGGCGCACGACCGATGTGCCGAGCACGCGCCCGGGCGTCTTGCGCCAAGGCCCCGGCCAGTTGCGCCCGCGCTGCACCGGCCGGACGCCATGCATGTGACTGTGATGGTCGCCCATCGCTCCGCAGCCTGTTTCACTGCGCGATAGATGTGGGCTTCGGCGTTGAAACGCAATGCTTTTGCCCTCAAGGCCCGGAGCGCCGGACGGGATGGCTGCCGGTCCATGGGCGATGGTGATGGAAAAGATCGCGACAGTCATGGTGACGTCGCCTGCGCGCGACTTCGCCGTGCCATTGAAAGGTCGCTATCCGTATCATGTCGCTGAAAATGGCCAGGAACTCGATCATGGCAGGTCTCCTTTGAGACGGATTAGACCGCCGCTGGCCTCCCCTCTCAAACGAGTATAATTTCCGCTTCGAATAACTTGGGGTTATGCGACATGAAGCGTGGCCGGCTGCCGCTGACGGCGCTCAGGAGTTTCGAGACGGCCGGCCGGCATTTGAGCTCGCCGGCGCAAGCCGTGGTCCGCGTCAGCGTCGAGCCATCGCTTGCCGCCGTGTGGCTGGTGCCGCGGCTCAATCGCTTTCGCCAATTGCGGCCCGACATCGATGTGTCACTCGAAGTCGATCCGCGGCCGATCGAGTTCCGCAGCGATCAGCCCGAGCTCGCCTTGCGTTTCAGCGCGCACGCCACCTCCTGGCCGCGCAGCGAGGCCGAGCGCTTGGCCTCGACCGTCGATTCACCGGTTCTGTCGCCGGCGCTGCTCGCCTCCGGCCCTCCCCTGGAAAAGCCGGTCGACCTTCGCCATTACACGCTGCTGCATGAAGAAAACCGCCAGGGCTGGGCGCGCTGGTTCCAGGCAGCCGGCGTGCCCGCTGATGCGGTTCCCGCCCGTGGCCCGATGCTGGCCGATGTCTCCCTTTCGAAACAGGCTCCGCTGCTTGGACATGGCGTGGCGCTCGGCGACCTCCTGCAGGTCGGCGAAGAGCTCGCGTCGGGCACTTTGATCAAGCCGTTCGATATCGATGTCGCTTCGGGCGCCTACTGGCTGGTGGCCAGGAGCTTGTCAGATCTGCCGGAACCGGCCAAAGCATTCGCCGACTGGATCCGAAGCGAATTCGCCGTGACCAGGGGAGCGGCCTAAGCCCTATCTCAGGCTGCTTGATCGGCGCGCTTCTTCTCGATCTGGCCGATCGCATCGACCACCGCATCGAAGGTCAGCATCGTCGAGGCATGGCGAGCTTTATAGTCGCGCACCGGTTCCAGATATTTGAGGTCGGCGAAGCGGCCTTCAGGCGGCGCGCCGTTCTCCTTCAGCATCTTCAGCATGGTTTCGCGCACGGCGCGCAATTCGTCGGCGCTGGCGCCGACCACGTGCCGGGCCATGATCGAGGATGAGGCTTGGCCGAGCGCGCAGGCCTTCACGTCATGGGCGAAATCGGTCACCACATCGCCATCCATCTTGAGGTCGACGGTGACGGTCGAGCCGCACAATTTGGAATGCGCCCTGGCGGTCGCGTCGGGGTGATCAAGACGGCCGATACGTCCGATGTTTCCGGCGAAGCCGAGAATTTTCGCATTGTAGACGTCGTCGATCATATTTTTCCAATCCGTCGCCGCCCAGCGAACAGGCTTTGCCGCTCTCGCGTCTTCCTTTCGCTTTGCCGTAACCATATATAATGGTGGCAGTCGGGCATCGACAAGGCGATGAGAAGCCGTTGTCCTTGCTCATCTGTTCACGCCGCTTTCGGGATGGAAATGGGCGATTTTCACCCAAAAGGTCGTGGTCCGTTCAACTCGTCCCACCTTTGAGTGGGACTACGGGAGACGCCTTTATGGATGCCGTCATCAAGAAAATCATGCCCCCCTCCGAATATCTGGAGAAGCCCGTCACTGACCGCCCGAGCGAAGCCGAGGTCGAGGCCGCCGTGCGAACACTGTTGCGCTGGACCGGCGACAATCCGGACCGCGAAGGCCTGGTCGATACGCCTAAGCGTGTCACCAAGGCCTTCCGCGAAATGTTCAACGGCTACGACATGTGCCCGGCCGACGAGCTTGGCCGCACCTTCGAGGAAGTGGCCGGCTATGACGACCTCGTCATCGTCAAGGACATAAAGTTCCATTCGCATTGCGAGCACCATATGGTGCCGATCATCGGCAAGGCGCATGTCGGCTATCTGCCGGACGGCAAGGTCGTCGGCCTGTCGAAGATCGCCCGTGTCGTCGATATCTTCGCGCATCGCCTGCAGACGCAGGAAGCAATGACCGCGCAGATCGCCGGCGTCATCCAGGAAGTGCTCAACCCGCGCGGCGTCGCCGTCATGCTCGAGGCCGAGCATATGTGCATGGCCATGCGCGGCATCCGTAAGCAGGGCTCGAACACGCTGACCTCGACCTTCACCGGCGTCTTCAAGGACACGCCCGAGGAGCAGGTCCGTTTCGTCACCATGGTGCGCTCTGGCGGCTGATTTGCCGGCCCTCGCCGGTCAAACACATAAGGACGGCGATGTCGGCAGTCGGATTTCCAAAAGCTCCGTCAGACAAGAAAGCGTTGGAGGAAGGCTCGCTCCTTTCTCCGCGCTTCGATGCCGCGGGTCTCGTCACCGTCGTCGTGACGGACGCTGCCGACGGCATGCTGTTGATGGTCGCGCATATGAATGCCGAAGCGCTGGCGCTGACGCTGGAGACCGGCATCGCCCATTACTGGTCGCGCTCGCGCAACGCATTGTGGAAGAAGGGCGAAACCTCGGGCAACTTCCAGCAGGTCGTCGAGATGCGCACGGATTGTGACCAAGACGCGATATGGTTGCGCGTCAAAGTGTTGGGCCACGACGCAACCTGCCACACCGGACGGCGTTCTTGTTTTTATCGGACGGTGGGGCTGAACGACGGCAAGGCGACGCTTGCCGACGACGGCAGCAGGCCGCTGTTCGATGCGGATAAGACGTATCGGAAGCCGGTGTGAACCATTCAATATTCACAAACCACTCAGATTCACTATTCTCAAATATCCTTGCGGTAGAAGGGATATGGGACAAGGGGAGATCGTGATGCTCGAATGGGCGTCATTGCGCAGCAAACCTGACGTTCGGGAGGCCAACGGCCCCGCATCGTCCGGCGGCGTGCCCGATCCGAAGCAAGGCAGGAAAGCAGGCATCTCGCTGGCGCTTGGCGGCGGCTGCGCCCGCGGCTGGGCCCATATCGGCGTGCTGCGCGCGCTTGACGAGGCCGGCATCGAAGTATCGATGATCGCCGGCACCTCGGTTGGGGCCCTGGTGGGCGGCTGCTACCTGGCCGGCAAGCTGGATGAGTTGGAGGAATTCGCCAGGAGTCTGACCAAGCGGCGCATCTTCGGCCTTCTCGACCTCAATCTGCGCGGCAGCGGCCTGTTCGGCGGCATGAAGCTCGACCAGCGCCTGCGCGAGCACCTCGACGGCGCCCGCTTCGAGGACCTGTCGAAACCCTTCGTCGCCGTCGCGTCCGAAATCCGCACCGGCCATGAAATCTGGCTGTCGAGCGGCTTGCTCGTCACCGCCATGCGCGCCTCCTATGCGCTGCCGGGCGTCTTCGAGCCGGTGGCGTGCAACGGCCGCGTGCTGGTCGACGGCGCGCTGGTCAATCCGGTGCCGGTCTCCGTCTGCCGCGCCTATGAGCAGCCGCTCGTCGTGGCGGTCAACCTGCATTACGACCTGTTCGGGCGTGCGGCTGTCATCAAGCACAGCGCCGGCGAGCTGCTCGTCGAGAACGACGCGCCTCGCCCCGGCCAGGTCAATACCCAGTCACATCAGACACGCCTGGGCATCACCGGCGTCATGGTCGAGGCCTTCAACATCATTCAGGACCGGATCTCGCGCGCCAGGCTGGCCGGCGATCCGCCGGATATGTCGCTGCAGCCGAAGCTTAGCCATATCGGCCTGACGGAATTCCACCGCGCCGACGAGGCGATCAGCATCGGCTACCAGGCGACGAAGGCGCAGATCAGCGAACTGACCCGGCTGCAATCCGTCCTCGTGTGACCCCGGTACGGCACCGCTTTAAGGTGTGTTGAGATTCAGGTCAGGCCGAGTCGAAAATGGCGGGTTCCGAGAACCGGAGCGGAGCGTACTTTTCGTACGTGAGCACCGGAAGCGCAGGAAGCCGCCATTTGCAGGCCGGGCTCACCTGAATATCAACATACCTTAAGCGAGCGCCGCATCGCTGATGCGAAACTGCACCGTGCGGTTGCCGTTCCAGTAATTGCCCGACAGCGAACCGGCGACATGCACGGTTCTGCCCCTGTTTTTGAAAAGGAATTCGCCGAGCGTGGTATCGACGGCACGAAAAGCGATCGCTTGGATATTGCCGCCGCTTTGCGACTGCAGGTCCGCCCGAATGTGATTGGTGCCGATCGCGCGCGCATCGGTCAACCGGTGCCGCGGCAACACGAACACCGGCGCGATATGCCCGGCGCCGAACGGTCCGGCTTTCTCCAGCGCGTCGAGCAGCGCAATCGTGGCGCCTTCGGCGGCTAGAGCGCCGTCGATCGCCAGGCTCTCCTCGTTCTGCAGCCGGAATACGTCGGCCGCGGCGCGCTCCTCGAAGAAGGCGCGCAACTCGCCGAGCTTGGCGCGCTCGACGGTGACGCCGGCGGCCATCGCGTGGCCGCCGCCCTTGACGATCAGTCCCGCAGCCGCCGCCTCGCGCACCAGCCGGCCGAGATCGAAGCCAGTCACCGAACGGCCGGAGCCGGTGCCGATGCCGGTCGAATTGAAGGCGATGGCAAAGGCCGGCCGGCGGGCGTAATCCTTGAGCCGCGAAGCGATCAGCCCGACAATGCCCGGATGCCAGCTGTTGCTGGCCGTGACGATGATGGCGGGACCGTTGCCGCCGGCAAGCTCGGCATCGGCCTCGGCGCGCGCCTGCGCCAGCATCTCCTGCTCCATCTGCTGCCGTTCCTGGTTCAGCCGGTCCAGCGTCTCGGCGATGCTTGCCGCCTCGACGGGATCGTCGGTGGCCAAAAGCCGGCTCCCCAGCGCTGCATCGCCGATGCGGCCGCCGGCATTGATGCGCGGCCCGATCAGGAAGGAAAGATGGAAGGTGTTGATCGGCTCGCCGATGCGCGAGACACGTGCCAGCGCCGCCAGCCCCTCGTTCTTCTGCTGGCGCAGCACCTGCAGTCCCTTGACGACGAAGGCGCGGTTGACACCGGTGAGCGGGACCACGTCGCAGACCGTCGCCAGCGCGACGAGATCGAGCAGCGAAAGCAGGTCGACCGGCGCGGCATTCGGCAGCCGCTCACGCAGCACCTTGGCTGTCTGCACCAGGCACAGGAAGACGACGCCGGCGGCGCACAAATGTCCCTGCCCCGACAGGTCGTCCTCTCGATTGGGATTGACCACGGCCTCTGCCGGCGGCAGCGGGCCGCCGACCTGGTGATGGTCGAGCACCACGACGTCGGCGCCGGCTTCCCTGGCCGCCTGGATCGAGGTCGCGCTGTTGGTGCCGCAGTCGACGGTGACGATCAGCTTCGCGCCGCGCGAGATCAGCTCCCGCATCGCTTCCGGATTGGGCCCGTAGCCTTCGAAGATGCGGTCCGGGATATAGATTTCGGACGGTACGGAAAAATGCGTGAGAAAGCGTTTCAGGAGCGCCGACGAGGCGGCGCCGTCGACGTCATAGTCGCCGAAGATCGCGACTTTCTCACGCGCGACGATCGCCTCGGCCAGCCTCGCCGCCGCTTTCTCCATATCGGTCAGCGATGCCGGATTCGGCAGAAGCTCGCGGATGGTCGGATCGAGGAAGCGCCCGGTCTGCTCCACGCTGACGCCGCGCCCGGCAAGCACCCGCGCCACGATATCAGGCACGCCGTGGCCTTGCGCGATCGCGAGCGCGGCCATGTCCTGCCGCTCGGTCAGCCGGTGTTCCCAGGAAACACCCGTCGCCGACTGCCTGACATCGAGGAAGAACCGTTTCTCGCCCGTCATGCGACGCGCCGTCTGCACATCATCCTTGCGCAGATATCAACATGCGACGGCCGGAGCAATTGCGGGGCGGCGAGCAATCCGGGGAAAGGTGTGGAACGTTCTTCCTCGGATTGCGGCAAAGCGCCCGGGCAGGCGAATCAGAACTTGTCCAGATCCTGGTGACGGGCCTTGATCTCGCGCACCGTGCGCGAGGACGACCGCAGCACGATTGTGTGAGTGGTGACGAAGGTGCGGCCAAACTTCACGCCGTCGAGCAAATTGCCGTCGGTGACGCCGGTCGCCGCGAAGAGCACGTCGCCGCGCGCCATGTCCTGGGCGCGGTAGATCCGCTTCGGATCGGAAATGCCCATCTTCTCCGCCCGCGCTGCCTTCTCCGGCGTGTCGAGGATCAGCCGGCCCTGCATCTGCCCGCCGGTGCAGCGCAGCGCAGCCGCCGCCAGCACGCCCTCCGGCGCGCCGCCGGTGCCGAGATAGATGTCGATGCCGGTCTCGTCCGGATCGGTGGTGTGGATGACGCCGGCGACATCGCCGTCGCCGATCAGCCGGATCGCGGCGCCCGTGGCGCGCACGGCGTCGATCAGCTTGGCATGACGCGGCCGGTCGAGGATGCAGGCTGTGATGTCGGTAACCGCCGCGCCCTTGGCCTTGGCCAGATTGGCGAGGTTTTCCGCCGGCGAGGCGTCGATATCGATCAGGCCTTCCGGGTAGCCGGGACCGATGGCTATCTTGTCCATATAGACGTCGGGCGCGAACAGCAGGCTGCCCTTTTCCGCAATCGCGATGACGGCAAGCGCGTTGGGCAGATTCTTGGCGCAGATCGTCGTGCCCTCGAGCGGATCGAGCGCGATGTCGACGGCCGGACCTTTGCCGGTGCCGACCTCCTCGCCGATATAGAGCATCGGCGCCTCGTCGCGCTCGCCCTCGCCGATCACCACCGTGCCCTTGATGGCCAGCCGGTTGAGTTCCTGGCGCATGGCATCCACCGCCACCTGGTCGGCGGCCTTCTCATCGCCGCGCCCGCGCAGCCTTGCGGCTGCGACGGCGGCCCGTTCGGTCACGCGCACGACTTCCATCGTAAGGATCCGGTCGAGACCGGCGGCGATGTTCTGGGCGATGTTCATGGATGGGCGTTCCTCGTTGTCTGTTTGCGTCGAGCAATCCCAGAACGGTTGAGCACCGGAATTGCTCCGCCTCCCGCCAGAGGCGGGCTTCTTCTGGCAAAGCTCCATGACAACGGCAAGACTTGGCCCAGTCATTTTTCGAAATGACAGCGAAATCAATCGATTGAAGGCGGAATTGGACTGGACTTATTCCGCCCGCTCGATGCGGATCACCTGCGGCTTGTCGGTCAGATGACCGTCCTTGGTGATGCCTTCCACAGCCTTGCGCACCGCCGCTTCCGTCGTCTCGTGCGTGACGAGGATCACTGTCTTCTGTTCCTGGGTTTCCGCGCTGGTGGCTTGCTGAACGATCGATTCCAGCGAGATGTCGTTGTCGGCCATGCGCTTGGCGATGGCCGCGAACACGCCGGTCCGGTCATGCACCGTCAGCCGTATGAAATAGCCGCCGGCATGGCTGCGCATCCCCGCCTTCTTATAGGGTTTCAGTTCCTTCGCCGGCCAGCCGAACACCGGCGCGTGCTGGAAGCCGGGCCGGCTCTTGGCGATATCGGCAATGTCGCCGATCACCGCCGACGCGGTGGCGTTGCCGCCGGCGCCAGGGCCGGAAAGCAGGAGCTCGCCCAGAATATCGGTCTCGATCGCCACCGCATTGGTGACGCCATGCACCTGCGCGATGACCGATGCCGTCGGCACCATGGTCGGGTGCACGCGCTGCTCGATGCCGCTCTCGGTGCGCTGGGCGACGCCGAGCAGCTTGATGCGGTAGCCGAGATCGGCCGCCGCGCGGATGTCGGCCTGCGTGATGTTGGAGATGCCTTCCATATAAATGTCGTTGGCGGCGATCCTGGTGCCGAAGGCAAGGCTGGTCAGGATTGACAGTTTGTGCGCCGTGTCGTGGCCTTCGATGTCGAAGGTCGGATCGGCCTCGGCGTAACCCAGCCGCTGCGCGTCCTTCAGGCAGGCGTCGAAGGAAATGCCCTCGGCCTCCATGCGCGTCAGGATGTAGTTGCAGGTGCCGTTGAGAATGCCGAAGACACGGGTCACCGCGTTGCCGGCCATTGCCTCGCGCATCGTCTTGATGACAGGAATGCCGCCGGCCACCGCCGCCTCGTAATTGAGCAGCACGCCCTTCTTCTCGGCGATCTCGGCAAGCGCCACGCCATGCTTGGCAAGCAGCGCCTTGTTGGCGGTCACGACATGGCGGCCCGCCTCGAGCGCCGCCTTCACCGACTGTCGCGCCGGCCCCTCGTCGCCGCCGATCAGCTCGACGAAGACATCGATGTCCGCTTTTTCGGCGAGCTTGACCGGATCGTCGAACCATTTCGCGACGCTGAGATCGACGCCGCGGTCGCGCTTCGGGTCACGCGCCGAAACGGCCGTCACGACGATATCGCGGCCGCACTGGCGGGCGAGCTCGGCCGCCTTATCGCGCAGCACGCGCGCCACCGAGGCGCCGACCGTGCCGAGGCCGGCAATTCCAACACGCAACGCTTCAGCCATGTCCGGCGACGCCCCTCAAATTCAATAAATGTCCGGCTGTTCAGCGACGGGCGGCTAGCGGCACCACATTGTTGGGCTGCTTGGCGGTGGTCGCGAGGAATTTCTTGATGTTGCGCGCCGCCTGGCGAATCCGGTGCTCGTTCTCGACCAAGGCGACGCGCACATAGTCGTCGCCATGCTCGCCGAAGCCGATGCCCGGCGCCACCGCGACATCGGCATGCTCGATGAGCAGCTTGGAGAATTCGAGCGAGCCGAGGTGGCGGAACTGCTCGGGGATCGGCGCCCAGGCGAACATGGAGGCGGCGGGCGCCGGAATGACCCAGCCGGCGCGGCTGAAGGAATCGACCATTACGTCGCGCCGCTTGTGGTAGACCTCGCGCACCTCCTCGATGTCGGCGCCGTCGCCGTTCAGCGCATGCGCCGCCGCCACCTGGATCGGCGTGAAGGCGCCGTAGTCGAGGTAGGATTTCACGCGCGTCAGCGCCGAAATCAGCCGCTCGTTGCCGACCGCGAAGCCCATGCGCCATCCGGGCATGGAAAAGGTCTTCGACATCGAGGTGAACTCGACGCAGACATCAATCGCGCCTGGAACCTGCAGCACCGAAGGCGGCGGATTGCCGTCAAAATAGATTTCCGAATAGGCGAGATCCGACAGGATGATGATGTCGTTCTTCTTCGCGAAGGCGACCACGTCCTTGTAGAAATCGAGCGAGGCGACCAGCGCCGTCGGGTTCGACGGATAGTTGAGGATCAGCGCCAGCGGCTTCGGGATCGAATGGCGGATGCCGCGCTCCACCGCCGGGATGAAGCCGTCATCGGGCTCGACCTGCAGCGAGCGGATGACGCCGCCCGACATGATGAAGCCGAAGGCATGGATCGGATAGGTCGGATTGGGGCACAGGATCACGTCGCCGGGCGCGGTGATCGCCTGCGCCATATTGGCGAAGCCTTCCTTCGAGCCGAGGGTAGCGACCACTTGCGTGTCGGGATTGAGCTTCACGCCGAAGCGGCGCTGGTAGTAATTCGCCTGGGCGCGGCGCAGGCCCGGAATGCCGCGCGACGCGGAATAGCGATGCGTGCGCGGGTCGCGCACCACTTCGCATAATTTGTCGACGATGGCCTTCGGCGTCGGCAGGTCCGGATTGCCCATGCCAAGGTCGATGATGTCGGCGCCGCGCGAGCGGGCGCTGGCCTTCAGCCGGTTGACCTGCTCGAACACGTAAGGCGGAAGCCGGCGGACCTTGTGAAATTCTTCCATTTCAGTTCCAGACGATCGAAGGGGCGCTTTCGGCGCGCGATATAAACCTAATTGCAGTTAGGGTCGAGGGTCGGGTCGCATTTGCCCTCGATCTGCTTCAGCGTGTCGTCGCCGTGTGTTTTGGCAAGCGCCTTGAGCGCCGCGGAATTCGTCGGCGCCTTGACGCTGCCGCCCTTGGCGCGCTGCGCCTGCTGCTCGGCCTTGAGCTGGGCGAGCTTCGCCGCGGTCTCCTCCTTGGTGAGCTGCTTGGCGGCCACCGGCGGCGGGATGTTGAGGTTGGGATAGGAGCCGGTGTCCTTCGGGCCTTCGGTCAGGGCCGTCGGCGCCGCATTATTGTGGCTGGTGCTCGTGCAGCCGCCGGCGGGCAGCAACACGCCAACCAGCCCCGCCACAACCGTCACGCGGCACAGCGAACCCGGCCTGAGAAAAAAAGTCCCGCCAACACCAATCGTCATATTGTTTTCCTGGCAGCCGGGTTAGAGCGAATTGGACCCGGTCAGATGTCCCATGGTAATATGTCAAGAAAACGCTCCGGGAGGAACCCCGCGAACCATGTCCAAAGCTCCCGATTCGGACAAAGCGGAAAATGGCGGACCTTCGGCCATCGAGCAATATCTGGTGAAGGATCCCGAGCGTTTCGCCCTGAACATGGCCCGCATGATCGAGCAGGCCGGCAAGGCGGCTTCCGCCTGGACCGAGCCGCGCGAAAAGGGCGAGGTGCGTGATCATGTCGCCGAACCGGTGGTCGACATGGTCAAGACCTTCTCCAAGCTCTCGGAATATTGGCTGGGCGATCCGCAGCGCGCGCTCGAAGCGCAGACGCGGCTCTTCGCCGGCTATATGACGGTCTGGGCGAACGCCATCCAGAAGGTCAATCCCAACGCCGAGGCGCCTCCGGACGCGGTTCAGCCCGAGCGCGGCGACAAGCGCTTCCAGGATCCGGAATGGGGCCGCAACGCCTTCTTCGACTTCCTCAAGCAGGCCTATCTCGTCACCTCGCGCTGGGCGAGCGAGCTCGTCGAGCATGCCGAGGGCCTGGACGAGCACACCCGCCACAAGGCGAGTTTCTACGTCAAGCAGGTGTCGAACGCGATCGCGCCGTCGAACTTCATCCTGACCAATCCGGAGCTGTTCCGCGAAACGGTCGCCTCGAACGGCGAGAACCTGGTGCGCGGCATGAAGATGCTGGCCGAGGACATCGCCGCCGGCCGCGGCGACCTGAAGCTGCGCCAGGGCCGACTACACGCCCTTCGAAATCGGCAAGAACATCGCCACCACGCCCGGCAAAGTCATCGGCCGCAGCGACGTCGCCGAGATCATCCAATATGATCCGGTGACGGAGACGGTGCTGAAGCGGCCGCTGCTGATCTGCCCGCCATGGATCAATAAATTCTATATCCTCGACCTCAACCCGCAGAAATCCTTCATCCGCTGGGCGATCGAGCAGGGCCACACCGTCTTCGTCATCTCCTGGATCAATCCGGACGAGCGCCACGGCGCCAAGGGCTGGGAGGCCTATATCCGCGAAGGCCTGCAATTCGGCCTCGACATGGTGGAGAAGGCGACCGGCGAGAAAGAGGTCAACGCCATCGGCTATTGCGTCGGCGGCACGCTGCTGGCGGCAGCACTGGCGCTGTTGGCGCAGGAAGGCGACCACCGCATCAAATCGGCCACCTTCTTCGCGACGCAGGTCGACTTCACCTATGCCGGCGACCTCAAGGTCTTCGTCGACGAGGACCAGGTCGCCGCCGTCGAGCGCTCGATGAGCGAAAAGGGCTATCTCGAAGGCACCAAAATGGCGACCGCCTTCAACATGCTACGCTCGGGCGACCTGATCTGGCCCTATGTCATCAACAACTACATGCGCGGCAAGGAGCCCCTGCCCTTCGACCTGCTCTACTGGAATTCCGATTCCACGCGCATGGCGGCGGCCAACCACTCCTTCTACCTGCGCAACTGCTATCTCGAGAACAATCTCTCGCGCGGCACGATGGAGCTCGCCGGACGCACCGTTTCGCTGGCCGACATCACCATCCCCGTCTACAACCTGGCCACGAAAGAGGACCACATCGCGCCGGCGCTTTCGGTGTTCCTGGGATCGCGTTTTTTCGGCGGCGACGTCGAATATGTGATGGCGGGTTCGGGCCACATCGCCGGCGTCGTCAACCCGCCTGCCGCCAAGAAATACCAGTACTGGACCGGCGGCAAGCCGGTGGGCGACTTCAACGCGTGGCTTGCCGCCGCGCACGAGCATCAAGGATCCTGGTGGACCCACTGGCAGCACTGGATCGAGAACCAGGACAACATCCGCGTACCCGCCCGCAAACCCGGCAAGCGTATGAAAACCTTGGGAGATGCGCCGGGCACCTATGTCAAGGTGCGTGTGTAACGGACTGTAATGTCTGGTGAGTTGACGGACCGCCAAAACAGGGCGAAATGGTGGCGTCAATCGTTCGGCGGCCTCAAATCACCTTCCGACGAAGTTTAATTCCGAGGCTTGCAGATTCGACACAGATCCCGTTTCCGGTTGGGAACAGGAGGGTTATCGCGGCGCGGTGCTGGAGTGGCGCGGCGATGACGAACCGACCGGATACCGAGGGGGAATTTATTTTGAAATCAGCAGATTGGCGTCTCGCACGAGGGGAAAGCCGCAGCATCGCGGCAGCGCTTTTCTCCGTGGTTCTGGCCTCCTGCACCTCGACCGGCGACCCGACGATGTCGGTCGTTTCGCCCGCTTTCAATTCAACCGCCACCGAAATGAGCGCGACGTCCGGCGCCAAGACCGTGACCGCGGCCGATTCGTCGCTCCAGGCCGCGGCGCCCGCCGCAGCCGGATCGAGCGTGATGAGCGAGGGCGATACGCCTTTGCCCGAGAAGGTCGCTTATGTGCCGGAGACACGGCCGCAAGCCGCCGCCTTCCCGGCCGTCGCCGTGCCGGCCGGTTCCACTGCGATTGCCGGCAGCACGCCGCAACCGCTGGTTCAACAGGCGCAAACGGCGGAACAGACGCAAACGGTCGCCGAGCAGGTCGCCGCCGGCGATGCCGCAGCAATTGCCTCAAAAGCGCAGGCGACCACGCAGGCCATGAGCAACGGCGTCTATGTAACCGCGAGCGAGCCGGCGCAGCCGCAGATCGCCGCGCCGAAGAAGAGCCTGTTCGCCTCGCTGTTCAGCACCACGCCGGCCTCGGCTGCGCCGGCGCCGCTCATCAACAACGGACGCTCCGGCGACCAATCCGCAGCGCAGGCCAAGACCACAACCGCCGCGCCGGCTCCCGCCAAGCCGATCGTGACGCTGGCCTCCGCGACGCCGGCCGCAAAGCCAGTGCAGCTCGCCTCGCTGGACGACCCGAGCTATCACATCACCGGCCCCGATGCCCTTCCCGGCGTGCGCCAGACCGCGCTGTTCGAGATCAAGCGCAAGTCCGGCATCGACGACGAGAGCGACGTCGACCTCAACGAGGATGAAGGCGGCGGCTATCAGGTGGCATCGGCCGCCGGCATGGCAAGGCTCGCGCCCAACGGCCTTTTGAAGCAGAATGAAAGCGTCGACGTCGCCTGCCTCAAGCCGTCGCTGGTGCGGGTGCTGAAGACGATCGAGGGCCATTTCGGCCGCAAGATGGTCGTCACCTCCGGTTACCGCGATCCCTCGCGCAACCGCCGCGCCAACGGCGCCAAGAACTCGCTCCATATGTACTGCGCCGCCGCCGACATCCAGGTGCCCGGCGTGTCGAAGTGGGAACTGGCGAACTATGTCCGCTCGATGCCCGGCCGCGGCGGCGTCGGCACCTACTGCCACACCGAATCGGTCCATGTCGACGTCGGCCCCGAGCGCGACTGGAACTGGCGGTGCCGCCGGCGCGGCGGCGGCGAGGACGGCTGATCCCGCCTGCCCTTCGGCTACATTCGCGCGCGCGATGCATTTTTCATCTGAAGCCACGCGTTTCACGGCGCCGTGAAAAAAGTTGTCGCATGTGGCTGGGGATGGGTTGCCGGTTGCCAACAACGCAATTATAAGCCGCTTCGTCTGAGCGCGCCCATCGTCTAGCGGTTAGGACACCGCCCTTTCACGGCGGTAACAGGGGTTCGATTCCCCTTGGGCGTACCAGACTTGACCGAAGCGGCTCCAGGGCCAGCCTTGTTTCTTCCAAAATGCGTACAGCGTGGCTGAACGGGCGCGCAGGTTGGCGTCGCTCAGCTTCGGGAAGTCTCTTACCTGAGCCGGTTCTGTGGGCTCCAGCGCAATCCGCACGTCTAGTCTAATCCGCCACAGCGCCCGAGCGGTGGTTTAGATAGCGCCAGTGACCGCGTCGTCCCTGATCCGGTGATTGCTGAGAGGGCAGACGCCGCAGGCTCCGGCGCAAAATGCCGGAGCCCGTAATGGCCGGTCAGATTTAGCCCCCGTTAGCAGGCGCCGGGGCGGGTTTGGCCGGAGCAGCGGGCTTGGAGATGGACGGTGTGGCCGGCGCCTCAACCTTGGGGGTATTGACGCTCACGTTCACATCCTTCCCTCCGCTACCATTTATATTTATCACTCCCGTCAAGAACAACAGAACAACAATTGCGATTATGCCAAGGATTACCGCAACGACTGTTCCGCCACCGCCGGAGTTTACGACTGTAGGTCCGTCGGACATGACTTTCTCTCCTTCTCGAGTTCTCACTCGATAGAAAAGAGAACTTTTGAGTATTTGTTCCACTCCCGGCCCACGGTCCCATAATACCTACGACCGAAGTCCCCTGACTGCGAAAATCGTCAAGGGTCCCGCAAGAAAAAGGCTGACCGCGGCTACCGACAAAAAAGCCCGCTGGCCGGGGCCAGCGGGCTAGAAGGTGGTGATCTCGGACCCGCCAGGACCGAGAGCTTGATCATATGTGCATATGACACGGCGCGCCGATGCCACATATGTTAAACACGGCGCGACAATCAGGAAAGTCGGCGCGAGTGTGAGCGCTCCGCCAGCAGCCTCTTCACCAGTTTTAGCAGGCCATCGAGCCGATCCCCGATGCTTCGGTGTTCTTGTCGGGAGAGGATATCGCCGATCTGCTTCACTCCCTGGGGCGTATCAAACTTGCCCCAGAACAGTCCCCAATCCGGCCCTCGCGCTCCCCGGGCCGAAACCCGTCATTAACGGCGTTGTTGGGTGACGATGTTCGCAGCGATCAGAGGGTGTAGAGTTTTGTCTCGGCCATGGAGGCTCGAATGGACCTGTTTCGGACGGCTCTCTTATGCGCGGTAATGACCGGCCTGGCCGGGCTGCAGCCCGTCCTCGCCGAGGATCAGCCCGTCCAGTCGAACGGCGACACGACGCAACAACTGCCGCCCATCCACTGTGAGGGACAGAACTGCCTGCCGCCGAGGAACGACCCCGCCCTCGAGTGCAAGGGGCAGGATTGCACGCCGGCACCAGCGACCGACCAGCCGACGGGCCCGGAGATTAAAAAGGTCAAGTGAGAAGCAGCGCGCCTCCGCGGCGAACGGCATACCGTTGCTTGAGCCAGCGCGGATTGACGATTAGAAAGGCAACGCCTCCCCCAGAACGCCGAGCGCCGATCAATCCGGAACCATCGGCGCCGGCTCTTCGCACCGATAGACCATGCACCGGCCGTCACTGGCCGGGACATAGTCGACCATCGGCACGTAGGGAGCGTCGCACTCATTGCCGAACTGGCGGACATAGCGCTCATATGTGTTCGCCCCCGTGGTCAGCACCACCGCATGCCGGCTCTGAATCAGCGCCTGGGTCTGCGCGCAGGTCATCTTGCGTGTGTCGGGCCGCGCATCGGCGAAATTTGTGGCGGCAACGATCATCGCTGCCGTGCAAAACGCAATCTTGCCTATGGGCATGGTGGCATCCTCGCAAAACATCCTATCGCCAAACTCGCATCTGGCGACGCCGCTCCGCAACGGCGGTACGGTCACGATGCAGCGAGCGAAGCCTTGAAAAGCAGTTGAAGGCTATCGCCAAACGCCCGGTGCCCGAGGACGAACATCGTGCGACGTCAGGCCGTTGCAAACACCACCGTCTGCAGCAGCCCTCCCCCGGGCCGATTCTCCAGCGTGATCGTCCCGCCGTAGCGTTCGATGATCTCCTTTGCGATCGCAAGCCCAAGCCCCGCGCCCGGAATGAACTGCGTGCGCGCCGGATCGACCCGGAAGAACGGCTCGAAGGCCTTGTTCAGGAGGTCCGGCGGGATGCCGGGGCCGCGATCGGCGATGGTGAGGATCGCCCGGCCGCGCCGCCCCGCAAGCGCGACGGTGCAGCTCTTGCCATGCGTCGCGGCGTTGACGATCAGGTTGCGCAGCGCCCGGCGCAAGCCAAGCGCGCCGGCTTTGATCGACACATGATCGAGATGGTCGATGGTCACCGCATGGCCGAGCGAGACCATCTCGACCTCGATATCGCGAACCAGCCTGTCCAGTTCCACCGGCTCGACCGCGTCCTGGTTGACCTCCTCGCGCACCAGGCGGATGGCGCTGTCGGCGATACGGTCGAGCTCGTCGAGGTCGCTCAGCCATTTCTCGCGATCCTCCTCGAGGAACTCGGCACGGAGCCGCATCCTGGTCATCGGGGTCCTGAGATCGTGGCCGGCGGCGGCGACCAGCCGCATGCGGCTTTCCATCGCCGTCCTCAATCTTGCCGACAGCTCGTTGAGCGCATGGGCGGTGGCCCTCACCTCGGCCGAGCCTTTTTCCGGCAAGGTAGCCAGCACGCCGTCCGATCCGATCTTGCTGGCGGCGGCCTCGAGCATTTCGAGCGGCCGCACCAGCACGCCGGTGAAGTAGATCGACACCGGGGTGGCGCCGAGCACGATCAGCACCATCCAGCCCGCCAGCCCGTACCAGACGTCGCGCGGCGGGCCGAAATCGGGCACGTCGACGATCATCCAGCGACGGTCGGGCAGCTCGACGGAAGCGACCATTCCCGGCCTGCCGGCATTGCGGCTGACCACGGCCGAAACATTCAGCCCGTCATGGTGCAGGATCTCGTTCAGCACCTTTGTGTGCTTGCGGTCCTCGAAGCCGTCGGCCGGGCGATCCTTCACGGTGACGGGCGCATCGCCTGAATTCGGCACGTGGCCGGGAGCCAGTTGCACCATGTACTGAATCTGATGGGCGAGCGGCCCCATGATGAGTTCCGGCGACGGACCGCCGAGCACCTTGACCGCGACGAAAGTGGCGAGCCCGACGACGCCGAGGATCGATACGACCAGCAGGACGATCAGCCGCCGGCGCAGCGAGGTCATGTCCCGGTCTCCGCCGTCTCCACGCGCGCGGTCAGTTGATAGCCGCCATTGCGCACGGTTTTGAACAGGTTCTCCTCGCCCGCCTCGGCGAATTTCCGCCGCAGCCGGCTCATCAGCACGTCGACGGAGCGGTCGAGCGGCTCGCGCTCGCGCCCTTGCGTCAGATCGAGGAGCTGGTCGCGCGACAAAAGCCGCCCCGGCCGGTCGAGAAAGACCTGCAGCAGGTCGAACTCGGCGCCGGTAAGGTCGATCAGGGCGCCGTCGGCGTCCATCACCTTGCGTGTGTCAGGCTCCAGCCGGTAACCGGCGAAATGATAGACGCGAACCTTGGGCGGCGCGGCTTCGTTCGGCGCCGAGCGCCTGAGCACCGCCCGGATGCGGGCCGAAAGCTCTCGCGGATTGAACGGCTTGCCGAGATAGTCGTCGGCGCCGAGCTCCAGCCCGATGATGCGGTCGACATCCTCTTTCAGCGCCGTCAGTAGGATGACGGGGATATGCGGCTTGCGGTCCCGCAGGCTCCGGCAGATGTCGAGACCGGAGCCGTCGGGCAGCATGACGTCGAGCACGATGAGGTCGAACTGGCCTGAGCCGAGCTTCTGCTCGCATTCGCTCCGGTCGGCGGCCACCGACACGCGAAATCCCTGCCCGTCGAGATAGCGCCCGAGCAGCGTCCTGATCTCGCGGTCGTCGTCGACGACAAGGATGTGGGATTGTGCCTGCATACTTAGCCCGCTTGCCTGTTTGTTCGTGATTATAGGGAGCGGCGCAGCCGAGCGGCACGGAAAATTGCAACGGAACGTTTCCGCAAAGCCGCTGGAAACATTCGGAAACAAATCTCCCTTTTCCGGAAACCTACGGCAACGCGCCGAAGCAATACGGCAAAAGACGCTTCCTATCCTCCCGGCATCCGAAGCATGCAGGAAAGGATCATGTCATGCGAAGCAGACTTCTGGCGCTTGGCCTCTTCTCGGTCGCGGCCATCCACCCCGTGCTCGCCGCGCAACCAGAACCTGGCGCAGCACCCGGGGACGAGCCGCCGGCAATCGGCCGACAGGACGACCCCGGCCCCGACACCGGCCCCGGTCCGATGCCGTGGCATGGCCAGCGCTGGGCGATGCGGCACGGCCCCGAGGGCTTCGGTCCGCGCCGCGTGGGTCCGCCGCCGGAATTTCTTGCCGCCCGGCTCGCCGCGCTCGAAACCCGGATCGGCATCCGCTCCGAACAGCTCGACGCCTGGCGCGACTACACCAGCGCGCTGCAGGCGGTGCTGGCGCCGCCGTCGCGGCCCGATTTCGGCCAGCCCGGCCGCGGGCCGGACGATGCCGCCGGCGGCAAGCCGGATCAGGCAAAGCGCGATCCCTTCGCCTTCCAGGAAAAGCTGGCCGACGAGGTGACCAAGCGCGCCGCCTCGGCCGCCAAGCTCAAGGACGCCATCACCGTGCTGCGGGCCAAGCTGACGCCCGAGCAGCTCGAAATACTCGCTTCGGCGGATCGGCCGCACGGCCCGCCCCCCGGTCCATGGGGTGATCCGCCGGATGCAGCCGGCCCCGGAAGTTTGCCTGATCACGGCGGACAGCTCCCTCCACCCCCATCGCGGAGTGGCGAGCAACTCTGACCGGCTGCGCCGGCCGGCTCCCCTGACCCACCCGTTCAAGGGCCGGCCGGCTCTTCTTGCAACCGAAAGACGCGTCGTGCTGCCGCCGGCAGCACGACGCGAGATGGAGAGCACCATGTGGGAAGCGCTGATGATGCTGCGCCTCATCGTGTCTGTGGCTCCGGGCTTGCCGGTCGGCCGGCGCACTCCTGAGCCGGCTATTGCGCCCATCCCAACCGGAGCCGCGATCCAATTGAACTTCGCAGCCTATCGGCTGTCGCTCCCGATCGCCTCGCCCAATGTCAAAAACGATGGCCGCAAAATTGCGTAAGCGACTTTTTCTTCTGCTGGCTTTGCTTGTCGTGTTGGCCGCCGTCGCCGCGCTCAAGGCCTATGGCCGTGCCTCGACCGAACCCGCCACACACATCCCTGCGTCGGCGGCGACACTTACGGTTTCCGTAGAGAAGGTCGCCTCCGAAACGGTCACGTCGTCGATCAGCGCGACCGGTACCGTCGCCGCCTGGCAGGAAGCGACGCTCGGCGCGGAAGAAAGTGGCCTGCGCCTGACCGAGGTCCTGGTGGCCGAGGGCGATCATGTGAAAGCCGGTGATGTCGTCGCGCGGTTGGACGACTCGCTCCTCAAGGCCCAGCTCGCCGAGCAGAAGGCAGCCGTCGCCCAGGCGCAGGCGACGCTCGACTCCGCGCTGTCGGCCGCCGCGCGCGCCGACAAGCTGCTGGCCAGCAATGCCGTCAGCGCGGAGACCGCCGAGGAAAAAGCGACCGCGGTGAAAACCGGCAAGGCCGGCGTCGATCAGGCCGAAGCCGCGGCCGAACGGCTGCAGGCCCAACTCGACAGGACGATCATCCGCGCGCCATTCGACGGCATCGTCTCCAGCAAGCCGGCCGTGACGGGTTCCATCGTCCAGGCCGGCACCGAGCTGATGAAGATCGTCCGCGACGGCAGGCTGGAGGTCGCCGTGCTTGTCCCTGAAAAAGACCTGGCGGCAATCTCGGCCGGTCAGGCGGCCAACATCGTCGATGCGTCCGGCCACGCCTTCTCTGGCAGCGTTTCCCAGGTAGCCGAGACGGTCAACGCGACCACCCGGCTCGCCACCGTCTATGTCGCCGTTGGCGAGGGCTCGGGCCTGAAGCCTGGCATGTTCGCTCGCGTCACGATCGACACGGCGGCGTCCCGGCAGCTCACCGTCGCCGAGATGGCCCTGGTCTGGCATGACGGCAAGCCGGCCGTGTTCGTCGTCGACGGTCAAGGCAAGGTCAGCGCGCATCCTGTTGCGACCGGCGCGCGCCAGAACGGCCGGGTGGCCATCGAAAGCGGCTTGTCGGAAGGCGACCACGTCGTCGTCGTCGGCGCCGGCTTCCTCAACGACGGCAACCTCGTGCGTGTCGCCGCCGACGAGACGAAGGCTGCCGACGCTGCGAGCACGGCGGAGCCGGCGCAATGAACGCCATCTCCTCCTGGTCGATCCGCAATCCGGTTCCGACCATCGTGCTGTTCCTGTCGCTTGCGATCGCCGGCGTCTATGGGTTCATGCAGCTGCGCACCAACAACATGCCCGACATCGACCTGCCGACCGTCACCGTCACGGTGGCGCAGCCGGGCGCGGCGCCGAGCGAAATGGAAGTCCAGGTGGCGCGCGTCATCGAGAACGCCGTCGCGACCCTTGAAGGCGTCGACGACGTCTCGACCTCGATCAGCGAAGGCTCGTCCGTCACCACTGTCGAATTCACCCTCGGCACCGATCCGGAGACCGCCACCAACGATGTCCGCAACGCGGTGTCCGGCGTGCAGTCCAGCCTGCCGGCCGCTGCCCAGACGCCGGTCGTGGCGAAGGTCAACGCAACCGGCAATTCGGTGCTGACCTTCGTCGTCGAGGCGCCGACCATGTCGCCCGACGCACTGAGCTGGTACATCGACAATGACGTCGCCAAGGTCCTGCTCGGCGTCGACGGCGTCTCCAAGATCACCCGTTCCGGCGGCGTCGACCGCGTCATCCGCGTCGAGCTCGACCCCGACCGGCTCGCCGCTCTCGGCATCAGCGCCGGCGATGTCAGCCAGACGCTGGCCTCCAACAACGTCAACCAGCCCGGCGGCCGCGCCAATATCGGCGGCCAGGAGCAGTCGGTGCGCACGCTCGCCAGCGCCCCGACCGTCGAGGCACTGGCCGATACCCGCATCGCGCTGGGCGGTGCCGGCGACGTCAAGCTCTCCGACCTCGGCACCGTCGTCGACAGCTGGGAAAAGCCCCGCCAGGCCGCCTATCTCGACGGCAGGCAGGTCGTCGCCTTCAATGTCTACAGATCGGTAGGCTCGAGCGAGATCGACGTGGTCAAGACCGCCCGCGCCGCGATCGCCGATATGGGCGCCAAGACCACGAGGGCGAAATTCACCGAAGTCACCTCCTCATCCGGCTTCGTCCAGGAAAGCTATGACGCCGCCCTCGAAGCTCTATGGCTGGGCGCGCTGCTCGCCGTCGGCGTGGTCTGGCTGTTCCTGCGCGACATCAGGGCAACGCTGGTGTCGGCGGTGGCGATGCCGCTGTCGCTGATCCCGACCTTCGCGGTGATGGCGGCCTTCGACATCTCGCTCAACAACATCACCCTGCTGGCGCTGTCGCTGGTCGTCGGCATCCTCGTAGACGACGCCATCGTCGAAATCGAGAACATTGTGCGCCACATGCGCCAGACCGGCGTCAGCGCCTACCGGGCGGCGATCGAAGCCGCGGATGAGATCGGCTTGGCGGTAGTGGCGACGACCGCCACCATCGTCGCCGTTTTCCTTCCGGTGGCTTTCATGTCCGGCATTCCCGGCAAGTTCTTCTTCTCCTTCGCCGTCGCCGTCTGCGTGTCGGTGCTGTTCTCGCTGCTGGTGGCACGCATGCTCACCCCGCTGATGGGCGCCTATCTGGTGCGTGCCGGCGGCCAGGACGAGGATGACACTCCTGCCTGGGTGCCGACCTATCTCTGGCTGCTGCGCAAGGCGCTCGACCACCGCTGGATCACGCTTGCTGCCGGCATCGCCTTCTTCGCCGGCTCGATGATGCTGGCGACACACTTGCCGACTGAGTTCATGGCGGCGGCGGATCGCGGCCGCTCGATGATCTCGGTCGAGCTGCAGCCCGGCTCGACTATCGAGCAGACCACCGCGGTGGTGCAGGATATCACCAAAAGGCTGGGGAATGAGCCGGCCGTCGACAGCGTGTTTGCCACGATCGGCACAGCCGCCTCGTCGGGCGGAGGGCCGAACCAAAGTTCGAGCTCGGCTGAAGTGCGGACCGCGACCATCACGGTCAACCTGAAGCCGCGCGCCGAGCGGACGATGAGCCAGCAGCAATTCGAGGCCGAGGCTTCGCCAAAGCTCAACGACATCCCAGGCGCCCGCATCCAGTTCGGCGCGGACGGCTTCTCCGGCGCCAAGGTGTCGATCACGCTGGTCGGCGACGATGGCGAAGCCCTCGAAAAGGCAAGCGATGCGCTGATCGACGGGATGAAATCGGTTCCCGGGCTGATCAATCCGACGTCGACCGCGGCCACCACCAAACCCGAGCTTATCGTGCGGCCCGACAGCGCCAAGCGGCCGAGCTCGGCGTCACGCCGACCGAGATCGCCGCGACTGTCAAGATCGCCACCATCGGCGACACCGACACCAGCCTGGCGAAATTCAATCTTGGCGACCGTCAGGTCTCGATCATCGTCACCGTGCCCGACGGTGCCATCGATGATCCGGCAAAGCTCGCCATGCTGCCGCTGACGGGCACCAAGGGCGTGGTTCCGCTCGGCGCCGTCGCCGATATCGGCTTCAACGCCGGCCCGAACAGCATCACGCTTGTCGACAGAAGCCGCAGCGCCACGGTCGAAGCCGATCTTTCCGGTCTGACGCTCGGCCAGGCGACCGAAGCCATCCGCGCCCTGCCCGCGATGCGCAACCTTCCGGCCGGCGTGCATGAGCTGGCACGCGGCGATGCCCAGCGCATGCAGGAGCTGTTTTCCGGTTTCGCGACCGCAATAGCCGCGGGCATCATCCTGATGTACCTGACGCTGGTGCTGCTCTTCCGCAGCTTCGTGCAGCCGGTGACCATCCTGGTCGCATTGCCGCTCTCGGTCGGCGGCGCGCTTGGTTTCCTGCTCATTACCGGCAAGGCGCTTGGCATCTCGCCGTTGATCGGCATACTGATGCTGATGGGCATCGCGGCCAAGAACCCGATCCTGCTTGTCGAATATGCTCTGGTCGCCGAGAAGGGGCATGGCGTGAGCCGCTTCGAGGCACTGCTCGACGCTGCCCGCAAGCGGGCCAGGCCCATCGTCATGACGTCGATCGCCATGGGCGCCGGCATGCTGCCGATTGCGCTTGGCATCGGCGCCGACGCAGAGACGCGTGCGCCGATGGCGATCGCCGTGATCGGCGGGCTCATCTCCTCGACCGTGCTCAGCCTCGTCTACGTGCCGGTTGTTTACACTTTCATGGACGACATCCAGCGGGTCCTTGCCCGACATCTGGGCAAGCTATTGGTCGACGGACCTCGCGCCGATAGCCGCGCCGTAACTGCAATTCCGGGGAAAGTTTCAGACAATGCCCATGCAATCTAATCAATCCTTTCTGCGTTCAAGGCCGCGCCAGCTTTCCTCCTGGGCCGGAATGTTGTGCGCTGCCCTGCTCCTGGCGGCCTGCTCGCAGGAAAAGAGCCAGGTGCCGCCCGGCATGGGTGGCGTTGGGCGGCCCGAGGTCGGCGTCGTCACGCTGCACCCGCAGTCGGTTGCGATCACCGCCGAGCTGCCCGGCCGCACCGCCGCCTCGCTCGTCGCAGAGGTGCGCCCGCAGGTCGATGGCATCATCCAGCAGCGCCTGTTCCAGGAAGGCGCCGAGGTGGTGGCGGGACAGCCGCTCTACCTCATCGATCCGGCGAGCTATCAGGCCGCCTATGACAGCGCCGTTGCCGCGCAGCAGAAGGCGGAAGCCGCGGTGCCCACCGCGCAGGCGAAGTTCGACCGCTATTCCGGGCTGCTGAAGCAGAACGTGGTCTCGAAGCAGGATTACGACGATGCCGCCGCGACGCTGGCGCAGGCCCAGGCCGATGTCGCATCGGCCAAGGCCAGCGTCGAGACCGCGAAGATCAGCCTCGACCGCACCTCGATCACCGCGCCGATCGCTGGCCGGATCGACAAATCGACATTGACGCCGGGCGCGCTGGTCACGGCCAACCAGGAAACGGTGCTGACCACCATTCGCTCGCTCGACCCGATCAATGTCGACGTCACGCAGTCCAGCACCAACCTGCTCAACCTGCGCCAGGCGATCAACGAAGGCCGGCTGAAATTCAGCGGGACCAATGTCAGCGTCAAGCTGAAGCTCGACAACGGCACCATCTACGCGCAGAACGGCAAGCTGGAATTCGCCGGCGCCAATGTCGACCAGTCGACCGGCACCTTCGCGCTCAGAGCCCAGTTCCCCAATCCCGACCGCCTGCTCCTGCCCGGCATGTATGTACGCGCCATAGTCGAGGAAGGCGTTGCGCAAAACAGCTTCCTCGTGCCGCAGCGCGGCGTCACTCGCGACCCCAAGGGCCAGGCGACGGCCATGGTGGTCAATGCCCAGGGCAAGGTCGAGCAGCGAACGCTGAGCGTGCGCAACAGTGTCGGCAACAACTGGCTGGTGGATTCCGGCGTCGGCGACGGCGACCGCGTGATCGTCGAGGGCCTGCAGTTGGTGCGCGCCGGCGGCGACGCGACAGCGGTCGAAGTGACGATCGACGAAACGACCGGCGAGATCAAGGATCGCGAGCAGAGCTCGGCCTCGGCAACGCCAGCCGGCGGCAATGCCGCCAACGCCGCAAAACAGCCCGCCTCTGGCGCAACCGGGAACTGAGCAATGTCGGCTTTTCTTCATCAACCGGCCGATCTTCGCCTGGGTGATCGCCATCGTGATCATGCTGGGCGGACTGCTGGCGCTGCAAACGCTGCCGATCTCGCAATATCCCCAGATCGCTCCCACGACAGTCAACATCAGCGCCACCTATCCCGGCGCCGACGCGCAGACCGTCGAGAACTCGGTGACCAAGGTCATCGAGCAGGGCATGACCGGCATCGACAATCTCGACTACATGACCGCGACCTCGACCTCGACCGGCCAGGCCTCGATCACGCTGACCTTCACCAGCGCCGCCAATCCCGACGCCGCGCAGGTGCAGACGCAGAACAAACTGCAATTGGTTCAGTCGCAGCTGCCGCAGGTCGTCCAGAGCAACGGCATCACCGTCTCCAAATCCTCGACCGGCTTCCTGATGGTCATCGGCTTCGTCTCCACCGACGGGAAGATGAACTCGACCGACCTCGCCGACTATGTCGACTCCACCATCAACGACACGCTGAAGCGCGTCGAAGGCGTAGGTTCCACGCAGCTCTTCGGCTCCGGCTACGCCATGCGCATCTGGCTCGATCCCGACAAACTGGCGCAATACGCGCTGATGCCGAGCGATGTCGCCACCGCGATCGAGGCGCAGAACACGCAGGTTTCGGCCGGCCAGCTCGGCGGCCTGCCGGCACGCAAGGGCCAGCAGCTCAACGCCACGGTGACGGCCAAGAGCCGGCTGCAGACCGCCGAGCAGTTCCGCAACATCATCCTCAAGAGCAACACCGACGGCTCGCTGGTACGCCTCAACGATGTCGCCAAGGTCGAGATCGGCGCCGAAAGCTACACCACCCAAGCCCATTACAACGGCAAGCCGGCCGCCGGCGTCGCCGTCAACCTGGCCACCGGCGCCAACGCCATCAGCACCGCCGAGGCGGTGCGCGCGACCATCAATCGCCTGAGCTCGACCTTCCCGCAAGGCGTCGAGGTCGTCTACCCGTACGACACCTCGCCCTTCGTGCGCCTGTCGATCGAGGAAGTGGTGAAGACGCTGGAGAAAGCGATCGTGCTGGTGTTCCTGGTGATGCTGCTTTTCCTGCAGAACCTGCGCGCCACCATTATCCCGACGATCGCGGTGCCGGTGGTGCTGCTCGGCACGTTCGGCGTGCTGTCCTTCTTCGGCTATTCGATCAACACGCTCACCATGTTCGCCATGGTTTTGGCCATCGGCCTGCTCGTCGACGACGCCATCGTCGTGGTCGAGAATGTCGAACGCGTCATGCATGAGGAAGGCCTGCCGCCGAAAGAGGCGACGCGCAAATCGATGAACGAGATCACCGGCGCGCTGATCGGCATCGCCACCGT
Source organism: Mesorhizobium sp. USDA 4413 (assembly GCF_056280365.1). Classification (NCBI taxonomy): domain Bacteria; kingdom Pseudomonadati; phylum Pseudomonadota; class Alphaproteobacteria; order Hyphomicrobiales; family Phyllobacteriaceae; genus Mesorhizobium; species Mesorhizobium sp. USDA 4413. The sequence continues at coordinate 4,898,244 of NZ_JBVPRP010000001.1, forward strand.
GCTGTCGGCCGTGTTCGTGCCGATGGCTTTCTTCGGCGGCTCCACCGGCATCATCTACCGGCAATTCTCGGTCACCATCGTCTCGGCCATGGTGCTCTCGGTGCTGGTCGCGCTTGTGCTGACGCCGGCGCTCTGCGCCACCATTCTGCGCGCGCCAAAGGACCATGCGGCGCAGAAGGGGCCGTTCGGCTGGTTCAACCGCCTCTTCGACCGCGGCACGATCGCCTATCGCGACGGCTCGCATGGCATCATCAACCGGTCGTGGCGCTTCCTCGCCGTGTTTCTGGCCATCGTCATCGCCATGGGCTGGATGTTCGCCCGGCTGCCGAGCTCGTTCCTGCCGGATGAGGATCAGGGCATCCTGATCACCAGCGCCTCGCTGCCTGTCGGCGCGACGCAGGATCGCACCGAGCGCGTGCTCGCCAAGGTGACCGACCACTATCTCAACGAAGAGAAGGATGCTGTCGAAGGCGTGTTCACCGCTTCCGGCTTCGGCTTCGGCGGCGCCGGACAGAATGTCGGCATCGCTTTCGTGCGGCTGAAGGAGTTCGACCAGCGCAAGACGCCGGCACTCGCCGCGTCGGCGGTGGCCGGCCGCGCCATGGGCGCCTTCTCCAGGATCAGGGACGCGCAGGTCTTCGCGCTCGCCCCGCCGGCCATCCAGGGTTTCGGCAACACCAACGGCTTCGATTTCTACCTGCAGGACGTCAACGGCGCCGGCCATGAGGCGCTGATCCAGACGCGCAACCAGCTTCTGGGCTTGGCCGCGAAAAGCCCGCTGCTCGCCAACACCCGCCCCAATGGCCAGGAGGACCAGCCGCAATTCTCGGTCGATATCGACCAGGAAAAGGCCAGCGCGCTCGGCATCAGCCTCGCCGACATCAACAACACGCTGTCGACCGCCTGGGGCAGCGACTACGTCAACGACTTCATCGATCGCGGCCGGGTGAAACCGGTCTATCTGCAGTCGGACCCGGATTTCCGCATGCAGCCGGAAGATCTCGACAAGTGGCAGGTCCGCAACTCTGGCGGCGCCATGGTGCCGTTCTCGGCCTTCGCCTCCAGCCACTGGACCTATGGATCGCCCCGCCTCGAACGCTACAACGGCTCGGCCGCGGTCGAGATCCAGGGCGCTGCGGCCGCCGGCCAAAGCTCGGGCGCGGCGATGGACGAGATCGACAAATTGGTCGCGCAACTGCCCGCCGGATATTCGCATGAATGGACGGGGCTGTCGCACCAGGAGAAGCTTTCCGGCAACCAGGCCATGTCGCTCTACGCGATTTCGGCGCTGGTTGTGTTCCTCTGCCTTGCGGCGCTCTATGAAAGCTGGTCGATCCCGTTCGCCGTCATGCTGTCGGTGCCGATCGGCATATTCGGCGCGCTGGCGGCGGCCACTCTCTTCGGCCAGACCAACGACGTCTATTTCAAGGTCGGTCTGCTCACCACGATCGGTCTCGCGGCCAAGAACGCCATCCTCATCGTCGAGTTTGCCATTGAGCGCCAGTCTGCCGGGATGGGGCTGGTCGAGGCGACGCTGGAAGCGGCGCGGCAACGCCTGCGGCCGATCCTGATGACGTCGCTGGCCTTCATCCTCGGCGTCACGCCTCTGGCGATCGCCAGCGGCGCGGGCTCCGGCGCGCAGAACTCGGTCGGCATCGGCGTCATGGGCGGCATGATCGCGGCGACCGCGATCGGCGTCTTTCTGGTGCCGCTGTTGTTCGTCACGGTGCGCCGCATCTTCAAAGGCAGGGCGGCCAAGCAGGATACGGGCGGGACACAAGCCACAGCCACTCCGGAATAAAGGTTTCTCTCAAATGACAGGTTTTGAACGCGGTCTCGCGACCGCGAAGGGGCTCTTTTTGCCCGCTTTTGCCGCTGCCCTGCTCTCGGGATGCGTCGTCGGTCCGGATTACCAGAAGCCTCTGCTGGCGATGCCGGCGAGTTGGGGCGGGCAAAAGGCGGCGAAACCGGCGAGACCGGCGCAATTGTCCAAATGGTGGCAGCGTCTGCGCGATCCCGAGCTCAACGCGCTCGTCGAGGAAGCGGTTGCCGGCAATCTCGATGTGGCAAGCGCCAAGGCTAAGATCCGCGAGGCGCGGGCGAGCTATCGCCAATCGGTGGGCGCGTTGCTTCCCTCCGCCGACGGTTCTGCCTCGGCCACCCGCAACAGGGTTTCCGCCACTTCCGCGGGCACGACGGCCAGCGAGACCTACAGCCAGTATCAGGCGGGCTTCGATTCCAGCTGGGAACTCGACCTCTTCGGCGCCAACCGCAGGGGCGTCGAGGCGGCGAGCTATGGGCTGGACGCTTCCGAAGAGGAACTGCGTTCGACCCTTCTCACGCTGGTTGGCGATGTGACCTCGAACTACGTCCAGGCGCGCGGCTACCAGGCCCGCATAGCGCTCGCCCGGCGCTCCGCCGCATCGCAGCGGCAGACCGCCCAACTCACCCGCACGATGGCTCTGGCCGGCTCGGCGACCGCGGCGGATGTTGCCAAGGCGGAAGGACAGGCCAGCGGTACGGAAGCCGGCCTCCCGAGCCTGGAAGCAAGCTATGCCGAAGCCGTGCATCGCCTTTCCGTGCTGACCGGGCGGCCGCCGGCGGCACTCAACGAACGCTTGAGGCGCGTGAAGCCGATCCCGGCGCCGCGCCTGCCGATCCCGACCGGTATCCCGGCCGACATTCTGCTCACCCGCCCGGACGTGCGCATGGCCGAGCGGCAATATGCACAGTCCACCGCCAAGATCGGCCAGGCCGAGGCGGCGCGCTATCCGAGCGTCAGCCTGACCGGCGACATCAGCACCACCGCCCTCAAGCTCGGCGATCTCGGCAAGAACTCCACCATCGGTTGGTCCTTTGGTCCGACGCTCAGCGTGCCATTGTTCAATGGCGGCCGGTTGCAGGCGGCCGTCGACGTCGCCAAGGCTCAGCGCGACCAGTATTTCGTCGCCTACAAGGCCGCCGTGCTCACGGCGCTGGAAGACGTGGAGAACGCCACGGTTTCGCTGTCGCAGGAGCGCATCAGAAACGGTAAGCTCGCCTCCTCGGCCAAGTCCTATGGCGATGCCGCGCGGCTAGAAAGAACGCTCTACAAGGCTGGCGAGACCAGCCTTCTCGACGTGCTCGATGCCGAACGGTCAGCCTATTCCGCCGATGATTCCGTCCTGCAAAGCCGCGTCTCGATCGCCACCGACTACATTGCCCTCAACAAGGCGCTTGGCGGCGGCTGGGACGGCGCGATCTACACCGCCAGGCCCGAAATCATCGATGTCGGCACCGGGCCGCGACTGGCATCGAGGGCCCAATGAGACAATGTGCACGATGTTTATCCGTCTGTTGACGGCCCGTACAAATCTCCGTGAGCCATGGCCGCAAACAATATCCCACTATATAACAGCCTCGTTGAGGTAATGAGATGTCAGGCGCCTACGATCTCGGAACCAATCTGGTTCGCCGTATCTATGAAAAGCGCATAGATGCACCGGCCATTCTTGATGCCGGCACGCATTTTCCCAATGCCGCAAAGTTCAGCGCCGCCTGGCAAGATATCCGCGACGAGGCGCTGGCGGCGAAGCTGAACAGCGCGCCACGCTTCCACGACATCATGCCGGAGCAGGCCGATATATCGGCCAATGACGGCCTCGACTGGCGCATGTTCGTGCTCAAGGCCTATGACATGACGGTGCCGGAGAATCTCGCGCGCATGCCGGTGCTGAGCCGGCTGCTCACGGAGTGCCCCGAGGTCAAATCGGCGGCCGTCTCGTTCCTCGCCCCGCGCAAGCACATCCCGCCGCACCGCGGACCCTTTCGCGGCATCATGCGGTTCCATCTCGGCCTGGTCATCCCGAAGCAGGCGGACGGCCGTCCGGCGACGATCATGATGATCAACCACGAGGAAAGGCGCATCGCCGACGGCGAGTGCATGCTCTGGGACGACACGTTCGAGCACGAAGTCATGAACAACTCGGATCAACCCCGCGTCGCTCTCCTGCTCGACGTGTGGCGTCCGCAAATGCCGCTGGACATGGAAATCCTGTCGCGTGTGATCGTGCGCGGCGTCCAGGTGGGAATGCGCTATCGCGGCGTGTCGTTCGGCGGCTGAGGCTGCGGTCGTGCTCTAAGCTCGCGCGTCGCGATATGCTCCTGCCCTGCTGCCGAGCTTGCCGGGGAACATCGCATCCTTCGCCAGCAATCCGCTGACACGGCAGAAGGCGGCGAAGGCGCGGCAGGCTTCCTCTGCGCTGACCACGTCGACCGTAGCGCCGAAACAGGCGTTGAACGCGGCTTCGTAGACCTTGCCTTGGCGCTTCGGCCAGTCCTGCAGGAAATCGAGCGCCTGCTCGACGCTGTAGATTTCCTCGACCGGCAGACCGGGCGCGGGCGTGATGCGCACCGGCACCTCGAATTGCAGTCTGTCCATTCCCTGTCTCCCGAACTGGCGTGGCCGGAGCAACGCCGCTCGTTCTGAAAAGTTTCTTTTGCGGCCTTCTGACTCGCAAATGTGACCTCAGTGCGATGAAGAATCGGTTCGCCGGTACGGCAGATCGGTCTCAGACCGCGTCGATAACCGGCTGCATTGCCAATGCCGGGTTTCCACCTTATTGCCGGCCATCACAGCTGCCGTGGGCGAAAAAGATGAGCGAAATCCGGGTTGAGTCTCTCACCAAGCGGTATGGCGGCACAACGGCGCTGGACGGTGTCTCGCTGGCCTTTCCGAAGGGTTCCTTCACCGCGCTGCTCGGCCCCTCCGGCTGCGGCAAGACGACAATGCTGCGCCTGATCGCCGGCTTCGAGGCGCCGAGCGAAGGCCGCGTGTTCCTTGGCGACGCGCTAGTCGCCGATCCGCAGCGGCAGGTGCCGCCGGAAGCGCGCAATGTCGGCGTCGTTTTCCAGTCCTACGCGCTGTGGCCGCATATGGATGTCGCCGAAAACGTCGCTTACCCGTTGAAAGCCAGGCATGTGCCTTCCGCCGGCATCCCGGCCCGCGTCGCGGCGGTGCTCGATATTGTCGGGCTCGGCGGCTTCGCCAAGCGTCGCATCGACGAATTGTCGGGTGGCCAGAGGCAGCGCGTGGCGCTCGCCCGCTGTCTCGTCGCCGAAACCGGCATCATCCTGTTCGATGAGCCGCTCGCCAATCTCGACATGCATCTGCGCGCCGCGATGGTCGATGCTTTCCGCGACATCCATCGCCGCACCGGCGCGACGATCGTCTATGTCACGCATGACCAGGCCGAGGCGCTGGCGCTTGCCGACCGTGTCGCCGTGATGAGCAAAGGCAGGCTGCTGCAGGCAGCGCCCCCGCAGGAGATCTATCGTTCTCCCGCCGACGCCGCGGTTGCCGGTTTCGTCGGCCGCGGCAGCCTGATTTCGGGCAACACCGTCGGCCATTCGGATCAGGCCTCGATCATCGATATCGCCGGCCACCGGCTCGCGGCGCGCAGCCACGACAAGCCGGCCGGCGCGGTCAAGGTCCTGCTGCGCCCGGAAGCCCTGCGCATCGCAGCCGAGGGCCTGCCGGCAACAGTGCTGGACAGCGTTTATCGCGGCCCCGTGCACGAGGTGCGGCTGGCGCTCGCCGAGCCCGGACAGCATCTGCTGGTCGACAGCGCCGAGGCGCTGGCGGCGGGGCAGCTTGTGCATGTCGCGGTGTCCGATGCCTGGGTGGTGCCGGGCACTTGATTAAAAGCAATTCCAGGAAAGTGTGAGCGGTTTTCCGTCCGGAATTGCGTACGAACAAGAGATCGGGCGGTTCGCCGTTTCCGTGAAACGGTGGAACGCCCTATCGCCAGGGCAATACGCCGGCGGGCAGACGGCGGCCGAACCGGTCTAACGCCAAAAGCAGCACGACCACGACGACGATCGTGGACACCGCGATGGCCGCCGCCTGTGTGCCGAGCCCCGCCTCTTCCAGGCTGAACAGCACGACGCCGAGCGTCTCCTTGCCGCTCGACCACAGCAGCGCCGAGACCGTCAATTCGTTGAAGGCGCTCATGAACACCAAGAGCCCGCCCGCGACGGCCGCGGGCGCAGCAAGCGGCGCCGTGATCGTCCAGAGCCGCCCGAACGGACCCGCGCCGGACACCGCCGCCGCTTCATCGAGATCGCGGGGAATTTGCCCGACCGCCGTCGTCACCGGTTTCATCGCCAGCGTCAGGAAGCGCATCGCATAGGCGACCAGGATGATCGACGCGGTCGCATAGAGGCTGCCGACCAGCGGCAGCGGCCGCAGGAAAAGTAGGATGCAGGCGATTGCCAGCACCACGCCGGGGATCGTGTAAGGCAGGTCGACGATGCCGCCGAGCACGCGCCGCAAGTGCTTGTCGAAACGCTCGAGCCGTGCGGCCATTGGGATGACGGCAAGGGCAAGCATCAGCGCCGCGCCGCCGGCAAAGAGCAGCGAATTGCGGAAGGCCCGCACCGTGGATGCCTGCCGAACCAGAACTTCCGTATAGTTGGCGATCGTTGCCGTCCGCGGGCCAAGCGGCACGCCGAAGGACGGCACCAGCGATGTCGCCAGCAGCGCGCAGGCCGGAAGAATGAGGATCAGGCCGATGACCAGCCAACCAGCGCAAGCAAGTGGAAGTCGGAAGCGGCCGAGCTCGAACCGCGCGGGCGTGCCGGCGACAACGCGATGCCCGGCGCCCCGCAAGGCCAGCGACTGGAAGACCATGCCGACAAGCGCCAGGGCGCCGACCAGCACCGATAGAGCCGCAATCTGCGGCAAGACGCTCGGCCCAAAACTCGACAGGTCCTGGTAGATCAAGGTCGGCAGCGTGAGATGGTTGGCCGGCATGCCGAGCAGAGCCGGTATGCCGAAATTGCCGACACCCGAGACGAAGGCAAGGGCGGCCGCGGCCACCGCATAGGGCCGCACGACCGGCAGCACGACGGTCCGCAGCACGCCGAGCGGCCGTGCGCCGCAGGACCGCGCCGCCTCGACCAGATCGCGCGGCACGCGTGACAGCCCTGCCCGCATGGTGATGAAGACGATCGGCGCGTGCTGGACGCCATAGAGGAGGATGATGCCGCCACGGCCAAGCATCGGATTGCCGCTGCCAGGCGCAGGCGCCAGCCCAAGCATGCCGAGCAGCGTGCTCGACGGGCCGAAGAGATGCAGCCAGGCGAGCGCCGTCACCTGCGGCGCGATCATCAGCGGCAGAAGCAGCAGGAAGCCGAGGATCTTTCGCCCTGGCAGATCGGTCATCGTCACCGCGATCGCGAATGGAATGCCGAGGCAAAGCGCCAGCAGCGCGCCGAAGAAGGCCGTATCCAGCGTGTGCCAGGTCCCCTTGAGCGCGGCGGGGCTGGCAAGCCGCCCTGCGAAGGCGGCGAAATCGACCTCTCCGCCGGGCGCGATCGCCGCAAGGACGAGACGCACCATGGGCAGCAGGCTGAGCACCGCGATGACGGAGAGCACGGCCAGCGCCGACAGACGCTGGCGGGACACCAGGGACGACAGCGCCAAGCCGCCTGCCCGCGGCAACGCCGGGTTCGACCCGGCGACGCGATGTTCCGCGGAGGCCAAACTTGCCTTCCGCGCGCTTACTGGCTCATCACCGCGCTGAATTTTTCCTTGTTCTGCGCATCGTTGGTGAGCGCGGCGGCCGCATCATAGTCCAGCACCTTGATCGAGGCTCGGTCAGGATAGCCGGCCGGCAGCGCGACGTCGGTGCGGGCCGGGATGTAGCCCATCTTGGCCGCCACTTCCTGCCCGTCCTTCGACAAGAGGAAGTCGACAAACGCTTTGGCGGCGTCCTTGTTCTTGGCGGTGGAGAGGATCGCGACGGGCTCGGTGACGGCGGACACACCTTCCTTCGGGAACACGAACTCGACGGGCGCGCCCTTGGCCTTCTCACGGATCGGCATATAGTCGACGATCATGCCGAACAGCTTGTCGCCGCCGCTGACGGCCTTGAGCACGTCGCCGTTGCCGCCGCTGGCCTGGGCGCCGTTCTTGGCGAGCGCGCCGTAATAGTCCCAGCCTTCCGGCAAATTGCCCGTCAGCGTCACCGTGTGGATCATCGCGGCGCCCGAGGTCAGGGGGCTCGGCATCGCTATCAGGCCCTTGGCCTCGGGCTTCTTCAGGTCTTCCCAGCTCGTCGGCACGAAAGGCGCCTTGGTGTTGTAGACGATGCCGGTGGTAATCAGCTTGGTCGAGAAATAGGTCTTGTCCTTGTCGTACAGCGCGGCGTCGAGGCCGTCGACCTTGGCCTCCGGATAGGCAAGCAGCCGCCCTTCCTTCTTCAGGCCTTCCATCGTCACGACATCGGCGATCAGAAGCACGTCGGCCTGAGGCTGGCCGGCCTCGATCTCGGCATGAAGCTTCGCCAGGATCTTCGGCGTGCCGTCGCGCACCCAGTCGACCTTGATGCCCGGGTTCTTGGCCATGAAGGCGTCGACAGTCTGCTTGGCGTCGGTATTCGGCTGGCTGGTATAGAGCACCAGCCTGCTGTCGGCGGCGGCGCCCGCCACGGTGGATGCCAGCAATAGGGCGGCGAGGACGATCTGGCGCATGGAAATACCTGTTCTTGATCAAGCTGAGGAAAGTCCGGCGAGCGCCGGGGTTGGAGAACCTGACTAAGGCCGCAGGATAACCATTATGTGACAGGACGACGCAACCCGCGCCGCCCTGCCCTGCTCTTGTTCGATATCGTCGGCGCTACTGGTTGGCCGGGTCAGTCTCGGCGTCATAGGCCATGCGGACAACCACCATCAGCAGATAGGCGGACGGCAGCGCAAAGATAGCCCCGAGCACGATCGCCGCCGTTCCTTCCATGCGAAGGGTAGCGGCGACGGCCCAGTAGACGGTGCCGATGCAGATTACCGCCTGAACCGCCAGAAACGCGGCCGCGGCAGCCGCGCGGGTGAGTGTCTTGAACGTCTTGATGCGTTGCATTGAAGAAAATCCAAACTGAAGCGCACGCGACCGGCGGACGGCCAGCGGCCGTCGCCGGGTCGCGACGCGAAGAGATATTTTGATTTGGATGCCGCGCCTTGCGGCTAAGGCCTTATGTGGCGGGCGGAGCGCGTGGCTGGTTGGTGCGCGAAGGCGTCGCGATTCCCGCCGCGGGCGTGACGCCGATCTCGGCCGGCAACGCTCGGCCGATAACCAGGAAATCGGCCGGGGGCTCGAGCGCGCCGGGATTGTCGCCGACGAGCTTTATCGGCAGCGGCCGGTTGGCCCTGACCTCAAGCGCCTGCGCCTTGCCGGTCGTCCTGAGCAGCGCGATCGTGTCGCCCTGGCGGGCGGCGCTGATGCTGGAGGGGCCCTGGAGCGAGACGGCTGATGCGGAGATTTCTGCCTGGGCGAAGCTGAGCAGCGCGAGCATCAGCAGCGCTATCAGGCCCGCAAAAGCGGTCCTGACCGGCAGCAGCTTCGATCTTTCGCGTTCAGGCGCCGTCAAGACTATCTCCGGATACCACAACCCGACCTAACCGATGGAATGGGCGAAGGAAAGCCGCAATGGAGACCGCAATCGCACTTCGTCCTTGAACCTTGCGGCTTCCGGTGCCAAATCTGGAGCAGATTTTCGCATTCGGCTCCGTTGGAGCCCTCGCTGGCAAACGGACAAGAATGGTTACCTATCTCGACGCCTCCACCGCGCCCCTTCGAAACACGGGCCAGATCCGCCTTTATGGCGAGGAAGGCTTTGCCGGCATGCGCAGGGCCTGCGATCTCACAGCGCGCTGCCTCGACGAGCTCGTGCCGATGGTGAAGCCCGGCGTGACGACGGAAGCGATCGACCGCTTCGTCTTCGAGTTCGGCATGGACCACGGCGCTCTGCCGGCGACGCTCAACTATCGCGGCTACACCAAGTCGTCCTGCACCTCTATCAACCATGTCGTCTGCCACGGCATTCCCGACAACAAGCCGCTGAAGGAAGGCGACATCGTCAACATCGACGTCACCTATATCCTCGACGGCTGGCACGGCGATTCCTCGCGCATGTATCCGGTGGGCACGATCAAGCGGGCCGCCGAGCGCTTGCTCGAAGTGACTTACGAATGCCTCATGCGGGGCATCGCCGCAATCAAGCCCGGCGCCCGCACCGGCGCTATCGGCGCCGCGATCCAGACCTATGCCGAGGCCGAGCGCTGCTCGGTGGTGCGCGATTTCTGCGGCCACGGTGTCGGCCAGCTTTTCCACGACGCGCCGAACATCCTGCATTACGGCACCGTCAATGAAGGCGTCGAGATGCGTCCCGGCATGATCTTCACCGTCGAGCCGATGATCAATCTCGGCCGGCCGCATGTGAAGGTTCTGTCGGACGGCTGGACGGCGGTCACGCGCGACCGCTCGCTGTCGGCGCAGTACGAGCACACGATCGGCGTCACCGACAGCGGCTGCGAGATATTCACGCTGTCGCCGAAAAAGCTCGACCGCCCCGGCCTGCCAGCCTAGAACTTCGACCAAGCCTGAGGGGGAGCGGGCGAACATGGGCAAAGTCGAGGACGAGCGGGCATTCTTTTCCGAAGGCTGGGTCGAGCCGCCCAAGACGGCGCCGAAAAAAGCCGCAGCAGCGGAAAAGCCACATTATCACGGCCATCGCGACCGCCTGCGCGAACGTTTCGTCGCCGGCGGACCGGACGCCCTGCCCGACTATGAATTGCTCGAGCTGCTGCTCTTCCGGCTGATCCCGCGCGTCGACACCAAGCCGATCGCCAAAGCGCTGATTGCCCGCTTCGGCTCGCTGGCCGAGGTGCTGGGCGCGCCGGCATCCCTGCTTGAGGAAGTCAAAGGCATCGGGCCGACGGTCGCGACCGATCTCAAGGTCATCGCAGCGACAGCCCAACGCATGGCGCGCGGCGAGGTGCGCGGCCGCGAGGTCCTGTCCAACTGGACGCAACTGCTCGACTATTGCCGCTCGGCCATGGCCTTCGAGAACCGCGAGCAGTTTCGCATCCTGTTCCTCGACAAGAAGAATGGACTCATTGCCGACGAGGTGCAGCAGACCGGCACTGTCGACCACACGCCGGTCTATCCGCGCGAGGTGGTGAAGCGCGCGCTGGAACTTTCCGCCAGCGCCGTCATCCTGGTGCACAACCACCCTTCGGGCGATCCGACGCCGTCGCGCGCGGATATCGAGATGACCAAGCAGATCATCGACACGGCCAAGCCGCTCGGCATTGCCGTGCACGACCACATCATCATCGGCCGCAAGGGCAATGCTTCGATGAAGGGACTGCTGCTGATTTGAGGCGTTTGCCCGACATTTCGGAATTGCCGGGACATCGTCGCCTCATCAGATAGTCGGCTCTGGAATTTCAGCAGGAAATCAAGCATGATGGGCTTGGTATTTCCCCGAGGATGCTTCGCGCTTCCATGAAATACCGGAGGACGGGACATGGCCATCGCGCTTGTACTCGTTTTGATCGTCGTGGGCTCGGTGTTGTTCCACTTCCTGAGCCCATGGTGGTGGACGCCGATTGCGTCGAACTGGGACTATATCGACAACACCATCATCATCAGCTTCTGGATCACCGGCGTCGTCTTCGCCGCCGTTGTACTTTTCATGGCCTATTGCGTGTTCCGCTTCCGCCATCGCGAAGGCAACCGCGCCGCCTACGAACCCGAGAACAAGCGGCTCGAATCGTGGCTGACCGCGGGCACCGCGCTCGGCGTCACCGCCTTGCTGGTCCCTGGCCTGTTCGTCTGGAACCACTTCGTCAACGTCCCGCGCGAGGCGGCCGATATCGAGGTTGTCGCCCAGCAATGGCAATGGAGCTTCCGCCTGCCCGGCAAGGACGGCAAGCTCGGCACATCCGACACTCGCGACGTATCGGCTGAAAACCCGCTTGGCATCGCACCCGGCGACCCCAACGGCCAGGACGATATCGTGGTCGAGGCCGCAGACCTGCACTTGCCGGTAGGCAAGCCGGTCAAGGTCCTGTTGCGCTCCATCGACGTGCTGCACGATTTCTACATCCCGGAATTCCGGGCCAAGATGGACATGATCCCGGGTTCGGTCACCTATTTCTGGTTCACCCCGACCAGGACCGGAACCTTCCAGGTTCTGTGCGCTGAGCTGTGCGGCCAGGGACATCCGCTCATGCATGGCGTCGTCATGGTCGACACCGAGCAAGACTATCTGGCCTGGCTCGGCCAGCAACAGACCTTTGCGCAATTGTCCGCGCCCAAGCAAACAGGCTCGGCGAACCAACCGTCAGAAAAGACGATGGCGTCCGGTTTGGACGTCGCGGCAAAACTCGAAATGCTCGAGGCCCGCTGAACAGGGCACGGAGGTGCTCCCATGGTCGACGTCACACCCGCAGATGCCGTTCCGCCCGCCGAAGTCGGGGAGATGGAACTCTATCATCCGCACAGCTGGTGGACGAAATACGTCTTCTCGCAGGACGCCAAGGTCATAGCGGTCCAGTACTCGGCGACGGCAACCGCGATCGGGCTTGTGGCCCTGGTGCTGTCGTGGCTGATGCGCCTGCAGCTCGGCTTTCCCGGTACGTTCGACTTCATCACTCCGGAGGCTTACTACCAGTTCATCACCATGCACGGCATGATCATGGTGATCTACCTGCTCACCGCGCTCTTCCTCGGCGGCTTCGGCAACTATCTCATCCCGCTGATGGTCGGCGCCCGCGACATGGTGTTCCCCTATGTCAACATGCTGAGCTACTGGGTCTATCTGCTCGCCGTGCTGGTCCTGGTCTCGAGCTTCTTTGCCCCGGGTGGGCCGACGGGCGCGGGCTGGACGCTCTACCCGCCGCAGGCGATCACGAGCGGCACGCCGGGGGGCCAGGACTGGGGCATCATCCTGATGCTCTCCTCACTCATTCTGTTTATCATCGGCTTCACCATGGGTGGCCTGAATTATGTGGTGACGGTGCTGCAGGGCCGCACGCGCGGCATGACCTTGATGCGCCTGCCGCTCACCGTCTGGGGCATCTTCACCGCCACCGTCATGGCGCTTCTCGCCTTCCCGGCACTGTTCGTTGCTTGTGTGATGATGCTGCTCGACCGTCTGCTCGGCACCTCGTTCTTCATGCCTGCAATCGTCGAGATGGGTGAGCAGTCGCAGCACAATGGCGGGAGCCCGATCCTTTTTCAGCATCTGTTCTGGTTTTTCGGCCACCCGGAAGTTTACATCGTGGCGCTGCCGGCTTTCGGCATCGTGTCCGACCTGATCAGCACACATGCGCGCAAGAACATCTTCGGCTACCGCATGATGGTGTGGGCGATCATCGCCATCGGCGCACTGAGCTTCGTCGTCTGGGCGCATCACATGTATGTCAGCGGCATGAATCCCTATTTCGGATTTTTCTTTGCCACCACGACCTTGATCATTGCCGTGCCGACCGCGATCAAGGTCTATAATTGGGTGCTGACGTTGTGGCGCGGCGACATCCACCTCACCGTCCCCATGCTGTTCGCGCTCGCCTTCATCGTCACCTTCGTCAATGGCGGGCTGACAGGGCTGTTCCTCGGCAATGTCGTCGTCGACGTGCCGCTATCGGATACGATGTTCGTCGTCGCACATTTCCACATGGTCATGGGCGTCGCACCGATCCTGGTGATCTTCGGCGCGATCTATCACTGGTATCCGAAGGTCACCGGACGGATGCTGGATGAGACGCTCGGCCGCTTCCATTTCTGGGTGACCTTCCTCGGCGCCTATCTGATTTTCTTCCCCATGCACTATCTCGGCTTGATGGGCATTCCGCGCCGTTACGCCGAACTGACCGACATGACCATCATGACGGAATCGGCCCACCATCTGAACTCGTTCATTTCCATCATGGCCTTCATCGTCGGCTTCGCCCAGATGGTGTTCCTGTTCAACCTGATCTGGAGCATCCGCCATGGCCGCGAGGCCGGCGGCAATCCGTGGCGGGCAACGACGCTCGAATGGCAGACGCCTGAGACGCCGCCGGCACACGGCAATTTCGGCAAGGAACTGCCGATCGTCTATCGGTGGGCCTACGACTACAGCGTGCCGGGCGCCAAGGAAGACTTCATCCCGCAGAACGTGCCGGGCACCTTCGGGCCCTCCAGGGAGCCGGCATGAGCGTCATCCTGGTCTTCTTGTTGGTGATAGCCGGCTTTGCCGCTTGGTGGCTTTCGCATCAGCGGCTGACAGCAAAGCCGTGGCTGGAGCAAGGCGTGGCCGGGGACTTTGCCGGCTTCGACCGGTCGGCCCTGCCCACCGCCAAGATCGGTCTCGGCGTCTTCCTCGCCGTCGTCGGCTGCCTGTTCTCGCTATTCACCAGCGCCTACCTCATGCGCATGGGCCTGTCTGACTGGCGGCCGCTGCCGCTGCCGCGCCTGCTCTGGCTCAACACCGGCGTGCTGGTACTGAGCAGCGTCGCGCTGCAATGCGCCGTCGTCGCCGCGCGGCGGGGCCAGGTGGATATGGTCAGGCTTGGACTTGCGACGGCGGGACTGACCGCCCTCGCCTTCCTCGCCGGCCAGTTGATGGCCTGGCGGCAACTGACCGAAGACGGCTACCTGCTGGCCTCCAACCCGGCCAACAGCTTCTTCTATCTGATCACGGCGATGCATGGCCTGCACATACTGGGCGGGCTGGTCGGCCTTGGCAGGACGAGCGCCGGTGCCTGGGACGGAAAGCGGCTGGAGCGGCTGCGCCTCAGCGTCGAGCTCTGCGCCATGTATTGGCATTTCCTGCTTTTCGTCTGGCTGTGCATCTTCGCCGTCCTGGCTGGTTGGGCGGCGACGTTCGTGAGCATTTGCCAACGGCTGCTGACCTAGGAGACTGGCGATGGCCGAAACGACACTGACGCAGACCGGCCAGTTGAGCCGCCCGGACGGCTGGCGGGGAATTGCCGCCGACTGGGCTTCGGATCAGCGCGCGTTCAAGAACGTGTCCTGGGGCAAGGCCATGATGTGGATCTTCCTGCTCAGCGACACATTCATTTTCGGTTGTTTCCTGCTTTCATACATGACGGCGCGGATGTCCACGCGCGTGCCCTGGCCGAATCCGAGCGAGGTCTTCGCCTTGCGCATCGGCGGCTCGGAGATCCCGCTGATCCTGATCGCCATCATGACTTTCGTTCTGATCTCGAGCAGCGGAACCATGGCCATGGCCGTCAATTTCGGCTACCGCCGCGATCGCCGCAAGACCGCGATCCTGATGCTTTTGACCGCCGCGCTCGGCGCGACCTTCGTCGGCATGCAGGCCTTCGAATGGACCAAGCTGATTACCGAAGGGGTCCGGCCGTGGGGCAATCCCTGGGGAGCCGCGCAATTCGGCTCCTGCTTTTTCATGATCACCGGCTTCCACGGCACTCACGTGACCATCGGCGTGATCTTCCTGATCATCGTGGCGCGAAAAGTCTGGCGCGGCGATTTCGACATCGGACGACCCGGGTTTTTCACCAGTCGCCGCGGCCGCTACGAGAATGTCGAGATCATGGGACTCTACTGGCACTTCGTCGACCTGGTCTGGGTGTTCATTTTCGCCTTCTTCTATCTTTGGTGAGAAGGCGGCCTTTGTTGAGAGGCAGACATGGCTGAAGCAACCGCAAACGGTCTCGGACAACACGCACTGCATCCCCATGACGCAGCGATCGCCGGCAAGGCGGAGACGCATCAGGAGCACCCGATCAAGCTTTATCTGGTGGTCTGGGCGTGGCTGTTCGTTCTCAGCACCTGCTCCTATCTGGTCGACTATTTCGGTCTCCACGGCTATCTCAGGTGGTCGCTGATCCTGATCTTCATGATGCTCAAGGCAGGACTGATCGTCGCCGTCTTCATGCACATGGCCTGGGAGCGGCTGGCGATGATGTATGCAATCATCCTGCCGCCGATATTGGTGCTGGTTTTCGTGACGATGATGGTCTTCGAGGCTGACTATACGCTGCTGACCCGTATCGCCTTTTTCGGGCCTGGCCCCTGACACTCGATGCGGGGGCCAGCCGCAGTATGAGCAGCCGGGACGGCCGGCTCCGATGCCTTGAATAACAGGCCGCCGGCCCATTTTTGGTTTGGCGTACGCGCCGTCAACTCAAGCAAAGGACGCGGACAATGACGATAGCAAACAGACTGAGAGAGTTTATCGACGGCAAGGGCATCCCCTACGATACCGTCGGGCATCATCGAACTGCCACCAGCAGGCAGGCCGCCATTGCCGCGCACGTGCCCGGCAGCATCATGGCGAAATCCGTGGTCGTTCATCACGAACTCGGTTATGCACTGGCCGTGGTGCCAAGCACCCACAGGATCGAACTCGGCAAGCTGCAGGACGTCATGGACAAGCGCCTCGGCCTCGCTTCCGAAGACGAAGTTGTATCGCTCTTCGACGATTGCGACATCGGCGCCATACCGCCGATCGGTGCGGCGTATGATGTGCCGGTCATTCTGGACGAAAGCCTGCGCGATGCCGCCGATATCTATTTCGAGGGCGGCGACCACAAGACGCTTGTGCATGTCAGCGGCAAAGATTTCCGCAACCTGACGATGGACGCCCGCCAGGCGCGCTTCAGCCATCCGGCCTTCTGACGCACCGACACTTTCGCCGGTGCGTCACGTCAGGGCCTGCTTACGTCGACGGTCTTGGGACGGCTGCCGGTTCTACGACCTTGCGGTAAACATGCCAGGTGGAGTGGCCGAGGATCGGTAGCACGACGGCCAGCCCTGCAAAAATGGGCAAAGAGCCGATAATGAGCCCAACAGCGACGATAAGTCCCCAGAGAGCCATCACAATCGGGTTCGCCAGGACCACGCGTACCGAAGTGTGGATGGCCTCATAGGCGCCGACATCGCGATCGAGCAGCAGCGGGAAAGCGACCACGGTGGTGCACAACACGACCACGGCGAATACGAACCCTATGACGTGACCCAGCACGATCAAAGTCCAGCCGCGTCCGGTGGCGAATATTTCCGCTATGAAGCTGGACAGCGACGCCGGCGGCTCGGGACCGAACAGGTACTCGTAGAAGAGCTTGGCGGTCAAAAGCCACGCGACGAAGATCGCAAACAGCATGATCCCGACCGCGGCGATGGCCGGCAGCGCCGGGGAATTCCTGACCTCGAAAGCATGGCTCCAGGATGCATCGAGCCCGGCTTCCCGTCTGCGGCTGATCTCGTACAGGCCGATCGCCGCGAACGGACCGATCAGTGCAAAGCCGGACACCAGCGGAAACAGCAGCGGCAGCGCGTTTGCTCCCGATGTCCAAGTGGCAAGCACCACGCCGACCAGCGGATAGATCATGCATAAAAACACAATGTGCGAGGGTTTGACCATGAAGTCGTCGACACCGCGCCTGAGCGCATCGAAAAGATCGGAAATGCCGATCTTTCTGACTCTGGTATGCTCCAGCGTTTCGCTGGCGCCTGCAATCACGTGAAAGCTTGCCATGACCATTCCTCCAGACCAGGTCCGGCAAGGTCGCGGATTCGCGGTGCCACCGCTTTGCATGGCCGGCCACGCAAACCGCGACCTGCACCCGCAGCCAACATACTCCTTCGCGCCCGATTTGTCGTCTTTTCATTTAAACGGGTGCGGCGGCCGGCCAGGGCTCGATGCTGGTTCCAGAGGTTTTTTTGCGGTATTCTTGTACAGCGCTGCGCGCCCTCTGGAGCGCGCAAGGGACGCTGGATCACTTTGATTGGCGCTTGATCCTTTCCCGATTTTCGGGGTCATGCGCCCGGTCGAAGGCGAACGTCATGGACACGCGGACGCTACTCATACTCGGCTTTGGCATAGTCATTCTGCTGGTGTTGGGATTCTTTGCGCTGCCAGCGTGACGGCGCGGACGCGACATTCGGCAGCGCAACTGCCGGCGGTTTCGGTCGGCGAGCCGGCGACCGGGCTGGAACGGGCGGCTTACTTGGAGAACTGTTTCAGGTAAGCGATGACATTGGCTATGTCCTGATCGTTCTTGAGGCCGGGAAACGCCATTTTCGTCCCTTTGACCATCGCCTTGGGGTCGTGAAGATATTTTGTCAGCGTAGGCTCGTCCCATTTGATGCCGGATTTTCCGGCCTCGATCATTGCCGTGGAATAGGTGAAACCGGGATGCGTGCCCGCGGTGCGCCCGATGACGCCGTGCAGAGACGGGCCGACCTTATTCTGGTCCTGGTCGGCAACGTGGCAAACCTTGCACTTTGTGAACACCTTCTCGCCTGCGGCGGCGTCCTGCGCCTGCGATGGGCTTGCAAAGAGGGTCGTAGCCGACAAGACGATGAAAAGCGCAGTTGCGCGCATGGCACTTCCTCCCGATCGTCGTTTACGCCGGACGATCCGCGCCACGCCAGTCCGCTGGCGTACCCTGCATGGCAGGCGTCCGCGTCTCTTCAGTGGAATTGCGGCACCTGTATACCACAGAATTGACCCAATGGGTACAAAAAGCCAGTTTTTGCGAAGGGTTAGGCCGTGCGCTGAGGAGTAGCTGCCCAAAGGGCAAAAGCGGTGAAAGCCTGTTCTGAACGGCAGCGATCAGGGCGGATCGGTTTTGCAGCTCGCCGCGATCTGCCCGATCGCCTCCGGAAGACCGGCGAGCTCGAAATCGGCTTCGCCGCGGCCTGACAGCAGGCCGAAGCGCCATGACAGCGTCAGCCGGCTCGCCGAAACCAGACGCCTGATGCCGTCGTCTCCATCCCTGAACAGCCTTCTGCCCTGCGGGCCGACCGACCAGCTTTCATCGGTTTTCCCGCCGCCGTCGACAATGACGGAGATGGTGATCTTTCGGCTGGCGGAGACGGCGTCGTTGAGCTGGAGCCATTCGCTCCAACGCGGTTCGCCGTCGGGCCGGCAAGCCAAGGTGAGCACCGGGCTGTAGCCCAGGGCTCCGCCCCCGGTGATCAGCTTGTTGCTGGCGTGCAGCGATGCCGTGATCTGACCATTGTCGCCGGCGCCCACGCTCCAATTGCCGAGATTCGGCTCGGCCGGCGCGGTGCCGGTTGCTGCGGCAAACAAGAGCGCCGCGGCGGCGACCACGTCTCTCATCATGAACGCCAGCCTCACCAATGCCTCCAAACACCCGCGAATGCGATGAAACGCAGATAATGTTCAACGGCTGGTATCGCCAGCAGCGGACCATCAAGACAGATTGCTTGTGTTGCCGCGCCGCCACAATGAAGCAGATCCTAATGAAAAGGCCGCCCGAAGGCGGCCTCTCTAAATCGCGATATCGAAACTCGTTACTCGGCTTCCTTGGCAGCCTTCTTCTTCGGCGCGGCCTTCTTCTTCGGCTCCTCGGCCTCGCCGGCGGCTTCGTCCGCCTTTGCCTCACTTGCCTTGGGTTCGGCCTTCTTCGAGGAGGCCTTCTTGGCCGGCTTCGCCTTGGTCGCGGTTTCGGCCTCTTCGTCGTCAGCCATCAGCTCGTCCTTGCCGACCTTGACGTCAGTGACCGAAATCTGGCCGAGCAGATAGTCGACGACCTTCTCCTCGAACATCGGCGCCCGCAGCGCGCTGATGGCTTCCGGATTGCTGCGATAGAACTCGAAGGCTTCCTGCTGCTGGTTGGCCGGGAAACGGCGCACCTGTTCGAACAGGCCGCGCTGCAGTTCCTCGTCCGACACGGTGACGCCGGCCTTCTCGCCGATCTCGGCCAGAACCAGGCCAAGGCGCACGCGGCGTTCGGCAAGGCGCATATATTCGGCGCGCGCCTCTTCTTCCGTCGTCTCTTCGTCGGCGAAGGTACGGCCGGCGGCCTCGAGATCGCGGTTGACCTGAGCCCAGATGTTGTTGAACTCGGCCTCGACGAGCTTCGATGGCGCCTCGAAGGAGTAGGATGCGTCGAGCTGGTCGAGAAGCTGGCGCTTCACCTTCTGGCGAGTCATCGAGCCAAACTGATTCTCGAGCTGGCCGCGCACGATCTCGCGCAGGCGCTCGAGCGATTCCAGACCGAGATTCTTGGCTGTCTCGTCATTGATTTCGAGCGCGCCGGGTGCCGACACTTCCTTGACGGTGACGTCGAACGTGGCTTCCTTGCCGGCCAGGTGCGCCGCCTGGTAGTTTTCGGGGAATGTGACGGTGATCTGCTTCTCGTCGCCGGCCTTCGTGCCGATCAGCTGATCCTCGAAGCCCGGGATGAACTCCTTGGAGCCGAGCACCAGCGGCTGGTCGGTGCCAGCGCCGCCGGCGAAGGCTTCGCCGCCGATCTTGCCGACATAGTCGATGCTCACGCGGTCGCCCTCGGCGGCCTTGCCGGCCTTCGGCTCGTAGCTGCGCGCCGATTCGGCAACGCGCTTGACCTGATCGTCGACTTCCTGCTCCGGCACGTCATAGACCTGACGCGTCACCTTGATGTCGGAGAAATCCTTGACCTCGATCGCCGGGATGACCTCGTAGTTGAGGCTGAATTCGAAGTCGGCGCCGCCGGCCAGGATCTTCTCGGCCTCCTTCTCGTCCTCGGTCATGATCACTTCGGGCTGCATGGCGGCCTTTTCGCCGCGCCCCGAGATGATCGACCGGGTCGAGTCGTTGAGGATCTCGTTGACGACCTCGGCCATGAACGACTTGCCATACATCTTGCGCAGATGCTGCACCGGCACCTTGCCCGGGCGGAAGCCGTTGATGCGCACCTTGCCGCGGGCATCGTTCAGCCGCGCCATCAGCTTGGCTTCCATGTCACCGGCCGGCACGGTGATCTTGATCTCGCGCTTGAGACCGGAGTTGAGCGTTTCGGTGACCTGCATCCTAGAACCTTTGTTTTCACCAATGAGACTGCCAAACGGTTTCAGCCGTTTACAGCCTGCCGGTATGATCTTGCCGGAAATGGCTTTTGGTACGGAACCCGGCGATTTGACCGCCGATGCGGTTCAAATTCCCCTGAATTAAGCTTGCAAAATGCGAATAAACTCTTGTTTTTCCTGCAACTTTTCACATTTTGCCGAAGCGGAAATTCACGTTCCGTCACATTCGACACGCCTTTTGTCACAGGCTAGGCTAATTTTCAACTATCTTCGCTTCCAGCCCATAAGCATGGATTGAGACCCGACATTGACAGAATGATGGCTACATGGGATTGCCGGGGAAAGCGGATGTGGCGGAATTGGTAGACGCCCTGGATTTAGGTTCCAGTGCCGAAAGGCGTGGGGGTTCGAGTCCCTTCATCCGCACCACCTTTCGCTCTGACGAGCTTCGGGTGGCAGGCCACCTGGAGATCAGTCACAGGCAAGGACCTTTCCGAAGCCTTGGCTAAAAGGACCGGAGCCATTTGGCGGCGCGAGCAAGGCCTTCATGCTCGGCTAGCTACGACCTTTTGCGCATCAAATGCCCTTGAAAGAGCCCGTTAAGAGGTTCTTAGTTGCGACAGGCAGGTTGGGGCTCTGTCAGGTTGTGCGCATAGTTTCTCTG
This sequence comes from Mesorhizobium sp. USDA 4413, assembly GCF_056280365.1. Lineage (NCBI taxonomy): Bacteria > Pseudomonadati > Pseudomonadota > Alphaproteobacteria > Hyphomicrobiales > Phyllobacteriaceae > Mesorhizobium > Mesorhizobium sp. USDA 4413. The sequence continues at coordinate 4,919,519 of NZ_JBVPRP010000001.1, forward strand.
TTTCTGGGGGTCGGATCCGTTGTCGCGGCAGCGACGTCTCAGGTCAAGGCTTTGGAGTACACTCCGGCTTCTCCTCCGGGTCAGCGGCCAATGCTCGTTGTCTCCGGTGAGTTCGACGCCAATCAATCCTTGAATGAATTTAACCGCGCGGTTGTGAGCAGCGGAGCCAGGGTGATTGTATTTAACTCCCCTGGCGGCAACGTCGGGAGTGCCATTCGGTTGGGGCGTATGATCCGCGCAGCGGGATTGGATACGCTTCAGGTTCACCAACTGCAGTGCGCTTCAGCCTGCTCACTGGCTTTCCTGGGTGGCATCCACCGTTTCGCCGAACCACGTTCTATCGGCATTCACCGGGCATTTCTCAAACCGGCTGACGGGATGTCCACCCAGGAAGCCGAGGCCCGTGTCCAGTTCGGAACGGCCGCAATCATATCCTATGTCATCGAGATGGGAGTGGACCCCAAGCTGATCGAATTGGCTTCGACCTACGGCAAGCGCGACCTAAGATATCTATCGGCCGGCGAAATGGCTGAATTGCGTGTGACCAATGTTGCGGCGAACCAACCACCCACAGATACGTCGCAAGTGCCAACCGTGCCAAATCCGGTCCCGGAATCTGCTCCTGCACCCGAGGCCAGGCAGGAGCCGGAGGGCATTGCGGTCGCCTTCGTCAGGGATCTCATTGAGCATCACGGCGACAACGACGATTTCGCGATTGCCCAAGCCCAGGCGTCCTATGCTCCCAAAGTCGATTATTATGGCAAGCCGACGAGCTTGAGGTCGATCATTCAGAACAAGAGGAACTATTACAAGCAGTGGCCCGACCGCGTGTCTAACGTCCGCGATGAAAGCATTGCGGTGACCTGCGCCAACGATCGCTGCATGGTCTCCGGCATCTACGACTGGGTTGTGCGCAGCCCTTCGAAGCAGGAAAAAGGCTCTGCCAACTTCAGCTATACGATATCGATCGGTCCCTATCCCAAAATCATCGCGGAGACCGGCACCATTCAACGTTAACCGGGACCATCATCAATACGGACTGCCGCTGACGACCACAGCCCTTGAACGCTCTAATAAAGCGGCTCCTCGAACAGCGTCTTGTCGCCGTCCATCAGCGCCTTGATCTGCGCCGTGCCGTCGGGCGCGAGCGCGAGCTTGATGCCGAATGGCCGCACGCGAATGTCGTCCTGGATCGCCACGCCTTCGCCTTCCGGCAGGTAGAAGCGGTCGATCCCGTAGTCGGGCGCGATCGTCGCTTCCGGATCACGAAGGCCCCAGCCCTCCGCGACATGGCCGGCAATGTCCGCTTCGCCCTCGCCTGCCGGTGACGGCGCCTTGCCGAACCATGCCGCGGTCGGCTGCCAATAGCGGTCGGCGCCCTTCTTCAGCCGCACCACGATCGATGTGTCATCGCTGGTGAACTTGCCTTGCGGGATGTTCGCGATGAGCTTCACAGGGATGCGCGAAATGTTGTTGTTGAGCGAGATATAGTCGCCGCGCAGAAGATCGCGCGGATCGACCGGCTCGACTTTCAGGAGCACTTCCCTGCCGTTGCGCAGGATCGCGGCCCGGCCGGCGATGATCCAGCTAAGGAAGCCGATCTGGACAAGCGCCAGCATCAGCGCCGAGATGATGAGTTTCTTGCCGGTCATGCCGCTGCTCCTGTCTCGGCAGGCGCTTTCATGCGCTTCTCGATGCGGATGATGATGAGCGCCAGGATACCGAGCAGCACGGCCGCCGCCAGGAAGAAGCCGGCGGTATCCAGCATCGACCGCAAGGTTACGCCATAGATAATGGCGAGTTCGAAGGCGAAGCCGGCATAGGCCAGCCAGCGCAGCCCCCTGCTCTCACGGCCCGCCAGCATGATCGCCGCGACGATGCCGGCGAGAGCCACCACGGAGGCGACGGCGAAACCGCTGTTGTAGGTGCTTTCATCCGCCAGATCGAACTGGATGATTGCCATGCCGGTGAGGAAGCCGAGCAAGGCGTGCAAGGGCAGCCGGCCACCCAGCCGAAGGATCCTGTCGATCGGGTCGCCGGCAAAGACCGAAGCGGCAAAGAGTAGTCCTGAGGCGATGGCCAGCGAAATCGCTACCGGCAGCGTGTCGTGATCGGTCGCCAACAAAACCAGATAGAGGATGACCGACAAAATGATGAGGTGGCGCGCGGCCCGGCTGCGCGTCCAGAACGAGATGGCGAACAGGACGACCGCCATGACGGTGAAGAGATGCGGAATTTCCGCGCGCCAGTAGAAGCCGAACCCCTTGAGCATCAGCCAGGCATCCGCAATGCCGATCGCAGCCACCGTCAGCGGGTTGGAACGCAGCGCCACCGCCGCCAGTGCCGTGCCCGCGCACCATGTCACCAGCGCCGAGGTCTCGTCGCCCGAGAGGTGATACATCTGGCCGATCAGCGCGATCGATCCGCCGAAAGCGGCGGCCGCGATAATCCACAGCGCCTCGCCGATCGCGGCATGATCGCGTGTCTTCAGCACCGCGCCGCCGACATAGCCGGCGAGGATGAACGCAAACAGCGCCGCCACGCGAGCGAGACGCGGGATGGCCTCCCAATTCGCGGCGACGAAGATCAGGATCGCGGCGCCGAACAGAAGTGCTGCCATCATCGCCAGGATGGAGCCGAAAGTCAGCGACGCGCGCTCGTTGGCGGAGACGTCGCGCGTCAACGCCTCCGCCGTGGCGGGATCGATCAGCCCGGCCTCCCGCCAGCGCGCGATATCCGCCCTCACCCGTGTCGCATAGCCCGCCATGCTTTCCCCCCGGCCCCGGTCATGTCCTTAGCCGGAACAGCCAAGCCGTTGACGCTGCGCCATTTTCCGATTCGGCCTTCTTTGTGACGCAGGCGTGAATGGCCGTTAATGTTGCATTGCACAATTTGCATTGCTGCCATGCGCCAACGGCACTTTTAAACCGATACGATCCCACCTATTTTCCGTTCGTACACAAACGGAATGACCCGAACTAAAGACGAAAACGAGAACTACCATGAACCTGATCCGCAACTACCGCAACTGGCGCCGCTACCGGGAAACCGTTTCCGAGCTGAGCCGCCTGTCGAACCGTGAACTGACCGACCTCGGCATCAGCCGCAGCGACATCCACTACGTCGCCCGCAAGGCGGTCTAATCCGCTTCGGACCGCAAATGGTCCGAACCAGTTTTGAAGAGAGCAAGACAATGAACCTGATCCGCAGCTATCGCAACTGGCGCGTCTACCGCGACACCGTTGCTGAGCTGGGTCGGCTTTCGAACCGCCAGCTCCATGATCTCGGCATCGTTCGCGACGAGATCAAGATGGTCGCCCGCAAGGCGATCTAAGTAGGGAATTTCGCCAGGGTCGACCTCCTCCCCGACCCTGACGGATACGGCCAACCCTTACCTCCTCCCAAGGGTTGACCACCGAAACGGCGCCCGCCGGACCTCCTCCCCCGGCGGGCGTTGTTCAGAAGCGAACGAAGTTCGTCTTCCAAGCGAACATAGTTCGTCTTCGAAGGTTTCGCCCTTCTAAAAAGGCGAAAGAGATTTCGTCAAAGCCGACCTCCTCCCCGGCGATGGCGAATATGGTCGATCTTCTCCTCCTCCCGAGGGTCGACCCCCAAAACGACACCCGCCGGACCTCCTCCCCCGGCGGGTGTTGTTGTTTTTGGCGCAGGCACCGGCCTGGTGCGTTTTCCGCCGGCAATTGCAATCGCGTCCTCAAGCGATTATTTCGGCGCTCATGAGCAAAAATCCCGTACACGTCATCGGCGGCGGCCTCGCCGGCTCCGAGGCCGCATGGCAGATCGCGCAAGCCGGCGTCCCGGTCGTGCTGCATGAAATGCGCCCGGTGCGCGGCACCGACGCGCATAAGACCGACGGCCTGGCCGAGCTCGTCTGCTCGAACTCCTTCCGCTCGGACGACGCCGAAAACAACGCCGTCGGCCTGCTCCATGCCGAAATGCGGCTCGCCGGCTCGCTGATCATGAGCGCCGGCGATGCCAACCAGGTGCCGGCGGGTGGCGCGCTTGCTGTCGACCGCGACGGCTTTTCCGACGCGGTCACCGCGAAGATCGAAGCGCATCCGCTGATCACCATCCAGCGCGAGGAAGTGCCGGGCCTGCCGCCCAAGGATTGGGATCAGGCGATCATCGCCACCGGCCCGCTGACGGCGCCTTCGCTGGCGCAGTCGATCGCGGAGGCCACCGGCGCAGATGCGCTGGCCTTCTTCGACGCAATCGCGCCGATCGTGCATTTCGACACGATCGACATGAATACGGCCTGGTTCCAGTCGCGCTACGACAAGGTCGGGCCCGGCGGCACCGGCAAGGACTATATCAACTGCCCAATGGACAAGGACCAGTATCTCGCCTTCGTGGCGGCGCTGCTGGAAGGGCAAAAAACCGAGTTCAAGGAGTGGGAAGGCACGCCCTATTTCGACGGCTGCCTGCCGATCGAAGTGATGGCCGAGCGCGGCGTCGAGACGCTGCGCTACGGGCCGATGAAGCCGATGGGGCTGACCAACGTCCATAATCCCTCGGTCAAGGCCTATGCGGTGGTGCAGCTTCGCCAGGACAATGCGCTGGGCACGCTCTACAACATGGTCGGCTTCCAGACCAAGCTGAAGCATGCCGAGCAGGTGCGCATCTTCCGCACCATTCCGGGGCTGGAAAACGCCGACTTTGCACGGCTCGGCGGCCTGCACCGCAACACCTACATCAACTCGCCGACGCTGCTCGATCCTTCGCTGCAGCTCAAATCGCGCCCCGGCCTGCGCTTCGCCGGCCAGATCACCGGCTGCGAAGGCTATGTCGAAAGCGCGGCAATAGGCCTGCTTGCTGGCCGCTTCGCCGCCGCAGAACGGCTCGGCCAGGCGCCGTCACTGCCGCCCGCGACCACCGCCTTCGGCGCGCTGCTCAATCACATCACCGGCGGCCACATCGTTTCGGACGACGAGCCCGGCAAACGCTCCTTCCAGCCGATGAACGTCAATTTCGGCCTATTCCCGCCCGTCGAACCGCCGAAGGCCGAAGGCAAGCGCCTGCGCGGCAAGGACAAGACCGTCGCCAAAAGGCACGCGATCACCTCGCGCGCGCTGGCCGATTGCAGGGCATGGCTGGGGTTGCCGATGCAAGCTCAGGCGGCGGAGTAGTCGTGGCCAAGCTCTCCGGTATGCCGCAGCTTCTGCCGCCGGGTTATCAGACAACCGGTGAACCTTTCACCGGCAACTACGAGATCATGTGGAGCATCTACATCAGATGCAACAACCTGCAGAAATTTCGCAAGGTCCACATACCCGCGCTAGAGGCGCTTATCGGCCAGCCGCACGGAGGTAAGGGCTGGACAATCGAGAAAGAGGAAGACAGCGACCCGAACTTGCAGAGGATCGTTGCGTTGCAGCGACTAGGTGGGCCCTATACCGATCGGTTCTTTCTCGATTTCATGAAGACACTTTATCGCCTGGCACCGTTCTGGAGCATCCAGGCCCGCCTCGACCCGTCACACCCGCATGGCGCCTATGTCATGGCCCGATTTTCGCGAGATACACCTGGTTCCGAGGCGCCGGCTGTTGTCGACGCTCTGGTAGAACTAGAGGCCAATTTCACCGACGAAATGGGCGGTGAATCAGGACGCTACCTCGGCTCCGGTCAGCGCATCAGCTAAATAGCGCGGGTGTTTTGACCTAGAAGGAGTAGGATAGTATCCTACTCCCATCCAGGAGTGCTGCCATGGAAACAGCCGAAAAACTGTCCGTCACCGTCACACCGGCTATGGCACGGATGATCCGCGAAAAGGTCGAGGACGGCTCCTTCGGCTCGGCGAGCGAGGTTATCCGCGCGGCCTTGCGCGCCTTCCAGCGCGAGGAGGAAGAGCATGCCGAGCGCATGGCCTCGATCCGCGCGCGGGTGAAGGCTTCGCTTGAGGACCCCAGGCCAAGGGTCCCGGTGGAAGAAGTCGACGCCGGCTGCGAGAGCTCTTCGCCCAGCGGACAAGAGGCGCAGACGGCTCTCTGACTGATGATTCGAACGGACAAGCCTGACGGCTAACTACTCCGCCGGCGCGGCACCCGCCGCCGGCAATCCCGGCTTCCCCGCCTCTCCCGGATTCCTCCGCACATAGGCCGCTTTCAGCGTCTCCGACGTATCTCTTGAGCCGTCATGGCTCCAGCCCGGCGGCTGAATCAGGTAGTTCAGCCGCTGACGGAACGTCAGCTCGGGCGCCAGCGCATCCTTGAACATGCCGATCCATTCGTGGAACGCCACCTTTAGCGGGTTGAAGGTGCCGATATTCTTGACGATGCCGTAGCGCGGCCGATCTTCTTCCAGCTCCTCGACGAAGGTGCCGAACATGCGGTCCCAGATGATCAGCGTGCCGGCGTAATTGGCGTCGAGATAGCGCGGGTTGGTGGCGTGGTGGACGCGGTGGTGCGAGGGCGTGTTGAAGATGAACTCGAACCAGCCCCACATCTTGCCGATCGTCTCGGTGTGGATCCAGAACTGCCAGACCAGGTTGAAGCCGAAGACGAAGGCGATCACCGCCGGATGAAAGCCGAGCAGCACCAGCGGCGCCTGCAGGATGAAGGTGAAGGTGAACAGGCCGGTCCAGCTCTGCCTCAATGCCGTCGAGAGATTGTAATGCTGGCTGGAGTGATGGTTGACATGCTCGGCCCACGCCCAGCGCACCCGGTGCGCGATGCGGTGATAGACGTAGTAGCGCAAGTCATCGAGCAGAAAAGCGGCGACGAACACCCAGATCGACAGGCCGAGATTGAAGAAGCGGAACTGCCAGAGCCACAGCAGCGCCCAGTAGGACACCACGCCGAGCAGCAGGCCGGCGACGACATTGCCCGTTCCCAGCATCAGGCTCGTCAGCGTATCGCGCGTCTCGAACGATCCCTCTGGCGCGGCCGGTGCGCACCAGCCACAGCTCGATCAGAATCGCCGCGACGAAGAAGGGGATCGCAAGCTGGGTGACCTGCGGGAAATCATACTGATCCATCACGCCGCCTCCCGGATCCGATCATCGTTCTGCAGCGCCGCCGCTACGGCTCGCGCATCGGCTTCGTTGGCAAAAGCAAACCGCCCACCTTTCCAGGTGAAGTCCTTCAGCCGCAGCGACACCGCATCCCCTTCCCTGGCCAGCGCTAGAAGGTCTTGCGGCGTGACGATACGCGTCAGAAAACAATCGCCTATGCTCTGGACAATGCCGCAACGCTGCGCGCCGAGATCGAGAAAGGCGGTATGGTTGTCGGCTGTCAGCCGCACGGCTCCCGGCCTTTCGTCGGGAAAGTCCTCGGTAAAGCGTGCGAGCGCCTGATCCGCGCCGGCAAGCGTCGCGGTTGTCGTGCCGCCGGTGAAATGCACGGCCGCGACCGACAACGCGATGCCGACCACGACAAGAACGACCAGGACTGGCAGGCTCATGGAAAGGCGGTTCCTCCGGCGGCCCGCATTTCTTTGACGCGAGTCCACTCAAGAGAACCCCTAGCACGATTGACGTTTACGTCAAAGGGGCGTCCAGCCCCGCATCGCGTGACGCAGGAGCAGCCAGTGCCGGTGCAGGGTGGAGAGCGCTATCGTCCTGCTGGGCGCCGAACTGCCCGCCCTTTCCATCTTGTCGAGATAGGCGCGCGTCAGCGCCAGCGGCAGGAATGCAGGGCGCAGCGAAACCGGAAGCGCCGGCGCACTCTTCTCGAAGGCGTTGAGATGCTCCCGCGCCAGCGCGACCATCGCCGCCACCGCGCGCTCCGCGGCAGTCTCGCCCTCTCCTTTGACGAACTCTTCCGGCGTCGTGCCGGCCGCCGCCAGTATGTCGCCGGGCACAAAGCACTGGCCGCGTCCACGATGCAGCGGCAACAGAAGCAGCAGGCCGGTAATGGCCTGCGCACAACCGGCTCGTCCCGCCAGCTCGGCGAAGCCCGGCGCCGCGACCGGATCGAGCACCATCGCCGCAAGCTGGATCAGCGCCGCGGCCGTTTCGCCGCAATAGCCCTCAAGGTCGGTCCGCGACGGCATTGGATCGTCATAGAGATCGAAGATCCGCGCCTCGAGCGTGTTCCCGAAGGCAGTCTTCGGCAGATGATTGGCGGCGATCGTCGCGCGTAGGGCATCGGCAATCGGATGGCCCGTCTCGGCATCCCCTTCGGCCGAAATGACGTCGCGCCACCATTGCAGCCTGACCTCACCCGGCAGCGGCTCGTGGATGCGGTCGCGCACGCTCGCGACCTCGGCGTTGAAGGCGTAAAGCGCGAGCAGCGCGTTGCGCTTGTCGGCGGGCGCATAGAGCGCCGACAGATAGCGGTCATGGTCGGCGGCGCGGACCGCATCCATGACGATGTCGCCCGTCACGATGTTGGAAGCGCCGGCCATTCAGTCGACGGCGATCAGCGCCGCTGCCACGGCGCGGTCTTCGGCGAGCAGCACATTGTAGGTCCGCACCGCCGCTCCGGTCGACATCGGGTCGGCGGCGATGCCGGCCTCCTTGAGTGCGGCGCGTAGCGCCGCCGGCAGCGGCCGCAAATCCTTGCCCATGCCGACCAGCAGGATCTCCACCTTGCCGGCCTCGGCGAACAGCTTGTCGAAATCGGCGGCCTTCAGCGCCAGCGGATCGGCGGGCTCCCAGCCATGGATGCCCGACGGCAGGACGAGCAGCGATCCGCGATGCGACATGTCGGCAAAGCGGAAGCCGCCATTGCCATAGGCTTCGATCGGCGCCTTGCCTGGGAAATGCGCCTCGCGGATGATAATTCCTTTGGCCATGGTCTAGAGCATGATGCCGAAAAATGTGAAGCGGTTTCCGGACGACATCATGCTCTATCTCTTTGATTGGGCGCAATTCCCGGAAAAGTACATAGCGGTTTTCCGCCCAGAATTGCGCGCGAACAAATACTTAGAGCGGTTCGGCTATTCCGTGAAACGCTGAACCGCGCTAGAGCCGGATGATTTCAGGTCGATTCGAACTGAATCATCCGGCGTTGACCGCGTCAGGTCGCCACGGGCTTGCCGTTCACCGGCTTCTTTTCCTCTTCGGTGGTGGCCTGCGGCCGCAACCGGAACAGGATCAGCAGCGGTGCCGCGATGAAGATCGACGAATAGGTACCGAACACCACGCCGAACAGCATCGCCAGCGTGAAGGAGCGGATCACCTCGCCGCCGAACAGCACCAGCGCCAACAGCGCCAGGATGGTGGTGACCGATGTCAGCGTGGTTCGAGACAGCGTCTCGTTGATGGCGTTGTTCAAGAGCTGCGGCAACGGCATCTTCTTGTATTTTCGCAGATCCTCGCGGACGCGGTCATAGACCACGATCGTGTCATTCAGCGAATAGCCGATAATGGTCAGGATCGCCGCCAGCGACGACTGGTTGAACTCCAGCCCGGTCAGGACGAAGAAGCCGATCGTCATCACCACATCGTGCACCGTGGCAATGATGGCGCCGACCGCGAACTGCCATTCGAAGCGGAACCAGACATAGAGCAGGATGCCGACCAGCGCGATCAGCATGGCGATCGTGCCCTGCTTGGCAAGTTCGCCGGACACTGTCGGGCCGACCACTTCGACGCGGCGGAAATCATATTGATCCTGCAGCTCGCCCCGCACCTTGTCGATGACGGTCTGCTCGGCATTCTCGCCGGCGTCCTGCGTGCCGACACGGATCAAGACGTCGTTCGGCGCGCCGAACTGCTGCACCTGGATCTCGCCGATGTTGAGCTCGGACAGCCTGTTGCGGATGTCGCCGAGATCGGCGTTGCCCTGCTTCGCCTGCACCTCGATCATCGAGCCGCCCTTGAAGTCGATGCCGTAATTGATGTCGATGGTCAGGAATCCGATCACCGACAGGACCGACAACAGGCTGGACAAAGCGAAGGTCCAGCGGCGGATGCCCATGAACGGGATCTTCGTGCCCGGCGGAATAAAGGTGACCGGGGCGCGCGGCAGTTCCTTCGGCCGAGCGCGGCGCAGCCAGATCGACACCAGCATGCGGGTGAAGGTGAAGGCGGTGAAGACCGTGGTCAGAATGCCGATCGCATAGGTGATGGCGAAGCCCTTGACCGGGCCGGTGCCCAGCCAGAACAGCACCACCGTGGCGATCAGCGAGGTGACGTTGGAATCGACGATCGTCGCCAGCGCCTTGGAGAAGCCGGTATCGATCGACTGGATCACCGAGCGGCCAAGTCGTCGCTCCTCGCGGATGCGCTCATAGATCAGAACGTTGGAGTCCACCGCCATGCCGATGGTGAGCACGATACCCGCGATGCCAGGCAAGGTCAGCGTCGCGCCGAGCAGCGACAGCACGGCCACGATCATCGCCACGTGGACGGCCAAAGCGACGTTGGCCAGGAAGCCGAGGAAGCCGTAGGCGACGAACATGAAGGCGACGACGAGGATCGAGCCGATCACGCCGGCGATTTTACCTGCATGGATCGAGTCCTGGCCAAGGCCCGGCCCGACCGTGCGCTCCTCTATGATGGTCAGCTTTGCCGGCAGTGCGCCCGCACGCAACAGCACGGCAAGGTCGTTGGCGCTTTCGGCCGTGAAATTGCCGGAGATCTGACCGCTGCCGCCAAGGATAGGTTCGCGGATAACCGGCGCCGAGATCACCTGGTTGTCGAGCACGATGGCAAATGGCTTGCCAACATTCTGCTGGGTCGCCTGGCCGAACCGCGTCGCGCCGCGGGAATTGAAGGTGAACGAAACGACCGGCTCGTTTGTCTGCGAATTATAGGTCGGCGTCGCCTGCGACAGGTCTTCACCCGACACGATGACGCGGTTTTCGACCAGATAAGGAACGGGAGGATCGTCCTGCGAATAGAGGACGGAATCGCCAGGCGGCGGGCGGTTCTTGATCGCGTCCTGGACCGGCACCGACGTATCGACCATCTGGAACGTCAGCTTGGCGGTCTGGCCGATGATGTCCTTGAGCCTTTGCGGATTCTGCAGTCCGGGCACCTGAACCAGAATGCGATCGTCGCCCTGCCGCTGCACGATCGGTTCCGTCGTGCCGAGCGCATTGACACGCCGCTCCACCACCTCGATCGCCTGCGACAACGCCGTCGACGTGCGGTATTTGATGCCTGCATCCGTGACGGTGAACTTCAGCAATCCGGGCTCGGAATCGTCGAGGGTCATCGACTGGACGGAGCCGCCGGTAAAGAGGCCAGCCGTGACCGGATTGGTTATCGGCTTCAACGCCGTTTTTGCGGCTTCGACCTGGCTCGGATCGTTGATGCGCACCTGCACGGTGCGGCCCGTTCCACCAAGTCCGGTATATTGGATCTTGGCATCGCGCAGCAGCGTCCTGATCTCGTCGCGTGTCGTCTCCAGTTGATCCTTGATCAGATCGTTCTGATCCATCTGGAGCAGGATGTGGGACCCGCCCTGAAGATCGAGGCCGAGCGTCATCTGCCGCTTCGGCACCCAGCTTGGCAATTGCGCCAGCATGCTTGCCGGGAAAAGGTTGGGCGCGGCAAGGATCACTGTGATGGCCACGGCGAGCCAGATCAGGATCATCTTCAGGCGCGAAAAATAAAGCATTCGTTCTTATCCGTTCAGGCGTACAAGCGGCAGCGTTCCGCCATCGAGAGGATTACTTCTTGGCGTTCTGGTTCGCCACGGGCTCGCCCTTGACGCGCACATCCGAGATCGTCGAGCGCAGCGCCGTCACCTTGGTTCCCCCCCCAAGGTCGATTTCCAGTTCATTGTCGTCGATCACCTTGGTCACCTTGCCGACGAAACCGCCGCCGGTCACCACCGTATCGCCGCGGCGCACCGCCGAGAGCATCTCCTGGCGCTTCTTCAGTTGCGCGCGCTGCGGCCGGATAATCAGAAAATACATGATCACGAAAATCAGGACAAACGGCAAAATCGAGATGAACATGTCTGGCGAAGCGCCGACGCCCTGGGCGTATGCCGGTGTAACGAACATCAAGAAACTCCTGGATGGTGAAATTCCGCCGCGGCCGCCCCGCGAAAATTTGGCCGGAATATAGTCGGTAAACTTGCCAATGCAACTGCGCTGCGAGCCCAATCCGTTGCTTTTCCAGCCGTTTGCGGCGTGCTAGAGCGTCGCAGCGGAAGCCGCTTCAAGGCCACCGAAAAGATCATGCTCCAACAAAAGCTTGGAGCTGGTTCTTGCAGCGATGTCATGGAAGCTGCTCCCACACGCTGAAAGACCCCGACAAAAAGGCGCAAAATGACCGACAGCCTGGACGCCTTGAACAAGAAACTCGACCGCCTGATCGAGGCGGTTTCCCGCCTCGCCCCGCCGCCCGTGCCGGAAACCGATCTCGGCGTGGCGGATTGCTTCGTCTGGCAGGCGGAGCCCGGCTATCTGGAACCGGTTCGCAAGGTCAACCGCGTCGACATCGGCCTGATCCGCGGCGTCGACCGCGTGCGCGACATCCTGCTCGACAACACCGAGCGCTTCGCGTCCGGCTATGCGGCCAACAACGTGCTGTTGTGGGGCGCGCGCGGGATGGGCAAATCCTCCCTGGTCAAGGCCGTGCATGCCACCGTCAACGCCTCCGACAAGCTCGACCGGCCGCTGAAGCTGATCGAGATCCATCGCGAGGATATCGACACGCTGCCCAAGCTGATGGGTCTCCTGAAGGCGGCTCCATACCGCTTCATCCTGTTTTGCGACGACCTCTCCTTCGACCATGACGACACCTCCTACAAATCGCTCAAGGCGGCGCTCGAAGGCGGCGTCGAGGGTCGGCCCGCCAACGTCATCTTCTACGCCACATCCAACCGGCGCCATCTGTTGCCGCGCGACATGATCGACAATGAGCGCTCGACCGCGATCAACCCGTCGGAGGCGGTGGAGGAAAAAGTCTCGCTATCCGATCGTTTCGGTCTCTGGCTCGGCTTCCACAAATGCTCGCAGGACGAATATCTCGACATGATCGACGGCTATGTCCGCTATCACGGCCTGACGATTGATCCCGAGCAATTGCGCGCCGAGGCGCTCGAATGGGCCACGACGCGCGGCAGCCGTTCCGGCCGCGTCGCCTGGCAGTTCACGCAGGACCTCGCCGGCCGGCTCGGCAAGCCGCTGAAGGATTGAATGTCACTTGGGCGGCTGCACCCGTCGCACGTCGCGCGGCGTCTGGCCGGTTTCGCGGCGCATCCAGTGTGCCAGATGAGACTGGTGCGCGAAGCCCGTCAATGCGGCGACTTCGCTCGTGGTGAGATCGCCTCGCCGCAGCAGGACGCATGCCCTTTCCACGCGCCGTCGCAACACGTAGCGATGCAAGGTGACGCCCATCGCCGCCTTGAACCATGTGCGCAGATGCGAGCTGCTCGCGCCGGCTACCCGGCTCAGGCGATCGATCGAAAGCGGCTCGTGGAGAGCGGCCTCGATGTGTTCGAGGACACGGTTGAGCTGCGCGTCCGACAACCGGTTCACTCGAACCGCGTCTGGGCCATCTAGGCCGAGCAGCCTCACCGCAAGCGCGGCGCCGATGCTCTCGGCAAACAAAGGGCCGCTCGGTGCGCCTGCACCGAGATCGCTCTGCAATGCGCGGGCGAGATGCTCGATCCGCTGATCACGAAGCAGATGACGGGTGTCGAGCCGCGATGCTCTCGCCTTTCCACCGAGTTCCGCGGCGACCCTTTCCATCAAGGCCGGCTGCAAGACGATCTCCATCGTGTCGAACGGGGTTTCGGCCTCGAAACCGCCCTCCTCGCCGGCCGGCACTAGGTCGATATCGCCGGCGCGCCTGACGAAATATCGCCCGACCTGATTGCAGTAGGAGCGGGTCGCAGCGCTTGCATGAACCATGATGCGATGATGTGGCGCCCGGGGCAGCCGATGCACGCCTGCCTCGACATGCCGGGAAACCATCGTGACGTCGGATGTCGATCGGGCCGGAGCGAATTGCGCAGGCATGCTCTCTCGATTCATGGCGAAACCTGCTCAAGATTTGGCAATTCCCGCGCGATTTTCAACGCCACGAACCTGTACTCCCGCCTCTCCTCCAAACATGAAAGAGAGGTTGCCATGAGTTCGTATGTTGTTGTCGGCGCGGGCCCGGTTGGACGCGAGACGGCTCGCCTTCTTGGCGAAGAAGGCCATGATGTCATCCTTACCAGCCGAAGCGTCGGTTCGAACGTGTTGCGGAATGTACGGTCGATACAGGCTGACGCCACGGATGCCTCGGCGCTGTCGCATGTCTGCCGGGACGCCGATGCCATCTTCATGTGTGCCATGGCCACATATCATCGCTGGCCAACCGACTTCTTCCCTATAATCGACGGCACCGTGCGCGCGGCTGAAGCAGTAGGCGCAAAGCTCATCGTGCTTGGAAACCTCTATGGCTACGGCAAGAATGGCGAAAACCCACTTCGCTCCGACATGCCGCTGGAGCCGACCTCAAAGAAGGGAACCGCCCGGACGATCATGTGGCAGCGGGCGGCCCGTGCCAGCGTGCCGGCGATCGAGATACGATCCAGCGACTATCTTGGGCACGGCGCGATCAGCTACTTCTCGCTGGTCGCGCTGCCCTCCGTCGTCGAGGGCAAGCCCGTCGCCTTCATCGGAGACCTTGACGCCACTCATGCCTGGAGCTTCACCAAGGACGTCGCAAAGACGCTCGTCGCGGCCTCCCGCTACACAGGCGAATGGGGACGGGCGTTTCATGTTCCTTCGCAACACGCCTCGCCCAACGAGCTCATCCGCAAAACCGCGGCGATGCTGGGCCGGGAGGTTTCCGAGACATGCTCCTATTCCGTCCCCGAGATGGAAGCGCTGGGCATGCAGGAGCTTATCGAGATGAAATACCTTTTCGAGACACCCTTGCTGGTCGATTCCTCCGACGCGGAGACGCTTCTGGGCGTGAAGGCCAGCAGCCTTGAAGAGATGATCGCCGACACGCTCCGGGATCATCTTTAAGCCCGAGCGTCAGGCATCTTCCGGAATTGAAAAAGCCCGCTCCTCGCGGAGCGGGCTGAAGACGGCGGGCCGGACTGGAGGTCAGGCGGCCCGCAATTGTTCTTGTTCTATTCGAGATAGCCCGACGGATCGACCGGGGCCGAGTTCTTTCGCACTTCGAAGTGCAGCTTGGGCGAGTCGGTGGTGCCGCTCATGCCGGACAGCGCGATCTCCTGGCCGCGCTTGACCTTCTGGCCGCGCTGCACCTCGATCGAGCTTGCGTGGCCATAGACGGTGACCAGGCCGTTCTCGTGCCGCACCAGCACGGTGTTGCCGAATTCCTTGAGGCCGTCGCCGGCATAGATGACGACGCCGTTCTCGGCCGCCTTGATCGGCGTTCCTTCGGGCACCGCGATGTCGACGCCGTCCTTGCCGGAGCCGAAGCTGGAGATCACGCGGCCGCGCACCGGCCAGCGCATCTTGCCGATGCCGGTCGCGTCGGGCGCCACCGCGTCGTCGTCCTCGGCCTGCTGGATGACCTTGGCGTCCTTCTTCGGCGGCGTGTAGGAGGCAAGCGTCTGCGACGGCGTGGTCTTGGCCGGCGGCTGCGTCGTCGCCGTCGTCACGGGATCGACAGCGGGCTCGGCTGCTGCAGGCTTGGCGGCCGCCACGACTGCGCCGCCGGCCGGGACCTTGAGCGTCTGGCCGATCTTGAGCAAGCCGTCCTGCATGCCGTTGGCCTGCTTCAGCGCCGTGACGCTGACCCCGGTCTTTCTGGCGATCGAGGACAGCGAGTCGCCTTGCTGCACAGTGTAGGAGCCGCCGGCGCCGGTCGGCTTGGCCTCGGCCATCTGCGGCGCGGGCTTCGGGTTCTTGGAACCCGCGGCCGCGGCCGAGGCATCAACCTGCGCGGCGGATTTGCCGTCCTTGACCTTGGGCTGCTGCGGCAGCACCGCGACCTTCTCCGGGGCGGGCTGCTTCGGCGCGTTCGTCGGCTTGCCTTCCGCAACCTTCGGCTCCGCCTTGCTCGAATAGGCATAGGCGGGGATGACGATCTTCTGGCCGCTACGGAGGCCTTTCTTCGGATCTATCCCGTTGACCTTGGCGATGGCATCGGCCGGCACATGGTAGTGCGCTGCCAGGCCTGAAAGCGTCTCGCCGTCACGCACCACGATCTCGGTCGCATGCGGCGCAGCGCTGGCATTGCGCACGGCATCGGGCTCGGCGGTCTTGAACGGCTTCGCCTGGGCAACCGTCCCGGTGGCCGTCCTGTCGAGATGCGGCGCGGGAGCAAGCGCCGGAGCGGGCGCAAGGGCGGGTGCCGAAGCGGTTCGCATCGGCTTTGCCGGAGCGGGCGCCGACGGAGGCGGCAACTGCTGCGCCGTGACCGGCTCGAGGCTGGAACGGCTTATGGACTGGGTATGGGTGCCGTCGACCGGCGCAGGCGCGACCGTGTCGCCCGGATAGGGTTGGTCGACGTTCTGCTTGTTGATGATGGCACGCTGATTGTTGGTCGAGGATGTGAAGACATCATCGACACCGTTGAAGCGCATCGACTGGGAACTGCACCCGGCCGCCGCGCCGGCAATCATCAGGACAGCGCAACCGCGCGCCAGATTGCGTCTGTTTGCCTTCAAGTGATTGAATTGCATCGCACTAACCCGCACAGACCCGGTACAAACTGGTCATGATTAAAGCGCGTTAATGTTACCGGCCGGTTAACCCATTAGAATCCGGCGAAAATTTTCTTAAAACATTGGCGGAAATTTTGGCGAAGCCGGCAAGGCCCGCTAGATCACCGCTGCGACGCTACGCAGGATCGGCTGCAGCCTGACCATGCCGATATCCTCGCGCTCGAAACGGCTGCCGACCTTGGTGAGCTTGGCCAGCACCTGCTCGCCCTCCTCCGGGCCGATCGGCGCGATGACGACGCCGCCGCTCGACAACTGGTCGAGCAGGAAGCGCGGCAGGCTGTCGAAGGCCGCCCAGGCGACGATACGGTCGAACGGCCCTTCATTGGGCAGGCCATTCGAGCCATCAGCCTGGCGGACGATGACGTTGCTGATGGCGAGCGCCTCGAAACGCTGTTTTGCCTGCTCGGTCAGCGTCTTATAGCGGTCGACGGTGATAACGCGCGCCGCGAGCCTCGACATGACGGCTGCCGTGTAGCCCGAGCCCGTGCCGATCTCGAGCACGCGGTTGCCCGGCTCGATGTGAAGTGCCGCGATCACCGCCGCCTGCAGATCGGCGCCCTCGATCGCCTCGCCGCATTCGATCGGCAGCATGCCGTCCGACCAGGCGAGCGCGTGGAACTGGGCCGACAGGAAACCGCGCCGCGGCGTCGCCTCGAAGGCCGCGACCAGCGCCTTCGGCGCCGTGCCCCTGCCCCGCAGCCTGAGCAGGAAAGCGGCAAATCCTTCGCGGTCGTCGATGGCCATGCTCATGCCGAAACCCTGTTCATGACAACGCCTTGGTCAGTTGGTCGTGAAGTTCATGAGCGGTGAGGTCGAGCTGCAGCGGCGTCACCGACACCAGCCGGTTGCGCAGCGCGTAAAGGTCCGTGCCCTTTTTGCCTTCGACGGGCTCGCGGCCGAAGCGGAGCCAGTAGTAAGGCAGGCCGCGCCCGTCGCGCCGCTCGTCGACCCAGAGACTATGCACCAGCTTGCCCTGCGAGGTGACGACGGTGCCTTCCACCTCGCCGGGCGCGCAGTTCGGAAAATTGACGTTGAGCAGCACGCCTTCCGGCAGCGGCGTTTCCACAAGGCGCTTGAGCAGCGCCGGCGCCAGCGCCTCGGTCGTCTCATAAGGAACGACGCGGTCCTCGCCGACATAGGAATAGGCCTGGCTGACCGCGATCGAGCGCACGCCGAGCAGCGCGCCTTCCATGGCGCCCGCCACGGTGCCGGAATAGGTGACGTCGTCGGCGATGTTGGCGCCGGAATTGACGCCGGACAGGATCAGGTCCGGCGGTCCGGGCAGGATTTTCTTCGTGCCCATGATGACACAGTCGGTCGGGGTGCCGCGCACGGCATAATGCTTCTCGCCGATCTTGCGCAGCCTGAGCGGCTCCGAGATCGACAGCGAATGCGCATAGCCGGACTGGTCCTGCTCGGGCGCCACCACCCAGACATCGTCCGACAGCGTGCGCGCGATGCGTTCGAGCGACGCCAGCCCCTCGGCGTGGATGCCGTCGTCATTGGTCAGAAGAATGCGCATCAAGTCACTTCGCTTCGATCTTGGCGAGACCACCCATGTAAGGCCGCAGCACTTCAGGAATGGTTACGCTGCCATCCTCATTCTGGTAGTTTTCGATGACAGCTATGAGCGCGCGGCCGACCGCGGTGCCCGAGCCGTTCAGCGTGTGGACGAAGCGATTGCCCTTGCCGTCCTTGTCCTTGTAGCGGGCATCCATGCGCCTGGCCTGGAAATCGCCGCAGACCGAGCAGGACGAGATTTCGCGATAGGCGTTCTGCCCCGGCAGCCAGACCTCGATATCGTAGGTCTTGCGCGCGCCGAAACCCATGTCGCCGGTGCAGAGCGTTACCGTGCGGAACGGCAGGCCGAGCCGCTTCAGCACTTCCTCGGCGCATTGCGTCATGCGCTCGTGCTCGGCGATCGAGCTTTCCTGGTCGGTGATCGAGACCAGTTCGACCTTGTAGAACTGGTGCTGGCGCAGCATGCCGCGCGTGTCGCGGCCGGCCGAGCCCGCTTCCGAACGGAAGCACGGCGTCAGCGCCGTGTAGCGCAGCGGCAGCTTTTCATGCGCGGTGATTTCCTCGCGCACGAGGTTGGTCAGCGACACTTCGGCCGTCGGGATCAGGCCGAGGCGGCCATCGCCATGCGGCGTGAAGAAAAGGTCCTCCTCGAATTTCGGCAGCTGTCCGGTACCGAACAGCACCTCGTCGCGCACCATCAGCGGCGTCTGGATTTCCTCATAGCCGTGCTCGGTGGTGTGCAGGTCGAGCATGAACTGGCCAAGCGCCCGCTCCAGGCGCGCAAGCTGGCTCTTCAGCACGGTGAAGCGCGCGCCGGACAGTTTCGCGGCACGCTCGAAATCCATCATGCCGAGCGCTTCGCCGATCTCGAAATGCTCCTTTACCCAGTTCGGCCGCGTCGGCACCTCGCCGACGATGCGCTTGACGACGTTGTCGTGCTCGTCCTTGCCGACCGGCACGTCCTCCAGCGGCACATTGGGCAGCACCGCGAGCGCGTTGTTCAGCGCCTTGTCGAGCTCGCGCTCGCGCGCCTCGCCGTTCTGGATGAACGCCTTGATCTCGCTGACTTCGCCCTTGAGCTTTTCGGCAAGGGCCGCATCGCCCGAACGCATGGCGTTGCCGATCTCCTTCGAGGCGGCGTTGCGGCGCTCCTGCTTGACCTGCAATTCGCTGAGATGCGAACGCCGCGCTTCGTCCTTCGCGACCAGATCGTCGACCGTGGACTGCGCCTCGCCCGCCGACCAGGAGCGCTTCACCAGCGCCTCGACAAGGGCCTTCGGGTTTTCGCGAATCCATTTGATGTCAAGCATGGTCGATCCTCAAAAGTAAGGATCGAGGGCGTAAACCGCATCCGCCATCGATGCAAGACGGCGGATAAGCGCGCCGCCGCGATTTCCCGACTGGGAAGCCCCGTTTAGGTCGACGGGGCGTCCGGCGTGTTGCTGGCGACGGAGTTCCCCTCCTCCGCCTGCTCGCGCGCCAGGCGGTCGCGTGCCTGGCTGCGCTCGATCATGCGAGAGGACCAGATGGCGACCTCATAGAGGATGATGGTCGGAATGGCGAGGCCGCACTGGCTCATCGGATCGGGCGGCGTCAGGACCGCGGCGACCACGAAGGAAAGCACGATCGCCCATTTGCGCTTTTCGGCCAGCGCCTGCGACGACAGCAGCCCGACGCGCGTCAAAAGGCTGGTCACCACCGGCAGCTGGAATACCAGGCCGAAGGAGAAGATCAGCGTCATGATCAGGCTGAGATATTCCGAAACCTTCGGCAGCAGCGAAATCTGCACCTGGTCGTTGGTGCCGACCTGCTGCATCGCCAGGAAGAACCACATCACCATCGGCGTGAAGAAGAAATAGACCAGCGAAGCGCCCAACAGGAACAGGATGGGCGACGCGATCAGGAACGGCAGGAAGGCGCTGCGCTCGTTCTTGTAGAGGCCGGGCGCAATGAATTTGTAGATCTGCGTGGCGATCAGCGGGAAGGCGATCACCATGCCGCCGAACATGGCGAGCTTCACCTGGGTGAAGAAGAACTCCTGCGGTGCGGTATAGATCAGCTCGACCTTATGCGGATCGAGCCCCGCCCATTGCGTCGCCCATTTGAAGGGGATGACCAGCAGGTTGAACAGGCGCTTGGCGAAGAAGAAGCAGACGAGAAAGGCGACGAAGAAGCCGCCCAGAGACCAGATCAGGCGGCGGCGCAGCTCGATGAGATGCTCGATCAGCGGCGCCGACGATTTCTCGATTTCTTCCCTCTCCTTGTCGGTTACGCTCACTTGGCGGCTCCCGCCGTCTTCTTGGGGTCAGTTGTCTTCTTGGCGGCCGGCTTCTTTGCCGCGGCAAGCTTTGCCTCCGCCTTGGGCGCGGCCTTCCGGGCAGGCGCGGCGGCTTTAACCGCAGCCGGCGCGGCTTTGGCCGGCGCCTTTACCGCCGGTGTTTTCGCCACGGTGCCGGCCGTCCTTCCCTTGGCGGCGGTCGCCTTTCTCGCCGGCTGGGCCGGAACTGCGACGGTCTCCGAAGCTGGTGCGGTAACCAAAGTGTCGGTCATGACCGGAAGGGTCGGTGTGGCCGGAGCAGGCTCGGTTCCGGTGATGCCGGGCATGTCCGTCGCGCCGTTCTTGAGCGGCTCGGCGGCTTGCGGCGTTGCTGCTGCCGGCGCCGCCGGATCGGCGGCAGGCTTCGGCTTCATCATCGTATCGACGCCGGCCCGCACATCGGCTGCGGCCTGCTCGAACGGATTGAGCTGCTTGCGCACCTCATTCATCGGATTGAGGCCGCGAAGACTGTCGATCGAGCTCTTCACGTCGTCGAGCTCGGCTTCCTTCAGCGCTTCGTTGAACTGCTTCTGGAAGTCGCCGGCCATGGCGCGCAATTTCGCCGCGGTGCGGCCGAAAGTGCGAAGCATGTTGGGCAAATCCTTAGGCCCGACGACCACGATCATGACGACCGCGATCACCAGCAGTTCGCTCCAACCGACTTCGAACATGACGATCTATTCCGACGCGTGCATGCCGCCCGCACATGCGAAGCGGTTTTGGGACAACGGCATGCTCAAAGCAACAACCCGAGATCAGCCCTTGCTGACCTTTTCCTTGGCCGGCGAAACGGTCTCATCGGCGCGGTGCTCGACGGTGCGCTTGTCGTCGACGTCGTCGTCAGCCATGCCCTTCTTGAAGCTCTTGATGCCCTTGGCCATGTCGCCCATCAGCTCGGGGATCTTGCCGCGGCCGAACACCAGAAGCACGATGACCAGCACGATCATCCAGTGCCAAATCGAAAATGAACCCATTGCTACTCTCTCTCGAATGTTTTCCCTGGCGATGATCTATGCGTTTTCGCCCGGGGATTCAAACACAACCGCAATGAAGTTGATAAAATGGCTAGCGGATGTCACGCACTTTCAGCGTGAGCGCCTTGCTACGAATCCGCGCAGGCCTTGCTAATAGACCATCCGTGCCGGTTTTCGCTCTCACTCTTCCGTGACGCGCGGCGTCAGCAGCCCAAGTTCCTCGAGGTCGATATCGGTCAGCGCGTCCTCGTCCTCGGCGAGCGCGTCCGGGTCGGCAGGCGGCACCGGCATCGAGAAATTCGCCGGCATGCGCGTCGAGAGCAGGCCGGCACCCTTCAACTCTTCCATGCCGGGCAGATCGCGGATTTCCTCCAGCGCGAAATGATCGAGGAAAGCGTCGGTCGTCCCGTAGGTCACCGGCCGTCCGGGCGTGCGGCGGCGGCCGCGCATCCTGACCCATTCCGTTTCGAGCAGCGTGTCGAGCGTGCCCTTGGAGGTCTCCACGCCTCTGATGTCTTCGATTTCGGCGCGCGTGACCGGCTGGTGGTAGGCGATGATCGCCAGCACTTCGAGCGCCGCGCGCGATAGCTTCCTCTGCTGGACGGAGTCCCGGCTCATCAGGAAAGCCAGGTCGCCCGCCGTGCGGAAGGCCCAGGCGTCGCCGACCCGCACGAGGTTGACGCCGCGCTTGGCATAGATTTCCTGCAAATCCGCCATCGCGGCGGCGATGTTGACGCCTTCCGGCAGGCGCGCGGCAAGCTGCTTTTCGCTGACCGGCTCGGCGCTGGCAAAAACGATCGCCTCCGCCATGCGCACGGCTTCCGACAATTGCAGCCGCTCGGCGGGGTTTTCGAGGGAACCCTGTTCGGCCATCTCGTCTTCCGGCTCGTCCTCGACCTTGAACGGGATGACCGAAGCGTTGGCGCGTTCGCTCATGATACCACCTCGACTGCCCTGACCCCTTGCGCGCGGCCGCGCAGATAGATCGGCGCGAACACCTGTTCCTGCCGCACTTCCAATTTGCCCTCGCGCACCATTTCGAGCGTCGCCGCGAAGGAGCTGGCGATTGCCGTGCGTTTTTCTTCCGGCGCGGCAAGATATTCGATCAGGAAGCTGTCGAGCGCAGTCCAGTCGCCGACCGAGCCGACCAGCCTTGCCAGCACCTCGCGTGCATCCTTCAGCGACCACACGGCGCGCCGGGCGATCGTCACATTGTTGATCGCCTGCCGCTGGCGCTGCTGCGCGTAGGCGGTGAGCAGATCGTAGAGCGAGGCCGAAAAGCTGTTGCGCTTCTCGACGATGACCATTTCCGGCATGCCGCGCGCAAAGACGTCGCGGCCGAGCCGGTTGCGGTTGACCAGCCGCGCCGCGGCGTCGCGCATGGCTTCCAGCCGCTTCAGCCGGAATTGCAGCACCGCCGCCAGTTCCTCGCCGCTTTCGCCCTCCTCCCCCGGCTGTTTCGGGATCAAGAGCTTCGACTTCAGGAAGGCGAGCCAGGCCGCCATCACCAGATAATCGGCGGCAAGCTCGAGCCTCAGCGCCCGCACCTTCTCGATGAAAGCCAGATACTGCTCGGCAAGCGCCAGGATCGAAATGCGCGCCAGATCGACCTTCTGGTTGCGGGCAAGATGCAGGAGAAGGTCGAGCGGGCCTTCGAAACCGGCCACATCGACCACCAGCGACGGGTCACCCGTCAGGCGTGAATCGTCGTTCTCGGCCCACAGACGGTCCATCGGTGCGGCCTTCGCGGCCTTGCCTTCCAATGTCTCCGCCACGTGCCTTTTCGTCCCTTCGGTTCAGGCCACCGCTTCGAAATAGGTGGCAAATTCCGCGCGTATCGCCGTTTCGTCGGCGACATCGCGATCCTTTATATAGGTCAACGCCCGCTCCGCGCGTTGCAAGGACTTGCCCGACAGCGCCGTCGTGCGCGACGCGATCCCGGACATTTCCTCGAAAACGCCGTTGCAGTGAAGGACGAGATCGCAGCCGGCCGCAAGGATCGAGGCCGCCTTTGTCGGGAAATCCCCAGAAAGTGCCTTCATCGAGGTGTCGTCGCTCATCAACAACCCGTCGAAGCCGATCTCGCCGCGGATCACCTGACCGACGACCTTAGCGGACGTCGTCGCCGGGTTGTCGGGATCGACGGCGCTGTAGACGACATGCGCGGTCATCGCCATCGGCAGCTCGTTCAACGCCTTGAACGGGGCAAAATCATGCCGGCTGAGCTCCTCGAGCGGCGTATCGACGGTCGGCAGCGCGAAATGCGTGTCGGCAAAGGCGCGGCCATGGCCGGGAATATGCTTCATCACCGGCAGCACGCCGCCCGACATCAATCCCTCGGCCGAAGCGCGGCCGAGCTCGATCACCGCGTTGGGCTCCTTGCCATAGGCGCGCGCGCCGATGACGTCGCTGGCGCCTTCGACCGGAACGTCGAGCACCGGCAGGCAGTCGGCCGTTATACCCAGGCGGGAGAGATCGAAGGCATGCAGCCGCGCCAGCAGCCAGGCAGCGCGGCGGCCGGCTTCCTCGTCCTCGCGCCACAGCGCACCAAGCGCCCCGCCCGCCGGATAGTTCGGCGCCAGCGGCGGCCGCAGGCGCTGCACCCTGCCGCCTTCTTGGTCGATGAAGACCGGAGCGTCCGGGCGGCCGACGCAGTCGCGCATCGAGGCGACAAGGTCGCGGATCTGCGCGGCTTCGCCGATGTTGCGTGCAAACAGGATGAAGCCCCAGGGACGTTCGTCCCGATAGAAGCGGACTTCGTCTTCGGTGAGGGATTGCCCGGCGCAGCCGAGGATCATGGATTTTGATTCGCTCATGCACGGAAGCTTAAGGCTTTGAGCGGGCAAAGGGAATCACCCCTGCCCTCGGACCAGCCAAAGCCCACAACCGTCCACAACGAAAAGCCGGCGCGGCCTTTCGGCGGCGCCGGCTTTGGAAGCTGAAGCAATTCCAGGAAAAGTGTGAGCGGTTTTCCGTCCGGAATTGCGTCAAAACAAGAGATCTATCAGCGAGATACGAAACAGTTGCCGCCGGCCGCCTTGTAGCTGGTGCAAAGGTTGATCGCATCGTTGCGCGACTGGGCCGGCACGCGAACGCGGTAGAAGGTGCCCTTGCCCGCGACCTCGGCCTTCACGATGTTGGCGGTGCGCCCGGAGAGCACGCTGCCATAGCGGCGCTGCAGATCCTGATAGGTCGACTGCGCGCTCTCGACCGTCGGCTGCGAAGCGATCTGCATCGACCACGAGCCGCCGCCGGCGGCTGCCGCCGGATCGATGGAGGCGACCTGGTCCGGCTTGACCTCGCCGACAATATCGACCGGCTGGTCGGACGGGCGGGCCGGCGCCACCGGCACCGTCGCCGGGGTGTTGGTCGACTGCGCCTTGGCTTCGGCCTTCTTCGCGGGCTTTGCCGGCTTGACGGCAGGCGCATCCGCCTGGTCCGCATCCGAAGCCACGGTTCCCGTCTGCTGGCCGTCGGAGGCCGGCGCGACATGCTGCGGCGCCGGATCGGTCGGCTCGGCCGCCGCGACCTTCGGCGCGGCCGGGGCTGGATCCTCGCGCGGCACCAGCGAGCCGTCGGGCTTGACCATCATGGTCTTCACCTTGCGCGGTGCGACGGCCACCACGTCGTTGTTGGCAGTGTTTTCGGCATCCTGCTGCAACACCTGGGCGATGCGGTCTTCCGACTTCGGCGCCGGCGCTGCCGGCTGCGCGCTTGCCGGTGCGGCAGGCTGCGCGCTTTCGGGCACAGCGGCTTGTGCGACGCCGGGCAACGCGGAGCCTGCATTGTCGGCGGCATCGGTGCCGGCCGCGGCGTCGTTGTCATTGGGCGCAAGATCGACCACGCGGCTCTGCGGCGGTTCTTTCGAGGCCAGGTCCACGGGTTGCTCGGTGGTGTTCACCAGCTTCTGCTGTACCGGCTCGGCGGGTTTGGCCGCGCCGGCGCCCTTGGTCACCGCGTCGTAAACCTTGTTGTCCTGGTTCGGCACCACCGTGCCGCCCGGATTTTCAGGCTTCACCTTGATCGGCGAATTGTCGGCCTTGACGATCACCGGAGCCTCGCTGCCGCCTTTGCCGCCGAAGGAGAAGGCCAGAGCGCCAAGGCTGCCGAGAACCACGACGGCACCGACGAGCGCCGCGACCATCATGCCGCGCCGGCGCGGCTGCGCCGCCTCGCGCTCGGCAAGCCCGGGAATCGCCATCGCTTCCTCGAGCTCGGGGTCGTAATCGAGCTCTTCGCTGGCGAAGTCGTCCTGCTGCGAACCCGGCCGGCTGCCGGGCAGGTTGTCGGCGTCGTAATCGTCGGCGACGGCGAACGAAGCCGGGGCAACCGGCGCCGCCGGTGTCTCGGCGCGCAGGTCGCGACGGTCGTAGCCGTTGAAACCGGCATTGTAGGATTCATCGTCATAGCCGCGGTTCTGCACGGGTGCCGATGCGATCTCCGTCGCGTTCATATCGGTGAGCAGGCTGGCGAATTCCGCGTCGAGATCGTCGTAAGCGGGGGCCGCAGGCTGGTCCTCTTCGAAGCTCAACTCCGGAATGTCGAGGTCGTCCACAAGCGCGACCACGCGCTCTGGAACATCGACGGTCTCCACATCCGGCACGTCCTCATGCCGAGGAGCCTGCGACGATGGCGTGGGCTTGGCGTAGGCGGAATAATCCACCGCCGGTTCGTTGCGGTAGGCAGGCGCTGCCATCTGAACAGGCACCGAAGGCGCTGCCTGCACCGGCGCCGAGGGCGCCGGCTGCGCTGGCGCGGGCTGAGCGGCAAAGGAAACCTGCACCGGCGGAGCTGAGGTCGGGGTCGAACGGCTCCACGACCTGGCTGGTTCCGTGGGCGTCGAATGCACCCAATTGGAAGAATTTGCCGGAGGCCTCGTCGTAGCGGCTGCCTCCTGCTCGGCCTCAATACTCCGGGCGAAGGCAGCGCCAAAATCGTCATCGAAATCGTCGGCCTCGGTCCTGGCCGGGGCCGCAAAATCCTGGCGATCGAGCTCGCTGGCGAGCAAGTCATCCAGGTCGCTTTCGACCGGCTGAGCGGCCTGCCCGTTCTGCGCCGGCTGATGCTCGTCGAGATCCCAGTCGAGATCGTCGGCTATCGCCTTCCCGCTCGCATGGCTCTCGGGTTCCGCAACCAGCCGTGGGGCGGGAGCAGGCTCCTTGATCGCCGGCATCGGCCGCGCGGTCATGGCGCCGAGCAGCGCATTGAGCTCGTCCTCCAGGCTACGCTCGCTGGCGGCCGGCTTCACGGGCTCAACGGCGGCGGGCGGTGCCGGAGCAGCGACGACGGGAGCCGGCTCAACCGCAGCCGGTTGCGGCGCGGCAGCTGGTTGGACGGCCGGATGTTGCGGCTCCTCGTTCAGCGCATTGCGGAAGCTCAGCTCGAAATCGTCCTCGAGGGTCAGCGCGGCGGAAGGTTCGCGCGCGACAGGTTCGGGCGCGACAGGTTCGGGCTCAGCGACAAACTGGGCCGTCTCGACCGGCGCCTCGACCGTCGGCGCCGGCTCGTCGCCAAGCGATAGCTCCGGGTCCTGAATATCTTGAGCCTGGCCGAAATCCATATCGGCATCGGCCATCGCCTGCTCGAAATGACCGTCGAGATCATCCTCGGAAATCAACGGGGCGGCTGCATGAGCTTCGACCGGCTCAGCGGCCTGCGCGTGCTGCTCCGGCTCGTGGCTCCCAAACGACAGCTCGTCTTCGAGCGACATCTGGACCGCATTGTCGAAATCGGCGTCGAACGCCTCCTCGCTCGCGGCCTGCACGGCTTCGATGGCGTCCTGACGGGCGTCGGCCGCCCGGTGATAATCGAGGTTGGCCGGCTCGTGATGGTCGGACTGGAAATCCTGGTCCAGCGAAGCCGCCATTTCTTGATCGATCGGAAGCTCGTCTTCGAGCGGCGAGATCTCCGGCGAACTGGCGACCGCCCTGTCGAAATCATCGTCGAAAGCCACTTCCGGCTCGCGAGCTGCCTGTGGCTCCGGCGCGAAATGCGGCTCAGACGCGAAATGCGCCTCTGGCGTGGCGTCCAGTTCCGGAGCGACGTGCGGCTCAGATGCGAAATCCGGCTCCAGCGCACGGGCCACGGCGAAGTCGGCGTGATCCGCCGCGTCGTCGAACACGAAATCCTGCTCGAAGGAAGCGGTAAGCTCGTCGTCATTCGCGGCAGCGCTGGCAGCCTCGAAGGCCGGCTCATTTCGGATCTGATGCGGTGCGGCCTGCTGGGTGGCCGGCGCGCTTGCCTCGACGGAATCGAACTCGCCCATCAACTCCTTCTCGAGGTCGATGTCGAAATCGTCAGCCTCCACAGCCTGATTGGAGGGCATGGCTTTCTCGACCGCAGCGGCCGGCTGCCTCACCGGCTGGCGTGGGTCGAAACCCATGATCCGGGTCAGTTCCGCGAACGGATCATCGTCGGCGATGTCGTTGTGGTCGGCTACTTTCAGCGGGGTTCTGTCTGCCATTATTGTTCCCGAACTCGCACACAGTCGGACGCCATGGACGTCGCGCAGGGTTGGCCCTTACCAGCGCAATGTGGGCAAAAGGTGACAGGTTTTTTAGTCAAACCTAACGCATTTCAGTGGGCGCGTCTGCCCCGATCAGCGTCAGGCCGGAGGTCAAAACATCCGAAACAGCCTGCACCAGCCCTAGTCTGGCATAGGTTGATTCTCGGTCGTTAACCTTAACAAAACGTAAGTCCTGATTATCGTTGCCGCGATTCCATTGCGCATGGAAGCTGGAAGCCAGATCGTAAAGGTAGAATGCGAGCCGGTGCGGCTCCAGCGAAAGCGCCGCTGACTCGATCAGCCGCGGGTATTCAGCCAGCTTCCGGATCAGCGCGATTTCGCCCTCGTCGACCAGCGCAGCCACCGAGGCCGCGAGCCGGTTGCGGTCGAAATTCGCCTCGCCGAGCTGCTCGCTCGCCTGCCTGAAGACGGAATGGCAGCGCGCCGAGGCGTACTGCACGTAGAACACCGGATTGTCCTTCGACTGCTCCGTGACCTTGGCGAAGTCGAAATCGAGCGGCGCGTCGTTCTTGCGGTAAAGCATCATGAAGCGGATCGGGTCGCGGCCGACCTCCTCCACCACGTCGCGCAAGGTGACAAAATCGCCGGACCGCTTCGACATCCGGACCGGCTCGCCGTCGCGGAACAATTTGACGAGCTGGCAGAGCAGCACGGTGAGCTTGACCGTGTCGCCGGCAACCGCCCGCGCCAGCGCCTCCAGCCGCTTCACATAGCCGCCATGGTCGGCGCCGAGCACATAGATCAGGTCGACGAAGCCGCGCTCGACCTTGTCCTTGAGATAGGCGACGTCGGCGGCGAAATAGGTGAACGAGCCGTCGGACTTGACCAGCGCCCGGTCCATGTCGTCGCCGACCGCGGTCGAGCGGAACAGCGTCTGCTCGCGGTCTTCCCAGTCGTCCGGCTTCTCGCCCTTCGGCGGCGGCAGCGTGCCCTTGTAGATATGCCCCTTGAGCGTCAGGTCGGCGATCGCCGCCCGGATCTTCCTGGCGTTGTCGGCATGCAGCGTGCGCTCGGAGAAAAACACGTCGTGATGCACGTTGAGCAACGCCAGATCCTCGCGGATCATCGCCATCATCGCATCGACCGTGCGGTCCTTGACGATCGCCAGCGCTTCCTCTTCCGGCATTTGCAGCAGGCCACGGCCAAATTCCTTGGCCAGCGCCTGGCCGACAGGGACCAGATAGTCGCCGGGGTAGAGACCGGACGGGATCTCGCCGATGTCGTCGCCAAGCGCCTCGCGATAGCGCAGGAACGCAGAGCGGCCGAGCACGTCGATCTGCGAGCCGGCATCGTTGATGACATATTCCTTGGTCACGTCGTAGCCGGCGAAGGCCATCAGATTGGCAAGCGTGTCGCCGACGACGGCGCCGCGGCAATGGCCGACATGCATCGGGCCCGTCGGGTTGGCCGAGACATATTCGACATTGGCCTTGCGACCGCCGCCGATGGTCGAGCGGCCATAATTGCGCCCCTCGCCGAGCAGCGCAGCCAGATGCCCGTGCCAGAACGCGTTCTTGAGCCGGAGATTGACGAAGCCAGGGCCGGCAATCTCGGCCGAGGCGATATCGGCGTCGGCTCGCAGCGCTTCGGCGAGTTTCTCGGCAAGCGCGCGCGGGTTCTGGCCGGTGGGCTTGGCCAGCACCATCGCCGCGTTGGTAGCGAGGTCGCCATGGCTGGCGTCGCGCGGCGGCTCGACCGCGATACGCGACAGGTCGAGTGCGGCCCCCTCCTTGTCCTTGAGATCAAGGGTTTCGACGGCCTTTACGATCCGCGCGTTGAAATCGGCGAAGATATTCATTGGAAGTGCTCTGGGCTTTGAGAGGCGACCGGCCCAAGGGCCGGCAAAATCGAGGCTCGCCCTAGCTCAAATCCGGCGTATGGTCAAACAGACGCCGGTGTTCTTTCAAGGCATAGGTGTCGGTCATGCCGGCCAGGAAGTCAGCGACGCTGCGCGCCTTGATGCGATCCTCGGCCTTGTCGAGCCCTTCGCGCCAGCCATCGGGCATGGCGCGCGGATCGGCGAAATAGACGTCGAACAGCTCGCACACGATGCGCTCGGCGTCCGCCCGCACCCGCATCACTTCCGGGTGCCGGTAAAGATGCTTGTAGAGGAAAGCCTTCAATTCCTTCTCGGCCGCGGCCATGCCTGCCGAAAACGTCACCAGGGTCTCGCCGGCTGTCCGCACCGCATCGGCGCTGTCCGGCTTGAGGCGCTCGATATTGGCGGTGGTTGATGCGATCACATCCTCGACCATCAAGGTGATCTGCCGGCGCATCAGCTCATGGCCTGTGCGGACATCGTCAAGCTGAGGATATCTGGCGCGCACGCCGTCCAGAATCGAGCAAGGCAGGCCGACCCCTTGCAGCATGTCCAGCGTCAGCAGGCCGGCGCGCAGGCCGTCATCTATGTCATGGGTATTGTAGGCGATGTCGTCGGCGATCGCGGCGCACTGCGCCTCGATGCCGGCGAAACGGTCGAGCTCGAGGTCGTGCAGTTCCGAATAATCGCGGATCGCCTGCGGCACCGGCCCCTTGAGCCCCTTCCCGCTCGCGTCGGTCAACGGGCCGTTATGCTTGACCAGCCCCTCCAGCGTTTCCCAGGCGAGGTTCAGCCCGTCGAATTCGGCATAGCGCCGCTCGAGCCGCGTCACCACGCGCAGCGACTGCGCGTTGTGATCGAAGCCGCCCCAGGCTGCCATCTTCTCGTTGAGCGCGTCCTCGCCTGTATGGCCGAAGGGCGTGTGGCCGAAATCGTGGACAAGCGCCACGGCCTCGGCGAGGTCCTCGTCGCCGCGCAACGCCCGCGCCAGAGCGCGGGCGATCTGCGCCACCTCGATCGAGTGCGTCAGCCGGGTGCGATAATGGTCGCCCTCATGCGCGACGAAGACCTGGGTCTTGTGCTTCAGCCGGCGAAAGGCGGTGGAATGGATGATGCGGTCGCGGTCGCGCTGGAAGGGCGTGCGCGTCGGGCTTTCCGGCTCCTCGAATAGGCGGCCGCGCGAGCGCGCCGGGTCGCTCGCATAGGCCGCGCGCGGCCGGTAGCCGAACCCGATCTCGCCGAGAGCATCCTTGCCCTGCCGCTCGTCCATTGACCCACCAGTTGACTCAGGCCTGCCCGCTTCATACCTATCATGGGAAACCGAAAGCAAGGTGACGCCGATGGGCGCGGATGCCAAGACTGCCATGAAGGTCGAAATGACCGACGCCGCGGCCAAGCGGATTGCCAGGATCGTCGCCGGCGAGCCGGGCAAGACGGCCCTGCGCGTTTCCGTCGAAGGCGGCGGTTGCTCCGGCTTTTCCTATAAATTCGACCTTGTCGGCGACCGCAATGATGACGACGTCGCTATCGAGAAAGACGGCGCGACCATCCTGATCGACGACCTGTCGCTGGTCTATATGGGTGGCTCGGTGATCGATTTCGTCGACGACCTGATGGGCCAGTCCTTCCAGATCCGGAACCCGAACGCGGTCGCCTCCTGCGGCTGCGGCACCAGCTTCTCCATCTGATCGACCGATACTTCTCATGCCTATGACCGGTGCGAACCGGATAGTGCATGGCTGTCCCCGGCTATTGGCAGGAAAGCGAATGGATGGCCTTTCTAAAAGACCCGGCAGGCAATACGATTGGGCTTGTCGAACGCCTTCCGTCCGAACCGCATTGGGGCCGCCCATGAAGATCGTCACCTGGAACATCAACGGCGTTCGCGCCCGCATCGGCAACCTCACCCACTGGCTGACCGAGAGCGCGCCGGACATCGTGTGCCTGCAGGAGATCAAGACGGTCGACGACCAGTTCCCGCGCGCCGAGATCGAGGCGCTGGGCTACAATGTCGAGACCAACGGCCAGAAGAGCTTCAACGGCGTTGCGATCCTGTCGAAGCTGCCTTTCGACGAGGTTAACCGCAGTTTGCCGGGCGACGATGCAGACGACCATGCCCGTTTCATCGAAGGCGTCTTTTCCACCGACCAGGGCGCCCTGCGCGTCGCCTCGCTTTATCTGCCCAACGGCAATCCGATCGACGATGAACGGAAGTTTTCCTATAAGCTCGCCTGGATGGCGCGGCTGGAGCGCTGGGCGGAAGAGCGGCTGCGTCTCGAGGAAGCGCTGGTGCTGGCCGGCGACTACAACGTCATTCCGGAGCCCGCCGATGCCCGGTTTCCCGAAAACTGGCTGCGCGACGCGCTGTTCCAGCCGCAAACGAGGCAGGCCTTCCGCCGGCTGAAGAATCTCGGCTTCACCGAAGCGGTGCGCTCCGTGACCGACTCGGCCGGCGTCTACACTTTTTGGGATTATCAGGCTGGCGCCTGGCAGAAGAACAACGGCATCCGCATCGACCACCTGCTGCTCTCGCCGGAAGCCGCCAACCGCTTCTCGTCGGCTTCGGTGGAAAAGCACGTCCGCGCCTGGGAAAAGCCGTCCGACCACGTGCCGGTCGCGATCGAACTCAGCCTGCAGCCCGCCTGAGAATTTCCAGCCCTTAGAGCATGTCTCCCGAAGTGGAACCGGTTTCGGGGCAAAGACATTGCTAAAATCAGGATCTCAAGCGCAGGGAGCGAACCTGAAAGATCGCGGCCCGCTTTAGGACCCAGATATCGCCACAAATCCCATCTTTGATGCGAATTGCTGTGGGGGTTGAATGGCGATCCGAATTCTTTTCAGGCTGGTCGGCCTTGCTTTTGCGCTTGCCGCGCCAACGCCGTCGCTGGCGGCGCCGACCTGTTTAGCAAACGGCAAATCGTTCAATCTCGGCGAGACGGCGTGCCTGACGCTGAACGGCGAAAGTCACCTCGCCCGCTGCGACATGGTCCTCAACAACACGTCCTGGACGAAGATCAAGGATGAATGCCCGGGAGACGCGCCGAAACCGCACCCGACATCGATCTCGACTCCGGCGCCCGACCCGACGCCGACGGAGCCCAGCGAGAACTGAGGCTCCGCTGATCTCCCCGCACCTTCGGCTACGCTATGCGCACATCTTCTGCGGCTGGCGTAACTGATCAGGCTGAGGCTTGATTGCCACGTGGTTCCCCCAATGCGTCGCTGCTTCGCAGCGCCACCTTTTCCCTCCGGAGGGAAAGGAAGGGAGCCTTGCTGGACGAGGTGGCTCGGCGAAGCCGAGACGGAGTGGGGGGTCGACCAGCGCTACATTGGACAATGCACGCGCCAAGCCGCCATGCACGCTACCGCCAAACCTGCGCTTACTGGTCGCCGTTGTTGCCCTTGGTCAGGATATCGTCGGCGAGCGAGATCGCGGTCCGGCGATCGGCCTCACCGGCCGCGGCGAAAGCCTCCTCCTGCATGCTGCGGATCCAGGGCTGGTCGGCGGCCGGAGCCCGCTCAAGCGCGGCCGTCATCATCGCCAGGCCGCGCACGATCTTGCCGCTCTGGAACAGGAGATTACCGAGCGTCGCCTGCGCGCCGGCATGGCCCTTCTCGGCCGCCAATTGCAGCCAGCGGCCGGCCTGCTTGACGCTGGCCTTCACGCCGCCCTCGCCCTTCAGGAACATGCGGCCGATCTCGAACTGCGCATTCGGGTTGCGGTAGTTGGCGGCGGCGCGCATGTAATACTCCTGCGCCGCGACGTCGTTCTCCTCGACCGGCGTGCCGGGAATGCCCTTGCGCAGATAGTCGCCGAGCGCCACCAGCGCGTCCGACACATAGCTTTCTTCCGGCGAGCCGGGCTCGACATCCTGGTCGACGATCTCCGAGAAGAACTTGAAGGCGGCATAGTCGTCGCGCGTCACGCCGTCGCCCTCGGCATACATGCGCGCAAGCTTCCAGGTGGCGCCGATCTGGCCGTTTTCGGCGGCGTATTTATAGGCCTCGACCGCCTGGTCCTTGTGGCCGCTCTTGTAAGCGGAGAAGCCGAACTGGAACACCGCCCAAGGGCTCGACTGCGGCTTCACGCCGGTCTTGTCGTCGAACACCTTGTCGTCGAAGGCCATGGCCTGCCCGACGGCGCCCAAGGTCGCAAGCGCGACCAGTGCCGAAAAGACAGACGACCTCAACACCTCAGATGTCCGCATAGCAGTGCGTTTCTTCCGCCGCACCCGGATGGGTCACCGCACCATCGCGGGCCGACCCTACGGTCTGCGCATATTTCCAGATCGCGCCGGACTGATAATCGGTCTTGCGCGGCTTCCATTTCTTTGCCCGGGCCGCCAGTTCTGCGTCCGACAGGGCCACTTCAATCGTGCCGTTCACGGCGTCGATCGAGATCACGTCGCCATCCTTGATCAGGCCGATCGGCCCGCCGACCGCCGCCTCCGGCCCGACATGGCCGATGCAGAAGCCGCGCGTGGCGCCGGAGAAGCGCCCGTCGGTGATCAGCGCCACCTTGCCGCCCATGCCCTGACCGTAGAGCGCCGCCGTCGTCGACAGCATCTCGCGCATGCCAGGACCGCCGCGCGGCCCCTCGTAGCGGATGACGAGAACCTCGCCTTCCCGATAGTTGCGCTGTGTGACCGCTTCGAAGCACTCCTCTTCCGAATCGAAGCAGCGCGCCGGGCCTGAGAATTTCAGTTCCGACATGCCCGCGACCTTCACGATCGCGCCTTCGGGGGCAAGGTTGCCCTTCAAGCCCACAACGCCGCCTGTCTTAGTGATTGGCCGATTGGCGGGACGCACAACATCCTGGCTCTCATTCCAGGAAACGTGCTCCATATTTTCGGCCAAAGTGCGGCCGGTGACCGTCATGCAGTCGCCATGCAGATAGCCGTGGTCGAGCAGCGTCTTCATCAGCAGCGGAATGCCGCCGGCCTCGAACATGTCCTTGGCGACATATTTGCCGCCGGGCTTGAGGTCGGCGATATAGGGTGTCTTCTCGAAGATCGCCGCAACGTCGAACAGATCGAACTTGATGCCGGCCTCATGTGCGATCGCCGGCAAGTGCA
The DNA here is from genome assembly GCF_056280365.1 of Mesorhizobium sp. USDA 4413. Classification (NCBI taxonomy): domain Bacteria; kingdom Pseudomonadati; phylum Pseudomonadota; class Alphaproteobacteria; order Hyphomicrobiales; family Phyllobacteriaceae; genus Mesorhizobium; species Mesorhizobium sp. USDA 4413. The sequence continues at coordinate 4,954,307 of NZ_JBVPRP010000001.1, forward strand.
GTGCTGCATTGGTCGAGCCGCCGGTGGCCGACACCACGGTCGCGGCGTTTTCCAGCGCCTTGCGCGTGACGATGTCGCGCGGCCGGATGTTTTTGGCGATCAGCTCCATGACCTTTTCGCCCGAGGCGAAATTGAAGCGGTCGCGCATCTCGTAGGGCGCCGGCGCGCCACAGGAATAGGGCAGAGCCAGGCCGATCGCCTCGGCGACGGTGGCCATGGTGTTGGCCGTGAACTGGGCGCCGCAGGAGCCGGCCGAAGGACAGGCCGCCTGCTCGATCTCGAGCAGCTCGGCGTCGCTGATCGATCCTACCGAATGCTGGCCGACCGCCTCGAACACGTCCTGCACGGTGATCTGCCGGCCGCGATAGCTGCCGGGCAGGATCGAGCCGCCATAGATGAAGATCGACGGCACGTTGAGGCGCACCATCGCCATCATCATGCCGGGCAGCGACTTGTCGCAGCCGGCGAGGCCGACCAGGGCATCGTAGCAATGGCCGCGCATCGTGAGCTCGACCGAATCGGCGATGACCTCGCGCGACACCAGCGAGGACTTCATGCCCTGGTGGCCCATGGCGATGCCGTCGGTGACGGTGATGGTGCAGAACTCGCGCGGCGTGCCGTTGGCGGCCGCAACGCCCTTCTTGACCACTTGTGCCTGGCGCATCAGCGAGATGTTGCAGGGCGCCGCCTCGTTCCAGCAACTGGCGACGCCGACCAAGGGCTGCGCGATCTCGGCCGCCGAAAGACCCATGGCATAGAGGTAGGAACGATGCGGCGCGCGCGCCGGACCTTCGGTCACGTAGCGGCTGGGCAGCTTGGCCTTGGAGATTACCTTGGCGTTCATATTCGTCCTTGCCGCACACCCCGCGGCCGGTCCCATCGCCGCGCCAACTTGGCACGCATCCCGAGACCTATATCGGGTGCTCCGGGTTTATGGCGGGAAATGGGCAGTTCCCTCCGCCTGACTTCTACAGCAGGGGTTGTTCAGAAAGTGTTGCCGAAACGTCACAATTGCCCAGGGCGGCGGCGCTGCAGCGAATCTGCAACAGTGGGCGGAAAGGCGAAGCCAAGGCATCAGCTTTGCAACAAAAAAGGCCGGGAAAGCCCGGCCTTTTCGGTGAATTTTCAGAAGCTTAGAACTTGATCTTAATTCCACCGTTGATAGCGGTGACGAGGTCGTTGCCGAAATCATAACTGGCGTCGTCGCCAATTATCTTGCCGTTCGGGCCGATCACTGTACCGGAATGACCGCTGGTCATCACGCCGATTGCACCGGCCAAACGAACCTCGATGTTGGGCTGGGGGGTATAAGCGACGCCGCCGCCGACAGTCCACGTGTCGGTCTGCGCGCCGTAACCATGCGAGGTGCCACGATCCCAGGAGAGCTGACCCGCAGCGCTCCACTGGTCGTTGAACTTGTGCCCGACGCCGCCCGAAACAGTCCAGCCATCACGATACATCAAGTCGAGCGAAGTCACCTCTGCCGGTGAGTTGCTGAAACAAAGCGAGGACGGAACGCCAACCGGGCAGATCGGCACGCTTTGCAGCGTGCTCCAATTGGTCCACTTGATCGACCCGAAGGCCAGCCAACCGGGCGCGACGCCGGACTGGAGTTTCAATTCCACCACATCCGGCATGTACTGCGTCGACCCGTAGATCGGGATCGTACCCAAGCCGACGTTGGTCAGGTCCAGTGTGCCTTCGATATTGTCGAGTTTGACCTTGGAATTGTAGACAAGGCTAGCGCGCAGCGCGATATCCGGGATTTCATAGGCGATACCGGCACGCCAGCCCCAGCCACTGCTCGTCAGATCGACGCGGCCAGTTCCCCCGAAGTCGGGCACGAACGGCGACACGAGGTCTTCCTTGAAACCGTAGACCTTCTGATAAAAGACACCGCCGATAAAGCGGAGCTGACCCTTCCCCGCGTCAAACTTGTACGAGCAGGTCGCGGCGTAGTTGTCGCTCTTGATGTCGGTTTCCATATTGGAAAACGCACCGTTCCACACACCGGGCGCCGTATGCGCGCCCCAAGGCTGCGAGTAGTCGACCATGCAGTCCACGCCCTGGACAACCTGGGCTTTGACGCCGATGCGCGGCACCCAGTAATCCTCGGATCCCTTGGCCGAGGAACCAAAACCGAGGTCGGCTCCTCCCGGCCCCCTCGCATTCTTGTACTTGCGATCCGGCATCACATAGGTCGCTTCGGCTTCCGTCGCGACCGGCGACGGATCGAAAAGCAGATCGATGTCGTAGCCGCCTCGCTCCAGGCCGCCGGCATGCGCGGGATGCATTGCGGCCCCGATCAAAGCGATCGAAAAGCAGCCTGCCCCCGCCAGAGCTTTGAGCCGCAAAATGTTCATGGAAATCCCTCCCCGAATACAAGCGGCTCAAGCTAGAACCAATTCGGGTTAATGACGCAACAACGATTTCGGGGGCTGTACACGTACGTCTTGACAGCACGTATTTTTGCCATGGTCATCGCCGCCGCAATTGGCGCCTAAATTATGCCAACCGGCGCCGAGTGGTCGAAAAATCCGCAAAAACCACCCAAAACATGGCAAAAACGGCCAATTTCCGGGCTGTCGGGCCCCATTGTTACATTATGGCAACAATGGGGCGCAAACTTTCCGTTTACGTCAAAATTAACGCAGCGGCACGCTCCTTTCGAGGCAGCTAACGTACCGGAAAGCACCTCCGGAGCGACAGCGAATCTTGCCCCTCAGCCGGCGTCGCGGACCCTCGCCAAAGCCACCGAAAGCTTCTCCTGCGCCTCGCGATATTCGTCGAGTTTCTCGCGCTCGGCCTCGACCACTTCTTCCGGTGCGTTGGCGACGAATTTTTCGTTCGAGAGCTTCTTGTGCAGGCGCGCGATCTCCTCGGTCACCTTGGCCAATTCCTTCTGCAGCCGCGTGGCCTCGGCCTGGAGGTCGATCAGGCTGCCGAGCGGCAGGCTCACCGTCGCCTCGTTGAGCACGATCTGGGCCGAGCCCTTCGGCGGCGCGTCGGCGAGCGCGATATCGCCGACGCGCGCCAGCCGCTTAATCGCCTGGGCGTGACGCTCCAGCCGCTCTTGGGTCAGCGTGTTGGCGCCGATCACCATCAGCGGCGCAATCGCCGCCGGCGGCACATTCATTTCCGAACGCACCGAGCGGATGCCCGAGACAAGCTCGACCAGCCAGTTGATATCGGCGGCTGCCTCCTCGTCCTCGAAGTCGGGCGACGGCCAGGCGGCATGGCAAAGCAGCGAGGAGCGTTCCTTGCCCTCGCCCGCGGTCTGCGCCCAAAGCTCCTCGGTTAGGAACGGCATCATCGGATGGAGCAGCTTGTAGATCTCGTCCAGCACGAAGGCGACGCAGGCCCGGCTTTCGGCCTTGGCGGCTTCGTCGGCGCCCATGAACACCGGCTTCAACAGTTCCAGATACCAGTCGCAGAACAGGTTCCAGACGAAGCGGTAGGCAGCAGTCGCCGCCTCGTTGAACCTGTAGCTGGTGATGCCTTCGGTGACGGCGCGCGCCGCCCGCGTCAGCTCGGTCAGAATCCAACGGTTGACCGGCAGCTTGGCATCGTTCAGCCAGAAAGCGTCGTCGCGCGCCACTTCATTCATCTCGGCGAAGCGCGTCGCGTTCCACAGCTTGGTGCCGAAATTGCGGTAGCCGGCGATGCGGGCCGGATCGAGCTTCACGTCGCGCCCCTGAGCCGCCATAACGGTCAGCGTGAAGCGCAGCGCATCGGCACCATATTCGTCGATCAGGTCGAGCGGATCGATGACGTTGCCTTTCGACTTCGACATCTTGGCGCCGTTCTTGTCGCGCACCAGCGCATGCACATAGACGGTATGGAACGGCTCCTCGTCCATGAAGTGCAGGCCCATCATCATCATGCGGGCGACCCAGAAGAAGATGATGTCGAAGCCGGTCACCAGCACGTCGGTCTGGTAATAGGTCTTGAGCTCCGGCGTCTGGTCGGGCCAGCCGAGCGTCGAGAACGGCCACAGCGCCGAGGAGAACCAGGTGTCGAGCACGTCCTCGTCGCGGGTCAGGATCTCGCCCGGCTGGAAGTTTTCGAGCTTGTCCTCGACCCAGGCCTTCCACGGCCCTTCGAGCGCCAGATAGTATTCGATTGCGACGGCTAAAGCCTCTTCCTCGGTCTTCTCGACGAAGACATGCCCGTCCGGTCCATACCACGCCGGGATCTGGTGGCCCCACCAGAGCTGGCGCGAAATGCACCAGGGCTGGATGTTCTCCATCCAGTCGAAATAGGTCTTTTCCCAGTTCTTCGGCACGAAGTTGGTACGTCCCTCGCGCACCGAGGCGATCGCCGGCTTGGCGAGCTCGGCAGCGTTGACGTACCACTGGTCGGTCAGGAACGGCTCGATCGGCACGCCGCCGCGATCGCCATGCGGCACGGTGTGCCGGTGCGGCTCGACCTTCTCCAGAAAGCCGCCGGCTTCCATCAGTTCGACGATCTTCTTGCGGGCAGTGAAGCGGTCGAGCCCGTCCAACTCGTCCCACACCGCCTGGCGCTCGGGTGTCACCTCGAGACCGGCGAGGAAGTCCTCATTGTCCTTGAGCTTGATGGCCGCTTCGACCGTCAGGATGTTGATCGCCGGCAATTTATGGCGCTTGCCGACCTCGAAGTCGTTGAAATCATGCGCCGGCGTGATCTTGACCGCGCCGGAGCCTTTTTCCGGATCGGAATACTCGTCGGCGACGATCGGTATCTTGCGGCCGACGATCGGCAGCACGACGTTGCGGCCGACCAGATCGGTGAAGCGCTCGTCGTCGGGATGCACGGCAACAGCCGTGTCGCCGAGCATCGTCTCGGGACGCGTCGTCGCGACCGTGATGAAGGTCTTCGGATTCTCGGGGTCGAACGCCTCGCCTTCGATCGGATAGCGGAAGTGCCAGAGATTGCCGTTCACCTCGTGCTGCTCGACCTCGAGGTCGGAGATGGCGGTGAGCAGCTTCGGGTCCCAGTTCACAAGGCGCTTGTCCTTGTAGATCAGGCCTTCCTTGTAGAGCGTGACGAAGACTTCCAGCACCGCCTTGGACAGGCCCTCGTCCATGGTGAAGCGTTCGCGCGACCAGTCGGCCGAGGCGCCGAGCCGCTTCAGCTGGTTGAAGATCGCGCCTCCGGATTCGGCCTTCCACTCCCAGACTTTCTCGATGAATTGCTCGCGCGTCAGGTCACGGCGGTGGATCTGCTTTTCCATGAGCTGGCGCTCGACCACCATCTGCGTGGCGATGCCGGCGTGATCCATGCCGGGCTGCCAAAGCACGTTCTTGCCGCGCATGCGCTCGAAGCGCACGAGAATGTCCTGCAGCGTGTTGTTGAGCGCATGGCCCATATGCAACGAGCCGGTAACGTTGGGCGGCGGGATGACGATAGTGAAGGCTTCGGCCCCTTCCTCCGCGCCGGCGCCGGCCCGGAAGGCGTCGGCCTCTTCCCAGATTTTTGCGATCTTCGGCTCGACGGCTTTGGCGTCGTATGTCTTTTCAAGCATGGAGGAAGTCCGGACTGTCGGGAACAAGCGTCCGGTGTAAATCGGAAGGGCTTGGCCGAGTCAACCGCGAGAAGCTGCGATCGCTCCTACAGATAGGATTACCGCAGCCAGCGGCAATCCCGCCTGAGCCGGGACAACGGCACACCCAGCCAAGCCCGTTAAACAAAAGCGCCGCCCCGAAGGCGACGCTTTCAGCCTGCCCAGTCCGGCGGCTTTACTGCGCCCCGCGCGCCACGCGCTCGATCTCCTCGCGCACCAGCCTTTCGACCAGCGTCGGCAAATTGTTGTCGAGCCAATCCTGCAGCATCGGCCGCAGCATCTCCTCGGCCATCTCGTCGAAACCCTTCTTGCCGCGGCTGGCGAAAGCGTCGGAAAGCTCGCCGAAGGCGGCGGCGACCTGCCGGCCCGTATGTTCCGAAAGGATCGCAGGCCGAGCCGGCTGCGCCTCCGGTTCGGATGCCCGGGAGACGCCGGCTTGCGCGGATGCCGTCGCCGGTCGAAGCTCTTCCTTCTCGATCTCGACCTTCTCGATCTCGACCCGCGGCGCGGCTTCCGGCGCACGGGCGGTCGGCTTCGCGGTGACCGTGCTGCCGCCCGCCCGCCGCGATTTCCCGCCGCCAATCGGTCACGATGGTCTCGGCGCTCTGCGTTGCGTTTGCCGCCACGGGCTTGCTCGCGGCCGGTGACGCGCTCGATTGAGCAACGCTCCTGGCTCCGACCTCCGACAAGGTGGTCGGCGAGGGCGACGCCTTGGCAGGCTCGTGGCGAGCCTCGGCGCGCGCCGGAGCAGGATCGGTCGCGGCAAGCTGAGCCTGCACCTCCGCCAGCCTCACCGGCTTGCGGGCGTCGGCATGCAATTCGGAGCGGAAGGCGTCAACCTCGACATTCGGCACGGCAGCGGTGGCCGGCTCCAGGTCCTGGCGCAGTTCACCCGCCTCGGCCGGCTGCTTGCGCCCGGTGTCGCTGTCTTCGATGATCCTCCGGATGGAAGCCAATATCTCTTCCATGGAAGGTTCGCGCTGCGCGCTGCTTGCCGTCGCCATCGTCACATCCGCCGCCCTAGTGACCTGTTGAATTCCGTTCCTGCCCGGTCCGGAATTCGAATCAATGCCGACAGCGTAACCGACCGATCGTCATCCGAGAATCCCCAATCTGGGGACTGCTTGGATTTCAACAGATTAGGCGACGCGCAACCCCGACGAACCACCCACAAAGACAAACGCCGCGCATCCATCGGACACGCGGCGTTGATGAAAGCATGGATCGGAAATCAGCGCCCGTCAGGCGTGCGCAGTCCGTACCATTTGTCCTTGACGGCGTTGTAATGCTCTTCCGGCCTGTATTTGGTGACCGGCAGGCCAAGACGATCGACCGACAGCCGGCCCATCGCCGACAGGATGGCGTAGCTTGCCACGACCACGTCGCGCTCGGAGCTGGCCTGATTGATCTTGGCGGTGATGACGGCATTCTGCGCGTTCAACACATCCAGCGTCGTTCGCTGGCCGACATTGCGCTCTTCGATAACGCCGTTGAGCGCCAGCTGCGCTGCATCGATGACCTGCCTGTTCGCATCCACGCTTTCGCGCGCGGCGACATATTGCGTCCAGGCCGAGACCACCGCCTGGCGCACCTGGTCGCGGCTGACATCGACCTGGATGCGCGCTTGGCTGAGCGATTCCTTGTTTTGCCGCACCAGCGCCGAGGTTCGCCCGCCCGAATAGATCGGAATGGTGAGCGTGGCGCCGATATTGGCCGATGTCGAGGTGCCGTTGGTTCCGGTGAGATCGGGAACGGAGTGGCTGTAATTGTCAGAAATGCCCGCGGACGCCGTCACCTGCGGCAGCAGCGCCCCCTCCGAAGATTTCACCGAGAACGCCGCCGCATCAACGAGATGCTGGGTGGCAAGGATGGCCGGATGTTCGGCGGAAGCGACGGCCAAGGCCGAATCGAGGTTGCCCGGCAACAGCTTGCCAAGCGGCGAGGCCGCCTTGAGCTTGCCCGGCTCGTCGCCGACGATCTGGTGGTAGGTGGCGGCGCTCGCCAGCGCCGTCGCGCGGGCGGCGCTGAGCTGCGCCACGGCCGTGGCGCGCGAGGCATCGGCCTGGGCGACATCGGTGCGGGTGCCCTCGCCGACCTCAAAGCGCGAGCGGGCGGCGCGCGCCTGCTCGGTCAGGAACTGCAGGTTCTGTTCGGTCAGCGCCGCGATCTGGCGGTCGCGAATCACGTCCATATAGGCGCTCGCCGCGTTGAACAGGATGTTCTCTTCGGTGTTGCGCAGGCTTTCGACCGAAGCCTTCACCTGCGATTCGGCGGCGGCGACATTGTTCTTGGTCTGAAACCCGTCGAACAGCGTCTGGTTGATCTGCACGCCGAAACTGCCAGTCGTTATGTTCCGGGTGATGCCTTGCCCGTGGGTGCTGGTATAGTCGATGCTGCCCGAACCGGTGACGGTCGGGCGCCAGCCCGACTTGGCGATGGCAACGCCCTCATCGGTGACGCGTACGCCGGCGCGGGCGGCGTTGAGCTGGGAATTGTATTGGTAGGCTTTGGCGAGGGCGCCCGTGATGGTCTCGGCGGAGGCGGCCAGCGGCGAAAGCGCTGTGGCCGAAACAAGGATAGCTACTAAAACACTCTTGCGTAGAGGCGGCACGTCATTTCCCTCATTCGTTTTGCATGGGAACCACGCCGCGTCAGCCTATCCTTAGTGGATCGACCGCCGCCGCGTTGTTTATCGTTCCCCCGCTGACAGTCTCCCGATAACGCCTGGTTAACCAAATCAGCAACGATTGTCAGACGCAAGCGATCATGACAGCGGCTTCGCTGCAAGGTAAAAACGCTCAGAATTCAAACGCGTGAGCACGTTCGAAGCCCGGTAGTGGCTTAATTGCCGCATTAAAGGCCCGTCTTCCGGTTACAACCCCCCCTGCTTTGAAAAACAGCCGGGCCACGCCAGAGTTGCCCTGTCCTTCGACTGCAACCAGGCGTCCATCTTCCGCAAGCTGGTCGAGCAATGCCTGCGGCACTTCCTCGACGCTGCCGCCGATGAAGATGACGTCGTAAGGTCCCTTGGCGGCGTGCCCCTGCGGCAACGGCCCGGTGACCACCGTGACATTCTGGCAGCCAAGGCTGGAAAGCGTGGATTTGGCGGCCTCCGCCAGCGCGGGATCGCTCTCCAGCGCCACGACGGACCGCGCCAGCCTGGACAGCAATGCGGCGGAATAGCCGGTGCCGCAACCGACATCGAGCACCGAGTCGCTCGCGTCGATCTCGGCCAGTTGCAAAAGCTTGGCGAGCGGCGACGGCTCCATCAGGTAGCGCGCGCCGCTGCCATTCGCGCCATCGGAGATGCGGATATCTTCGTCGATATAGGCCAGATCCTGCTGTCCGGTGCCGACAAAAGCCTCACGCGGAACGGTCAGCATCGCTTCGATGAGCGGTGCGCTGGTTACATCGGTGGTGCGGATCTGGCCGTCGACCATCTTCACGCGGCGTTCGGAGAAATCAGCGCTCATGTCCCAACAATCCGCTCCCCGCGCCCAACACGCGGCTAAAACTTCGACTGGAACCCCGGCGCGGTGGCTGGAGCCCGCAAGCATCTGGAGGCCTCGCCCGGAATCGAACCGGGGTGCAAGGATTTGCAGTCCTCTGCGTAACCACTCCGCCACGAGGCCTCGCAATGCTCCCGGCGTTCCGAGCGCACTCATTATGTTGGCGCTCAAAGGTCGTCAAGCGCTCGCGCGCCATTCCCGACGCTTTCGCATGGAGCGGCCAAAGTGGTGATTACCAATCGGTTGTCAGGGATGCGGGATCGCCGCGGCACAGCCGCCGCAGCCTCTCAGTCGGGCCGGCGCCGGCGTTCCCACCAGACGACGAAACGCCGCCGGTGGCGCCGGATCATGGCGAATTCATAGGACAGGACCAGCAGACCGAGCGGAATCATCCAGAAGCCGAGAATCGGTAGAAAGCCCAGAAGCCCGCCCAGGGTAAGCAGCATGCCGATCGCGATTCGCCAGCCGCGCGAGCGCGGCATGGTGAACTCGCGGCCGAAGATCGAAATCTTCCGTGCCGGGGCGCCGTCATCGTCCGCTGCGGTCATTCAAGCCAAATCCCATCTGCTGCCTAAGCCATCTCAAGGCGACGACCGGCCGCTTTGTTCCGTGCCGGTGTGAGGCCCCTCATATGTGGGGTCGCCGAACGATGGCACAAATAGCCGCATTAAAAAGTGCAGAAAAATTGCGAATTGCTTCTTTGCAAAGCCGAAAGGTGTTTGCTATAGGCTGCGCCACTCACGTCAGAGCCTCCGTTCCCCGGTAGCTCAGTGGTAGAGCAACCGGCTGTTAACCGGTTGGTCGCTGGTTCGAATCCGGCCCGGGGAGCCAAGTTTCCAAAGCATATGGATTTTCAGGAACAGCCCTCGCGACTTATTGGCAAGCGGGTCTTGGCTCGCGGCGGATGGGCTGAGCGTCCTCCGTTTGTATGGCGAGAACCCCTGATCGGGCTGATAAGCTCGATTCAGCCGGAACGTTGCGAGCCTTCTGGTCAGGCCCGGCGTGACTGGTTCTACCCCGCCAGCCTTGCCGGGCCGCTTGTCTTCGAGGTGACGGCCCTGTCGTCGCCGGCTATAGCAATCCCAGAACAAGTGTAAGCAATCAGGCTCGGCGACCTCCCCGTAGCTTCCGTCCGGCACTGCGTAACAAGAAAGAGATGGAGGGCTGCGCCGTTCCGTGGAACGGTAAACGCCCTATGCCTTATCTTCTTCGATCCCGATGCTGTCCCCGTCTCCATGGACCTCGTTCCGGTCCCAGTCGTTGGTCTTGTCGGGGGTTTCGGCAGCAGCATTTCGGGTTTCGCGTCGCTTGTCCTTGCGGGGCTTGGGACCGGGCAGATCGCGCGATGATTTAGGTTCCATTGAGCTTGTCTCTACGGTCGAACAGAACTGCCAACGATAATCGGGCCTGAATGTTCCTGTTGCGAAATGGCCTCATCCAATCGCAAGCGTTCACCGCTGCTTGTCAGGCGTAACGGCCGGCGGCGCCGGCGCGAGGCTCGGGAGACATGCTGCTAGGGAGCGGCAGCTCGCCTCCATCGCTCGCCGTCACCTTCATTCGACCATTCCAGCAGCGCGGTACAATCGATCATTTCGTGAAACTGGGCGCTTGGGTCGAACCGAAGGCACGAGCCGTAAGATCGCAGGCAGCGCAGCCCTTTCATTTTTTGGAGCCTCGCCCGACGTTCCGCTTCGCCCGGCAACGGCCGAGCTGGGTTTTTGTTCTTTTCTATCGGAGACTGCATGAGCAGCCCCTCCGCGAGGTTTTGGTCGTAACCTAACGATCCTATAGCTCGCCCCGCGACGGGCCATCATCCATTTGCAGGCCATGCCTCGAGCAGGGCTGATAGGCAAACCTTACGAATCGGTAAGGAAGGATGCTGCATTCGGATGACGGACTGCCTTGGCTGGCATGGATATAAATCCGGCGTTGCCAGTGCGGGCGTATGTTTTAGTGCAACGCCCCGCCAACCGGCCCGGCAGCCTTTCCTGAGCTGGCTTGCCGGGCCGCTCGCCTTACGGGCACAGGTCCATTTTTTTCCTGCATGGGCCAGATTCCCCTAGCCATTGCACCGGCGAATTTTGCTTTGCGGCTTGGTCGCCCTGCCTTAGCCTCACTGCGCGACACCTTGCCGACAGCCGAAGCCGGACCTTTATACCGTGCCCTTGAAAGCCGCCGCCCATATCGAGGCCATGTCCGCTTTCGCGCTGGCGAATTTCGGCGGTTACGACCGGCCGACGCTGGCGCAGAACGAGAGCGCCTTTCCACCCAGTCCCAAGGCGATCGAGGCCGGCCGGGACGCCGCGGCGCGCAGTCACCTTTATCCTGACCCGGACTGGACCTTGCTGCGCGATGCGATCGCCCGGGCCTATGGGGTCGAGCGCGACCTTATCCTGTGCGGCGCGGGCTCGATGGAGCTGATCGCCTGCACCATCGCGGCCTTCGCCGGTCCCGGCACGGACGTGCTTGCCACGGACCACGCCTATAATTTTGCCGCCTCGGCAGCCGCGCGCGTCGGGGCGACCTATGTCAAGGCGCGGGAGCACGGCTTTGAGGTCTCGATCGACGCCGTCCTGGCGGCGGTCACCCCGGCGACGCGCATCGTCTTCGTCTGCAATCCGGGCAACCCGACCGGCACATGCATCAAGAATACGGAGCTGCTGCGCCTGCGCGCGGCCCTTCCCGGCGACGTTCTCCTGATGATCGATCAGGCCTATGGCGAATTCGACGACCAGGATCCGCACGCCGTCTTTGCGCTGGCCGGGCGGGGCGACACCGTCGTCCTGCGCAGTCTGTCCAAGGCATACGGGCTGGCCGGCGCACGCATCGGCTGGGGTTTGTTCGCGCCCCAAATCGCCGCCGAACTGCGCAAGATGCAGAACTCCAACCAGGTCTCGACGGTGAGCCTTGCCATGGCCGTCGCGGCCATCGAGGACCAGGCCTATATGCGCGCAGCGGTGGCGCGCACATCGGACATTCGCGACCGCTTCGCGCAAGGATTGCGCGCGGCCGGATACGAGGTTCCCGAGAGCCGGACGAATTTCGTGCTGGTGCGCTTTGCCGAGGCGGCGGCAGCGGCGGCCGCCGCCAACGCTTTGCGCGGCGGCGGCATCGTCGTGCGCGGCCTCGCCGGTTACGGCCTCACCGATTGCCTGCGCATCACGATCGGGCCGCAGGACGTCATGGACCGCGCGCTGCGCATCCTGACCGCCCTGCGCGGCCGGCTATGCTGGTAAGGGTTCCATCAGAGGGAATTTCATGACGTCAGACGCGCCGTATCTGCCCGCCCGCGATTTCATCGGCTATGGCGAGCGGCCGCCGCAGGCCGAGTGGCCCGGCGGCGCGAAGCTGGCGCTCAACGTCGTCGTCAATTACGAGGAAGGTGCCGAATACTCGATCGGCGAAGGCGACGGCGTCTCCGAAACGATCCTGTCCGACCTTGCCGTGGCGCCCGCCATGCCGGGCTTGCGCAACCGCAACATGGAATCGCTTTACGAGTACGGTTCGCGCGTCGGTGTCTGGCGGCTCGTCTCGCTGTTCCGGGACAAGGGCGTCGTCCCGACCTTCTATATTGTCGGGCGCGCGCTGGAGCTCAATCCGGCCGCCGGCAAGGCGATCGCAGCACTCGGCAGCGACATCGTCTGCCATGGCTGGCGCTGGATCGACTATGCGCCGCTCAGCGACGAGGAAGAGCGCCAGCATATTGCCATGACGGTGGACACGGTCCGCAAGATCACTGGCACCGATCCAGCGGGCTGGTACACCGGCCGGCCAAGCCTCAACACAAGAAGGCTGGTGGTCGAGCATGGCGGCTTTCTGTTCGACTGCGACGACTACAATGACGACCTACCCTATTTCGTCGAGGTCGGCGCCAAGCGGCACCTCGTCGTGCCGCACAGCTTCGACAACAACGACAGCCGTTATTCGCGCGGCTCCGGTCTCGAGACCGGCAGCCAGTTCTTCGAATATGTCAGCGACGGCGTCGACTGGCTTTTGAAGGAAGGCCAAAATATCCCGCGCATGATGACGGTGTCGCTGCATTGCCGGCTGGCCGCCCGGCCCGGCCGCATGATCGGACTCGAGCGCTTCCTCGACAAGATCACGGCCAATCCCGACATCTGGGTCTGCCGCCGTTCCGACATCGCCCGTCATTGGCTGGACCGGTTCGGCGGCTGAGGCTGGCGGCCGGCGCCGCCAGTTCTCTCCACGATGCCTTTACGACCGCAGCCGCTTGCCTTCCGGGTCGAAGGGTGGATGCGCCAGCAGCACCGCATCATGCGGCCTGCCCAGAATGGCGACGGTCACCTTGTCCCCGGCCTTGGCGGTTCCGGCCTTCACGTAGCCCATAGCCAGCGACTGCTCGACGAAATAGCCATAGGCGCCCGACGACACCTGGCCGATCGGCGTGCCGTCCGGCAGGAAGATCGGCTCGCCGCCGGTGGCGTCCGCGTCCTTGGCCGAGACGGAAAGCATGATGAGCTCGTCGCGCGCGGGCTTCTCGGCGACGGCGAGATAGGCGTCGCGATTGAGGAAGTCCTTGTCCGTCTTGACCAGTCGGTCGAGCTTGACCTCCTGCGGCCAGTATTCCGGCGAATATTCGCGGCTCCAACTGCCATAGCCCTTTTCGACGCGCAGCGACATCAGCGCCCGCGAGCCGACCGGCCCGGCGCCGACTTCCGCGCCGGCCTTGAGCAGCGCGCGGTAGAGCTCGATCTGATCGGCCGCCTTGCAGTGCAGCTCCCAGCCGAGATCGCCGGTGAAGGAGACCCTGAGCGCCACCACATCCACACCGGCGACGGTGATCTGGCGCGAGCGCATGAACGGGAAGGCCTCGTTCGACAGGTCGTCATTGGTCAGCCGCTGCAGCAATTCGCGCGACTTTGGCCCGGCGACGTTGAAGCCGCCGAGTTCCTCGGTGCGCGAGCGGAAGGTCGTACCTTCCGGCAGTGGCACGGATTTGAAGAAGCGCTGGTGGAAGCGCTCGGCCATACCCGAGCCGATCACCATGAACTCGTCCTCCGCCAGCCTGGTCACGGTGAAGTCGCCGGCGATGCCGCCGCGCTTGCCGATCAGCGGCGTGAGACAAGAGTTGCCGACTTTGGTCGGCATGCGGTTGGCGAAGACCGCGTTCAGCCAAGCTTCGGCGCCAGGGCCCTTCACCTCGTATTTGGCGAAGTTGGAGATGTCGATAATGCCGGCATTCTCGCGCAGCATGCGCGCTTCGCGGCCGACCGGTCCCCACCAGTTCTGGCGCGTGAAACCGACCGTCTCCTCGCGCGGTTCGCCTTCCGCGGCGAACCACAGCGGGTGCTCCCAGCCGAAATTGAGACCGAACACGGCGCCCATTTCCTTCTGCATGTCATAGACCGGCCGGGTCCGCACCGGACGGCCGGCGGCGCGCTCCTCGTTCGGGAAATGGATCTTGAAACGGTGGCTGTACTGGTCCTGCACGCGGGCCTTGGTGAAGGCCTTGCCGGCCCAGTGGCCGAAGCGCGCCATGTCCCAGCCGAACATGTCGAGCGAAGGCTCGCCCTCGATCATCCATTCGGCGGCGAGCTTGCCCATGCCGCCCGACTGCGAGAAGCCCGGGATGATGCCGTTGCAGCAGAAATAATTGCTGAGCTCCGGCGCCGGCCCGAACAGCACGGCGCTGTCGGGCGACCAGATCATCGGCCCGTTGATCACCTTCTTGACGCCGGCGGTAGCCGCTGCGGGGACACGCTGAACGGCGCGCATCATGTTCTCTTCGATGCGGTCGAGATCATCGGGAAACAGCTCGTGGCCGAAATCCATCGGCGTGCCGTCCTCGGCCCAGAACTTCATATTGCGCTCATAGGCGCCGATCAGCAGCCCGAGGCCTTCCTGGCGCAGGTAATATTCCCCGTCGCGATCGGCAACCGACGGCAGGCGGCGCCCCATGGAAGCGATCTCGGGGATGGTCTCGGTGACGAAATACTGGTGCTCGGTCGGGATCAGCGGCAGCTGCAGCCCGGCCATGGCGGCGACCTCCCTGCCCCACAGTCCGGCGGCGTTGACCACCCATTGCGTGCGGGATGTCGCCTTTCGGCGTGCGCACGATCCAGCTGCCGTCCGCTTGCGCCTCCGTCGCCGTGACCGGGGTGAAGCGATGGATCTCGGCGCCACGCTGGCGGGCGCCCGCGGCATAGGCCGCCGTTACGCCCGACGGATCGACATTGCCGCCCTCCGGCTCATACATGATGCAGCGTATGCCGTCGAAATCGACCAGCGGATGCAGCCGTTCGGCTTCATCCCGGCCGACTTCGTAGAAATTCATCTTGTAGCGTCGCGCCTTGGCTTCCTGCAGCCTCAGCTGATGCTCGCGCGCCTCGGTCTGGGCGAGATAGAGCGAGCCCGGCTGGAAGATGCCGCAGCCCTGGCCAGTCTCGGCCTCCAGCTCCTTATAAAGCGCCATCGTGTAATGCTGCAGCCGGCTGATATTGGTGGAATCATGCAGGCCGTGGATGTTGGCCGCCGCGTGCCATGTCGAACCGGAGGTCAGCTCGTTGCGTTCCAAGAGCACGACATCGGTCCAGCCGAACTTTGCGAGATGATAGAGGATCGAGCAGCCGATCAGACCGCCGCCAATAACAACGGCTTGTGCATGAGTACGCATATTTGAGCTTTCTTCCCTTTGTTCGGCGACTTGCTTCGCGCTCTTTGGCAGCGCTTTGGGATTTCATTTAGCTGACTGATCGATCGCAGTCGCCGGCGAATTCAGGGGCGCAAGCCGCGCCCCTGAATTGATGCTTGAGCTGCCGGTCTAGGCCTTGTCCAGCCAGACCTTGTCCAGTTGCAGTTCGAATGTCTGGTGCATGCCGAGGTTCTTCACATAGGGGGCATGGTGACGATAGAGCGAGCGCCAGAACGCCTGGACGAGAATGCCGGAGTCCTGCAGGATGAACTCCACGTCCTTCATCAACTCTTTGCGCTTGGCCGGGTCGGCGACGGCCATCGCCTCGTTGAGCTTCTTGTCGAACTCCGGATTGGCATAGCCGGACTCGTTCCACGCCTCACCGCTGCGATAGGCGATCGCCAGCACCTGGACCCCCAGCGGCCGCATGCCCCAGTCGGTGGTCGACCATGGATATTTCGTCCAGTCGTTCCAGAACGAGGAACCCGGGATGATGGTGCGCTTGACCTTGAAGCCGGCATCGCGCATCTGCGCCGCGACGACATCGGCCGGATCCTTCACATAGTCGGCATCGTAGGAGATGAGCTCGAACTCGTGATCCGTCTGGCCGGCCTCGGCCATCAGCGCCTTTGCCTTGGCCAGGTCGCGCGGAACCTTCGGCAGCTCGTAATATTCCGGGTGGATCGGGCAGACGTGGTGGTTTTCGGCGACTTGGCCCAAGCCGCTGTAACCGAGTTTCAGCACAGTTTCGTTGTCGACCGCGAGTTGTATGGCGTTGCGCACGCGTTTGTCGTCGTAGGGCTTGTTGGTTACGTTGGTGCGCAGCACGATAGTGCCGGCGGTGACCACCTGCTCCTTGACCAACCCCATGCTGTCATAGAGATCGACCGTGCCGCCGACCGTCTGGTAGTTGCAGTCGATCTCACCGGCTTCGAAGGCGCTGCCGATGGCGGGGTTGGACGCATCCGATCCGTAGTCGATCCAGTCGACGCCATCGAGATAGGGCGCGCCGCCGAACCAGGTGAAGTCCTTGCGCCGCCGCACCGAAGCCGACTCGCCGACCTTATACGAGATCAGCTCATACGGGCCGGTGCCGGGCGTCTTCAGCATATTGGCGCCATTCTTGTCGAAGTCGCGATGGACGATGACCGCCGGATAGTCGGAAAAGCCTGGGATGATGGTCACGTCGGATTGGTTGCATTTAAGCTTCACCGTATGGTCATCGACCTTGGTGATGGCGCCTTTGGCGGCCTTTTTCGTGGCGGCATCGATCAGCGAACCCATGCGGCCGGCCATCGAATTGCCCTCGGCCGCCTTATCGCACCAGCGCTCGATGTTGTAGACGACGTCATCGGCGTTGAAGTCGTCGCCGTTCGACCATTTCACGCCTTTGCGCAGATGCAGCGTGTATTCGGTGGCATCGTCGCTCACCTCCCAGCTCTCGACCAGATGGCCCTCGAAGGTGAAGTCGGTGGTGTAGCGGATCATGTAGTCGTTGCACTGACGCATGACGTTGGCGATTTCCGACCAGTCCCAAGCGCGCGGATCCTTCATGTCCTTGATGATCATTTGCATCTTCAGGATGCCGCCCTTCTTGCCGGGCACGGGCGCGGCGGCCTTGGCCGGCTCCATCCCTGCCATCGAATAGGCGAGCGCCGTGGAAGCGCCCATCACGCTCGCCATGGCCAGGAATTCGCGGCGGTCCATCCGGCCGCCTTTGACTTCGGCTGCGTAGCTTTCGATGACCGCCGGGACGCGATCACCGTTGCTCTTGAACATTGTCATCGTTGTTCTCCGGTTCAGGGCTTTCCGCCCGTTACATTCCCCTTGCGGCTGCGCATGTTAGGGGCGATGCAAAAATCCCGGAAGGGCTCGACCCTTCACAAACCGCAGAAAACCGGCCTTTGAGGCCTAAAAAAACGATGCCATTGTCCTGTCAAATTTTTGAGGCTGAACCGAACACTATGGTCGCGCGGCGTCTTCCCTGGCCCTGGAAAGTATCCATTCCCTGACCGTGCGGGCGATGTTTCCTTTCGAAAGCTGGCTCTCGGTGAGATAGTAATTCCAGGGACTTGGCGGCCGCACCGGAAACGGCTCGACGAGCAGCCCGCGGCGCATATAGGCATGCGCGAGCGACCGCTGCGTGGCGACCAGGCCGGCTCCCATCGCGGCGAGCTCGAGCGCGATGTTGGAGGCGTTGGTCGACAGGCCCTTGTCGTGGTCCTCCAGGTCGACGCCAAGCGCCTCGGTCACCACCTGCCAGTATTCCTGGCGGCCATGCACGAAGATCCAGTCCACCTTGAGCATGTCGTGCGGCGTCTTCAGCGCATGTTCGCCGTCAAGCATGCCGGGGGCGCAGAGCAGCACCAATTCGTCGTTCCAGAGCGGGGTCGCCGCAGGCGGCCGGTCGTCGAAACGCCGCGTCGAGATGGTGATATCGGCGATCTGCTCGCTCAAGTCCTCCCAGATCGTGCCGTGCAGCACGATCTCTATCTCGGGGTGCTTCTTGCGGAAGGCCGCCATGCAGCCCGCCAGCCAGTTCTCCGCAAGGCTCATCGGGCAGGATACGACCACCGTCCGGTTGCGCGAGGAAGCCACGATCGCCTCGGTCGCCTGGTCGATCTGGTCGAGCGCCTGGCGCAAGGTCGGCAGGAATGCCTCTCCCATCTCGGTCAGCTTCAGGCTGCGCGGATAGCGGATGAACAGCTGCCGGCCGATATAATGCTCGAGCGCGCGCACATGCGTGCTGACCGCGGCTTGCGTGTAGCCCAACTCCTTGGCCGCCGTGGTGAAGCTTAAATGGCGGGCCGAGCTCTCGAACGAGCGGATATAGTTCAAGGGGGGCGGCGGCTTCATCCCGGTCTCCTGCTGCGCGTTTCCTACAGCTATCGCACGCACAAACCGGCCATTCAATCGCAGACAAGCGACATGGCATCAATATTTTTGGTCAAAGCCGCCAAACTAATCGCGTGCCTGCGCGATGAACCCAATTTATTGATGTTGTGAAGAGACAGGGGAGAGAAGCGCGTGGCTGTGCCGTCATACCGGCGTGAGGGGCCTGTCGTCCGTTCTGATACGTTCACGCGCCTGGCCGATTTCGTGCTGCGGCGTCCCGCTTCCGTCTTCCCCCAACCGGTGCTGGAACAGGCCCGTTACCTTCTGCTCGATACGCTCGGCATCGCTATCGCGGCCGGACCGATGGAAGCGGGCCGCATCGCCCGCGACGCCGCGATCCTGCTCTATGGTTCCAGCGATCCGCAATATTCGGCCCGCATGCTGTTCGATGGGCGCCGCGCCAGCATTGCCGGTGCGGCCTACGCCGTCGCCACGCAGACCGACAACCTCGACGGCCACGACGGCTACAGTCCCACCAAAGGCCATATCGGCGTCGCGGTCGTGCCGGCGCTTGCCGCGCTCGCCGAGGCGAGGCCTGACCTCACCGGACCGGAGGCGCTAGCGTCCCTGGTCGTTGGCTACGAAGTCGCCGGCCGTGCCGGCATCGCCTTGCATGCGACGGTGAGCGACTATCACACCTCGGGCGCCTGGAACGCGTTGGGCGTGGCCGCCGTCGCGGCACGACTGCGGCGGCTCGACGGAACCCAATTGCGCGAGGCACTCGGCATTGCCGAGTATCACGGCCCGCGCAGCCAGATGATGCGCGAGATCGCCACGCCGACCATGCTGCATGACGGCTCCGGCCTCGGCGCTCTTGTCGGCCTCTCGGCGGCGGTGCTCGCCGAACGCGGCTTCAC
This sequence comes from Mesorhizobium sp. USDA 4413, assembly GCF_056280365.1. NCBI lineage: Bacteria > Pseudomonadati > Pseudomonadota > Alphaproteobacteria > Hyphomicrobiales > Phyllobacteriaceae > Mesorhizobium > Mesorhizobium sp. USDA 4413. The sequence goes on from NZ_JBVPRP010000001.1 coordinate 4,973,765, forward strand.
CGGAGCGCCGGCGATCACCGTCGAGGCGCCGGACGTCGCGACGCACTGGCAGGATCTCGGCGTGTTCTGGCAATCATTGCATCAATATGTGAAGCCTTATCCGATCTGCCGCTGGGCGCATGCGGCGATCGACGCGGTGCGCCAGCTCAGCCTGGCGCACAATCTCGCCCCGTCCGACATCGCGCATGTCCAGGTGAACAGCTTCCACTATGCCGCCACACTGTTCGACGGCATGCCGGACACGACTTCGAAGGCGCAATACAGCCTGCGCTTTGCCGTCGCGACCTTCATCCTTCATGACCGCATTGGGCTGGAGCATATTTCCGGCTCCGGGCTCGCCGACGCCGCGGTCGCCGACATGCTGACCCGCATTACGGTGACTGAGAGCGAGCGCCACAGCGCCCGCTTCCCGGCCGGTCGCTGGGCCGACGTCGTCATCACGACCAACGATGGACGCGTGCTGATGTCGGGCGACGTGCATGCGCGCGGCGGTCCCGAAGCGCCGATGACCAAGCAGGAAGTCGAGGCCAAATATATGGAGTTCGCAGCGCCCGTGCTCGGATCCGGCCGCGCCGCGGCGATCCGCGATGTGGTGCTCTCGCTCGATGATCGCGACAGCCGCTTCTCCGATCTCTCCGCGTTGCTCTACGATCCTCCCAAGACTTTGAGCTGAGCGCGCAATGCCCCTCAGACTTCTGAAATACGGTCTCAGCAGGGACTATCCGGTCAGCGGCGACATCCCGGCCACGCCCGAGTTGAAGCCGGCCTACGACGTCGTCATCATCGGCGGCGGCGGGCATGGATTGTCCTGCGCGCACCATCTTGCCAAATATCACGGCATAAAGAGCGTGGCGGTGCTGGAGAAAGGCTACCTTGCCGGCGGCAACACGGCGCGCAACACCACCACCATTCGCTCCAACTACGTCACGCCGGAAGGTATCGCCTTCTACAAGGAAGGCGTCGAGCTGTTCGACCGGCTCTCGCAAGAGCTCGACTTCAACGTCATGTTCTCGCAGCGCGGCCAGCTCACGCTGGCGCACACAGAGGCGACGATGCGCAGTTTTCACATGCGCGCCGAGATGGGCAAGCACATGGGCACGCGCACCGAGGTCGTCGACCAGAAGGGCGTCGAGGAGCTTTGCCCGCTTCTGAACATGGACTATGGCGGCGCGCTCGAAATCCTCGGCGGGCTCTGGCATGCCGACGGCGGAACGGCGCGCCACGACGCCGTCGCCTGGGGCTACGCCGCCCAGGCGTCGCGGCGCGGCGTCGAAATCCACCAGCGCACCGAGGTGCAGGGCTTCGAGGTCGTCGGCGACCGCGTCCAGGCCGTCAAGACGAACCGGGGTCGCGTCGCCTGCGGCCAGGTGCTGATCGCCACCGGCGGCATGAACTATGACGTGGCGCTGATGGCCGGGGTCGAGCTTCCGATCCGCTGCTACCCGCTGCAGGCGATGGTGACCCAGCCTTTGAAGCCCTGGCTGCACACGCTGGTCTCGTCGGTGTCGCTGCACACCTATCTCGTGCAGTCCTCGCGCGGCGAGGTCGTCATCGGCGGCGGTTCCGATCCATACCAGCTCTATTCGACGCGCTCGACGCTCGACATGAAGGAGCATCTCGCCGAAGGCGCCGTCCACCTCTTCCCCTTCCTGCAGGGCGTGCGGCTGCTGAGGCAATGGGCCGGCATCACCGACATGACGCCGGATTATAGCCCGATCATGGGCGCGAGCCCGCTCGCCAATCTGTGGCTCGACTGCGGCTGGGGCACGTGGGGCTTCAAGGCGACGCCGGTCGCGGGAAAGCGCATGGCGCAAACAATCGCCGAAGGGCGCGTGCCCGATATCCTGAAACCATTTGCATTGGAGCGGTTCGAGACCTTCCGGCTGCTCAACGAAATGGGCGCGACCGCCGCGAGCCATTGACGATGAAGCTTTTGACCTGCCCCATGAACGGCCCGCGCAACATCGACGAGTTCCAGTCTTTCGGCCCGGTGCGTGCGCGGCCCGATCCGGAAGCAACCGCCGACAGGGAATGGTCGCGCCATCTGTTCCGAGCCGAGAACCGCAAGGGCATTGTGGTCGAGTGGTGGCGGCACGTGCCGAGCAATTATTTCTTCCTGGCCGAGCGCGATCTCGTCAGCAACGAGATCATCCGCACCTTCGACGCTTCGCAACTGCGGGAACGCGCATGAACCGGCTGCCCGCCCCTCTCGGAAGCCGGATCGACCGAAGCCGCCCTATCCGCTTCAGCTTCGAAGGCAAATCCTTCGAAGGCTATGAGGGCGACAGCATCGCCAGCGCGCTCGCCGCCTCCGGCCAGTGGGTGCTCTCGCGTTCGTTCAAACATCATCGCCCGCGCGGCATCCTGTCGATGACCGGAGCCGACGCCAACGCGCTGGTGCAGCTGCCGTCCGAGCCGAACGCAGCCGCCGAGCGCACGCCGATCAGCGAAGGGCTGCGGGTCTGCGCGCAGAACGTCAACGGCTCGCTCGAGCGCGACCGCGACGCGGTCATGGACAGGTTCGGCCGCTTCCTGCCGGTCGGCTTCTACTATCGCACTTTCATGGGTCCGCGCCGCGACAGCTGGCTGAAATTATGGGAGCCGATGATCCGCCGCAAAGCGGGCCTGGGCGTGGTCGACACCAAGGCGCCGCACCGGCATTTCGACAAGACGCATCTGCATTGCGACCTGCTCGTCGTCGGCGCCGGTCCGGCGGGGTTGAGCGCCGCGATCGCCGCCGCCGAGGCCGGCGCCGATGTGATGCTGTGCGACGAGAATCCCGAGATCGGCGGCTCGCTGAGCTACGGCCGCTACGATCCGGCGGTGCTCTCCGGCCTGGCGTCGCGGCTAGAGGCGCTGCCCAATCTCCGGCTGCTGACCGGCACCGTCTGCAATGGCTGGTACGAAGACAACTGGCTGCCGCTGATCGAGGGCGACTGCCTCCACCGGACACGCGCCCGTGAGGTGATCCTGGCGACCGGCGCCATCGAGCAGCCGGCCGTTTTCCGCAACAACGATCTGCCGGGGATCATGCTCGGTGGTGCTGCGCAACGGCTGATCCGGCACTATGGCGTGCGGCCTGGCCAGAGTGCGGTGGTGCTGGCCGCCAACGACGACGGCTACCGGACGGCGCTCGACCTGCTCGACGCGGGCGTATCGGTCGTCGAACTTGTCGATCCGAGATCGGCCGGCGAGGCCGGTCCGCTGGAAGCCGAGCTCCGCGGCAGGAGCGTTACCATCCGCAAGGACGCAACCATCGAGGTGGCGGAGGGCACGGCTGGAAATCGTCACCTTGCCCGCGTCCGTATCGGCGGAAGCTGGATCGCCTGCGACCTGCTGACCGTTTCGATCGGCCAGACGCCGGCATGGCAGTTGCCCTGCCAGGCCGGAGGCAAAGTCGGCTACGATGCCGGGACGCAGATGATGACGATCACGCTTCCGCAAGGTCCCGTCCATCTCGCCGGAGCCGCCGCTGGAACGGACGAGCTGCAGGACGCCATCGCCAGCGGCCGGCGCGCGGCTGCTACCGCGCTTTCGCGACTTGGCCACGCAGCGACGGTGGAACCTCCGGTCACACCAAAGGCCGCCCGGCCACGCTATGTGCAGAAGATCGTAGCGGACCCCAAGGGACGCGACTTCGTCGACTTCGACGAGGATCTGCAGGTCAAGGACCTGCAGAACGCGACCAAGGACGGCTATCGCGAGATCGAGCTGGTCAAGCGCTTCACCACCGTCGGCATGGGTCCGAGCCAGGGGCGCCATTCGGCCCTGGCGACCGCCCGGATCGTCGCCGAGGCAACCGGCCGGACCGTCGGCGAAATCGGCATCACCACGGCGCGTCCTCCGGTGGGGCCGGAAACGCTCGGCGTGCTCGCCGGCCACCACGAAGCGCTGGAGCGCCGCACGGCGCTGCATGCGCGGCACATCGCGCTGAATGCCGCGATGAAACCGGTCGGCGCATGGTGGCGACCCTATTATTACGGCGATGCAAACAGCGCGCAGGAGGCTATCCGCGAGGAAATCCTCGCCGTGCGCCAAGGCGTCGGCCTGCTCGACGTCTCGACGCTCGGCAAGCTGGAGATCCGCGGGCCGGACGCCGGCGAATTTCTCGACCGCCTCTACACCATGGCGCATGCCAACCAACCCGTCGGTCGTGTCCGCTATTGCCTGATGCTCAATGAGATGGGCTCGGTGATCGATGACGGCGTCGCTTACCGGATTGCCGAGGACCAGTTCTACGTCACGGCGACCACCGGCGCCGTCGCGCGCGTCTATGCCGACATGCTGTTCTGGAACGCCGAGTGGCGTCTGAAGGTAGACGTGCTCAACCTCACCGGCGCGTTCTCAGGCCTCAACGTCACCGGACCCAAGGCGCGCCTGGTGCTTCAGGCGCTGGACAGCGACATCGATTTCAGCCGCGACGCCTTCCCTTATCTCAGCGGCCGCGACGGCATGGTCGCCGGTGTTCCGGTCCGCGTGATGCGCATCGGCTTCACCGGCGAGCTCAGCTACGAATTGCACTGCCCTTCGAGCCTGGCACCCAGTCTCTGGGACGCGGTGATGGCGGCCGGACGGCCGCACGGTCTGCGCCCCTACGGACTGGAGGCATCGCGCATCTTGCGCCTGGAGAAAGGCCACATCCTGATCGGCCAGGACACGGATGCGATCACCACGCCGGACGAACTGGGCTTCGGCTGGGCGGTCTCGAAGAAGAAGCCGTTCTTCGTCGGCAAGCGCTCCATCGAGATGCGCGCAAGGCTCGGCCAGACCCGCAAGCTGGTCGGGCTACAATTCCCCGCAGGCGCCCGCAACATTCCCGGCGAAAGCTGCCTTGTGCTGCGCGGAGGCGCACCTGTCGGCCAGATCACCTCGATCGGATATTCGCCGTCGCTCGAGGCACACATTGCGCTCGCCTATGTTCATGTCGACGACCAAGCCGAAGGCAGCCGCGTGACGGTGAAGTGCCGCGATGGCGAACTGGTCGAGGCGCCGGTGGTCGCCCACGCCTTCTTCGATCCCACCAACGCGCGGCAGGAGATGTAGATGACCGCCGGCGCAGCGACTCACATCTACCCCTTCATGCCCGGCGGCGCGGCCGACGGCACGAAGCTGATTTCCGGCGCGGTCGTGCTGAGCGATCTTACCGGCAAGCCATGCTTCGGTCTGAAAGGCGGCGGCAGCGCCGCCTGGCTCGCGGCGCAAGGCGTTCCCCTCCCCGCCGTCAACCGCATCGGCGACCATCGCGGCATGCGGGTCCTGCGCCTCGGTAACGAGGACATCCTGTTTCTCGCCGAGAATGCCGGCGAGACACTCGCCCAGATCAAAGCCGCCTGGCTGACCGCGGTGGCGCCGAAAGGCTACTCATCATGGCGCGAGGAAGGCTGGGCGTGGATGCGGCTTTCCGGTCCCCGCCTCGCCGAAGCGATGAGCGGCCTTTGCGCGCTGGACTTGAGACCGCAAAAATTCGGCGCCGATGATATCGCGCAGACGCGCGTCGGCCATATCGAAGCCGTGACGTTCCGTTCGCCGGCAGGTTTCGACATACTCTTCGACATCACCGCTTCGGCCTACTTCGCCCGCGCCGTCGCGGCGGTGGCCGGCCACCAGCATAGAGGACATCCATGACCCGCCCGCAAGGAACCATCGCTCCCATCCTGACGCCGTTCGAAGACGACGGCCGCATCGCGCGCGATCTCTGGACCTCCCATGCCAAATGGGTGCTCGGCCAAGGCGCGCATTTCCTCTCGCCCTTCGGCACGACGGGCGAAGCGCTGTCGGTGTCGCTGCGCGAGCGCATGCAGGCGCTGGAATGGCTGGTCGAGGCCGGCATCGCACCGGACCGGCTGATGCCCGGCACCGGCGTCACCGCGCTTCCCGAAACGGTCGAATTGTCGGCGCATGCTGTGGCCCTCGGCTGCGCCGCGGTCATGGTGCTGCCCTCCTTCTTCTACACCGGGGCCGGCGACAATGGTCAGGCGCGCTATTACAGCGAGCTGATCGAGAAGGTGGCAAAACCTTCGATGCGCGTGATCCTCTACCATATCCCGCAGAATTCCGGTGTGCCGGTCAGCCCGGCGCTGACGGCAAGGCTGAGCAAGGCTTTCCCGGACACGGTCGTGGCCTATAAGGACAGCGCCGGCGACTGGAACAACACGGCTTCCGTCATCGCCGCCGCGCCCGATATATCGGTCTTTCCGAGCTCCGAGGCGCAGCTCACCAAGGGTCTGGCAAACGGCGCGGCCGGCTGCATTTCGGCCACCGTCAATCTGAACGCCGCCGCCATCCGCCGCCTCTACGACGCAGATCGGAAGGGCGAGGACGTGACCGAGGCGGATGCCGCCGTCAAGGCGTTCCGGAAAGTGATCCAGGATGCCGGGCTGATCCCGGCGATGAAGGCGGTGCTTGCGGTCAAGTCCGGCGACCGGCGCTGGCTGAATCTGCGCGCACCGCATGAGAACGCGACGCTGGAAAGCGGCCAGGCGCTGCTTGCCGCCCTCGGCAGCGCAGCCGACCATATCGGCCGCGATTGAGGCAGCGATGTCGGCGCGCCCAACAATCATCCTGCACACCGACAAGCCGGCCGGCGCGCTTGCCGTGCTCGCCGAGACGCACCCGGATCTCGATGTCCATGCCTGCGACACCTATGCCGGCCTTCCCGCGCTGATCGAGCGGATTGCCGCGGAAGTGGTTTATTCAATCCGCTTTGACGGCACGCCGCGCTATCCGCGCCAGGCCCTCGTCGAGAGCCCGACAGTCAAATGGGTATCGATCGGCGGCTCCGGCACCGATCATCTCGGCCGCTGGGATCCCGCGCATGTGACGGTGACGAATTCGGCCGGTGTCGCCGCCGGCATGCTGGCCGAATATGCGCTCGGCACCATGCTCTCCTTCTCGCTCGACCTGCGTGGCTTCGAGCGTCGGCAGCAGGCCCGCCATTGGGGCGGCGGCCGCGTCGAGCCGATCGAGGGCAAGACCGTCTTAATCGTCGGCCTCGGCAAGACCGGCGAGGCCGTCGCGCGCCGCGCGCAGGCGATGGGCATGAGCACGCTGGGCATCCGCGCCCGACCGAAGCCGATGCCGTCGCTCGACGAGGTGCATGGCCCCGATGCACTGCTGGCACTGATCGGCCGCGCCGATTTCATCGTCTGCTGCGTGCCTCTGCTGCCGACCACGCGCGGCCTGCTTGGAGAGGCTGCCTTCGCCGCGATGAAGCCGTCCGCTGTCCTCATCGACATTTCGCGCGGCGGCGTCGTCGAGGAAGCCGCACTGCTCAGCGCGCTCGACAGCAAGCGGATCAAGGGCGCGGCGCTCGACGTCTTCGCGACCGAGCCGCTGCCGGCCGAGCACCCGCTCTGGGGCTACGACAACGTCGCCGTCACGCCCCATTGCGCGGCGGTCTATGACGGCTGGGACATCAAGTCGGTGCGCATGTTCGCCGACAATCTGGCGCGCTACCGCAAAGGCGAGCCGCTGGAGAACGTGGTCAATCCGGAACGCGGCTATTGAAAGCAGTTCCAGGAAAAGTGCGCAGCGGTTTTCCGCCGGAATTGCGAGAACAAGAATCGAGGGGGAGTGATCCGATGTCACAGGACAGGCGCGGCGGTGGCCGCAGATCGAAGCTCGGACGCGGCGGTGGCGGCATCGCGCAACTGCCGTGGCAGAGCGTGAAAAACCCCTACCCGCCCATGCAGTTGCTCGACGAGGAGCGCATGGAGCAACTGCACAAGACCTCGATGCGCATCCTGTCGGAACTCGGCATCCGGGTCATGAGCGAGAAGGTGATGGACCTGTTCGCTAAAGCCGGCGCCATCGTCGATCGCACGGAGCGGACCATCCGCATCGACGAGAGCATCGTCACCGAGGCGCTGCGCAACGTCCCCTCCTCCTTCACGCTGACCAGCCGCAATCCGGACAAGCAGGTCCATTTCGGCGGCACTTCGCTGGTCTTCGGGCTGGTCGCCGGTCCGCCCAACGTGCATGACCGCATCAACGGCCGCCGCCCAGGAAACCTGCCCGACTACCAGAATTTCATCCGGCTGGCGCACCACTTCAACGCCATCCATATCATCGGCAACCAGGTGGTGGCGCCGATCGAGCTGCCGGCGAATTCCCGCCATCTTGACACCTATTACGCCAATCTGACGCTGAGCGATCTCTCCTTCCATTGCACGGCGATCGGCCGCGCCAGGGCGATGGACGGCATCAACATGATGGCGATCGCGCGCGGCATCTCGGTCGAGGAGATGCGCGCTTCGCCAGGTGTTACGACAATCATCTCGATCAACTCGCCGCGCCTGTTCGACGACGCGATGGCCGAAGGCCTGATCGCCATGGCCGAGCATGGCCAACCGGTGACCGTGACGCCCTTCACGCTGATGGGCGCGATGACGCCGGTGACGCTTGCCGCGGCGCTCTGCCAGCAGAATGCCGAAGCGCTGTTCGGCGTGACGCTGACGCAGCTCGTCAATCCCGGCACGCCGGTGATGTATGGCGCCTTCACCTCCAATGTCGACATGAAGTCGGGTGCGCCGGCCTTCGGCACGCCGGAAAACGCCAAGGCCAATATCATCGCCGGGCAATTGGCGCGCCGCTACAACCTGCCCTACCGCACCTCGAATGCCAACGCCTCCAACGTCGTCGACCTGCAAGCGGCCTACGAAACCGAGATGGCGACATGGGGCGCGGTGCTGGGCGGCGCCAATCTGATCTATCACGCGGCCGGCTGGCTGGAGGGCGGGCTGACCGCGTCCTACGAGAAGCTGGTGCTGGACGTCGAGATCCTGCAGAACATGATGGAGTTCCTGCGGCCCTTGCCGTTCCAGGAGGACGACCTCGGCTTCGAAGCGATCAAGTCGGTGCCGGCCGGCGGCCATTTTTTCGGCGCCGAGCACACCATGTCGCGCTACACAACGGCCTTCTATCAGCCGATGCTGTCCAACTGGCAGAACTACGGTGCCTGGCAGGAGGCCGGCGGCAAGGACGCGCTAGAGCGGGCGACCGAGCTCTGGCAGCAGGCGCTGCACGACTACGAAGAGCCGGTCATCGATCCCGCGATCCGCGAGGAGCTCGACGCCTATGTTGCGCGCCGCCGCGAGGAGATCGCGGCCAATCCGGAAGCTTAGAGCATGATTCCGAAAAGTGGGAGCCGGGTTTTCGGAAAAGATCATGCTCGAACAAAAGAGTTGAAAGCAGCTCGATGCCTTATGATCTCGTCATCCGCCACGCGGCGCTGATCGCAGGTGACGGCTCGAAGCCGTTCGAGGCCGATATCGCAGTCACCGGCGACCGCATCGCCGCCATCGGCCGGCTGGGTGACGCGCAGGCAACCGAGGAGATCGATGCAAAGGGCAAGGTGGTGGCTCCCGGCTTCATCGACGTGCATACCCATGACGACGGCGCGCTGCTTGCTCCGCGCGGCATGGACCCGAAGATCAGTCAGGGCGTGACGACGGTGATCGCCGGCAATTGCGGCGTCAGCCTCGCGCCGCTGCTGCTCGACAAGACCCCGCCGCCGCCCTTCACCCTGGTCGGCGGCCGCGAGAATTTCCGCTTCGACCGTTTTGCCGATTATGTCGCGGAACTGAAGCGCCGCGGCATCGCCACCAACGCTGCCCTGCTTGTCGGCCACACTACTCTGCGCCAACGCTGCATGCCGGTGACCGACCGTCCAGCCAAAGAAGCCGAAACGGCGGCGATGCAGGAAGCGGTCGCCGAGGCCATGGCCGAGGGCGCGTTCGGCCTCAGCACCGGGCTCGACTACCCGCCGGCCGTCAACTCCTCGACCGACGAGGTCAAGGCTTTAGCGGCCACCGCCGCGCAGCTCGGCGGTCCCTATGTCACCCACACCCGCAACTATTTCGAGACGATGGACGAGGCGATCGAGGAAGCGATCGACATCGCCGATCATGCCGGCGGCAAGCTCTTCATCTCGCACCACCAGTGCACGGGCCGCGCCAATTGCGGCAAGAGCCGGCCCTCGCTGGAGAGGATCGACCGGGCGCGCGAGACGATGGACATCGGCATGGACGTCTACCCCTATGCCGCAAGCTCGACGGTGCTGCGGCTGGAGCGCTGCGACACCGGGCTGAAGATCCTCATCACCTGGTCCGATCCGCATCCGGAGATGGCGAGGCGCGAGATCGCCGATATCGCCCGCGAATGGGACTGCACCGAGCGCGAGGCCGGCGAGCGGCTGCTGCCGGCGGGCGCGGTCTACTTCCAGCTCGATGAGGACGACGTCCGCAACATCATTGCCCATCCGCGCACCATGATCGGCTCGGACGGCCTGCCGCACGACATCCACCCGCATCCGCGTTTGTGGGGCACATTTCCGCGCGTGCTTGGGCACTATGCGCGTGACATCGGGTTACTCACCCTGGAAGAGGCCGTGTTCCGCATGACCGGGCTGCCTGCGCGCGAATTCGGCATCGAGCAGCGCGGCATTCTGGCGGAAGGCAATTTCGCCGACCTCGTCATCTTCGATCCCGAGACGATCATCGACACCGCCACTTTCGAGGAGCCGCGCCGCCCGGCCGCCGGTATCGAGCATGTCTTCGTGAACGGCGTATCGGTCTGGCGCAAGGGCCGAGCCACCGGAGCGCTGCCGGGCGCGGTTCTCAAGCCCTCGGCTTCAAAGGCGATCGTCAGAGGCCCATGCGGCTGCGGCGCCGATCACAGCGCCTCGTAAATGCGGTCGACGCTTTCCAGCGTGTAGGCGAACTCCACCGGCCGGGTGCAGCGCCAGCCGTCGAAGGACTGGCCGGCCAGCGCCTTCAAGGCTTCGGGCAGGCGCAATATGCCGCCACCATAGAGCCGGTTCGCCATGTCCAGCATGCCGGTGCGATGCATGGCTTCCGTCATGCTGCCGCAGGCTTCTTTGACCAGCCAGACGCGAAAGCCCTGATAGACGGCATCGAACACGCTTGCGGTCACGCAGCTGTCGGTCAGCACGCCGGCCACCATAAGGTTTTCGATACCAAGCGTGGCGAGCCTTTGCGAAAGATCGGTCCGCCGAAAGGCGCTCGGCCAGTGCTTGTGGATGACAATGTCGCCGGATGCCGCCGCCACCTCGGCGCAGATCGCAGCGCCTTCGCTGCCGGCCACCGCGGAGCGGAATTCCTCGGTGAGTATCTCCTCCTGCCGCGCATAGCCGGCGCGTTCCTCCGGCCTCACCCAGGCCTGTGCATGGATGACCGGCACGGCCGCCTTGCGGGCGGCTTCGATCAGCGCAGCGGTGTTGGCAAGCACCGTGTCATAGCCGACAACCGGCCATGCCGCGCCGGGACGATATTCGTTCTGCAGGTCGATGATGAGCAAGGCAGTCTTGGCGAGGTTCATGGCTGATCCGGGTTATCGAAGTCGGTGACGAAACGCAAAAACAGCCGGATCGCCTGATCGAGGTCGGCGATCTCCATGCTCTCATGCGGGTTATGGCTGCCGTTCTCGTTGCGAACGAAGAGCATCGCGGTCGGAATGCCTGCGCCGGCGAAGGTCGCCGCATCGTGCCCTGCCCCACTCGGCACATGCGGCGCCCGCATCTGCAGTTCGGTGGCGGCGTGGTCGAGCCTACTGAGCAGATCCCGGGACATCGTCGCCGGCTCCCAGGTGAAGCGCGGCCCGGACTCGAAAGTGACGCCGCGTTTGGCGCCCACCTCTGCGAAAATCGCCTGAAGCCGCGCCTCGACCCGCTCAAGAACGGCCGCCTCGGCGCTGCGCACATCGAGCGTGAAGCCGAGCTCGCCCAGAACCCGGCTGCCGCCATGCTGCGTGGGATCGGACTGCACGCGGCCGAAGGTGATGGTGGCCTCATGCCCTTCGCGCTCGAGCGCGTCCCACTCCACTTCGAGACCCGCAACCAGATCGGCAAAGCCGAGCACACTGTCATGCCGGGCGAAACGCGGCTCGGCGCCCGAATGGGCGTAGGCGCCGAGGCATTTGGCGTCGACATAGCGGAAACCGCCGGCAATCCCGGTGACGATGCCGACCGCCGCTTCGGCGGCGACCAGGCGCGGTCCCTGCTCGATATGCACTTCGACGAAGGCCGCGATCCGGCCAGCATCGATGCCGGGAACGCCACGCCGCACGGCATCCGGGTCGAATCCCTCCTCACGCATATGATCGGCGAGCGTGCGGCCGCTATCGGAACGCCTGGCTTCGAGCGCCTGCGGATCGAGCAGGCCAAGCACCGCCTGGCTGCCGGGATAGGAGAGCGGAAACCAGACCGCTTCCTCGGCGCGAGTCGCCAACACGATGAGATCGCGCTGCAATCGTATGCCCTGTCGGACGAGCTCAGCCATCACAGCCAGGCCGGCGGCGACACCGGCGGCGCCATCGAAATTGCCGCCATGCGGCACGCTGTCGAGATGCGAACCGATGACGATCGCCGGCAGGTCAGGGTCGCGGCCGCCGAGCGTCAGATAGAGATTGCCGGCCGCGTCGGTGCGCGCGACCGCGCCGAGCTTCTGTGCCTCCTCACGTACGAGATCGTGGGCGAAGCGCTCACCCAGTCCGTAAGCGACGCGCGTGATTCCAGGCGGGTCGGTCGTGGCTTGCGCGAGTGTCTCCAGGAGACGCCCGGCCAGCCTGCCGCCGGCCGTCAGTGCGGCATTGCTCATGAAGCGACCTGTCGAGCTTCCCCCTCGGCACCGCGCAGCCGGTGCGGTGTCAGATCGTTCAAGGAAACGCCCTGCCTTGCGACATCGTCCGGCAGGCCGCCACCCGCGATCAGGCTGGCGCAGACGCGCGACAGCGCCGGCGAGGTCTTGATGCCGTAGCCGCCCTGCCCGACCAGCCAGACGAAATCGTGAAACTCGTCATCCGGCCCGACCACCGGCGACCCGTCGGCGACGAACGTCCTGAGGCCTGCCCAGGAGCGCGACACGCGCTGCACCTCGATCGTCGTTGCCCGTTCGAGACGCTCGGCGCCGATCGCGACATCAATCTCCTCCGCAAAGGCGTCCATCGGCACCGACGGCGTTGCATCGGCGGGAGAAACGAACAGCTGCCCGGCATCCGGCTTGAAATAGAACTCCGCGCCGACATCGTTGACCAGCGGCCAATCGGTGATATCGACACCTGGAGGTGCGGGAATATTGAAGGCGGTGCGGCGCTTCGGCTGCAAGCCGACCGGACCCACGCCCGCCATCAGCGCGATCTCGTCGCCCCAGGCGCCGGCCGCATTGACGATCAGCGGTGCAAGGAATGTGCCCGCTTCCGTCTCGACCCGCCATTGGCCAGCCTGCCTGCCGATGCCTCTCACGCCGGCTTTAGTAACAATGCGCGCGCCGCGCGCCCGCGCGCCGCGCAAGAAACCCTGGTGCAGGCCGTTGACGTCGATATCCATCGAATGCGGTTCGATATAAGCACCGGCCAGGTAATCCCGGCGCAGCACAGGCACGCGCGCGATCGCCTTGGCCGGCGTCATCGCGACGATCGAGGGAACGAGCGCCTGCGCGGCTGCAAGGTCCTCGCGCAACAGCTCGAGCTGATCGGCGCGTGCCACCGTGATCATGCCGCGCCTGCTCAGCAGCGGATAATCGCAAAAACCAGTCGGCGGCTCGGTCAGGAAGGCCCGGCTTGCGAGCACGATGCGGCGGATGACGCCATTGCCGTAATTCTCGGTGAAGCTTGCCGCCGAGCGGCCGGTGGTGTGATAGCCGCAATGGCTCTCCCGCTCGAGCAGCACGACCTTCCTGTCGCGCGAAATCTCAAAAGCAGCGCCGGCGCCGGCCATGCCGCCGCCGATGATGATCACGTCGGTTTGTTCGCTCATGGACACCCATCCGCCAATACGGTTCCCCCCACGCTGCGCGGCACGGCGGGCGGCTCGCCCAGCCGGCCGCGGCGCGCACGATCGCGGGCGCCCCGCCCTTCAGCCAGATTGTCGGCCAGCGAATTCTGCGAGGCACAGTCCCGCAATGCGAGGTCGCCGACAAAAGGCACCGGCTTGCCGGCGATGGCCATGCCCGTCAGCCGCGCCCAGACGGCGCGCCGTTTGCGCACCTGATGCGATTGCAATTCGCTGATCTCGGCGATCCCGCTCTCCCGCTTGATCTCTAAGGCGCCCGCCTCGACGGCCGCGTCGAACAGCTCCAACCCACGCTTCGTTCGCACGATGATACCGTTGAGCGGCTCGTCTTCGACCGCCGGTCCGCCATTCAGCCAGGAATCCGATACCGCGATATCCGCCACCTGGCCGATGGCATCAGGACAGATCTTACAGCGCGGCTGGATCATCCATTTGTCCTCGTCTTCCCAGAGCTGCCGATAGCTGATCTCGAAGGCGCGGCCGTCTTTGGTTTCGATCCGGTTGAGGCCCGGATTGCCGTGTCCTCGGTAGCGGAAGAGAGACAACTCATCCTCGCTGAGGCCAAAACGCTGCAGCACCTGCTCCGACTTCGTCAGGTCCGAAGCACCGCCGCAGACGAAGGCGAGCGCATAGCGCATATGCTCGTCGACGCGGCGGTCGAGCCGCGCCAGGTTGCGCACCGCCGTGATATCGCAGGGCTTGGCGATTAGCGCGAACGGCTCGCCGCGATCGAGGATGTCGCTGAAATCGACCAGCGTCGCCGCCGGGCCATAGCGCGAGCCGGCGCCTTCGAGCACCGAAGCGGCGTCGAAGCTCAGCTTGCGTTCCGTCCGCATCGGCATGGAGCGCGAGGCCGCGACATGCAGCACGAATTTGACCCGGCCAGTGTCGAGCAGGAATTGCCCGAGCGCCGTCAGCGTCCCGCCGCCGGAACCGACGAACCGCACCCTGGGATCTCCGGCGGAACCGAGCACCAGCCGTTCGACCGGTCCCCAGACCGCGTCCGCCAACGCGGCCGCATTCATCTGCGCGGGTGGCGGACCGGCGATCCGCGTTCCCGGGCAGACGGCGTTGATCTTTGCCAGTATCGGCTTGTCCAAGGCGTGCCTCGCCACCGGCCGCTCGCGCCCTTCCGGCGTCATCACCATGTCGACGTCGTCGGCACCAGCGATCGAACGGCAGAGGCCGCAACCGATGCAGAGGCCGTTCTCGACGATCTCACTCAGCGTCAGCAGATCGGTCCAGGGCATCGTGTTTTGGCTTCGGCTTGTTTCGATCAGGCCCATCGCGATCTCAGACCGGTTCCGAAATGCGCCGGTACTGATCGGGACGGCGGTAAAGCGCGAAGTTGAAATTCACCTTGCGACAAGTCTCGATCAGGTCGAGATCGGCGCGATGGACGATGACCTCGTCGTCGAGCGACATCGCCTGCGCGGCGATCTCGCCGGTCGGCGCGATGATGCAGGAGCCGCCGATCAGCGCCTGGCCGTCCTCCAGCCCGGCCTTGGCAGCGGCGCCGACCCAGAGCGTGTTCTGGTAGGCCCCGGCCTGCATCGGCAAATGGTTGTGGAACATTCGGAGATGCGCCAGCGCGGGCGCCTCGTCGAGCAGCAGAGGCGTGTTGTAGCCGAGCAGTGCCACCTCGGCGCCGTTGAGGCAGAGCATCCGATAGGTTTCCGGCCAGCGGCGGTCGTTGCAGATGGCAAGGCCGACACGCACGCCACGATAGTCGAACACCGGAAAGCCGAGATTGCCCGGTTCGAAGTAACGGCGTTCGAGATGCGTGGTCGTGCCCGCTTCCGGCTCGCTCGACCCCGGCACATGCATCTTGCGGTAGCGGCCGATGAAGGCGCCGTCCGGCCCGACCAGATCCATCGTGTTGAAATGCCGCGTGCGCCCCTCTTCCTGCGTTAGTTCGCAATAACCAAGCGCGAAGCCGACTTTCAGGCGCGCGGCGGCATCATAGAGCCGCTGCGTCTCCGGGCCAGGCATCGAGGTTTCGAAGAAGGCGTCGATCTCGGCCTGGTCGTCGATGCACCAGCGCGGGAAGAACGTGGTGAGCGCCATTTCCGGAAACACCGCGATCTCGGCGCCGGTGGCTGCGGCTTTCTCAAGCAGATGCACCAGCCGCCCCACCGTCTCGGCGCGCGTGGCGCTCCGCTGGATCGGTCCGGTCTGGCAAACGGCGATGGTCAGGCATCGAGCCATGGCGTCCAATCCTCGACTGGTTTTCTGAGATGCGCCGGATCGGCGGCGGTCCGCGCCACGAAGCGCCCGAAGCCCGGCTCCGCCTGCAGCTTGCCGTCGGCGACCACCGGCACACCACGCACCAGGACGGTGGTCGGCTTGCCGGTGACAACCCTGCCCTCATAGGGCGTGAAATCGACGCGCGAATGCAGCGCCTGGTGTCCGAGCGTCCAGCGCGCCGTCGGATCCCACAGCGCCAAATCCGCGTCGAGCCCGACGGCGATGCTGCCCTTGCGATCGGCGAAGCCATAGATCGCGGCAGCATTGCGCGCGGTGAGATCGAGATAGCGCTCGAGCGTCAGCCGGCCGGTGACCAGCCCTTCCGAAAACAGCAGCGGCAGGCGTGTCTCGATGCCGGGAATGCCGCTCAGCGTCGTGGTGAAGCCGGGCGCTTCGGAACGGCCGATCTTGTCGGCGAAATAGTACGGCGAATGGTCGGACGACCAGAGGTCGATGCCGCCACCGATCAGCTCTCGCCACAGATGCTCATGGCTGCGCGGCGAGCGCGGCGGCGGCGAGAACACGAAGCGCGCCGCATCGATTGCCGGCCGGTCGAGATCGGCAGCGCCGAGAAAGAGATATTGCGGACAGGTCTCGGCAATGGCATCGACGCCCCGTGCCTTCGCCCGCGCCACCTCCTCGGCCGACTGCCAGGACGAGACGTGGACGATGGTCATCCGCGCGCCGGTCATCTCGGCAAACGCCAGCGCGCGATGCGTCGCCTCGCGCTCCATCGTCTCGCTATGGGCGACCACATGGTAGCGAATGTCGGTGCGGCCGAGATCGATGAGCCGCTGGCGCGTGCGGCGGATCGCGGCGTCGTTCTCGGCATGTACCATGACGATCCAGCCGAGGCGCCTTGCCGTATCGAGAACCCTGAAGAACAAATCGTCGTCGACGGCAAAACCCTGATAGGTCATGAACAGCTTGACCGAGGCGATGCCACGCTGGGCAAGCTGGTCGAGTTGGGCCTCGACATCCGCGCCGGTGCCCGTGGTGACCACGGCATGCAGCCCGTAGTCGATTACGGCGCGTCCCGCCGCGCGCTCCAGCGCGCGGTCGATGGCGCCGATTGTCGTCATGTCCTGTCCGGGCATGCCGAACGGCACGATGCAGGTGGTGCCGCCGAAAGCCGCGGAGATCGTGCCGGAAGAGAAGTCGTCGGCATTGCCCGCCCCACCCCAGACCGGCTGGTCGAGATGGCAATGCGCGTCGATGCCGCCGGGCATCACCCAGCGGCCGCCGGCGTCGATCGACTTTTCGCCGGAGAGGCCCTTGCCGATGGCGGCGATGCGGCCGTCGTCGATACCGACGTCGCATTCGGCCCAGCCGTCATCGAGCGCCACGCGCCCGCCTCTGATCACCAGCTCATGCATTGGCCAGCTCTTCTATCAAATTGGCCTCGCCGGCCGGCTCAGCCGACTGCCGCCGTGACCATGATTTCGACGCGGTATTGGTCGCCGGCAAGCCGCGCTTCCACCGTGGCGCGCACCGGCATGGCGCTCTTGTCGATCCAGGCGTCCCAGGCAGCATTCATCATCTCGAAATCGGCGATATCGCGGAGCCATATCTGCGCGCTGAGCAGCTTCGACTTGTCGGTGCCGGCCTTGGCGAGAAGCGCATCGATCTTGGCCAAAATCTGCTTGGTCTGGCTGGTGGTGTCGCCGGAAAGATCATCCGCCGTCAGGCCGGCCACGTAGACGGTGCCGTTGTAGCGGAGCACCCGGCAGAAGCGTTGTCCGTTTTCCACGCGTTCGATCGTCATGCTGTTCCCTTCCGCTGGTTTCCATATCTGGTTTTTGCCTATGGTAAGGAGGGCGCAAAACGGCTGTAAAGCCCGCGCCGGGCCGAGACGCCGCTTTCCTTTGCCGGCATGGCCAAAAAAATTTAAGCCATAGCCGCGTCAATCTTCGTTTGTGGCAATCGCCGCAAAGTGTAGCTTCTGCTCGGGCTGCCGTCGGTCAACGGTGCCGCCAGGGAGCCGCCGCAGCCGCATTCATGAGGTCGATCGCTCAATCCGCGATGAGGCTTTGGCACAATGCAGAGCGCTCCCGCGCCATGCTGCCGATCATGGTCGGCATCTGCCTTGCTTGTATCGGCAGCGCCATGCTGACCACAGCCGTGTCGCTGCATCTCGGCAAGCCCGGCATTTCTCCCCAGGTCGTGCAGATCGTGCTGACCGCCTATCCTGTGGGATTCCTCATCGGATGCCTAGTCACGCGCCCGGCCGTTGCCCAATACGGCCACGAGCGCACTTTCGTGGCGATCCTGGTGCTGGCGCTGCTCGCGGCGTCCGGCTTCGTCTTCACCGATTTCCTGCCGAGCTGGATCTGCTTCCGCCTGCTCGGCGGCCTCGCGATGGCGTCGCTGTTCGTCGTCTGCGAAAGCTGGATCAACCTCTATGCCGAGCATCACAATCGCGGCGCGCTGTTTTCGATCTATATGCTGACGACGGCGATCGCCGTGCTGCTCGGTCAGGTGCTGGTCGCAATGGTCGGTCCGCAATCGCCGCATCTGTTCCTGGTCGCGGCGGCAACGGTCTTGTTGGCGCTGGCCTCCAAATTCGTCGGGGGACGCTGGCCGGCGCTGCCGGCCACCGATTCGGAGCATGCAGGCTCGGCAAGGCCCGTCAGGCGGCTCGGTCCGCTGGCGCTGTTCCGGCTGGCCCCGGTGACGGTCGTCGCCATCTTCCAGGGCGGCATCACCAATATGAACATCTTCGTGCTGACGCCGATCTACGGCACGCAGATCGGGCTGTCGGCGGCAACGACGGTCGGGCTGGTCACCACCATCAGCATCGCCGGCATGCTGGCGCAGACGCCCGTCGGATGGCTGTCGGACCGGTTTGAACGGCGCATCATACTGCTTGTCCAGGGCATCCTGTCGGTCACGCTCTGCGCCGCGATCGCCTGGCTCGGCAATTCTTCGGTGCCGCTGCTCTTCGTGCTGTTCTTCATCTACGGCGGCACGGCGCTCACCGTCTATCCCGTGGCAATGGCGTTCGGCGCCTCGCAATTGCACAGCCGGCATATGGTCGGCGCTTCCGGCACGCTGCTCCTGCTCTATTCGATCGGCAATGTCGCGACGCCTGGCATATCCGCTAGCTTGATGGAGCACATGGGCGCGCCGGCCATGTTCCTGCTTCTGGGCGGCGGCGCCGTGCTGGTGACGATTGCTGCCTGCTACAATCTCTTGCGCCGGCCGGTCGTCGCGCCGGCGATGCAGGCAATCGAGGAGCGCGCCTGATGACGGATGCAGCAACGAACCGCCTCGAGGGCAATGTCATCCTGATCGCAGGCGCGGCCAGCGGCATCGGCGCGGCAATCGCCCGCCGCTGTATTGCCGAAGGCGCAAGAGTAGTCTGCGCGGATTACGATCTCGGGCCGGCGACCGAGCTTGCCGAAGCGCTCGACCCTGCCGCCGCGGCCTGCCAGTGCGATGTGACGAGGGCTCCCTCCGCCGAAGCGGCCGTCGCGTTCGCCCGGCATAAATTCGGCCGCCTCGATGGACTGGTGCACAATGCCGCGGCGCCCTCAACCAGCGCCACCGTCGTCGATCTCGACGAAAGCGCCTGGCGGCACGAGGTCGATGTCGGCCTGACCGGCGCTTTCCTGATGAGCAAGTTCGCCGTGCCGCTGATTGCGGCGAGCGGCGGCGGCTCTGTCGTCTTCATCGGCTCGCAATTTGGACGCGTCGCGACCACCAAGGCCGTGGCGTATTGCGCCGCCAAGGCCGGGCTGATTCACCTCGCCAAGGCGATGGCCGTCGATCACGCGCCGGACAAGATCCGCGTCAACAGCCTGTCGCCGGGCGCCGTGGCGACGACGCGGCTGCTGCGCCGGTTCGCCGATTTCGAAGCGGCCAATGCCGGCCTTGGGCCTGCCCACCTGCTCGGCCGCATCGCCGATCCCGACGAGATCGCTGCGGCGGCGGCCTTCCTGCTTTCCTCGGACGCATCCTTCGTCACCGGATCCGACATGCTTGTGGACGGCGGCTATGCGACGCGCTGAACCCGAAACCCTTTCAGAGGAGTTCCCATGACCCTGCTCGTCACCGGCGGCACCGGCTTTGTCATGAGCGTGGTTGCGCGCGCATGGCTGGACCGCGATCCGCAAGCCCGCGCCGTGATCCTCGACCGCTCAGGCCTCGACGCGGCCGCCGAAAGACATTTCGCGCCGGTGCGCGACCGGCTGACGGTGATTTCCGCCGATATCCTTGACCCGAAAGCCTGGTCCGCGAGGCTCGACGAGCAAGGCATCACGGCGATCGTCCATGGCGCGACGATCACGCCGATCTCGCGCGGCAGCGCCACGGAGGCAAAGCGCCAGCCGGAGGCCGAAGACCCGGCCCGCATCGTCGACGTCAATCTGATGGGCACCGTGCGCATGCTGGATTGGGCGCGCGCGAGACCAGGCCTCCAGCGCTTCATCTATGTCAGTTCCGGTTCCGTCTACCGCCACAACGGGCCCGACTGGAGCGGTGAGCCGCTGCCGGAAGACGGTTATGTCGCGCCGCTGACGCTCTACGGCATCTCGAAATTCGCCTCCGAGATGGTCACCAACCGCTATGCCGACCTGTTCGGCCTGTCGGCGGTTTCGGTGCGGCTTGCTTCCGTCTACGGCCCGATGGACCGCGCCACCGAGAGCCGCAATTTTCGTCATGTTCCCAACCGAGTCGCGCATATGGCTTTGGCCGGCGAGACGATCAGGCCGAACAGCCTGGAGCCCGTCGGCGACTATGTCGCCTCGACCGACGTTGCCGCCGCGATCCTCGCGCTGATCGATGCGCCGCGCCTCAACTACCGCCACTACAATATCGGCTCCGGGTCGAGCCAGACCATCGGCGAGATCATCGGCTGGGCAGCCGAACGCGTCCCGGAACTGAAGGTGGAGGTGACGCCGGGCGAAGACGCCAATATCGTCCAGGATGTGGCGCTGAAAGGCGGCATGTGGGGCGCCTATGACATCGCCCGCATCATGCGCGACACCGCGTGGCGGCCGCGCCCCGGCAAGGAAGCCTTCCACGCCTACATGGACTGGATTGCCGCCAACGAAAGCTGAGCCAACGAGATCAGAGGAGACCGGCCGATGCCGACCGATCCGCAGCAAGCGCAGCAGCCGCGCGACTTTGTCGGCTATGGCCCGCATCCGCCCTTCGTCACCTGGCCGGGCGGCGTCAAGCTCGCTGTCAACCTCGTGCTGAACTACGAAGAGGGGTCGGAGTACAACTGGCTGGAAGACGGCCGCAACGACAATTGGGGCGAGTATAATCTCGCCTCGAGCCCGCCTGTACGCGACCTCGGCACCGAGACGCATTTCGAATATGGCAGTCGCGCCGGTGTCTGGCGCCTGGCCAGGCTGTTCGACGGCTACGACGTCCCCGTCACCATCTCCGCCTGCGCCGTGGCGCTGGAGCGCAACCCGCCCTTCGTCGAATGGATCAAGAGTCGCCGCCACGACCTGCTCGGACACGGCCTGCGCTGGATCGACTACACGACGATGGAGCGCAGCGAGGAGGAACGGCACCTGCACGAGGCGATCGCGCTCTACGAGAAGCTGCTGGGGAAGCGTCCGCTAGGCTGGAACTGCCGCTCGCTGCCCAGCGTCAACACGCGCGACCTTCTGGTCGAGGAGGGCGGCTTCCTCTACCACTCCGATCCCTGCAACGACGACCTGCCCTATTTCCTCGACCACAGGGGCACCGAGATCATGGTCGTCCCCTATTCCAAGACACTCAACGACAGCCGCTACCTCGTCGCGCCGGGCTACGGCAATCCGCGCGACTTCGCCGAGGACTGCCGCTCGGCCATCGACTATATGCTCTCAGAAGCCGACGAGACTGGCGGCCGCATGCTGACCATCGGCATTCACGCCCGCTGGACGGGCCAACCCAACCGGGCATCGGGCCTGCGCGAGGTGATCGAGCATGTCCAAAAGAGCGACGGCGCCGCCTTCATACGCCGCGAGGACATAGCCCGCTTCTGGCACGCGAATCATGCCCGCTTCGAGCAGCGCGGCTGAGAGATGTTCGACACGCTGATCCGCGATGGAACGGTGGTGAATGCCGACAGCCTCGGCCGCGGCGATATCGGCATTGCCGCGGGCAAGGTCGCGGCAATCATCGCGCCCGGCGAAGCCGCCGAAGCCAGGACGGTCGTCGACGCCTCCGGCTGCTTCGTGCTGCCCGGCCTGGTCGATGCGCACGCGCATCTGCGCGACCCTGGCCTGACCCATAAGGAGGACTTCTCTTCCGGCACCCATGCGGCGGCGCTCGGCGGCGTGACGACGGTGCTCGACATGCCGACCGACGAGCCTTGGACCGCGACGGCCGAGCAACTCGCGGACAAGATGGCGATGACCGAGAGCCGCATCCATGTCGATGTCGGCCTGCAGGCCGTGGTCAGCCGCGACCTGTCGCTCATTCCTCGCCTGCTCGACCTTGCGCCGGTGTCGTTCGAGCTATTCACCGCCGACGTGCCGGATGCTTTCCTGTTCGCAACGCTCGACGCGGTTGCCGAGGCGGTGAAAGCGTTTGCCGGCGCCAACACGCTGATCGGCGTCTCCCCCGGCGACCAGTCGATCCTGACAGGTAGCTCCGAGCGTGATCGCTCCGGCACCATCACCGCCTTCCTGGACAGCCGGCCGTCGCTGGCTGAAGCCAACGGCATCGCCCGCGCGCTGGTCGCCGCGGCCTCGATCGAGGCAAGAATCCATGTTCGTCAGATCAATTCCGAACTGGGTGTCGAGACCTGGACCCGGCTTCGCGGCATAGCTGACGCCAGCGTCGAGACCACGCCGCAGAATCTGTTCTTCACCGCTGGCGATTACGAAACACAGGGCGCCAATCTCAAGGCTTCACCGCCGTTGCGCTCGCCGCAGGATGTCGACGCGCTGCGCGCCGCGCTGGGCGCGGGCTTGATCGACATTGTCGCTACCGATCACGCCCCGCACGCGCCGAACGAAAAAGCGGCGGCTTATGCTACTTTCGCCGACATCCCGGGCGGCATGCCGGGATTGCAGACGCTGCTTCCAACGATGTTGAGACTGGTCGACGACGGGCTCATCGCGCTGCCCGATCTGGTGCGTATGTGCTCCCGCAATCCGGCCGAGCGCTTCGGCCTCGGCCGGCGCAAGGGACGCATTGCGGCCGGCTACGATGCCGATCTGCTGATCCTCGACCCGCGCCGATCCGGCATCATCGCCAACGCCGAGCAGGTCTCGCGGGCCGGCTACACGCCGTTCGACGGCTGGACCGTGAAAGCGCGGCTGGCCGGTGTTTTCCTGCGCGGCCGCGAGATCGTGCGCGAAGGGCGGCTGGTCGGCCCGGCGCAAGGGAAGATCGTCACCCGGGAAAGGTGAACACCATGGCCTTGCTCGCAGACAAAACCGCCATCGTCACCGGAGCGAGCTCCGGCATCGGCCGCGCCATCGCGCTCAAATTCGCAGCCGAAGGCGCACGCGTCGTCACCGCCGACACAGTGGAACAGCCAATCGAAGGTGGCGAGAGTACTGTGGATATGATCCGCTCCGCCGGCGGCAATGCGGTCTACATGAAAACCGACATCTCGGACTGGAGCGCCGTCGACGCCCTTGTCGGCGCAGCCATCGATCGCTTCGGTCGGCTCGACGTGATGGTGAACAATGCCGCGATCTACACCAGCACCAACCTGATCGAGACCACGCCGGAACAGTGGAACCGCGTCATCGGTGTCAATCTGACGGGCTTCTTCTACTGCAACAAACGCGCCGTCATGCAGATGCTGACCCAGGCACCGGTCAACGAGGTGCGCGGCCGCATCGTCAACATCTCCTCGCAGCACGGTATGGTCGCCTGCCCCGGCGATTTTCCCTACTCCGTCAGTAAGGGCGGCATCGTGCAGATGACGCGGCAGATCGCGGTCGACCACGCCGACGACCTGATCGTCTGCAACGCCATCGCTCCGGGCAAGATCATCACCGGCAAGCCCGGTGTCGCCAACGACCCCGACGCGCTCGACTATTCGCGCCGCCGCACGCCGTGGCCGCGGCTCGGACATCCGAACGACGTGGCGGGCGCGGCGCTGTTTCTCGCCAGCGACATGGCGAGCTACGTCACCGGCATAAACCTGATGGTGGACGGCGGCTGGATGGCGGGCTGACGGCTGCCAGCGGGGCCGCCGCCCGGCATTCGGCGAACAGGAACCTTTGCGGAAACCACCCGTTGACCCTGCTGCGAGGGGGTCAACGATTCTGGGTTCCGTTGCCTTGGACGCGAAAACCGAAAGAAAAGAGCGCGAAACCGCTCCCGCCGAAGAAGCGCGGGCTCAGCCCCGGTCCGACCAGCAGCAATGGCCGCCGAGCGACGAAAAACGCGTGGAAAACGAGCGCGCGGACGATAAGCGTGCGCAAGACACGCAGGCGAATGACAGTCCATCCGACGGCAATAAACCCGGCCTCATCAGACGCCATCCCTACATAGCGGCGATCGTGGCCATCCTCATCCTGTTGGTCATCGCGGCCGTGGTCATCTGGTGGATCAACGCACGGCAGTATGCATGGACCGACGACGCCTTCATCGACGCCCGCACGGTGACGGTCGGCGCGGAAATTGCCGGGCGCATCACCGATATCGCCGTCACCGACAACCAACCGGTCGAGGCCGGCACGGTGCTTCTGCGCATCGACGACAGCGATTATCAGGCCTCGCTCAAACAGGCGGAAGCAGGCGTGGTTGCGGCGCGGGCCGATATTGCCAATGTGCAGGCCCAGACCGAGGCGCAGAACGCCAAGATCGATGCCGCCGAAAAGCAGGTGGCGCAGGCCCAGGCGGCGCTCGAATTCGCCAAATCCGAGGACCAGCGAAACCGTGAGCTCCTGGCCAAAGGCACCGCGACGCAACAGCAGGCGCAGCAGGCTGCTTCGACCCTGCGCCAGGACCAGGCGGCGCTGGACACGGCCAATGCCAATGTCGAGGCGGCGAAAAGCCAGTTGGCTGTTCTGCAGGCTCAAGGCAAGAGTGCCGAAGCCAAGCTTCGGCAGGCTGAGGCCACCGAAAACCAGGCCAAGATCACCCTCACCCGCACCACCATCACGGCGCCGGTCGCAGGCCACGCCACCAACATCACGGCGGCAAAAGGCACCTATGCGCAGCCTGGCCAGGTGCTGATGATGTTCGTACCCAACGAGGTCTGGGTGAAAGCCAATTTCAAGGAGACGCAGCTCGCCCTGATGCGACCGGGCCAACCAGTCGACATCGCCATCGACGCCTATCCGGAAAAGACCTTCCATGGCCATGTCGACAGCGTCCAGGCCGGCAGCGGCACGGCGTTCAGCCTGCTGCCCGCCGAAAACGCCACCGGCAATTTCGTCAAGGTGGTGCAGCGCGTGCCGGTCAAGATCGTGTTCGACCAGCCGCCCGGCGTCTATCTCGGTCCCGGCATGTCGGTGGTGCCGACGGTCAAGGTGCGATGAGCGATGCCGCGACAGCCCAGGGAAACGAAAGCCGTTCCGCCGCCGGCGGGCGCAATCCCTGGCTGATCGCGATCGTCGTCTCGATCGCGACCTTCATGCTGGTGCTCGACACCTCGATCGCCAATGTCGCACTGCGCAACATCGCCGGCAGCCTGGCCGCCGGCATGGACGAGAGCACATGGGTGATCACCACCTATCTCGTCGCCAACTCCGTCATCATTCCGGTCAGCGGCTGGCTGACCAGCGTCATCGGCCGCAAGCGCTATTACATGATCTGCGTGGCGACCTTCACGCTGTCGTCGCTGCTGTGCGGGCTGGCGCCCAATTTACCAACGCTGATCGCCTTTCGCATCCTGCAGGGGCTCGGCGGCGGCGGCATGGCGCCGAGCGAGCAGTCGATCCTCGCCGACACGTTCCCGCCTGAGAAACGCTCTCAGGCCTTTGCGCTTTACGGCATTGCGGTAATCGTCGCGCCGACGGTCGGGCCGACCATCGGCGGCTGGCTGACCGACAATTTCTCATGGCACTGGATCTTCTTCATCAACGTGCCGTTCGGCATCATGTCGCTGACGCTCGTGCAATGGCTGGTCATCGAGCCCGACATTCTCGAACGCGAGCGCCGCGAGCGGTTGAGCAAGGGGCTGAAGGTCGACTGGATCGGCTTCATCCTGGTGGCGATGGCACTCGGCTGCCTTGAAGTCTTTCTCGACGAAGGCCAACGCAACGACTGGTTCGCCTCGACCTTCATCACCACTTTCGCCGTGATCTCGGCGGTGTCGTTCCTGCTGCTTGTTCCGTGGGAGTGGACGAGGCGCGATCCGATCGTCGACATCCGTCTGCTTTTCAGCCGGCAGTTCGGTATGTCGTTCCTCGTCATGATGGCGGTGGGCGCCGCGCTCTTCAGCACCACGCAGCTTTTGCCGCAGTTGCAGCAGACGACCTTCGACTACACCGCCACCCTTTCCGGTCTGTCGATGATGCCGGGCGGCATCGTCATGCTCATGCTGATGCCGGTCTCGGGCTTTGCCGCCGGGATGGTTCAGCCGCGCTATCTCATCATGTTGGGCATGGCGGTGGTCGCGGTCGCGCTCTGGCACATGACCTCGCTGACGCCGGACGCCAGCTTCGGGTTCTTCGCCTATGCGCGCATCTATATGATGATCGGCCTGCCGTTCCTGTTCATCCCGATCTCCACCGCCGCCTATGTCGGCCTGCCGCCGCAGAAGACCGACCAGGCGTCCTCGCTGATCAATGTCGCCCGCAACATCGGCGGCAGCATCGGCGTGTCGCTATCCAACACGGTGATTGCCCAGAACACCCAGTTCCACCAGTCGGTGCTGGTCGGCCACACCGCGCAATCGAGCGAGACCTATCAGCAGACGCTTCGCCAGGTGACGGACCATTTCGTCGCCGAGGGTTCGCCGCTGGTCGAAGCCAGGCAGCAGGCCGTCGGCTGGATCGGACAGGAGATCGGCCGCCAGGCTTCGCTGCTCGCCTATGTCGATGTCTTCTTCTATTGCGCGATCGTCACCGCGCTGCTGGTGCCGTTTGCACTGTTGCTGCGGCCGCCCAACCATGCGCCAGCGAAGCGTTAGCTATTCCATTGTCCGGAGCTTGCGCCTTAGCGTCCTCCGCGCCAAGCTGGCGATCTCTGGAGGAATCTCATGCGCAACATTGCGACATCGGCGCTGCTTTTGGCGGCGGCATTTTTCACGACCAGCGCGAACGCACTGGACAGCTCGAACACGCCGGTCGTGGTGACGCCGCTGGCGTCCAGGACCACGACCGCGTCCGGCCAGCCGATCACGCTGCCGCAGAAGAACGTCGAGGTTCAGGTCTCATCCTATCAGATCGCGCCGGGCGCGACGCTGCCGGTGCACAAGCACCCCTTCCCGCGCTACGCCTATGTCGAGCAGGGAACGCTCAAGGTCACAAATGTCGAGAGCGGCGCCAGCAACACCTACAAGCCCGGCGACTTCATCATTGAAATGATCGGCCAGTGGCATCAGGCCACCAACATCGGCACCGATCCGGTGAAGCTTCTGGTGATCGACCAGGTCGAACAGGGCGCCAAGAACACGATCCTTAAGCAGTAGCCGGCAAGACACGCCCGAAGCGGGCCTCTCACCTCATCCCCAGGCGCCCACCGGTTGCCGCGTGGTGGCGTTCAGGCGGTTGAAGGCGTTGATCAGCGCGATCTGGATCACCAGGGCGGCGAGCGCCTTGTCGTCGTAATGGCGCGCGGCCTCTCCCCAGACGTCGTCCGGCACCGCGTCGGAACGGTCGGCTAGGCGCGTCGCGGCCTCCGTCAGCGCAAGCGCTGCGCGTTCGGCGTCGGTGAAATATGGCGTCTCCCGCCATGCCGAGACGGCGAAGATCCGCTCGTCCTTCTCGCCGGCCTTCTTCAGCTCGCGCGCGTGCATGTCGACGCAGACGGCGCAGGCATTGATCTGGCTGGCGCGCAGGTGAATGAGCTTGCGCGTCACGTAAGGCACGTCGCCCGCTTCGGTCGACTTGTCGAGCGCCAGAAGCGCCTGCAGCGCGCCGGGAATGAGCATCACCGGGTTCTTCAATCTCGCTTCCATCGTCGGTCTCCTTGGTTCGTCCGCATCAATCAATAACTTTTCAGTTATGAGTTATCCATAACTTCGCGGTTATGCATTGTCAAGCGTCTTCCAAGCTGGACCGATCGTTGCGGCTTTCGCGGCGACGCGCCCGGTGCTAGGGCTGCCCCATCTCCTCGAACCATGGATGGGAACCGGTGGCGGACACGCAAAAACCCCTGATCGAAATCTGCGTCGAAGGCATCGACGGGTTGCTCGCCGCGCAGGCCGCTGGCGCCGATCGGGTAGAGCTCTGCGCCAGCCTGATCGAAGGCGGCATCACGCCGAGCCTGGGCACGGTGCGCGCCGCGCTCGAAAGCGCCACCATCCCCTTCCACGTCATCGTGCGCCCGCGCGGCGGAGACTTCCTCTACAGCGAGGCCGAATACCGCTCGATGCTCGCCGATGTCGCAGCGCTTCGGGAGCTCGGCGTCGCCGGCGTCGTCGTCGGCTGCCTGACCGCCGACGGCGCCATCGACGAGGCGCGCATGAGCGCGTTGGTCGAGGCCGCCGGCCCGCTCAACGTCACCTGCCACCGCGCCTTCGACATGACGCGCGATCCGGCCGAGGCGCTCGAAGCCCTGATCCGCTGCAAGGTCGGCCGCGTGCTGACCAGCGGCCAGCGCGACACGGCGGTCGAAGGCGTCGAGCTACTGGCGGAGCTCGTCCGCCAGGCGGGCGAACGCATCATCGTTCTCGGCTGCGGCGCCCTGGCGCCCGATACGATCGGTGAGGTACGCAGGCGAACGGGACTGACCGAGATGCATTTTGCGGCACTTGCTGACGTGCCCAGCGCCATGCGCTACCGCAATCCCAATGTTGGAATGGGTGGCACCGACCTCGATCGCGAATACCGCAACACGGTGACCGACAAGGCCAAGGTCGCGGCAACGATAAAGGCCGCGAGATCTTGACGGTGAGGACAATGACCAGGGAATTGCTGCCGATCGAACAGGTCTCGCCCGCCGACGAGGCCATTATACTCGCGCTCAACAACGAGCATGCGGCGGAACTGTCCTGGCTCGAGCCGGAACGACTTTCATTCCTGCTCGCCGAGGCTTTCTACACCCGCCGCATCGGCGCGCTTGAAGCCTTCATCCTGTGTTTCGACCAAGACGCAAGCTACGACAGCCCGAACTTCCTCTGGTTTCACCAGCGCTATCCGCGCTTCGTCTATGTCGACCGCGTGGTGGTCGCAGCCGCGGCGCGCGGCCGCGGCCATGCCCGCCGCCTTTATGAGGATCTGTTCGAGCAAGCCCGGCGTGCCGGCCATACGATCGTCACCTGCGAGGTCAATGCCGATCCGCCCAACCCGGCATCCGATGCCTTCCACGCCGCGCTCGGCTTCACCGAAGTCGGCGATGCGGTGATCCATGGCGGCAAGAAATCGGTGCGCTATTGGGCAAAGCCAATCGCCGCCTGAGCGGCGCCGCGACGCTGGCCAGGAAAACAAGCGGAAGCTAATGTGGCTGCTCCGCTGGTTGGGGCGACATCATGGCAAGCAATGTCTTCCGCTTCGACGAAAGCTGGGACATCCCCGAGGGGCACGCCGCAGGAAGTCTGGGACGTGCTGTCGGACGCCGAGCTCCTGCCGCTCTGGTGGGGCGATGCCTATAAGGAGGTCGAGCCGCTCGACAAGAAGGGCAAGGGCGTCGTCGGCGCCCGTGCCAGGGCCAGGGCGCGCGGCGCCCTGCCCTATGAGCTGAATTTCATCATCGAGGCCGCCGAGCTCGAGCCCGGACGGTTGGTGGTCGTGAAGACCTTCGGCGATTTCGACGGGCTGTGGCGGGCCGAACTGTCGCCGTCCGGAGGCGGCGACCTGATTTGGCAGGTCACCGTCGAAAGACCGATTCTCAAACTTCTGGCGCCGCTGCTCAGACCCGCCTTCGCCTGGAATCACCGCTGGACGACCCCGCGCGGCGAAGCCGGACTTCGCCGCTATCTCGCCGCGCGACGAGCGGCGAAACCTGCTTGATCACCAATTGCGGTTGAGCCAGCTGCGGGCGGGCTTTTCGACGATGTAGTAGCTCGCGAGGGCGCAGGCGAACACCGCCGCCAGCATCGGGATCGGCGCGCTGCCGCGTTCATCGACGAATTTGTAGAAAGGCTGCTGCCAGAGATAAAGCGAATAGGACCACAGCCCGAGCATCACCATCGGCCGCGATGACAACGGCCCTTTCAGAATGCCGCCGGCGAAGTCGAGCGTGTTGACTGCCAGCGCCAGAAGCGGCACGGCGAGGGTGTAATGCAGGGGCGTCGGGATTGGATTGCTGAACAGCAGAACGCCGGCGGCCGCGGCCGCGAGAGCCACATGCCGGCTGTTCAGCAAAGCCGGCAGGCGCCCGTCTGCCTTGAGCAGGCAGATCGCCGCGGACAACAGAATCGAGGCGATATGCACGTCGGTGCGCCAGTAGGTGGTCTCGTAGCCCATGCCGAGAATCCCGTACGAAATCGCGCCGTTGGCCATTGCCAGCAGCGCCAGCACGACCAGCAGCCGCACGACGTTCGCCCTTCCGGTCACCACCACGCTGATCAATGCGAGCAGGATATAGGAATGCTCCTCGACACAGAGCGACCAGATATGGTCGAGCGCGCCGGCGCGGTTGATGAAGATGCCGGCATAATTATAGGTGAAGGTCAGCGCTGTCAGCGCCGCCTTCCATTTGAAGGCGATAAAGGTGCCGGCAAGCCCGGTCATGGCGGCGATCACGAACACCAGCAGCGCGGGATAGATGCGCGAGAAACGGCGCTTGAAGAATTTCTTCAGCGGAAAGCGCTCGATGAACAGGATCTCGCCCATCAGCCGGCCGCTCAGCACGAAGAAGAACTCGACGCCGAGGACGCCGAGATTGATTCCCGGTACCGGAAAGAAATGGCCGATCAGCACGAGCGCGATCGACAGGCCTCGCCAGCCGTCGAGATAGGCAAGTCTCGCCCTGGCTTCCCTGTCGGCTGCGGCCCGCGGCAGGACGACGGATGCTGCGGAGATGTCGGTCATACCGTGCCTTCGCGACTCGACGTCCGTATGCGCAGCGTCGCCCGCGTCCGGACCATTTGGTATTCCCGCCGCATTTATTTTGCAGTGCGGGATAAATTTGTGCAAGTGCGAAGCCGCGGTCTGACCGGCGTTTTCGGTCAAACCTTTGTTATGGCAAAGAAAAGGGGCCGAGGCGGCCCCTTCTTTGATCCACGGCACCGCCGCTCAAGCGTTGGCCGCGGCCACGGCGCGCTTGGCCATCACCGCGATCAGATTGGCGCGATAGTCGGCGGAGGCATGGATATCGCTCATAAGCCCCTTTGCCGGCACTTTGAGGCCGCCGAGCGCAGCGGCATCGAAATTCTTCGCCAGCGCCGCCTCTATTTCCCTGGAGCGGAAAACGCCGTCCTCGCCTGCGCCGGTCACCGCCGCCCTCACCCCGTCCTTGCCCTTGGTCACGAACACGCCGACGATGGCGTAACGCGAAGCCGGGTTGCGGAATTTCTGGTAGGCCGCCTTGGCCGGAGCGGTGAAGCTCACCGCGGTGACGATCTCGCCTTCCTTCAGCGCCGTCTCGAACAGGCCCTTGAAGAATTTATCCGCCGCGATCTCGCGCTTGTTCGTGATGATCGTCGCGCCCAGCGCCAGCAGCGCAGCCGGATAGTCGGCCGCCGGATCGTTGTTGGCGATGGAGCCGCCGATCGTGCCCTTGTGGCGCACGGCCGGATCGCCGATCAGCGATGCCATATGCGCAAGCGCCGGGCAGGCCTTCTTCAGCTTCTCGTCGGTGGAGACGTCGTAATGCGTCGTCGCGGCGCCGATGGTGACCGTCTTGCCGGACACCTTGACACCTTGCAACTCCTTCAGCCGCGAGACATCGACGAGGTCCGAAGGCGCAGCAAGCCGCGTCTTCATCGCCGGGATCAGCGTCATGCCGCCGGAGAGCAGCTTGGCGTCGCCGTTCTTCAGCAGCTTGGCGGCGTCGGCGACGGAGGTGGCGCGGTGATAGTTGACTGAGTACATGGGATCCTCCCCTAAAGTGGTTAGGCAGTAGTGAGTAGCCAGTAGTCAGTAGATCCGCTGCCGGAGGTGGCGCGGTTCCCTATTCACTACTCACTACCCCCTATTCACTCATTTCGTCGCACGGATAGTTGCCCACACCGTCGCGGGCGACGCCGGCATGGGAATATCGACGACGCCGAGCGCATCGGTGATGGCGTTGATGACCGCCGGCGGCGAACCGATGGCGCCGGCCTCGCCGCAGCCTTTGACGCCGAGCGGATTGCCGGGGCATGGCGTGTTCGAGGTCGAGACCTTGAAGGACGGCAGATCGCCCGCGCGCGGCATGGTGTAATCCATGTAGCTCGCCGTCAGCAGTTGTCCGTTGCTGTCGTAATGCGCGCCTTCCAGCAGCGCCTGGCCGACGCCTTGGGCGATGCCGCCATGCACCTGCCCTTCGACGATCATCGGATTGATGATGTTGCCGAAATCGTCGGCCGCGACGAACTGGATGATTTCCGTCAGCCCAGTCTCCGGGTCGATCTCGACCTCGCAGATGTAGCAGCCGGCCGGGAAGGTGAAGTTGGACGGATCGTAGAAGGCGGTTTCCTTCAGCCCGGGCTCCATGCCGGCCGGCAAATTGTGGGCGGTATAGGAGGCAAGCGCGACCTGGAACCAGGGCAGGCTCTTGTCGGTGCCCGCGACCTTGACCTCGCCGTTCTCTATGACGATATCGCCCTCGTCTGCTTCGAGCAGGTGCGCGGCGATCTTCTTGGCCTTGGCTTCGACCTTGTCGAGCGCCTTGACAATGGCCGACATGCCGACGGCGCCGGAACGCGAGCCGTAGGTGCCCATGCCCATCTGCACCTTGTCGGTGTCGCCATGCACGATCGAGACGGAGTCGATCGGCACGCCGAAGCGCTGGGTAACCAGTTGCGCAAAGGTCGTCTCATGGCCCTGGCCATGGCTGTGCGAGCCGGTAAGCACCTCGATCGTGCCGACGGCATTGACGCGCACCTCCGCCGATTCCCAAAGACCAACCCCGGCGCCGAGCGAGCCGACCGCCGATGACGGCGCCAGGCCGCAGGCCTCGATGTAGCAGCTCATGCCGATGCCGCGCAGCTTGCCCTGCTTGGCGGCCTCGGCCTTGCGCCTGGCGAAACCTGCATAGTCGGCCGCCTTCATCGCCGCGTCGAGCGATGCGTTATAGTCGCCCGCGTCATAGGTCATAATCACCGGCGTCTGATGCGGGAAGGACGTGATGAAGTTGCGGCGTCTGAGTTCCGCTGGCGACACGCCGAGTTCGCGCGCCGCGGTTTCCATCATCCGCTCGAGCACGTAGGTGGCCTCCGGCCGCCCTGCGCCGCGATAGGCATCGACGGGCGCGGTGTTGGTGTAGACGGCGCGCACATTGGCGTGGATCGCCGGGATGTCGTACTGGCCCGACAGGAGCGTCGCGTAGAGATAGGTCGGCACGCAGGACGAGAACAGCGACATATAGGCGCCGAGATTGGCTATTGTGTCGACCTTGAGGCCGGTGATGCGGTTGTCCTTGTCGAAGGCCATCTCCACCGTCGAGACATGGTCGCGGCCATGTGCATCCGACAGGAAGCTTTCGGTGCGGTCGGCGACCCATTTGACCGGCACGCCGATCTTCTTCGAGGCCCACAGGCAGACGATCTCTTCCGGATAGATGTAGATCTTGGAGCCGAAGCCGCCGCCGACATCCGGCGCGATGACGCGCAGCTTGTTTTCCGGGGCGACATTGTAGAAGGCGCTCATCACCAGCCGCGCGACATGCGGGTTCTGCGACGTCGTCCAGCAGGTATAGTGATCCTCGGCCTTGTCGTAATGGCCGAGAGCCGCGCGCGGCTCCATCGCATTCGGGACCAGCCGGTTGTTGACGATCTTCATGCGCGTGACATGGGCCGCCGACTTGATCGCCGCATCGGTCGCCTTGGCGTCGCCGAGCTCCCAATCGAAGATCAGATTGTTCTCTGCCTCTGCATGGATCTGCGGCGCGCCGGGTTGGATCGCCTTCGTGGCATCGACCACGGCTTTCAGTTCCTTGTAGGTGATCTCGACCGCTTCCGCCGCGTCGCGGGCCTGGCCCTTGGTGTCGGCGACCACGATGACGACCGCGTCGCCGACATAGCGCACCTTATCGACGGCCAAAGGCGACCACGCGCCCATCTTCATCGGCGTTCCGTCCTTGGAGTGGATCATCCAGCCGCAGATCAGATTGCCGATGCCGTCGGCCTTGAGTTCCTTGCCCGTGAGCACGCCGACGACGCCTGGCATCGCTTCAGCCTTCTTCACATCGATCTTCTTGATCTGCGCATGCGCGTGCGGACTGCGCACGAACACGGCGTGCTTCATGCCGGGAACCACCATGTCGTCGACATAGCGGCCGCCGCCGGTGATGAACCTCTTGTCTTCCTTGCGCGCCACGCGGGCGCCGACGCCTTCGATACCCATGGGAAATTCCTCCGGAATTTTAGGGGAGTAGGGCAGTAGGGGAGTAAGGCAGTAGGGAAATCGGTGTGTCCTTCACCTACTCCCTTACTGCCTTACTCCCCTATTCCCTTAAGCTGCCCGCTTCGCCTTACCCTTGGCGCCCTTCGCCATCGTCTCCGATGCGGCGAGGATCGCCTTCACGATGTTGTGGTAGCCCGTGCAGCGGCAGATGTTGCCTTCGAGCTCGGCGCGCACCATTGCCTCGTCCAGGCCCTCCGGATGGCGCGCGATCATGTCGGTCGCCGTCATGATCATACCCGGCGTGCAGAAGCCGCATTGCAGCCCGTGATGCTCCTTGAACGAGGCCTGTACCGGATGCAGCTCTGCACCGTCCGCCAGTCCCTCGATGGTGACGATGGTCGAGCCGGAGGCCTGCGCGGCGAGCATCGTGCAGGACTTCACCGCCTTGCCGTCGACATGCACGACACAGGCGCCGCATTGCGACGTATCGCAACCCACATGCGTTCCGGTGAGACCAAGGTGCTCCCGCAGGAAATGCACCAGAAGCGTTCGGTCCTCGGCGCTCCCGCTGACTCGCCTCCCATTCACAGTGAACGACACGTCCGACATGCAACCTCCCTGGGTATCAACCTTGGTCATTGCCGAATGCCGCGCTTGTGCTTCGGCAGTGGGTTCGCGCACCGTACAATGCGCAAAACAGCGCTGCCAGCGGCGGTTGCATTGTACTTTCGGTCATAGCAACGGCATCACGCGCCCCAGCGACCGGCCCATTGCCAAAACCGGGATTGAAGGCAAAGATACTTTCGACGCGCTCGTGCCCGATATAAAACACACGCATAAGCCAGCGTTGGAGGAAATTGCGGAGGAGGCAGCTGGCCAGTTCGAGCACACGCTATGCATCGGGCCTTTCGGCGCTCACCACGGATGAGCCCGACCCAAATGCCTTTGCCCGGGCCATCGCGGCCGAAGCGGCGATCGTCGATGCCGGCTTCGCGCTTCTGTTCTTCTCCCAAAGCCTTGTCGACGCGGCGGCGCTCGCACAGGCGCTGAAGATCCACGCGCCATCGCTCGCCTATGCCGGCTGCTCGACCGCCGGCGAAATCACGCCGCAGGGATTGGAGGAAGGGCATGCTATTGCCCTGCTTTTGCCGTCGGCGTCGTTTTCGACCGTCAGCACCATGGTCGAGAACCTCTCCTCCTCCGGCATGGACGGGATTACCGGCGAGGTCCTGGAGCTCAGGCGCCTGCTGCAATCCCGCGCCGGCCGGGAGCGGGCGAAGAGCGTCTTTGCCCTCTGCTTTATCGACGGGCTTTCCTATGCCGAGGAAGCGGTGACATCGGCCATCCACTGGGGGCTGGATGACATCCCGCTGATCGGCGGCTCGGCGGGCGACGACCTGAAATTCGAGACGACCAGCCTGATCTCGAACGGCAAGGTCACGTCCGACAGCGCCATCATCGTGCTGGTCGCGACCGAGATCCCTTTCCACGTCTTCAAGACGGACAATTTCATTCCGACCGACGAGAAGCTGGTGGTGACGGCGTCAGACCCGGACCATCGCATCGTGCGCGAATTCAACGCCACCAATGCGGCCGAGGAGTATGCAGCTTCCGTTGGCATCCTGCCGCAGACGTTGACGCCGCTGAGTTTTGCCTCGCACCCCGTCGTGGTGAAGGTCGGCGGCGAATATTATTGCCGCTCGATCCAGCGCATGCACGCCGACGGCTCACTGTCCTTCTTCTGCGCCATCGACGACGGCGTGGTGCTTTCCATCGCCCAGCCGAAGAACATGGTGGAGGCGACGCGTACCGCGCTCCAAGATGTCGAGCACAAGCTCGGCGGCATCGACATGATCCTCGGCTTCGACTGCGTGCTGCGCCGTCTCGACGCGCGCAACCGCCAAGTTTTTCGCGACATCTCCGAGCTCTACCGGACCAACAAGATCATCGGCTTCGGCACCTATGGCGAACAGTATCGCTCGATGCATCTCAACCAGACTTTCACCGGCATCGCCTTCGGCGATCGCCAGGCGGCCGAGTGACGCGGATGCCGCTTCGCGCCATCAACGACCTCGAAAGGCTGAAGAAGATCAACGCGGCCCTGGTCAGCCGCGTCGAGCGCTCGATGGACCAGCAGGGCAATGCCTTCTCGCTGTTCCAGACCGCCATTTCGCTGGAAAACCGGGTGCGCAACCGCACCGAGGAATTGCACGCCACACTGCGTCGGCTCGAACAATCGAACATCGACCTCGTCGCCGCCAAGGAAACGGCCGAGCTGGCGAACCTTTCCAAGACCAGGTTCCTCGCCGCCGCCAGCCACGACGTGCTGCAGCCGCTCAACGCCGCGCATCTGTCGGTCTCGGCGCTGGCCGAGGTTCAGACCAGCGAGGAAGGCCGCAAGCTGGTGCGCCAGGTCGAGCGCTCGCTGGAGACGATGGAAGACCTCTTGCGCACCCTGCTCGACATCTCCAAGCTCGACGCCGGCGTGGTGCAGCCTGAAATCGGCGACGTCAGCCTGGAGACGCTGTTTTCCTCGCTGCGCTCGGACTTTTTGCCCGAGGCGGAAAAGAAAGGCCTGTCGCTGAAATTCCGCCCGGTCAATGTCGTCGTGCGGACCGACCGCACGCTGCTCAGACGCATCCTGCAGAACATCCTCTCCAACGCCCTGCGCTATACCCGTTCCGGCGGCGTGCTGGTCGGCACCAGACACCGCGGCGATACCATCCGCATCGACGTCGCAGACACCGGCTGCGGTATTGCCGAGGACCAGCGCGAGGCGGTGTTCGAGGAGTTCCACCGCGGCACCGCGACGCTTGCCGATGCAGGGCTCGCCGGCGGCCTTGGCCTCGGCCTTGCTATCGTGCGCCGCATGGCCGCCGCGCTCGGCCACCCGGTGACCTTTTCCTCGAAGGTCGGGCGCGGCACCATCTTCCACATCGACGTGCCGGTCGGCATGGCAGCCGAACCGGTGGCGACCGTCACCGATATGGACCGCCCGCGCGGCTACGGCCTGTTCGGCACCAAGGTGCTTTTGGTCGAAAACGACCTCGACGTGCTCTCCGCCATGACCTCGCTGCTCGAGCGCTGGCAGTGCCAGGTGCGCGCCGCCACCTCCACCGACGATGCGCTCGACCTGCTCGGCGACACCGACTGGGTTCCCGACATCGTCATCGCCGACCAGCATCTCGACGGCGGCGACCTCGGCACCTCGACGATCGCCGAAGTGCGCGACTATCTCGGCCGCCCCGTGCCGGCGCTGATCGTCACCGCCGACGGCTCCGAGCTCGTCGCCAAGGCCGCCCGCGCCGCCGGTATAGAGCTGATGCGCAAACCGCTGAAACCGGCGCAGCTACGCGCGTTGCTGGCGCATTTGTTGGCTTAGAAATACTGCCTCAAAACCCCGCCTGATCCCTGAACAGCTCCGCATTGTCGAGCTTCGACACCTCGATCACCGCCTGCGTGCGGCTATACACGTTGAGCTTGCGCAGGATCTCCGAAACATGCGCTTTCACCGTGGTCTCGCCCACCTGCAGCTCGTAGGCGATCTGCTTGTTCAGCATGCCCTGGCGCAGCATCTGCAGGACCCTTAGCTGCTGCGGCGTGAGCCTCGCCAGGCGCTGCACCATGTCGGCGCGGTCGGTGCTGTCGGGGTCGGGCGGCTGGCCCTCGTAATTTTCCGGCACATAGACGGCGCCGTCCATCACCGAGCGGATGGCTGCCGCGAGATCGCTCTTGCGCGCCGATTTCGGGATAAAGCCGGCCGCGCCATAGGACAGCGCTTCGGAGATGATCTTCGGTTCCTCATAGCCCGAAACGATCACCACCGGCAGCCGCGGATAGCGGGTCCTGAGCTGCAACAGCCCCTCGAAGCCATGCACGTCGGGCATGCTCAAGTCGAGCAGCGCGAGGTCGAACGGCTTGGCGTCGGCAAGAAGCTCGATCGCTTCCGTGATCGAGCGCGCCTCGACTGTGTCGACGTCCGGATAGGCCATCTGCACCGCGCTGTGCAGCGCCTCGCGAAACAGCGGGTGGTCGTCGATGATCAGGAAGCGGGCGCGATCGCTGGTGGAGCTCATTGCATGGGTTCAGGCATCGGTTCGGTTTCGGCCGCCACAGGATAGTCCCGTGACGATGGCCAGATTATTGGCAAATAGTATACGCCCAAAGGCCAGCGCATTGTCACTGAAAAGACAGGCCGAGGTATGGGAACCTCGAGTCTTGCCCGCCCGGCAAAATCGGCGGAAGGTGGGCACGATTCACGCCAACACAGAGAAAAACCATGCCAGAATTCGTCCTTCCGCTGCCGCCGGTCGCCTCGGTTGCCGTCGCAGGCTCGGCGGAGCGGTTTGCCGTGCGCCGCATCTTCTGCGTCGGCCGCAACTATGCGGCGCATGCGCGCGAGCTCGGCAATGACGAGCGCGACCCGCCCTTTTTCTTCACCAAGCCCGCCGATGCGGTGGTCGACAGCGGCGCCGAGATCCCCTACCCGCCGCTGACCTCGAACCTGCATCACGAGATCGAGCTGGTCGTCGCCATCGGCAAGGGAGGCCTTCATGTGCCCCGCGCGGATGCGCTCGCCCATGTCTGGGGTTATGGCGTCGGCGTCGACCTGACCCGCCGCGACCTGCAGGATCAGGCGAAGAAGGCGGCACGTCCCTGGGATTGGTCTAAAGCGTTCGACCAGTCCGCGCCCTGCGGCCCGCTGGTCCCGGCCGCGAAATCAGGACATCCGGAGAAAGGCCGCATCTGGCTTGCCGTCAACGGCGCGGTGAAACAGGACGGCGACCTTGCCGAGCTGATCTGGCCGGTCGCCGACATCGTCTCGATCTGCAGCGAGGCGGTCGAGCTTCGGCCCGGCGACCTGATCTTCACCGGCACGCCGGCCGGCGTCGGTGCGGTCCAGGCCGGCGACAGGATCACCGGTGGCGTCGACGGCATCGGCGAAATCGAGGTGACCGTCGGGCAGCCGAGGCGATGAGCGAACTCGTCCTCCACAACTACTACCGCTCCTCCACCTCCTACCGGGTGCGGATCGCTCTGGCGATGAAGGGGCTGGACTACACCTATGTGCCGCATCATCTGCGCCACGGCGAGCATCTGGAGCCCGCCTATCTCGCGGTCAATCCGCAAGGTCTGGTGCCCGCGTTGGTGCTGGACGACGGCAGGCTTTTGACGCAGTCGCTGGCGATCATCGAATATCTCGACGAGATTGAGCCCGAGCCACCGCTGCTGCCGAAGGACGCGCTGGGCCGGGCTCGCGTCAGGATGCTGGCGCAGATGATTGCCTGCGACATCCACCCCGTGAACAATCTGCGCGTGCTGACGTCGCTGCGCACCTTGTTCGGCGCCGGCGACCAGGACGTCGTCAACTGGTTCCGGCATTGGGTGAACGAAGGTTTCCAGCCGCTTGAAAAGATTCTCGCCTCCTCGCCCGAGACCGGAACCTTCTGCCACGGCGAAGCACCTGGCCTCGCCGATATCTGCCTCGCCGCGCAGGTCACCAACAACGCTCGCTTCGGCGTCGACATGGCGCCCTATCCGGTGATTGCGCGCATCAACGCCGCCTGCATGGCGCTGCCGGCGTTCCAAAAAGCTGCGCCGCAGAACCAGATCGATGCCGAGTAGGGAAGCCAAAGACGCCGAGGAGGCCAAGGCACTCGCCGACATCGAAGAGTACGGGTGCCACATTCTCTATGTGCTGGAGGAAGACGAGCATCCGCCATTCGCATACTCGGTCGGGATAGAGCACAATTTTGGCGTCCCCGAGTTGGTCGTCATCGGGCTCAAGCCGGAGCTTTCGATGACCATCATCAACGAGTATTGCCGACGGGTGCGCAGCGGCGAAAGGTTCAGCATCGGCGAGCGGGCGTCGGGTTTCCTGGGAGGAGGCTTCGACTGTCAGTTCGGTGCAGTCCATCCCGATCACTACCGGGACTATTTCGGTTGGGACATATGGTTTTACGGCGGGCCGGATTTCCGGATTGTGCAGCTTATCTTTCCGACAACGTCCGGGATTTGGCCATGGGATCCCGAAGCCGATGAATGGTTTTGCAAACGGCAGCCGCTGCTTGACCAATCACCGTCGCCGACATAACCCGAACCGCACTGCCCTTTTGAACTGGAAAAGAAAGCACCCCATGAAAGCCGTCGTCTTCGAGAAATTCGGCGAGACGCCGACCATCCAGACCGTACCCGATCCGAAGCCGGCCGCCGATGGTGTCGTCATCAAGGTCGAGGCTACAGGACTTTGCCGCAGCGACTGGCACGGCTGGATGGGCCATGACGACGGCATCACACTGCCACACGTCCCCGGACATGAGCTGGCCGGCATCGTCGTCGCCGCCGGCAAGCAGGTCAGCCGCTGGAAGGCCGGCGACCGTGTCACGGTGCCCTTCGCCGTCGGCTGCGGCCGCTGCTTCGAATGCACCTCCGGCAACCACCAGGTCTGCGAGCACCAGTCCCAGCCGGGCTTCACGGGCTGGGGCTCGTTCGCCGAATATGTCGGCATCGAACATGCCGACACCAATCTCGTGCGCCTGCCTGAACAGATGGAATTCGCCACCGCCGCCAGCCTCGGCTGCCGCTTCGTCACCTCCTTCCGCGCCATCGTCGACCAGGGCCGGGTGACGCCCGGCGAATGGGTGGCGGTGCATGGCTGCGGCGGCGTCGGCCTGTCGGCGATCATGATCGCCAGCGCCATGGGCGCCAATGTGATTGCCATCGACCTCACGGACGAGAAGCTGGAATTCGCCAAAAAGATCGGCGCGGTGGCGACGATCAACGCCTCGACGACGCCGAACGTGGTCAAGGCGGTCAAGCAGATCACCAATGGCGGCGCGCATATGTCGATGGACGCGCTCGGACATCCGACCACGTCCTTCAACTCGATCTCGAACCTGCGCCGGCGCGGCCGCCATGTTCAGGTCGGGCTGATGCTGGGGGAGCATGCCCGCCCGCAAGTGCCGATGGACAAGGTGATCGCCTTCGAGCTCGAAATCCTCGGCAGCCACGGCATGCAGGCCTACCGCTATTCGGCAATGATGGAGATGATCCGCACCGGCAAGCTGAAGCCGGAATTGCTTGTCGGCAAAAGGATCAGCCTCGAGGAGGCGCCCGCCGCCCTGATGGCGATGGGCGGCTTCGAGGGGATCGGCATCGGGGTCGTGACGAAGTTTTAGCAGGTGCCAGGCCAAGGCGGCGAGCGCCCGCGTTTATCTTGCTTGCATATTTTTCTAAGGAACATAAAGTGAACACGACATTGGAATAAACCAATGAACGTTGGGTTGAGGGCGATGAGGCTTGCTTC
The DNA here is from genome assembly GCF_056280365.1 of Mesorhizobium sp. USDA 4413. Lineage (NCBI taxonomy): Bacteria > Pseudomonadati > Pseudomonadota > Alphaproteobacteria > Hyphomicrobiales > Phyllobacteriaceae > Mesorhizobium > Mesorhizobium sp. USDA 4413. Next base: position 5,015,631 of record NZ_JBVPRP010000001.1, read on the forward strand.
GAATCTATTGTTGTTTGCGTTGCTGGTTTCTATGGCTGATGCCGCTGCTGCGGAGCAGACAAGTCAGAAGACCGCTCCAGATTGGCCACCCACTCCTGCGGCAGCATCGCCAGGATGGGATGCTCCGCGCTTTGAGAATTACCCTGCAAAGTCCACCCCTGAGGGCCGTCGAGCAATGCCTCGCTTCAACGGACCAAACTGGACGGCGGAAACCAAGGCTAGAATTAGGGAAGCGGTGAAATCCGGCTACAATTTCGCTGGACACTATACGATCGTCGAAATGGGATGCGGCCCTGAATGTAAATCTGCTTGGGTTGTCGACGGACGAAGCGGCGCGATCCACGCCTTCCCGTTGGGTGGCGAAGGCACAAGCAGCTTGAAATTGATCTATAATGTGAAAAGCCGATTGATAAAGTCGGCATGGCTTAACAGCGAAAAGGTTTTATGCACGCAGCAAGATTTTGATTGGGACGGCAAGAATTTCAATAACATTGTTGGCATGGATCATACCGACAAAGGCACCTTCTTTCGATGTGACGTTCTCGATTCGAACGTATCGATGGAGTGGCCCTCTGATGAGGCGAAGACATCGCCAGGCGATGAATTGAGCTTCGAAACCTTTCCGGCGAGGGTGTTTCAAAACGGGCCTGTTAAGCTGCCTCAGTTCGATGGCAGAGACCGCGGGGCGCGAGAGTATCGCACAAGAATATCCGACGCGATGAAAACCGGTGCGAATTTTGCCGGGCACTACACGATTGTCGAAATCGGGTGCGGTACAGGGTATTTGTGCGTTTATCTCGCAGATACAAAAAGTGGAAAAATTTGGGATTTCCCGCTTGGTGGCATGGACTACTTGAACTTGGAACTGAAGTACTCGTTGGATAGTCGACTGATAAAGGCCCGGTGGATAGACGGATTGAATGGCGATCAGGCAGACTGTGCGGAGTCGGTCGCTGAATGGGATGGTCGCAGCTTCAACAGCTTCGGCAAGACGCATCGTGGGGTAGCCGACGAAACCTATTGTTCGTTTGACCAACCCCAAAACGAATAGGACCGAGCAAAACAGAATCCTGCTGAGCCTGCCGCTTCACCGCGCGAACTTCTTCGCACCGAACACGCAGGCTACCACGCCCAGTGTGACAACCACCATCATCGGGCTGACCTTTTCGTGCAGCAGGCTCGCCGCCAGCGCCAGGCCGAAGAAGGGCTGCAGCAGCTGCAACTGACCGACGGCGGCGATGCCGCCTTGCGCGAGGCCGCGATACCAGAACACGAAGCCGATCAGCATGCTGAACAGCGAGACATAGGCAAGGCCGATCCAGGCGCTGGAACCGATGGCCGCGAAGGATGGCGGCAGCGTCGCAAAGCTCAACGCCAGCATGACCGGCAGCGACAGCGCCAGGGCCCAGCAGATCACCTGCCAGCCGCCGAGCTTGCGCGACAGCTTGGCGCCTTCGGCGTAGCCCAGCCCGCAGACGATGATGGCGCCAAGCATCAGGCCGTCGCCGACCGGCGAGGCGGTCACGCCTTGCGCCAGGGCAAAGCCGGCGACCAGAGCGCTTCCCAGGCACGAGAACAACCAGAAGGCCGGACGGGGACGGTCGCCGCCGCGCAGCACGCCGAAGATAGCGGTCGCCAGCGGCAGCAGGCCGACGAAGATGATGGAATGCGCCGAGGTGACATGCTTCAGCGCCAGCGCCGTCAGCAACGGGAAGCCGACCACGACCCCCAGCGCAACGACGACGAGCGAGATCAGGTCGCTGCGCTCCGGACGCTTTTCGCGGAACAGCAGCAGCATCGCAATCCCGAGCAGACCGGCGATCGCCGCCCTGGCCGCCGTCAGGAAGGTCGGGTCGAAATCCATCACCGCCACCCGCGTCGCCGGCAGCGACCCGCTGAAGATCAGCACCCCGATGAAGCCGCTGAGCCAGCCGTCGAAACTCTTTTCCATGATCTGCTCCGTTTACGCTTCCGTACCGGCGCAAGCCATGGTGTTGCCAGATACAATGGGGTACAATTCTACAAAACTGTAATGGTCCGCAGGGAAGTACAGATGGACATATCGGGCCCAAATGCCGGTGGTGGCGCCACCCTCGTCGAAACCGTCATGGCGGCAATCCGCCAGCGCATCGCCGCGCGCACGCTGACGCCTGGAGCCCGCCTGCTGTCGATACGGGCCATGGCCAAATCCATGCAGGTTTCGAAATCGACCGTGGTCGAGGCCTATGAGCGCCTCGCGGCGGAAGGCACGATCCGTTCGCGCCCGGGCTCGGGTTTCTACGCCGCCGGCCAGCTTGCGCCATTGTCGCTGGCCGAGATCGGCCCTCGGCTCGACCGCGCCGTCGACCCGCTCTGGGTGTCGCGGCAATCGCTGGAAGCGGGCGAGGAGATGCTGAAGCCCGGCTGCGGTTGGCTGCCGGCGTCCTGGATGCCGCAGGCCGCCTTGCGCCGTGCGCTGCGCACCGCGGCCCGCGCCGACGATGTCGCGCTTGCCGATTACGGCACGCCGCTCGGCCTGCCCCCGCTGCGCCAATTGCTGGCGCGGCGCATGGCCGAGCATGGCGTCGAGGTCTCGCCGGACCAGATCATGCTGACCGATTGCGGCACCCAGGCCATCGACCTTCTGTGCCGTTTCCTGATCGAGCCCGGAGATGCGGTGCTGGTCGACGATCCCTGCTATTTCAACTTCCATGCGCTGTTGCGCGCCCATCAGGCCAAGGTGGTCGGCGTGCCTTACACGCCTTCGGGGCCGGACATCGAGCGCTTCGCCGAGGCGCTCGCCGAGCACCGGCCGCGCCTCTACATCACCAATTCCGGCATCCACAACCCGACCGGCGCGATCCTGTCGCCGGTCACTGCGCACCGGCTGCTCAAGCTCGCCGACCAGGCGGACCTTACCATCGTGGAGGACGATATCTTCGCCGACTTCGAACACAGCCCTGCCCCGAGGCTCGCGGCCTTTGACGGGCTGCAGCGCGTCGTCCAGATCGGCTCCTTCTCGAAGACGCTGTCGGCCTCGGTACGCTGCGGCTTCATCGCGGCACCAGCCGACTGGATGGAAGGCCTGACCGACCTCAAGATCGCCACGACATTCGGCGGCGCGCGGCTGTCCGCCGAACTGGTGCTGACCCTGTTGAAGGACGGCAGCTACCGCAAGCATGTCGAGCAGTTGCGCACTCGCCTGTCGCGCACCATGGCCGAGACCGCCGGCAGGCTGAAGGCGATGGGCATCACGCCCTGGATCGATCAGGCTGCCGGCATGTTCCTCTGGTGCCGCCTGCCCGACGGTATCGACGCCGCCGATGTCGCGCGCCATGCGCTGTCGGACAATGTCGTGCTGGCGCCCGGCAATGCGTTCAGCCTGTCGCATACCGCCGGCCGCTTCATGCGCTTCAACGTGGCTCAGTGCGCCGACGAACGTATTTTCACGGTGCTTGAGAGTGCAGTGGCGGCATCGCGCCGGAAAGGTGCATCGCAGGCCGGCAGACCTTAAGCCCCTGCCCGCTTGCGGCGCTCGTACATCATCACCAGCGTTTCGGCTGTCAGCGCCGGCTTCTGCTCGCCTTCGATCTCGACCGTGTTGGCCGCCTTCATCAGATACTGGCCGGGGCCGAGATCCTCCATGGAAAGCAGCGTGGTGCGCAGCCTTATGCGCGCGCCGGCCTTGACCGGCGCCAGGAAGCGCACCTTGTCGAAGCCGTAATTGAAGGCGGCCTGCGTGTTTTCCGGCACGATGCCCATCTCCAGCGCAAGAGCGCCGATGATCGACAAGGTCAGGTAGCCATGCGCGATCGTGGTGCGGAACGGGCTCTGCCGTTTCGCCCTTTCGGGATCGACATGGATCCACTGATGGTCGCCGGTGCACTCGGCGAATTGGTCGATGCGGTGCTGGTCGACGGTCGTCCAGTCGGACACGCCGAGTTCCTGGCCGGACATCGTGCGCAGCTGTTCGAAGGTCGGCGGCATTCTCGGCCGTGTTTCCGTCATTCCGGCTTTCCCATCAGTTTGCCTGTCTCCCGACCATGAAGCCGCGGCCTCTGTCAATTCGCCGCCCCGCGATTTTCGCCGGTAGAGTTGATGCTTTTTTGGGCAGGCCGAAAACGCTCAGGCGCCCGCGCCGGTTGCATTGGGTCGATGATGGGCTCGAAACCGCCAGGTAAGCCTATTTCTTTTCGTAGCCGGCGCGGATTTCCGCCATCGCGTCCCTGATCCGGTCACGCAGGATCTCAATCGATTCGGTGCTGGATTTGCGCACAAGGTCAGCGACTTCGCTGGCATTCTTCAGCGTCGTCTCGAACGATCTGCGGGCAAATTCCGCCTGCTTGCTCATCAGCTCCTGCGGATTGCCGGGCGTCTGGTAGTTCTGCGCCATCCGCGTGATCTCATGCAGGGCATTCTGCACCATCTCATGCTGCCTCGCCAGCACCGAGGAGGCGCCGGCCGCGCTTGCCCTCGCTGACTTTTCCAGCGCTTCGAGGTTCTTGCGATGGTGATCCAAGATCGCCTGGACGTCGACATTCGGCAGCTTGAGGTCGCGGCCGAACCTGCTGAACATGTCGAGGAACGAGTCCGATTCCGGTTGTCTTGCCATGCCCTGCCTCCCGGTTGCTGCGCTCCAGGGAGAATAGTGTGCGCTAGGCCAGCGTCAATTGACGAGAAACAGCCGCTCCGCCGTATAAAGCGCCAGGCCGGCGAGCCCGCCGATGATCATGCCGTTGAAACGGATATATTGCAGGTCCCTGCCGATATTCGTCTCGATGAGCCGCGTCAGCTGCGCCAGGTCCCAGCGCTTGACCTGGTCGGCGATGAATGTCGACACGCCGCTCTTCTGGCTTTCCACGAACGAGGACAGCGCCACGACAAAGCCCTGGTTCATGTCGGCCCTGATCTGGACGTCGTCGGCCAGATGCCGGCCGACCTCGACGAACATGTTGGCGAGATGCTCGCGGATCGTCGAATTCTGCGCATTGGCGTCCTGCTCGATGAACAGGCGCAGGCTCGTCCAGGCATCGCCGGCCAGCGCTTTGACCTCCGGACGACCGAGGAAATCGCGCTTCAGCTTCTCGGCGCGCCTTGCATATTGCTTCGAGGTCCTGAGCCGCTCGATGAAAGCGAGCGCGAAATGGTCGAACTCGGCGCGCATCGGATGATCGGGATCGGCCCGCACCTCATCGAGCAGCGAACCTGCGGAAGCGACGATCTTCTTCAGGAGATAGGCATCGGCCCGAAACAGGTTGAACAGCGACGGCAATTCCTCGCGGATCTTTTCCCGCATCGTCGACAGCGCCTGCTCGTCGTTGAGGAAACGTCCCACGACCCTGGTGAACTCGTCGAACAGCTTCTGGTGCCGGCGGTCGTCGGTCAGCGCCGACAAAAGATCCGCCGCAACCGGAGCCAGCGGCACTTTGTCGATCTGCTCCAGCATGCGGCTGGTGACGAAGTCGCGCAGGCCGGATTGCTCCACCGCGGTCAGTGTCTGCGGCACCAGCCGGGCGACGAATCGCGACAGGTCGGCGGCGCGCTCGGCATCGGCCAGCCACTCGGCGACCAGAGCGGCGAAGTCGACCTCGGCGAGCTTTGCGCGCACCGGCTCCGGCGCCAGGAAATTGGCCTCGATGAAGCGGCCGAGATTGTCGGCGATGCGGTGCTGATTCTCCGGAATGATCGCGGTATGCGGGATCGGCAGTCCGAGCGGCCGCCTGAACAGCGCCACCACGGCATACCAGTCGGCGATGCCGCCGATGGTCGCCGCCTCGGCGAAGGCGGCGACGAAGCCGAGCCACGGGTAGCTGCCCTCGAAGGATTTGGCGAGCGCGAAGACCAGGACGCACAGCGCAAGCGCCGCGGCGGCGATGAATTTGGTCCGCCGCAATGCCGCGAGCTTCGCCTGCGCGTCGGCGTCGAATCGAACCGGCGCGAGGGCCGGGGCTGATTGTGACATGGAAAAGCCGTTTCCTGTTTGCACCCGCCTCTATCTAGTGGCTGCGCCGCCAAAACGCTTGCTTGAAGCTTGGGAGGCATCCCGGGCCGCCATACGCACCGGCACGCACAAAAAGTTGACACGATTGTTCAGCTATATACCGCTCCAGTCTGGAATTGTTCCAAACTATGGGCCATATTCGGCTCAAGCTAATATTTCCATGAGGATACCATGCGGCTCACGCGCCAGACCAATTATGCGATGCGCATCCTGATGTATTGCGCCGCAAATACCGACAGGCTGAGCCGCATCCCCGAGATCGCCGCCGCTTATTCGGTATCCGAACTGTTCCTGTTCAAGATCCTGCAGCCGCTGGTCGAGGCCGGCCTTGTCGAGACCGTGCGCGGCAGGAATGGCGGCGTCAGGCTTGGCCGTCCGGCCGAGCAGATCAGCCTCTTCGATGTCGTGCGCGTCACCGAAGAGAGCTTCGCCATGGCGGAGTGCTTCGAAAATGATGCCGCCGAATGCCCGCTGGTTGACAGCTGCGCCCTGAATTCGGCGCTGCGCGAAGCGCTCAACGCCTTCTTCGCCGTGCTTTCCCGCTACACGATCGCCGATCTGATCGCGGCGCGGCCGAATGTGCGCAGCCTGCTCGGCATCGACCTGTTGGAACAGCGCGCTCCGGCGGCCTAGGCGGCCGATTGCGGCAGCACGAACGGCACGCTGCCCGCAGGCAGCGCGCCGACCTTGAGCCGGCAGTCGAACACCTTTTCGATCAGCTCGTCCTTGAGCACGTCCGCCGGCGCGCCGGCTGCGGCCAGTTGGCCACGTGAAAGCACGAAAAGCCGGTCGGCATACATGGCCGTCAAGTTGAGGTCGTGCAGGATCGCCACCACGCCGCCGCCGCGCCGGGCGAAATCGCGCGCGATGTCCATGATGATGAGCTGGTGTTTCACATCAAGGCTGGAGACCGGCTCGTCGAGGAAGAGATAGCGCGGCCGCCCTTCGAGTACCGGCGCCCACACCTGGCAGAGCACGCGGGCAAGCTGCACGCGCTGCTGCTCACCGCCGGAAAGTTCCTGGTAGAAGCGACCGGCAAAGCCGTCGAGGTCGACACGCGCCAGCGCCCGCTCGGGCAGACGCGCATCTTCGCCCGGCAGCACACCGGAGCGCCCACCGATCAGGCCGAGCCGCACGATCTCGCGCACTGTGAACGGGAAGGACAGCGCCGTCGCCTGGGGCAGCACCGCGCGCAGCGTGGCTGCCTCCACCGGCGTCATCGCCGACAGGTCGCGGCCGTTGAGCGTGACGGTGCCGGTATAGGCAAGCTCGCCGGTCAACGCCTTGAGCAGCGTCGTCTTGCCGGACCCGTTCGGTCCGACGATGGCCGAAACCTCACCCGGCCGCGCCGCGAAATCGACATGCGACACGATGCGCTTGCCGCCGATCGCCACCGAGATGTCGTGCGCTTCGATCATCGCGACCTCACAAATCGACGACGCCGCGCTTGCGCAGCAGGATCCACAGGAAGAGCGGCGCTCCGGCGACCGCCGTGACGATGCCGATCGGCAACTCGGCCGGCGCGACGATGGTGCGAGCGACCGCATCGGCGATGAGAAGCAGCGAGGCGCCGAGCAGGGCCGAGGCCGGCAGCAAATAGCGGTTGTCCGGTCCGATCGCGAGCCGCAGGACATGCGGCACGACGATGCCGATGAAGCCGATGCCGCCGCTGACAGCGACCGAAGCGCCGACCGCCGCCGACACGCCGACGATAGCCGTGTATTTCAGCCGCTGCACAGGTATGCCCAGATGACCGGCGGTCGCTTCGCCCAGCGCCAGCGCGTTGAGGCCGCGCGACAGGAACGGCATCGCCGACAGCGCCGCCACGATCACCGGCCCCACGGTGCCGATCTTCGGCCATGTCGCGCCGGCAAGCGAGCCGAGCTGCCAGAATGTCAGGTCGCGCAGTTGCCGGTCGTCGGCCATGAAGATGAGGACGCCGGTGAGCGCCATGGCAAGCGCGCTGATGGCAATGCCTGCAAGCAGCAACGTGGCGACCGACGTCCGCCCCTGGCGCGTGGCGATGGCGTAGAGCAGCAACGTCACTGCCAGCCCGCCGGAGAATGCCGCGAGCGGCAGCGCGAGCGTGCCGAGCGCCAGCGTGAGGGGCGCAAGCCATGTGGCGCCGAGCACGATGATCGCCACCGCGCCGAGGCTGGAGCCGGCCGAGACGCCGATCAGGCCGGGATCGGCAAGCGGGTTGCGGAACAGGCCCTGCATCACCGCACCGCAAACGGCGAGCGCCGCACCGATCAGCACGCCGAGCAGCACGCGCGGCATGCGAATGTCATAGACGATCAGCTGGTCGCGCGCCGCAAGCGCCGCGTCGGCCGGCAGCGCGCCCACGAACCAGTCGCGGATGACGCGAACGGCTGACGCATCGGAAGCGCCCGAAGTCAGCGACAGGAACACGGAAAGGACCAGCGCCAGGCACAAAAGCGCGATGACGAATCTTGCGCGCGCCGAGCGGTCGCCATCGGCTGCCATCGCCCGGCTCGGCGCGCCTGCTATCGACTGTTCGGCCATCGCCGCTCAGTCCGCGACCTGGCTGCCATAGAGCTCGACCGCAAGATCGTGGATGGTTTCGGCGGTGCGCGGGCCGAAGCCGAGCAGATAGCCGCCCCACATGCTGATCATCTTGCGGTTCGCGCCCGCCGGCGTCGAAGCGACGGCAGGGTTGGCGAACAGCTCCTCTTCCGAGATCGGCGGTCCGCCGCCCTTCATCGTCAGGACGACATCCGGTTTGGCGCTGACGATCGCCTCGTCTGTCATCGACTTGTAGCCGGAGAAGCCTTCGACCGCGTTGACCGCACCGGCAAGCTTGATGATGCCGTCGGCCGCCGTGTCGCTGCCCGCGGCAAGGATCTTGCCGCCTTGCGTCGACAGCACGAACAGCATGCGCTTGCGATCCTTGATCGAGGCCGTCTTTTTTTCGGCCGCCGTCAGCTTCGCGTCCGTCTCCGCCGCCAGCTTCTCCGCCTTGGCCTCGACCCCCAGCGCCTTGCCGACGATTCGGATCTTTTCGAGGATGCCTTCGTGATTATAGTGGTCCGGCACCTCGATGAAAGCCACGCTCGACTTCTTCAGCACGTCGACCGCCTCTTTCGGGCCACTGTCATGCAGCGCCAGGATTCCGGTCGGATTGACCGACAGGACACCCTCCGGCGACAGCGCGCGCATATAACCGACATCCGGCAACTTCTGCGCTTCTTCCGGATAGGAGCTCGTCGAATCGCGGGCGACGAGATGCCCCTCCTCGCCGAGCGCATAGACGATCTCGGTGATCGAGCCGCCAATCGAGACAATTCGCGAAGCGTCCGAAAAGACGGCTTTCCCTTCCTCGGCGCCGGCGGGCGGCGCCGCGAAAGCCAGCAAGACACCGAACATCGGCGCGAGCGCCGCGCGGAAACTGGGAATAAAGCGCATTGGGTCTTACCTTATGCAGCGGACGGGCTGGGAATGCGGGGCAGGTTCTCGGCGAGAAAACGCCAGTCCTCGCGCTCGCTCTCACCTTCATGACGCTTGCCGAAGAACTGGATGATCATGCCGCCATTGGCGTCATAGGCCTCCAGCGAGGTGACATGGCCGTCCTTGGTGGGCTTGCGCACCGCCCAGACCTCATGGGTGTGGTCGGTCCTCAGATGCAGATGGAAAGTCTCGTCGAGCACGTTGATCCACGGACCCACCGGCTTGACGGACTTGATCGGGCCGGAATGGATCTGGATGCAGCCGCGGTTGCCCACGAAGCACATGATCGGCATTTCGCCTGCCGCCGCGTGGTGGAACATGGCGCTCACCGCGTCATTGTCGAGCAGCCACGCATAGTCCTGGCCGACCATGCGCACCGCCTCGCGGCGGCTGAGCTTCAGCGTTTTCAGCATGCCGAAGAACTGATGCACGTCGGTGAGCCGGCTCCAGCGGTCACGCAGATCGTCGATCGAGGCGACCGAACCCGGTGCCTCGCTCTCCCCTCCCGCCGCGCTTGGGAGGATCGCGACGGTCGGTTCCTGGTTCGACGATTCGAGACTGGCCACCAGTTTCTGGTAGGCATAGAGGTTGGATGCGGGCTTTAGATGCACCTTGTGCACCGCCTCGCCCGCCGCATCGAAGAACTGCAGGCTGCGGCGGATCTCGCCGCCGTCGCGTTTCTCGACGGCAAAGCCATGCGCCCAGACTTTCGGGAAGATGCGCAGATCGATGTTTTCGCCAAGCACCATGGCATTATGGTTGCCGGTCACGACCTTGTCGTAGACGCCGATCTTCTCGTGCACGGCGCTTTCGTTGCGCGTCAGCGCCATCACTTCGCCAACCGCCTCGAGGCCGGTCAAAAGATCGTTGACGCGCGGCTCGACGCGGACAGCGCCGAAACCGCAATGCGCGGCGACCAGTTCCGCTTCCGAGATGCCCAATTGCGCCGAGAGATCGCGCTCCCGCATTTTCGGATTTTCTTCCCGCGCCCGCCGGACTTCCTCCGGCGACGGCTTAACGCGCTGGTCCATGTCGCTCACCTCTAGCCTGATATTCGTCTGTCCCCCGCCGATCGCGGTCACTTGTTGAGGATCAGCTTGCCCTGGCGGGTGATCTTCAGGCGGTAAAGCGCGCCATGATGCTCGATGCCGATCTCGTGCTCGCCCTGGAACAGGGTGTTGCTGGAGAGCGTCCTCACCGCCAACGGCACCCGTTCGTAACGCATCTGCGTGTCTTCCGGACGGCGGACGCGATAGCGGAAATCATTGGGATTGTGCGTGTTCATCGGGTCGGTCCCTTTCCTCTGACGGCCACCTTGGCCGCAGCCTCATAAAATGCCGATTCAATTCTTGACTAGAATAATCATGTTTACTAGTCAGTGCATTACCGGACTAAATGAGTCAACATTTAAACGCCGGACGTGATCAAAAATGCGAGCGAGCCACCGGCCAGCCAGCTACAAGCCTGAAAATCTGGAGTTGGGGCATGGGGTTGGTGACTTGGGGACGGACAGGCCTGGCTGACGATGGCGCGGGTCTGGGCTTCCGATCGATCGCAAAGGCGATCGCCGCCTTGATGGCCGGAGCGGCGGCGATCGCGCTCAGCGCGCCCGCCGCGCAAGCGCAGCAAGCCGCGCAGCCGGCGGCCAACCAGCAGCAGGCCGATCAGAAAGAGCAGGCTGACGAGAAGGCCGCGGCCGAAGGAACCCTGCTCGACAAGATCCTCGTCATCAGCCGCACCGGCGAGACGGCGATCCAGTCGCTGGCCTCGGCCAGCCATGTCGATCAGGAGCAGCTCGAGCGCCGCATGGCGACCACGCCGAACGAAATGCTGCTCGGCGTGCCCGGCGTCACCGTCCAGGCCGACGCGCGGCGCGTTTCTTCGAGCATCAACATTCGCGGCCTGCAGGATTTCGGCCGCGTCGCGGTCATTGTCGACGGCGCAAGGCAGGACTTCCAGCGCTCCGACCACGGCACGCAATCGACCTTCTATGTCGATCCCGAGCTCATCAAGTCGGTCGACGTCATCCGTGGCCCGACCGCCAACACCTACGGTTCCGGCGCCATCGGCGGCGTCGTCTTCTTCGACACCAAGGACGCCGCCGATTTCCTCAAGCCGGAGGAGACATGGGCCGGCTCGCTGACCGGACGCTATGAGAGCAACGGCAAGGGCTGGACCACCAGCGCCACCGGCGCCTACAAGATCAACGACAACTGGGATGTTCTCGGCAACATCGTCTATCGCGACTATGGCGACTACAAGAATGGCGGCGGCGACACCGTTGCCGGCACCGGCTTCGACGTGCTGAGCGGCCTACTCAAGACCACCATACGCCCGACCGAGAACAGCGAATTGAAATTAGGTTGGGTCGGTTCCAGTGATGGATGGACGGAGACCAGCGGCGCCGTGCCGGCCAACGACGTCGATTTGAAATCGAACACTTTTACGGCCCGCTACAACATCTCCGACGACGCCAAGAGCTGGCTCGACCTCCACATCAACGCGTCGTACAACAGAACCAATCTCGACCTGACGACGCTTACCGCGCAAAACCGCTTCGATCCGACCACCGGCCTGCCCGTGGTGCTGCCGCCCGGCTCGCTGTCGACCTTCGATGTCGGCACCACCGGCATCGACATCTGGAACACGTCGCGCTTCGAGACGGCGAGCGTTGCGCATGAACTGACCTATGGCGGCGACTGGGTCGGCGACGATGTCGATACCGGCGGCAGCGCCGGCGGCGACAGCTTCTACACGCCGTCGGGCAAGCGCAACGTCTCCGGCGCCTACATCCAGGACAAGCTGACCTGGGAATGGTTGGAGATCATTGGCGGCCTGCGCTACGACAATTACAGCCTGAAGGACGACACGAACGAGACCTCCGGCGACAGGGTTTCGCCGCGCATCACCGTCGGCGTCTCGCCCTTTGAAAGCGCCGGTCTGGCCGGCCTGCAATTCTACGGCACCTATGCGGAAGGCTACCGCTCGCCCTCGCTGACCGAGACGCTGATCAGCGGCAACCATCCGGCCGGCGTTACCTTCCCCTTCCTGCCCAATCCGAACCTCAAGCCCGAGACCGGCAAGACCGTCGAGTTCGGCGTCAATTACAAGCAGAACGACATCATTGAGGGCGGCGACGCGCTGCGGCTCAAGGCCGCCTACTTCCATAACAATGTCGACGACTATATCGACGGCGTGACGCTCTCGCCCTTCGACCCGACCAGTGGCTGCCCGTTCGGTCCAGGCATTCCGATCTGCTTCCAGTACCAGAACTTCGCCAAGGCCAAGATCAACGGCTTCGAGCTGGAAAGCGTTTACGACGCCGGTTGGGGCTATGCCGGGTTGTCGGCCTCCATCATCAACGGCCACACCATCTCCTATGAAGGCGAGCGCGCAGACCTCGCCACCATGCCCTCCTCGCAGGTGACGGCCCAGCTCGGCCTGCGCTTCCTCGAGGACAAGCTGACCGTCGGCGGCGAGGTACAATATAACGGCAAGCCCAAGGGCAATCCGGTGGCCAAGGATTTCACGCTGGTCAACGCCTTCGCCAGCTACCAGGCGACGGACAATCTCAAGCTCGACTTCCGCGCGGACAATCTGTTCGACGTCAAATACACCAACCCGCTCAACGGAAGCACGACCGCCGTCCTCTACGAACCCGGCGTCACGCTGAAGCTCGCGGCAACCATGCGCTTTGGAGGCTGAGCGAGACATGAAACGCTTGATGGGATCCTTTCGTCTGCTGAGCTCGACATTCGCGATGTCGCTTGCAGCGGTGCCGGCGTGGGCCCAGTCCGCGCCGGCTCCGGCCCTCAGCCTTGAGCTCAACGCCGCGCAGCCTTCGGAAAAAGGCTGCCGGCTGACCTTCATCGTCAGCAACGCACTCGGCGTCGACCTGTCCAGGGCGGCTTTCGAGATCGCGCTGTTCAACGAGGCCGGCGTCGTCGATCGCCTCACCGTGCTTGATTTCAAGGACCTGCCGGCCGGCAAGACCAAGGTCACGCGCTTCGACCTCGCCGGCGCCGACTGCGGCAAGCTCAGCCGCGTGCTGATCAACAGCGCGACCGAATGCACCGGCACCGGCGTAGAACCGGCGGCCTGCATGCACGCGCGTTGAAGACCGCGACCAGGACCAGCGTCGCTTTCGGCGTCTGAAACGGCCATGGGGATGGAGCCGGCACTCGCGCGCGACGCCGTATTCCGGCCCTTGCCTGATATTGGTTCGGCGCCGCTCGCGGCAAGCGATCTTGATTTGACAATTTCCCGCTTGTCGCGGCAGCTTCCGGCCCGCGCCATGCAAGACACCAGCGACATTCCCGACACCGACTGCGTTTTGGCGGCCGCTCCCGGCGAGGGGTTGGCCGGACCACGCCCGCGTGGCGAACATGGCAAGTGGACCATTGCGATCGCCGCCTCATGCCTGGTTCACGGCGCGGTGGCGGCAGCCTTGCTTGTGTCGCCGTCGGCAAAGTCGGATCCGCAGGATCCGACGCAGGCGCAAGGCAGCGAGCGATCCGGCGCCAATGTCGCCGGCAGCGCGCTGAATCCTGAACAGCAGTCGATCAACGTCGCCTTGGTGCCGCCTCCTCGGCCACCGGCGAAAGCGGCGCCGCCAACCGAAACGGCGCCGCCGGTCGAAAAGACGCCGCCGGTCGAAGCCGCGAAAACACGAGCCGAGCCCAGCAAGCCTCCGGTCGATCCGGAGATACTCGTCGCCGACGCGCCTCGGAACGACTCCGACAGCGTAGCGCCGGACACGAAACCGCCCGAGCCTACCCCCGCTCAACCGCAGGAAAGCGTCAGCCATCCACCGACGCCGGCACCGCCGCCGGCCCCCGCCGCCAGGCCGGCGACCGCCAACCCGCTAACGGCTGAAAAGAGCGGCTCTGCGGACGGTCAAACCCGGTCCGAGCCAGCGGTCAGCAAAGGCAAGAGACAGAACGAAGCGGGCACTAGGGCGGAAGACAATTACCGCAGCAATGTGATCCGCAAGCTCGGCCGCGTCTATCGGGCCGTCCCGCCTTCGCTGCAGGCGGCGGCGCGCAGCAACACCGTCGTCACCTTCGTCATCGGCAGGCAGGGCACCATCGACGAGCTGCGTGTCGTTGAAAGCTCGGGCTCGGACACTTTCGACCAGATCGTCCTTGGCTTCGTGCGCAAGGCGGCACCCTTCCCTCCCATCCCGGCGAAGGTCGGAAACCGCCTGGAATTCACCGGCGCGATCGGCCCGTTTTGAAAACCTCCGCCTTCAAACCATCAATCCCCGGCTCTCCATGAAAGGAAACCAATGTATATCGCCATGAACCGCTTCAAGGTCCAGAACGGCTCGGAAGAAGCCTTCGAGGATGTCTGGAAGAACCGCGATTCCAGCCTCTCCGAAATGAAAGGGTTCAGGGAGTTCCACCTGCTGCGCGGCCCGGTCAACGAGACCGAGGGCTATACGCTGTTTGCCTCGCATACGGTCTGGGCAAGCCAGGAGGATTTCGTCGCCTGGACGAAGTCGGAAAATTTCCGCGCCGCCCATCGCAACGCCGGCACCTCGAAGGTGCACTATCTCGGCCACCCGCAATTCGAAGGCTTTTCGGTCGTCGAAGGCGCTTGAAACTCGCCTCCGACAAACTGCGCCTCTCGCGCTAATTAGGCCGCGGCCAGCAGGCTGGCGTTTCCGCCTGCGGCCGTCGTGTCGACGCAGACCGCGCGCTCGTGCGCGTAAGCCGCGGGGTTCAGCACTTCGCTGACCAGTGGCACGATCGGCCCGGCGCGTTCGGCGATCACCTTGCGCACGATTCGCGCCGCCTCCGGCGTGCCGGAGAAGGCGACGACGTCGATCCGGAGCGAGCGCGCCTCCACGGGGTCGGGCCGGCCGTCGATCGCTGCCAGCGGCAGGCCCTTGCCGGTCAGCGCCGACAACGCTGCCAGCGCGCCTGGCGCCACCGCCAGCACCGCATTGCCGGCCGCGAGCGCCTGGATCGTCTGGGCAAGCAGCGTCTCGGCATCCGGTCCGAGGCAGAGCACCCGGCCGCGCGGCGCCAGCGACAGCGTGTTGGCTTCGCCGGTCGGCCCGGGCAGGTCGACCTGACCGAAATCGAGGCTTGCCGCCGCAGCAATTGCCGCCGCGCCCTTGCCGCGCAGATGCTTCCTCAGGATCGCGACGCGGTCCGGCCGCGTCGACCAGCCGCCGAGCGTCGGATCCGGCAGATTGTCGGCAAGCTCGGTCGCCGTCACCTTATGGCCCTCGCCGACCTCGGTGCCTGCCTCCGGCCCCTTGCGGAAGCGCCGCAGGTAATGCGGTCCGCCGGCCTTCGGCCCGGTGCCCGAAAGCCCCTCGCCACCGAAGGGCTGCGAGCCGACGACGGCGCCGATCTGGTTGCGGTTGACATAGATGTTGCCGGCATGGATTCCGTCGACGAAATGCTGGACGCGGCCCTCGATGCGGGTGTGCAGGCCGAATGTCAGGCCGTAGCCCTTGCGGTTGATGGCGGCGATCACCTGGTCGATGTCGTCGGCGTCGAAGGTTGCGACATGCAGCACCGGGCCGAACACCTCGCGCTCCATCTCCTCGATCCCCTTGACGCGGAAGACATGCGGGGCGACGAAGCGGCCGGAGACCGGCGCTTCCAGCTTGGCGATCAGCCGGCCTTCCAGCCCCTTCTTCTTGCAATAGTCGCTGATCGCACTTTGAGCCTCGTCGTCGATGACCGGACCGACATCGGTCGAGATGGCCCAAGGATCGCCGACGGTGAGCGCTTCCATCGCCCCCTTGAGCATTTCCAGCATCTTCTTCTCGACATCCTTCTGGACGTAGAGCACGCGCAGCGCCGAGCAGCGCTGGCCGGCGCTCTGGAAGGCTGAAGCGAGGATGTCGCGCACCGCCTGCTCCGGCAGCGCGGTGGAATCGACGATCATCGCATTCAAGCCGCCGGTCTCGGCGATCAGCATCGCATCGGGCGCCGCGGTCTCGGCCAGTTGCTTCTCAATCAGCTTGGCGACCTCGGTCGAGCCCGTGAAGCACACACCCGCAATGCGGGGATCGGCGGTAAGCGGCGCGCCGACCGACGGGCCATCGCCCGGCAGAAGCTGAATGACATCTTCCGGCACGCCGGCCTCGCGCAGCACCTCGACGGCGCGGAAGGCGATCAGCGGCGTCTGTTCCGCCGGCTTGGCGATGACCGAATTGCCGGTGACCAAGGCCGCAGCGATCTGGCCGGTGAAGATCGCCAGCGGGAAATTCCAGGGCGAAATGCAGACGATCGCGCCACGCGCCTCGGTGCCGGCCTCGGCATTCGCGGCCTCGGCCGCGTAGTAGCGCAGGAAGTCGACCGCCTCGCGCAGCTCGGCGACGCCGTCGGCCAGCGACTTGCCGGCTTCGCGAGTGGCCAAAGCGAAGAACTCGGCGGCATTGGCCTCGTAGAGGTCGGCCGCGCGGTTCAGGATCGCGGCGCGCTCGGCAACCGGACGCTTCGCCCAGGCAGGCTGCGCGTCGACGGCGATGCGCACGGCGGTCGCCACCCGCTTGGCCGCCGCCTCATGCACGGTGCCGACGATCTCATCGGGCTTGGCCGGATTGACGATCTGGCGCTGCCTGCCGTAGCCGGCAGCGCGCGTGACCGGCTTGGCGTGCCAGCGGTCTGTTCCGGCAAATTCCGCCCTTGCCTTGTCGATGGCCGCGAGCGTCACCGGATCGGTGATATCGAAGCCTTTCGAATTGCGGCGCCCAGCGCCGAAGATCGCGGCGGGGGGCGCGATCGCCGGATTGGCGGCAGGCCCCTGTTTCTCGACAACCGTGAGCGGGTCGCGCGCGATCTCCTCCGGTTCGACCTCCTCGTCGGTCAACTGGTGGACGAATGACGAGTTGGCGCCGTTTTCCAGCAGACGCCGTACCAGATAGGCAAGCAGGTCGGAATGCGCGCCGACCGGCGCGTAGATGCGGCAACGCGTGCCTTCGGCCTTGCGCACCGTCTCGTGTAGGGATTCGCCCATTCCGTGCAGGCGCTGGAACTCGAAGCTGTCACGGTCCTTTGCCATCGACAGGATGGCGGCAACCGTATGCGCGTTATGCGTGGCGAACTGCGGATAGATGCGGTCGGTCATCGACAAAAGCTTCTTCGCGCAGGCCAGATACGAAACGTCGGTGTTGGCCTTGCGGGTGAAGACCGGATAGCCGGACAGGCCGAGCGTCTGCGCCCGCTTGATCTCCGTGTCCCAATAGGCGCCCTTCACCAACCGCACCATGATCCGGCGGTCATATTTCTTGGCGAGCGCATAGAGCCAGTCGATGACGAGGGCCGCGCGCGGGCCATAGGCCTGGACGACGACGCCGAAACCGTCCCAGCCGGCAAGTTCCGGCTCGGCCAGCACGCGTTCGATGACGTCGAGCGAGAGATCGAGCCGGTCGGCCTCCTCGGCATCGATGTTGAGGCCCATGCGCGAATGCCGGGCGGCAAGCGCCAGCGACAGAAGCCGTTCGGCCATCACCGGCAGCATGGTCTCCTTTTGCGCCACCTCGTAGCGCGGATGCAGCGCCGAGAGCTTGACCGAAATGCCGTTATTGTGGCGGATGTCGGGGCCGTTCGAGCCGGCATCCAGCGACGAGATCGCGTCCGCATAGGCGCGGTGGTAGCGCAGGGCGTCGGCTTCGGTGCGGGCCGCCTCGCCCAACATATCGAAGGAATAGAGATAGCCCTTCTGCGTCATCGGCCGGCCGCGCTTGACGGCCTCGGCGATGGTGCGGCCGAGCACGAACTGCTCGCCCATCTCGCGCATCGCCGCGGCGACTGCCTTGCGGATCACCGGCTCGCCCAGCCTGCGCACCATGGCGCGCAGCGTGCCTTCGATGCCGCCCTCGCCTTCGTCGAGCACACGGCCGGTCAGCATCAGGGCCCAGGTCGAGGCGTTGACGAAGATCGAGCTCGAGCTGCCCGAATGCGCCGACCAGTCATGCGGCGCAATCTTGTCGGCGATGAGATCGTCCATCGTCTCGGCGTCCGGCACTCGCAGCAACGCTTCGGCCAGGCACATCAGCGCCACGCCTTCCTTCGTCGACAGGCCATAGGCCGAGAGGAAAACCTCCATCAGCCTGGGGTCGGTCGAGCCGCGCACCGCCCGCACCAGATCGGCCGCGCGCGCCGAGATCGCCTTGCGCTCCTCCGCCGAAAGTCCCGCCGCCGCCGACAGGCGCTTCACCGCCTCGTCTTCGTCGGGCAAATAATTGGCGCGGATCTGCTGGCGGATGGCGTCGAGCGGCATGTCGGGTCCATGAAAGCGAGCGTGAGCGAACGGTCTGGCGGCTGCCGGACCGAATGGCGCAAGCTAGCACAGCTGCGAATTTCAGTCGGTCCAAAGAAATCGACAGGATAGGCCATTCGATCTATCATATAGGCATCGTTTCCAATTTTTTGACTGCCATTTCGATGATCGAAGACCAATTGGACCGCATCGACCGCAACATCCTGTCCGCGCTCGGGCGCGACGGCCGGCTTTCGATGTCTGAACTGGCTTTGAAGGTCGGCCTGTCAAAGACGCCGGTGCAGGCTCGGGTGAAGCGGCTGGAGAAGGATGGCTACATCAGGGGTTACCGCGCGGTCATCGACCGCGAACGCATGGGCGAGGGCCATGTCGCCTTCGTCCAGGTAAAACTGTCGGACACGCGCTCAGCGGCGCTCGACGCCTTCAATCGCGCTGTGCAGGGCGTTCCGGAGATAGAGCAATGCCACATGATGGCGTCCAGCTTCGACTATCTGCTGAAGGTGCGCACCACCGACATTGCCGCCTATCGCCGCGTGCTCGGCGAGCGCATCTCATCCCTGCCCCACGTCGCCCAGACCTCGACCTTCGTGGCGATGGAGACGGTCAAGGATCGTTAGTCCGAGAGCGTCTTCAGGAACGCCACTAGCGCCGCGCGCTCGCGGTCGGATAGATCGAGCGGGTGGACTTCGGAAACGCCCTCAACGGCAATCGGCGCCTTCGAATAATGCGCCACCACCTCGTCGAGCGTCGCGAACTGCCCGGCATGCATGTAGGGCGGCCTGCTTGCGGCACCCCTGAGCGACGGCGCTTTGTAAGCACGTACGATCTGCGGATCGTCCTTGACCATGAAGCGCAGCTCGCGGCAGGCGCTTTCGTCGCCGTCGCGGAACTTGCCGAAGCAGTTGAACGGATCGGCCTCGACCTGCGCCACGCCATCGACGCGCCCGCGGTCCGGCGGCAGGCCGTCGATCGGCGGTACGCCAGTGTTGTGGAAGGAGTTGTCGGTGAAGCGCGGGCCATTGTGGCAGGTCACGCAATTGGCCTTGCCTATGAACAGCTTTAGCCCGAGGATTTCCTCCGGCGAGAATGCCGCATCCCCTTCCGGCTTGGCGCCGGTCGCCAGATCGATGGCGAAGCGGTCGAAGCGCGTCTGCTCAGGCTCGATCGAGCGCTCGAAGGCGGCGATCGCCTTGCCGATATTGGCGAAGACGCGGTTGACGTCCTCTTGCTGGCCGGAGGGCATGGCGTTCCACGCCGCCTTCTCGACATCTGTGCCGAGCGGGCCGGCATTGGCCGGCACGGTGGAAAGGTCAGGCAGCGGTCCGAAGATGCGCTCATAGCGCTCGCCGAACCGCTTCTTGATGTAATGCGCGAAAGCCGCCCGGTTGCCGGCCTGCTCCAGCGGGTTTTCAAGCGGCGTCAGCGCTTGCGCCCACAGGCTGTCGCGCCGTCCGTCCCAGAAGAACCACGGATTGCGTGCCACACCGGCCAGCGGCATCGTGCGCCGGTTGGTGTGGCCGACGCCAACCGCCTGCGGCAGGTCGTCCTGGAACTGGCGGTCGATCTTGTGGCAGGTGGAGCAGGACACCGTGCCGTCTCGGCTCATGCCGACATCGAAGAACAGCGTCGAGCCGAGCGCCGCGGCTGCCGGCACATCCGCATACCGGTTCGTGGTGTCGGGTTTCAAGGACGGCAGCGTGTTCAGCGCCAAAGACGCGATGATCTTCTTCTCGGCGTCGCTGAATTGCGGCTCGCCGCAGCCGCCCACCAAGGCGAGAGCGGCCAAGGCCAGCAGACCTGCAATGCCGACAATATGCCTCATCGCCCACTCACAACACGACGTTGAAGACGACGGAATCGGATCCGGCCGCCGCCGAGATACCAAAGTGCAGCTGCCACCAGCCGCTCATGGTGAACTTCACGCCGTCGATGCGGTAGCGTCCCTCCCCCAGGTAATCGGTCGCCTGCGGACTGGTCGGCAGGCCGTGATCGTGCTGAGGCATACCGCCCGAAACGGTGATGGCGGCCCCCTCCACCGGCGCGCCGGCGGCAGTTTTCAGCGTCAGCAGCCAGGACTGCAGCTCGCCCTGTCGGACCACGCCGCGCTCCGGCTCGAAGCTCGCGAGGAACAGGCCGTTCGCCGTCTTCTTCGAGCGCGACAGGTCCGGACCAGGCGCCGATTGCGGCAACGTCAGATAGACGGCGGCCACGATGCCGACCAGCAGCGCGGCCAGACCGAGACCCGCAAGGATGTAACGCCATATCGATGCCAAACCCGTTCCTCTTCGGCTGCTAACGTCGCGGGCCGCTTGTCGCGTCCCGCACTGCCTGTGGGAAATCGCTTCTGGCGCAAAATTCGCCGCCAACCAAGCATGGCGCTGCCGGCCGCAAAAAGCTACAGCAACAACATCTTAGGAAGGAATAGCTCGCATGGCCAAGGGTATCGCGTCGATCGGCGAATGCATGCTGGAACTGTCGGGCCGGAGCGGTTCGGACTGGCGCATGGGCTTTGCCGGCGACACCTTCAACACGCTCTGGGCATTGCACGCCTTGAGCCCGGATCGGCCCGCGACCTATGTGACGGCCTTCGGCGACGATCCCTTCTCGCGCGACCAGATCGCCTTTTTCGGCCAGAACGGCATCGGCGTCGGCAACAGTCCGGTCATTGCCGGCGCGCGCCCCGGCCTTTACGCCATAACGCTCACTGGGGCCGAGCGCGCCTTTACCTATTGGCGAAGCGACGCTGCCGCGCGCCAGCTCGCCTCCGACCCGAGAGCCTTGGCGAAGAGCCTTGAAAACCAGGCACTTGTCTATTTTTCCGGAATCACCTTGGCAATTCTGGACGAGGCCGCGCGGAAAACTTTGCTGACGGCCATAGTTGCGGCACGCAAGGCCGGCTCGGTCGTCGCCTTCGACCCGAACTATCGGCCGCGCCTGTGGCCGACCCGCGAGACCGCAGAGGCCGCGATCCTGGAAGCGCTTGCCGTAACCGACATCGCGCTGCCGACTTTTCCGGACGAGCAGATGCTGTTCGGCGACGCGACGCCGCAGACAACGGCGGAGCGCCTTGGCAAGCTGACCGGCGAGGTCGTGGTCAAGAATGGCGAGCAGCCGGCCTTGATTGCGCTGAACGGCGCTTCGCAGATCGTCGACGCGCTTCATGTGGCCGCCCCTGTCGACACCACCGGCGCCGGCGATTCCTTCAATGGCGGCTATCTCGCAGCGCGGCTTGCCGGCCATGCGCCCGGCGACGCGGCGCGCCGCGCGCACAAAGTCGCCGCCGCGGTTGTGCAGGTTCGCGGCGCGCTGGCTCCATTCGAGACGTTGAGGGCTGCCTTCGATAGTTAAGCGATATCGAAGCTTAGGCACGCCTCACTTCAATACCGCCAAACTTTAAGGCAGACGGAACCGGTATTCCGTAACCTGACGATAGATCTGGCCAGGCCACAGCGTTGCCTGCGGGAAATATGGCCGGTTCGGTGCGTCCGGCCAGGTCTGCGCTTCAAGGCAGAGGCCCGAAAACGCCTTGTAGCGGCGACCATCGAGCCCCGGCGATGTCGGCGCCACATACTGGCCGATATAGAGCTGCAGTCCGGGCTCGGTGGTCCAGACCTCCATCTCGACGCCCGAATTGGCGCCTTGCACCCAGGCCGCCTGATGCAGCGGTCCACGGCTGGAGGCAAGACAGAAATTCTGGTCGTAGCGAAGCTGCTCGCCTTCCATTTCCATGCGCAGCGGCCGCGCCTGCCGGAAGTCGTAAGGCGTGCCGTCGACGGGCTTCACGACACCGGTCGGGATCATCTCGTCATCGACGGGCGTGTAGGCGCCGGCGTTGAGCATGAGCCGGTGGTCGAGGATATCGCCGGCCCCGCCATCGTCGAGATTGAAGTAGGAATGCTGCGCGAGATTGCAGAGCGTCGGCTCCTCGCAAGTCGCGGTCAGCTCCATGCTGAGCGTGCCGGGGATCTTCAGCCGATAGGTGCAGGTGACGTCGAGCGCGCCGGGAAAGCCCATGGCGCCGTCCGGGTCGTGCAACGTCAGCGTCACGAAATCGCGGCCATGCAGCGAGACCGTCCATGGCCGGTGGAAAAAGCCTTCCGAGCCGCCATGCAGCGTATGCTTGCCGAGAAAATTGCGCTCGGTCTGGTAGCGCTTGCCGGCAATGGTGAAACGGCCGCCGCCGATGCGGTTGGCGAAGCGGCCGACGACGGCGCCGAAGAAGGCGCGGTCGGTCTCGTAAGGTTCGAAACGGTCGTAGCCCAGCACCAGCGGCGCGTCGTGGCCGGCAAGACGCAAATCCTGAACGATGGCGCCCAGCCCGATGATGTTGGCGGTGAGGCCACCCCCCCGGATCGTGAAGCGGCGCACGGCCTCGCCCGCCTGCGTCGTGCCGAAGACCTCGCCGTCCTTCATTGCCATGCCCGAAATGTCATTTCCGATCCGTGCATTTAGGCCGGCCGCGTATCATCCGGCAAGGGCAGGCTCAAAGCCTGCCCTCTGCCATGAATTGACGTCAGAGTCCGAGGCCGCCGAGGCAGGCATATTTGGTATCGAGATAGTCCTCGATGCCCTGGTGCCCGCCTTCGCGGCCGAGGCCGGATTCCTTGACGCCGCCGAACGGCGCCTCCGGCGTGGTGATCAGGCCTTCATTGACGCCGACCATGCCGTATTTCAGGCCTTCCATCACCCGGAACGCGCGGCCGAGATCGCCGGTGTAGAAATAGGCGGCGAGGCCGAACTCGGTATCGTTGGCCAAGGCGACCGCCTCTTCCTCGGTCTCGAACTTGAATACGGGCGCGATCGGCCCAAAAATCTCTTCCTTCATGAAGCGCATGTTCGGCGTGGCGCCGGAGATGACCGTCGGCTGGAAGAACGAGCCGCCCAGCACATGACGCTTGCCGCCGGCGACGACCTTGCCGCCCTTCGACGTCGCGTCGGCGATGAATTCCTCGACCTTCTCGACCGCCTTCTCGTCGATCAGCGGTCCCTGCTGCACGCCTTCCTCCAGGCCCGAGCCGACCTTCAGATTGTTGCTGGCCTCGGCTAGCTTCTCGACGAACTTGTCGTAGATGCCGGCCTGCACGAGGAAGCGGTTGGTGCACACGCAGGTCTGGCCGGAATTGCGGTATTTGGCGGTGATGGCGCCGGCCACCGCGCGGTCGACATCGGCGTCGTCGAAGACCAGGAACGGCGCGTTGCCGCCAAGCTCCATCGACACTTTCTTGACTGTCGAGGCCGACTTCTGGATCAGGATCTTGCCGACCTCGGTCGAGCCGGTGAAGGTGATCTTCTTGACCAGCGGATTGGTGCAGAGCTCGTCGCCGATCTCGCCGGCCGAACCGGTGACGACGTTGACGACGCCCTTCGGGAAGCCGACTTCCTCGACCAGCGCGCCCCAGGCGAGGCCGGAATAAGGCGTTTGCGAAGCCGGCTTGACCACCGCGGTGCAGCCGGCGGCCAAAGCCGGGCCGATCTTGCGGGCAAGCATGGAGGACGGGAAGTTCCACGGCGTGATGGCCGCGATCACGCCGACCGGCTCCTTGGTGACCAGGATGCGGCGGTCGCCCCATGGCGACGGCACGATGTCGCCATAGACGCGGCGGCCTTCCTCGGCGAACCACAGGATGTAGCCCGCGGCCGAGCCGATCTCGCCCTTGGATTCGGTGAGCGACTTGCCCTGCTCGATGGTGAGCAGCTCGGCCAGAACGTCCTGATTGTCCATCATCGCGTCATGCAGCTTGCGAAGGAGCTTCGAGCGCTCGAGCGCGGTGGTCTTGCGCCAGCTCTTGAAGGCTTCCTCGGCCGCTTCGATGGCGCGGCGGGTCTCGGCCTTGCCGGCCTTCGGCACGGTACCGATCTTGAGGCCGGTCGCCGGGTTGTTGACGTCGATGGTCTGGCCGCTGTCGGCCTGCACCCATTCACCATTGATGAGATTGGCCTGGCGCATGAAATGGCTGGTTTTCTGAAGCATGGTCTGGCCTCCGTTCGGCGCGCTGATCGGGCCGTTTTTCTGGATATCCGTTGAAGCGTGCTTCAAGAGCCGCACGCCGGCGCATTGCTCTTACCTAGGGAAAGGCGGGCAAGCAATCACAAGATGGCATATAGGGGTTGGGCCAGCAAAAGCGAGCGCGCTCAGCGCCTCTATCCGAAGACGTGGATGACCACGGTCAGCCAGAACGACGTGGTCACCACCGCGCTTGCGGTGGCAAGCGTCATCTGGTTCGAGGCCAACGCCTGGCCGGTGTTGAACTGGACGGCGATCAGATAGGAATTGATGCCGGAAGGGAGCGCTGCAACCACCACCGCGACCTTGGCCGTCAGCGGCGGTAGGCCGAGCAGCCATACGAAGGCGAGAACCAGCGCCGGCATCAGGAACAGCTTCAGCGCCGACAGCGCCAGCGCCGGCCCGATGTTGCCGGAAATGCCGAAGCGGCGCAGGCTGAGCCCCATCGCGAACAGTGCCACCGGGCCGGCGGTATCGGCAAGGGTGTCGACCAGCCGCTCGGCGAGGTCCGGCATCGGCGCGCCGGTGAGGCGCCAGGCGAGCCCCGCCAGGATGCCGATGATCAGCGGGTTGATGAACAGCCGTCTGAGAAAGCTTTTGACCACGCGCAGCGGATGCACCGCCTCGTCGCTGCCGCGCCCGAACATCTCGAACAGCACGATCGAGGCCATCATCATGACCGGCAGGTGAATCGAGACCAGCAGCGACAGCACCTCGAAGCCGTTGGCGCCGAAAATGCCCAGGATGAACGGCGCGCCGAGCAGCACGATGTTGGAATAGGCTGAGGAAACGCCCCCGACGACGCCGGCGCGGGCGTCCCGGCCGAAGATGCGGGTTATCACCAGATGCCTGCGGCCCAGGTGATGGCGACGGCCGCAAAGTAGGCGCCCCACAGCGACCAAGGCGTGACGCCGTGGAAATCCGACTTGACCATGGTCTGGAACAAAAGCAGCGGCATCGCCACGTTGACGGCGAATTCGGAAATGCCCTCCCCGCTCGCCGGCTTCAGATAGAAGGTGAGCCCGGCCAGATAGCCGAGCGCCACAAGGCTGAAG
The DNA here is from genome assembly GCF_056280365.1 of Mesorhizobium sp. USDA 4413. Lineage (NCBI taxonomy): Bacteria > Pseudomonadati > Pseudomonadota > Alphaproteobacteria > Hyphomicrobiales > Phyllobacteriaceae > Mesorhizobium > Mesorhizobium sp. USDA 4413. The sequence goes on from NZ_JBVPRP010000001.1 coordinate 5,041,384, forward strand.
ACGAAGAGGACGGTTTCTGTGAGCGGAGTCATTTTGCGGGCGGAGACATCTTCCCGTGATAGGCGAGGCCCGACCGCGGTGCAATCGGCGGCGCGCCGGCGCCTCCGCTTGTTTTCCGGACGGCTTTGCGGTCCCTATATGCCAATCACGGCCTTGGTCTCGCCCGGGCCGCCATGGGACTTCCGATGCTGCGACTTGTTCTGGCGCTTTTTCTCCTGGCTGTTCCGAGCCTTGCCCATGCGACCGATGCCGGCTGGGCACTGCTGCGCGACGGCGGCCATGTCGTGCTGCTTCGCCACGCCTTCGTCACTGGGGCGACGGACCCGGCGAATTTCGACATCGGCAATTGCGCCACCCAGCTCAATCTGTCCGAGCGCGGCAAGCAGCAGGCAAGCCGCATCGGCGCGCTGTTCGCGGCGCGCGCGGCGCCGATCGATCATGTGCTGTCCAGCCGCTATTGCCGCTGCCTCGACACCGCTCGCATCGCTTTCGAATCCGAGCCGCAGCCCTTCGCGCCGCTCGACTTGCTCAAGACCGACCCAGCGGCAAAGGCCGCGCAAATGGAAGCGGTGATGAAGGAGATCCGTGGTTATTCCGGCTCCGACAACCTGGTGCTGGTCACGCATCTGGAAAATATCGAGGCGCTCACCGGCGTGGCGCCGCGCGAGGGCGAGGCCGTGGTCGTGGCGCCGGACGGCGACGGCCTCAAGGTGTTGGGGCGCGTAACTTTCTAACGCATCGCGCCGGCCAGTGTTGCTGAAATACCACTCCCGGAAGAAGCCGCAAATTCGCCGCGACAATGCCGCTTGCGACAACCCGTCGCAGGGTCTATAGGCGCGCTCCCGGTCACGAAAACCGAAGCGAGCACAACGGTTGGAGCTTACGCCTCCGCCCGCGCAGCCGGCTTTGCCGCGCTGTGTACGGTGCCGTTTCGGGGGGTGGGATCGCCGATGTAGCTCAGAGGTAGAGCGCCGGATTTGGGTCCGGAGGTCAGGGGTTCGAGTCCCTTCATCAGCACCACGGATAGCTCAGTTGGGTAGAGCATCAGACTTTTAATCTGACGGTCGAAGGTTCGAATCCTTCTCCACTGGCCTGTTAAGCCATCCAAAAACGGTCCGGGGACCGGAATGCGAGGACTTCACGGATGGCGGGCTCCGGCCTCGCCGGACGGCGATGTCCTGCGCCATCGGCTCGCGGCCAGGCCCGCGATGACGATCAAGGCGCGGCAGTGCCGGCAAGGAAGGCTTCGGCCTTCGGCGCCCGCTTTGCCGCCCCGCGATCCGCTCCCGAAGGCCCGCCGTGGTGGATGCCACCGGTCCCCGGATCATTCGTGCCCGGAACTGTGAAGAGACGACGTGAACCGAGAAACGAAAAGGATGATCGACGCATGACGTGACGCCTCGCATGGGGCCATGCCCGACAGGAGTAAGACAATGAAGACCATTCTCGAAAAGCTTCTTGGACGCCAGCGCGTCCTCGTGAAGGAAAATGAACGTGCCGTCGCCCTCTACAAGGGCGAGATCCAGGCGGTCCTGATGCCGGGCGAACATTGGCTCGCCAACCGGCGCGGGAACCTGGAAATCTCCAGGCACGACCTGAAGAACCCGGAATTCGTTTCGGCTTACGAGAAGGCGTTGTTCGACAAGCTCCCGGATGTGGCCGCGCGTCATTTCACCGTCGTCCGCACCGGGCGTACCGACGTCGCCGTCGTCGAGCGCGACGGCGCCTTGCATGCCGTGCTCACCCCGGATCGCAAGCTTGTGCTGTGGACGGATGCCGGCCCGTGGAAGGTGACGTCCGTCGACACGGCGGCCGATCTCGCCGTCGATCCGGCCTTGATGCGCCGGATCGGCCAGGCTCGCAAGACGGAGCACGTGTTCCTCTATCCGGTCGTGGAGGGCCAGGTCGGGTTGCTGTTCGTGGATGGCGTCTACACCCGCACGCTTGCCGCGGGTGTGCACGCCTTCTGGAATGTCGGCCGCATGGTCCAGGTGAAGGTCGTCGACATCAAGCGCCAGTCGCTTGATGTCGCCGGGCAGGAGGTGCTGACCAAGGATCGCGTGACGATCCGCGTCAACATCGCCGCCGAGTACCGGGTCGTCGATCCGGTGACGGCGGTGAGCGCGGTGAAGGACTTCCCGGAAGCCCTCTACCGTGCCCTGCAGTACGCCTTCCGCAAGACGCTTGGCGCGCTCACGCTCGACCAGATCCTCGACAAGAAGGTCACGGTCGACGAGGACGCGGCGGCCAAGGTGCGCGACGACATGGCCGCGATTGGCGTCGAAGTCAGCGATATTGCTCTCAAGGATGTGATCCTGCCGGGCGATATGCGCGAGATTCTCAACCAGGTGGTTTCGGCCGAGAAGCAGGCCGAGGCCAACGTCATCCGCCGCCGCGAGGAGACGAACGCCACGCGTTCGCTGCTCAACACGGCCAAGGTGATGGCCGAGAACCCGGTGATGCTGCGGCTGAAGGAGCTCGAGGCTCTCGAAGCCATCGCCGGCAAGGTCGAGCGGCTCACCGTCCACAACGGGACGGGCGGGCTGCTCAACGATCTGGTCAAGCTCCGCGAATAGCAGACTTGACGCGGCGTAAAATGGGAAGGGCCGCCGGTTCGACCGGCGGCCCTTCTTGCCTTTCCGCAACCCTCTACCCATCTCCCCCCGGCGCATCAGGCCTTTTCCTGCCGGGAAAAACCGATTAGACAGCGCCCAAACAAGATGCGGACAGATTCCGCCCGCAACCGAAGGAAGAGCCCTTGTCCACCACGTTCGAGAAAGTCGCCAAGATCATTGCCGACACCAGCGAGATCGACATCGACACCATCACGCCCGAGAGCCACACGATCGACGATCTCGGCATCGACAGCCTCGATTTCCTCGACATCGTCTTCGCCATCGACAAGGAATTCGGCATCAAGGTGCCGCTCGAGAAGTGGACGCAGGAAGTCAACGACGGCAAGGCTTCGACCGACGATTATTTCGTCATGAAGAACCTGTGCGCCAAGATCGACGCGCTCGTCGCGGCCAAGAACGCCTGATGTGGCGCTCGCCTGCTTGATCCACGGCCGTCCATGAGCAGCCCGCACGATGTCGTCATCACCGGCATAGGCCTTGTCTCTTCATTGGGAGAAGGCCCCGACGCGCACTGGCAAAAGCTGACGCAGCCTGGTTTCCAGCCGGTGCTCGATGCGGCGCGCTTCGCGCCCTATACAATCCATCCCCTGCCCGAGATCGACTGGAACCTGCAGATCGCCAAGCGCGGCGACCAGCGCCAGATGGAAACCTGGCAGCGGCTCGGCACCTACGCGGCCGGACTGGCGCTGGACGACGCCGGCATCAAGGGCAATGACGAGCTTTGCACCACCATGGACATGGTGGTGGCGGCCGGCGGCGGCGAGCGCGACGAAGCCGTCGATGCCGCGATCCTTGCGGCCTCCGAGAGCCGCAACGACCGCGACGTGCTGCTCAACGAGAAGCTGACCACCGAACTGCGGCCGACTTTGTTCCTTGCCCAGCTCTCGAACCTGCTCGCCGGAAACATCTCGATCGTCCACAAGGTCACCGGTTCCTCCCGCACCTTCATGGGTGAGGAAGGCGCCGGCGTCGCGGCCGTCGAGACTGCGGCCGCGCGCATCCGCTCCGGGCAGTCGACCCATGTTCTGGTCGGCGGCGCGTTCCAGACAGAACATTCCGACATGCTGCTCGGCTATGAGCTTGCCGGCTACCTGCATCGCGGCCCGTGGAAGCCGGTCTGGCAACGCCAGGGGGCGGAAGGCGGCGGTGTGGTGACGGGCTCCGGCGGCGCCTTCCTGGTGCTGGAACAGCGCGAGCACGCAAAAAACCGCGGCCGCAAGATCTACGCCGAACTTGGCCCCGTCGTCTCCGGCCGCGCCAGGCGCCGGCAAGGCGAGTTGAATTCAGAGATCGCTGCGCTGCTGAAGCAGGCCCAACTTCCCGATGGCGACCTGCTGACGATTTCCGCCGCCTCCGGCGCCCACGCCGCCACTGCGGCCGAAAAAGCGGTGCTCGACGCCAACCCGGCCTTGGCCGCGCGTGCCTTTTCGACGCTGACCGGCCATATGAAGGAAGCGCAGTTCCCGTTCGCCGTGGCGCTCGCGGCGCTCGCCGTCGACCGCAAGGCTCCCTACCCTGTCTTCGATGCAACAGTGGAACGCCCATTCGAAGGCGCCCCCAATTCCGTTCTTGCAACCGCGATCGGCTATCACCAATTCGAGGGCCTGGGGCTGGTCAAAGCCGCTTAGATCGGTTTTCCGCAATTCCGGATGGAAAACCGCTACACACTTCCTGGAATTGCTCGATAAGAGGCAGACAAAGCATGGCCAATCTTCGCGATCACATGGGAAGGCCGATCGTCGCCGTTACCGGCATCGGCGTGGTGACCTCACTCGGCGTCGGCAAGGCCGATAATTGGGCGGCGCTGACCTCGGGCAAATCCGGGATCCATCCGATCACCCGCTTTCCCGTCGATCACCTCAACACCCGTATTTCGGGCATGGTCGACTTCCTGCCCTCGAGCTCGAAGGGCGCCAGCCACCTCACTTACGAGCTGGCCGAGACCGCTGCCCAGGAGGCCGTCTCGGAAGCCGGCCTCGATTCCGGCGATTTCGGCGGCCCGCTGTTCCTCGCCTCGCCGCCGGTCGAGCTCGACTGGGCCGACCGCTTCTCGCTCTATAATTCCGACAAGCAGGAGACAGGCGCCGAAAGGCTGCTGAGAGTGGCGCGCGGGCTGAAGGAGCTCGACGTTTTCGAGACCACCCAGTTCGGCTCGATCGCCGACCGCCTGGCTGACCGCTTCGGCACGCGCGGCCTGCCGATCACGCTCTCGACCGCCTGTGCCTCGGGCGCGACCGCCATCCAGCTCGGCGTCGAGGCGATCCGCCGCGGCGAGTGCGACAAGGCGCTATCGATCGGCGCTGACGGCTCGGCGACTGCCGAGGCCCTGATCCGCTTCTCGCTGCTTTCGGCGCTGTCCACCCACAACGACATTCCCGAGAAGGCCTCAAAGCCCTTCTCAAAGGACCGCGACGGCTTCGTGCTGGCCGAGGGTTCGGGCGCGCTGGTACTGGAATCGCTTGAGGCGGCCCTTGCGCGCGGCGCGACGATCCTGGGCATCATGCGCGGCTGCGGCGAGAAAGCCGACGACTTCCACCGCACCCGCTCCAAGCCCGACGGCTCGCCGGCGATCGCGGCCGTGCGCGCCGCCCTTGCCGATGCTGGTTTGAGCGAAGACGAGATCGACTACGTCAATGCCCACGGCACCTCGACGCCCGAAAACGACAAGATGGAGCACCTGTCTTTGTCCACCGTCTTCGGCGAGCGCATCGGATCGATGCCGATCTCGTCGAACAAGTCGATGATCGGTCACACATTGTCCGCCGCCGGCGCGGTGGAAGCCGCCTTCTCGCTGATGACCATGCGCGAAAGCGTCATTCCGCCGACCATCAATTACGACAATCCCGATCCGGCTATTGTCCTCGACGTGGTGCCGAACAAGAAGCGCAACGCCGAGGTCGGCACGGTTTTGTCGAACTCCTTCGGCTTTGGCGGCCAGAACACCTGCCTTGTCATGGCGCGGGAACCGGTCTAAGCGGACGTTTTTCCGCGTCCACAATACCGACAGGCCCATGCGCGCATTGCAACTTATCGAGGACCGCCGTCTCGAAACGGTGGACCTGCCGCCTCCCCCGCCGCCTTCGCTCGGCGAAGTGACGCTGCGCATCAAGGCAGTGGCGCTCAACCATATCGACGTCTGGGGTTGGCGCGGCATGGCCTTCGCCAAACGCAAGCTGCCGCTGGTCGTCGGCGCCGAAGCCGCCGGCGAGGTCGAGGCGGTCGGCCCCGGCGTGTCCAACCTGCAACCCGGACAGTTGGTCTCGATCTACGGCGCGCGCACCTGCGGACTGTGCCGCGCCTGCCGCGAAGGCCGCGACAATCTCTGCGAGCATGTCTCCGGCGTCCACGGTTTCCACCTCGACGGCTTCGCCCAGGAAAAGATCAACCTGCCGGCGCGCCTCCTGGTGCCCGCTCCCCCCGGCGTGACCGAGATCGGCGCCGCGGTCGCGCCAGTCACCTTCGGCACGGTCGAGCACATGCTGTTCGACAACGCCAGGCTGGAGCCCGGCGAAACCATCCTCGTCCATGCCGGCGGCTCCGGCATCGGCACGGCAGCGATCCAACTCGCCAAGAAGATGGGCTGCACGGTGATCACCACGGTCGGCTCCAACGACAAGATCGACAAGGCCAAGGCGCTCGGCGCCGACCACGTCATCAACTACCGCGAGGATCGGTTCGAAGGCGTCGTGCGCAAGCTGACGAAGAAGAAGGGCGTCGACGTCGTCTTCGAGCATGTCGGCGCCGACACCTTCGCGGGCTCGATGCTGTCGCTCAAGCGCGGTGGCCGTCTCGTCACCTGCGGCTCGACCTCCGGCGTGTCGACGCAGGTCAATTTGATGCAGCTCTTCCAGCAGCAGCTGAAGCTGCTCGGTTCCTTCGGCTGCCGCATGGAGAACATGGCCAATGCCATGCAGAAGATGGCCGCCGGTCTTGTCGCCCCCGTCATCGATACCGAAGTGGGTTTCGACGACATCGATGCCGCGCTGAAGCGCATGGAAGGCCGCGACGTCTTCGGCAAGATCATCCTGCGCGTTTCCTAAAGCAGTTCCGGGAAAGGCGGATGGTCGGCAACGCGCTCAGGAAAGCCCGCCGGGACTTCATGTTCCGCTACGGCCGGCGGCTGCGCCAGATGGAGCACTGGCTGGTCGCCAAGCTCGCCATCGTATTGCTTTCGCTGCTGCGCCTGTTGCCGCCCGACAGTGCGCTCAACTTCGCCGATCGCACCGCCCGCCGGGTCGGTCCGCTGGTCGGGCGCCACCGCGTGGCGGTCAACAATCTGCGCTTTGCCTATCCGCAAAAGAGCGATGCCGAGATCGAAGCCATCGCGCGCGACATGTGGGGCAATATGGCCCGCCTCGCGGCCGAATATATTTTCCTCGACGCGCTCTTCGACTTCGATCCGGATGCTTCGAAGCCGGGACGGATCGAGGTGCGGGGCATCGAGCATTTCGTCGAGATCGCCGGCGAGAAGAAGCCGCATATCCTGTTCACCGGCCATCTCGGCAATTTCGAGCTGCTGCCGGTGGCCGCCGCCACATTCGGCATGAACATCACCGCGCTGTTCCGCCCGCCGAACAACCCTTATCTCGCCGACTACATCCACTCGACGCGCCGCTCCTCTATGGGCGCGCTGTTGCCCTCCGCCGCCGGAGCGTCTTTCGCCCTTGCCGCCATCCTGGAGAAAGGCGGCAATATCGGCGTTTTGGTCGATCAGAAATTCTCCGGTGGCGTGGAGACGACTTTCTTCGGCCGTCCATGCCAGACCAATCCGATGCTCGGCATGCTTGCCCGCCACTATGACTGCGATGTCTACCCCGCCCGCTGCATCAGGCTGCCGGGCAATCGCTTCCGGCTGGAAATCGAGGACAAGCTGGCCCTGCCGCGCACCGGCGACGGCAGCGTCGACGTCGATGCCGCCACCCAGCTTCTCACCGACGTGGTCGAGCGCTGGGTGCGCGAGGATCCTGGACAGTGGATGTGGTTCCACAAGCGCTGGGAAATCAGCGGCCGCCGCCGCAAGCGCGCAAAGGCAAAGGCGGCAGCCGGCCAGTAAAGGGCCTTTTTGCCGCCCAGGAACTCAGTTGGCCACGACGATCCGCGTGTTGCCAAAGCCGGCTTCCTTGACCATCGCGTAGAAGGTCGCGGCATTGGCCGGATGCAGACGCACGCAGCCATGCGAGGCCGGACGGCCGAGATTTCTTACCGCCCCGGTGCCGTGAATGGCGTAACCGCCGTGGAAGAACACCGAATAGGGCATCGGCGAGTTGTCGTATTTGCGCGAATACCACATCCGGGTTGCCCATTGCGGCCGGTAGCTGCCACGCGGCGTGAAATAGCCCTTGCGCGCGGTCGACACGCTCCAGCGATAGACGACCTGGCCGTATTTGCTGACGGTCATGGTCTGTGTCGAGACGTCGATATTGGCGACCAGCGTGGCCGGCCGGCTTGCGACGGACATGCCGAACAACGCGGTTGCCAGCACGGTTGCCATGAGAACGAACTTTTTCATGCGATCAAACCCCTTTGATTGCCCCTGCCATCCACGCGGTTTTCCATCTTTTTGCCGGCAGGTGCGTTAAGTACCACACACTCGTTGACGAATCCGCCAATCCGACGCGGTCAATTTGAACGATTTCCCGGTATAGGTGCCGACGTGAAACGCACCCTCTGAAGTTTAACCGGAGGCGTTGGGCCATGCCTGGATCGTCCTGTGGCAATGAGCGACTGCTTGCTTGCAAAAGTGCTGCGTTCCTTCTTCAATCCGCCGCATGAATGAACAACTTCTCAAGGCGGTCGAGGACCGGGCCGACGACCTCGTCGCGCTCACCGCGGACCTGATCCGCTTCCCGACCGTCAATCCGCCAGGCGAGGCCTACCGGCCCTGCGCCGAGTTTCTTGGCGCGCGCCTGAAGAAACGCGGCTTCGAAACCGAATTCATCCGTGCCGAGGGCGCGCCCGGCGACAGCAACCGTTATCCGCGCGTCAACGTCGTCGCCCGCTTCGATGGCCGCTCGCCCGGTCCCTGCGTGCATTTCAACTCGCATATCGACGTGGTCGAGGCCGGCGACGGCTGGACCGTCGATCCCTTTGCCGGCGTGGTGAAGGACGGCAGGGTCTATGGCCGCGGCGCCTGCGACATGAAAGGTGGTCTGGCCGCGTCGGTCATCGCCGTGGAAGCCTTCATGCACACCTATCCCGACTTTCCCGGCGCCATCGAGATATCGGGCACGGCGGACGAGGAATCGGGCGGCTTCGGCGGCGTCGCGCATCTGGCCAGGCTCGGCTATTTCTCCAGGCCGAAGGTCGACCACGTCATCATCCCCGAGCCGTTGAACAAGGACCGCATCTGCCTTGGCCATCGCGGCGTCTGGTGGGCCGAGATCGAGACCAAGGGCGAGATCGCGCATGGCTCGATGCCGTTCCTCGGCGACAATGCGGTGCGTCATATGGGCGCCGTGCTGCAGGCCTTTGAGGACGAGCTGTTCCCGGCGCTCGACCGCAAGATCACGCGCATGCCGGTGGTGCCGGAAGGCGCAAGGCGCTCGACCATGAACATCAATTCCATCCATGGCGGCCAGACCGAGGACTTCCGACCGGGCCTCCCCTCGCCCAACGTGCCGGATTCCTGCCGGCTCACCATAGACCGGCGGTTCCTGCTGGAAGAGGACATCGCCACCGTGAAGGGCGAAGTCACCGGCATCCTCGAGCGGCTGAAACGCGAGCGCAAAAAGTTCGATTACGAGATCCGCGACCTGATGGAGGTGCTGCCGCTGATGACCGAGCGCGACGCGCCGGTGGTGAAAGCCGTTGCCAAAGGTATCATGGAGGTGTTCGAGCGCGAGCCCGATTATGTGATCTCACCCGGCACCTACGACCAGAAGCATGTCGCGCGCATCGGCCATCTCTATGACTGCATTGCGTACGGTCCGGGCATTCTCGACCTCGCCCATCGGCCCGACGAATGGGTCGGCATCGCCGACATGGTGGAATCGGCCAAGGTGATGGCGATCGGCCTCAATGTGCTCTTGCGCGGCACGATCGACTAATGGGTAAAAACATTCCGCCTGGCCCCGCCGGGCAGCACGAAACGCAATTTACTCGCGCGCGAAATCACGCTTCTATCCGCCGGCTTGAGCAGGTTTGAGCAATGGGAGTTCTGCGATGAAACTGTGGAAGACCATCCTGGCCGCGGCTGTGCTGTCGCTTGCCGCCGCCACGTCGGCCTTTGCCGCACGCACCGATCTCACGCTCGGCATCGTGCTCGAGCCGCCGCATCTCGATCCGACCGCCGGCGCGGCCGCAGCTATCGGCGAGGTCACCTATGCCAATGTCTTTGAAGGGCTGACCCGCATCGACGATAACGGCCAGGTTCAGCCCGGTCTCGCCGAAAACTGGACCGTGTCTGACGACGGCAAAGTCTACACGTTCAAGCTGCATTCCGGCGTGAAGTTCCACGATGGCTCGGCCTTCAGCGCCGACGACGTGAAATTCTCGCTGGACCGAGCGCGTGCCAAAGATTCGCTCAATCCGCAAAAGCAGCTCTTTGCGCACATCACCGATGTCACTGCGGTCGATCCGGCGACCGTCAAGGTCACTCTCGACGGGCCGCAGGGCAGTTTCCTATACGACATGGGCCAGGTTGCGGCGGTGATCGTGGCGAAGGGGTCGGCCGACGGCAATAAGGACAAGCCGATCGGCACCGGTCCATTCAAGCTCGATCACTGGGCCAAAGGTTCCGAGATCACGCTCGTCAAGAACCCGGATTACTGGGGTACACCCGCCGCGCTCGACAAGGCGACATTCCGCATCGTGCCCGACGCCGCCGCGGCTGTTCCGGCATTGCTCTCGGGCGACATCCAGGCTTTCGCCAACATGCCCGCACAAGACGCGCTCGCGCAGCTCCAGTCCGATCCTCGCTTCAGTGTCGTGATCGGCTCGACCGAGGGCGAGACCATCCTGTCGATCAACAACAGGAAGCCGCCCTTCGACAAGCTCGCGGTGCGGCAGGCGCTCGCCTCGGCGATCGATCGCAGTGCCATCATCGCGGCCGCTTCGAACGGCCTTGGAAAGCCGATCGGCTCTCATTTCTCGCCAGGCGATGCGGGCTATGTCGATCTCACGGGCGTCTATCCGCACGACATCGCCAAGGCTAAGGAATATCTGAAGGAAGCGGGGCTTGAGAACGGCTTCTCGGCCACGATCAAGCTGCCGCCCGTACCCTATGCACGCGACGGCGGCCAGGTGATTCAGTCCGAACTGAAGGACATCGGGGTCAATCTGCAGATCGTCCCGGTCGAATGGGCGGAGTGGCTGAGCCAGGTCTTCACCAACAAGGACTACGACCTGACGATCGTTTCCCATGTCGAGCCCAACGACATCGATATCTATTCGCGGCCCGGCTACTATTTCCAGTATGACAATCCGAAGTTCAACGATGTCATCAAGGAGCTCGGCACCACGGTCGACAAGGACAAGAGGCTGAAGCTGCTGGGCGAGGCGCAGAAGATTCTCGCGCATGACGTGCCCGCCGTCTACCTGTTCGAGCTGCCCAAGATTGGCGTCTGGGACGCCAAGCTGCAGGGTATGTGGACGAACTGGCCGATCGAGGCTGACGATCTGACCAAGGTGGAGTGGACGGATTGAGACCGGCGCGATCGACCGATCGCTTCCCATGACCGCCTATCTCCTGAAACGCATCATCATCGCGGCCCTCACCCTGGTGCTGGCCTCGATGGTCGTCTTCGCGGTCATGGAGATCCTGCCGGGAGACCCGGCGCGCCTGATGCTGGGCCTCAATGCCAGCGCCGACCAGGTTGAAATGTTGCGCAACCAGATGGGACTGAATGCCCCGCTGGTGCTGCGCTATCTCCACTGGGCGGGCGGCTTGCTCAGCCTCGATTTCGGCCGCTCCTACACCTATTCGGTGCCCGTCATAGAACTCGTGCGCGAACGCATTGCCGTTTCCCTGCCGCTGGCGCTGATCGCGCTGGCGCTCTCGACCATCATCGCCATTCCGGTCGGCGTGTTCTCCGCCAGCCGCCAGGGCCGCGCCGGCGACACGCTTGCCATGGGCGCCGCCCAGCTCGGCGTCGCAGTGCCGAATTTCTGGTTCGCGCTGATGCTGATCTATCTGTTTGCCGTCTGGCTGCACCTCGTTCCCGCCGGCGGCTTTCCGGGCTGGGGCGCCGGTATCTGGACGGCGCTGAAAGCTCTGCTGTTGCCGGCCATCGCTCTCGCGCTGCCGCAAGCGGCGATCCTGGCGCGTGTCGCCCGCTCGGCGCTGATCGAGGTGCTGAACGAAGACTATATCCGCACCGCCCGTGCCAAGGGCCTGCCCTATCGCGCCGTGCTCTGGCGCCATGCGCTGCGCAACGCCATGATCCCCGTGCTCACCATTCTCGGCCTGCAATTCGCCTTCCTGCTCGCCGGCACCATCATTATCGAGAACGTCTTCTACTTGCCTGGCCTCGGCCGGCTGATCTTCCAGGCGATCACCCAGCGCGACCTGATCGTGGTCGAGAGCATCGTCATGCTGCTGGTCACCGCCGTGATCTTTATCAACCTCCTCGTCGATTTCTCCTATGCCATCGTCGACCCGCGCCTCAGAGGCCGGCAATGAGCATGCACATCGACCTGCCCGAGGAAACCCTTACCGGCGTGCTGGCCAAGGCCCTCGGCAATCGCTCCTTCCTGATCGGTCTGGCCATCGCGCTGCTGATCGTGGCCGTGGCGCTCATCTCCTTCGTCTGGACGCCCTACGACGTCACCAGGCTGGTGATCGCCGACAAGACGCAGGCACCCTCTTGGGCGCACTGGTTCGGCACCGACCATTTCGGCCGCGACATCCTGTCTATGATCATGGTCGGCGCTCGCAATTCGATCGCCGTGGCGCTTGTCGCCGTCGGCATCGGCATGGGCATTGGCGTGCCGCTCGGCGCTTTCGCCGCCGCGCGCGGGGGACTGGCCGACGAGGCGCTGATGCGCGTCAACGACCTGGTCTTCGCCTTTCCCGCGCTGCTCTCGGCGATCATGATCACCGCGATCTTCGGTCCGGGCGCCATCAACGCCATCATCGCCATCGGCATCTTCAACATACCTGTCTTTGCGCGCGTCGCCCGCGCCGGCGCGCTCGCCATCTGGCCGCGCGAGTTCATCCTTGCCGCGCGCGCCGCCGGCAAGGGCATGACGCGCATCACCGTCGAGCATATCCTGCCCAACATCGCGACGCTGCTGCTCGTTCAGGGCACCATCCAGTTCGCGCTGGGCATCCTCGCCGAAGCCGCGCTTTCCTATGTCGGCCTCGGCGCCCAGCCGCCGATGCCGAGCTGGGGCCGCATGCTGTTCGACGCGCAGACGCGCATGGTGACCGCACCCTGGATGGCGATTTTTCCGGGCATGGCGATCGTCATCACCGTGCTTGGGCTGAACCTGCTCGGCGACGGCATCGCCGACATCCTTGACCCGAAATCACGGCGGCGCCGATGAGCCTGCTCGAGATCGAAAACCTGTCGCTGGCCATCGGCGCGACATCGATCCTGAAAGGCGTCGAGCTGACAGTCTCGCCCGGCGAGGTTGTCGGCCTTGTCGGCGAATCCGGCTCCGGCAAGTCGATGACGGCGCTGACCATCATGCGACTTTTGCCGCATCTGGCACGCGCCGACGGACGCATCACCTTCGACGGCATCGACATCCTCGGCGCGACCGAGGACCAGATGTGCGCCTTGCGCGGCGATGACATCGGCATGGTCTTCCAGGAGCCGATGATGGCGCTGAACCCGGTCAAGACAATCGGCGAACAGGTCGCCGAAGGCATACGCTGGCACACCCGAGCGGGCCGCGCCGAAGCCGAGGGGCGCGCCCGAAAGATCCTCGACCGCGTCGGGCTGCCGGAGGCCAAATTCCCGCTGTCGCGCTACCCGCACGAACTGTCCGGCGGCCAGCGCCAACGCGTCGTCATCGCCATCGCCTGCGCGCTGAAGCCCAAACTTCTGATCGCCGACGAGCCGACGACGGCGCTCGACGTGGTGCTGCAGGCGCAGATCCTCGATCTCCTGCGTGACTTGGTCAGCGAAAACCGCATGGGCCTTCTGCTCATCTCGCATGATCTTGCCGTGGTCACCGAGATGGCCGACCGCCTGACCATCCTGCGCCGTGGCGAGGTGACGGAAGCCGGCGACACCGCCCGTACGCTGTCGGAGCAACAACACCCCTACACGCGCGAGCTGGCGCTGGCCTCCATGCACGTGCCGGCGCGTCCGAAACCGCACTTTGCCGGCTCGGCAAAGCCTTTGCTCGAAGTCGAGGGCGTCGGCCGGGACTATCCGGGACGGCGCAAAACTCTGTTCCGACCGGCGCAGCCGATCCGCGCCGTCGACGATGTCTCGCTCACCATAGAGCCTGCCCAGTCGGTGGCGCTCGTCGGACGCTCGGGCTGCGGCAAGTCCACCCTCGCCCGCATGATCCTTGCCTTGGACAAGCCGACGGCCGGCACGATCCGCTTTCGCGGCGATACCATCACGGGCAAACCGGAATCGGCGCTGAGGCCGGCCCGGCGCGACATGCAGGTCGTGTTCCAGGATCCTTACGGCTCCTTCGACCCGCGCCAGAAGGTGGAGAAGCTGGTGGCCGAGCCGCTGCATCTTCTGGAAAAGCAGCCGGCACAGGCCGAGCGCCGCGAGATGGTCGCGCACGCGCTGCACGAAGTCGGGCTCGGCCCACGCGACATGGACAAATATCCGCATGAATTCTCGGGCGGCCAGCGCCAGCGCCTGTCGATCGCCCGCGCCATTATCACCCGCCCAAAGCTGGTGGTCGCCGACGAGCCGGTCTCGGCGCTGGATGTCTCGATCCGCGCCCAGATCCTCGACCTGTTCGCCGAGCTCAACCAGAAGCTCGGCATCGCCTACCTCTTCATCACCCATGACCTGACGGTCGCCCGCGCCATGGCGGACGAGGTCCTGGTCATGCATGAAGGCAAGATCGTCGAGCGCGGCCGCGCCGCGGAGGTGCTGGACCATCCGCGCTCGGAAGCGGCGCAGGCGCTGGTCGCCGCGGCGCCCGACCTTCACCGCGCCATCGCACGCAAAATGCAGGAACAGGGGTGAGCCGGCGTGTTTGCTGACGCAATTTCGGACGGAAGGCTACGGCGAAGTCGCCGAGCCTAAACGCACACACTGTCCCTGGAATTGCTTCAGCTCTCCGGCTTCACCAGATCGACGGGGCTGATATCGAGCAGGTCGAGCGTGCGGCGCAACAGCTTCACTTCGCTCTCCGCCAGCCTGGCGTCGGCCTTGGCGATCTCGGCCATGTGGCGCGCAAGCAGTTTCCGGCGCTCGACATCGAGGTCGCGGAACAGCGAGATCGCCTGCGAGCCGTTGGTCTCGTAGCCGTAGTCGTTCAGGTATTCGATGACGCTGTCGATGCTGCTTTCCGGAATGCCGAAGGCTTCCTTGCAGATGCGCCGAAAGACGACCATCTCGCTCTCCGAGACCGAACCGTCGGCCAGGATCATGCGGAACAGCATCAAGAGTTCCGCCGACAGCACCGGATCGTCCGCGACCTTGCGAACGCCCGGGTCACCGTCGAAGATCGAACGTATCTGGTCGAGCAGCACCATCGCCAAAGCTCCCTTTGCGACTCCGTCGAGATTGTTAGAGCAATTCCAGGAAAAGTGTGAAGCGGTTTTCCGTCCGGAATTGCGCCAAAGCAAGGAACAGAGCGGTTCGGTGTGGAACGGCGAACGCTCTGGCGCGGAATTGGCCTTGCGCAAACTGGTGGAGCGTGTTGCAAGCAGCGGCTCTTTTCGCCGTGACTTGCCAGCCTCATGATCGACCTGACCCTGCAGACCGTCCTCATCCTCATCGCCGCTGCCTTTGCCGCCGGCTTCGTTGACTCGATTGCCGGCGGCGGCGGGCTGATCACGATCCCGGCGCTGCTGCTGGCCGGTTTTTCGCCGGTCGCAGCCCTTGGCACCAACAAATTGCAGGGCATGTTCGGTTCCGGGTCGGCCACCATCCATTATGCCGCCAACGGCCAGGTCGATTTGCGCCGGCAGCTGCCGTCGGCGCTGGTGGCGCTTGTCGGCGGCGCGGTCGGGGCGCTTTTGGCGACCGTCGTGCCCGGCGATTTCCTGCGCGCCATCCTGCCGCTGCTCCTGATCGCCATCGCACTCTACTTCGCGCTTAAGCCGAATATGGATGATGTCGACCGCGCCGAACGGCTGTCGCCTTTCCTGTTCGGGCTGATTATCCCGCCGCTTGTCGGCTTCTATGACGGCGTCTTCGGCCCCGGCGCCGGCTCCTTCTACATGCTCGCCTTCGTCACCCTCGCCGGCTACGGCGTGCTCAAGGCCACGGCGCACACCAAGCTGCTCAACTTCGCTTCCAACATCGGCGGCTTCATCGTCTTCGCCGCCGTCGGCGTCATCGACTGGAAGATCGGCCTAATGATGGGCGTGGCGCAGTTCATCGGCGCCCGCGTTGGCGCGAGCCTGGCCATCCGCGTCGGCGCGAGGCTGATCAAGCCGCTGCTGGTGGTGGTCTGCCTGGCGCTGGCGATCAAGCTACTAGCCGACCCCGCCAATCCGCTGCGCCAGCTCATTGGTGCGTGAGGCGGCTGCTGGTACAATTCCAGCGTTGCGAATCATGTTGGAGGGACCAGACATGAATCTCAGTGCACCCACCCAGCTTGTGTTCATTATTTCGTTGGTCATCGCCATCATCGGCCTTCTTGCCGCTCTTGGCCTGCTTGCATCATTCCGTTTGCGTCCGTTTGGATCATGCTCATCGCCTATATCGTGCTCACCGCCGGCTGTTTGATGCGCGGCGCTTAAGATTCGCAGATCTCGGGCAACTCGGAGCGCCCGGCCCTGCCGGGCGCTTTTGATTTGGAGATACGGTCTGCTAGGCTCGCGGGATGTCCGACGAGACAGAGCGCCACCGCCAGGATAATCGCTCTCCCGCCCTCCATTTCGAGATGGTGCGGCGCAAGCCTGCGGCCTCGCTCGCAGGCATCGTCACCGATATCTGCGGCTATCGGGAGATATGGCCCGGCCATTTCCGCATCGTCGAATATGCCTCGCTGACCGTGCCGCTGGTGATCAGTTTCGCCGAAGCCTTCGCCATCGGGCTCGGCCACACGCCTGGCGACAATGACCGCTACGCCAGCTTCGCCGCCGGCCTCTTTGCCGGGCCGGTCATGATCGAATCCTTCGGCGGTGCCCGCTGTGTCCAGGTCAATTTCACGCCGCTTGGCGCCAGGCAATTCTTCGGCCTGCCGATGAGCGAGCTGCGGGATCGCATGGTCGAGCTGGACGATGTGCTGGGTTTTGACGGCATCGCGCTGCGCGAGCGGCTCGGCGAGGCGTCGGATTGGGACAGGCGCTTCGACATCGCCGAGAACTATATTGCCGGCCGCCTGGCGGAGGGGCATGCGCTTTCGCCCGAAATCGCCTGGGCCTACCGGACGGTCATCGCGTCGGGCGGCCGCACCCGCATTTCCGCGCTCGCGGGCGAAATCGGCTGGAGCCGCAAGCATCTGGCGGCCAAATTCGCCGACGCGATCGGCATCGGCCCGAAGACCTTGTCGCGCATCGTGCGCTTCAACCGCGCGCTGTCACTATCGAAGCGGCAGGACGACTGGGCCGACATCGCAGCCGATTGCGGATATGCCGACCAGGCGCATCTAGCGCGTGAATTCCGCCAGCTTGCCGGCGAAACGCCGACGGGGCTCGCGGCGACGATGTAGCCTCAGGCGAGGTAACATTTCTTCAAGACGCGGCAACCGGCCTTCGCACAGACTGACATTCATCAACCGACACAGGGAGATTGTCATGCCGACAGCAAACGAAGCACCCCGTCTCTATCCAGCCCTGCGTTACAGGAACGCGGCCAAGATGATCGACTGGCTCAGCGAGGCCTTCGGCTTTGAACTTCGCGCCCGCTATGGCGAGGGCGATATCGTCCACCACGCCGAGCTCACCTTCGGGTCCTCGATGATCATGCTGGGCACCGCGCGCGACGACGACTACGGCAAGATGGTCGGTGATCCAAGCGGTGGCGGCGGCAAGTCGATCTACGTCGCCGTCGATGACGCCGACGCCGCCTATGAGCGCGCCAAGAAGGCCGGCGCGAAAATCATTCAGGAACTGGTCGACCGCGACTATGGCAGCCGCGAGTTCATCTGCCTCGACCCGGAAGGCAATGTCTGGTCGTTCGGCACCTATTGGCCCAAGGCGGGCGAGAAGGCGTAGTCAGCGCGCCAGCCCAAAAATCGCGTCGCAGTCGAGATGCCGTTCCAGCTCGGCCGCGACCTCGTCCAGCGCCTTCTCGACGTCGGCGCGGTAATCGATGCCGCCTCCTCTCACGCCAAGGCTCTCCAGATAGGCGGCGCGATAGGCGTCGGCTGAAAACAGCCCGTGCAGATAGGTGCCGATCACCTTGCCGTCGGCGGAAACGGCGCCGTCCTCGGCGCCGTTGAGGATCGTCGACGGCCGCGCCGTGTCCGGGCCGGTGGTGCGGCCGAGATGGATTTCGTAGCCTTCAAGCGGCAGCCCGAACTGCACCGAATGCGCGCTTGAATTGCGCACGGTCTTTTCAGGCTCCATCACTGTTTCAATGTCGAGCAGGCCGAGACCCTCCGCCTCGGTCACGCTGCCCTCGATGCCGTCTGGGTCGGTCACCCTTCTGCCGAGCATCTGGTAGCCGCCGCAAATGCCGACGATATGGCCGCCGCGCTTGCGATGGGCGAGAAGATCGCGATCCCAGCCGTTCTCGCGGAATTTGATGAGATCGCCGATCGTCGATTTCGAGCCGGGAATGACCACCAATCCGGCATCTTCCGGCAGCCTCTTGCCTGACGGCACGAACACCACCTCGACCTGCGGTTCGGCCTTCAGCGGATCGAGATCGTCGAAATTGGCGATGCGCGCCAGCATCGGCACCGCCACCTTCAGCGCCCGCTTCTCGCCGGCAGCAAGACGCTCGAGCACGACGGAATCCTCTGAAGGCAGCCGTGCGGCCGCCTTCAGCCACGGCACGACCCCGAAACAACGCCAGCCGGTGAACTTTCCGATCGCCCTTATGCCGTCGTCGAACAGCGAGACATCGCCGCGGAACTTGTTGATGAGATAGCCGGCGATCATGCGCCGGTCTTCCTCCGGCAGGATGAGATGCGTGCCGGCGACGGAGGCAATAACGCCGCCGCGATCGATGTCGCCGACCAGGATCACCGGCACATTGGTGCGCGTGGCAAAGCCCATATTGGCGATGTCGCGGCTCCTGAGATTGATCTCGGCCGGCGAGCCGGCGCCCTCGACGATGACAAGATCTGCGCCCTCGCCGACCTTCGCCCAGGACTCCAGCACCGCGTCCATCAGCCCGGCTTTCATCGCCTGGTAGTCGCGCGCCCGCGCCTCGCCATGGACCTTGCCCTGCACCACCACTTGCGAGCCGATATCGCTCTGCGGCTTGAGCAGCACCGGGTTCATATGGACGGTCGGCCTCACCCCGCAGGCCAGTGCCTGCAGCCATTGCCCGCGACCGATCTCGCCCTCGCCGGCTTTGTCGCCAGGAATGTCGGCGACGGCGGCGTTGTTCGACATGTTCTGCGGCTTGAACGGCCTGACCTTCAATCCGCGATTCTTCGCGGCGCGGCAAAGCCCGGCCACCAGCACGGTCTTGCCGACATCGGAGCCGGTGCCCTGCAGCATGATCGCCTTGGCCATCAGCCCTTGCCTCCCGAGCCGATGATTGATTTCTGCGCCAGCGGCCCGCCGCGCCAGAGATAGAGCGCCATCAGCGGCTCCGTGCCCGTGCGCATGGCATGGCTGACATTGGAGGCGTGGTGAATGACCTCGCCGGCGTCGCGAATATGAAAGTTC
The DNA here is from genome assembly GCF_056280365.1 of Mesorhizobium sp. USDA 4413. Lineage (NCBI taxonomy): Bacteria > Pseudomonadati > Pseudomonadota > Alphaproteobacteria > Hyphomicrobiales > Phyllobacteriaceae > Mesorhizobium > Mesorhizobium sp. USDA 4413. The sequence continues at coordinate 5,060,899 of NZ_JBVPRP010000001.1, forward strand.
CCCTCCTCCATCCGCCACTCGGTGCCGCTGGTCAGCGGAATGTAGATTTCTTCCGCGATGTGGTGATGGTCGGGATAGACGATGTCCGGCCCGAGGATCAGCAGACCGCCAGCGACCGCGTCATTGACGAAATGCCCGCGCGTGCCGAAAACCTCCAGCCAACCGTAATTGTCGATGAAACCCTGCCCGAAATCGGCGGCGGTATAGGTCTGCCCCCAGCGCAGCTCAGCCCGATGATCGGCAACGAACCGCGCCAGCGGCCTGGCGTTTGTCGGCGCCAGCTCGGCGATGCGATCGAGAAGGCCAAGGCAGTCAATCGCGCGCGGTTCGAGAGAACGGAAAGGCATGTCCCAGCCGATGCGCGCGACTTCATCCGCGACGAGATCGCTGTCGACGCCGGCGAGATAGGCTTGAAACCGCTCCAGCAACTCATCGAAAATTGTCGGCACGCAAGAGCTCCGTTGGTCATTCCGTGCACAGCCGGTTCTCAACGGCCCGGGTTGCGCGGCGGCATCATTGGTCTAGATTGAACGGCGCGCAAAGCCAAAAACGACAGGCCACAAGGCCTGAAGCGACAGGGAGCACGCCATGGACGCGGCAGTCGATGCGGGCGCTGGCCAGTTCGAACTCAATGAGGAACAGCGCGCCATCCAAGAGATGGCTCAGGCTTTCGCGGCGGACCGCGTCGCGCCCAATGCGCTCGACTGGGACAAGGCGAAGCACTTCCCCGCCGATGTGATCCGCGAGACCGGGCCGCTCGGCCTGGGCGGCATCTATGTGCGCGACGATGTCGGCGGCTCGGCGCTTGGGCGGCTGGACGCGGTTCTGATCTTCGAGGCGCTTGCCCACGCCGACCCGGCGTTCTCCTCCTTCATTTCCATCCACAACATGGCGGCCTCGATGATCGACCGCTTCGGCTCAGACGAGCAGCGCCAGCGCTTCCTGCCGAAACTGACGTCGATGGAGTGGCTGGCGAGCTATTGCCTGACCGAACCCGGTTCGGGCTCGGATGCCGCCGCGCTGAAGACGCGCGCAGTCAAAAACGGCGGCGAATATGTGCTCAACGGCGCCAAGCAGTTCATTTCCGGCGCCGGCGACAGCGATCTCTATGTCGTGATGGCGCGCACTGGCGGCGATGGCCCGAAAGGCATTTCGACCTTCGTCGTGCCCAAGGATGCGCCGGGGCTCTCCTTCGGCGCCAATGAGCACAAGATGGGCTGGCACATGCAGTCGACCCGCCAAGTCATCTTCGAGGATTGCAAGGTGCCGGCCGAGAACCTGCTGGCCGCGGAAGGCGCCGGCTTCGGCATCGCCATGGCCGGGCTCGATGGCGGACGGCTGAACATCGCCGCCTGTTCGCTCGGTGGCGCGCAATCGGCGCTCGACAAGGCACTCGCCTATACGGCCGAGCGCAAGGCCTTCGGCTCCAAGATCAACCAGTTCCAGGCGCTGCAGTTCAGGCTGGCCGATATGGAGACGGAGCTGCAGGCGGCCCGCATCTTTCTCTACGCCGCCGCTTCCAAGCTCGACCGCAAGGCGCCCGACGCCGGCAAATGGTCGGCCATGGCCAAGCGGTTCGTCACCGATATCGGCTTCGACATCGCCAACCAGGCGCTGCAATTGCATGGCGGCTATGGCTATCTGCACGATTACGGCATCGAGAAGCTGGTGCGGGACCTGCGTGTTCACCAGATCCTCGAAGGCACCAACGAGATCATGCGCGTCATCATTGCGCGGACGCTGATTGGCCGCTGAACAGACTTTTGGAGAGAGACAATGAGCACCATCGCCTTCATCGGCTTGGGCAATATGGGCAATCCGATGGCCGCCAATCTCGTCAAGGCGGGGCATTCGGTGCTGGGCTTCGATCTCGTGCCTGAAAACCTGACGGTTGCGAAAGAGCACGGTGTGACGGTGATGGCGAACGCCGTTGCTGCGGTGAAGGACGCCGATTTCGTCATCACCATGCTGCCGGCCGGCAAGCATGTTCTGTCGGTCTATGAGGACATCGCGCCCAAGGCAAAGAAAGGCGCGCTGTTCATCGATTCCTCCACCATCGATGTTGAATCGGCGCGCAAGGCGCATGCGATTGCCGCCAAGCATGACCTGCAATCGATCGATGCCCCGGTCTCCGGCGGCACGGGCGGTGCCGCGGCCGGCACGCTGACCTTCATGGCCGGCGGATCGAACGAGGCCTTCGCTGCCGCCGAACCGATCCTGAAGCCGATGGCCGGGCGCGTCGTCCATTGCGGCGGCGACGGCGCCGGACAGGCGGCCAAGATCTGCAACAACATGATTCTCGGCATCTCGATGATCGGCGTCGCCGAGGCCTTCGTGCTGGCCGAGAAGCTCGGCCTCTCGCACCAGGCGCTGTATGACGTCGCCTCGACCTCGTCGGGCCAATGCTGGTCGCTCACCACCTACTGCCCGGTGCCCGGCCCCGTTCCGGCGTCGCCGGCCAACCGCGACTACAAGCCCGGCTTTGCCGCCGCGCTGATGCTGAAGGACCTGAAATTGTCGCAGGAAGCCGCGCAGAGCGCCGGCGCCGTGACCCCGCTCGGCGCCGAAGCCACGCAGCTTTATGCCTTATTCAACGCGCAAGGCCACGCCGGCGCGGATTTTTCCGGCATCATAAATTTCTTGCGCGGCGACAAAAGCTAAACAGCTGCTTTCGAACGGTTATTAGCGGATTTTTTCGACACAAAGCCGGCAAATTTAGATTTGCTTAAGGTCTCGCTAACTCACCGGTAACGATGTGTCTTTAAAACGGACTGCGAGGCGGACATCGCAACCGCCCGGCGCTCCGGATCAGGTCTCGCGTACCGGAGCCCGTAAGTTTCGCAAGTATCCTGTAGCGAAACGCCATGCGTATCTGGCAGAGCCGCGTTCCCGCCGGGACGCGGTTTTTGCGTTTTGGAGATACCCTCCGCGAGCCGTACAGGAATGGACCGGGCGCCCAACGAGGAGCGCCCGGAAAATATCCGCTTAGAGCAATTCCGGGAAAGTGTGAGCGGTTTTCCGTTCGGAATTGCGTAAAAACAAGGAGATAGAGCGGTTCGCCGTTTCGTGAAACGGTGAAAGGCTCTAGCGCTTGCGCAAATCCGCATCCGCGAGATCGAGCGCCTTGGCGATACGCTCGCAGGCCATGTCGATCGTGTCGCGCGTCCAGATCAGCGGCGGCGAGAGAATCATCGTGTCGCTGGTAGCCCGCATCATCATGCCGTTCGCGATCGCATGGTCGCGCACGACGACGGCGGCGCTTCCCGACGGCAGATAGCGCTCCTTGGTCGCCTTGTCCTTGACGATCTCGATCGCGCCCATCAGGCCGATCGAACGCACCTCGCCGACCAGCCTGTGGCCGGCGATCCGTTCCTGCAGCGCCTGCGCGAAATAGGGTCCGGTGTCATTCCTGACGCGCTCGACCAGTCCTTCCTTCTCGATGATCTCGAGATTCTTGAGCGCCACCGCGCAGGCCACCGGGTGACCGGAATAGGTATAGCCGTGATAGAACTCGCCGCCCTTCTCGACCAGCGTCTTGGCCACACGGTCGCCGACCAGCAGCGCCGACAGCGGCTGGTAGCCGGAGGTTAGCGCCTTGGCGGTGGTGATGGTGTCGGGCTCGACCCCGAAGGTCTGCGCCGCGAACCATTCGCCGGTGCGGCCATAGCCGGTGATGACCTCGTCCAGCATCAGCAGCACATCGTATTTGCGGCAAATGCGCTCGACTTCCGGCCAGTAGCTCATCGGCGGGATCTTCACCCCGCCCGCGCCCATTACCGGCTCGCCTATGAAGGCGGCAACCTTGTCGGCGCCGGCCTCGAGGATCGCGTCCTCGACCGCCTTCGCGGCGCGGATACCGAAATCATGGTCGCTTTCGCCGGGCAGCGCCAGCTCATAGCCGTAAGGCATCATCACATGGACGATGTTGGGCACCGCGCCGCCGAGTTGCTTGTGCATCGGCTCCATGCCGCCGAGCGACGTGCCGGCGATCGTCGAGCCGTGATAGGCAGACTTGCGCGAGATGATGCGGTTCTTCTCGGGCTTGCCTTCGAGCGCCCAGTAATGGCGGACAAGCCGAAGCGCCGTGTCGTTGGCTTCCGAGCCGGACGAGCCGTAAAAGACCTGGCCGACGTGATTCGGCGCCAGCTCCGCCAGCTTCTTCGACAACAGCACCGGCGTCGGCGTCGAGCATTTGAAGAAGGAGTTGTAGTAAGGCAGTTCCTTCATCTGCGCGTAAGCCGCCTCGGCCAGCTCGTCGCGGCCGTAGCCGACATTGACACACCACAGGCCCGCCATGCCGTCGAGGATTTCGGTGTCGTCGGCATCGTAGATGAACGGGCCCTTGGCATGGGTAATGATGCGCGAGCCCGCCTCACGCAGTTCCTTGTGGTCGGTGAAGGGATGAAGGTGGTGCGCGGCGTCAATCTGCTGAAGCTGCTTCAGCGAATAATTCTGATAAGTCATGGATTTGATCTTTCCTCTTGAATCAATCCGGCAGGAGCCGGGGCGGATTCGTCAGAGGAAGGCAGGCGGCGAATAGCCGATGCGGGCGCACAGCCGCAAAAGCTCGGCGCGAAGGGTCCGCGGTGACGGCGTCACCGCGACCCCGAAGGCGCCTGATGTGCTGAAGCGGATCATGGCGGCAGCTTATGCCGCCTGAGGCCTAAAATTCAAGCCACCCCGTCAGGCAGTCTTACGGAGCGACCGCTGCAGGAAGATGTAGCGCATCGCCGTCTGCGCCGCCTGCGGCCGGCGGTCTCCGCGCCCGCCATGGCCGCCTTCGGTTTCCTCGAAGAACAGCGTCCGGCCATGGCCTGCCTCCTGCAGCCGCGCCGCCATCTTGCGCGCATGTCCGGGATGCACGCGGTCGTCGGCGGTCGACGTCATCAACAGTACCGGCGGATAGGCGACATTGGCCGCGACATGCTGGTAGGGCGAATAGGCGCCGAGCCAGGCCGCCTCCTCCGGGTTCGACGGATCGCCATATTCGGCGATCCACGAGGCGCCGGGCGGCAATTCGGTGTAACGCAGCATGTCGAGCAGCGGCACGTCGATGATGACGGCGCCGAACAGTTCCGGCCGCTGCGTCAGCATTGTTCCGGTGAGCAGGCCGCCATTCGAGCCGCCCTGGATGCCGAGCTGCGCGGCCGTGGTGATGCCACGCCTCACCACATCCTCGGCGACGGCCGCGAAATCGTCGAAGGCGTTCTGGCGCTTGCCCTTGAGCGCCGCCTGGTGCCAAGCCGGACCGAACTCGCCGCCGCCGCGGATATTGGCCTGGACATAGGCGTTGCCCCTGTCCAGCCAGAGCTTGCCGCGGATGCCGGCATAGCCGGGCAGCAGCGGCACTTCGAAGCCGCCATAGCCGTAGAGCAGCGCCGGCACCGGCCCTTTCTGGTCGCGCCTCCGCACCACGAAATAAGGGATCATCGTGCCGTCCTTCGAGCGCGCCTCGAACTGCTCCGAAACATAGGGCGAAGCATCGAAGCGGGCCGGCTGCGCCTTCACGGTTTGGAGTGTCTCGCCATTGTCGTCCGACCAGATGATCGAGCTCGGCGTCAGGAAATCGGTGAAGGAAAAAGACACGCTCGAGCCGAAATGCTCGACATGGCTGATGCCGACATTGCCGTTGTCGGGCAGCGCCACCGGCTTGAGCGACCAGCCGTCGGCGGCGCGATCGCAGGCGATGACCTTGCCGCGCACATTGTCCATCAGGTTGATGAACAGCCGGTCCTGCGTCCTGGCGAGCCCGGCGATCGAGACGCGATGCGCCGGCGCAAGCACGGTTTCGAACGGACCGAATGCGCTGCTCTCGATCCAGCGGTCGAAATCGACGGAATAAAGCCCGTCGGGCAGGCAGCGCGTGCCGTCCGGCGCTGTCCATGGGCTGCGCACGCCGAAGATCAGTTGTCCCTTGAAGACCGCCGTGTCGGTGGCATCGTCGGGCAGCGGGATGCGCCGGTTCTCGCCGGAAGCCAGCCGCAGGAAACTGTGCGAGGTGAAGAAGTCGAGCGTCTTGCCGAGCAGCACATGCCGCTTGTCACCGTCATATTCGACGCCACCGCCGACCGAGAGATGCTGCTTCTCGCCCTCGAAGATCGGCGTCGCGTCCTCGAGCTTCGTGCCGCGTCGCCAGAGTTTGATGACGCGCGGATAGCCTGACTGCGTCTTGTCTTCGTCCTCGAAAGCCGCCGAGACGATCACCGTATCCCGGTCCAGCCAGGAAAAACCCGACTTGGAAGCGCGCGCGGAAAAACCGCCATCGACAAAGGACCTCGTCGCGATGTCGAATTCGCGCATCTCGCTGGCATCGCCGCCGTCAGGCGACATGTAGAGCAGGCAGCGGTCGAAGTCGGGATAGAGCCGGCTCGCCCCGCCGAACACCCATTTGATGCCTTCCTTCGCCGAGAGCTGGTCGAAATCGATGATCGTCTCCCATTCCGGCTTGTCGGTCTTGTAGGAAGCGACGGGCGTGCGCCGCCAGAGACCCAGCGCATTGGTCTTGTCCTGCCAGAAATTATAGACGTAGCCGGCAAGCGCGGTCCCGACCGGCATATTGTCCTCGGCCGTCATCAGGTCGAGCGCGGTTTGGAAGGTCGCCGGATAGGAGGGATCGCCCTGCAATTCGGCGACGGTCAGCGCATTCTGGCGATGAACCCAGTCCAGCGCTTCCTTGCCGTTGCGGTCTTCCAGCCAGAGGAAGCGATCTTCAGCGGTCAATTCGGACCGGGCTTTGGTCATCGTGCTGGTCATGCGGGTCTCCATCTGGGGCTCCGCCTACATCGCGTTCGCTGCGTTGATATTCAAGAGCGGCGGCGAGACTGATTACAAAACCCGCCGGCGTACGACCGTCGCCGCCGCCAGCGCGGCGCAGATGGCGCCCAGCGTGACCGGCAGGCCGGCGGCGCCGATGACATCCATCACGCTGCCGGTGAGCGGCGGCACGACGATGCCGCCAAGGCCCCACATCAGCGAAAAGGCGGCATTGCCGGCAACCAGCGCCGAGCCGGTGAAGCGTTCGCCGAGCTCGATGATCGACATCGTGTAGATGCCGTAGGAAACCGCGCCCCAGACAAAGACGCACACCCAGATCAGCGGCGTCTCGATCAACGCCGGCAAAAGCACGCATCCAAGGATGGTCACCGTCACACACCCGAAGCGTACAAGGCGCGCCGTCAGTCTTTCGGCAAGCAGGCCAAGCGGCACCTGCATGGCGATGTTGCCGGCGATCATTGCCGACAGCAGCGCCGACATGCGCGCTTCGGGAATGCCGTGATGCGTTCCATAGACCGGCAGCAGCGCCAGAATCGCCTGCTCGAAACCGGCGGCGACGACCACAGCCGACATGAGCAGCCAAGCCGTTGGTATGAAGCCCAGCACCGAAACCTTGTTCTCGGGCTCATCGACTTTCGGCAGTTGCTTCACCACCGCGGCCAGGCAGGCGCCGCAGAAGACGAAAGCAAGGATGCCGACCAGGAAAGGCGGCCAGCCTTCGGTGCCGACGGCAAGCAGGCAGAGCGGCCCGGCGGCAAAGCCGGCCGAGATGATGGTGGAATAGATGCCCATGACGCGGCCCCGGCGCGACGGCGGCGCGAGCGCAATCACCCAGATTTCGCTGAGCACATAGAGCGGATTGGTCACCACGCCGATCAGGAAGCGCAGCGGAAACCACAGATAGACATTTTGCGTCCAGCCGACCAGCGCCAGCACCAGCGCGGAGAGCGCTGCGCAAGTGAGCGCGGTGCGCCCCGCCCCGAAGCGGCGCGCCAGCCCCGGAATCAGCGGCGAGGACAGGATGAAGCCGACCGGCGTCATCGCCGCCGACAGACCGATCACGGCCGGCGAAACGCCTTGCCGCTGCAGGATGAAGCTGAGCAGCGGATAGGAAAGCCCTTGCGCGATGGCGAACACCGAAACGGTCGCAATCACGCCGGTGATCGCGGCCCACTGCACCCTCTCGCTGCTCATTGAATCCGCCAGAGCCATCAGTCCTGATCCAATCGGTTGAAGGCTTAGCCGTTGCGGCCGGTCACCGTAAGGGCCAACTGGCGGCGAAAGCGTATGTTCCAGCCACTCCCTGTCAGGAGAGTCGGCGTTGCATGACGCTCGCATCCTCCCCTTCCGTCATGTCGCTTCCCTCGCCCTAGTGGTCGCCGCCTCCTCACCGGCAGCATTGCCGCCGGTCCATTATGCCGGCCAATTTCGCATCCTCACGAGGCTTCTCATGACCGCCGCCCTTCATCCCGCCGAACCGGCACTGGCAACCGATCGCGCCCGCCGTGGCGGCCGCGCGGGCAAGCGCGCCGGCGGCTCGGCCGCGTTCGAGCAGCCCGCCTTCCGGCAATTGAAGAACCCGCTGGCGCCGACCAAGCTCGTATCCGACGACGAATTGGAATCGATCCACCTCGCCTCCCTGCGGGTGCTGAAGGAGATCGGCGTCGACGTGCTGCACGAGGAAGCCCGCCGCATCATGAAGGCGCATGCCGCCGATGTGCGCGAAGGCTCGGAGCGCGTGCGCTTCGACAGCGACATGATCCTCGAGCTTGTCTCGCATTGCCCGTCGGAGTTCACGCTGCATGCCCGCAACCCGGCGCACAATCTGCGCTTCGGCGGCAACAACGTCATCCTGTCGATGATGGCTTCGGCGCCGAATTGCTCCGACCTCGACCGCGGCCGCCGGCCTGGCAACCAGGCGGACTACCGCAATTTTCTGCGCCTGGCGCAGATGCACAACATCCTGCAGTGCACCGGTGGCTATCCGGTCGAGCCGATCGACATCCATCCGTCGGTGCGGCACCTGGAATGCATCCGCGACCTCGCCATGCTCACCGACAAGGTCTTCCACATCTATTCACTCGGCAAGGAGCGCAATGTCGACGGTATCGAGATCACCCGCATCGCCCGCGGCATCAGCCGCGAACAGCTGATGCAGGAACCGTCGGTCTTCACCATTATCAACACCAATTCGCCGCTCAAGCTCGATGTGCCGATGATGGAAGGCATCATCCAGATGGCCAGCATGGGTCAGGCCGTGATCGTCACCCCGTTCACGCTCTCGGGCGCCATGGCGCCCGTCACCGTCGCCGGCGCGCTGGTGCAGCAGAATGCCGAGGCGCTTTCCGGCATAGCCTTCGCGCAGATGGTCAAGAAGGGGGCGCCGGTCGGCTATGGCGGCTTCACCTCCAATGTCGACATGAAGTCCGGCGCGCCGGCTTTCGGCACGCCCGAATATATGAAGGCACAGCTCGTCGGCGGCCAGCTCGCCCGCCGTTACAATATCCCCTACCGCACCTCCAACACCTGCGCCGCCAACACGATCGACGCGCAGGCAGCCTATGAAAGCGTCTTCTCGCTGTGGGGCGCCATCCAGGGCGGCGGCAATCTGATGATGCACGGCGCCGGCTGGCTGGAAGGCGGCCTGCGCTGCTCCTACGAAAAGACCATCCTCGACATCGACCTGTTGCAGATGGTGGCCGAGTTCCTGACCCCGCTCGATCTTTCCGAGGACGCGCTCGGCTTCGACGCCATCCAGGCGGTCGGTCCCGGCGGTCATTTCTTCGGCACCCAGCACACGCAAGAGCGTTACAAGACCGCTTTCTATTCGCCGATCGTCTCCGACTGGCGCAACTTCGAGACCTGGACCGAGGCCGGCTCGCCGACGGCGATGGAGCGGACCAACAAGGTCTGGAAGGAGCGCCTTGCTTCCTACGAGGAGCCCTACATGGATCCGGCCATCCGCGAGGAACTCAACGACTTCGTCGAAAAACGCCGCGCCGAAGGCGGCGCGCCGACGGACTTCTGATCTTCTATGTTGAGGATGAACAGTCGACCCCCACTCCGTCGAGCTTCGCTCGACACCTCTCCCCCGATCGACGGGGGAGAGGAAAGGCGCGAGGCGATTCCAGCCGGCTCCCTTCCTCTCCCTCCGGAGGGGGGAAAGGTGGCGCCGCGAAGCGGCGACGGAGTGGGGGAAGGCGCTGCTCAAACGCGAAGCCGCCGCAAACAAGGCACCACTCGGCGAGCAAGAAACCTGCGTCAAGCAGGCAATCAAGCGGAGGCATTACTGTGGCTTGAGTTAAAAGGGCGCAAGCTCGGCGGTTGTCGCTTTACGCGCCAGTTCTCCATCGGTCCCTTTTTCGCCGACTTCGCTTGCCGCGAGCATTGGCTTGTCGTCGAGATTGATGGGCACCAACATGCCGACAGCTCATATGACCGCCGCCGTGACGACTTCATGCGCGCTCAAGGCTATTCGATCCTGCGTTTCTGGAACCATGACGTCCTGAAACATCGCACTTCCGTCTGTGAAACCATCCTCGCCGCGCTTGATGGTAAATTGGCAGAGAACATTGCGGTGGCCGATCTGCGCTTTGTTTTTACGCCTCGCCCACTCGATTCAATCTCTTAAAACTCAGTCTCTGTAAAAACGGACCTATCTTTATGAAATCTCATGCAAAAGCGGTTGTCATCGGCGGCGGTGTCGTCGGCTGCTCGGTGCTTTATCATCTCGCCAAGGCCGGCTGGACCGACATCATGCTGATCGAGCGTTCGGAGCTGACCTCCGGCTCGTCCTGGCATGCGGCGGGCGGCTTCCACACGCTGAACGGCGACCCCAACGTCGCCAAGCTGCAGGCCTATACGGTCCAGCTCTACAAGGAGATCGAGGAGCTCTCCGGCCAGTCTTGCTCGCTGCATCTGACCGGCGGCGTCATGATGGCCGATACGCCGGAGCGTATGGACTTCCTTCGGCTTGCCCACGCCAAGGGCCGTTATCTCGGCATGGATACCGAGCTGATCACGCCTTCGGAAGCCAAGGCGATGTTCCCGCTGATGGACGAGAAGAATTTCGTTGGCGCCATGTGGGATCCGGTCGAAGGCCATCTCGACCCGTCCGGCACCACCATCGCCTATTCCAAGGCGGCGAAAAAACTCGGCGCCGAGATCGTGCTGCGCAACCGCGTCGTCGACCTGACGCAGCAGCCGGACGGCACCTGGAACGTCGTCACCGAACAGGGCACGGTTCACGCCGAGCATGTCGTCAATTGCGGCGGCCTGTGGGCGCGCGAGATCGGCCGCATGGTCGGCGTCGAGCTGCCGGTTTTGGCCATGGAGCACATGTACCTGCTCACCGAACCGATGCCAGAGGTCGAGGAATTCAACAAATCGACCGGCCGCGAGATGATCGGCGTGCTGGACTTCAAGGGCGAGATCTACACCCGCCAGGAGCGCAACGGCATCCTGCTCGGCACCTATGAGAAGGCCTGCAAGCCGTGGTCGCAGGTCAACACGCCGTGGGATTTCGGCCATGAATTGCTGCAGCCCGACATCGACCGCATCGCGCCGTCGCTGGAGATCGGCTTCAAACATTTCCCCGGCATCGAGAAGGCCGGCATCAAGCAGATCATCAACGGCCCCTTCACCTTCGCCCTCGACGGCAACCCGCTGGTCGGTCCGGTGCAGGGGCTGACCAATTTCTGGTGCGCCTGCGCCGTCATGGCGGGCTTCAGCCAGGGCGGCGGCGTCGGCCTCGCGCTCTCCAACTGGATGGTGCATGGCGATCCGGGCTTCGACGTCTGGGGCATGGACGTCGCCCGCTTCGGCGAATGGGCGACGCTGCGCTACACAAACGCCAAGGTGCGCGAAAACTATTCGCGGCGCTTCTCGATCCGCTTCCCGAACGAAGAACTGCCTGCCGCCCGTCCCGCGCAGACGACACCGCTCTATGACACGATGCTCGCCAACAACGCCGTGATGGGCGATTCGTGGGGGCTGGAGACACCGCTCTGGTTCGCGCCGAAGGGCACCGAGCCGAAGGACATCGTGTCCTTCCATCGCTCCAACGATTTCGGCCCGATCGGCGAGGAAGTGCGCGCCACGCGCGAGAAGGTCGGCGTCACCGAGATCGCCAACTTCGCCAAATACGAGGTGTCCGGTCCGGGTGCGGAGGATTTCCTCAACCGGCTGATGACCAACCGCATGCCGAAGACTGGCCGCATCGTGCTCACCCCGATGGTCAACGAGTTCGGCAAGCTGATCGGCGACTTTACCATCGCCAAATCAGGCGAGGATCGCTTCATGATCTGGGGCTCGTCGGCTGCGCAGAAATATCACATGCGCTGGTTCGAGAAGCATCTGCCGAAGGATGGTTCGGTGCGCATCCACCGCTTCGACCAGACGTTGGTGGGTCTCTCCATAGCCGGGCCGAAATCGCGCGACCTGCTGCAGAAGCTTGTCGATGTCGACGTCTCGACCAAGGCCTTCCGCTTCATGGATTTCCGCGAGATGGCGGTCGGCGGCGCGCCCTGCATGGTCAACCGCATCACCTATACCGGCGACCTCGGCTACGAAATCTGGATGGCGCCCGCCTATCAGCGCCTCGTCTACAAGGCGATCAAGGAAGCCGGCGCGGAATTCGGCATCGTCGATTTCGGCATGCGCGCGCTGCTCTCCATGCGCCTGGAGAAGAACTTCCCGACCTGGTTCCGCGAGTTGCGCCCGATCTACGGCCCCTTCGAAGGCTCCATGGATCGCTTCATCAAGCTGGAAAAGAACGACTTCATCGGCCGCGAGGCCGCCGCCAAGGAACACGCCGAAGGGCCGAAGTTGCGCCGCGTCTCCTTCATCGTCGACGCCATCGATGCCGACGTGATGGGTGACGAGCCGATCTGGGCCAAGGTCGGCAAGGATTACGGCACGGTCGAGAAGCCGCATGGCTACGGCGCGCCGCGCTTCGACGCGGCGGGCAAGGAAGTGCGCGGATCGCAGGCCGCCGAAGGTGCATCCGCCGTGCGCGGCATCGTCGATGGCGAATGGCGCGTCGTCGGCTGGGTGACGTCCGGCGGCTATGCGCATTACGTGCAGAAGTCGATGGCGCAGGGCTATGTGCCGGCCGCCCTTGCCGAGGACGAAAGCGCCGGCCTGTTCGAGATCGAGATTCTTGGCCACCGCCGCCCGGCCCGCATCAATGTCGAGCCGCCCTTCGATCCGAGCGGCGAAAAGATGCGCGCCTGAAGCCGGCAATCGTTGGATTGCGCCGGTTGTTGTGGCATGGTCAAGCCCCGCGACCGGCGCATCAGCACGAGAAGAAAATCCCCTTGCGGCAGCTTGAGAAATGGACCGATTGGCTCTGCGATGAACGGGTCGGTCCTTTCAGCACCGCGGTCGCGCTAGCCCTACTCTACTGCCTGATCCAGATCGTGGTGATGGCGCTTCTGTCCCATTTCGCGGGCACCGGCGTCGGCGTCGACGATTCCGAACAACTGATGGAAATGCGGTTCCTGGCCGCCGGCTACGGCAGTTCGCAGCCGCCTCTATATACCTGGCTGGCGATGCTTGCGGCCTCGCTGGTTGGAACCAGCGTCCTTGCCCTCAAGATCGTCAAATACGGCTTGCTGGCCGCGGGGCTGGCCGCGTATTTCACCGCCATACGCCGACTCGGCTACTCGAACCGCGCCGCCGCCTCGGGCATGTTCGGGCTGCTTCTGTTTCCCCAGATCTTCTGGGAGATGCAGCACGCCCTCACCCACTCGGTTGCCATATTCTGCTTCACCTCGGTGCTGTTTCTGGCGCTGGTCGAGGTGGAGAAGCGGCGGTCGGCCGTTGCGTACGCGTTCTTCGGCCTGGCGACTGCGGCCGCGATGCTGTCGAAATACAACATCGTCATCTTCCTTGCCGCCCTGTTCATGGCAGCTCTCTCGGTTCGGGAAACGCGTGAGGCTATCTTCGACCGCCGCTTCCTGATCAGCGTGGCGGTAGCGGTCCTTGCCTGCCTGCCGACGCTTTATTGGAGCCTGACGCATCTCGAAGATCTGCTCGCGCACCAAGGGGGCCTGGGCGTCGCCGAAGGCGGCGACGTCGCGAAAACGGCACTTCTCGGCATCCGCAGATTGGCCAATGCGATCGTCAATTTCGCTGGCTTGCCGGTCGTGATTTTTGCCGTCGCCTACGTCCTGGCGACGAGAAAGCGGACGGAGCCGCCTCAGCCGGTAAGGTGGCCGGAAAAGCTGTTGTGGCGGGCGATCACGCTTGGTCTTGTGGTCATGGTGACAGTCGTGTTGGCCGCCGGCATCACCCAGTTTCGCGATCGCTGGATGCTGCCCATCTTCATCCTTCTGCCCGCGGCCCTGGCTATGCGTTTCGACGCCATGGGCCAGAGGGGCCGAAAGACGCAAGCCACCATCGTCTTCGTTGGCGCGCTCCTTGCCGTCCTTGTGCTGCCGCTGAGCTGGTACATGCACCTGCACGGCGGCGACGGCCGCGGCAGCATTGTGCGCATGGACTACCGGTCGCTCTACGACCAGATCAACGCCGATGGACCGGTCAAGACCGTGGTCTCGAGCTGGTTCTGGGTCGGCAATCTGCGCCTGGTCGATGCCGATCTCATTGTGCTCGACGACGAGATACCGGACTTCGCCCGGTCGATCCGCGAGCCGGCTGTGCTTGTCCTGACCGACGACAGGGAACCCCCTTCGGATGTTTTCCAAGAGATTGCGAAGGCCGGCTACGCAATGGACACCGTGCATCGCCGCATCGAGGTGCCGCAGGCGCTCGGCTTCCCGCCGCGCCACGCTATCGTTACCAGGCTGCACAAGAAGACCGGACCGTAAGGTTCAGGGGGAACGAATGGACAAGCTGGGCTTCGGCCGCCATCGCAGGATCATGCCCTTCGAACCAGGCTCGGTCGACGCGCTGCGCAAAGCCTCGCGCGACAAAGCGGCCTCGCTCAACCAACATCTGCTGGGCTATGGCGCGACAGCCGAAGCCGAGTGGGCGGCGGCGGGCATCGCCGCGCCCGACCTGCCGGCCATGCGCAGATACCGGCTGGAGCGCATCCGCGCCGAGCTGAAGCGCCGCGACTATGCCGGCGCCCTGCTCTACGACCCTGTCAACATCCGCTACGCGACGGACTCGACCAACATGCAGCTTTGGGTCGCGCACAATCCGACCCGCCACTGCTTCGTCGCCACCGAGGGTCCCGTGGTGCTGTTCGACTATTTCTCCTGCGAGCACCTGTCCGACCATTCGGGTGTCGTCGACGAGGTGCGGCCAGCCGTGTCGTGGATATATCTCTACAGCGGTGAACTCACCGAGCGGAAGGTCCGGCGCTGGGGCGCGGGCATCGCCGAACTCATTGCCGAGCATGGCGGCGGCAATCGCCGCATTGCCGTCGACCGCATCAATCCGGAAGGTGTCGAGGAACTTGCCCGCCGCGGCATTGCGATAGGCAATGGCGAAGCGGTGATGGAGAATGCGCGCCTCATCAAATCGCCGGACGAAATCCTCGCCATGCGCCGCGCCATCGTCGCCTGCGAAGCGGCGATGGGAGAGATGGAAGCAGCGTTGAAGCCCGGCATCTCCGAAAACGAGCTTTGGGCGGAACTGCATCGCGGCAACATCGCGCGTGGCGGCGAATGGATCGAAACGCGGCTTCTGTCGTCCGGCCTCCGCACCAATCCCTGGTTCCAGGAATGCTCCTCGCGCGTCGTTGAGGATGGCGACCTCGTCGCCTTCGACACCGACCTGATCGGCCCCTACGGCTTCTGCGCCGACCTTTCGCGCACCTGGCTTTGCGGCGACAAGCAGCCGTCGAACGAACAGCGCGATCTCTTCCGCATCGCCGCCGATCAGATCGCCCACAACACCGATCTGATGCGGCCGGGCGTCTCCTTCCGCGATCTCGTCGAGCGCTCGGCGGTGCCACCGGGCGATTGTTATCCGACGCGCTACGGCGTGCTTTACCACGGGGTCGGCCTAGCCGACGAATATCCGACGCTGCCACATGCCGGCGATTGGACCGACGATACGCCGGACGGCGTGCTCGAACCAGGCGTGGTGCTCTGCGTCGAAAGCTATATCGGAAGGCTTGGCGGGCGCGAAGGCGTCAAGATCGAGGAGCAGATCCTGATCACCGACACAGGCAACGAGAAGCTTTCAGCCTATCCGCTGGATAAGCGACTGCTCTGACCTGCTTTCGACCGCCGCGACGGCCTCGCGCATCATGGCAATGGTTCTTTCCGGCGTCGTTCTGGCCGTGATATAGGGCAAGCCCTTGCGCAGTGCCGTCCAGCCGACGACCTTCACGCCTTTCGCCGCCGGCTCGAAACGCTGCGCCAGCCTCCAGCTCTTGCAGTCGATGGCCGCGACGTCGGCCCTACCTTTCGCCACCGCCACAATTGACGACCGGTGGCCGCCGCTTTCGCTGCGGGAGGCAAAAATATCGAGGCTCTCCGCCAAAGCCGCGAGATCGCGCGTCAGGCCGATGATGCCGGACATGGAATCGAGGCTGTTGAGGATGAAGCGCTTGCCGCGGAGAAGATCGAGCGGAATGACGGCCTTGCCGTCCTGTGGCGCAGGCACCGACGCTTTGCCGTCAGCCGGCATCACCAGCGCGCTGGAATAGAGCTCGCCTTTGCCTCCTTCGAAAGCGTCATAGCTCGGTTGCGCGATCACCTGCACATGCTGGGCCAAACCGAGCTCCATCGGTCCCCAACAGGTCTGGGCGAAAAGCAGCGCCGGATGCAGCCAAAGCCGATGGAAATCGAGCTCAGCCGACGGCAGCGTCGCCGGATCCGGCGCGATCAGCTTGCCGGCGTCATCAAAGATCCCGCCAGGCACCGGCGACAGGTCGCCATTGCTGCGCACGATCGTTTCCGGCGCATCGATGCCCCGTTGCCGGAAAGCGTCGCGCAACCGTGCCCATTGCGCATCGACCTCGCCGCGCGCTTCGGGCCAGTCATACATCGGCAGGGCCGCAACGAACTTGCTCATGTCGAACAGCTTTCAAAGACAGGCGACCTTCGACGCCTGCGGTCCGCCGCGAAAAAGCGGGCGCGGAAAGTCGAAATTACTCTTTCGGCGGCTCGGCGGGAACTGGCGCCGTGCCAAGCCCGCTGACATTGCGCGCCCTGACGCGCGGCTTGAAGGCGCGGCCCGGCTCCGGCGCGCGACGCAGCACCGGATGGATGACCGGCTCCTTGGCCTTGAAGGCATAGGATTTGATCAGCGCCAGATAGTTCGGATAGACATAGCCGTTGTTCATCCGCAACCATTCTTCGCGCCGGTCGCGAAAGAGCTTGGGCAATCTGTACCAGGCGACCGTCGGGCTCTTGTGATGCACGAAATGCAGGTTGTTGTTGAGGAACAGGAAGGACAGCGGCGAGCGTTCGACGATGATGGTGCGGCCTTCCGGATGCTCGGACCACTGATGCTCGGCATAGGTGCGCACCGAAATCAGCGACTGTCCGAGCCAGACGGGCACCAGCACATAGAGCCAGAGCGGGATGCCAAAGCCGAAGGTGACGATCGGCGTCACGACGACAATGCCGATGGCATGGAGCAGCCAAGCCTTGCGGATCGCCCTGTCGCCGGCGGCGATCTGCTTGGCGTCGTCGATGAAAAAGCCGACCGAGGACAGCCATGGTCCGAGGATGAAGCGGCCGGCCATGGTGTTGTTGATCTTGAGCAGGAACTTCATCGCCGGCGGCAGTTCCTCATGCATCCAGAGCGCCTGGTAATAGCTCTCGGGGTCGTCCAGCGGATCGGTCAGCCGCTCATCGGCATGGTGGCGAAGGTGGATGGCCTTGAAACGCCGGAACGGCCAGACCAGCCCGATCGGCAGGAAGACGAAGGCTTCGTTGATCTTGGCGCTGCGGGTCGGATGACCATGCAGCACCTCATGCATCAGCGAGGATTGGAGTGCCAGGATCAAGCCCAGCGCGATCAACGCGATCAAAGGATGGGATGGCCAGAGCAGGAAGCCGATTGCGAACCATGCGCCGTAGCAGAAGAGTGCGAGGAATACCGTCGGCCATTCGATTGCCGGTGCACTGCTGCGTCTCTTGCTCATGCCGGTATTCATGCTTGCCATGCTATCGACCACTGCCTTCCAGTCGCCGGAACCAATTCGATTCCTGACAGCATTGTGTCAGGAGACTGCCGCTACATCAATGCGACAATGCGCACAAACTGTTGCGATTGCGCACTTTTAGCGGCAGATGTTACGCATTGTAAACAAATATGGGGATTCATTTCCGCCCTGCGCCGCGTTCAGATCGGCTCCGGCGCAAAATTTATCCTCCCGCAAGCAGGAGCGGCCTGATGGACAAGCGCGATCTGTCGACGATCTTCCGGGAGCGGCTGAAATTGCTCTTGACACGGTCCGATCTGAATCAGTCGGCCTTCGCAACAGCCGTGGGCATCGACCGCTCGGCGCTCTCGCAACTGCTGTCCGGCGCCTCGACGCGCCTCCCCCGTGCCGAGACGCTTCTCAACATCGCCGCGGAGTTCAAGGTCTCGCTCGACTGGCTGCTTGGCCTCAGCCATGACGAAGGTGTCACCGGCGAAATCCGCGAAAGCCTGGAGATCGAGGAGGCGCCGGACGGCTTCGACCGAACGCTGCTCGCCAAATGGCACGCCGAAGCCGCCGGCACCAAGATTCGCTATGTGCCGGCCGGCATTCCCGATCTTTTGCGCACCGAGGCGCTGATCGACTACGAGGCCGGCATCGCCAACAAGAACCGCGAGGCGCAGGCCGGCGAGACGCAATACCGTATCGACTACACAAGGCGTCCGGAGACCGACATGGAGGTCTGCATGCCGCGCCACGCGCTGGAGATTTTCGCGCGCGGCCTGGGCGTCTGGGATCGTTTCCCGGAAGCCGAAAGACGCAAGCAATTGCTGCACATGGCAGCCCTGCTCGACGACCTTTACCCGACGTTCCGGCTCTTCCTTTATGACGGCCGCATGCGCTATTCGATCCCCTATACGATCTTCGGCCCCTATCGCGCCGCGATCTATGTCGGCGACATGTATATCGTGCTGAGCGCCACTCAGCCGATCCGCACGCTCACCAGCCACTTCGACAATCTGATCCGCGCCGCCGACATCAACGCGCATGAGGCGGCAAGCTTCACGCAGAAGCTGGCCGCAATGTCTTTCCCATCAGTCTCTGTCTGATTGCCGGCATCGATACCATACTGACGTCGGCCACCATCCGGCTGCCGGTCATCGCTTCAGGTAGATCCATGCAAGAACCGCGTCATGTCATTGTCCCTCCGCAGTCGGGCCGCTCCATGCGCGTCCGGCGCGGCGATCTGATCCGCATCATCGATCCCAAGGGCCAGCAGGTCTCCGACCTCTGGGCCTTCTCGACCAAAGGCAGGCTCGACTGGTTGAGCACGTCACAGACACGCGACATCACCGAGCGGCTGTTTCCGAAACCCGGCGATCATTTCTACAGTGCCGCCGGCAGGATCATGCTGACGCTGATCGAGGACGCCTCGCCCGGACCGCACGACATGCTCTACCCGGCCTGCGACGGCGCGCTCTATGAACGTGCCGGCCTGCCCGGCCACCCGAACTGCCGCGACAATCTGATGACGGCGCTCGCCGCGGAAGGCATCGACCTGCCCTTCGCGCCCGACCCGGTCGACCTCTTCCAGAACTCCTTGCCGCAGCCGGACGGAACGCTCGTCGTCGAAGCCTCGATCAATCCGCCGGGCGGTTACGTCACGTTGCGCGCCGAACAGGACCTCCTGCTTGTCGTCACCGCCTGCTCGGTCGATCACCACCCGACCAATGGCGGCGTCTGCACCGAGATCGAGGTCGAAATCACTCCGGTTTCGTGAAGCCATTCAGGTCGCAAACTCGTTGACTGGATATAAAGACTTCTTTATATCGTTATTCGAATTCGAACACGAAAGCTACCGCCATGACCGCGACCAACCCGATCGACGCACTGCTGGCCGAAAAGGGCGTGCTCCTGGCCGACGGCGCCACCGGCACCAATCTGTTTGCGATGGGCCTGCCGGCCGGCGAGGCGCCCGAGCTGCTCAACGAGACGGCGCCCGAGACCATTGCCAGCCTGCATCAGAATTTCGTCGATGCCGGCGCCGATATCATTCTCACCAACTCCTTCGGCGGCACCCGCCACAGGCTGAAGCTGCATCATGCGCAGGACCGCGTGCACGAGCTGAACAAGCGCGCTGCTGAGATTGCCCGTTCCGTTGCCGACAAGGCCGGCCGCAAGGTCATCGTCGCCGGCTCTGTCGGCCCGACCGGCGAGTTGTTGGTGCCGCTCGGGGCGCTGACCTATGACGACGCCGTCGATGCCTTCGCCGAGCAGATCGAGGGTCTCAAAGCCGGTGGCGCCGAAGTAGCCTGGATCGAGACGATGTCGGCGCCCGACGAAATCCGCGCCGCGGCCGAGGCCGCTATCCGCATCGGCCTGCCCTATACCTATACCGGTTCGTTCGACACAGCCGGCCGCACCATGATGGGCCTGCTGCCGAAGGACATCCACGCCGTCGCCGACGGTCTGTCGCAGGCCCCGCTCGGCGTCGGCGCCAATTGCGGCGTCGGCGCTTCCGATATCCTCGCCTCGCTGCTCGACATGACCGAGGCGAAGCCGGAGGCGACCGTGATCGTCAAGGGCAATTGCGGCATTCCGGAATTCCGCGGCAGCGAGATCCACTATTCCGGCACCCCGGAGCTGATGTCCGATTATGTGCGTCTGGCGGTCGATGCCGGCGCCAAGATCGTCGGCGGCTGCTGCGGTACCTCGTTCGCCCACCTCGCCGCCATGCGCAAGGCGCTCGACGGCCACACCAAGGCTGAGCGCCCGACCATCGAGACGATCGTCGAACGCATCGGCCCGATGCGCAACAAGACGGCAAGCGCCGGCGATGTGGGCGAAGGCCGGCGCGAGCGCAGGCGCAGCCGCGCCTGACAGGCCTGCTTATTTGCTGTTTTCGGCGTAGCGCGACAGCGCCGTATTGAAATCGACGACGTTCTCGGCGCTCATCGTCGCCAGCGCACCCGATGTGCCCGGATCGCTGATCTGCTCCAGCATCGCGCGAAACCGGTCGTTGTTGAGCGCCGAAAGCGCCGTGTTGCGAGCCGCATCGACATCGCTCCTGATGCGCGCGGATTCCACCGAAGCCGCGGACGATCCCCGCACCGGCGCACTGGTTGCCGTTGCGTTCGCATTGCCGATTGTCGTGATATGCACTGCTGATCCCTCAAAATTCTATCAGCGCTGACTAACAGAAGCTCGTTGCGGCGAGGTTCCGGAAAAGCCGCGCAATTTAACGATTGCAAGAGGGCCGGCAGGATTTCTCCCGCCGGCTTATCGCTGGAGGTCACAACGCTCTATTTGTTGCTGTCCAGCGATGAGGCCAGGCGTACCAGCGAAAGGAATTCCGCCCTGTAGCCGAACGGATCGGCGCCGCGCGCGGCATTGGCGATCTCCGCGATCCGGTCGTAGCCGAAATTCGCCGTCTGGTCCTCGTCG
Source organism: Mesorhizobium sp. USDA 4413 (assembly GCF_056280365.1). Classification (NCBI taxonomy): domain Bacteria; kingdom Pseudomonadati; phylum Pseudomonadota; class Alphaproteobacteria; order Hyphomicrobiales; family Phyllobacteriaceae; genus Mesorhizobium; species Mesorhizobium sp. USDA 4413. The sequence goes on from NZ_JBVPRP010000001.1 coordinate 5,082,185, forward strand.
CGCAGCTTCTGCCCGAAGGCCGCCACCGCGACCGAGAAACGCTGGTCGGCGCCGGCCGCGTCGAAGGATGACACCTCGTTGGCGGCGGTCACCGGCGTGGTGATCAGCTTCGAGACATTTTCGTTCGGCAGCTTGTAGCGGATCTTGACGAAGGCATATTCGTCGGCATTGGCGACGCCGCCATTGTCGACCTTCGCCTGGCCGTAGCGCAGCGGATCGACCTGCTCCCCGCCGCTCCCCTTCGGCGTGATCTCATAGACCGCCGTCACCGAATGGCCCGAACCGATATCGCCGGCATCGACGCGGTCATTGTTGAAATCCTCACGCTTCAAGGCCCGGGTCTCATAACCGACGAGACGATACTCCGAGACTTTGGCCGGGTTGAACTCGACCTGGATCTTGACGTCCTTGGCAATGGTGAACAGCGTCGAGGAGGCATCCTCGACCAGCACCTTCTCGGCCTCGGCGAGCGTGTCGATATAGGCCGCCGTGCCATTGCCGTTCTGGGCGATGGTCTGCATCATCTGGTCGTTCAGATTGCCGCGGCCGAAGCCGAACACCGACAGGAACACGCCTGTCTTGCGCTCCTTCTCGATCAGCCGCTTGAGGTCGTCGTCATCGGTCTGGCCGACATTGAAGTCGCCGTCGGTGGCAAGCATCACGCGGTTGACGCCGTCTTTGACGAAGGACTGCTGGGCAAGCTTGTAGGCTTCGCGGATGCCTTCCTCGCCGGCCGTCGAGCCGCCAGGTTCGAGATTGTCGATGGCCGCAAGGATTTTCTGCTTTTCCGACGCCTTGGTCGGCATCAGCACCGTGCCGGCATTGCCGGCATAGGTGACGATGGAGACGGTGTCGTCTGCCTTCAGCTTGTTCACCAGGAGCCGGAAGGCGGATTTGAGCAACGGCAGCTTGTCCGGCTCGTCCATTGAACCCGAGACGTCGATCAGGAAGACCAGATTGGCCTTCGGCTGCTCGGCCTGCTTGACGTCGAAACCCTTGATCGCGACATGCATGAGCTTGGTGTGCTCGTTCCACGGCGTCGGCATGACGGTGACGGTCGAGTTGAACGGCGTTGAAGCCGATTCCGGTCCTTTCCAGTCATAGGGGAAGTAGTTGATCATCTCCTCGACGCGGACCGTGTCCGGGTCGGGCAGGCTGCCTTCCTTCAGCGAGCGCCGCACGAAGGAATAGGAAGCCGTGTCGACATCGATCGAGAAGGTCGAGACCGGATCCTGCGCCGTTTCATGCACCGGATTGGTCTTGAACGTCTCGATACGGTCGCGGTTTTCCTCCTGCCCCTGCATCTGGTCGGCCGGCATGGGCGCGGGCCGCACCATGAGCTTGGAATTGGTGATTGCCGGGGGAGACGCCGGAATAGCGGCAGCTACCCCTGCTGGCGGCTGATCGGTCCTCCCGGCTTCATCTTTTGACGACGGCGAAAGCTGCATCATCACCCTGCCCGACGAACCGGCCTTGCCGCCGGCGGCGAGCTGACCGCTTTCCGCAGGCGCGGGCAAAGCCTCCGGCGTCGCCTCCTGCTTGAGCAGGCTGTCGACCTCGGCCGCCGGCTTTGGCGCTGCGGGCGCCGTCTGTGAATTGGCGCGCGTCTCTGTGTCCGCGACGGACTTCTTCTCCTCCGCCGACGTAGCCGCCAGCGGCTCGTTGATCGCCGGTTGCTCCGGCGCCGGCTTCTGCGCCACCGGCTTGTCGGCCAGCGTCTCGGTGACCTTGCCGTTATTGGCGCCAATGACCGGCGGCTGTTCCTTCAGCATCTCGAAAGCGGCATATCCGGCAATAGGCAGCGCGACCAGCGCGGTGATGGCCGGTGTGGCGATGAGTTTCCGTTGCATGATGTCTCTCCAGAGCTTTTGTGCTCGCTCCGTGAGACGAAGACCTGCGGACGTTCCTTTGGAGACTGTCGGAATTTTTTCGTCCATGTCGAAGGCCTGCATCGCGGCATTGAGCGCGCGCGCCTTCGCCTCGCCGCCCGGCGCCGGTACCGCGATGTCGCGCAGCCTTTCGAGTTCGTTGTCGTCGACCATGGTCACACTTCCCCGGCTGAGCGCATCAGCACCTTCAGCCGTTTCTTCGCTTCATGGATGTGCCAGGAAACCGTCGCCTCCGAGATCGCCATCACCTCCGCCGCCGCCGCGTGGTTGAGACCTTCGCCATAGACGAGCAGCACCGCGTCGCGCTGCTTGTCGGGCAGCATTCGCACTGTCTCCCACAGCGCCTCGGTCGGATCGTCGCTCTCCGCCGACGCATTGCCCGCGATCGTCGCATAGGCGCCATAGGCGTCGGTCTTGGCGGTGTCGCGGGCCCGCTTGCGCATCATGTCGCGCGCGGCGTTCAGCGTCATGGCGTAGAGCCATGTCGTGAAGGCGCCGTTCCCCTGATAGTCCCGGATCGCGCGGCCAAGCCGCACGCAGACATCCTGGGCGATGTCCTCCGCGTCGGCCTTGCGGCCGCACCAGCGATAGGCGGCGCGATAGACGAAGCCATAGTGCCTTTCGACCAGTTTGCCGAAAGCCCCCCTGTCTCCGCCCCTCGCCAGCCCGATCAATTCGGCATCGGAGGCTTCGCTGTCGTCCAGCATCATCGCCGTCATTTGCCTGTTGGACGAAGGCTAATGACCGATCCTTGGGGTGATGAAAAGATTTTTGTGGGAGGCACTTTTTCTTTCTCCCCGCTCGCGGGGAGAAGGTGCCCGAAGGGCGGATGAGGGGCGGGCGCGAACATTCGAAGGCTCGCGCTGCCCGCCCCTCCGCGATCTGCGAGAGATGGCTAGCCGAGCGTCTCTTTGAAAAACGTCGTCAGCCGCTTCCAATGCCTCTCCGCGCCCGCCTCGTCATAGACGCTATGGTCCTTGACGCACCAGCCATGGCCGACGCCGACATAGTTCTCGATGACGTGGTCGACCTCTGCCACCCTGAGCGCCTCCGCCAGCCGCGCCGACTGCTCCGGCGGGAAGCTGCTGTCAACGCCGGCAACGCCTATATAGACGCGCGCCTTGATCGAGGCTGCCTTGCGGTGCGGGCTGTCGGCCGCATCGCTGGCGAGATTACCGCCATGAAAGCTCGCCGCGGCAACGATCCGGTCGGGATAGCTCGCTGCCGCGTTCAGCGCCCGCGCGCCGCCCATGCAGTAGCCGACGACGCCAACAGGTCCGGCGATACCCTCGGCGGCCAGCGCATCGAGGAAGGCGCTGCCGTCGCGGACTGTCATGCCCTGCGTCGTGCCGCCGCTCAGCATCAACAGCAGGGCCTTGGTCTTTTCCTCGGCAAAGGCGGTTTTGGGATCGAACGGGCCATAGGGCGCATAGCGGTAGAAGAGATCGGGCACCAGCACGGCATAGCCATGCTCCGCGAGGCGCTCGGCCATCTGGTCGAGCGCCGGACGCGGACCGAAAATATCCATGTAAAGGATGATGCCGGCCTTGGCCGGCGCGGCTGGACGAAACAGCCGTGCCTTCGCCGTGCCGTCCTGGGTCTTGATCTCGATGTCCTGCTTCGTCATTGCGCGCTCCGCCGGTTGCTAGCGATAGATATCCGCACCCCCCGCCAGGGCAAGCCGCAACCTCTCGATCGCAGTCAAGTTTCCGTGTGGCTCGGAAGCCAGCCTACAGTCCGGCGAACGCCGCCATATGAAAAGCCTGCACCTCCGGCGGATAGCGATACTCAGCGCCATAGGGACAGGCGTTGCGGTCGAGGCAGCCGCCGGCGAGGCAAGGCGTACCATCCTTGCCACGTACATGCGCCAGGCACGCCTGGTGCGTGAAGCCATCCACCGAATAGGCGCAGACCGGACAGGAGTTCAGGCAGGGTTTTGAGACACATGTGTCGCAAAGATGAATCGCTGCATGGGGTTCGGGAAGAGAAATCTCGTCCTCGAACAGCAACGCGCCGCGATAGACATGCCAAAGTCCATAGGTCGGATGCATGAGGATGCCGAGCGGCGAAGGCTTCAGCCCTTCCGCCCGCATCGCCCATTGCTGGAACGGAAGATAGGGCCGGTCTGAGGGCGACACGGCGCGCGCGCCGCAACCTTGCGCGATCGTGCCGATCACCTCGCGTGACCAGCTGTCGAGTGGGTTGGCGATGTCCCTCGCCTGCCGCTCCCGCCAGCGCTGGAAATACGGCCAGGACGCTGCACCCGCCTGCCCGACCAGCAGCATCGATTTGGCCGGTGCGCCGGAAAGTCCGGCTGGCGCCATCTCATCGTCGCCGAAGCTGAAACCGCCACGCAGGATCAGGCCACTGGCCGCGAGCGCGGCCGCAATCTCCTCGACCGTGCCGCGGAAAAAAGTCATCCCTTCCGGTCCGGGTCGGAGAACGCGCTCCGCCAGACTTCCTTGTGGATGATGTTGGCGACTTTAGCCCGGCCTGACTCGGGCTCCTTTCACGTGAAGGCGTCGGCCATCGAGCCCTTCTTCTTGGCGATGAAGTCCTTCAGCGCTTCGTCGATGGCCGGATCGAGATGCGGCGCCTCGTAGCTTTCGAGCCAGCGGCGGGCGAGCTCGTTGGCGCGCTGCGGCGCGGTCTTCTCGCCTTCGGCCAGCCACTGCTCGTAAGAATTGTTGTCGGCGATGCTGGAGCGGTAGAAAGCCGTCTGGAAATTCGCCTGGGTGTGGTCGCAGCCGAGATAGTGGCTGCCCGGGCCAACCTGGCGGATGGCATCCATCGCCTGGCCGTTTTCCGACAGGTCGACGCCTTCGCAGAATTTCTGCTGCATGCCGAGCTGATCGATGTCCATCATGAATTTTTCGTAGCAGGAGGCGAGACCGCCCTCGAGCCAGCCGGCCGAATGCAGCACGAAATTGGTGCCGGCAAGGATGGTCGAGTTGAGCGTGTTGGCGCTCTCATATGCCGCCTGCGCATCCGGTATCTTCGAGGCGCAGAGCGAACCGCCGGTGCGGAATGGCAGGCCGAGCCGCCGCGCGAGCTGTGCCGCGCCATAGGAAACCAGCGACGGCTCCGGCGTGCCGAAGGTCGGCGCGCCGGACTGCATCGAGATCGACGAGGCGAAGGTGCCGAACAGCACCGGCGCGCCGGGCCGGATCAGCTGCGTGAACGAGGCGCCGGCCAGCACCTCGGCCAGCACCTGCGTCAGCGTTCCGGCGACCGTCACCGGGCTCATCGCGCCGGCCAGGATGAAGGGCGTGACGATGCAGGCCTGGTTGTTGCGCGAATAGACTTTCAGGGCGCCGAGCATGGTCTCGTCGAACACCATCGGCGAGTTCGCGTTGATCAGGCTGGTGAGCACCGTGTTCTTCTCGACGAAGTCGTCGCCGAACACGAGCTTGGCCATTGCCACCGTGTCCTCGGCCCGCTCCGGCGCCGTCACAGAACCCATGAACGGTTTGTCGGAATAGCGGATATGCGCGTAGATCATGTCGAGGTGGCGCTTGTTGACCGGCACATCGACCGGCTCGCACACCGTGCCGCCCGAATGGTGGATCGACGGCGCCATATAGGCGAGTTTCACGAAATTCTGGAAATCCTCGATCGTCGCGTAGCGGCGGTTGCCATCAAGGTCGCGCACGAAGGGCGGGCCGTAGACCGGCGCGAACACTGTCGCATTGCCGCCGATCTGCACCGAGCGCTCGGGGTTGCGCGCATGCTGGGTGTAGATGGAAGGCGCGGTCTTCAGCAGCGAGCGGCAGAGCCCCTTGGGGAAATGCACGCGCTCGCCCTTGACGTCGGCGCCGGCTTCTTTCCACAGCGCGAGCGCCTCGGCGTCGTCGCGGAAGATGATGCCGGTTTCTTCCAGCACCGTGTCGGTGTTCTTCTCGATCAGCGCCAGGCCTTCCTCATTGAGGACCTCGTAGACGTTGATCTTGCGCTTGATATACGTGAGCTGGGTGCCCGGGCCGCCGCCCGAACGGGCTGCCCGGCGTGCCGCCGCGCCGCCGCTGGCACCGCGTCCGCGCCGTCCGCCCGACGCTTCCTGCTCGACTGCCGCGTTATCGCTCATGATCGTTCTTCCTATAACTTGGCCTGGATTGGCTGGGGCGGCCCATCGTCGCCGCTTCTTGCCGGATCGTAGCCATGCACCCTATTGGAAACGGCCAGCCAGCGCCAACGCCTGTCGCAAAATCGACAAGAAAAGCGCCATTTTTTCAGTCGCTTTCCTTTTGCGGGAAGTCGCAAATCAGCTATGGCTAGCTCGCCCTCGCGGGTTAGGTATTGGCGCATCGATTTTTAAGCTGCAGCAAGCATGGCGAGCAGCAAGGAGCCCGAGAAAATGTCCGACGACGAGATCATCCTTTCCGAGCTTTCCGACGACGAACTCGTGCAGCAAATGCATGACGATCTTTATGACGGTCTGAAGGAAGAGATCGAGGAAGGCACCAACATCCTTCTGGAGCGCGGCTGGCAGCCTTATACAGTGCTGACCGAAGCGCTGGTCGAAGGCATGCGCATCGTCGGCGAGGATTTCCGCGACGGGATCCTGTTCGTGCCGGAAGTGCTGCTCTCGGCCAACGCCATGAAGGCCGGCATGGCCATCCTGCGTCCGCTGCTCGCCGCCACCGGCGCGCCGAAGCAGGGCAAGATGGTGATCGGCACCGTGAAGGGCGACATCCACGACATCGGCAAGAACCTCGTCGGTATGATGATGGAAGGCGCCGGCTTCGATGTCATCGACCTCGGCATCAACAACGCTGTCGAGAAATACCTCGAGGCGATCGAGCAGCACCAGCCCGACATCATCGGCATGTCGGCGCTGCTCACCACCACCATGCCCTATATGAAGGTCGTCATTGACACGATGAAGGAAAAGGGCATCCGCGACGATTATGTCGTCCTGGTCGGCGGCGCGCCGCTCAACGAGGAATTCGGCAAGGCTGTCGGCGCCGACGCCTATTGCCGCGACGCCGCGGTTGCGGTCGAGACGGCCAAGGACTTCATGAAGCGCAAGCACAACGTTCGCGCTTCCGCCTGACCCAGGGCATCAGGATGGATCGACAAGAAAAGCCGCGCCTTGCAGCGCGGCTTTTTTGTTCCCAGATGATAGGCGAGGCTGCCGATCAGTTGACAGTGTCTTTGACCGCTCTTGCCGTCGATTTGACGTCCTTGCCGACACCCCGGATGGTGTTGGCGCAGGCGGTGAGTGCAAGCGCGCAGGCCAGGATGGCGATCGGCGCGATGCGTAGCAGTTTCATGGACGGTGTCTCCCTCGACAGATATTAAGCCCCGCAGCGAAAGCCGGCCCCGACTTGGTCAAGACGCAAAAAACGGAACCGAATCAAACAGACAGGCTGCTCGTCATCGCCTGCGGGATGATTGCGCGCGAAGTTTTGGCCGTCAAGCAACAGCTAAAGCTTGACCACCTCGATCTGACCTGCCTGCCGGCCGAGTTCCATTTCTATCCGGACCGCATCGCGCCGGCGATGGACAAGGCGATCGAAAAGGCCAAGGCGGAAGGCTACCAGCACATCTTCGTCGGCTACGCCGATTGCGGCACAGGCGGCCTGCTCGACCGCGTCATCGAGAAACATGGCGTCGAGCGCATGGCCGGACCGCACTGCTTTGCTTTCTACCAGGGCGCGGAGGCCTATGCGAAGGTGGCCGACGACGACATGATGTCGTTCTACATGACCGACTTCCTCTGCCGCCAGTTCGATGCCTTCTTCATCAAGCCGCTCGGCCTCGACCGCCATCCGGAGCTGATCAAGGATTATTTCGGCAACTATGAGAAGCTGATCTATCTCGCTCAGACCGACGATCCGGAGCTCGACAAGGTCGCCGAGAAAGCCGCCGCCATGCTCGGCCTTATCTATGAACGCCGCTCGACCGGCTATGGCGACCTGACCGCCGAACTGGCGCGGGCGGCACACAGCACCGCCTGAGAAGACTGGCCTTCAGACGTCGGCTTCCAGCGCGGCCAGGACGTCGGCAAAACTAGTCTTGCAGGTAAAACCAAGCTTCTCCCTCGCCCGCGACGGATCGTAGACGCGGTCGATCGACGAAAACATCGTCCAGCCCTTTCTGGCATAAAGGCGCGGGTAGTCCGGGAAATAGCGCGCGACGACAGCCGGAGCGTCGGCGATCAGCTCGGCGCAATCCTGCGGCTGGAACGGCGTCGGCGCCGAGACGATAAAGACGTCGAAGCCAAGGCTCGGCACCCTCTCCAGCGCCGCGACATGGGCCTGCGCGGCATCCTCCACCGTCAGCCGCCGAAACAGCAGTTCGTTGGCCTTGGTGTTGGCGTCCGATTGCTCGATCGCATGCGCCATGTCGTCGGCTTCGGGAAAGAAGCGCGCCGTGCGCAGCACCACCACCGGCAATCCGTGCTGAAGGTTGTAAAGGCGGCATAGATGTTCGGCCGAAAGCTTCGTCACGCCATAGATGTTGCGCGGCTCCGGCGACATGTCCTCCGTCAGCCAGGCTGCCTTGCGCGCGCCGCCTTGGAAACCGGCGCGGATCGCCTGCGAGATCATCAGCGATGTCGTCGAGGTGAAGACGAAGCGCTCGACGCCGCAAGCCACGGCCGCGTCGAGCAAATTGAGCGTGCCTTGCACATTCGTCGCGACGAAATCCGTGTTCTCGAAATGCTCGATGTTCGGCTTGTGCAGCGCGCCGCTGTGAATGATGGCCTGGATTCGATTGTCGCGGACAGTTCCGAAGACCAGCTCGCGGTCTGCGACCGAGCCGGCGACTTGCGTGCGCGCCGAGACAACCGGATCGAGACCGACCACCTCATGGCCGAGCGCTTCGAGCCTTGGCCGAAGCGCGCTGCCCAGCCATCCGGACGATCCCGTAAGCAATATTCGCATCGATCAACCGTCATTTTTCCGAGCTGACGCTGTTAAGCACGGATGACAGGCGAGCGCGAACCGGTAAGTTGTGCGCCAGTGACGAAAAGAACTGTTCCAGCCTTCGAATTTGAGGAAATGATTTGATGACCCCTCGCCTGCTTTTTGCCGCTCTCGGCCTCATCGCCTTCACCTTGCCTGCCCATGCCGATGGCGAGGTGCAAAAGCTGATCACCGCCGCCGACAAGGCGCGGCTGGATAAATATGGCGAAACGCGCAAGGCGGCTCTCGAGGGCGCGAAGGCCGGCAATCCGTCGGAGGTCAGGCAATTGGACGGGCTGCTCGCCAAGCCGATCGTAGCCTTCTCCGACAAGGACCTCACCGGCACCTGGAAATGCCGCACCATCAAGGCAGGCGGCATCAGCCCGCTCGTCATCTATGGCTGGTTCAAATGCAAGGTGACCGACGATGGCTCCGGCTGGCGGCTGACCAAGATCAGCGGCTCGCAACGCACAACCGGCCGCTTCTTCGAGGATGGCGAGAAGCGCGCCATCTATCTCGGCTCGTTCTCGGTCAATGACGACAAGGCCAAGCCCTATGGCAGCGGCCCCGAAAGCGACCAGGTCGGCTACGCCTTCCGCAACAGCGCCACCGAATGGCGGATCGAATTCCCGGCGCCCTATTACGAGTCGAAGCTCGACATCATGGAATTCAAGCGCTGAACCGGCACTGAAACGCCTCCGGCACACCAAGGATTAACCCGCCCCGCGTAGCATGCGCCCGGTCTTCAAAGCGGGTGCTTGCAGTGGCAGCGTCGGAATCGAGTATGCGACCGATCGTGGTCGTCACCGAAGGTGGCCCGCATATCTGGGCCATCGTCAACGCGATCGCCGATCGCGTTGGCCCTGTCAGCGTCATACTCGAATCCCCTGAGTCCAAAAAACGCTTGTTGCTCGGCCGTGCGCGGCGCCAGGGCTGGATCTCGGCCATCGGCCAGCTCGGCACCATGGTGCTGACGAGGCTCGGCAAACGCTTCCTGGCCGGTCATGCCGACCGGTTGATCGCCGAGGAGCAGCTCGCGACCGAGCCGCGGCCAGGGCAGACGATCATCCATGTGCCTTCGGCCGACGGGCCGGAATGCCTGAAGCAAATCAACAGCATCGAACCCGGCATTGTGCTGCTTGCCGGCTGCAGGCTGCTGTCGAAGGATACGCTGGCCAAGATGCCTTGCCCGGTGCTCAACTATCACGCCGGCGTCGCGCCGAAATATCGCGGCATGAATGGCGGCTACTGGGCATTGGCTTCCGGCGATGTACAGAATTTTGGCACCACCGTGCATCTGGTTGATGCCGGCGTCGACACCGGCGGCGTGCTGAAGCAGGCGCGCGGCAGGCCCGGGACCGGCGATACGATCGCCAGCTACGCGCTGCGCCAGGCGGCGTTTTCGCGCGATATCTGCGTCGAGGCGGTGAAGAATGCGCTGGCCGGCAGGCTGGAAACAATCGACCCGGACCTGCCGTCGAAGCAGTGGTATCACCCGACGATCTGGTTCTATCTCTGGACCGGCCTGACCAAGCGCGTCTGGTGATCAGCCGGCAACGGATTCCAGCATTCGCTTTGCGCCATCGCCAGCGTCGCTTTTGAAGGGGCGCGCGTCGTCCCATAACAAGCGGCCCAACAGCGCATGCGGCAATGCTCCGGGATATCGAGGAGTTGAGAATTCATGGCCGATCTGATCGTCGTCTATTGGCGCGACATTCCCGCCCAGGTCATCGTCAAGAAGGGCCGGCAGAACGCCAAGCGCGAACTGCCGCTGCGCTTCACCGAGGCGATCGACATGTGCGCCATGCGCACCGGCGCCGGCGGCACCGACGACTATTTGGCGGAATGGCGCAAGGCCGACCCCGTCCCGGTCGGCGACGACATCGAGGCCGAGGTCGAGAAGGCCTATCAGGAACTCGACGCGAAATATGACCGCGAGCGGTTGGTCGCTCTGGTCAAGGCTGGCGGGAAAGAAAATGTCTGAGAAACAGCCGGCGGTTACCCAGGCCACTTTGGTCAAGAAGGCAGCGCCGAAATCCGACTACAAACCTGCCGACGTGTCGCCGCAACGGCGCGTCCAGCGCACCTTCGCCGTGCGGCTGTGGTCGATTCGCCATTCGCGGCTGCTCGAATGGTTCTACAGCCGGTTCGCCGACGTCTTCCTGCTCCTGCACCCTCTGTGGAAGGGCATCGGCTACGGCCGCGTCGAAGCGCCGGTGAAATTCGTCGAAAAGCGCGTGAAGGGCTTCATGTTCGACTGCCGCATGTGCGGTCAATGCATCCTGTCGTCGACCGGCATGTCGTGCCCGATGAACTGCCCGAAGCAGCTGCGCAACGGCCCCTGCGGCGGCGTGCGCGCCAACGGCAATTGTGAGGTCGAGCCGGACATGCCTTGCGTCTGGGTCAAGGCCTGGGAAGGCTCCCGTAACATGAAGCATGGCGACAAGATCCTGGCCGTGCAGAAGCCGGTCGATCAGTCGCTGCGCGAAACCTCGGCTTGGCTGAGAGTGACCGCGCAGGCCGCCGCCGCGCGCGAGGCCGCCCAGAATCCGCAGAACACCGGAGCTTCCACATGAGCGTCCGCCACCAGCGCGACGAGAACCCGGCCGGCATCCACCTGCCGCTCGATCCCCTGCCCGGCCACACCTCCCGCGGCCGGCTGGAGCGCGTGTTGCGCCGCGGCGAGTTCGCGGTGACGACCGAGCTCAACCCGCCCGACAGCGCCGATCCGGAAGACGTCTACAACCGCGCCAAGATCTTCGACGGCTGGGTCGATGCCATCAACGCGGTCGATGCCTCGGGCGCCAATTGCCACATGTCCTCGGTCGGCATCTGCGCGCTGCTCACTCGCATGGGCTATGCGCCGATCATGCAGATCGCCTGCCGCGACAAGAACCGCATCGCCATCCAGGGCGACGTGCTGGGCGGCGCCGCGATGGGTGTGGCCAATATGCTCTGCCTCACCGGCGACGGCGTACAGGCCGGCGACCAGCCCGGCGCCAAGCCGGTCTTCGACCTCGATTCCATGTCGCTGCTCGAAACCATCCGCATCATGCGCGACAACGGCAAGTTCCTGTCCGGCCGAAAGCTGACGACGCCGCCGCAAGTGTTCCTCGGTTGCGCGGTCAATCCCTTCGCGCCTCCCTACGACTTCCGCCCAATCCATCTCGGCAAGAAGATCGCCGCCGGCGCGCAATTCGCGCAGACGCAGTACTGCTTCGACGTGCCGATGTTCAAAGCCTTCATGCAGAAGGCGCGCGACCTCGGCCACACCGAGAAGATCTTCCTGCTCTGCGGCGTCGGTCCGCTCGCTTCCGCCAAGACGGCGAAGTGGATCCGCTCCAACGTGCCGGGCATCCACATCCCCGATGCGGTGATCAAGCGGCTGGAAGGCGCGCAGGATCAGAAGAAGGAAGGCAAGCAGCTCTGCATCGACATCATCAACGAGGTGAAGGAAATCCCGGGCGTCGCCGGCATCCATGTGATGGCCTACCGCCAGGAAGAATATGTCGCCGAGATCGTCGATGAATCCGGCGTGCTGAAAGGCCGCCAGCCCTGGAAACGGGAGATCCGCCGCGACGACCAGATCGTCGCCCAGCGGCTCGACCACATACTGCATGACGAGATTACCGAAACCCAAGTGGATATGGTGAAGACCGCGCACTGATGTGTGTCGCCCAAACCTGGGAACCGGTTTTGGGGCAACGGCATACATGAACTTAGAGTCTAAGGGCGCGGCCGGCACGCATCCGCTTGAATCAAATCAGATAACGATATAAAGAACTCTTTATATCCCGACGGAGAGATTGCATGACCCGCACCATCGTCGCCTCGGCGACCCGAGAAATCGTCATCGGCTTCGATCAGCCCTTCTGCGTGATCGGCGAACGCATCAACCCGACCGGCCGCAAGAAGCTGGCTGCCGAGATGGTGGCCGGCAACTTCGAGACCGTCATCAAGGACGCGCTGGAGCAGGCCGCCTGCGGCGCCACCATGCTCGACGTCAATGCCGGCGTCACCGCCGTCGACCCCAACGCCACCGAGCCGGCGCTTCTGGTGCAGACGCTAGAGATCGTGCAGGGCCTGGTCGACCTGCCGCTGTCGATCGACTCTTCGGTCACCGCCGCCATCGAGGCGGCGCTGAAAATCGCCAAGGGCCGTCCGCTGGTCAACTCCGTCACCGGCGAGGAAGAAAAGCTCGAGGCCATCCTGCCGCTGGTCAAGAAGTACAACGTTCCGGTCGTCGCCATTTCCAACGACGAGACCGGCATTTCAATGGATCCGGACGTCCGCTTCGCCGTGGCCAAGAAGATCGTCGAGCGTGCCGCCGACCATGGCATTCCTTCGCACGATGTCGTCGTCGACCCGCTGGTGATGCCGATCGGCGCGCTGGGCGATGCCGGACGCCAGGTGTTCGCGCTGCTGCGCCGGCTCCGCGAGGAGCTCAAGGTCAACACCACCTGCGGCCTCTCCAATATTTCCTTCGGCCTGCCGCACCGCCACGGTATCAACGCCGCCTTCATTCCGATGGTGATCGGCGCCGGCATGACGAGCGCGATCATGAACCCGGTCCGGCCGCAGGAGATGGAAGCCGTGCGCGGCGCCAATGTGCTCAACGGCACCGACGAGAACTGCTCGACCTGGATCAGGACCTACAAGGATTACAAGCCGGCCGAGGGCGGCCATGCTGTCGCGGCTCCGGTCGCGGTGACCGCTCCCGGTGATGGTGCCGCCGCAGCCGGCGGCCGTCGCCGCGGCGGCCGTGAAGCCCGCATGGCCAGGGGGTAAGCGCGCAATCGTGAGCCGCACCGCAAACAATGCTGGTCCGATCGCATCGCGGATGCGCTCGGACAGCTCTGCTTTGCGTTCAGGCCATGCCCAATATGGCGTCGAACAACGCCATCCCCGCCCAAGATCCGAAGATGCCCGTCAAGCCGCCGACGATGAAATCATCGTCATAGGCGGGCCAGTACGCGTGCAGCAGCAGCGCGCCGACGATCGCGCCGACAATCCCGGTGGCCAGATATTGCGGATTGCGCAGCCACGAGCCCTTCAGAACGCGCACCATGGTGAACGCGGTGAAGACGGCGGAGAGCAGCAGATCCGACATGGTTGGCCCCTGGACCAACGGACTCTCCGCCCAATAGTGAAACGATCCGTTAAACGGCATCGGCAATTGCCATCGAGACACGTGCCAGCATGAATCCTACCCCCAACATCACCGATCCGCTCGTCCTGTTCATGCCCTCGGGCAAGCGCGGCCGGTTCCCGGTCGGCACGCCGGTCCTCGATGCCGCGCGCCAGCTCGGCGTCTATGTCGAAAGCGTTTGCGGCGGCCGCGCCACCTGCGGGCGCTGCCAGATCGAGGTGCAGGAAGGCAATTTCGCCAAGCACAAGATCGTCTCGTCGAACGACCACATCTCGCCCAAGGGCGCCAAGGAGGAGCGCTATGAGCGTGTGCGCGGCCTGCCCGAGCGGCGCCGCCTCTCCTGCTCTGCGCAGATCCTCGGCGACCTCGTCATCGACGTGCCGCAGGACACGGTCATCAACGCCCAGACCATCCGCAAGGACGCCGACACCAGGGTGATCGCCCGCGATACGGCGATCCGCATGTGCTATGTCGAGATCGAAGAGCCCGACATGCACAAGCCGCTCGGCGACCTCGACCGGCTCAAGATCGCCCTGATGAAGGACTGGGGCCTCAAGAACCTCGAATTCGACTTCTATCTGCTGCCGCAGGTGCAGGGGATCCTGCGCAAGGGCAACTGGACGGCCACCGCAGCCATCCACAAGGATGCCGACAGCGACATCGCGCGCGTCATCGCGCTATGGCCCGGCCTGAAGAACGAAGCCTACGGCCTCGCCTGTGACATCGGCTCGACCACGATCGCGATGCATCTGGTGTCGCTGCTCTCGGGCCGGGTCGCCGCTTCCTCCGGTACCTCCAATCCGCAGATCCGCTTCGGCGAGGATCTGATGAGCCGCGTCTCCTATGTGATGATGAATCCGGACGGCCGCGAGGGTATGACCGTGGCCGTGCGCGAAGCGGTGTCCGGCCTCGTCGACAAGGTCTGCGCGGAAGGGAATGTCCAGCGCGCCGACATCCTGGATTCCGTCTTCGTCGGCAATCCGATCATGCATCATCTGTTCCTCGGCATCGATCCGACCGAGTTGGGCGGCGCCCCCTTCGCGCTCGCCGTCTCGGGCGCGGTGCGCATCAAGGCCTCCGACATCGGCCTGAAGCTCAACCAGGGCGCGCGCCTCTATATGCTGCCCTGCATCGCCGGCCATGTCGGCGCCGACGCCGCCGCCGTGACCCTTTCGGAAGGGCCGCATCGCCAGGACGAGATGATGCTGATCGTCGATGTCGGCACCAATGCCGAGATCGTGCTCGGCAACTCGACCCGCGTGGTGGCGGCCTCCTCTCCCACCGGCCCGGCCTTCGAGGGCGCGGAGATTTCCGGCGGCCAGCGCGCCGCGCCCGGCGCGATCGAGCGCGTGCGCATCGATCCCGACACGCTCGAGCCGCGCTACCGCGTCATCGGCTCGGAACTGTGGTCGGATCAGCCGGGCTTCGCCGAGAGCGTGCAGGCGACCGGCGTCACCGGCATTTGCGGCTCCGGCATCATCGAGGTGATCGCCGAGATGTATCTGTCGGGCATCATTTCCGAGAACGGCGTCGTCGACGGATCGCTCAGCATGCGCTCGCCGCGCATCGTGCCGAACGGCCGCACCTTCTCCTACGTGCTGAAGGAGGGCGAGCCGAAGATCACCATCACCCAGAACGACGTGCGCGCCATCCAGCTCGCCAAGGCAGCACTCTATGCTGGCACCAAGCTGTTGATGGAAAAGCAGCACACCGACCATGTCGACCGCATCCATTTTGCCGGCGCCTTCGGCTCCTTCATCGACCCGAAATACGCCATGGTGCTTGGCCTGATCCCGGACTGCGACCTCGACAAGGTCTCGGCCGTCGGCAACGCCGCCGGCGCCGGCGCGCGCATGGCGCTGCTCAACCGCGGCTACCGCCGCGAGATCGAGGAGACGGTGAGTCGGATCGAGAAGATCGAGACGGCGCTGGAGCCGAAATTCCAGGAGCACTTCGTCTACGCCATGGCGCTGCCGAACAAGGTCGATCCCTTCCCCAAGCTGGCCGCCGCGGTGAAGCTGCCGCCCCGCAAGACGGTGGCCGAGGATGGCGCAGCCGGCGACGCCACCCCGCGCCGGCGTTCACGCGAGGAGCGCGCGGCGCGGCGTGGCCGCGACTAGAGCAACTCCAGGAAAAGCGAGAGCGGTTAGGCTCGGCGCCTTCGCCGTAGTCTTCCGTCCGGAATTGCATAAAAACAAAGGGATAGAACGGTTCGCCGTTTCCATGAAACGTCGAAAACCCTCTAGCGTAAGCTCAAGCTTGTAGCGGCCTCATTCCGCGGCCCCCGCGGCCGCGGCATTGCTTGCCTTCACCGCGCCCTTGGGACGTTGCGGGTGCAGCAGTCCGATCAATGGCTTTTCGACGATCAGATAGAGCATCGCCGAGAACGCAAGCGTGGCGACCAGGATCGTTGCCGGCTGCAACGCCTCCGGCAGGCCGGTCCGCAACACGACGCCCGTCGTCAGGACGCCGACCACGACATGCCATAGATAGATCGAATAGGACGCATCGCCGAGGAAGCTGGGCAAGGAAGCCGGCTTGAACGGCCGCGCCCGCTCGGCAAAGACCGCGCCCGCGACGATCAACGCGGCCGGAAGCCCCCAGCGCAAGGCACGAGGCAAATCGGCATCGAACAGCGGGCCGGCCGCAAGCAGAAGAAATCCCGCGCCGGCCATCGCCAGCGCCAACCCGAGCGGCAGTCTGGCTCCCTGGAACCACAGGTGCCCGACGACGACGCCGGCCGCGAACTCGATCACGACAGGGTCGGTGAAGGCATGCGCATATCCCGCAGGGAGGACGAAATGCAGCGCGACGATGGCGACAAGCGCGCCTGTAAGAACGCCGAACCGCCAGCGTTCGCTCAGGAACAGTACGAGCGTGAAAACGAGATAGAACATCATTTCATAGCAAAGCGTCCAACCTTGTATGACGATGGGATGCAGAGCGCCCTCCTGCAGGACCGGCAGGAAGAACAGTGAGCCCAGGAAATTCGGGACGCTGAAGAAATGGCCGTAGAAGAATTGCGGCTTGAGCAGGATACCCGCCGCGGTCAGCAGCGTGACGATCCAGTAGAGAGGCACGATGCGGGTGATGCGGCGCCCCATGAAACGCCACGGATCGGCCGGCTTGCCGGCTGTCGTCACCCACATGATGAAGCCGCTGATGACGAAGAAGACGTCGACGCCGGCTGCTCCGACATCGAACGGACCGCCGAACTGCTCGCTGACGTGGAAGCAAACGACCGCGCACGCGGCAAGGCCGCGCAAATACTGAATGCTGTGTATGCTCGTCACGATGCCCTGACCCGTTCGCATCATGCTGCGGTGCACATACCCCCCACGCCGCATTGCACAATAACAGTCCAGCCGCTCGCCTCTGTCAACCGCCGATGGCGGCTGTTCGAGCCGGAATCGGCACACCGGCACGCCCGATTCATTTGCATGCAAATGTTTCCGGATCCGCGCGATCCGGAAACCGAAACGCTGTTCTCGCGAAATCGACCCGATACATGCCTGCCGCATTTAGCGCCCATCGCATGGCGGCCAGCAACCATCTTCGGCCCCGTTGCTCTTCAAGGGAGATGAAAATGTCGATGTTTGGAAATCTCAGCCGC
Source organism: Mesorhizobium sp. USDA 4413 (assembly GCF_056280365.1). NCBI lineage: Bacteria > Pseudomonadati > Pseudomonadota > Alphaproteobacteria > Hyphomicrobiales > Phyllobacteriaceae > Mesorhizobium > Mesorhizobium sp. USDA 4413. Next base: position 5,099,744 of record NZ_JBVPRP010000001.1, read on the forward strand.
TTCGGTGTCACCATCAGGCAGGCTCATGCCAGAAAGAAGGCGATCCGCGCGCTCAACGATCTGCCGGCGCATGTCCAGAAGGACATCGGCTGGCCGGCCTCGCCGCCAAGCGACCCGCAGGCAGTCCTTCACGCGCTGCTTCTGGGCACGCCGCGCTGATGACCTTCGCCGACAAATGCAAGCTGCTCGGCAATCGCCGGGGCCGCAACGCGGTTCCGGCGGCTGGCGACAACAAGATGCGCGCAGCGCTGCTGCCGAAGCGGCGTTGATGCTGGCCCCATCGGATCACGCCGATGTACCAGCGCGATTCCTTGACATTTCAAACTGAGGTACAATTTTCGTAGAGCGGGGGGAATTCTCTTAGTCGGCTGTGCCCGAAGTCCGTGTATCCGCATGCCCAGTTTGAAAAGCCATCTCGTTTCATTCGTTCTCAGGCACAGCCGCAAGAAGGCGTTTTCCAGTCCCGAGAACCTGCACCGTTGGATCGCTTACGCCCGCAAGACCGAAGATCATCATCCGCCGGCCCTGCTCAAAGCGCGGCTGGACATCACCGAGACCGAAATCGACGGCTTTCCCGTCTATGAGATCGCGCCGAAAGCAGGCGAACGCCGGCGCATCCTTTACATGCACGGCGGCGCTTACGTTTTTCAGATCACCTCCTATCATTGGGTGCTGATCGCCGAGATGGCCGAGCGTCTCGGCTTCGGCATCACCGTGCCGATCTACCCCATCGCGCCCGAGCACGATTTCCACGATATGTTCGGTATGGTCGGCGACGTCTACCGGCGCATGCTCGAAGAGACCGACGCCGAGGACATCGTCTTCATGGGCGATTCCGCCGGCGGCAACATGGCGGTCGTGCTGACCATGATGGCGGCCGAGCGGGGCCTTCCTTCGCCGTCGCGTCATGTGCTGATCTCGCCCGGCCTCGACGTTTCGCTTGCAAATCCCGAGGTCTTCGAGGCCGAGCGGCAGGATCCGTGGCTGGGTATTCCGGGTGGGCTGGAAGCGGTGCGGCTCTACAGCGCTGGTTTCGACCGCAAAGACTGGCATATAAGCCCGCTTTACGGCGATCTGTCCGTGTTGCCGAAGACGCTGCTGCTGACCGGTTCACGCGACATGCTGACACCAGATAATCTCATCTTCGCCGAACGCGCGCGCGCCGCCGGCGTCGAGGTCGATGTGGTTTATGAAGAGGGCATGTTCCACGTCTGGCCGCTGATCGAGATGCCTGAGGCGCGCCGCGCGCGCGACAGCATCGTGGCATTCCTCAACAGCGCTCCGGCGGCGCGCCGAGCCCGTACGCGGCGCAGGACGAAAGCCGCATTCGCGGAGCGCCCTGCGCCGGCGGCTCAATAACTCAGAACTTGCCGGTCTCGCGGAACAGCTCGAATGTCGCCCGGATATGGTCGGCCACGGCCTTAACCGGAGCGCTTGCATCGGGCGCCACCACCATGGCGAGATTGTAGGTGCCGATCTCGGGCATGCCGTCCTTGGCGCCCAGCGAGACCATCTCGTCGCCGAGAAAGGATTTTGGCAGCGGCGCCACCGCAAGGTCGGCCATGATCGCGGCGCGCTGGCCGGCCGTGTGGGCGCTCATATAGGCAATGCGGTAGTTGCGGCCCTCGCGACCGAGCGCTTCCAGGGCGCCGGCCCGCCAGGCGCAGCCTTCCTCCCACAGCGACACCGGCAAGGGCTCGCGCAGATGCGCACAGCCGCCCTTGGCGCCGGCCCACACGATCGGCTCGGTCAGAAGCACCTCGGCGCCGATCGCGCTGGTCTTGTAGGAATTGGTGAGCAGCGTGATGTCGAGCGCGCGGTCGTCCATGCGCCGGCGCAGATTGATGCTCTGGTCGATGGTGACGTCGACGGCGATCGAAGGATGCGACTGCGCGAAGCGCTTCAGCACATGCGGCAGCACGCGCTCGCCATAATCGTCCGGAGAGCCGAGCCGCACCACGCCGACGATGTCGGGGATGATGAATTTCGACACCACCTCGCGGTTGATCGACAACAGCCGGCGCGCATAGCCGAGCAGCATCTCGCCATCCGTGGTCAGCGTCACCGAACGCGCGTCGCGCGCGAAGACCGAACGGCCGAGGATGTCCTCTAGCTTCTTGATCTGCATGGAAACGGCTGATGGCGTGCGGAACACCGCATTGGCGGCAGTGGTGAAGCTGCCGGTCTCGGCGATCGCCACGAAGGTTCGCAGCACATCGAGGTCAAGCAGCGGCAGCGGATGATTGAGCGGGGCATTCATGGGAGCCTGCTTTCAATTTTTCTGATGCAATCCATCATTCCATTTCGTTTGATTGAACATCACTCCAGGCGCATAGTCAACTCGATCGATGCAGCATGCTGCCAAAAGCAGCCATGAAACCACCCTGACACAGTCCTGCAATCGACATGAAATGAAGCTGAAACAGACATGACTTAATGCAGTGGCGGGCGCCTCCCTGCCCGCATAGAGGAGAGAGAAATGTCTATCCTGTCATCCATCGGTCGGCTTGCGACCGAATTCAGCGCGGCCCGTGCCCGCTACCAGACCGAACGCGCCCTCCATGCGCTGCCGATCGAATTGCAGAAGGATATCGGCTGGCCTGAAGCCGCCGACGTCAAGACCGGTTTGCGCCTAGGTGTCGGAAGCTGGGCTGGAGCGAAGTAATCAAGTGTGTACGGAGTTCTGAAGGCCTGCCGCGTCAGCTCGGCAGGCCTTTTGTTTGTTCGTTGTTTTTTTGTTTGCGTTCAAATGACTTTTCCAGCCATGCGGCCGCCGCATGACGCATATGAACCACTCGCATAGCGGGTTAACAGGATGGCTAAAGCACTGTAATAAATAGGAAATCATGGGCACATTGCCCAAAAATGTCGCAAACCATGTCGCTTTTCATATCAACCGCTTCGTTTTTGCGATTTAGTTCTTGCTGAAGCGAGCCTATATCAGCCGCAGCAAAAACGAGCTGCCCCACTCCTTAAGCGAAGGCGACCCGTCTGAGCAACCAAATGGAGATGGATGATGAAGCTCTTTGCCCGCCTGTTCACCCGCCGCGAAATGAACCTGACGACCGCTTTGGAGCGTCAGCGCCTCGCCAAGACCATGCCCGGCCAGACCGGCGCGGTGGCCGCTGCCCGTCTCGGCTTTATCGCCTGAGACAGTTCGGCATGCTGAATTCCAACGCCGCCCGGCTTGCCGAGGCGGCGTTTTCGTTGGGCATTGGCACCTGACGTCGGCGAAGAGACGGCTTGCGGTTGCACGAATTGCCCGTTTGCGACCCGTGTCGCAAATTTAATCTTCACTTAGCCGCCTACCCGATTGACAGGAATGGTTTTTCCTGTTGTCGCTATGCTGTTCGCGACATCCTGTTCGCGTCATGGCTGCGTGAGGTTTCACCGTGAATGCCGTAAAGCACCCGATCAAGAGATCGTTTGTATTCTTCCTCGTTCCTGATTTTACGATGATCGCCTTCGCGACGGCGCTCGATCCGCTTCGCTCGGCCAACCGGATGCTTGGCTACGAGGCCTATAGCTGGCGCCTGGCAAGCATCGACGGCAAGCCGGTCCGCGCCTCGAACGGCGTCGAATGTGCCGTCAACACCTCGCTCGAAGAGGAGCGCAGGAAGATGGCCGGGCCGGACCGGCCGAACATGGCGATCGTCTGCAGCGGCATGAATGTCGAGCGCTACCACAACAAGTCGGCCTTTGCCTGGCTGCGCGAGGAGTACAATCGCGGCGTCGCCGTGGGCGGCCTGTGCACCGGCGCCCATATCCTGGCCGCCGCAGGTCTGCTCTCCAACAAGCGCTGCGCGATCCATTGGGAGAACCTGCCGGGTTTCTCGGAGGCTTTCCCGAAGGCCAATGTTTTTGCCGATCTCTTCGAGGTCGACCAGAACATCTATACCTGCGCCGGCGGCACCGCCGCGCTCGACATGATGCTGAAGCTGATCGGCGATGATTTCGACGAGAGCCTGGTCAACCGTGTCTGCGAGCAGGTGCTGACTGACCGCGTGCGCAGCCCGACCGATCGCCAGCGCCTGCCGCTGCGCGCCCGCCTCGGCGTCCAGAACTCGAAGGTGCTCACCATTATTGAGCTGATGGAGGCCAACCTTGCCGAGCCGCTGTCGCTGATCGAGATCGCCGACCATGTCGATCTTTCCCGCCGGCAGATCGAGCGCCTGTTCCGCACCGAGATGGGCCGCTCGCCCGCCCGATACTATCTGGAGATCCGGCTCGACCGCGCCCGGCACCTGCTCATCCAGTCGTCGATGCCGGTGGTCGAAGTGGCGGTCGCCTGCGGCTTCGTTTCCGCCTCGCATTTCTCCAAATGCTACCGCGAGCTCTACGCCCGCTCGCCGCAGCAGGAACGCGTCGACCGCAAGCAACTCTTGGCGGCTTGATCCGGAGATTCCGGATCAAGCTCCGACTGATTGCCCCTGCGCCGTCCGCATCGCCTCGATGCGGATGTCCTCGGTGAGTTGCGCCTTGAGCACGGAGAATTCCGGGGTGGTCTTCAGCGTGTAGTGCCGCGGATGCGGAAGGTCGACCGGCACGTCCGATTTGATGCGGCCGGGCCGGGCGCTCATCACGACCACCCGCGATGCCATGAAGATCGCCTCCTCGATGTCGTGAGTGACGAACAGCACCGTCTTCTTGCGCTGTTCCCAGATGCCGAGCAGCAGTTCCTGCATCAGCCCGCGCGTCTGGTTGTCGAGCGCGCCGAACGGCTCGTCGAGCAGGAGAATTTCGGGATCGTTGGCCAGCGCCCGCGCGATCGCCGTACGCTGCTGCATGCCGCCCGACAGCTGCTTCGGCCAATGGTTCTCGAAACCCCTCAGGCCGACGAGATCGATATAGGAAGCGACGACCTCGTTGCGCTCGCGCTCGGGCCTGCCTTGCTCGCGCAGACCGAACCCGATGTTTTCGGCGACCGTCAGCCAGGGAAACAGCGTGTAGGACTGGAACACCATGCCGCGATCCGGCCCCGGCCTTGTGACTGCCTTGTCGTCGAGCAGCACGCGACCGGTGCTCGGCGCTTCCAGTCCGGCGACGATCCGGAGCAAAGTCGATTTTCCACAGCCGGACGGCCCAAGGATGGTGATGAAGTCATTCGCGGCGACTGCGAGGTCGACCGGCTGCAGCGCCTGCACCGGCTCCCCGCCCCCGACCCCGGCAAAGGTCCGCGAGACGCTCTCGATCTGAAGCTTGCTCATGCCAGGCTCCACGGATAGAGCCAGCGATTGAGCGCCTTGAAGGCGAAATCGGACAGAAGCCCGATCAGCCCGATGACGATGATGCCGAAGATGATCTGCCCCGTTGCCAGCCGCGACTGGCTGTTGATGATCATATAGCCGATGCCGGACGACGAGCCGATCAGCTCGGCGACGATCACATAAGTCCAGGCCCAGCCAAGCACCAGCCGCAGCGTTTCGGCGATTTCCGGCGCGTTGGCCGGCATGATGACGCGCTTGACGATGCCGTTGTCCGTCGCCCCCAGCGTGTAGGCGGCCTCGACCAGGTCGCGGCGCGTAGCGCCGACCTTGACCGCGACGATCAAAATGATCTGGAACACCGAGCCGACGAAGATCACCAGGAGCTTTTCGAGTTCTCCGATGCCGGCCCAGAGGATGAGCAGCGGAATGAAGGCCGACGCCGGCAGGTAGCGTGCGAAGGACACGAACGGTTCGAGGAAAGCTTCGATCGGCTTCCATGCGCCCATGGCGATGCCGATCGGCACCGCGACGATCGAGGCGAGCACGAAGCCGCCGAAGACGCGCCAGATGGTGATCAGGATATCCAGCCAGAACCGGTCTTCGACGAGCAGCCGCCAGCCGTCCTTCAGCATCGACAGCGGATCGGCGAGGAAGATGCGGTTCACATGGCCGCCGAGTGTGATCCACGCCCAGAACGCCACGAACAGCACGAAGAAGGAGATGCCGAGCACGGTTCGCGTGCCCGGCGCAACGGGGTGCAAGGGACGCAGCATCAGGCCCTGTCCTTAAAGCATGTCTCCCGAAAGCGGGAGCCGGTTTCGGGATAAGACATGCGTAATCAAAATCTAAGACGCAGCGAGCGTATCCGAAGAATCGCGACGCGCTTAAGGAGAAAGGATCGGCGGCGCGATGCCGCCGATCGGGTGATGCGCGATCAGTTGGCGACCGCGCTGGTGTCGGCAAGCGTCGTCACGTCCGGCGCTTCCTTGATCAGCCCCATCTGCAGCAAGAGCTCGGCGGCCGTTTTGGAAAAGTCCTGGAAATCCTTGGTGAAGAACTGCTTGTTCTCCGCCTTGTCGGCCCATTTCAGGTACTTGGCCGAGTCCTCGAACTCCTTGGCCGACTGCTTCACGTCGGCGCCCATGATCTCGTAGGATTTCTGCGGTTCCTTCTTGATCATGTCGAGCGCGTCGAAATAGCTGTCGGCAAGCGCCTTGGCGGCATCGGGATTGGCCTTGAGGAAGTCCGGCGTGCAGCCGACCGTATCCATCACCATCGGATAGTCGAGCGTGGTCGCCAGGATGTGGCCCTGGTCGGCCTTGTCGCGCACGGCGGAGATGAAGGGCTCGTAAGTGACGGCGGCATCGTTCTGGCCGGCCAGGAAGGCCTGCGCCGCCGCGTCCGGCTCCAGATTGACGACGGTGACGTCCTTGGTCGACATGCCGTTCTTGTTGAGCACCCAGGCGAGCAGGAAATAGGGCGAGGTGCCGGGCGCGGACGAAGCGACGTTCTTGCCCTTGAGATCGGCGACGCTCTTGATGTCGTTGCGCACGACGATGCCGTCCGCGCCGTAGGATTTGTCGAGTTGGAAGATCTGCTTGGTGGTGACGCCGCTGGCGTTCCACACCATCCAGGTCTCGACGGTGGTCGCCGCGCATTGCAGGTCGCCGCTGGCGATGGCCAGCGGACGGCTGGCCTGCGGCACTTTCTTCAACGTGACATCGAGCCCGTGCTTTTCGAAAAGCCCGGCCTGCTTGGCCAGCGTCAGCGGCGCGAAGCCGGTCCAGCCGCTGATGCCGATGGTGAGCGACGTCGCCGCCATCGCCGGTGCGCTAAGCACGGCGGCGGCCGCCAGCGCCGCCGCGAAAATGGTGGTTCTTTTCATTGTTGTTCCCCTTTTTGTGGTGAGCGCAGATTGTCTCACAGACGCCAAAAGGCTTGTCAATGAAGCAGAAGCCGCACTGGATGATGGTCCAAGCCGGAGCATGATCCTGGAGAGTGGACCCGGCTTTTCGGAGCAGCTCTTAGGTCCGTCACGGGACGCCCCAGCCGCGGTTGCGCCACATCTTCTCGCCCACCAGGCAATCGGCGGCTGGCTTGTCATCGGCGAGCACGACCGGCGGATGCGCGGCCTCTTCGGCCGCCCATTGCGGTGAAGCGGGACCGGCAAGCTCGAGCACCAGCTTGCGGCGGATCGCTTCGGGGAACTGCGTCCAGTCATTGACTGGGATCATGAAGGCGCCCGGTCCGCCGATGACGCAGTCGCTGTAATAGCGATCGAGATTTTCGACGTCGAAGGCACCGCTGAAACCACCGCGCGTCATCAGCGGCAAGCCGTTGATGGTAATGCCTTGCCTGACCACCTCGTCGCGCGTGAGATTGACGGGCGCGCCCTGATTGTTGGGTCCGTCGCCCGAGACGTCGATGACGCGCTTCGTGCCCTGGAAGCCGCTCTCGGCGAAGAGATCGCTGCCGAAGCTCAGCGCGCCGGAGATCGAAGTCCGCCGGGCGCTGTCCGGCGGGCGGGCACTGAGTTGAGCCACCACCTTCTCGGCATCGGCACGATTGGCGATCACCGTCCACGGCACGATGACGCGCTGCCAGGTGGTGCCCGCCCATTCCACATAGGTGACGGCGATCTTGCCATAGGCGCCGTCGGCGATGGCCTTCAGCACATTGTCATGCGTGAGCGCGGCGGCATAACCGTGGCGCTGGATCTCCAGCTCCGCCGGCGACATGGAGAGCGAGACATCGACCGCCAGCACCAGTTCGACATCGACCGGTTCGGCGGGAGACGCTGCCGGCGTCAGCCAAAGCGCCAGAGCCAGGGCGGCACCGGCCGAGACGACGATATGCCTTGCGCGGGCATAAGCGGACATGGACCAAGGTTAGGCGAAAATCGCCGCGCGCAGAAGCCGGGAATTGCCGGGCACCGGATTTCCGCCCGGCGGTGATCTTTCAAAAATATCGCGCGAGATTAGAACGGATGCGCTCCAGCACCGTATCGCCGGAAAGGTCGGGCACGAATTTCGCCCCCGTGATCGCCTCATAAGCCTGGACATAGACCGCCGAAGCCTGGTTGACGATCTCGTCCGGAATTTGCGGGATCGGGTCCTTGTAGGGATCGCACCGCGCCGACACCCATGAGCGGACGAAATCCTTATCGAAACTCTGCGGCCGGCCGCCGCTTTCGAACGCCTCGTCATAGCTTGCCGCGATCCAATAGCGGCTGCTGTCGGGCGTGTGGATTTCGTCCGCCAGCACAATGGTGCCGTCCGGCGCGGTGCCGAATTCATATTTGGTGTCGGCCAGGATCAAGCCGCGTTCGGCGGCGCGCTGCTGGCCGCGGGCAAACAGCTGCAGCGCGTAGCGCGATACCGTGCCCCATTGCGCCTCAGTAAGCAGTCCCTGCTCGATGATCTCGGCTTCCGACAGCGGCTCGTCATGACCGCCGCTGGCTGCCTTGCTGGTCGGTGTGATGATCGCTTGCGGCAGCTTTTCATTGTCGCGCAGCCCCTCAGGAAAGCTGTGACCGTAGAAGCTCCGTTCACCTTTCCGGTACTTGGTCAGGATCGAGGTGCTGGTGGTCCCGGCCAGATAGCCGCGCACCACGATCTCGACCGGCAGCATGTCGAGCCGCTTGCCGACCACGACGTTGGGGTCGGGATATTCCAGCACGTGGTTGGGGCAGATGTCGGCGGTTTCCTCGAACCAGTAGCGCGCCGTCTGGGTGAGGACCTGTCCCTTGAACGGAATCGAAGCCAGGATCGTGTCGAACGCACTCAGGCGATCGGTGGCGATGATGATGCGGCGCCCGTCCGGCAGATCGTAATTTTCGCGCACCTTGCCATTGTAGCGATTGGGCAGTTCGGGAATGAAGGCGTCGGACAGGATGCGCATGGGGCGTGGCTTTCGCAGGCTTCTGATCGAGCCACATAAGCCGCTGGCCCCCCGCACATCAAGCCAAGCATTGCGGCCTTCCAAGGAGGGCCGCGCTTTTCCGATCAGTTGCCGGTAGTGAGCCGGTCGTCAGCTCCTCGGCTTGAGGTTCTCCGGGTCGTAGAGCGGCTTGTAGCCGACGCCCGCCACCTCGACCGGATAGGTCTCGCCGAAATACTCGACCTGCAGCTTGCGGCCTTCCTGGCAGTAGGCCCAGGGCAGATAAGCGAGCGCGATGTTCTTGCCGATGGTCGGACCATAGGCGACCGAGGTGGTGAAGGAGCGGCGGCCAAGCGCGTCGACCAGCGTCTCGCCGGTCGCGGGATCTTGCACCGGCATGGTGCCGACCGGATAACGTGCGACGCCCTTGGAATCGGTGTTCTCGGTCATCACCAGCGTGCACAGCATCGCCGGCTGGTGCTCGCGGGCGCGATATTCCAGGTGCTTGGCCTTGCCGCAGAAGTCGTTCTCCTTGACCTTCGGACGGGCAAGGTCGGCCTCGAGCAGATTGTATTCGGTCAGAAGGTCCGCGTTCTGCAGCCGCAGGCTCTTCTCCATGCGGCGCGTATTGGCATAGGTCTCGACACCGAACGGCATGACGCCGGTCGAGCGCAGCGCGTCCCAAACGGCAAGGCCGTCCTCGTAGCGCATATGCAATTCCCAGCCCTGCTCGCCGACATAGGAGATGCGGAAGGCTGTGACATCCTTGCCGCCGATCCTGATCGGCTTGATCGCCGCGAAGGGGAAATTCTCCGGCGTCAACCCGTTCGGGTCCTCGACCACTTTCTGCAGCGTCGTGCGGGCGTTCGGCCCCCAGATGCCGATGGTGACGTATTTTTCGGTTACGTCTGTGACGGTGACGTCGAAACCCTTGTCCTGCGCGGTGCGCTGCATGTAGCGGAAATCGCGCGGGCCGGCATCGGCGCCGTCGATCACCCGGCAGCGATCGGCCATGCGGATGACGGTGAAGTCGGCGCGCACCATGCCTTCCTCATCGAGGAAGTGGGTGTAGATGCCTTTGCCGATGTTGTTGTCGCCGCCGATCTTGGCCGCGCACAGCCACTCCAGCAGCGCGACATGGTCGGGTCCCTCGACGTCATACATGGAGAAATGCGACAGGTTGACGATGCCGCAATCCTCGCTCATCGCCAGATGCTCGGCATTTGAGACGCGCCAGAAATGGCGGTTGTCCCACTCGTTCTCGCGCACCGGCACGCGGTTGCCGTATTTTTCCAGCAGGTGCTCGTTGGCGGCATAGCCGTGGGCGCGCTCCCAGCCGCCCAGCTCCATGAAATAGCCGCCGAGCTCCTTCTCACGCTCATAGAACGGCGAGCGGCGGACGTTGCGGCCCTTGGAGAAAGGCTCGCGCGGATGCACCGCCGGATTGTAGACCTTCATCGCCGTTTCGGTGCAGCGATCCCAGATGAACTGTTCCTGCATCTGGTGCGGATAGAAGCGCGAATAATCGATGGCATGATGGTCGATCGACGTGCGGCCGTCGGTCATCCAGTCGGCGATGAGTTTGCCCATGCCGGGGCCGTCCTTGACCCAGATGGCGACGGCGTACCACAGGCCCCTCACCTTCTGGCTCTCGCCCATCGACGGGCCGCCATCGGTTGTCACCTGCAGCAACCCGTTGAAGGAATGGCCCTCATTGTAGCCGAGCTCTCCCAAGATCGGCGTCAGCTCCATGGCACGCTCCAGCGGCGCCATGATCTGCTCCATGTCGAGGTCGCGCTGCGACGGCGAAAGTCGCGCCTGGTCCTTTTCGAGCAGATCGCGCGGGTGGCACAGACGCGGATTGGTCTCCTCGTAGTAGCCCCATTCGATCTGCCCGCCCTCGGCGGTCTTGGGATCGCCGGTGTCGCGCATATAGGCGGAGTTGCCCTGGTCGCGCAGCAACGGCCAGCCGATCTCCTTGCCGGTGCCGGCGAACTCGTTGTAGGGGCCGAAGAAGGTGAGCGGATGGTCGATCGGCATGACCGGCAGGTCCTCACCGACCAGTGCGGCGGTGAGCCGGCCCCAGATGCCGGTGCAGACCACCACATAGTCGGCCTCGATCGTGCCGCGCTCGGTCACCACGCCCTTGATGCGGCCGTTCTCGACGATCAACTCCTTGGCGGAAGTGTTCGCGAACGCCTGCAGCTTGCCGGCGGCGACACCCTGATCGACCAGCTTGCCGGCGACCGTCTGGGAGCGCGGGATGACGAGGCCGGCGTCCGGATCCCACAGGCCGCCCTGCACCAGATGCTCCTCGATGAGCGGGAACTTCTTCTTGATCTCGGCCGGCTCGATCAGGCGGGCGCGGGTGCCGAAGGCCTTTGCGGAGGCCACCTTGCGCTTGATCTCATCCATGCGGCCGTCATCGCCGACGCGGGCGACCTCGAGGCCGCCGACGCGCGCGTAGTGGCCCATCTTCTCGTAGAAATCGATGGAGTAGAGCGTCGTCCAGCACGACAGGAAATCATGGCTGGTCGTGTAGCAGAAATCCGAGGCGTGCGCCGTCGAGCCGATATCGGTCGGTATGCCCGACTTGTCGATGCCGACGATATCGTCCCAGCCGCGCTCGATCAGGTGATGCGCGACCGACGCGCCGACGATACCGCCCAGGCCGACGATGACGACCTTCGCCTTTTTCGGAAACTCTGCCATTGCCCGCGACTCCAAAGGGATAAAGCGGGCGGGACTATAGGGCGGAGCGGTGGGGAGATTGAAGCCTGTTTGCGACATTAGGAAAAGACCGAGCGACCCTGACGCCGGCCCAGACTGTCATGGGCGAAGAATTGCTTATCTTATGCCCCGGAGCCGAGTTCGCGCTCGATACACCGCAGGAGCTTTTCGAAGACAAGCCGCTTGCCTTCGCGCACGCTGTCCTCGAGCGGTTTCGCACCGGCCAGATGTGCCGCGATCGCGCTCGCCAGCATGCAGCCGGTCCCACGCATCGAGCCGGCAAGCCTTGGCATGTCGACGTGGATAGGTTCTTGTCCAGGGCTCAACAGGATATCCGTTGATCTGGGTCCCGTCGCATGGCCGCCTTTGATGAGCAGTGCCTGCGGCCCGGCCGCAAGCAATCGCCTCCCCTGCCGCAGCGTATCATCGTCGTCCACGGCCAAATCCGAACCGGTCAGGATCGCCAGCTCGACAAGGTTCGGCGTGACGAGACGGCAAAGCGGCATGAGATCGCGCTTCAAGACTCCGATCGCCCCCGGTTCCAGCAGTTGCCTGCCCGACGAGGAAGCCAACACCGGGTCGAGGACTGCCGGTATCCGCGGATTTTCGCTGAGCACGGCGGCAACCGCCGCGATGACGCGTCCCGTCGAAAGCATGCCGATCTTTATCGCGGAGACCCTGTTGGCCCGCAGCGCCGCGCGCATCTGATCGGCGACCAGACCAGGCTGCATATGGTGGGTTGCCGTGACGGATTGGTGTGTCTGCACCGTTACCGCGGTGACGGCAACGCAAGCGCGCAAGCCGATGCCAGAGATCGTCTCGATGTCGCGCGCAATTCCCGCGCCTCCACTGGAATCCGATCCGCCGACGACGAGCACATATGGGTCCCGGTTCAGCGCCATGGGGCAGTCTTTTCGATCCATTCCCCGGTGCGCGCCTCGGGATCCGGGTTCAGCGTTATATCCGTCACCACCGCAGCGCTGTCGGCACCGGCTCCGAAAACGCCGTCGAGCCGCTCGGGATTGAGACCGCCGATAGCGACCAGCGGAATGGGTGCGACAGCGTCCTTCCAGGCGTGAACTCTTTCGAGCCCCTGCGGCGCCCATTTCATCTTCTTCAGGATGGTCGGATAAACGGGACCAAGCGCGACGTAGTCGGGCGTGGCTGCCATGGCCGTCTCCAGCTCAGCATAGTCGTGGGTGCTCAGTCCGAGCCTGATGCCGGCCGCCCGTATCTCCGGCAGGTTGGCGGCCTGCAGATCCTCCTGGCCGAGATGGACGAAGTCGCAGCGCTCCTCGATCGCCAGGCGCCAATGATCGTTGACGATGAGCTGGCAGTCGTGTCGTGCGCACAAGGCTTTTGCCTTGCGGACCTCCATACGCAGCCTGTCCTCGTCCATGTCCTTGATGCGTAGCTGCACCAGCCTGACGCCGAGCGGCACCAGCCGCTCGATCCAGGCGGCGCTGTCGACGATGAGGTAGAAGGGATCGAGCTTCATGAAAAAACCGCCCTGCCGATCGTAGGCGTCGATGGCACGGCGACGTCGCGCGGCTCGAGCAGGCCCGAACCATACGCTTCGCGGCCGGCATCGACCGCCTTGCTGAAAGCCCGCGCCATGGCCACAGGATCGGCAGCCTTGGCGACCGCCGTGTTGAGGAGCACGGCGTCGAAGCCAAGCTCCATGACGGTTGCCGCGTGCGACGGCCGTCCGAGCCCCGCATCGACGATCAACGGAACGTCGGGGAAATGCCCGCGCATCGAACGGAGCGCCATTATGTTGACCGGCCCGAGCGCCGAACCGATCGGCGCGCACCACGGCATCAGGACCTTGCAGCCTGCCTCCAGCAGCCGCTCGGTGACGACAAGGTCGTCGGTGGTATAGGGGAATACGTCGAAACCGTCCTCGCAAAGGATGCGGGCCGCCTCGACCAAGCCGAACACGTCGGGCTGCAGCGTGTCGTGATTGCCGATCACTTCGAGCTTGATCCAGGACGTGCCGAAGACCTCGCGCGCCATCTTCGCAGTCGTGACGGCTTCCCTCACGGAGTGACAGCCGGCGGTGTTGGGCAGGATTCTCGCACCGAGGGAGTTGACCAGCGACCAGAATTTCTCGCCGCCCCTGCCGCCAGCCATTTCACGGCGCAGCGAGGCCGTCACCACCGAGGTGCCCGAGGCCTTGACCGCTTCGGCGAGCACCGCCGGGGAAGGATATTGCGCGGTGCCCAGCAGCAGACGCGAGGCCAATTTTGTCCCGAAAAGCTCGAACATCGGCTAGCCTCCCTGCATGGGCGACAGGATTTCGATCCGATCGCCCTCGCTCAACTGGAATTCCGGCCGTTTGGCCGCGGGTACGACATCGCCGTTCAGCGCGGTGGCGAGCCAGCCGCCCTCGTAGTCCAGCTCCTTCAAAAGGGCGTCGAGCGTCGCCGCCTTGGCTTCAAGCGCTTCGCCGTTGACGATCAGCTTCATTTTCAGACTCCAGGTCGGCAGATGAATTGAAGAGAAGGTCGGCAGCCTGCTCGGCCATGGCCGGTGAAAGCAGGAAACCGTGCCGGTAAAGGCCGTTGATCGTGATCGCGCCGTCCTTCCGACGCTTTACCCGTGGCAGATTGTCGGGATAGGCAGGGCGAACGCCCACGCCCGTTTCGACGATCTCGGCCTCGCCGAACGCCGGATGAAGTGCGTAGGCCGCATTAAGGAGCTCCATAAGCGAACGGGCGGTAATCGGCCCGTCATGGTCGCTTTCGATCATGGTCGCGCCGACCATGAAGTGATGATCGGCCCGCGGCACCACATAGATCGGATGACGCGGATGGAGCAGACGCACCGGCCGGGCGAGTGAGACCTCACGCGTGTGGAGGATCAGCATTTCGCCGCGCACGCCGCGCAAGTCGTCGTCGGCCCGCGCCATGCCCGTGCAATCGATCACCTGATCGAAGCCGGAAGGAGCGATCTCGCCCGCCTCGAAGAGGAAGATGACGCCCATTGTGCGCAGTTTGCCGGCCAGCGCTTCGAGAACCCGGCGCGGATCGAGATGAGCTTCGCCGGCAAAGAACACCCCCTCGCGGAAGCGATCGGCAAGATCGGGCTCGAGGGCGGCAAGCGCCTCTTCGTCGACGGATTCGCAATTGCCCGTGCGAGCCGCATAACGGGCAAGCTCGGATGCATCGCGCGCATGGGCGACAACGAGAGTACCGGCTTTCGTCACGAGCCCGGGCAGTGTCCTTTCCCACCACTCGGCCGAAGTTTTGCCGAGCGTGACAACCGCCTCTTCGGCGCTTTCGCGCTCGCACCAGGGAGCGAGCATACCGCCGGCAAGCCAGGAGGCCTTGCCGCCTATCCGGCCCCTGATTTCAGCAACCGTAACCGACGCACCCCGCGCAGCCAATTCATGGGCGACGGTGAGGCCTGCCACACCGGCGCCTTTGACAAGCACACGGCGCATGACTCAGCGCGACGCCTGATCATCAAGCGCCGAAGGCTGTTCTTCCGACGTTTTGACCGGCATATAGAGATCGCCGCCTGCGCGGTATTTCTCCGCCATCGCCGCCATCCCCTCCTTTTGCGCTTCCGCGCGAATGTCGTGGGAGATGCGCATGGAGCAGAATTTCGGTCCGCACATCGAGCAGAAGTGCGCGACTTTATGCGCCTCCTTGGGCAACGTCTCGTCGTGGAGCGAACGCGCCGTCTCGGGATCGAGCGACAAGTTGAACTGGTCTTCCCAGCGGAACTCGAACCGCGCCCGCGACAGCGCGTCGTCGCGGATCTTCGCCGCCGGGTGCCCCTTGGCGAGATCGGCTGCATGCGCGGCGATCTTGTATGTGATGACCCCGGTCTTGACGTCGTTGCGGTCGGGCAGTCCGAGATGTTCCTTCGGCGTCACATAGCAGAGCATGGCTGTGCCGAACCAGCCGATCATGGCGGCGCCGATGCCGGAGGTGATGTGGTCGTAGCCGGGCGCGATGTCCGTTGTCAGCGGCCCAAGCGTGTAGAAAGGCGCCTCGCCGCAGAAGGCAAGCTGCTTGTCCATGTTCTGCTTGATCTTGTGCATGGGAACATGGCCCGGGCCTTCGATCATCACCTGGCAGTCCTTTGCCCAGGCGATCTTAGTCAGTTCGCCAAGCGTCTCCAGCTCGGCGAACTGCGCTTTATCATTGGCATCGGCGATCGAGCCGGGGCGAAGGCCGTCGCCGAGCGAGAAGGAGACGTCATAAGCCCGGGCGATATCGCATATCTCCTCGAAATGCTCGTAGAGGAAGCTTTCGCGATGATGGTGCAGACACCATTTCGCCATGATCGAGCCGCCACGGGAGACGATGCCCGTGATCCTGTCGACGGTCAGGGGGATATAATGCAGCCGCACGCCTGCATGGATGGTGAAATAGTCGACGCCTTGCTCGGCCTGCTCGATCAGCGTGTCGCGATAGACCTCCCAGCTCAGATCTTCGGCGACGCCGCCCACCTTCTCCAGCGCCTGGTAGAGCGGCACCGTGCCGATCGGCACCGGCGCGTTGCGCACGATCCATTCGCGGATGTTGTGGATGTTGCGGCCGGTCGACAGGTCCATGACAGTGTCGGCGCCCCAGCGGATCGCCCAGACCATCTTTTCGACCTCTTCGGCCATCGAGGAGGTGACGGCGGAATTGCCGATATTGGCGTTGATCTTCACCAGGAAATTGCGGCCGATGATCATCGGCTCGCTCTCGGGATGATTGATGTTGGCGGGAATGATCGCACGGCCTCGCGCCACCTCGTCGCGTACGAATTCCGGTGTGACGAAATCCGGGATTGATGCGCCAAATGCCTCGCCGTCCTGTTCAAGCCTGCCGCGCAGCATCTCGCGACCGAGATTCTCGCGGATGGCCGCGAATTCCATTTCGGGCGTGATGATGCCAGCGCGCGCATAGGCAAGCTGCGTCACCGCCTTGCCGGCTTTCGCCCGCAGCGGACGGTTGCGGATCGGAAATCCCCGCGTCAGGCGCTCGCCTGTCGCAAATCCGTTGTCCTCCGGCCTGACGTGGCGGCCGTCATAGGGCTCGACATCGCCGCGCGCGACGATCCAGTCTTGCCGAAACCGGGTAAGGCCCTTCTCGATATCGGTTTCGATCGCGGGGTCGGTGTAGGGGCCCGACGGGTCGTAGACCGTCACCGGCGGCTCGCCGGCAGTCGGGTGCACCGCGATCTCGCGCATCGGCACCCTGATTTGCGGATGGAGGATGCCGGATTTGTAGATCTTGCGCGAAGCGGGCAATGGCCCGGTCGATACGGTCGGGGTCAAGGCATTCATTTGAGGCTCCTTTGCTCGTTGCATTGGAGACCCAGTTCTGTGCCGGAAGGATGAAAAGACGCTTCGATCTGCCTGCTTGAACAGGTCTTCGGGCATGAACTCCCGCAAAGCGCTTGCACCGTCCCTACGCCAGTATGAACTGGATCAGGTTCAACGGGTCACTGCGCCGCGAAGCCAGCAGTATCTCAGCCCCTTGCCGGGACTCCCCTGGTGAATGGCCTAGGGTGGACGGGCCGGAGCCATCTTGTCAAGCGCGTTCGGCCCCGGACGGCAAATCGGGTTCGATGGCGCAAGCGAGAGCAATTCCAGGAAAGTGTGAACGGTCGGGCTCGGCGACTTCATCGTAGCCTTCCGTCCGGGAATTGCATCAAAACAAGGAGATCGAGCGGTTCGCCGTTTACCGCGAAACAATGAACCGCTCTAGGCGAAGGCCCAGATGTCCTCGGCCTGGAAGCCGACCTGGTAGCCGGCGGTCTTCAGCTTGACGACGACCTGGCCGATCTCGGCCGCCGGCAGCGCGCCGACCTCGATCTTGATCATGCCGGGGCGGTAGCGCTTAAGGTCGAGCTGCTCGAACACCATCCAGTCGGCGCCTTCGCAGTCGACCAGGAAAGCGTCGATATAGGTAATGCCGTTGCGGTCGAGCAGCGTCTGCAAGGTCTCCGACGGCACTTCGATGTCCTTCAGATGCTGCGCAAACTTGTTGAAGTTGGCGTCGGCCTCGCCCCAGGCGTTCTTGCCTGACATCAGGTTGGTGTCGGTGACCGATGAGCAGCCGATGAACTCGATCGGCAGCGTGCCGGCCTCGAGCGCGGCGGCATCGAAGGTGTGGACCGTGATCGTGCCGTTGGTTCTGGTCACCGCTACCGGTTCGATGATGAAGCGGTCGGCATCCGGGTAATTGGCGCGAAGCCGCTTCTGATTGTAGGGGATCGGCTCGACCAGCATGGCGCGCGCCCCCGGAATGCGGTGCAGCCAGGGTGTCACATCGTCGAACAGCGCGCCGTCGCAGGCGCCGACATTGACCATCTGGAACGGCCGGCCATTGCCCCCGAAACGTGCCTTCAGCGACGCCTTGGCGAGGAATTTCGTGCCGTGCAGCGCCGGGCCGCGATCGAGCAGGCCGGCCGGAAGGCCGAGCGACAGGAGAACGCGCGCGAAGCCCGAAAGCGAGCTCATGACTTATTTCCAGGAACGACCTGCAGCGCCGCGCGGCGCCCGCCCTGGCTCGCTGCCCACAGCGCCATCAGCGGCGCGGCCAGCAGCAGGAAGGGCGGCAGAAGATTGGGGAAATAGATGCGGGTGTCGTGGATCGGGAAGACGGCGAATTTCGCCAGCACGCCGAGCACGAGCGCCGCGAGCAGGATGCCGGCGCGGCGGTCCAGCCGGAAGCCAGCGCGCTCGAGCCCGAACCAGCCGGCCAGCGCCAGGACCGAAACACCGACCCAGCTGTTGATGCTGATCGCGCGCACCACCGACGCGGCAAAGGCCTTCAGATAGGCGGCCACCGAGAACGGCGGTTCGAAGCCGACCATATTGTAATGCTGCTCGATGCTGGAGAACCAAAGATGCGGCCACCAGCCGGGATGCTGCGCCCAGTGCGAGATGGCGAAATAAGCAATAAAGGATGCCGCGAAGCCGGCCAGTGCCCCCCATGCTCGTTCGCGGAAAGCGACCAGCAGCACCGCGAAAATGGCGAGGAAGACGAGGTTGTCGGGCCTGGCCATGAAAGCGAGGAAAAGTAGGATCGCCGTCGCCGCGTCGCGCTTGCGCACGTAGGAAAAAACCCCGCCCAGGAACAGCGCCGAACACAAAAGGTCCGGCGTCGAGGCCCGCGCCGCGTCGCCGAAATCGGCCATGATCAGGATGGCGCCGGCGACCGGCGCCAGCGCCAGCGCGCCTTCTGCGCGCAGCCAGGCGAGCGTGACGGCGCCGAACAGAAGCACCGAGAAGGCCTGCAACAGCCGCATCGCCTCCACCGGCGAGACGACATGGCTGAGGGTGGACAGGATCTCGGCATAGAGGAACTTGATCCGGTACATGCCGAGCAGCGAGTGGAAGTCGGCAGCATTCTGCGCCATATGGCTGCGGAAACCGCCGCCGTCGTCCGTCAGCGTCTTGTAATCGCCGGCCGACACGCCAGCCTTGACCGCGCTGTAGGCATAGTCATGCAGCGCCTTCGGATCGGGATAGGCGCCTTCCTCGGCGATCGCCAGATAGGGCAGCATGTCCCAATTGGTGTCAGGCATGAACCAAGCGGTCGCGGCGGTGAGCAGGATATAGAGCGAGAAGGCGACCGCCCCGATCGACGCGGCCCATTTCGCATAGGCTCTCTCGCCCCACGCCAGCCCGGCGCCGATCAACCGTTCCAGCGGATTGGTCGGAGCGGAAGGCCTGGTCAGCATCCTCAGTGGCCTCTACTTACCGACCTGGCTTTTCACGAAATCCTTCACGATCGCCACGATGCCGCGCGACAGCAGGCTGTCGAAGGCATCGACGAAGCGGTCGACATGCTCGGGCTGGCAGATCAGCGGCGGCTCGAGGCGGATGACGTTGCGGTTGTATTCGGTGAAGGCGACCAGCACATCGTAGTCGCGCAGCAGCAGCGAGCCGACGAAGCCCGACAGCGAGCCCTTCAGCTTGTCGTCGAGCACGCTCACCACCGGCCGCAGCACCATTGGCAGGGTCTGCGAGAAGTCGTGGAACTCGAGCCCGATCATGAAGCCCTTGCCGCGCACATCCTTGATGATCTTCGGATATTTTTCCTTCAGCGCCTGCAGCCGCCGCAGAAGGTACTCGCCGGTCGATGCGGCGTTGTCGATCAGGCCTTCGTCATACAGCACGTTGATGCCCTCGATCGCGGTGACGCAGGCCTCGCCCATGCCGCCGAAGGTCGCCATGGCATGGATCATCGCCGTCTTCGGCGTGCCATAGGCTTTCATATAGACGTCGCGCCTGGCGATCATCGCGCCGACCGCCGCCTTGCCGGCGCCGAGCGATTTCGCCAGCGCCGTCACGTCCGGCACCACGCCGTAGTGCTCGAAGGCGTAGAACCGGCCGGAGCGGCCATAGCCGCACTGCACCTCGTCCGCGACCCACAGCACGCCATATTGATCGCACAGCGCGCGCAGCTTCTGCCAGTACTCGGCTTTTGCCTGGATGATGCCGCCGCCGCCTTGGATGGTTTCCAGCACGATGACACCGATCTCGGGATCGCTCTTGAACAGACGCTCGACGGCGTCGATGTCGGCGAAGGGAACCCGCACGACATTGTCGGCCACCTTGAAGTCCGCGCGGTAGAGCTGGCCGTCGGTGATCGCCAGAACGCCCTTGGTCTTGCCGTGGAAGGAATTCTCGGCATAGACGATTTTCGGCCGCTTCGGGCCCGCGGCGCGCTCGGCTAGCTTGACCGCCGCTTCCATGGCCTCCGAGCCGGACGAGCCCAGGAACACCATGTCGAGATCGCCGGGCGAGCATTTGGCGATGTTGTGCGCAAGTGCTGCCGCATATTGCGACATGAAGGCGATGGCGATCTCCTGGCGCTTTTCCTCCTGGAATTTCCTGCGGGCTTCCAGGATGCGCGGATGGTTGTGGCCGAAGGCGAGCGAGCCGAAGCCGCCGAAGAAGTCGAGGATCTTGCGGCCGTTCTGGTCGATGTAGAACATGCCTTCGGCGCGCTCGATCTTGACCTTGTGGAAGCCGAGCAGCTTCATGAAATGCAGCTGTCCAGGGTTGAGATGCGCCTTGAACAGATCGGTGATGCGGGCGACGTCCATCGCCTTGGCCTGCTCGACACTGATCAGCTCGGGCTTGGCGATGGAAGCGGGCGAAAGCGCCGGCGCATCGACCAGCGTGCGCGTGCCTGTCTGTTCCGGCTTGGCGATGACGGTCATCTCGAAATCTCCCCTTCGCGCCCTATTCGGCCGGCACATGTTTCGTGGCGACGGCGTGGCCGTCCTTCTTGGCGCGGTATTCGCTGTAGGCGGCGATCAGCATGTCCTCGTCACGATATTGTGGCACCCAGCCGAGCTGGCGCTCGGCCTTGGACACGTCGAGCACGCATTCCTCGTCGGCGATCAGATACTGCTCCGGATCCATGATCGGCATGTTGAGCAAATCGAGCAGGTCGAGGGTGCGCTTGACCGCCCAGCCGGGCGTCGGCAGCAGGATCGACTTCGAGCCGGCATGGCGGATGAGATCGCCAAGCAATTTTTTGACCGGCGGCGGATTGAGCGAGCCGAGATTATAGGCCTCGTTCGGCACGCCGGCTTTCCAGGCCGCGCGGGCGGCCTCCGCGCAGTCGAACACCGAGATGAACTGGTAGGGGTTCCTGCCCGAGCCGATCATCGGCACCGGAAGATTCCAGTCGATCAGCTTGAACAGCTTTTCCAGGATGCCGAGCCGTCCGGGCCCGATGATCAAACGCGGTCTGAACAGCGAGATCGACATGCCGCGCTTGCGCCATTCGGCGGCGAGCTCCTCGGTCTTCAGTTTCGACAGCCCGTACTCGCCGAGCGGCGCCACCGGATGATCCTCGGTCATCGGCAGCACCACCGTGTGGCCGTAGATCATGTCGGTCGTGTAGTGGATCAGCTTCGAGGCGCCGGCCTTGTCCATCGCCTGGATGATGTTCTCGGTGCCGTGGAAATTCACCGGGAAGAAGAAATCGTGCCGCTTGGCGCGCACCTGGATCGGCGACAGCATCTTGGCCGAGAGGTTATAGACCATGTCGTCGGCCTTGAGTCCGACCGCTGCGACCGAGGCCGGATCGGTGATATCGCAGGTGATGAAGCGCACCGAGCGGTAATGCGGCAGGTCGCTCTTGACGATATCGGCGACGACGACAGTCTCGCCATCGGCGACGAGCTTGGGGGCAAGGTGACGGCCGACGAAGCCGTCGCCGCCGAAAATCACATGTCTCATCGCACGATCTCGCTTATGCCGATCTTGTCGGGATTGATGGATGCGGTCCGGTCCTCATGTCCGCGTCCACCCATTTCTCTGCCACTCTGCGCGATCAGGATCGTGCCGATGCAGATGCAGGCGATGCCGGCGATGCGCCAGCCGTTGAGGTCCTCGCGGAAGACGAAATAGGCAAAGATCGCCACGGCGACATAGGCGAGGCTGAGGAATGGATAGGCGAAGCTGAGCTCGACCTTGGACAGCACGTAAAGATGCGATGCCATCGATATGACGAAGGTGCAGAGGCCCAGGAACACCCAGGGGCTGAACACGATCTGCAAAAGCTTGACGAGCGGATTGACGCCTTCGAAGGAGATCGGCCCCATCGACATCATGCCCTGCTTCAGCATCAGCTGCGCCGCGGCATTGGTCATGACCGTGAAGAGAATGAAGATTATATATTTCATTGTTGCCACCCGCCCCTTGGGCGGTCCTACTACAAACCTGCAAATATTTCGTGAAGCCGCGATGTTGTTTCGGGTAAACTATGGCATAACGCTTTATTTACCATGATTTGCACGACTTTTATCTATTCAGCGGCTTCGGCTCTCCCTTGTCCGATCTCCAATCTCCTGGCGGTACGCGCCCAGAAGCTCGATATGAAAGCCGGGTCGCGAAGCGCGTCCAGCCGCTGCCATTGCGGGAACGACGCGGCGAATGTCTCAGCTCCCATCCGGGCGTCCTTGTAGGGGTTAACCGCGCCGCCCGCCTCGACCGTGATGCGATCGAGATCGGCGAGCAGCCGCAACGTCCTTTCACCCCGGTTGGGGAAATCGAGCGTCAGCGTATAGCCGGGCCGCGGGAAGGACAGTAGCGCCGGCGAGCGGATATCGCCGAAGCGCTTGAGCACGGTCAGGAACGATCCCTGGCCTGCCCGCCGTGCCGTCTCGAGCAGCGCCGGCACGATGCGGCGCGCGTTGGCCTGCGGCACCACGCTTTGGTGCTGGAAAAGCCCGCGTGGCCCGTAGAGCCGATTCCAATCGCGGACGCCGTCGAGCGGAAAGAAGAAGCCCTGATAACCCGCCTGGCGCTGAACCGGAGACTTGCCCTTTTTCCAGTGATAGGCCGCGTTGAAGACCGTGAGGAAGGGCCGGTTGAGGATATTGAACGGCGGCTGCACCGGCACGGAAAACCGGCTGCCGGCGCGCGCCGCCGCGTGCGAGCCGTGTTCGGCATGATTGCCGGTGAACAAAAGGCCGCGTCCGCGACCGTGGCCGCCGGCAAGCTGATCGATCCAGGCGACGGCATACTCGTTGGCCCGGTCGGCAGCCTCGGCAAGATCGAAGAATTCGCCGAGATCGCGAAACCGCGTCGCACTTTCCGTGATATCGAGCGACGGCACCCGCATCAGCTTGATCGAGGCCGAAAGGATCAAGCCCGTCAGCCCCATGCCGCCGATCGTCGCCCGGAACAGGCGGACATTTTCGGTCGCCGAGCAGCGATAGGTCCGGCCGTCGGACCGAAGCAGCGTCAAGGCCTCGACATGGCAGCCGAAAGTGCCGCGCCGGTGATGGTTCTTGCCGTGGACGTCGTTGGCGATCGCGCCGCCCAGCGTCACGAACTGCGTGCCTGGAACCACGGCCGGAAAGAAGCCGTAGGGCGCGGCGTAAGCGATGATATCGCAAAGCAGCGTGCCGGCATCGGCTTCGAGCACACCGGTCTCAGCATTGAAGGAACGGATACGGTTGAGCGGCCGCATGTCGACTACCATGCCGGCATCGTTCTGGCAGCTGTCGCCATAGGAGCGCCCATTGCCGTAGCCGAGCAGCGATCCGGTCTTCGCCTCGCCGCGCTTCAGCAAGGCGATCGCCTCGTCCGCCGGGATAGCCATGCGCGCCGGCGGGGTCGCCATTCCGAAGCTGCCGAAGCGCTCGCGCCCCATCACCAGCCTCCAACGACGAGGAAGACCGCGCCGATGGCGACGACGATCTGGCTGCGCCAGTCGCGGATGATGAAGACAACCGGATCGTCATGCATCTCGTCGCGCCGGGCGAGGATCCAGACACGCATCGTGAGGTAGAGCACGATCGGCGCCAGCGGCCATATCAGCCAGGGATGCGGGTAAAGCTCGCGCACCGCCGGGCTGTCCATATAGAGCGCCAAGACCAGCGCCGAGGAGAAGGCCGACGCCATGCCGGCCTGGGCGACGATCTCCTGGTCCTCGGTGCGATAGCCGCGGCCGGCGATGCGCTCGCCCGGCGGAATGGCCGTGGTGCGCAGTTCGACGAAGCGCTTCACCAGCGCCAGCGACAGGAAGAAGAAGATCGAGAAAGCAAGCAGCCAGAAGGAGACATCGACGCCGGTGGCAGCCGCGCCGGCCAGCACGCGGATCGTGTAGAGGCCCGCAAGCGTCAGCACGTCGACCAGAAGCATGCGCTTGAACGACAGCGAATAGGCGGTGGTGATAACGATATAGCCGGCAAGCACGCCGAGGAATTCGACGGGAAGGAACAGGCCGGCGGCAATGCCGATCGTAAGCAGCGCGATGATCGCGCCGAGGCCGAACGGAATGGACAACGCGCCGCTGGCGAAAGGCCGGTTGCGCTTTGTCGGATGCTTGCGGTCGAGCGCCAGGTCGAAGAAATCGTTGAGGATATAGATAGCGGATGCCACGGCGCTGAAGGAGACGAACGCCAGCAGGCATTCCCAGATCATGTTCGGATTGAAATATTCGTGCGACAGCACCATCGGCACGGCGATCAGCGCGTTCTTCAGCCACTGATGCATGCGCAGCATCTTGACGTAGGTCCTCAGCGTCGGCTTGGGCGCCGGCATGGCATCGGCCCGATGCGCTGCCTGCCAGCGCCGGGCGCTGCGGTCGGGCGCCACCACGAGCGCGTTGCGCGCGGCGTCGAACACTTTGAGGTCGTGACGGCTGTTGCCGGCATAGTCGAAGCCTGCGTCGCCATAGGCGGCGACAAGGGCTGAGCATTTCTTGGCCGACGTCATGTTGTGCGGACCGTCGGTCGCCAGCACATGATCGAAAATGCCGAGATGCGCCGCGATCGCCTCCGCGAACCTACGCGGCGTTCCCGTCGCCAGCACGATCTTGCGGCCCTCCCGATGCTCGGAGCGCAACCGGTCGAGCAGATCCTGACGATAGGGCAGCGAGGCCGGGTCAATGTCGACGCGGCTGGCGATCTCCCGCTTGAGTCGGGCCGGTCCACTGGTCAGCCAGAACGGCAGGAGAAAGACATAGAGCGGGTTCTTCTTGAGGAGGATGAACAGGCCTTCCCACAGAAGGTCCGTTGCAATCAGCGTGCCGTCGAGATCGACCGCAAGCGGGATTGCGTTCCTGTCCGACCTCGCGTCCATTGTCCTGCCCCGATCGAGCGCAGGATCCCGAGACTGCGATCTCGGAAGGGACCTTGCGCCAATTCAACCCACGCCGTGTGCCGGCGTCCTCGGGTCAGATATAGCCGGGGATGACGCAGCGAACGTTAAAACGCCCGGTTGCAGCGCGTAGCCATACCGGTTTTCGGGCATTGTCGTTAAGTGTCGGCTACCCGAAACGATAAAAGGCCGGACATCGGTCCGGCCTTGCCAATCTTGCGCAGCCAATCTTGCGGCATTGGTTATTTGATACGGGCCGACCCGCCCGAAATTTCCACCGTTTCCGAGCCGGTCAGAGCTTCGAGGTCACCATTGGGCAGGGTGACGAAGCAGCCGTTCGGGCAGAACTCCACCGTCTCGCCGGCAGCAAGCGTCAGCTCGCTCTTGGCGCCGCCTTCGGTCACGACCAGGGTCCGCGTCTGAGCGTCCCTGTTGATCGCGCTGGCGGCGAAAGCCGAACCGCCCAGGGCCAGCAAAGCGATGGCGGTAACGACAGACTTCCACATTGCAATTCCGGTGTTTCACACACCGCCTCTGTTCAAATTTGCAAGGCATTCTCGCCCTTTGCATCGAAGCTTATATGAGATGTTACCTGAACCGCAACTGAATGCCGCATTCATGCCACAATCGGTTTGGGATGGCCTCAGCATGCCCATTTGCAGGCCGGCCTCACCGGAATCTCGATGCACCTCAGCCCGGGTCGGGCTTGCGGCCCCTCCGCTTCATCTTGGCGAGCCGCTCCCGCTCGGCCGCGGCTTCCGCTTCCAGCCTCTGGCGCTCGGCGAATTCGGCTTCGATCTTGTCGTCGTCGATCGGCCAGGGTTCGTGCTTCTTGCTCTCGACCACGGCGCGCGGCGTCGATGGTATCTCGATCTGCTCCTCGTCGAAGATATCGAAAATGGCAAAGCGGATATCGTTCTGCACGACGCTGCCGTTCATGATGTCGGCGACGAACAGGCGGATCTCGAATTCGAGCGCGGCCGACCCGAAATTGGCGAAAAGGACGAACGGCTCGGGGTTCTTCAGCACCATCGGATGGGCGCGCGCAATGTCCGTCAATATGGCATGGACGCGCTTGACGTCGCTGCCATAGGCAACGCCGACCTTGATGTCGATGCGCCCGAGCTTGTTGCGGTGTGTCCAGTTGCCGACCGCATTGTTGATGAGATTCGAGTTGGGCAGGATCACGGCCTGGCGCTGGAAGGTCTCGATCTCGGTCGCGCGCACGCTGATCTTCCGCACCGTACCGCTGACGTCGCCCGCGACGATCCAGTCGCCGACCTTGAACGGCCGCTCGGCAAGCAGGATCAGGCCTGAAACGAAATTCGACACGACGTTCTGCAGACCGAAGCCGATACCCAGCGAAAGCGCACCGGCAACCAGCGCCAGATTGGAAAGATCGATGCCGGCGGCCGAGATACCGACTAACGCGGCGACCGCCACGCCGGCATAGCCGACGCCGAGCCGGATCGAGTTGCGCACACCGGCATCGACCTTGCCGCGCGCCATCACCGAGCCGTCCAACCAGCCCTGGAACCAGCGCGTCAGGAAATAGCCGATGACGAAGACGACGATGCCGCTGAGGATGCCGAGGAACGAAATGGTCACCGAACCGATCGTCACGCCGGTCGCCAGCTTGTAGGCCCAGGCCTCGATATCGCCGGGCTGGAAGCCCCACATCAACAGGATCAGCGGCAGGAATATCAGCACGATCATCAGATTGATGGCGATGCTGACGACGAGGCCGAGCTGGTCGAGGGCGGTATCCTCGTAGCTGGAGTTTTCCGAAAGCCATCGCCCCACCGAAGTGTCGGCGAAGCCTCCCTCTTCCCCGATCGCGCGTGCCGACAGGAAGCCGATATAGGCCGTCACCAGCACGGTGCCGGTCACCACAACCTGGAACGACACGAAAAGCGCCAGGCCGATATAGCCAAGCAGCGCCGCCGCAATGGTGAACAGGCCAAGCGCGATGGCAATGAAGCGAAGCCATGCCGGCCAGGGGCGCCATGAGCCATCAGCCGCCCTGAACGGCCGCAGCAGTCCCATCAGGATCAGGATGACGCCGACGATGATGGTGGCGACAAAACCCCTGCCGATCGTCAGCGAAAGCGGCGAGCCCATCTTCTCGTTGACGACCGACAGGAAGTAATTGAACCCGAGCACCAGCGCCATGGCGGTCGTCAATCCGACCAGCCAGCGCGCCGGGCCGGTCGCGACCGGGATCAGGCGCCAATTGGGCAGGCGCGGCTCGAGCGCAGCGTTGGTCAGCCGGTTGACGCAGAAAACCATGCCGATCACCGTCAGCAAGGCATTGAGGAACGTGCCGATATCGCCACGCAGCACGTTGTAATAATTGAAGAAGAAGACGGCCGAGGCGAAGAAGACGCCAAGCGCCAGGGTCGGCAGCAGCGTCGACCAGAAGGCCACCGACAGGCGGCTGAGATAGGAAGGGTCCTCGACGGTGGGGTCGGCCTCGAATATGCGGCCGAACAAGCGCCTGCCGCCTATCAACAACACCGCCGCCAGCGTCAGCGCCATAAGCGTCGCCGCAAGGATCGCCTGGAACTTGAACCTGATGGCGAAGCTCAGCCACGACGACACCGCCTTGTAGAGGCCCGTGAACTGGTCATGTGCGTCGGAAAAGGCCTGCGGGCTGAGCGCCTCGGTCAGATCATAATGCTTGGTGATGACGCTGCGGAAAAGCTCGCTGCGCATGACCGCGATCTTGTCGACCAGCCCGTTGACGCGGATCGACAGGTTTTGCGCGCTGGCGACGATCGCGTTGATCTGAGCCTTTTCCGCGGCGAGCGCGCCGCGCTCGTTGCTGACGATCACCGGCTCGGCGGGTTGTCCCTGCGCCGGCGGCGGGCCCAGAACCTCGACGCGATTGTTGATCTCGGTGAGGCGTTGCCTGAATACCAGCGCGCTGTTCAGCGCCGCGCGCGAAATGTCCTCCAGCTGCAACCGGATGTCGACCAGCCCTGCATCGTCCTGGTCGGGTTCGCTCAGTTTCTTCTCCAGGCCATCGGTCTTGGCCGTCAGATCCTGGATGACCTTTGTCTGGTCGGCGATGAGCTGCGACGACCCCTGGCCGATCGCCTGCGCCGATGCCTCGAGCGCCGGCTGCCCGAAGACGGCGACGATAACGACCAGGATCAGGCGTAGCAGGCGGAAGAACATCACTTGGCTGGCGACTCGCGGCCGAAAAATCCCCGAAATTTCCGCCTTTGATAAAGACCGGCATATCGGGCGGCAAGCCGTCCCGATCGCATCGATGAGAGTCGGCCTGGCGAAAAGCGATGGCGTAATCTTGGCTTTGCGCCTCCCGCCTGCTCTATAGTCTGCCGCCTCGCATCATAAGGACGACAGGAAGAATGGCGGAATATTCAGCCTTTTCGCTGCTCAAGAACGCGCTGACCGGCAATAAGGATTGGAAGCCCGCCTGGCGCAAGCCGGACCCCAAGGCGTCCTATGACGTGATCGTCATTGGCGGAGGCGGCCATGGTCTTTCAACCGCCTATTACCTTGCCAAGGAGCACGGCATCACCAATGTCGCGGTGCTGGAAAAGGGCTGGCTCGGCTCCGGCAATGTCGGCCGCAACACCACTGCGGTTCGCTCCAACTATCTCTTGCCGCAGAACACCCGCTTCTACGAACATTCGATGAAGCTGTGGGAGAACCTGTCGCACGATCTCAACTACAACGTCATGTTCTCGCAGCGCGGCTGCTTGAACCTTGCCCACACGCCCGCCCAGCTCGACGACTATGCCAGGCGCGGCAATGCCATGCGCCATCTCGGCGTCGATGCGGAACTGTGGGGTGTCGACCGGATCAAGCGGCTTGTGCCGGCGCTGGACGTCTCGGGGTCGGCGCGCTTCCCCGTCCTTGGCGGGCTGATGCAGCCGCGCGCCGGCACGGCCCGGCACGATGCGGTCGCCTGGGGCTATGCGCGCGGCGCCGACCGGCGCGGCGTCGACATCATCGAGAATTGCGAGGTGACCGGCTTCCTGCGCGACGGCGACCGCATCAACGGCGTTACGACGACGCGCGGCGAGATCCGCGCCAGGAAGGTCGCGCTTGCGGTTGCCGGCAGCACCGGCCACGTCATGCAGCTTGCCGGCATTTCGCATATGCCGATCGAGAGCCACGTGCTGCAGGCCTTCGTCTCAGAATCGCTGAAGCCCATCGTCGATACCGTCCTCACCTTCGGCATGGGCCATTTCTACATCTCTCAGTCCGACAAGGGCGGCCTCGTCTATGGCGGCGACCTCGACGGCTACAACAGCTACGCCCAGCGCGGCAGCTTGCCGATCGTCGATGAGGTGATGAGCGAGATGCTGGCGCTGTTCCCCGGCCTGGCCCGGGTGCGCATGCTGCGCTCCTGGGGCGGGCTGTGCGACATGACGATGGACGGCTCGCCGATCATCACCACCGGGCCGCTGCCGGGCATGTATCTCAATTGCGGCTGGTGCTATGGCGGCTTCAAGGCGACGCCCGCCTCCGGTTGGTGCTTTGCCTACACCATCGCCAAGGACGAACCGCACGAGTTCAACGCGCCCTTCACGCTCGACCGCTTCTATCGTGGCTTGATCATCGACGACAAAGGCCAGGGCGCGAACCCGCGGCTGCATTAGACCATGATCCCAAAAAATCGGACGCCGGTTTTGGAAAAGATCGTGGTCAAACAAGAAGATAAATAAGAATGCTTATCACCTGTCCCTATTGCGGCCCGCGCGACGTCATCGAATTCACTTACCAGGGCGACGGCAACCGTGAGCGGCCGCAGCCGGCCTCGCAGAATCTCGACGCCTGGAACGCCTATGTCTACGACCGGCTGAACCCGGCCGGCGACCATAACGAGATCTGGCAGCACTCCGGCGGTTGCCGGTCCCATCTGCGCGTCGTTCGCAACACCGTCACGCATGAAATCCTGAGCACCTCCTTCGCCCGTGGCGGCCACAAGACGGAGAGCCGCTCGTGAGCCCCCGCCGCGCCGAAACCGGCGGCCGGATCGACCGGCTGCGCACCATCCGCTTCACCTTCGACGGCGCGCCTTACACCGGCCATGCCGGCGACACGCTGGCCTCGGCGCTGCTCGCCAACGGCGTGACGCTGTTCGGCCGCTCCTTCAAATATCACCGTCCGCGCGGCCTGCTTGCCGCCGGCGTCGAGGAGCCGAACGCGCTGGTGACGGTGCTGCGCGGCGAGGTGCGCGAGCCCAACATTCCAGCCACCATGGTCGAGATCTATGACGGACTGGTCGCCGTCAGCCAGAACCGCACGCCTTCGCTCGCCTGGGACATCGGCGCGCTCAACCAGCTCGGCGGCAAGCTCCTGTCGGCCGGCTTTTACTACAAGACCTTCATGGGTCCGGTGATCGGCCCGCTGAAGGGCACGCGCTTCTGGATGTTCTGCGAGCATTTCATCCGCCGCGCCGCCGGCCTCGGCAAAGCGGGTGTCGCCCCCGATACCTCGCGCTACGAGCGCATGAACGCTTTTTGCGACGTGCTGGTCGTCGGCTCAGGTCCGGCCGGACTGATGGCGGCGAAAGCCGCCGCCGATCAGGGCGCCCGCGTCATTCTTGCCGACCTCGAAGCCCACTTCGGCGGCTCCGCCAACTGGTCGAGCGAAACCATCGACGGGATGCCTGCGGCCGACTGGGCCCAGCGCATGGTTGCGCAGCTCGGAGGCAACGACAATGTGCGTCTTTTGCCGCGCACGACGGTGTGGGGCTATTACGACGGCAACACGCTTGCCGCGCTGGAACGGGTGACCGACCATAAGGAAGTGGCCGCCAAGGGCGAGCCGCGCCAGCGCTACTGGGCGATCCGCGCAAGCACAGTGGTTCTCGCCACCGGCTCTTTCGAACGGCCGCTGGTGTTCCCGGGCAACGACCGGCCCGGCGTCATGCTGGCGCATGCGGCACAGCGATACGCAGTTGAATATGGCGTGCTGCCTGGGCAGCGCATCGCGCTCTTCACCAACAATGACAGCGCCTACCGCTCCGCTGCCGCCCTGAAGAAGGCCGGCGCCGCGGTCGTGGCCATCATCGATGTCCGCGGCGACATCTCGAACGACATGCGCCGGCTGGCGAGCGATGCGGAGGCCGAGCTGCTTGCCGGCCACGCCGTGATTGCGACCGAAGGCGGCAAGGCTCTCACCGGCCTCAAGGTACAGCGCTTCGACGCCATGAGCGGCGCGCTGAGCGGCGACGAACGCAGCATCCATGCCGACAGCCTTTTGATGTCGGGCGGCTGGTCGCCGACCATCCATCTCGCCAGCCAGGCAGGCGCCAAGGCGGAATGGGACCCGGCCAGGCAAGCCTTCCTGCCGCCGAAGCCGACGCAGCGCTGGATCGGTGCCGGCGCCTTCACCGGCAGTTTTTCGACCGCCGAAGCGATCGCGGAAGGCCGCGCGGCCGGTCTCCAGGCGGCCGGCGGCGCGGCTTCATCCGCTCCCCTGCCCGTCGTCGAGGCGGTGGCCGGCGATCCCGATCCGGCGCCGGTCTTCGAGATCAAGGCCAAGGGCAAGAGCTTCGTCGATTTCCAGCACGACGTGACCGCCGAGGACGTGCGGCTGGCGCACCGCGAAGGCTTCGTCTCGGTCGAGCATCTGAAGCGCTACACCACGCTCGGCATGGCGACGGACCAAGGCAAGAACTCCAATGTGCCGGGCCTTGCCATCATGGCCGAGGCGCTCGGCAAGCCGATCCCCGAAGTCGGCACGACGCGCTTCCGCCCGCCCTACACGGCGGTGTCGATCGGCTCGCTCGCCGCGGAACGCTTTGGCGATTTGAAGCCCGAGCGGCTGACGCCGATGCATGACTGGCACATCGCCAATGGCGCGACCATGTATTCGGCCGGCCTCTGGTTCCGTCCGATGATGTATGGCCTTGCCGGCGAGACGGTCGAGCAGGCCTATGTCCGCGAAGCGAAGGCCACGCGCGAAAGCGCCGGCATTGTCGACGTCTCGACACTTGGCAAGATCGCGGTGCAGGGACCGGACGCGGCCGAGTTCCTCGACCGCGTTTACACCAACATGTTTTCCACTCTTGCCGTCGGCAAGGCCCGCTACGGCCTGATGCTGCGCGAGGATGGGCTCGCCTTCGACGACGGTACCACCTGGCGCCTTGGCGAGCGTGAATTCCTAATGACGACCACCACCGCCAATGCCGGCAAGGTGATGCAGCATCTGGAATATTTCCTCGACGTCATCTGGCCGGAGCTGAAGGTCACCGTCACCTCCGTCACCGACGAATGGGCGGGTGCCGCGATCGGCGGACCGAACGCGCGCGCCATTCTTGCATCTTGCGTCACCGGCACCGCCGTCGACAATGCCGCTCTGCCCTTCATGGGCATCGTCCACGGCCGGATCGCCGGCGTCCCGGTGATGATCTGCCGCCTATCCTTCTCCGGCGAAATGGCGTTCGAGGTCTATTCCGGCGCCGGCTACGGCACTCATGTCTGGGAGGCACTGATCGAGGCCGGCAAGCCTTTCGGCCTTGTCCCTTATGGACTCGAGGCGCTGGGTACGATGCGCATAGAAAAGGGCCATGTCACCGGCGCCGAGATCGACGGTCGCACCACCGCCCGCGATCTCCATCTCGACTGGATGTTGTCGAAGAAGAAGCCTTTCATCGGCTCGGCCATGATGGACCGGGAAGGCCTTATCGCCCCCGACCGGCTCGAGCTGGTCGGGCTGATCGCCCTCGACAACCGGCCGCTCAACGGCGGCGGTCATATCGTCGAGGAACTGGACGAGGCCAATCCGCACGACTCTCTCGGCCACATCACCGCCTGCTGCTATTCACCGGCGCTCGGCAAGTATATTGCCCTGGCCTTGGTCAAGGGCGGGGAGGCGCGTCACGGGACCCGCGCCTTCGTCTCCGACCCGCTGCGCAACCGGTTCGGGCCGGTCGAGATCGTCTCCAACCATTTCTATGATCCGGACGGGAGCCGCATGCATGGCTGAGCAGCATTTGCCCGAACGCCAATCGCCGCTCGAGCCGGAGTATCATCCGGGTTCGCACGGCAATTTCGAACATGGCGTCGACGTCATCCTGTCCGAGACGCGGCCGGGCTCGATCCTGCAGCTCGCCGCCTGGCCGGGTGAAGAGAAGCGGCTGATCGAAATTATCCGCAACGTCACCGGTCTCGCTCTGCCCGATGGCGCCGGTGGCGGCGTGAGCAGCGGCGCCCGCGCCGCCTTCGGTTTCGCGCCGGGAAAATTCACCGTGGTCGACGAAGCGGAAGGGTTTGCTCAAGCCTTCGCCGGCGCCATCATGCCGGCCATCGGCACGCTGACCGATCTCTCGCATGGCCGCACCGCGATCCGTATCGCCGGCCCGAAGGCCGAATGGGTGATGGCGAAGTTCTTTGCCATCGACTTCGCCTTGCCCGCCTTTCCGCTCGGGGCCGGCCGTTCGACCAATCATCACGACATCTTCGCCCAGATCCAGCGCAGCGGCGCCGACCAGTTCGACATCTACGTCTTCCGCTCTTTCGCGCGCTCGTTCTGGAAGGCCTTGTGCCACGCCAGCGAGGAAGTCGGTTACGAGGTGCAATAGCTTGGCGTTGCAGGCAGGAATTGGTCCAGGCGATTGTCTGGTACTATTGACGGCTACAACTGCTGCTTGAGCATTGGGCCAGCAGGCGCGATAGATAAGGAATCACGCGCGTTTGCAGGACAAACGCTCGCTCAGGCAACCAGTTCGACCATACCCTTCCATGACTGTTGAGACTTCGGCGACGGCCACGACCCGCTTTGCTCCGGCGGAGGGTCCGTCGATGCTGTTGCCGGCAACCGTCGCTTGCGGCGTGTTCATGACGAGCCTCGACCAGAACGTCGTGGTCACCGCGCTCCCCGGCATCGGCGAGAGCCTCGACCGCCCGCCAAGCCAGCTTGGCCTTTTGATCACCGTCTATGTCGCGAGCCTCATCGTCACCATGCCGCTCGGCGGGTGGCTGGCCGACCGCTTCGGCCTGCGCAACGTCTACTGCTTCGCCCTGCTCGTCTTCGCCAGCGCCTCGGCCTTGTGCGGCCTTTCGGAAAACATATGGATGCTGGTCGGCTCGCGCGCCTTGCAGGGCTGCGGCGGCGCGCTGATGGGCACGCTTGGCCAAGTCGTGATCCTGTCGAGCTTCCCGCGCGACCGCACGCTGAAGATCAACATGTATATTTCGCTGGCCGGCCAGTCCGGGCCGCTGGTCGGACCGCTCGTCGGCGGCGCGCTGACCACCTACGTCTCCTGGCGCTGGATTTTCTACATCAACATCCCGATCGCGCTGACTGCCGCGCTTCTGGCTGCCTCCCTGTTTCCAACGACCACCAAGCCGGTGCGCACGCCATTCGATTTTCCGGGCTTCCTGCTCGTCGGCAGCGGCATGGGCCTGCTGGTCTTCGGCATGGACGCGCTTGCCGCCAAGGATGCCGCGAGCAGCCTGATCGGCATCGAGCTCGGCCTGGCGATCGTAATTCTGACGGTTGCCGCCTTCTACTGCCTTCGCGCCCGCAACCCGCTGCTCGATTTAAACCTGCTGCGCATCCGAACTTTCCGCATCTCCTTTCTCACCGGCGGCGGCCTCGACACGATCGGCCTGAGCTCGGTGGTGTTCCTGTTGCCGCTGATGTTCCAGCTCGGCTTCGGCATGAGCGCGGTCCAGGCGGGATCGCTGACTTTCGTCGCCGCGATCGGGTCATTGCTGATGCGCTTCTTCATGCCGCGCCTGTTGAACCGCTTCGGCTTCAAGCGCGTGCTGGTCACCAACACGCCGATCGTCGCCTTGCTGGTCGCCGGCTTCGCCCTGATGCAGGAAAGCCTGCCGGCCTGGATCGTTTTGGCCTACATCTTCACCTTCGGCGTCTTCCGCTCGGTGCAATGGGCCTCGACCGGCAATCTCTCCTATTCGGACATCGCGCCGGAGCAGCTCGCCCGCTTCAGCGCGCTCTATTACATCCTGTGGCAGCTTGCGGTGGCGATCAGCGTCGGCCTCGCGTCGGCGCTCCTGTCGCTGCTTGGCGCCGGCGGCAAGGCCAGCGTCGACGACTATCGCATCCTGTTCGTCATCGAAGGCTTGATCACGCTTTGCGCGCTATTGGCCTATCTGAGGCTCACGCCGCAGGACGGCGCGCATGTCAGCGGCCATGGCGCGCATCTGAGCACGGACTGACAGGCCGGACTGCGACCTGCGCCGACGCTATTCCGCGAAGGTCACCCAATCCTCGAGCGGCGCGCGGTCGGTGCGGAACTCGTTTTCGGGCTTCGATGTGTCCTCGTAGCCGAGCGCCATGCCGCAGACGACGATCTCCTCGTCGGGAATGTTGAGCACCGGCCTGATCTGCCGGTGATAGGGCGCGAAGGCCGCCTGAGGGCAGGTATGCAGTCCCCTGCCCCGCGCCGCGACCATGATGTTCTGCAGAAACATGCCGTAGTCGATCCAGGAACCCTGGTTCAGGCGCCGGTCGATCGTAAAGATCATGCCGACCGGCGCGTCGAAGAAGATGAAATTACGATCGTGCTGCGCCCGCATCTTGTCGACCTCGCGCCGGCCGATGCCCAGCGCGCCGTAGAGCCCGAAGCCGTTGGCGCGGCGACGCGTGAGATAAGGTTCGAAGAACTGGTCGGGATAGTAGCGGTACTCGTCCCACTCGGCCTTTTCGGCGCGAATGCCGGAGTTGAGGATGGCGTCGCTGATGCGCTGCTTGACCTCGCCCTTGGTCACATAGACGCGCCAGGGCTGCATGTTGGTGCCGGACGGCGCGCGCGCGGCGACCGCCAGGATCGCGCGGATCGCCTCGTCGTCGACCATGTCGGGCAGGAAAGCGCGCACCGATCGGCGCGAGGTGATCGCCTCGTCGACGATCGCCGCTTCCGATGCGATCCGGACGTTCTTCTCAAGCATGGGCCGTCCCTTTGCGCATGGCCGGAAACCCGCAACCACGGTTTTCCTGACGACCATCCGCAGACTCTAAGCTAAACTGGTCGCCGACCGGGCGCCCCACTCGCCGCTCGTGCGCGAGCCTTTGCATCAACGGCCGAAATCGCGCAAGCAAATCTTGTGGCCTATGAAAATACCGTTGATTTTTTCATGATTTTACCGTCTCATGAAATTTATCAAGGTTTTTTCACGAGCACTCTTTTCACGAGCACTCTTTGACCACGACCGCGACCAAATCGCAGCACGAGAATGGCGACCGGCTGCTGGCCGGCGACATCCGCGCGCTGCGCAAGGCGCGCGGCCTCACGCTCGCTGAAATAGCGCTCAAGTTAGGCCGTTCGGTCGGCTGGGTCAGCCAGGTCGAGCGTGGTCTTTCCATCCCCTCACTCGGCGACCTCAGGGCATTCGCCGACCTCTTCGATGTTCCGATCAGCCTGTTCTTCAGTCATGACGTGCCTGTCGAACAGGAGCGTGGCGTGATCGTGCGCGCCGGAAGCCGCCGTTCGCTTGGCACAAGTGAATCCGGCCTGGTGGAGGAGCTTCTGTCACCCGACCTCGGCGGTAGCTTCGAGATGCTGCGCTCGGTCTTCGCGCCGGGCGCGAAACTGACGACGGAAGCGCGCCGTCCGACGGAAGAAGCGGGCTATGTCGCGTCGGGCACGTTCGAGATCGAGATCGACGGCGTCTGGCATCGTCTCGGTGAAGGCGACTCGTTCCGCTTCGAAGGCAAGCCGTTCCGCTGGCGCAATCCGGGCATCGAGCCGGCGGTCGTCATTTGGGTGGTTTCACCACCCGTCTATTGATCAATGCATGTCGCCCAAAAGTGCGAAGCGGTTTTGGGATAACGACATGCATCAAAAAGAAGAATCGAAGCGCGAGGCGCTTAGGCTTGGAGGAAGAACATGGCGGACTTGCCGACCACGGCACGCGTGGTGATCATTGGAGGCGGTGTCGTCGGCTGCTCATCGCTCTATCATCTCTGCAAGGCTGGCTGGACCGACTGCGTGCTTCTGGAAAAGAACGAGCTGACCTCCGGCTCGACCTGGCATGCCGCCGGCAACGTGCCGACCTTCTCCTCGTCATGGTCGCTGATGAACATGCAGCGCCACTCGACCGAGCTTTACCGGGGGCTCGCCGAAGCGGTCGACTATCCGATGAACTACCATGTCACCGGCTCGCTCCGGCTCGCCCATACGAAGGAGCGCATGCAGGAATTCCAGCGCGCCAAGAGCATGGGCCGCTACCAGGGCATGGATATCGACGTCGTCGGATTGGACGAGATCAAGCGCCGCTATCCGTTCATCGAGACGCATGAGCTGAAGGGCGCGCTCTACGATCCGAGCGACGGCGACATCGACCCGGCGCAGTTGACCCAGGCGCTCGCCAAAGGCGCGCGCGACATGGGCGCCAAGATCATCCGCTTCTGCCCGGTTACCGGCGTTCGCCGCGAGAACGGCGAATGGGTGGTCGCTACCCCGCAGGGCGAAATTCGCTGCGAGATCGTCATCAACGCGGCCGGCTATCGGGCCGCCGAGGTCGGAAAGATGTTCGGCCGCGACGTGCCGATGATGGTGATGAGCCATCAGTACATATTGTTCGAGGAAATCCCGGAGCTCGCCGCCTGGACGAAGGAGCAGGGTCACAAATTGCCCCTGCTGCGCGACGTCGACACGTCCTATTACCTGCGCCAGGAAAAGAGCGGCATGAATCTCGGCCCCTATGAGCGCAATTGCCGCGCGCATTGGGCGACCCACAACGATCCGATGCCGGAGGATTTTTCCTTCCAGCTTTTCCCGGACGACCTCGACCGTCTCGAGCACTACCTCGCCGACGCCGTCGCCCGCGTGCCGATCCTCGGCACCGCCGGCCTCTCCAAGGTGATCAACGGACCGATCCCCTACGCTCCGGACGGCAACCCGCTGATCGGGCCGATGCCCGGCGTGCCGAACGCCTTCGAAGCCTGCGTCTTCACCTTCGGCATCGCGCAAGGAGGCGGCGCCGGCAAGGTGCTGGCCGAATGGGTGACCGAGGGCCAGACCGAATGGGACATGTGGTCCTGCGATCCGCGCCGCTTCACGTCCTTCGCCTCGGCACCCGATTATTGCGTCGCCAAGGGCATGGAGATCTATGGCAACGAATACGCTATCCAGTTCCCGCGCCATGCCTGGCCGGAGGGGCGCAACCGCAAGCTTTCGCCGCTGCATGAGCGCATCAAGGCGCTTGGCGGCCAGTTCGACGCCTATAATGGCTGGGAGCGCGCCACCTGGTATGCGAAACCCGGCGACGACACGTCCGAGGAGTCCACCCTCACCTTCCGCCGCGACGGACCCTGGCAGCAGCGGGTGCGCGAGGAATGCCTCGCGGTGCGCGACGCCGCCGGCATCCTCGACCTGCCCGGCTTCTCGCGCTTCAATCTCGAAGGCCCTGGCGCCGCCGAATGGCTGTCGCTGCAGGTCACCGGCCTCGTGCCGAAGCCCGGCCGCATCGGCCTCGTCTATTTCGCCGACGACAAGGGGCGCATCGTCACCGAAATGTCGGTCGTGCGCCATGGCGAGGACCAGATGACGCTGATCACGGCGGCTGTCGCGCAGTGGCACGACTTCGAATGGCTGAAGTCGCGCATGCCTGCCGAGGCTGCCTTCACGCTGACCGACCGGACGGAGGAGTACTCCACGCAAATCCTCGCCGGACCAAACTCGCGCAAGATCCTGGCCGAAATCTGCCACGCCGATTTGACCCTGCCCTGGCTGACGCATCAGGAAACGACCATTGCCGGGCGCTGGGCGAAACTGGTGCGCGTCTCCTTCGCCGGCGAACTGGGCTGGGAAATCCACACCAAGGTTGCCGATACGCTGGCGGTCTTCGACACCGTCTGGGCCGCCGGCCAGAAGCATGGCCTAAAACCCTTCGGCATGTATGCGCTGGATTCGCTGCGGCTCGAAAAAGGCTACCGCGCCTGGAAGGGCGACCTTTCGACCGATTATTCGATCCTGCAGGGCGGGCTGGAGCGCTTCGTCAAATGGGACAAGCCGGACTTCCGTGGCAAGGCGGCTTTGCTCAATGAGAAGCAGCAGGGCGTGAAGAAGCGCTTCGTCACTTTGGTCGTCGAAAACCCCGGCGAGTGCGATGCACCCTATATGTCGACACTCTGGCATGACGGCAGGATCGTCGGCGAGACGACCTCGGGCGGCTGGGGCCACCGCGTCGGCAAGTCGATCGCGCTCGGCATGCTGCGCGCCGATCTTACGGAGCCGGGCACGGCGGTCGAGGTCGAGATTTTCGGCGATCGCTTCAAAGCTATCGTCCAGAAGGACGAACCGTTGTGGGACCCGAAAAATGAAAGGTTGAGGGCATGAGCTGCGTCATCCTCACCGATGGCGGCATGGGCCAGGAACTGGTCCGGCGCAGCAAGTCCGAGCCGACTCCGCTTTGGTCGGCCAGGGTGCTGATCGACGAGCCGGACCTGGTGCGCGACCTGCATGTCGAATTCATCCAGGCGGGTGCTCGCGTCATCACCATCAACACTTATTCGGCAACGCCGGAGCGCTTGGCGCGCGAGGGCGCCGAAGATCTGTTCAAGCCATTGCAGAAGCGCGGCATCGAGCTGGCGAGGCAGGCCCGCGACGAGGCTGGCCACACCGCCATTGCCGGTTGCCTCTCGCCTCTCTTCGGCAGCTACGCGCCGGCGCTGACCATATCGTTCGAGGACACGCTCGGCATCTATCGTCGAATCGTC
Organism: Mesorhizobium sp. USDA 4413; assembly: GCF_056280365.1. Lineage (NCBI taxonomy): Bacteria > Pseudomonadati > Pseudomonadota > Alphaproteobacteria > Hyphomicrobiales > Phyllobacteriaceae > Mesorhizobium > Mesorhizobium sp. USDA 4413. The sequence goes on from NZ_JBVPRP010000001.1 coordinate 5,139,815, forward strand.
GCCGAGCAGGCCGAAGGCGTCGATTTGTTCCTTTGCGAGACCATGGCTTCCGCCGAGGAGGCGCGCGCGGCCGTCACCGCGGCGTCCGAGAGCGGCAAGCCGGTCTGGGTGTCCTGGACTCTCGCCGACCATGGCGCGCCGCGCCTGCGCAGCGGCGAGAGTGTTGCGGCCGCAGCTAGCGCCCTCGGCGATCTGCCGGTGGCGGCACGGCTGCTCAACTGCTGCCGGCCCGAAGCCGTCGCCGCCGCATTGCCGGAACTCATCGCTCTTGGCGGACCGGTCGGCGCCTATGCCAACGGCTTCACCTCCATCGAGGCGCTCAAGCATGGGGGCACGGTCGACGTGCTGCACGCGCGCCATGATCTCGATCCGCAGGCCTATGTCGACCAGGCCATCGGCTGGGTCGAAGCCGGCGCAAAGATCGTCGGCGGCTGCTGCGAGGTCGGCCCCGCCCATATCGCCGCCCTGCGTGACCGGCTCGCGCAGGCCGGCCACCAGATCTCGGGAGTTTCCTGATGCCAAAGCCATCAAAGCGCATTACCGCCATCGTGCCTTCCGGCAAGGATGGCTGGGAAGTTCATTTCGCCGCCTGGACTCGCAAGCAGGCCGGCGAAGACATCATCGTGCTCTCGGTCGGCGACCACGATTTCGACACGCCCTCGGAAACGATCGAGGCCTGCGTGACGGCCGTGCGCGAGAGTAATCATCACTACACGCCACTTCCCGGCCTGCCGCGCCTGCGCAAGGCGATGGCGGCGGCCTCCACCGCCTGCAGCGGCATCCTGACGGAACCCGACGAGGTCATCGCCACGGCCGGTGGCCAGGGCGCGCTCTATGCCGCCGTGCAGGGGGTGCTCGACCCGGGCGAGCACGCCATTGTCGTCGCGCCTTACTATGCCACCTACCCCAACACCTTCAGCGCCGCCGGCGCCAGCTTCACCGTGGTCGAGACGCCGGCCGAGGATGGGTTTCAACCCCGCGCGGACATGATCCGCTCCGCGCTCAAACCCAACACCCGCGCCATCCTGATCAACACGCCGAACAACCCGACAGGCGCCGTCTATTCGCGCGAACGGCTCGAAGAGCTGGCCGAGATCTGCAAGGAGCACGATCTTTGGCTGCTGTCGGACGAGGTCTACTGGACGCTCGGCGGTGGCGAGCATATCTCGCCGCGTTCGCTGCCCGGCATGGCCGAGCGCACGCTGGTCATCAACTCCATGTCGAAAAGCCATGGCATGACCGGCTGGCGCATGGGCTGGCTGACCGGGCCAAAGGCGATGATCGCGCTGATGATCGACCTCAATCTGGTCACGACCTACGGCCTGCCGGCCTTCATCTCGATCGCCTGCGCCGAGGCGCTGGAGAACCACTATGGCGTGAAGGACATCGCCGAGCGCTACGCGGCGCGACGCACGATGTTCCTGGACGCCATACGCGGCGCCAATGAGCTCACCGTGCGCGGCTCCGAAGGCGGCATGTATGTCATGCTCGACATCTCCGCAGTCGAGCCCGACGACGAGAAGTTCGCCTGGGCGCTGCTCGACAAGGAGAAGGTCGGCGTCATGCCGGGATCGAGCTTCGGCGAGGCCGCCGCCGGGCATATCCGCATCAGCCTCTGTCAGCCCGAACCCATCCTCAAGGAAGCAGCACTTCGCGTGCGCCGCTTCGCTTCCAACTATCGCCGCGAGGCCGCATGACCAAGACCATCCCGACCAAGGCTCGCGCTGTCATCATCGGCGGCGGCGTGTCCGGCTGCTCGGTCGCCTACCATCTGGCCAAGCTCGGCTGGACCGATATCGTGCTGATCGAGCGCAAGCAGCTCACCTCAGGCACCACCTGGCACGCGGCCGGCCTGATTGGCCAGCTGCGCGGCTCGCAGAACATGACGCGCCTGGCGAAATACTCGGCCGATCTCTACGTCAAGCTCGAAGCCGAGACCGATGTCGGCACCGGCATGCGCCAGGTCGGCTCGATCACCGTCGCGCTGACCGAGGAGCGCAAGCACGAGATCTACCGGCAGGCTTCGCTCGCGCGCGCCTTCGATGTCGATGTGCGCGAGATTTCGCCGCGCGAGGTCAAGGAGATGTATCCGCATCTCAATGTGTCGGACGTGGTCGGCGCCGTGCATCTGCCGCTCGACGGCCAGTGCGACCCGGCCAACATCGCGATGGCCCTGGCCAAGGGCGCGCGCCAGCGCGGCGCGACAATCATCGAGAACGTCAAGGTCACCAAGGTCCACACGAAGAACGGCCGCGTTTGCGGCGTCTCATGGGCGCAGGGCGAGGAGCAAGGCACGATCGAGACCGACATCGTCGTCAACTGCGCCGGCATGTGGGCGCGCGAGCTTGGGCGGCAGAACGGGGTGACCATCCCGCTGCATGCCTGCGAGCATTTCTATCTCGTCACCGAACCGATCCCCGGCCTCTCCCGCCTGCCGGTGCTGCGCGTGCCGGACGAGTGCGCCTATTACAAGGAAGACGCCGGCAAGATGATGCTCGGCGCCTTCGAGCCGGTGGCGAAGCCCTGGGGCATGGACGGCATCCGCGAGGATTTCTGCTTCGACCAGTTGCCCGAGGACATGGAGCATTTCGAACCGATCCTCGAGATGGGCGTCAACCGCATGCCGATGCTGGGCACCGCCGGCATCCACACCTTCTTCAACGGCCCCGAGAGCTTTACGCCCGACGACCGCTATTATCTCGGCGAAGCGCCGGAGCTTTCCGGCTACTGGATGGCGACCGGCTACAACTCGATCGGCATCGTTTCTTCGGGCGGCGCCGGCATGGCGCTGGCGCAATGGATCAACGACGGCGAGGCGCCCTTCGACCTGTGGGAGGTCGACATCCGCCGCGCCCAGCCCTTCCAGAAGAACCGCCGCTATCTGAAGGAGCGTGTCTCGGAAACGCTCGGCCTGCTCTATGCCGACCATTTCCCCTATCGCCAGATGGCGACCTCGCGCGGCGTGCGCCGCTCGCCCTTGCACGAGCATCTGAAAGCGCGCGGCGCCGTCTTCGGCGAGGTGGCGGGCTGGGAGCGCGCCAACTGGTTCGCGCGCGAAGGCCAGGAGCGCGAATACCGCTATTCGTGGAAGCGGCAGAACTGGTTCGAGAACCAGCACGACGAGCACCTCGCGGTGCGCAACGGCGTCGGTCTGTTCGACATGACATCGTTCGGCAAGATCCGCGTCGAGGGCCGCGACGCCTGCGTGTTTCTGCAAAGGCTCTGCGCCAACGACGTGGATGTCGCTCCGGGCAAGATCGTCTACACGCAGATGCTCAATCAGCGAGGGGGCATCGAGAGCGACCTCACCGTGACGCGGCTGTCGGAAACGGCCTATTTCCTCGTTGTGCCGGGCGCTACGCTGCAGCGCGACCTTGCCTGGCTGCGCAAGCACGTCGCCGACGAGTTCGTCGTCATCACTGATGCGACGGCGGCCGAGGCTGTCATCTGCCTGATGGGACCGGATTCGCGAAAGCTGATCCAGAAGGTCAGCCCGAACGATTTTTCCAACGAGGCCAATCCGTTCGGCACCTTCCAGGAGATCGAGATTGGCATGGGTCTAGCTCGCGCCCATCGCGTCACCTATGTCGGCGAGCTGGGCTGGGAGCTCTATGTCTCGACCGAGCAGGCCGCCCATGTCTTCGAGGCGATCGCTGAAGCCGGCGCCGATGTCGGCCTGAAGCTCTGCGGCCTGCATACGCTCGATTCCTGCCGCATTGAAAAAGCCTTTCGCCATTTCGGCCATGACATCACCGATGAGGACAATGTGCTGGAGGCGGGCTTGGGCTTTGCCGTCAAGACGAGCAAAGCCCGCTTCATCGGCCGCGACGCGGTGCTGAGGAAAAAGGAAGCCGGCCTGTCACGCCGTCTGCTGCAATTCCGCCTGAAGGACCCGCAGCCTCTTCTCTTCCACAATGAGGCGATCCTGCGCGACGGCAAGATCGTCGGGCCAATCACCTCCGGCAATTACGGCCACCATCTCGGCGGCGCGATCGGGCTCGGCTATGTGCCTTGCCAGGGCGAGAGCGAGGCGGATGTGCTTGGCTCGTCCTACGAGGTGGAAATCGCCGGTGAGCGTTTTGCGGCGGAAGCATCGCTGAAGCCGATGTATGACCCGAAGGCGGAACGGGTAAAGATGTAGCGTCGGCGTCCCCTTCTCCCCGTTCAACGGGGAGAAGGTGCCCGAAGGGCGGATGAGGGCAGCGCCAGACTCTTGTAAGTTCGCGCTGCCCCTCCTCTCGCTGCCGCCATCTTCTCCCCGTGGAACGGGGAGAAGAAAGCTAACCTCAAAACCGCTCCAACCGCGCTCTCACCTTCGCTAAAAACGCCGACCGGCTCTTCGGTGTCGACGAATCCATCCGATAATGCGCCAGGAAGAACGTCTTGCAGCGCGTGGCGCACAGCGCCCGCATGCCGCGCAGGATCGTCTTGCGGCCCGGCTGGCCGACGACGGCGCTCCACCAGGTCGGCGCGCCGCAGGTGGTGATGACGCCGACCTTGGTGACATGCCGCATCAGAGAGGTGATCCGCCCTTTGCCGGTCGGTAGCTTGAAGGTGATGTCGGTCGCCCATACCCGGTCGAACCAGCCCTTCAGCATCGCCGGCAGCCCGTACCACCAGGTCGGATAGATGAAGAGGATCGCCTCGGCCCATTGCAGATGCTCGAAATGCGGTTCGAGTGCCGGATCCTCCGGCGCGCGGTCGTTATAGGAGCGCCGCTCCTCGCAGCTCATCACCGGATCGAACCTCTCGGCATAGAGATCGAGCAGCCGCACCTCCCAGCCTCTCCGCGTCAAGACCTCCACCGCAGTGTCGCGGATAGCCGCGCAATAGCTTTCGGGCACCGGATGGCAATAGACCACCAGCACGCGCATCAGAAGGCGTCCATTGTGGCCGCGACCTTCGCCATGAAGGCGTTGCGCGTCTCGTCGGTCGAAAGGTTCATCGAATAATGCGCGAGATAGGAGACGGAAGCGCCCGGCTTGATGGTCGCCCGCAGCATGCGCTTGACGATCTTGCGCGGCGGATCGCCCATCAGCATGGCGCGAAAGCGGCTGCCGCCATAGGTGGTGACGGCCGCGAGCTTGCGGATGTTGTGCAATGTCGGCTGCACCTTGCCGTCGACCAGCTTGAACGACACGCCGGGCAGGAAGACGCGGTCAAAGAAGCCTTTCAGGATCGCCGGATAACCGTAGTTCCAGACCGGAAACGACAGCACCAGCGCCTCGGCATTCTTCAGCCTTTCGACATAACCGGCGACTGCGTCGTTCGGTCCACGCGGATCATGGTAGCCGAGCCGCTCGGCACGCGTCAGTCGCGGATCGAAATCCTCGGCATAGAGGTCGCAGTCGTCGACCGCATGCCCCGCCGCGGCGAGCCGCTCGACGATCGTCTTGTGCAGGCCGGCGTTGAAGCTGGTCTCCACCGGATGAGCGTAAAGCACGAGGATGTTCACGCGAGAATATCTCTGAGGTTTGCGCGAACCACGCTCATCGCAAGTCACCCCGCCTTTTGCAGCCCCTTGAACAGGAAAGACTTGCCGGAGCGGTAGTCGTAGTCCGGATTTTCCCAGGCTATCATCTTGCCGGGATTGAGCAGCCCTTGCGGATCGGTTTCGCGCTTGAAGGCGAGCTGAACCTCGTCCGTTTGCTTCATGCCGCCTTCTTCCAGCGTGTAGCGGTGCGGGTTGAAGATCCAGCAGCCATTGTCCTCATGGATGCGGATGATCTCGTCGAGCCGCTCTTCCGTGGTGTAGCGGACCAGCGGCAGGCCGGCGGCGCCGATCGCGCCGTCGAAGCGGATGAATTCGAGATGCGCCGGCACCTCGTCGCCGAAGCGGTCGACCATCGCCTTGACATGCGCAAGGTGATCCGGCGACGGATAGCGCGCCTGCAGATAGGTGATCGTCGGATCGACCCTGATGGCGCGCAGCGTCGTGTGGTTCCAGGTCAGCTCATAGGCCGGCGGCAATCCCTTCAGGTCGGTCTCAAGGTCGGCCCTAAAGACAATTTCGCCTTTGCTGGCCCGGACAAACGCGAGGAATGCATCCATCGCATGCGGGGCGATCATGCACACCACAATGCTCTGTTCGCGCCGGAAGAACTTTTGGTGCCGTTTGAAATAATCGTAAGGGATGGGCGCCGCGATCGGCGTGATCAGCTTCGCCAGGATGCCGTCCTGCTCGGCGAGGTCGTTGCCGAAGCCGGCCGCGTCCATGAAATCGTCGAAACCGACGATGACGTCGATCCAGTCGTAGGAAGCCGTCAGCGGCATCTCGACCTCGGTTATGATGCCGTTGGTGCCATAGGCGTGCATGACCTTGAGCACGTCCTCGCCGGTGAGTTCCATGACACGGGGCTCGGCCTCCATCGTCACGGTCCTCAGCCGGATCACGTTGCCGAGGTCGCGCAACCCGCCCCAGCGGATCGAGCCGACGCCGCCGGAGCCGCCGGCGACGAAGCCGCCGACCGAGGCAGTGTTGTAGGTCGAGGGCGACATGCGCAGCTCTTGGCTGGAATGCGCCCGCGCCGCTCTGTCGATCTCTGCCAGCACCGCGCCCGGTCCGGTCACCACCCGCCCCGGCGCGATGGTCTTGATCTCGTCCATCTCGGCAAGGTTTAGCACCACGCCGCCCGACAGCGGCATCGCCTGTCCGTAATTGCCGGTGCCGCTGCCGCGCGGCGTCACCGGGACGCCGTGCCTGTGGCACGCGGCAAGTACGCGGATCACCTCGCTCTCGTTCTTCGGCGTGACGATCAGGTCGCCCTTGATATGATCGAGCTGCGCTTTGAGCACCGGGCTGTACCAGTAGAAGTCTCTGCTCTTCTGCTGGACGATGGCCGGATGATCGTCGATCTTGATCCCGTCGAGATCGCGCTTCAGCGCTGCGATATCCATCATCACACCATCAATTCGTCGAGTTCGGCATAATCGGGCAGTCGGCGTTCGATCGCCCTGCCCTCGCGCACCACGATGCGATCCGATTCGGGGCGCGACAGCAATTCAGTCCAGCTCCGTCCTTTGAAGACGATGAAATCGGCGCTGCCGCCGGCGGTCAGCGTGCCGGCGCTTTCGAGCCGCATCACTTCGGCCGGCGTTGCCGCCACCGCCCTGGGCCAGTCGCCGACCGGGTGGTCGAAATGCAGGATGCGCGTCGCCATGCGATAGACTTCCAGCATATCGAGATCGCCATAGGCGTAGAACGGATCGCGCGTGTTGTCTGAGGCGACCGCCACCTTGATGCCGCGCGCCTTCATTTCATGCAGCAGCGTCACGCCGCGCCAGCGCGGGGTGGTGTGGTCGTTACGCCTGTCCTGCAGATAAAGGTTGCACATCGGCAGCGACACCACGGCCAGCCGCGCCTTGGCCACCTTGTCCAGTGTGTCTAGCACCTCGAGGTCCGGCTGGCGCGCCAGCGAGCAGCAATGGCCGACCAGGATGTTGCCTTGGAAACCGTTCCACAGCGACGCCTCGGCGATCTTCTTCAGCGAGACGGCCGCGACATCGTCGGTCTCGTCGGCATGGAAATCGAGATCGAGCCCATGCTCGATCGCCTGGGCGAACACCTGGTCGAGCAATTCCTCGAGATCGGGCACCATATAACTGACGACGCCGAGCACGCCTTTGGCCGCGGCCACGCGCCTCGCCAGCCGCTCGAACCAGGCCTTGTCGCGCACGCCTTCGATGCCGAGCAGACAGGCGGCCTGCAGTTCGATGCGCCCACGCCATTTTTCCCGCATCGCCTCGAACACCGGCCAGGAGATCTCCTCCTGCGGCGGCACGCTGTCGAGATGCGTGCGCACGGCCTTGGTGCCATGTGCGTAGGCTGAGCGCAGCGAGAAATCCATGCGCCGCGCAACGTCCTCGGCGCTCCAGCGCGCGGTGCGGTCGGCGCCGGTGGCATTGAGCGCGCCCATGAAGGTGCCGTCGGGGTTGGGTTTTCGCGGCCAGATGTGGCCCTTGTCGATATGGGTGTGGCAGTCGACGAAGCAGGGCAGCACGATCCGGCCGGCGAGGTCGATCGCATCGGCCGGCGCCCTCGCTCCGCCATGCGCTGCAATGCTTGATATCTTGCCGCCGGCAACGGCCAAATCGGCAAGCGCGAAACCATCAGCATCGAACGATGCGGCAAGCCCGGGCGTCAGCGAACGGTGAATGCGGGCATTGCTAAGCTGGTAGGAACCAGAGGCAGGTATCAAGATCTGGTCCTCCTCGTGATTTCCTCTGCGATTCTAATCACCCTAGCGCTCCTGCTTCAGCGCGCTCTCGTGCCAGCGGCGCAGGATGAGGTGCGACACCAGCGACAGCACCAGGAAGATCAGGATGCCGGTGAGCGAAATCAGGATCAGCGCCGCGAACAGGCGCGGCGCGTTGAGCCGGTAGCCGGCTTCGATGATGCGCGACGCAAGTCCCGACGACTGTCCCTGCGCGCCGGCGACGAATTCCGCCACCACCGCGCCGATCAGCGACAGGCCGCCGGCGATCTTCAGCCCGCCGAGGAAATAGGGCATCGCCGCCGGCAGCCGTAGATAGCGCAATTGCTGCCAGCGCGTCGCGCCGTTGAGCTTGAACAGGTCGCGTAAGTTTCGGTCGACCGAATTCAGCCCCAGCGTGGTGTTGGAGAGGATCGGAAAGAAGGCGACGATCCAGGCGCAGAGCAGCAGTTTGACCGTCTGATTGTTCACATAGATGTTGATCAGCGGGAAGATGGCGACGATCGGCGTCACCTGCAGCACGATGGCGAAGGGGAAGAACGACATCTCCACCCATTTCGATTGAGCGAACAGCACCGCCAGCCCGACACCGCCGATGACGGCGAGCAGCAGGCTGAGGAAGGTGATCCGGAGCGTCACCAACAGCGAGGAAAAGAGCACGCCCGAATCGTTGTGCAGCGTCTGCAGCACCACGCCCGGGCGCGGCAGGATATATTGCGGGATCTCGTTCCAGACGCAGATGCGGTCCCACAGCACGATCGCCAGCACCATTATCGCCAGCGGCAGCACCCATTTGCCGATGCGCTCCAGACGCTCCTGGCGGGCGCGGCGCGCCTCTTCCGGATCGAGCTTCAGCGTGGTGTCGTCAATGGCCGTCATGATGCGATCCGGCGGTTGAGTTGATAGCGTCGACCAGCGCATCCGAGGCCTGCCGGCAAAGCGCGGCATAATCCGACGAGGTGCGGAACGCCTCGTCGCGCGGATAAGGCGCGTTGATGGAGAGTTCGCCATGGACGCGGCCCGGACGCGCGGCCATGACGACGACGCGGCTGGACAGGAACACGCTTTCGAAGACGCTGTGGGTGACGAAGACGACGGTGAAGCGCTCGTCCTGCCACAGCTCCAGAAGATCGTTGTTGAGCTTGAAGCGGGTGATCTCATCGAGCGCGGCGAACGGCTCATCCATCAGCAGGATGCGCGGCTTGGTCACCATGGCGCGCGCGATGGAGACACGCATCTTCATGCCGCCGGAAAGCTCGCGCGGCACGGCATTCTCGAAGCCGGTGAGATGGACGCGCGACAGCATCTCCCTCACGGCTGGTTCCGCCTTGGCGCGCGACACGCCCTTCAGCCTGAGCGGCAGCCAGACATTGTCGAAGACGCTGGCCCAGGGCAGCAGCGTCGGTTCCTGGAAGACGAAGCCGGTATTCGAGCGGTCGATCGAGCCGCGCCAGTCGAGCTGGCCGGAGGTCGGCGTCGACAGGCCGGCGATCAGCCGGAGCGCCGTCGACTTGCCGCAGCCGGAAGGGCCGAGCAGGCTCAGGAAATCGCCTTCGCGTATCGCCAGGTCGACTTTGCTCAGCGCCGTCACGCCGTTGGAAAAGACCTTGCCGACATTGCGCAGCGCAAGCAGCATCGAGGCCTCGCCCGATGCCGCCGGCGTCTCAGCCACTTTCTCCTGGATCATCTCAGGCAGGCCGCCTTACTTCTTCAGCTCCAGCCCGACACCCTTGTTGATGAACGCCAGCGTATAGGCCTTCTTGATGTCGAGCCCCGGCTGCGCGACCTTGGCCTTGACCATCTTGTCGTAGAAACTCTGGATGCGCGCTTCGCTCATCGTGCCGATGCCGAGCTTTTCGGAATCGCCCGAATCGACGATGCCGAACTTCTTCAACTGCTCGATCGAGAAGGCGATCTGCTCATCCGTCATATCGGGATTGTCCTTCTTGATCATGTCGTTGGCGGCCTTGTTGTCGCCGTAGAGGTACTTGTACCAGCCCTTGGCCGAGCCATCGACGAAGCACTGCACCACCTCCGGCCGCTTGTCGATCGTATCCTGCATCACCTCGATGGTCGTCGCATAGGTGTCCCAGCCATTATCGGCAAGCAGGAACTGATTCGGCATGAAGCCTCCCTGCTTCTGCACCGCGAACGGCTCGGACGTCACATAGCCTTGCTGGATCGACTTCTTGTTGGCGATGAACGGCGCCGGATTGAACGTGTAGGGCACGCGCTTGGCGGCATCGAAGCCGAGATCGGTGACCATCCATTGGAAGAAGGTCTGCGCGCCCTCGTCGCCCATGATGTACTGGTCGGCGTTCTTCAGGTCCTCCCATTTGTCCAACCCCTCTCCCGGATGGGACATGATGACCTGCGGATCCTTCTGGAAATCGGCGGCAACGACACGCATCGGAATGCCCTGCTGCACGGCATCGAAGGCCGAAAGCAGATTGCCGCCCATGTAGAAATCGATCTTGCCGGCAAGCAGCATCGGCCGCCCGCTGACCTGCGGGCCGCCCTGCATGATGGTGACGTCGAGGCCGCAGGCGGCATAGGTGCCGTCGGCGATGGCCTGGTAGTAGCCGCCATGTTCCGGCTCGGCCAGCCAGTTGGTGCCGAACGTAACCTTCTCGTTCGCGGCCGCGCTCAGCGTGCCTGCCGCCAGCAGGACGGCGGCGCCCGCCAGCATCTTTCCTTGTCCGATCATAAACATCACCCTCTCTTGGCCCGGGCGCGCGACGCGCTGGGCTCGACACCGTTGTTTCAAGAAGCAAGACACATGCCACCGCCTGGGCCGCCTGCTTGTGCGGCAATCATTGCCGAGACCGGACGGATCATGCCGTACGCGAGGCATCGTGCCTATTTTTTGAACGCCTGTCCATAATCGCCCCAGCGGCATGCACCGCATCTTGAAGGTTTCATGAATCGAGCCTTAGTCTGCAGGCGCACAGGAGAATGCGATGCTGAAATACCTCGCCCCCAAGACCATCAAGCCCCCTTTTGCCCGCTACAGCCACGGCGTTGAAATACCCGCCGGAAAACGGCTGGTGCTGTGCTCGGGGCAGTTGGGCATCGGCCCCGACGACACCGTACCGGAGGATGCCGGGGCACAGACTGAGCTTTGCTTCAAGAACATCGCCGCGATTCTGAGCGAAGCCGGGCTGACCTTGAACGACACCGTGCGCATCAACGCCTTCGTCACCGGCCGCGAGCACCTGCAGGCCTATATGGATGTCCGCAACCGGCTCTTTTCCGATCCCGCGCCGGCATCGACACTGATGATCGTTTCCGGCTTCGCCCGCCCGGAGTTCAAGGTCGAGGTCGAGGTGCTGGCGGCAGGGTGACGGTTGCCCGCGGCGGCCAAGCACACTAGAGCCGGATGATTTCAGGTCGGATCGACCTGAAATCTGAATCCGACTCTAAATCAAAGAGATAGAGCATGATGTCGTCCGAAAACCGCTTCACACTTTTCGGCATCATGCTCTAGACCGCCCTTGCGGCGTAGCAGACCATTGGGAGAATGAAGTGGCGACAAGACGTGTGTGGTGGGGCGACTACCGGACGACCGAATATGCCTCGATCGACGCCGAAGCGACCATCGCCGTGCTGCCGGTGGCGGCGATCGAGCAGCATGGCCCGCATCTGCCGGTCTCGACCGACACCTCGATCATGGTGGGCATGCTGGAGACGGTGATCGCGCGCCTGCCCGACGATCTCGACATCCGCATCCTGCCGGTGCAGGCGGTCGGCAAGTCGAACGAGCACTTGCATGCGCCGGGGACGCTCACTTTGCCCGCCACCACCTTGGTCGACGCCTGGACGGAACTTGGCCTGTCGGTCGCCCGCGCCGGGGTGAGAAAGCTGATCATCGTCAATTCGCATGGCGGCAATGAAGAGATCATGGGCATCGTTTCGCGCGAATTGCGCGTGCGCGCCAAAATGCTGTCGGTGAAGACGAGCTGGCAGCGTTTCGGCCGCCCGGCGGGCATGTACACCGAGCTCGAAGATCGTCACGGCATCCATGGCGGCGATGTCGAGACCTCGCTGATGCTGCATTTCCGGCCCGACCTCGTCGACATGGGCAAGGCCGACAATTTCGTTTCCAATGTCGGCCGCGCCGAAAAGGAATTCGCCCTGCTGCGCCACACCGGCACGCACGCCTTTGCCTGGATCGCCAGCGACCTCAATCCGAACGGCGTGGTCGGCGACGCCTCGATCGCCACGGCCGAGAAGGGCCGCCTGACGGCGGAAATGCAGGCCGACGGTTTTATCAACCTAGTCAGGGACGTTCGCAAAGCGAAGCTCGCGGAGTGGCTGCTTTAGGCCGACGGACTAAGCTTTAATATCGAGTTCGAAGGGTATCCCCTCGAACGCGTCGGCACCGCGTCCGATCGCCTCGATCGCCGCGATCATGCGGCCATCCCGCTGAAGCAGCATATCGGCGACGGCGATCAATCGTGGGTTGGGCGTTGCCGTCGGCGAGAGGAAGCGCAGCGTGTGGGCGAGTTCCATCTCGTCGCGCTTGGGCGAAAGCGCCGCCGCGATGATGTAAGCCGATGCGGTCGAGCGGCTGACACCGGCATAGCAATGCACGACCAGCGGTTTCACGCGATTCCAGCGATAGGCGAAGTCAAGCAAGGCCCGCACATGCTCCTCGCCCGGCATCGTCATGCCTTCCTGCGCCACGGCGATATCGTGCATGACGAGGTGCAGGTGGTTTTCCGCCAGGATCGAAGCCGGTCGGGTCACCTCCGTGCCTGCGGCAAGCAGGGACAGCAAGCGCTCAGCACCGGTCCGTGCGACAGTTTCGTCGACTTTCGACAGCGAACAGACATGGATCATCATCCGGACTCCTGGTGCACATCCTCGCGCCGACCGGCCCACGCGGCAAGGGCGCCCTCAAGCCGCCGCCATTCCGCTTCGCTGCCCGGCAGACCGATGCGCAAGACCTGCGGCCGCCCGGCAAAATGGCGGACCAGCACGCCGCTAGAGCCAAGCGCCGAAAAAAAGCCCGGGGCCTCGGCAAACGACAAATAGCGGAACAGGCGGGTGCCCCCGGCGACCAGAACATCGAACCGGCCAAGCAGCGCGTCGAGCCGCCCGGCATCCTGAGCCAGACGCTGCCGCATGACGGTTTGCCACTCCGTGTCCGACAAGGCGCGGATGCCGTATTCGAGCGCCGGGCCGGCCACCGCCCAGGGTCCCAGTTGCGCATCCAGCCGCTCGGCCGTCAGCGGATCCGCCAATGCGAAGCCGAGTCTCACACCCGCGAGGCCGAAGAACTTGCCGAACGAGCGCAGCACGACAATGCCGCCCTCCCCGACATCTCCCGCCAGGCTGTGCTCGATCGGGCCGACATCCATGAAAGCTTCGTCGACGACAAGCAGCCCGCCTTTGGCGCGAAGCCGCGCCGCGAGTTCCAGCAAGCGCGCCTTTTCGATCACTCGCCCGTCCGGATTGTTGGGGTTGACCAGCACCGCAAGGTCCGCATCGGCCAGCGCGTCGAAATCACTGACTTCGGCAACCGCATGGCCGGCGATAGCCGCCGCGCGCGCGTGTTCGGCATAGGTCGGGCCGAGCACCAGCGCCTTGCCGGGCCGCAGCAGCGAGGCCACACGCGGCAGGAGAATCTGCGTGCCGGGCGCCGCCGCCACATGCGCCGCCGACGGCGCGCCATAGGCCGCAGCCGCAATTTCGGCCAATTCGCGCAGTTGTCCTGCCTCCGGCAATCGGGTCAGGATGGTGGCGGGCAGTTCAAAAAGCGGATAGGAGTGCGGGTTGATACCTGTCGAGAGGTCCACGAAAGGTTGCGGCGCATGAGGAAAAAGCGCGCTTGCCCGGCCAAGGCTGCCGCCATGATCAACCGCTGCGACCACGCCGCTTAGAAGCTTCATGTCTGTCCTGATCGCTTTCCTGTCACTCGCCATCGAACGCGCCCTCGGCTATCCGGACTGGCTGTTCAACGCTATCGGCCATCCGGTAACCTGGATCGGCAGGCTGATATCCTTTCTCGATTGCCGGCTCAACCGCGCCACCGATTCCGACGAATTGCGTCGCCGCCGCGGCGTCCAGGCCCTGCTCGTCATCCTGCTGGTCCCCGGCCTTATCGGTCTGGCGCTGCATGTCATGCTCTGGCTGATCTTTCCGTCGGGTCTGGTCGTCGCTGCCATCCTCGGCTCCACCCTGCTGTCGCAGAAAAGCCTTGCCGAGCATGTCGAAAACGTCGCCGACGCGCTGGAGACTGGCGGCCTGACGCTCGGTCGCATCGCCGTCTCGCGCATCGTCGGCCGTGATCCGGAAAAGCTCGACAAGGCGGGCGTCGCACGCGCTGCGATCGAAAGTCTGGCCGAGAATTTTTCGGACGGCATCGTCGCGCCTGCCTTCTGGACCGGCATCGGCGGCCTTGGCGGAGGTGCAGCCTACAAGGCCGCCAACACCGCCGATTCGATGATCGGCCACCGCACGCCGAAATATGAAGCTTTCGGCCGTGCGGCCGCCCGCTTCGACGATCTGATCAACCTGCCCGCATCTCGGCTCACCGGCCTGCTCATCGTGCTGGCGGCCTTTCTGGTCCCGGGCGCCGATCCGCGCTCCGCCTGGCATGTCATGCGCCGCGACGCCAGGAAGCACCGCTCGCCCAATGCCGGCTGGCCGGAGGCCGCCATGGCCGGCGCGCTGGGGCTTTCGCTCGCCGGACCGCGCAGCTATGGCGGCGAAGTCGTCCAGGATGCCTTCATGGGCGAAGGCGGCCGCCGCGAGGCCGAAAGCACCGACATCCGCCAGGCGCTGAAGCTCTACCGCATGGCGGATTGGCTGCTGATTGGCCTGTTCGCGGTCGTCTCGGCGATCGTGATCTACTTGACCCTTCTGATCGGCGGCCAAGGCGCCAGCGCGCTTTAGAATTCGATCCCTTGCTGTGCCTTCACGCCGGCGGCGAAATGGTGCTTCGTCAGCCCCATTTCGGTGACGAGATCGGCCGCCTCGACGAGCAGCGGCTTGGCGTTGCGGCCGGTGACGATCACGTGCAGATCGTCCCGGCGCGTCTTCAGTGCCGCGACCACTTTTTCGAGGTCCAGATAATCGTAGCGTAGCGCTATGTTGAGCTCGTCGAGGACCACGAGGCTGATCGAGGGATCGGCCATCAACTCGAGCGCCTTGGCCCAGGCGGCCTCCGCGGCTGCGATGTCGCGTTTAAGGTCCTGCGTCTCCCAGGTGAAGCCCTCGCCCATCGCATGCCAGACGACGCGGTCGCCGAAGGCGGCGAAAGCATCCTTCTCGCCGGTATGCCATTTGCCCTTGATGAACTGGACGACGCCGACACGCTTGCCATAGCCCAGCATCCTCAGCGCCAGGCCGAACGCTGCCGTGGTCTTGCCCTTGCCCGGTCCGGTGTTGACGATCAGCAGCCCCTTCTCGATCGTTTTGCCGGCCACCTCGGCATCCTGCACTGCCTTGCGCTTCGCCATCTTGGCGCGGTGGCGCTCGGCGTCCTTTTCCTCGATGTCAGCCATGTCATTTCACCTTGAGCGGCAACCCCGCCACCATCATCAGAACGCTGTCGGCTGTCGCCGCGACCTGCTGGTTGAGCCGGCCGCCGGCGTCGCGGAACCGGCGCGCCAGCGCGTTGTCGGGCACGATGCCCAGTCCGACCTCGTTGGAGACCACGAACCACGGCCCGCGCGGCCGCGACAGCGCATCCTTGAGCCGCTGGCATTCGGCCTCGACATCATGTTCGGCCAGCATGTGATTGGTGAGCCACAAAGTCAGGCAGTCGATCAGCGCGGGTTCGTGATTCGGCAAGGCCTCGATTGCGCCGACCAAATCGAGCGGCGCATCGATGGTGACCCAGCCTTCGCCGCGCCGCGACCGGTGCAGCGCGATGCGCTCGCGCATCTCGTCGTCATAAGCCTGTGCCGTGGCGATGTAGGTCCAGGGCGACGGGTTCGCAGTCGTCAGCTTCTCGGCATAAGAGCTTTTGCCCGAGCGGGCACCGCCCAGGATGAAGGTCAGTTTCCGATCGGAAGCTCTATTGCCGCTCGCGGCTGTCGCGCCGGTCATTCCCGCCTTCACCTTGGATGAACAATGTCGTCGCCATCAGGCCGACGGCTGGACTTTAGGCAGAAGCCCTCCTGCCGGCAAACCAAATTCCGCCACAGCGCGGCGCGATTGCGGCACGGCTCACGGCTGCTGCGAGCCGGCGATCCGGGCGGCGACCAGCTGCTGCAATCGCCACAGATGCGCGTCATGGATGCCGCGCTGCTCGAGATTCTTCACCGTGTTGTAGAGATAGTCGGCGCCCGAGCCCCAATGGCCGCAGGAGGTCGCGAGCCTTTCGACAACCTCCTCCTCGCTGAGCGGGCCGGCATAGGTGGTCCCGTTGCGATTGATGACGAAGGCCAGCGCCCGCAGCGGTCCCTTGTCGGTTGAGAGCTGCAACAGACGCGGCCTGTAGCTCGTCGGCTTCAATGTCACCTCGCGCCGGAAAAGCTTGTCCAGCGCCTGCCTGCGGTTCTTTTCGACCAGCCGGAAAGCGACCCCTTTGCACTGACCGCCGCGATCGAGCGCCATCATGAGGCCGGGTCGCTCCTTGGTGCCGCGCCAGCGCGTCATCTTCATGCAGAACGAGCGGTGCCAGCCGCGCGCAAGCGCTACGCGTTCCTCGGTGTGCTCGATCTCAGGCTTCCAGATGAGCGACCCATAGCCGAACAGCCAAAGCGGTTCCGTCGCCGGAAGCTCGGCCTCGAACGCATCGAGCATCGCCGCATAGTCGCTATCATCCAGATGCGCCGCATCGGGATCGGGCCCGCTATCCTCGACGACGCGAAAGCAGCGGGCGACCAGTTCCTCGGTGAGCGACATGGTTCTTGGCGGCATGCGTTTGACCTTAAGGTCCCCGCGCGGCCGCCACAATGCGCGGAGCCGGCAATTGACAACGCCTTGGCCCGGGTGTCGGCTGGTCGTCAGCCAAGGAGAAGCCGATGCAGCCCAATACGAGCGAACGCGATCCTTACAACGGCCTAACCAGCCTTCAGCCGACCTTGCCGTCGGCCGCCTATTGGGATGCCGATGCATACCGGCGCGATCTGGACGCCATCTGGTGCCGAAGCTGGCTGATGGTCTGCCGCGAGGCCGATATCGCCGAGCCCCTCGGCTTCCAAACGGTGCGCGTCGGCAGCCAGGAGATCGTCGTGCTGCGCGACGAGACCGGCGCCTTGCGCGCCTTCCACAACACCTGCCGGCATCGCGGTTCGCAGCTTTGCCAGGAAGGCGCCGGGCGGCTGAAGGCTAGGCTCCTGACCTGCCCCTATCATGCATGGTCCTATTCGCTGCGCGGCGATCTCGTGCGCGTGCCGTCGAAATCGCTGCCCGAGGGCTTCGACAAGGCCGATTATCTGCTCTACCGCGTGGCGCTCTCGCTCTGGCGCGGCTTCGTCTTCATCAACCTCGCCGAGGACCCAGACGGCTCGGCGGAAAGCTCGTTCGATCGCGCCTCCGGCGATCTTTCCAACTGGCCGTTGGAGAGCCTCGTCACCGGCCACCGGCTCACCAAAGTGATGAACTGCAACTGGAAGATTTTTTGGGAGAATTTCAATGAGTGCCTGCACTGCCCGGGCGTGCATAAGGATCTGTCGCGGCTGGTGCCGATCTATGGCCGCGGCCTGATGGCAAGGCATGACGATCCCGAATGGGCGCGCCACGCCGACAATGACGATCCGCAGTTCTCCGGCGGCCTGCGCGCCGGCGCCGAAACCTGGTCCAAGGACGGCCATGTCCACGGCCCGGCCTTCTCCGGTCTCACGGCTGCTGAACCCGCCGCCGGCCAGACCTATGCGACCTCGCTGCCCTCGATGTTCATCGTCGGTCATGTCGACTACATGCGAACCGTGCGGCTTGCCCCGCTCGGCCCCGAGCAGACCGAGCTCACCGCCGAATGGCTGTTCGCGCCGGACGCGTTGGGAAAGACCGACATCGACAACATCGTCGCCTTCGGCACGCAGGTGCTCGAGGAAGATGCCGCGATCTGCGAGGTCAACCAGAAGGGACTCCGTTCGATGCGCCATCAAGCCGGCGTGCTGATGCCGGAGGAATACGATTTGCACCGCTTCCACGATTGGGTGCGCGGCCGTCACGCAGCGTTCAAAACGCCTTCGGCAGATAGAGCCAGGTGACGAAGCCGCAAAAGGCAGCCAGGATGCCGAGCGTGACGAACACCGAGCCAAGGCCGAAGAAGGTGAGCACCACCGAATAGACGAGCGGCGGCGTCAGTTCGGAGAAATCGAGATAGGTGCGGTAGACCGCCGCCATTTGCGCCTTTTCATAAGCGCGCACCGAGCGCATGAAGGCGGTCGAGCCGAGCGCATCGAGGGCGATGGTGAAAAGCGCGCCGCAGAGCAGCAGCGCGCCGGTGAGCAGTGGCGCGGCCTCGCCGATGCCGCCTGCTGCAAACAGCATGGCCGACATGGCGAAATAAGCGAAAGTCATGACGCGCCTTCCACCGAAGCGCTTGCCGGCCCTGCCCCAGAAGATAGCCACGAACAGAAGCGCGTTGCCGGCCGAAACCAGCAGGCCGCCGGCGAGTTCGCCCTGGCCGGTGATCACCATGAACAGCGGGCCATAGACGAAGAACGTCGTCCAGAAGCAGGAGCGGCCGAAGGCGATCAGCCAGGCGAGCCTGAGCCTTGGCTGCTTCACGAAGCGGCCGATATTGGCGAGCGGATTGGCCGGGCGCGTCTTGCCGCCAGGCCGGATCAACTGGTTGTCGCTCAGCCGATAGAACCAGAACAGGCAAAGCAGCGCGAACGCAAAAACCACCACCGCGCCATGCGCGGCATAGATGCCGAAATGCGTGTAGAGGAAGATGCCGAGCGTCGGCCCGCCCGTCCAGGCAAACATCGACCACGCCATGCGCAGCGATTCCGCCTGCATGAAGTCGGTCTTGCGGATGTGATCCATGATGTAGAGGTTGAGCGTGATCGACAGCGCGCTCGCCCCCATGACGCGGCAGAGCATGCCGGCAATCTGGCCGGGCAGCGAGTGGGTGACGAAGAAGGCGGAGCCGATCGCCAGCAGCACGCAGCCGGCCGTGTAGACCCAGCGCCGCGCGAAACGGCGGATCAGCATCGGCATGAACAGCGTGACCGAAAGGCCCATCAGCGACACGATCGTGTAGAGGATCGAGACGATCCGCTCATTGTGCAGGATCTCGTAGGCCTGGATCGGGATCACGCTGGAGATCGTGGCTCGGGCAAAGGATTCCACCGCATAGAGCGAGGCGAAGGTACGCGCATCCGCCGGCCGCAGGGCCGGAAGCCAGATCGGATGGCGCACATGGGTGGACATCGGCCCTCCGAGACGTGAATCACGCGCCCGAATCTGGCCGGACCAGCCGCCGGCCGGTAGCAGGAAACCGACCCTGAGAGGCCGAAAAGCGAAGCCTGTCAAAGGCTTTCCGCGTCTGGCCTAAAGCGAAATTTCATGGCTGCCATGAAACGCATTGATGGCCGCCTGCTTCTGTCGTCGGCTTGAACCGTGATAGTCGTTCGGCAGGACTGAATCGGATTGCGAGATCAATGAGCTTTCAGACGACCGGCGAAACCGTTCAGGACACGCAAAAGCACGGCCGCATCCAAGCCATCGACATCCTGCGCGGCATCGCGCTGATTGCGATGGCGAGCTACCACTTCACCTGGGATCTCGAAAACTTCGGCTATACCGCGCCCGGCCTCACCGCTTTCGGTTGGTGGAAGTTTTACGCGCGCTGCATCGCCTCGACGTTCCTGTTCCTGGTCGGCGTCAGCCTCTTCCTCGCCCATGGCCGCCAGATCCGCTGGCCCGGCTTCTGGAAGCGCTTTGCCATGGTGGCCGTGGCGGCGGCGGCCATTTCGGCCGTCACTTATTTCGTCACGCCGGACGGTTTCATCTTTTTCGGCATCCTGCACGAGATCGCGCTGGCGAGCCTTCTCGGCCTCGCCTTTCTAAGGCTGCCCTGGCTGATGACGGCAATCGTTGCCGCGGCCGTCATTGCGGCCCCCTACTATCTTCGGTCGGAATTCTTCGATCATCCGGCGCTTTGGTGGGTCGGCCTTTCCGCCACCAACCCGCGTTCCAACGATTATGTGCCGCTCTTTCCCTGGTTCGGCGCCGTGCTTGCGGGCATGGCTGCGGTGAAGTTCGCTTCTGCCACAGGCCTTCTTGCCCGGCTGGGGCGATGGCTGCCCGGCCGCTGGTCGAAACCCCTGACTTTCATCGGCCGCCACAGCCTCGCCTTCTATCTCATCCACCAGCCGCTTCTGTTCGGTTCGGTGTGGCTTTTGTCGCAAGTCATGCCCGCCGCCCCGCAGGACAGGGAAGCCGGCTTCCTGCCGGCTTGCCAGGCACAGTGCGAACAGCAGCGGGACAGCAAGTTCTGTACGAGCTATTGTGGCTGCATGCTGGACACGCTGAAAGGCGAAGGATCTCTCGACAAGCTCTACGCCAACGACCAGTCCAGCGTCTGGAAATCGCATCTGGCCGACCTGGCGGAAACCTGCACCGCCGCGACGGAGGACCAGATGGAGGGAGGACAGCAATGACGGGCATCGCAAAGCGCAGACACGGGATCATTCCCTGGCCGCCGGTGATCTATGTCGTGGCGATAGCGGCGAGCGTCGTCCTCGGCATGCTCTACCCGCTGCCCTGGATCGGCGACATCTTCGGCGACCTCATGGTCGGCGTCGGCTGGGTGGCGCTGTTCGGCGTCGCCATGCTCTGGATCACGGCCATCCGCGTCATGATGCGGGCGAAAACGACATTCGATCCGAATGCCGAGCCCGATCATCTGGTGACATCGGGCCCCTTCGGCATCACCCGCAACCCTATGTATCTCGCCAATACGCTGCTATTGATCGGCGTCGCCTTCATCACCGGCATCGCCTGGTTCCTGCTCTTTGCCTTCCTCGCCGCCTTCGCCACGCAGAAGCTGGCGATCGAGAAGGAAGAAAAGATCCTGGCAGCGAAATTCGGCAAGAAATACCGCGACTATGCAAAAAGGGTCCGGCGCTGGATTTGAGGCCAGCGCGGCCTAGGTGTTGACGCCCAACTCAGCCAGCCGCTCCACGCAGGACTCCTCGGCCTGGTCGAGCTCGGCCAGCGTCTCCTCCAGGTCGCGCCGCTTCTGGCGCAGGTCCTCGCGCTTTTCCTCAATGCGCTTGATCATCAGCTTGAGCTGGCCGACCTCGCCGGGCGGTTCCTTGTACATCTGGATGATCTCGCGGATCTCGGCGATCGAGAAGCCGAGCCTTTTTCCCCGCATGATCTGGCGGATGAGATGCCGGTCGGATGGCCGAAACAGCCGCGTGCGGCCGCGCCTCACCGGCTGCACCAGCCCCTCATCCTCGTAAAAACGCAATGTCCGTGTCGACACGTCGAATTCACGCGTCAGCTCGGTGATCGTGTAATATTCCCGCATTCCTGCTCCCAAGCCCGGGCATCGCCGCTTGAGCGCCGCCCTTCCTCCAGATCAGACCCTTCACGCGCAGGAATCGGCGCGTGACCCCGCGGCAACCTGGCACGGCATTTACGTAAAAGTCAATTAGCGCCAGCGTGTTGATTAGGGCACTCTAAACCACCAGGTCGCCAGCCCGAGAAAGGCAAAGAAGCCGACGACATCGGTAACGGTGGTGACGAAGACCGCCGAAGCCACCGCCGGATCGATCTTTAAGCGGTCGAGCACCAGCGGGATGAGTATCCCGGCAAGCGCAGCCGCAAACATGTTGATGATCATCGCCGCGGCGATGATGCCGCCCAGATTGGGATCGCGGAACCAGAAACCGGCGACCGTCCCGATCAGCACCGCAAAGACAATGCCGTTGACGAAACCGACACCCAGCTCACGGCGGATGATGCGGGCAGCATTATAGATATCGAGGTCCCTGGTCGCCAGCGCGCGCACGGTGACGGTCATGGTCTGCGAGCCGGCATTGCCGCCCATGCCGGCGACGATCGGCATCAGCACCGCAAGTGCCACGATATGCTCGATCGTGCGGTCGAACAGGCCGATGACGGAAGCCGCAAGGAAAGCGGTCAACAGATTGACCAGCAGCCAAGGCACGCGCGAGCGCGAGGTGGCGAGCACCGTGTCGGACAGTTCTTCGTCGCCGACGCCGCCCATGCGCAGAAGATCCTCTTCCGCCTCTTCCTGGATGACGTCGACCACGTCGTCGATGGTGAGCACGCCGACCAGCCGCCCGTTCTCGTCGACCACGGCGGCGGAGAGCAGGTTGTACTGCTCGAACTCTCGGGCCGCTTCTTCCTGGTCCATCGTGGCCGGGATCGCATGCAGCGTCTCATGCATGACCTCCTCGACCTTGACCGCGCGCTTGGTGCGCAGGATCTGGTCGAGGTCGATGGCACCGACCAGCTTGAAGCTCGGGTCGATGACGAAGATCTGGCTGAAGCGCTCGGGCAGGTTCTTGTCCTCGCGCATGTAGTCGATCGTCTGGCCGATCGTCCAGAAGGGCGGCACGGCGACGAACTCGGTCTGCATGCGCCGGCCGGCCGTCTCTTCCGGATAGTCGAGGGCGCGCCTGAGCCTGATGCGCTCGGTGAAAGGCAGCTGCGACAGGATCTCGTCCTGGTCTTCCTTCTCGAGGTCCTCGAGGATGTAGACCGCGTCGTCCGAATCGAGCTCCTGCACCGCCTGCGCGATCTGCGCGTTGGGCAGGTTGTCGACGATGTCGAGGCGGATCGCCTCGTCGACCTCCGTCAGCGCGGAGAAGTCGAAATCGGAACCGAGCAATTCCACCAGCGCGCGGCGCTGTTCAGGGTGAAGCGCCTCCAGCACGTCGCCGAGTTCCGACTGGTGCAGGTCGTCGACTTCGCGCTTGAGGGTGATCGTATCGCGATCGGCGATCGCCGCGCCGATCTGGGCAAGGAAGGAGGCGCGCACCGCGCCGTCCTCGCCATAGATGTCGGCGTGGTGCTCCTCGGCGGGCGCGACGCCGGTCGTCTGTCTGTCCTGGCCTTCCACCAGCGCCTCCGCGACAAGGAATCCCGAAATGAGGTCTAGTGCATGATCCCGAAAAGGGGAAACCGCTTTTCGGGAAATCCAAACCCTGTGCGGGAGATAGCGCGGTAATTGGATCCGTCCTGCAAAGATGTCGCTTTGGCGTGCGGAATAGCCAGGGAAATGCGGCGGTTGTCGGCACCTCCCAACCGCCCGAGAGCGCGTGGGCTACCGCGCCGCAGATGCGACAATCGCTTCAGCCGGCGCGACAGCGCATGTCGCTGGGGAAAGAGCACCCCTTCCCTATTGAGGCAGAATTGTCATGATGCATGATCCAGCAAGATCAGCGCATCGCCAAACGCTCCGAGGACAAACGCTGCCCTTGAACATTAGGTCTGGAAAGACGAGCGAAGGAACTGCCGAGCGGCGCGTTCGCGTGGTCGTCGCCGAACGCAATCCCTTCGTCGTGTCGGCGTTGCGCGAGATGCTGGAATGCGACGGCCGCTTCGATTTGCTCGGGGTCGTGCACAGCGGCGCGCAATTCCTGGAACTGGCCGCCGCCACACAGTTCGATGTCGCCGTCGTCGGCTGGAAGCTCGCCGACATGGATGGCGCCGATGTTCTGACGGAAGTTCAGAGCCGCGAGCTTGGCGTGCGCATCACGATCTTTTCCAACGACCATGACATCGGCATCCTGAAGCAATGCGTGCGCCTGGGCGCTCAAGGGTACTGCTTCCAGTTCGACGATCCGCCGGTTATCTTCGAGACGATCCTGGCGGTGGCGCATGGGCGCATCTGCATTCCCTATATCGACATCAACAAGGTCAACGACACGCCTTTGTCCCGGCTCACCGTGCGCGAGCGCGAGTTGCTGGCGGTGCTTTCCGACGGCTGGACCAATTTGCAGATCGCAACGCGAACCGGGATTTCCGAAAACACGGTGAAGTATCACCTGAAGAATCTCTACGACAAGCTGGACGTACGCAACCGAGCCATGGCCGTCGCGCTCTATTCGAGCGAGAAACGCCGCACCGCCAAATCGCCTGTCGGGTAGGCTCCCCGGGTAGGCCGATCGGGTAGGACCATCCCACCCGCAAGGGCCAACAACTTACCCGGCAAGGTGTTGTTGCCGAGCCTCGCCGAGACGAAACTTCCTCCACAATCCCAATCGATCGGAGGAGTTTCGCGCATGGCTGGGTTCACGCATCTTTTCATCCCGGGGCCCACCAACATTCCCGAGCAGGTCCGGCAAGCCATGAACCTGCCGATGGAGGATATGCGCGCCGCCTCCTTCCCCGACCTGACCTTGCCACTGTTCGAAGACATCAAGCGGGTCTTCAAGAACGAGACCGGCCGCGTCTTCATCTATCCCTCCTCCGGCACCGGCGCCTGGGAAGCGGCGATGACCAATGTGCTCAGCCCCGGCGACAAGGTGCTGATGTCGCGCTTCGGCCAGTTCTCGCATCTGTGGGTCGACATGGCCGAGCGCCTCGGCTTCGAGGTCGACGTCATTGACTGCGAATGGGGCAGCGGCGTCCCGCTCGAAATCTATGCGGAGCGCCTGAAGGCCGACAAGGCGCACCTCATCAAGGCGGTGTTCTGTACCCAGAATGAAACCGCGACGGGCGTCACCAGCGACGTCGCCGGCTGCCGCGCCGCGCTCGATGCAGCGAACCACCCGGCGCTCCTCTTCGTCGACGGCGTGTCTTCGATCGGCTCGATCGACTTCCGCCAGGAGGAATGGGGCGTCGACTGCGCCGTCAGCGGCTCGCAGAAAGGCTTCATGCTGCCGGCCGGCCTCGGTTTCCTGTCGGTCAGCAAGAAGGCCCTGGCCGCCTCGCGGGTTTCGACACACCGGCGCTGCTTCTTCTCCTTCGAGGACATGATCCGCGCCAATGATGCCGGCTATTTCCCCTACACACCGGCGACGCAACTGCTGCGCGGGTTGCGCGCCTCGCTCGACCTGATCGAGGAGGAAGGGCTGGACAACATCTTCGCCCGCCACCATCGCCTTGCCGAAGGCGTGCGCAAGGCCGTCGACGCCTGGGGTCTGAAGCTCTGCGCCAAGGCGCCGAAATGGCATTCCGATACGGTCAGCGCCATCCTGGTGCCGGAAGGCATCGACAGCGGTGACGTCGTCAAGCGCGCCTATCAGGCCTACCGGACATCGCTCGGCGGCGGTCTCAACAAGGTGTTCGGCAAGGTCTTCCGCATCGGCCATCTCGGCTGGCTGAACGAGGTGATGGTGCTGGCCTCGCTGTCGGCGGCGGAAATGGCGCTGCTCGATTGCGGCGTGCGCCTGGCGGCCGGCTCGGGCGTGGCGGCGGCGATCGAGCATTTCCGCCGCACGGCCGACGTGCCAGTCGCCAAGGCGGCGTGAGGAGCGGACCGTGAGCCACACCATCAACCATCTGAAGAAACTGCGGCTCCAGCGCAGCGAGCTCGCCGTTCCGGGCTCCAGCCCGGAAATGATTGACAAGGCGGCCAACAGCGCCGCCGACTTCGTCTTCCTCGACATCGAGGATGCGGTGGCGCCGCCCGACAAGGAACGCGCCCGCAAGAACATCATCCAGGCACTAAACGACATCGACTGGCGCGCCAAGGGCAAGACCGTTTCGGTCCGCATCAACGGCCTCGACACCCATTACATGTACCGTGACGTCGTCGACGTCATGGAACAGGCCGGCGACCGGCTGGACACGATACTGGTGCCTAAGGTCGGCGTGCCGGCCGACCTCTACATGGTCGAGGCCATGGTCAACCAGATCGAGATGGCCAAGGGGTTCAAGACCCGCGTCGGTCTCGAAGCTCTGATCGAGACGGCGCTCGGCATGGCCAATGTCGAGGCGATCGCCGCCACGCCCGGTCGGCTGGAGGCGATGCATTTCGGCGTCGCCGACTATGCCGCCAGCAACAAGGCGCGCACCGTCAACATCGGCGGGCTCAATCCCGACTATCCCGGCGACCAGTGGCATTTCGCGCTGTCGCGCATGACGGTCGCCTGCCGCGCCTATGGCCTGCGTGCCATCGACGGACCGTTCGGCGATTTCTCCGACCCGGAAGGCTACAAGGCGGCCGCCAGGCGCGCCGCGGCGCTCGGCATCGAAGGCAAATGGGCGATCCACCCCTCGCAGATCGCCTTGGCCAACGAGGTGTTCTCGCCGCCGGAAAAGGAGGTCACGCGCGCCCGCCGCATCCTCGAGGTGCTGAAGGAGGCGGAGGCGCACGGCAAGGGCGCGGCGGCGCTCGACGGCAAGATGATCGACGCCGCGTCCGAGCGCATGGCCCGCAACGTGCTGGTGGTCAGCGAGGCGATCGAGCGCGCCAGCCAGACGCAGGCTCACTGAGAGTTTTCCGGGAGGACAAGATGGACATCCACGAATATCAGGCTAAGGAACTGCTTGCCCGCCACGGCGTGCATGTGCCGCGCGGCGGCCTTGCCTACAGCCCCGAGCAGGCGACCTACCGTGCCCGGGAGATCGGCGGCTCGAAATGGGTGCTGAAGGCGCAGGTCCATTCCGGCGCTCGCGGCAAGGCCGGCGGTATCAAGCTCTGCTCCAACGATGAGGAGATCTCCAACGCGGCCGAGGCGATGCTCGGCCGCAAGCTGGTGACCCAGCAGACCGGTCCACGCGGCAAGTTGATATCGCGCCTCTATCTCGAGGAAGCGGTCGACATCGCACAGGAGCTCTATCTCGGCTTCGTGCTCGACCGGAAGGAAGAGCGCGTCATGATCGTGGCGTCGGCCGCCGGCGGCATGGAGATTGAGGACATTTCCGAAAAGAAACCGGATTCGATTATCCGCGCGACTGTCGATCCCGGCGTCGGCATGCAGGGCTTCCAGGCGCGCGAGATCGCCTTCGGTCTCGGTCTTGAAAGCAACCTGATCGGCAAGGCGACCGAAACCCTCCTCGGCTGCTACCAGGTGTTCCGCGACTACGACGCCTCGATGCTGGAGATCAATCCGCTTGTGGTGACGCGCGACGGCAGTCTCGTCGCGCTCGACGCCAAGATGTCGTTCGATGAGAACGCGCTGTTCCGCCGGCCGGAGATTTCCGAGCTGCGCGACAAGAGCCAGGAAGATCCGCGCGAGACCTTCGCCAGCGACCGCGGCCTCTCCTATGTCGGGCTCGACGGCAATATCGGCTGCATCATCAACGGCGCCGGCCTCGCCATGGCGACGATGGACATGATCAAGATTGCCGGCGGCGAACCGGCCAACTTCCTCGATATCGGCGGCGGCGCCTCGCCCGAGCGGGTGGCGAAATCGTTCCGCGCCGTGCTCGGCGACAAGAATGTCGAGACCATCCTGGTCAATATTTTTGCCGGCATCAACCGCTGCGACTGGGTGGCCGAAGGCGTCATCAAGGCGATTCGCGAGGTCGGCGTCGACGTGCCGCTGGTGGTGCGCCTTTCCGGCACCAAGGTCGAGGAAGGCCGCAAGATCCTGGCCGATTCCGGGGAAAAGGTGATCGTCGCCGACACGCTGGCCGAAGCCGCCGAAAAAGCCGTCGCCGCCTGGCGCGAAGCCGCCAAAAACAAGAAAGCAGCCTGAGGGAGGTCGAGAAATGGCAATCCTGCTCAACCGCAGCACGCGCGTCATCGTGCAAGGGTTCACCGGCAAGATCGGCAGCTTCCATGCCGACGACATGAAGCGCTACGGCACCAAGCTGGTCGGCGGCGTCACCCCCGGCAAGGGCGGACAGACGCATCTTGGCCTGCCCGTCTTCAACACCGTCAAGGGCGCCGTGCGCGAGACCCGCGCCGAGGCGAGCATCGTCTTCGTGCCGCCGCCCTTCGCGGCCGATTCGATCATGGAAGCGGCGGATGCCGGCATAAAACTCTGCGTCTGCATCACCGACGGCATCCCCTCGCAAGATATGATGCAGGTCAAGCGCTACATGCGCCGTTACCGTTTCGAGGACCGCATGCGGCTGGTCGGCCCGAACTGCGCCGGCGTCATCACGCCCGGGCAGGCGCTGATGGGCATCATGCCGGGCAGCATCTATCTGCCTGGACGCGTCGGCATCGTCGGCCGCTCCGGTACGCTGGGCTACGAGGCCGCCTCGCAGATGAAGGCGCTGGGCATCGGCGTGTCGACCAGCGTCGGCATCGGCGGCGATCCGATCAACGGCTCGTCCTTCAAGGACATCCTGCAGCTCTTCGAGCGGGACGAGGATACCGACGCCGTGGTGATGATCGGCGAGATCGGCGGCCCGCAGGAAGCCGAAGCCGCGATCTGGGCGCGTGACAATATGCGTAAGCCGCTGATCGCCTACATCGCCGGACTTTCCGCCCCCAAGGGAAGGCGCATGGGCCACGCCGGCGCGATCATCTCCGCCTTCGGCGAGTCGGCGCAGGAGAAGGTCGAGATCCTGAAAGAGGCCGGCGTCATCATCGTGCCGACCCCCGCCTCCTTCGGCGAGGTGGTGGCCGACACGCTGGCGCGAACCAAGAAGGCAGCTTGACGGTCGACCAGCCGAAGGTCGCGGAAAGCAAAAATATCTGTTCCGGAGCCGGCCATCTTCGCAGGCCGGATCCGGCTCGGTGCTGTCCGTACTTAGCGCAGCTCATCGACAATCGATGGACGATCGGGAAAGCGGCTTTGGAACAGAGCAAACGCATCAAGTTTCGTGAGGACGAGCGCAGTCTGCTGTTGCGCCTGCTGCTTCAGGTCGCGAGCGCACGCGAGCCCGAGATCGCCGCGGTGCTGAGCGGACGCAGGTCGCTTGTTGCGCTCGCCCCGGGGCAACGCATCCCGGCGCTTCAGGCCAGCGGCGTGTGGTTTCAGTTGCTGACGATTGTCGACGAGTTGCTTGCCATGCGGGCGCGACGCGAGCTCGAACAGGGCGCGGGCGCCGACGAAGTGCCCGGCTCTTTCGCCAGCGTGATTGCCGAGATGGCCGCGAACGGCCGTTCGGCGGCGGAGGCCCAGGCGGCGCTCGACGAGCTTTGCGTCGGCCCGACCATGACCGCCCATCCCACCGAGGCCAAACGTGTCACCGTTCTGGAGATCCACCGCCGCATCTATCGCAAGCTGACCGAGCTCGACCAGCCGCGCTGGGCGCCGCGCGAACGCGACCTCTTGATTGCCGATCTGGAAAGCGAGATCGAGCTTCTGTGGATGACGGGCGAGCTGCGGCTGGAGCGACCCACGGTCGAACGCGAGATCGCCTGGGGCCTGCATTTCTTCCGCGAAGTCATTTTCGAGGCAACGCCGCAGCTCTATGGCAAGCTTCAGAGCGCCTTCGAGCGCCACTATCCAGGCGAGCCGATCCGAATTCCGTCCTTCATGCGCTATGCCTCGTGGATCGGCGGCGACCGCGACGGCAATCCGAACGTGACGGCTGCGGTTACGGCTCACGCCATGGCCGAATACCGCAACACCGCCATAGGCTGGTATCTGGCGCAGGTGCAGCGGCTGGTGACGGTGCTCAGCGCCAGTTCGAACGTCGTCGACCTGCCGGCCGGCTTCAAGCCGGTGCTGCAAACAGCGCTGGATAAGAGTGGAGAGGCGCAAGAGATCGCCGCCCGCAATCCTGACGAACCGCTGCGCCAGTTCGCTTCGGCCCTGCTTGCCCGGCTGGTCGCCACGCGTGACCGCGGCACGGCGGCCTACCCCTCGGCGGAGGCGTTTCGCGCCGATCTCAACGCCCTCTCCTCAGTTCTCGCAGCGATCGGCGGGCGCACGGTCGCCAGGCGTTTCGTCCAGCCGCTCGTTTGGCAGGTCGGAAGCTTTGGCTTCCGCACGGTCTCGCTCGACATCCGGCAGAACTCCACAGTCGTCAATCGGGTGCTGGCCGAGCTGTTTGCGCAGATAGACCCCACCGATCCCATCGCCGCCGGCACGCCGCAATGGTCGGCGCGCATCCGCGCCGCGCTCAGCCAGGGCGAGCGGCTGCATATCGACGCAAGCCAACTCTCGCCGGAGGCAGGTGAACTGCTGTCGACATTCGCCGTCATCCGCGAACAAATATCCGGCGCGGATGCCGACGCTGTCGGCTCTTTCGTGCTGAGCATGACCCGCTCGGCCGACGACCTGCTCGCAGTCTATCTGCTGGCGCAATATTGCGGGCTCTCCACCGCGCCCGGCGGCGACGGCACGATTAGGCTGAGGATCGTGCCGTTGTTCGAGACCATCGCCGACCTGCAGGCTGCGCCCGGCATCCTGAACGCCTTGCTCGACGTTTCGCTCGTGCGGCGCACGGTGCGGGATTTCGGTGCGCGCCAGGAAATCATGCTTGGCTATTCGGATTCCAACAAGGACGGCGGTTTCCTCGCTTCCAATTGGGAATTGACAAAGGCGCAGAAGCGCCTCGCCGCCATCGGGCGCAAGCACAAGGTCAAGATCAGCTTCTTTCACGGTCGCGGCGGCTCCGTCAGCCGCGGCGGCGCGCCGACCGGCCGCGCGATCGCGGCGCAGCCGCAAGGCACCGTCGCCGGATCCATGCGGGTGACCGAACAGGGCGAGGTCGTATCGGCGAAATTCGCCAATCGCGGCACAGGCCTCAACCAGCTCGAGGTTCTAGCCGCGGCAGTGCTGGCGCACGGGATCCGATCGCCCGGCGATGGCGGAACGAAGGAAACGCCGGAGTTCGACGAAGCGCTGGAGGCGTTGGCGGGCATGTCGCAGGCGTCTTACGCCAGGTTGATCGCCGAGCCCGGCTTTCTCGATTACTTCAACCAGGCGAGCCCTGTCGCCGAACTGGCGCTCTTGAAAATGGGCTCGCGGCCGGATCGCCGCTTCGGCGCCAGCGGCATTGCCGACCTGCGCGCCATTCCGTGGGTGTTTGCGTGGAGCCAGAACCGGCATCTTTTGACCGGCTGGTATGGCATCGGCAGCGCGCTGAGCGCCTTCGTTTCGGTGCGCGGCGAGGCCGGGCGCGAGCTTCTCGCCCGCATGTTCGAGCACTCCCGCTTTTTCCGCCTGATCGTCGACGAGGCCGAAAAGACGCTCTACCAGTCCGACATGGAGATCGCGCGGCTCTATGCCGACCTGGTGTCCGACAGCGATGCAGCGGCCAGAATCCACGCCCGCATCGCCGCCGAATACGAGCTGACGCGACACCTGATCGGCGACCTCACGGGAGGCGATCTTTCCGCGCGCTTCCCGATGTTCAAGCGGCGTTTCGACAATCTGCGCCGGCAGATGGACGATATCCACCGCCTGCAGGTCGAGCTGCTGCGTGAGGCCCGGACAAGCACGGGCGCAGATCAGAAGCGGGCGACCGACGCCCTGCTTGTGTCGATCAATTGCATCTCGGCTGGCCTTGGGTGGACGGGATAGGATAGGCCCGTTTCAGGCTCGCAGTGCCTGTTTGTCGCTGGCAGTATTGCTCGCCTACGCAAATCGCGCAGGGCTTTCAGAGGCAATTCGTCACGAGAGTTTGGTGCGGTCGAGAATTCTTGCACTCTGAGGAAGTTCAATGACTTGCATAAGTTCGGGCCGAAAATGGCCGTTGCCAGCACTTACGGACTCAAATAGCGCGCCTGAACCCAAGGAGTTGGAAATGATCTACTTTCTGAAGGAAGGCCCCTTCGTCAAAATTGGCTATACCGATAGCCAGCGAATGGCCGTCTCGCATGACGGAACCTGCATCGTCGCGTAGTTCCGCGGCCAACCCTCACTCTGCAGCGGATGTACGGTTTGACGGGCGCCGAGACGCTACTCGCTCTGCGCCTGGCTCGGGGCGATGCACCCTTGGATATCGCACAGAGCTGGCACCTCAGCCGTACGACGATCCGCTCCCAACTCGCCTCGTTGTTCGCCAAGACCGAGACGAAGCGTCAGACGGAACTGGTAGCTCTTCTCGCGCGAATTTCCGTCTTGCCTAACGGGGCGATCACTCGCTGGAAGCAAGAGGGCGCGTCGCCTGCCGCATGAGTCCGGCTCAGGAAGGCAGGCGCCCTCTTAGGAAGAGGCAGAGCCTTTGCGGAACACGATTGCAAGTCCTTGCGCCGATGTGCTCCGGTACTGGGGCAGTTAGCCTGCCGTTGCGCTCTGGTTGCAACTATCTCGTTATTCCATGACCACCCCGAGTTGATCTCGTACGTACTCAAAGCATCTGCCAGATCGCGGCCTTGGCTGAACCGATAACGTCGGCCAACGGTTGCCCGGCATCGAGGTTCACCACCATCGTGCCTCCGAAAGTCAGTTGCTGCAGGGCCGGCACTCGCCTTCGAACGACCAGCGGATCCATGTCCGGCTCGCGCGTCATGATGAGTTCGGGGGTGGCCTGCAGTTTGATGACTAGATCCGGCGGCAGACGACGGGCAAGCGCATAAGAGCTGGCCTCGAAACGCCGAAGCCAGACTGGGACTTTGGCCAATCGGGGCATCAGCGGAGCATCGTTGAAGTCTATGATCTGGTCTTGGGGGAACCTATCGGCAACGACGACCATTCCACGGTCCGCACCGCGGCGCGCGGCCACCAGCTTCATCCGCTTCTCTACAGAGAGGACGCTTGCCCATACGGCGAGCAGAACACTGTAGAGGAGGCCCGGCGAACTGTCGGTCACGGTGCCATGCGAGCTGCCGGCGGGCTTGGTTCCAAGCGCCCAGGTGACCGTCGGCACCAGCAACTTGAACGGCAGCAACAGCAGCGATGGCCTACCACCCCCGGTGCCGAAATATATTGGGAGCACGTCAACTTCCGACTCCAGCCATTGGCGGATGGCTGTCACAAGCGTGGTCTTGCCGCTACCGTCGATCCCGACTACGGCCACCACCATGCCGCTGCCGGGCGTACGGCGGCTCCAGGGGCGGGGCACATGCAGGAACTGCTTGTTCAGACTTCCGGCGGTCCACAAGATTACCCGGCCGATACCGCGCAGCACGGCTTCTAGGCCATTGTAGGTTCGGTAAGCTGCCAGTTCTCTGCGAATCCGAGCGTGAAGGCGACGCCGGGCCGTGAAAGTCTGCGTCTCGAACAGTTCCTTGGCAATGGCTTCCGCGAGGTCCTTATTCACGAGCTTCGCCGCAAGATCACGGAAACTGTGCCGGTCGACCCGTAACGCCACATGCAGCCGGTCCAGTTCGAAGTTCTCCAGTAACCTTTGCCAGTGGCGAAACACGATGGGATCTCGACGCCGCAGCTCGAGGCTGGCTCGCACCACAAGCAGCAAAGCCTCGCTTGCCGGATCGAGCATCCGGAGAGGCAGTGCGGGGTGTCTGATCGCCGACGCTAGAAATAGGCGTTCCCAAGGAGGCTGATAGTTCCTCAAGATCGGTTCGCCGAGAACTAGTCGGAAGTGAAGATGGAGATGGACGATGCGCCCGCTCGGCTCGTCGTAGCCAAGAAAGCTCTGGACTGCAGGATGGCCGTGGCAATTGGAGGGTTCGAAGCGCTTGAGTCCGGAGCCGAGCAAGGCCTGGGCGGCCCGATGTTGATCAGATTTCGCAACAAGTAGATCAAGGTCCGATTCACCCAGCAAAACAGCTGGAAGACGCCGGCTGCTCCTCCAATAGCACCATTCGACGTTGCTTCGCTCCAATGCGGTCAGCGCCGTGAGCAGGGTGCTAAGTACCTTGAGCTCCCCGGCAGGCGTGGCGTTGGCATTTTTCGTTTCGCTGGCCAGGATCGCCGGAGATTCAGGCTCGCATTGCGGAACGCGGCTAGGCCGATGACCGGTGGGGATCATTGCACCGAACCCGATGAATTGGGACATGCGGCTATCTCCAGCGAGCTCTGAGCTGTCCCGACCTCAAGGCTAAAGCAGCAAAGACCAGACCGGGCAAGATGTTCAATCGCTTACGGATGTTGGTTGCCATTGCCAAGTTCCAGACGACCAGTGCGAGCGTGAAGCCGACCGCCGCTCCAGTCGCCCCGTCCATCGTTATGCCGGCCGCACAGGCAATGACGGCGGCCACGGCGCCGCCAACCATCGTCCTCGCGGCAGCCCACTCATTCTTGGTCATGGTCAGAAGGTTTAGTTGGGGCCCGCAAACCGCATTGCAGAGGTAACCCATGATGAGGATTCGTGCGATCGGTGCTCCCACAGCAAAATCCTCGCCGAACCAGCTTAGGAGAGGTTTGGTGACCACCAGCAACGCCATTGCCAATGCGAGCGCCCCGCTGAAACTCAGAACTGCTGCTCGTGAGAATAGCCGCTGCAGGCCGTCGTGATCCCCGCGGGCATGAAGATCCGCAGCAGTCGGCGAGAACATTGTGCTTACTGCGACACTCGAAAGCCCGACCAGCATCGCTACGTTCAGGCATAGGGCAAAAATGCCAGCCTCGCGGACCCGGCCCGTCCAACCCAAAAGCATGACCCCCGTTCGGCTTACGAAGGCATCAAGCCCGGTAATTAGCACGGTAGGAGGGATCACAGACCACCACAAACGCCCGGAATAACTCGCCCGCGCGCTTTGCATGTCAGTCGGCCGCAGCTTGATTGCCGTGGCGAGGACAAGCATCGCGGTAACGGCCGAGCTTGTGACTACCGCCATCATCGCGAAAGGGGCATCCAACGTTACCCAGCCCGAAAACGCCGCGCCACCCACCAGCGCCAACAGAAGCCCATCCCGCGCCACACGCTCGGGCAAAAGCGCGGACACCACGCCTCCAAAGGCGCGAATCAGGCTGGCGCCAAGCGTACAGAAGGTCATCAGCGGCACCGCCGCCATGGCGAGCAGCATTGCCCTCTGAAGTTCCTGGTGACTCTCTCCCGAAAAGGCGACGAGGCTGGCTCCTGTCAGTCCCGCCAGCATCGCGACCGAGAGCGACCACGAGAGCGCGAAGGTGATTACGCCGCGCGCTAGGTCCCAACGTCCAGCGGCCCTGTATTCCGGCACGAAGCGCAACAGCGACATGTTAAAGCCGAGCGTCGAGAGGGTGGCGAGAACGGTGCTCCATGCCAAGGCGTACGAGTAGGTGCCGTAGCTCGTCGCGCCGACCAGCCGCGCGATTCCAAGCTGTGCCATGCTGGTGAGGCCCGCACCACCGATATAGACCAGAAGGGCGAATATGCTCGCCTGCAATAGACGCCGGCCCACATCATGGGGACCCCGGTGGAACACAGCAACGGATGATCGGCCTGCGGTGCCCCCGAGTGAGGGGACATGAGTAACCCCGTCGGCCGCATGAAGTTCAGGCGACTGACTTTTCGAGCAGCCTTCCGTGCTTCCTTTGCTGTCCGCCAACCCGCCACCGCGCGTGTGGTTGGTGAAGGGAACGCCAGTTCGCGACAATCGCGTCTGGATTTCCTGTTCCACCTGACAAAGGCCGCTTGCGGTGGACAGTTCGTCGACTGCCCCAACCGAGACGTTGCTTCGCTGCGCGCTCCGGAGAACATTGCCAATCATTTCGAAAATATCGAAAAATTGCATATTGACAGCGACGTCTACTTCCAAGAACCGTTCCGCAGGCGGTTCGTGCACCATTCTAGTCTGAAGCCGCGCTTCCACGACATCGCGCGGAACTTTCATCCCAATCACCAGATCGGCCCGGGGCGTAGATTCGAGCGCTCGCACGATCAACCTGTCGTCTGCGGCGCCATTGAACATTGCAAGGGACCCGATCGCCTGCACAAAGCCTTGGTCGAATATGATTATGTTTGTTGATCCCTGCGCCTGTGTCCAGCAGCGTGACAGGCGAACTATGTACTGCCACATAATAATTCGCCGTATAAGGCCTTTTGGTGGTATTGTTATTAAAAGTTTATTTGCAGGCACAGTAGCACTATTTCGCCAAAATGAAGAAAGTAGCGCCAAAACTGTGATGAAAATGGCGGATGATATTCGGGAGATTACCGCGAAAATGCCGAAGCGGTCCCACCGGCCGCTTCTATCCCGGGGCAAGTAGCACAGGGCAACTTTGGCAACGTACCCATGGTCGCGCAAATGCTTGGCGAGGGCGTTCGCGAAGGTTGTTTTGCCGGATCCCGCTGGTCCGAAAAGTTCGATGATCATGCCGTTTCAATCCGGAGATCGTTGATCGGTTCAGCCCTCGATAGCCCATCAACAAAAGGTCGCCACTATCCCCGAGTCGGTGGTTCGTGTGTTGTTTGAGATTCACCTGGGCGAGAACGCTGACGGGCGGAGTGGACAAATTCCAGGAGAGATTCTCTTCTGCTCCGATGAAACTCGAGGAGGCTGCGCGCTAAGTTGCGTGGCGTCGGCCGAAAGTGACTAGCCGCCGCGAACGCGCCCACGTCGTTTCCCGAACCGGCTATCAGCCGTGCCATGCCTTTTCGGGTAAGCCACCAGCGCTCGAAAGCCCGATCGTTCCGGTTCTGGAAAACAGTCGCGGCAGTCCAGAGAGAGGCAAGCCATTGCAGGCTGCAGAAGACAGGGCGCAGGGCCGGCGCTCGTGGTTCCAGCAAAGAGAAGGTCCAGCCGAGACCGTTTATTGTGCGGACGACCGGCACCTGACGGCGCACTGCCGACGGGATGAGCAAATTGGGTTTGGTGTCGAAGCTTTGGATGATGTCCGGCCGGGCCTCTGCCATCAACCCGCGGACCGAGCGCAATGCGCTCAATTGCGCACTGCCAACGGCAAATCGATCGAGTTCAATGCGACGATGCGGAATTCCGTGGCGTAAAAACGCTGTTCCGTCGTCACTCGTTATGGCCGTCAGCCTAAAGCCCTTTTTGCGCAGCGACAGCACGAACGGAATACGCAGGCGATGGTCCTCGCCTCCTATGCAAACCAGGTAGGGGTCCATCTCGCCTCTCCCTAGAGGGCGGGGCACCTCAAGCGTACGACGTGGCTAGCGACTTGATTTTTTCTCATTGTCGGTTTGCAACCCTTGCGCCTGACATCCGCCCGGAGCACGCTAGGGGCATGCTTGCCCACTGTCCTCGTCCGTTTGAATGAAGCAGAGTGCCCGCGCCGCTACCAGTGTACCGAACCAGCTTCGACGACGCAGTTGGCGGGCAGCGAGTGCGCGTTGTCGGCGCGGAACGCAATCCGTTCGTCGTGTCGGCATTCCGCGAAATGCTGGAATGCGATGGTCATTTCGAGCTGGTGAACGCCGTGCAGAGCGGCAAGCAGTTCCTGGACCCGACGGCGGAGGCCGGCTTCGATGTAGCCGTCATCGGCTGGAAGCTTGCTGACATGGACGGCGCCGAAATCCTCGGAAGTCCAGAACCGCAAGCTCGACCTGCGCGTAACCGGGTTTTCCAACGATCATGACATCGGCATTCTGAAAAAGCGCGCGCCTTGGGGCGCAGGGCTATTGCTTCCAGTTCGACGATCCGCCGATCATTTTCGAGACGACCTGGCGGCCGCGCACGGGGCCGCTCCGCATCCCCTACATCGACATCAACAAGGTAAACACAGCTTACCGGCGTGAGCGCGAGCTGCTTGCGATGCTTTCCGATGGCTGGACCAATCTCCAGATCGCGACCCGGACCGGGTCTTGGAGAACACCGTGAAGTATCACCTCAAGAATCTCTACGACAAGCTCGGCGTGCGCAATCGCGCCATGACGGCGCGCTCTATTCAAGCGAAAAGCGTCGAAACCCCAAATCGTCCCTCGACTAATGCATATTGCCAAAAGTGCGCAGCGGTTCGGAAAACATGCCTCAAAACAAGAGTTGAAGCGCGTCGCCTGGATCCGTTTCAGCGCGACGCATTTGGCTCAAGGCCAGCCTGCGAGCTGCCGCCTCGATTGCGCCGGCCTTCAAAAGAAATTTTCGGGGAGGATTTGGTGCGGTCGAGAAGACTCGAACTTCCACGGGTTGCCCCACAGCGACCTCAACGCTGCGCGTCTACCAATTCCGCCACGACCGCACGTGGTAGGAGCCGGAACCGTCCGGCCCGGGGCCTGTAGCAAATCGTTTCCGGCGAAACAAGTGCGCTGAGCGGAATATTCGTCGCTCGTTCGCACAACCCGCCGCGGCCCGGCTTCATGCTGGCGAAACTGGACGTTTTGACCGATTGCCGCCATATGAGAGGAGCATCGAGAAAAGTTCCGTGACAGAACGCAGCCAGATCGCCACGTCGTTCCTTCCCCTCCCCGGTTCGGCGCCGGTGGAATGGGTGATCGAACCCGGCCTGACGTCCTATCCGGACGCGCTAACCTTCATGGAAGCGCGCGCCGAGGCGATCCGCAGCGGTGCTGCCGGCGAGATGGTCTGGCTGGTCGAGCATCCGCCGCTCTACACCGCCGGCACCAGCGCGCGACTAGAAGACCTGATCGATCCCGACCGCTTTCCGGTCTTTGCTGCAGGCCGCGGCGGCGAATACACCTATCACGGCCCCGGCCAGCGCGTGGCCTATGTCATGCTTGACCTGAAGCGCCGGCGCGAGGATGTGCGCGCCTTCGTCGCAGCACTCGAGCAATGGATCATCGCCACGCTTGCCGCCTTCAACGTGCGCGGCGAGCGGCGCGAGGACCGCGTCGGCGTCTGGGTGGTGCGGCCGGACCGGCCGGCGCTGCCGGATGGCATGCCGGCCGAAGACAAGATCGCGGCGATCGGCATCCGGCTGCGGCGCTGGGTGAGCTTTCATGCCATCAAAGACAAGATCGCGGCGATCGGCATCCGGCTGCGGCGCTGGGTGAGCTTTCATGGCATCGCCATCAATGTCGAGCCGGACCTCGGCCATTTCAGCGGCATCGTGCCCTGCGGCGTCTCGGACCATGGCGTGACCAGCCTCGTCGATCTCGGCCTGCCGGTCACCATGGCCGACCTCGACCTGGCACTGAAATCCGCCTTCGAGGATGTGTTCGGGCCTGCCGCCGTTCCGACGGCGGAGCCTGCTCGCAAGGTCGGCTGAGCCGCCCACTCGCTACATTAATTGTGCGGACGCCCACAGCATGCCGTAACCATGGATGGCAAAGACGGCGAGCAGCGCGCCAGCCACGGCCAGCCGGTCGAAGGTCTTGATCGGCTTCAGCTCGTGGCGCGGCTTCACGCCGCTGCCCATGGTGATCAGGCTCAGCATCGCGAACACCGCCCCCGCGATCAGCAGAAAGCTCGGCGAAAAACCGGCACGCCAGCCGAGCGCCAGAAGCGCCGACAAAAGCAGGAAGGACGCCAGCGCCAGTACGACCGGCCCCGGGCAGATCTGGCGCAGCACCTGGCCGCCGTCGAATTTCCACACCGGCACGAGATTGGCGATGTTGAACAGCGACGCGCAGCCGGCCAGCGTGGCCAAGAGCATGGCGACCAGCCGATGTCCTTCGCCGTCGGCGAAGCCGCTGGCGGCGATCAGCACCGGCACCAGGAAAGCGGAGAAGCCGGCGCCCATCAGCGCCACGAACGCCACCTCGAAGCGGCTGTCATAGGGCCTGCCGCCAATTGCGATGCCGCCAAGCAGCGGAATGAAGATCATCCGCGCCCGGCGATGCCCCGTCAGCCGGAAGGCGGCCATATGGCCGAGCTCGTGCAGGGCGACCACCGAGGTCAGGATTGCGGCAAGCGCGAGGCCGCCGGTATTGAGGCCGAAGAACGGCCACAGGATCAGGGCCGAAAGCACGGCAAAGCCGACTTGGCTCAGCGGGTGCTCGAACCAGCCGCCCTTGCGATAGGTGCCCGTTGCCGCCCAGACGTCGAGCTTGCGCAATTCGCGGCGCATGGCGAAGAAGCGGAAGATGAGGAAGGCGGCGCCGCGATAGCGGTCGGTCTGGGTGAGCGTGACCCGCGTGGCGTCTCCCTCCGGCACAAGCTCGGCGGTCTCGCGATAATTCCCCCAGAACGAGGGATCGAGCGCCGTGTCCTCGATGACGGTCATCGAGAAGCGGCTTCCCTCGCCGACGTCCTCGAACCGCGCCTTGCGTTCGATCGGCTGGCCGTCCCGACCATCCCAGGACAATCTGATCAGCGCCGTCCCCTCGCCGTCCAGGGGCTCGGCGGAGAGGATTTCGCCGGACCAGCCGGCATCGCCGCCGAACGGCCACAGCGCCTGCCAGAGGCGATTGCGGTCAGCCTGGATCACGCGGCTGACCGTCACCGTGCGCAGCCCGAGCGGCACGGTCATCAAAAGGAAGATCAGTCCGAGATTGCCGGCCACGAGAGTGACCATGACGATGACCGACACTTGCCTTGGCTCCCCTGTCTTGGGCTCCTGTCCAGAGGGGCAGCCTAGCGTCGGCGC
The DNA here is from genome assembly GCF_056280365.1 of Mesorhizobium sp. USDA 4413. Taxonomy (NCBI): domain Bacteria; kingdom Pseudomonadati; phylum Pseudomonadota; class Alphaproteobacteria; order Hyphomicrobiales; family Phyllobacteriaceae; genus Mesorhizobium; species Mesorhizobium sp. USDA 4413. Next base: position 5,180,052 of record NZ_JBVPRP010000001.1, read on the forward strand.
GGCCAAGAAAGACTTAACAAAGGGCGGGGTCTTCCCTGCCCCGACATGGGCGGGCTCAGGCCCGCCCGAACAAAGGGCGGGCGATTGCCCGTCCCGTACAGCGGCAAGGCCGCCCGATCACATGGCGCCGATCCAGATCGCCATGGAAACGAGAAAGGTGCTCATGCAAACCAGCGAGACGACATCCTGAACCAGATCAGACATAACTCTCTCCGTTGTTAGAATGTTCGCAATTTGTTCTAATTTTGTTCGAATGTCAACGATAGCCGAGAGCACGTCTCAACGAATTCGGGCCAAGCGTTTGGGCAAGGTTAAGGAAAGGTTAGCGGGCTCGATTGGCCAATGCGCCGATGGCTTCGTCATTCTAGGGCGGAGCAAGGAGCGAAGCGACGCGCGCAGACCCTAGAATCCATGCCGTGAGATTGATGCTTCGCTACGGTGCAGAACAAGGCTTCCAGGAGCCGCCCTCGGCCCCTTCTGCGGCGTTGCATTCTTCAGCAGAGGTAACGGATGGATCCTAGGGTCTTCGCTCCGCTTCGCGGAGCTTCGCCCTAGGATGACGACATTGGAAGCCTCAGAGAGGCACGACCTTGCCCTCGGCCAGCGTCACCCGCCGGTCCATGCGCGAGGCCAGCTCGTGGTTGTGGGTGGCGATCAGCGCCGCCAGCCCCGACTGCCGGACCAGCGCCTCCAGCGCGTCGAACACATAGGAAGCGGTGACCGGGTCGAGATTGCCGGTCGGCTCGTCGGCCAGGAGCACCAGCGGCGCGTTGGCGACGGCGCGGGCAATGGCGACGCGTTGCTGCTCGCCGCCGGAAAGCTCGGCCGGCCGGTGCTGCGCGCGCTTGCCGATCTGCATATAGTCGAGGAGCTGCGCCGCCCGCTCGGAGGCTTCCTTGCGGCCGAGCCCTTTGATCAGCTGCGGCATCATGATGTTCTCGAGCGCCGAGAACTCCGGCAGCAAATGATGGAACTGATAGACGAAGCCGACATCGTTGCGGCGGATCGCGGTGCGTTCCTCGTCCGACAGCCGGCCGCAGGCACGGCCGGCGAGGATCACGTCGCCCGCATCGGGCCGCTCCAGCAGCCCCGCCGTGTGCAAAAGGGTGGACTTGCCCGTGCCCGACGGCGCCACGAGTGCCACCATCTCGCCGCGCCTGAGCGAAAAATCGACGCCGTTCAGGATGGTGAGCTTGCGCGGCCCCTGGACATAGTGCCGTTCGACGCCCTTCAACTCGATAATGGCCTCGGCCATCATTCGTACCTCAAGGCTTCGACGGGGTCGAGCCGGGCGGCCCGCCAGGCCGGGAACACCGTCGCGAGGAACGACAGGGCCAGCGCCATGATCACGACATAGGTCGTCTCGCGCGGATCCATCTTCGCCGGCAGCTGGCTGAGGAAATAGAGCTCGGGATTGAAGAGGATCCTGCCGGTCATCCAGGAGAAGAACTGGCGGATCGATTCGATGTTGATGCAGATGACGACGCCGAGCAGCACGCCGGCGATCGTGCCGGTGACGCCGATCGCCGCGCCGGTCATCAGGAAGATGCGCAGGATCGCGCCGCGCGAGGCGCCCATCGTGCGCAGGATGGCGATGTCGTGGCCCTTGTCCTTCACCAGCATGATGAGGCCGGAAATGATGTTGAGCGCCGCCACCAGCACGATCAGCGTGAGAATCATGAACATGACGTTGCGCTCGACCTGCAGGGCCGAGAAGAAGGTCTCGTTGCGCTGGCGCCAGTCGACAAGGTCGACCGGCCGCTGCGCCGCCTGCTCGACCAGCGGCTTCAGCGCGTCGACATTGTCGGGATTGTCGACATAGATCTCGATGGTCTGCGCGCGCCCGTCCATGTTGAAATAGAGCTGCGCCTCGGAAAACGGCATGTAGACGATCGAGCTGTCATATTCCGACATGCCGACCTCGAAGATCGCCGCCACCTTGTAGCCCTTCATGCGCGGCGTGGTGCCGAGCGGCGTCACGTCGCCTTCCGGAGAGATCAGCGTGATGGTGTCGCCGAGCACCAGCCCCAGGCTTTCGGCCATGCGCTTGCCGATCGCCACCCCGTCGCCGGTGTCGAAGCCGTCGAGCGTGCCCTGCTTGATGTTGTTTGCAACGATCGAAATCTTGCCGAGGTCCTCGCCGCGGATGCCGCGCACCAGCGCGCCCGTGCCGCCGCCGACATTGCCTTGCGCCAGCACCTGGCCGTCGATCAGCGGGATGGCGTATTTGACGCCCGAAACACCGTTGATGCGGCTCGCCACCTGGGCGTAATCCTCCAGCGGCGAATCGAGCGGCTGCACGATGAGATGGCCGTTGACGCCGAGGATGCGGGTGAGCAGCTCGGCGCGAAAACCGTTCATCACGGCCATGACGACGATCAGCGTCGCGACGCCCAGCATGATGCCGAGGAAGGAGATCGAGGCGATGACCGAGATCACCGTCTCCTTGCGCCGCGAGCGCAGATAGCGCCAAGCCACCATGCGCTCGAAGCCGGAAAAGGCGCCCGCCGCTGATCTGGCCGCTGCCGCCGCCTCGCTCATGCGGCGATACCCAGGCGCTTCTTGGCCTCGGCGATCGGCAGCGTCTCGCGCTCGCCCGACTTGCGGTTCTTGATCTCGACCTCGCCGGCGGCCACGCCGCGCGGGCCGACGATCACCTGCCACGGCAGGCCGATCAGGTCCGCGGTGGCGAATTTGCCGCCGGGACGCTGGTCTGTGTCGTCATAGAGCACGTCCTTGCCGGCAGCGTTAAGCGCCGCATAGAGCTCGTCGCAGACGCGGTCGCATTCGGCGTCGCCGACCTTCATGTTGATCAGGCCGATATCGAAGGGCGCCACGGCTTCCGGCCAGATGATGCCGTTCTCGTCATGGCTCGCCTCGATGATCGCCGCGACCAGCCGCGAAGGACCGATGCCGTAGGAGCCACCCGAGGCGTAGTGGTCCTTGCCGTCGGGACCGGTCACCTTGGCGTTCATCGGCTTGGAGTATTTCTCGCCGAAATGGAAGATATGGCCGACTTCGATGCCGCGCGCGGAGAGCCGGTCGCCTTCGGCGACTTTCTCCCAAGCTGCCTCGTCATGCATTTCGTCGGTGGCGGCATACGGCGTCGTCCATTTCTTTACGATGCCGCCGATCTCGGCATCGTTTGAGAAGTTGGTATCCGCGCCCGGCACGTCGAGCGCGAGATAAGCGCGGTCGCAGAACACCTGGCTCTCGCCGGTCTCCGCCAGGATGATGAACTCATGGCTGAGATCGCCGCCGATCGGACCGGTATCGGCGCGCATCGGAATGGCCTGGAGGCCCATGCGCGTGAACGTCCTGAGATAGGAGACGAACATGCGGTTGTAGGCGGCCCTGGCGCCTTCGAAATCGAGGTCGAAGGAATAGGCATCCTTCATCAGGAACTCTCTGCTGCGCATCACGCCGAAGCGCGGGCGCACCTCGTCGCGGAACTTCCACTGGATGTGATAGAGATTGAGCGGCAGGTCCTTGTAGGATTTCACGTAAGCGCGAAAAATTTCGGTGACCATCTCCTCGTTGGTCGGGCCGTAGAGCATGTCGCGGTCTTGGCGGTCCTTAATGCGCAGCATCTCCTTGCCGTAATCATTGTAACGGCCGCTTTCGCGCCACAGATCGGCCGACTGGATGGTCGGCATCAGGATTTCCAGCGCGCCGGCGCGGTTCTGTTCCTCGCGGATGATCTGGCAGACCTTGTCCAGCACGCGCTTGCCCAATGGCAGCCACGAAAAGCTGCCCTGCCCCTGCTGGCGGATCATGCCGGCGCGCAGCATCAGCCGGTGCGAGACGATCTCGGCCTCGCGGGGATTTTCTTTGAGAATGGGCAGGAAATAGCGCGACAAACGCATGGACTGGTCCGTGAATGAAGATGGGGCGCGGGAATCGGCGCGCCTCAGGCTGATTGCCCGGGCTTCATAGCCATTTCATGGCCGAATGGAAACCCGAGTGCCCCAAAGTATCGGACCTTCTGCACCTTACCAAAAAGACGATTTTGGCTGCAAAGTGCCGCGAATGGCTTTTTGATCGATTCACAAGCAAGCCCTGCCGTACTATTGTGCAGTGCAGCACGATATTGCCTGTTTGGAGGCAAAATTCTTCGTGACATTTTCACCTGCCTTGGTCTAGTGTGCGCCGATAACCGAGAGGGCGGAGAAAAATCTGCTCTCCTACGCGGTCAAAGTCTTGGGAGGATGCGATCTAGGCGCGGTAACTCGCTGCCGCCGGACACCGGAAACGGATCGGACGCGTTTAAATTGCAAGGCCTCGTGCCTTGCATTTTTTTTGTGCAATCATCTGCTTAGCACAACCATCTGCCAAACGACGTCAGGCATGATCGGGCGCCGGAATCGGAAGCCGGCTTCCGATCTCAACCTTGGCGCGCGCATGCTGCTCAATACTTGCGGAAACTAGGCCCGCAGCGTCAGTGACTGGCGTCCGGCGTGAAGTTCGGCATGATCCGCATGATGTCGTCGAAGCTAAACCCCAGGCCCATCGTCAGGCCGTAGAGAATGCCCATCACCAACACCGTCACGACCGTCGCGCGGAGGAAAGCGCGCAGCATATGCGGGCCGCCCGGCGCGCTGGAAACGGTGCCAAGCGTGACATCCTGATCGTCGTCCTGGGTGCGCAGGCTGAACGGGAGAACAATAAACAGCACCAGCCACCAGGTGACGAAGAACAGCGCGGTGAACAGGATCCAGTTCATGCCTGCTCCAGTTCGACCAACGTGCCGAAGAAATCCTTGGGATGCAGGAACAGCACCGGCTTGCCATGCGCGCCGATCTTCGGGCTGCCGTCGCCCAACACGCGTGCGCCGCTTTGCTTCAAATGATCGCGGGTAGCCAGGATATCGTCGACCTCATAGCAGACGTGATGCATGCCGCCCGAAGGGTTCTTCTCAAGGAACGTAGCGATGGGCGATGTCTCGCCCAGCGGCTCCAGCAGCTCGATCTTGGTGTTGCCGACATCGACGAACACGACGGTCACGCCATGCTCCGGCAGCGCCTGCGGCTCGCTCAATCGCGCGCCCAGCATATCGCGGTAGGCGGCAGCCGCCGCGGCGAGGTCCGGCACGGCAAGCGCGACATGGTTCAGGCGTCCAAGCATAAGGCGCTCCGCTTTAGGGGAGTAAGGCAGTAGGGCAGTAAGGGAGTAGGGGAAAACAAGGCTGACCGCTCGTTCTTCCCTACTCCCCTACTGCCTTACTCCCCTATTCCCTTGTTCGTCACCGCGTGACGAATACTGTCACCAGCGGCTTCTTGCCCCAGGCCTCGTTGGCGGCGGCGCGCACGGCGCGGCGCACCGCCTCCTGCACCAGGTCGAGGTCTTTTCGGCGCTGACGCGGAATGGAGTCCACCGCGCCGATTGCCGCATCGAGCATCAGGTCCTCCAGCGTCTCGCCGCTGGCATCCGCTTCCGCAACGCCGATCGCCACAAGGTCGGGGTCGCCGGCAAGCTCATATTTCTCGTCGAGCACGACATTGACCGCGACATGGCCGGCGAAGGAAAGCTTGCGGCGATCGCGTATGCCCATCGCCTGGTCGGTGCCGATCAACAGGCCGTCCTTGTAGAGCCGGCCGAACGGCACCTGGTCGATAATCGTCGCCGGGCCGGGCCACAGCCTCAGCATGTCGCCGTCGCGCACCTGCGCCACCTGGCCGATGCCCGACATCGACATCAACGAGCCCTGCGCCACCAGATGCGCCGCCTCGCCATGCACGGGAACGCCGATCTGCGGCCGCACCCATTCATACATCTTGCGCAATTCGCTGCGGCGCGGATGGCCGGAGACATGCACCAGCGCGTCGCCGTCCTCGATGATCTTCATGCCGAGATCGATCAGCCGGTTCTTGATCTCGAGGATCGCCTTCTCGTTGCCTGGAATGGTGCGCGAGGAAAACACGACCGTATCGCCGGCGGTCAGGGCGACCGACTTCATCTCGTCGCGCGAAAGCTTTGCAAGCGCCGCCAGCGGCTCGCCCTGGCTGCCGGTACAGATGATCACCAGATTCTCGCGCGGAATATAGCCGTAATCCTCCTCGGAGATGAACTCCGGCAGGCCGTCCATATAGCCGAGCTCGCCCGCCACATCGATGACGCGCTTCAGCGAGCGGCCGAGCACGAGGCACTGGCGGCCGGCATCGCGTGCCGCCCTGGCGATCGAGACGATGCGTCCGACATTGGAGGAGAAGGTGGTGACCGCGACGCGGCCTTTGGCTTGCTCGATGACACCCTTGAGACCCTCGCCGACCGCCACTTCGGACGGCGATTCCCCCTCCCTCAACGCGTTGGTGGAGTCGCAGATCAGCGCCAGCACGCCCTTGTCGCCATAGGCGCGGAAGCGTGCTTCGTCGGTCTTGGGGCCGATCGTCGGCGCCGGATCGATCTTCCAGTCGCCGGTATGGATCACGGTGCCGGCGGGCGTGGTGATCGCCAGCGACATCGGCTCGGGAATCGAGTGCGCCACCGGGATCGCCTCGATCTCGAAAGGTCCGATGGTGAACGTCTCGCCGGCCCGGTAAATCGACGCCGGGATCTTCGGCGCGTTCTGCTCGCCCTGCCGCTTGGCCTCGAGCAGGCCGGCGGTGAACGGCGTCATCCAGACAGGGACTTTAAGCTTCGGCCAGATATCGAGCAGCGCGCCGTAATGGTCCTCATGTGCATGGGTGATGACGATACCGCGCAGCCCGTCGATATTCTCCTCGATGAAGCGCGTATCGGGCAGGATCAGATCGACACCGGGATGCGCCGAGTCCGGGAAGGTGACGCCGACATCGACGATGATCCATTCGCGCGCGTCCGCGGGCCCAAAGCCGTAAAGGGCGAAGTTCATGCCGATCTCGCCGACGCCGCCCAGCGGCGCGAAGACGAGTTCGGCGTTTTCTCTGTTCGCCATCAATCCTTTCCTTCCTGGCCGTCAGGCCAAGCCGTTGGAGCAAATCCCGGAAAAGCGTGTCACGGCTTTCCCTCCGGAACTGCACAGAAACAAAACTATACCCGGGCCGAGGCGACGGCGCCGAAATGCACGTCGCCGGCCGCGATCGTCAAAACCGATCCCTCATCGTCGCGGATCACGAAACGGCAGTCCTCGTCAATGGTTTCGAAGACGCCACGCACGACATTGCCGTCAATTCTGACGGCAACCTCGCCGCCGAGCCCTGCCGCGCGGGCAAGCCAGCGCTTTCTGATGGCATCGAGCCCGCGCCCGTCATCCCATAGCCGGGCATTCTCGCTCCAGGCATCCGAAAGCGCCAGGAACAGCGTTTCGGCATCGCAATCGGCGCCCAATGCCCGCAGCGACGTCCCGGGATAAGGCAGATTTTCCGGGTAAGCCACGACATTGACGCCGATGCCGATGGCAACCGCGAAGCGGCTCCCCTCCAGCATGGTCGATTCCAGCAGGATCCCGGCAAGCTTGGCGCCCGAAGCCAGCACGTCGTTCGGCCATTTCAGCTCGAAGCGGTTGCGGCCCTGGCTTGCGCCATCCAAGGCGACGGCGATCCGGCCTTTCGGCACGACGGCGTCGAGCGCGTCGGCCAGCGCCAGCCCCGCGACGAAGCCGAGCGTCGCGGCCAGCCGAAGCTCGCCGCCGGGGACCAGGAGCAGCGTCGCCGCGAGATTGCCCTCGGGCGTCGCCCAGGCGCGGCCGCGCCGGCCGCGGCCGCTCTCCTGCTTCTTCGAAACGACCCACAGCTTGCCTGGATCGCCGGCGCGCGCATGCTCCAGCGCCAGCGCGTTGGTCGAGCCGACGCTGTCATGCGCCTCGAGCCGGAACCCCTCCGACGCCGCGGTTGGAGCCAGCCGAAATGCCATCCCGTCAGAAGAAGGTCTTCGCGGCGGCTTCGGCATAATTGCCGATCGGCCCGCCGATCAGCACGTAGAACAGCACGAAGGCGCCGCTGACGCCGAGCACCAGGCGCAGCTCACTCGCCATAGGCACGAAGCCGCCGACCGGCTCGTCGAACCACATGATCTTGATGATGCGCAGGTAATAATAGGCGCCCACCACCGAAGCCAGCACGCCGATGATCGCCAGCGCATAGAGATGCGCGTTGATGGCCGCGAGGAACACGTACCACTTCCCCCAGAAGCCGGCGAGCGGCGGAATGCCGGCCAGCGAGAACATCAGGATGGTAAGGATGGTCGCCATGATCGGGTTGGTCGAGGCGAGACCGGCCAGGTCGCCGATCTGCTCGACATTGCCTTCCTTGCGCCGCATGGCGAGGATGAAGGCGAAGGTGCCGAGCGTCATCACCAGATAGATCAGCATGTAGATGGCGACGCCCCGCACGCCGGCCTGGCTGTTGGCGGCAAGGCCGACCAGCGCATAGCCCATGTGGCCGATCGAGGAGTAGGCCATCAGACGCTTGATGTTGGTCTGGCCGATGGCAGCGAAAGAACCCAGCGCCATCGAGGCGATCGAAATGAAAACGACGATCTGCTGCCAGTCGGAGGCGATCGGCTTGAAGGCGCCCATGGTGACGCGCACGATCAGCGCCATCGCCGCCATCTTCGGCGCGGCGGCCAGGAAGGCGGTGATCGGCGTCGGCGCGCCTTCATAGACATCCGGCGTCCACATGTGGAACGGCACGGCCGAGATCTTGAAGGCGAGGCCGGCCAGCACGAACACCAGGCCGAAGACGAGACCGAGCTGGCGCTCGCCGCTGCCAAGCGCCGTGGCGATCTCCTGGAAACCGGTATTGCCGGTATAGCCGTAGACGAGGCTGATGCCGTAAAGCAGCATGCCCGACGACAGCGCGCCGAGGACGAAGTATTTCAGCCCCGCCTCGGTCGAGCGCAGATTGTCGCGGTTGATGGCCGCCAGCACGTAAATCGCCAGCGACTGCAGCTCGAGCCCGAGATAGAGCCCGATCATGCCGTTGGCCGAGATCATCAGCATCATGCCGAGCGTGCAGAGCAGCACAAGCACCGGGAATTCGAACTTGTCGAAATGTTCCTGCTTGGCAAAGCGCATCGACATGACCAGTGTCACCGCAGAGCCGATCAGCGCCAGCATTTTCATGAAACCGCCGAAGGAATCCTGGACGAAGGCGCCGCCATAGGCAGCGCCCTGACCGCCGGAGAAAGCGAGCCACAGGCCGGCCACAACCAGAACGAGGACGGCAAGGCCGGTCACGGTCATGGTGCTGTTGGAGCGCGAATAGGCCCCGATCAGCAGGAGTACCAGCGCGCCGACGGCGAGGATCAGTTCCGGTGTCGAGAGCGAAAGGCTGGAGATAAGGTCCGGCGTCATGGTCTATTCCCCAGTCAGTTCGCCGCCGCGGTCTGCGCGGAATTGATGGATGCGGTGACGTTGGTGACGAGCGTCTTGACCGATTGGGCCGTCGCGTCGAACACCGGCGCCGGATAGACGCCAAAGAAGATGACCAGCACCACCAGCGGATAGACGATCGCCTTCTCGCGCGGCGAAAGATCACGCAGGTTCTTCAGGCTGTCCTTGGTCAGCGCACCGAAGATCACCCGGCGATAGAGCCACAGCGCGTAGGCCGCCGACAGGATGACGCCGGTGGCGGCGAAGAACGCTACCCAGGTGTTGACCCGGAAGACACCGAGCATGGTCAGGAATTCGCCGATGAAGCCGCTGGTGCCCGGAAGGCCGACATTGGCCATGGTGAAAATCATGAACACGGTGGCGTATTTCGGCATGTTGTTGACCAGGCCGCCATAGGCGTCGATCTCGCGCGTATGCATCCGGTCATAGATGACGCCGACGCACAGGAAAAGCGCGCCCGAGACGAGGCCGTGGCTGAGCATCTGGAAGATCGCGCCCTGCACGCCTTCCTGGTTCATCGCGAAGATGCCCATGGTGACGAAGCCCATATGGGCGACCGACGAATAGGCGATCAGCTTCTTCATGTCCTCCTGCATCAACGCCACCAGCGATGTGTAGATGATGGCGACGACGGAGAGCGTGAACACCAGCGGCGCGAACATCGCCGATGCTTCCGGGAACATCGGCAGCGAGAAGCGCAGGAAGCCATACCCGCCCATCTTCAGCAGGATGCCTGCCAGGATGACGGAGCCCGCGGTCGGCGCCTCGACGTGGGCGTCGGGCAACCAGGTGTGCACCGGCCACATCGGCATCTTCACCGCGAAGGAGGCGAAGAAGGCGAGCCACAGCCAGGTCTGCATGTTGGCCGGGAAATGATGCGTCAGAAGCGTCGGGATGTCGGTGGTGCCGGACTGGAAGAACATTGCCATCACGGCGAGCAGCATCAGCACCGAGCCGGCCAGCGTATAGAGGAAGAACTTGAACGAGGCATAGACGCGCCGCTTTCCGCCCCAGACGCCGATGATGATGAACATCGGGATCAGGCCCGCCTCGAAGAAGACGTAGAAAAGGACGATATCGAGCGCGCAGAACACGCCGATCATCAGCGTCTCGAGGATCAGGAAGGCGATCATGTAGGCCTTGACCCGTTTCTCGATGGCGTCCCAGGAGGCCAGTATGCAAAGCGGCATCAGGAAGGTGGTCAGAATGACGAACAGCATCGAGATGCCGTCGACGCCCATATGGTAGGAGATGCCCGAATCCAGCCAGGCATGCTTCTCGACGAACTGGAAGCCGGCCTGCGAATTGTCGAAGCCCGTCCAGATGAACAGCGAGATGACGAAGGTGAACGCCGTCGTGATGAAGGCGATCGCGCGGATGTTGCGGCGCGCGTTTTCGCTGTCGTCGCTGATCGGCAGAATGAGGAGAACACCAACCAGCGGCAGGAAGGTGACCAGCGAGAGGATTGGCCAGTCGGTCATCAGAGCATCATCCAGGTGACGAGAGCGGCCACGCCGATCAGCATGGCGAAGGCGTAATGGTAAAGATAGCCGGTCTGCAGCTTGACGACCCGGTTGGTGACGTCGACGACGCGCGCCGAGATGCCGTCAGGCCCGAGCCCGTCAATGACGGCGCCGTCACCGGTCTTCCACAGGAACCTGCCGAGGCGCTTGGCCGGCCGCACGAACAGGAAATCGTAGAGCTCGTCGAAGTACCACTTATTGAGCAGGAAAGCGTAAAGCAGGCGATGATTGGCGGCGACGCTCCGGGGGAGTTCCGGCGAGCGGATGTAGAATTTCCAGGCGACCGCGAGGCCGATCACCATGGCGACGAATGGCGCGAGTTCGACCCAGAGCGGCAATTCGTGGATCTCGTGCAGAATGTGGTTGTCCGGCAGCGTGAACAGCGATGCCTTCCAGAATTCGGCGTAACCCTCGCCGATGAAGGCGCCGTGGAAGATGATGCCGGCAAACAGCGCGCCGGCCGCCAGCACATAGAGCGGCACCAGCATCACCGGCGGCGATTCATGGACGTGGTGCATGACCTCGTGGCTGGCGCGCGGCTCGCCATGGAAGGTCATGAAGATCAGCCGCCACGAATAGAAGCTGGTGAAGGCGGCGGCGATCACGAGCAGGATGAAGGCGAAGCCCGCGACCGCATTGTGGCCGGCGAAGGAGGTCTCGATGATGGCGTCCTTGGAGAAGAAGCCGGCGGTGCCGATCACCGTCGCCGGAATGCCGACGCCGGTCAGCGCCAGCGTGCCAATGATCATCATCCAGTAGGTTGCCGGGATGAGATTGCGAAGGCCGCCCATCTTACGCATGTCCTGCTCGTCGGACACCGCATGAATGACCGAGCCGGAGCCGAGGAACAGCAGCGCCTTGAAGAAGGCGTGGGTGAACAGGTGGAAGATCGCCGCGCCATAGGCGCCGACGCCGAGCGCGACGAACATGTAGCCGAGCTGCGAGCAGGTCGAATAGGCGATGACGCGCTTGATGTCGTTCTGGACCAGGCCGACGGTCGCCGCGAAGAAGGCGGTAAAGGCGCCGATGAAGGTGACGACGGTCAGCGCCGTATGCGACAGCTCGAACAGCGGCGAGAGCCTCGCCAGCATGAAGACACCGGCGGTCACCATGGTCGCCGCGTGGATGAGCGCGGAGACCGGCGTCGGACCTTCCATAGCGTCAGGCAGCCAGGTGTGAAGCGGCACCTGCGCCGACTTGCCCATGGCGCCCATGAAGAGCAGCAGGCAGACCACCGTCAGCGCCGTCTGCTTGTCGAGCGCATGTCCGAGGAAGGTGAGCACGGCGGCACTCGCCGGCGCGCCTTCGGCCGGCAGGAAGGATGCTGCATTGGCGAACACTGTGCTCAGATTGACCGAGCCGAACAGCACGAACACGCCGAAGATGCCGAGCGCGAAGCCGAAGTCGCCGACGCGGTTGACGACGAAAGCCTTGATGGCCGCGGCATTGGCCGACGGCTTCTTGTACCAGAAGCCGATCAGGAGATAGGAGGCCAGACCGACGCCTTCCCAGCCGAAGAACATCTGGATCAGGTTGTCTGCCGTCACCAGCATCAGCATCGCGAAGGTGAACAGCGACAGATAGGCGAAGAAGCGCGGCCGGTTCGGGTCGTGATGCATGTAACCGATCGAATAGATGTGAACCAGCGCCGACACGGTGTTGACGACGATCAGCATCACCACCGTCAGCGTGTCGATCCTGAGCGCCCAGGAGGCGTCGACGCCGCCCGACTGGATCCAGCGCAGCACCGGCACGGTGAACACCTCGCCATGGCCGAAGCCGACGGTGAAGAATGCGATCCACGACAGCACCGCCGCGATCACCAGGAAGCCGGAGGTGATGTATTCCGAGGCCTTGGCGCCGAGCGAGTTGCCGAACAGGCCGACAATCAGGAAGCCAAGCAGCGGAAGGAAGACGATAGCCTGATACATGATGGTTCCCGTCAACCCTTCATCGCGCTCACGTCTTCGACCGCGATCGAGCCGCGGTTGCGGAAGAAGACGACAAGAATGGCAAGACCGATCGCGGCTTCCGCGGCCGCGACCGTCAGCACGAACAGGGCGAACACCTGTCCGACGAGGTCATGCAGCGCCGCCGAGAACGCGACGAAATTGATGTTGACTGCAAGCAGGATGAGCTCGACCGACATCAGGATGACGATGATGTTGCGGCGGTTGAGGAAGATGCCGAACACGCCTAGCGTGAACAGGATCGCCGATACGGTCAGGTAATGTGCAATGCCGACGACCATCTCAGATGCCCTCGCCCGATTTGACCTTGCGGATTTCCATGCCCGTCGCCGGCGTGCGGGCGACCTGCGCGGCGATCGACTGCCGCTTGACGCCCTCCTTGTGGCGCAGCGTCAGCACGATGGCGCCGATCATCGCCACCAGCAGCACCAGGCCGGAAATCTGGAAATAATAGAGGTAGTCCGTATAAAGGATGTCGCCGAGCGCCGCCGTGTTGGAGCGCGTGGCGAGATCCGGCATTGCCTTGGCGACCGTCGAGGCAAGCTGCGGCGCGAATGTGTAGCCGCCGAGCACGATGATCAGTTCCGCCGCCAGGATCAGCCCGACCAGCGCGCCGATCGGCGCGTATTGCAGGGCGCCCTGCTTCATCTCCGCGAAGTCGACATCGAGCATCATGACGACGAACAGGAACAGCACCATCACCGCGCCGACATAGACGACGAGCAGGATCATCGCCAGGAACTCGGCGCCGGTCAGCATGAACAGGCCGGCGGCGTTGAAGAAGGTGAGGATCAGGAAGAGCACCGAATGCACGGGGTTGCGCGACGAAATGACCATGAAGGCCGACGCCACGGCGATAAAGGCGAAGAGGTAGAAAAAGGCCGCCTCTAATCCACTCAGCATGGGGTTCCCCCGGGTTCCTGTCCGAACATTGGGCTCGGCGCCCTCGTTCGATGTTCGCCGCCGCCTCCGGCTGGCAAAGTTGCGTTGTCCTTAAACGAGGCCCCTCGCCCCGTCCATGCGTCAAATGTCAGCGATAGGGCGCATCCAGCGCGATGTTGCGCGCCAGCTCACGCTCCCAGCGATCGCCGTTCGCGAGCAGCTTTTCCTTATTGTAGTAAAGCTCCTCGCGCGTCTCGGTCGCGAATTCGAAATTCGGCCCCTCGACGATGGCGTCGACCGGGCAGGCTTCCTGGCAGAAGCCGCAATAGATGCACTTCACCATGTCGATGTCGTAGCGCACGGTGCGACGCGTGCCGTCATTGCGGCGCGGGCCGGCCTCAATGGTGATGGCCTGCGCCGGGCAGATCGCCTCGCACAGCTTGCAGGCGATGCAGCGTTCCTCGCCATTCGGATAACGGCGCAGCGCATGCTCGCCGCGGAAGCGCGGGCTGGTCGGCCCCTTCTCATGCGGATAATTGATCGTTTCCTTCGGCGCGAAGAACTGGCGCATCGAAAGGAAGAAGGCGCTGACGAAATCCTTCAGCAGCAGCGATTTTGCGGCCTGGGCCAGAGCGGACATCACGCAAACCCCGTGATCTTGAGGAAGGCCGCGGTGGCGACGACCATGAACAGCGAGATCGGCAGGAACACTTTCCAGCCCAGCCGCATCAGCTGGTCGTAGCGGTAGCGCGGCACAAAAGCCTTCACCATCGAGAACATGAAGAACATCAGGCAGATCTTCAGCACGAACCAGATCACGCCTGGTATCCAGGTGAAGGGCGCGAAATTGAACGGTGGCAGCCAGCCGCCGAGGAACAGGATGGTCGCCAGCGCGCACATCAGGACGACGGCGACATACTCGCCGAGGAAGAAAAGCAGGAACGGCGTCGACGAGTACTCGACCATATGGCCGGCGACGAGTTCCGATTCCGCCTCCACCAGGTCGAAAGGCGGGCGGTTCGTCTCGGCAAGCGCGGAGATGAAGAACACCACGAACATCGGCAACAGCGAAAGCCAATGCCAGTCGAGGAAGGTGTTGGGTAGGCCGAGCCTGGTGCCGAGGCCGTCCTGCTGCGACATCACGATATCGGAGAGGTTAAGCGAGCCGACGGTGAGCAGCACGGTGACGATGACGAAGCCGATCGAGACTTCGTAGGACACCATCTGCGCGGCCGAGCGCAGCGCGCCGAGAAACGGATATTTCGAGTTGGACGCCCAGCCGCCCATGATCACGCCATAGACCTCGAGCGAGGAGATGGCGAAGACGTAGAGGATGCCGACATTGATGTTGGCGATGGCCCAGCCCTCATTGACCGGAACCACGGCCCAGGCCGAAATTGCCAGCACCGCCGACACCAGCGGCGCCAGAAGGAACACGCCCTTGTTGGCGCCCGACGGGATCACCGGCTCCTTGAAGACGAATTTCAGAAGGTCGGCGAAGGCCTGCAGCGTTCCCCACGGACCGACGACGTTCGGACCGCGCCGCAGTTGCACCGCCGCCCATATCTTACGGTCGGCATAGAGCAGGTAGGCGACGCCGATCAGCAGCACGACGATCAGCACGACCGACTTCAGAAGGATCAGCAGCGCCGGCAGCACGTAGAAGGAGAAGAAAGTGTCCATGCTTATTCTGCCGCCTGCTTGAAGCCGCTCTTGGCCAGCGCCGAGCATTCGGCCATCACGGCCGACGCCCGCGCGATCGGGTTGGTGAGATAGAAGTCCTTCACAGGCGAGGTGAAGGTGCCCTTGTTCAGCCGGCCGCCGAGCTTCGCCGCCTTGGCGACGTCGTCGGCGCTGCCCGCCTGCACCTGGTCGATGCGGGCGAGATGCGGGAACTCGCCATAGAGCTTGGCGCGCAGCTGCGCCAGCGAATCGAAGGGCAGCTTCTTGCCGAGCACATCCGACAGCGCCCGCAGGATCGCCCAGTCCTCGCGCGCCTCGCCCGGAGCAAAGCCGGCGCGGTTGGTCTGCTGCACACGGCCTTCTGTATTGACATAAGTGCCGGACTTCTCGGTGTAGGCCGCGGCCGGGAGGATGACATTGGCGCGGTGCGCGCCGGCATCGCCATGGGTGCCGATATAGACGACGAAGGCGCCGCCGGTCTTGGCCATGTCGATTTCGTCGGCGCCGAGCAGGAAGAGCACATCGGTGTCGCCCAGCATGCCGGCGACGTCCTTGCCGCCCTCGCCCGGCACGAAGCCAACATCGAGGCCGCCGACCCGGGCCGCTGCGTTGTGCAGCACCGCAAAGCCGTTCCATTCGGCCGTGACTGCATTGACGGCGGCCGCGAGCCTTGCCGCCTGGCCGAGCACCGCCGCGCCGTCCGTGCGCGCCAGCGCGCCCTGGCCGACGATGATCAGCGGATGCGTGGCCTTGCTCAGCACCTCGAAGAATTTGCCATTGCCGTCGCCGAGATCCCTGAGCGATTCCGGGCCGGCGCCGATCAGCTCATAATCGTAGCGCGTGTCGCCGATCTCGCCGATGACGCCGACCGGCAGATTGCCGACGCGCCAGCGCTTGCGGATGCGGGCGTTGAGCACCGAGGCCTCGAAGCGTGGATTGGCGCCGATGATCAGCACCGCGTCCGCCTGCTCGATGCCCTCGATGGTCGGATTGAAGATGTAGCTGGCGCGGCCGAGCGAGGGATCGAGCGCTGCGCCATCCTGGCGGCAGTCGATGTTCTTCGAGCCGAGCGCCGCCATCAAGAGCTTGAGCGCGTAGATCTCCTCGACCGCGGCGAGGTCGCCGGCGATCGCGCCGATCCGCTCCGGGGCCGTCTTCGATATCTGTTCCTTGATCGCTGCGAAGGCTTCGGCCCAGCTTGCCGGGGCGAGCTTGCCCTCCTTGCGCACATAGGGGCGGTCGAGGCGCTGCGTGCGCAGGCCGTCCCAGATGAAGCGGGTCTTGTCGGAGATCCACTCCTCGTTCACCGCCTCGTTGACGCGCGGCAGGATGCGCATCACCTCGCGGCCTCTGGAGTCGACGCGGATCGCTGAGCCGACGGCGTCCATGACGTCGATCGATTCCGTCTTGGTCAGCTCCCATGGCCGTGCCTGGAAGGCGAACGGCTTGGACGTCAGCGCGCCGACGGGGCACAGATCGATGACATTGCCCTGCAGCTCCGACGTCATCGCCTGCTCGAGATAGGTGGTGATCTCGGCATCCTCGCCGCGGCCGATCAGGCCGAGTTCGGAGATGCCGGCGACCTCGGTGGTGAAGCGGACGCAGCGCGTGCAGTGGATGCAGCGGTTCATCACCGTCTTAACCAGCGGGCCGATATACTTGTCTTCGACCGCGCGCTTGTTTTCGTGGTAGCGCGAGGAATCGACGCCGAAGGCCATCGCCTGGTCCTGCAGGTCGCATTCGCCGCCCTGGTCGCAGATCGGGCAGTCCAGCGGATGATTGATCAGCAGGAATTCCATCACGCCTTCGCGGGCCTTCTTGACCATCGGCGTGTTGGTGAAGATTTCCGGCGGCTCGCCATTCGGGCCGGGGCGCAGGTCGCGTACGCCCATGGCGCAGGACGCCTGCGGCTTGGGCGGGCCGCCCTTCACCTCGATCAGGCACATGCGGCAATTGCCGGCGATGGACAGCCGCTCATGGAAGCAGAAGCGCGGCACTTCCGCGCCGGCGTCCTCGGCCGCCTGCAGCAGCGTGTAATGGTCGGGTACCGTGATCTCTTTCCCGTCGACCTTTAGCTTTGCCATTCGCCTCAAACCTCTGCGGATATCCCGCAATCTATCTTTCCGGGCGCGGCTCAAGCCGCGCCGGGCATTTCAATTCACTTCTTCGCGGCGAGCGCCGCGGCCTGGGCGGTCCAGTCGTCGCGACCGATGCGGCCGGCGAGCGACAGATAATCTTCCACCCAGGCGATCTCTTCCGACGTCCAGGCGGCGATCTGGCCATAGGTCCAGATGCCAAGACCGTTGAGCACCTTCTCCAGCTTCGGCCCGATTCCTGAAATAGCCTTCAGGTCCGACGGCTTCGCCGGCCTGTCAATTGCCTTCGGCTGCCTGAAATCCTCTGGCATCAGCCCGGTCGCGGCCGGTTGGGCAACGAGACCGGATCCGGTCGCGTCGAGCGCCTTCTCGGTCGCGTTCGCCCCAATGTCGGTTACGTCCCTGGCGAAGGTCTGCGCCCTGGCGATCAGCGTCTCGGTCGCCTTGCGCGCCTTGGTGGCGTTGGCGGCCGCTTCGCTCTGCGCATCGAGGTCGTCGAGGAAAGGCTGGAACATGCGCTGCGAGGCCTCCAGCGCGCCGGTGAAGGCGCCCATCCACATGCCGACGGCATGGTTGGCAAGACCGATGCCGAGCGCCGACATAGCCGCGGCGCCCGCGACCGGATGCGCCAGAAGGTTGACGGCGCTGACCATCTCCTTCGGCATCATCTTGGTCAGGTCTTGGTTCATCTTCTCGAGTTGGTCCAAATCAGGCATGAACGGATAGGGTATCGAATACGGCGCCATAGAGAGCTCCTGGTCGTTTCCTCGTATGCCCCGCCCCTGCTTTCAGTCTCGGGCCAAGCCCGTATTTCGAAGTCTTATTCCGCCGCCACCATCACCGGCTCGACCCGGTGCGCGTTGCGCGAAAACTCGTCGATGCGGCGTTCCACCTCGCCACGGAAATGCCGCATCAGGCCCTGGATCGGCCAAGCCGCCGCGTCGCCCAGCGCGCAGATCGTGTGACCCTCGACCTGCTTGGTGACGTCGAGCAACATGTCGATCTCGCGCTTCTGCGCCTCGCCGCGCACCAGCCGCTCCATCACCCGCCACATCCAGCCGGTGCCTTCGCGGCACGGCGTGCACTGGCCGCAGCTCTCATGCTTGTAGAAGTAGGACAGCCTGGCGATCGCCTTCACGATATCCGTCGACTTGTCCATGACGATGACGGCCGCCGTGCCGAGGCCGGATTTGAGGTCGCGCAGCGCGTCGAAATCCATCGGCGCGTCCATGATCTGCTCGGCCGGCACCAACGGCACCGAAGCACCGCCCGGAATCACCGCCAGAAGATTGTCCCAACCGCCGCGGATGCCGCCGCAATGCGTTTCGATCAGCTCCCGGAACGGGATCGACATCGCTTCTTCAAAAGTGCACGGATTGTTGACGTGGCCGGACACGCAGAACAGCTTGGTGCCGGCATTGTTCGGGCGGCCGAAGGACGAGAACCAGGCGGCGCCTCGGCGCAGGATGGTCGGCGCCACCGCGATCGATTCGACATTGTTGACCGTGGTCGGGCAGCCATAAAGGCCGACATTGGCCGGGAATGGCGGCTTCAGCCGCGGCTGGCCCTTCTTGCCCTCGAGGCTTTCGAGCAGCGCCGTCTCCTCGCCGCAGATATAAGCGCCTGCGCCGTGATGCATGTAGACGTCGAAGTCGTAGCCGGACGTGTTGTTCTTGCCGATCAGCCTGGCCGCATAAGCCTCGTCGATGGCGCGCTGCAGCGCCTCGCGCTCGCGGATGAACTCGCCGCGCACATAGATATAGGCGGCGACCGCGCCCATGGCGAAGCCGGCAACCAGCGCGCCTTCGACCAGCGTGTGCGGATCGTTGCGCAGGATGTCGCGGTCCTTGCAGGTGCCGGGCTCGGATTCGTCGGCATTGATGACCAGATAGCTCGGGCGCCCGTCGCTCTGCTTGGGCATGAACGACCACTTCAGCCCGGTCGGGAAGCCGGCGCCGCCGCGCCCGCGCAGCCCCGACGCCTTCATCTCGTTGACGATCCAGTCGCGGCCCTTGGCAATGAGACCGGGCGTGTCGTCCCAGATGCCGCGCGACTGAGCGCCGGCCAGCGACTTGTCGAACAGGCCGTAGATGTTGGTGAAGATGCGGTCTTTGTCCTGAAGCATTTTTCGTCCCTCAGACCGGCTTCTTGCCGAAGACGCGGATGTATTCGGCAACGCCGCCCTTGGCGAGCGCCTTGGCCTGCTTCACCCAGTCGTCACGCTCGATACGGCCGCGGAAATTGAGATAGCCGTCGACCCATTCGCGCTCGGCCTTCTTCCAGCCGGCGACCTGCGCGAAGGTGTAGATGCCAAGCGAGTGCAAAATGCCTTCTATTTTCGGGCCGACGCCGGAGATCAGCTTGAGATCGTCGACGGTAGCCGGGCGCTCGATGCCGGCCGGACGGTTCTTGTCCTCCAGCGAAGGCTTCGCCGTTTTGGCGACGGGCTGCTTGGTTTCCGGAGCCTTGAAGGCCGCGACCGGTTCAGCTTTCGTCTTCGGCCCGCTGCGCGGCTTGGAAACGGCCTCGACTTCCGGAGAAGCTTGATTGGCGTTGGCGGCCGAATGCCGCGGCGCCCTGACGCTGGCGCCGTTCTCGGTGGCCGGAGCGACCTTGACCGGCGACGGCGTGTTCAGCGCCGGGCTGGTTTCAGCCGCGTGAGTCTTCGGCTTGCTGGATTTTGACGGTGCAACCGGACCCGAGGCGGCCGGAGCAGCGGGTGCCGGGGCCGCGGCAGGCTGTGAGGTTGCAGCAGGAGCAGCAGCCGGCGCCGCGGCGGCGGCATCCTTGGCAGCCTTCGCGGCCGCCTTGGCTTCCTTGTCGCGCGTCGACTTCAGGATCGCCTTTTCATTTGTCAGCGTCTTCAAGCCATCGGCCGGCTCGGACCCGTGACGGCCGTTCTGCGGACCGGGTTTCACCTCGGCGCCCTTGCCCGCGTCATAAAGATCGATGATCTCGGCCAGCCGCTCGGGCGTCAGGTCTT
This sequence comes from Mesorhizobium sp. USDA 4413, assembly GCF_056280365.1. Lineage (NCBI taxonomy): Bacteria > Pseudomonadati > Pseudomonadota > Alphaproteobacteria > Hyphomicrobiales > Phyllobacteriaceae > Mesorhizobium > Mesorhizobium sp. USDA 4413. The sequence continues at coordinate 5,200,499 of NZ_JBVPRP010000001.1, forward strand.
CGAATGTGTCCTTGAAGATCATGACCATCGGCGCGTTGACGCAGGCGCCGAGGCATTCGACCTCCTCCCACGACAGCGTGCCCTTGTCGTTGGTATGGAACTGGTCGTGATGGATCTTCGACCGGCACACATCCATCAGCGCTTCCGAGCCGCGCAGCATGCAGGGCGTAGTGCCGCAGACCTGGATATGGGCGCGCGTGCCGACCGGATTGAGCTGGTACTGCGTGTAGAAGGTCGCGACCTCGAGGCCGCGTATGCGCGGCATGCCGAGCATGTCCGAGATCGTCTCGATCGCCGCCTTGGTAACCCAGCCTTCCTGTTCCTGCGCCAGCATCAGCAAGGGGATGATGGCGGACTGCTCGCGCCCCTTCGGATATTTGGCGATCCACTGCTCAGCCGCCGCCGCGTTCTCCTTGTTGAAGGCGAACGAGGCTGGCTGGAGGCTGGCTTCTGCAAGACGGCGGACTGACATTAGGTTTGAACTCTGTTGTAGCAGTCGAAAGGGCGGGAGTCAGGAAACGGTGTCATTGCCGAGCCGCCGCCTCCTTGCAAACTTTCGACTGGTTGTCGAAGCACTGAAAGGTCGGCGAATTTGTCATGACGGCAGGAGAAACACCCGCTTGATCACCCAGCTTCTTGGCAAGTTTTTTGAACCCCCGCCGATTGAGCGCGGCTTCAGAAATCTCGGCTTTGGTAAATGTCGCATCCTGCGGCGCCATAAAGCGATATTCGCAGGACGCATCCCCGAAATAGAACGCGTCGACAACAGCTTGGTCACTAGTCGCACTGTCGCGCATGTTCAAAGTGACGTAGTGCAGCTTGTAGTGCTTCTTTGCCAATTCCAAAGACGTTACCGACGCAGGGCAATCGGCTGCAAGGGCCGATTGACCGGCTATTGCAGTAAGCGACAAAGCTGCAATCACCTGCCGCATTACCGATCGACCTCCCCGAACACGATATCGAGGGAGCCAAGCACGGCGGTGACGTCGGCCAGCATGTGGCCGCGGCACAGGAAATCCATGGCTTGCAGATGCGCGAAACCAGGCGCGCGCAGCTTGCAGCGATACGGCTTGTTGGTGCCGTCGGAGACCAGATAGACGCCGAATTCGCCTTTCGGCGCTTCGACGGCCGCGTAGACCTCGCCGGCCGGCACGCGATAGCCCTCGGTATAGAGCTTGAAGTGATGGATCAGCGCTTCCATCGAACGCTTCATCGCCGCGCGCTTCGGCGGCACCACCTTGCCGTCGAGGTTCGACACCGGGCCGGCGCTTTCCTTGCCGAGCAGAAGATCGACGCACTGGCGCATGATCCTGGCCGACTGGCGCATCTCTTCCATGCGCACAAGGTAACGGTCGTAGCAGTCACCGTTCTTGCCGACCGGGATGTCGAAATCCATCTCGGAATAGCATTCATAGGGCTGCGCCTTGCGCAGGTCCCAGGCCGCGCCCGAGCCGCGCACCATCACGCCCGAAAAGCCCCAGGCCCAAGCGTCGGCCAGCGACACCGTGCCGATATCGACATTGCGCTGCTTGAAGATGCGGTTGGGCGTGAGCAGGGCGTCAAGATCGTCGATCGACTTCAGGAACGGGTCGATCCACTTACCGATATCCTCGACCAGCTTCTGCGGCAGGTCCTGGTGGACGCCGCCCGGCCGGAAATAGGCCGCATGCATACGTGAGCCCGAGGCGCGCTCGTAGAACACCATCAGCTTTTCGCGCTCGACGAAGCCCCACAGCGGCGGGGTCAGCGCGCCGACATCCATCGCCTGCGTCGTCACATTGAGAATGTGCGACATGATGCGGCCCATTTCGGAATAGAGCACGCGGATCAGCTGGCCGCGCTTCGGCACCTCGATGCCGAGCAGCCGCTCGGCCGCGAGCGCGAAGGCATGCTCCTGGTTCATCGGCGCGCAATAGTCGAGCCGGTCGAGATAGGGCACGGCCTGCAGATAGGTCTTGGCCTCGATCAGCTTCTCGGTGCCGCGGTGGAGCAGACCGATATGCGGATCGACGCGGTCGACAACTTCGCCGTCCAGCTCGAGAACCAACCTCAAAACACCGTGCGCGGCAGGGTGTTGAGGCCCAAAGTTAATGTTGAAATTGCGGACGGAGGTTTCAGCCATCGCGGCGCCTCAATTCGTCTTGGCTTTTTCATCCCCGGGCAGGACGTAGTCCGTCCCTTCCCAAGGAGAAAGAAAATCGAAATTGCGGAATTCCTGCTTGAGCTCGACCGGCTCGTAGATCACGCGCTTGGCCTCGTCGTCGTAGCGCACCTCGACGAAGCCGGTCAGCGGGAAATCCTTGCGCAGCGGGTGCCCCTCGAAGCCGTAATCGGTGAGAATGCGGCGCAGATCCGGATGGCCGCTAAACAGCACGCCGTAAAGGTCATACGTCTCGCGCTCATACCAGTCGGCACCTGGATAGACGGCGGTCAGCGACGGCACCAGCGTTTCCTCGTCGGCCTGCAACTTGAGGCGGATGCGCACATTCTGCTTCGGCGACAGAAGGTGGTAGACGACATCGAAGCGCTTGGCGCGCGAGGGGTAGTCAGCGCCGCAAATGTCGATGATCGAGATGAACTGGCAGCGCGGATCGTCGCGCAGGAAGGTCGCCACCTCGATCAGATTGCCCGGGTCGACGGAGACTGTCAGCTCGCCATAGGCAAGCACGGCTTCGCCAATGCGGCCGGAGAGCTTCTCGCCGAGATAGGTGGAGAGTTCGTTCAACGCCAGGGTCATTGGCTCACCGTTCGATCGTGCCGGTGCGGCGGATCTTCTTCTGCAGAAGGAGAATGCCGTAGAGCAGCGCTTCGGCGCTCGGCGGGCAGCCGGGCACATAGATGTCTACGGGCACGACGCGGTCGCAGCCGCGCACCACCGAATAGGAATAGTGGTAGTAGCCGCCGCCATTGGCGCAGGAGCCCATCGAGATGACGTAGCGCGGCTCCGGCATCTGGTCGTAGACCTTGCGCAGCGCCGGCGCCATCTTGTTGGTCAGCGTGCCGGCGACGATCATGATGTCGGACTGGCGCGGAGACGCGCGCGGCGCGACGCCGAACCGCTCCGAGTCATAGCGCGGCATCGAGGTGTGGATCATCTCGACCGCGCAGCAGGCGAGACCGAAGGTCATGAACATCAGCGAGCCGCTGCGCGCCCAGGTGATCAGCGCTTCGGTCGAGGTGACAAGGAAACCCTTGTCGGCGAGCTCATTGTTGATTTCGAGGAAGAAGGGATCGTCCTCCCCCACCGGCCTGCCGGTATTGGGATCGATGATGCCCTTGGGCTTCGGCGCGACGAGGGTGCCTGAACTGTCGTTCAATCCCATTCCAGCGCTCCTTTTTTCCATTCATAGGCAAAGCCGATGGTCAGCACCGCCAGAAACACCATCATCGACCAGAAGCCGAGCATGCCGAGCTTCGAGAAGGACACCGCCCACGGGAACAGGAAGGCGACCTCGAGATCGAAGATGATGAACAGGATCGACACCAGATAGAAGCGAATGTCGAATTTCATGCGGGCGTCGTCGAACGAGTTGAACCCGCATTCATAGGCGGAAAGCTTTTCCGGATCGGGATTGCGGTAGGCCACCAGGAAGGGTGCGACGATAAGCGCCAGACCGACGATCATCGCCACGGCGATGAACAGCACGATAGGCAGGTACGAACTCAGGAGTGCGCTCATGCGGCGGCTTTCCTTCGGCGGGGGTAGCTCATGTTGATTACAGCAACGAACTCTAATGCGGAAGCGTGACAGATTAACCGCTGAACCGTTTTAACGGGCCCATGCTGCAACGCGGCGAGGGTTAGCGCAGCGGTTTCGGTGACGCAAGTCAAACCTTGTTCAAATCGCCGCCCTGGACGCCTTATCGGAAGAAACTGGTCCGATCCGCTCCTGTTTGATTTCCTTCACTTTTTACTCCACTTTTCTCTCCTGACACATCTGCCGCCATTTGCCTGCTAGCATCGCCGGAATCATCGGCTAAAAAACCAACGGACGATCGGGGCAAGGATACCTGATGAAGGAGAAAATCTCGCTCGCCATGGCGAGGCGCATTGCGCTCGGCGCACAAGGGTTCAACGACCCTCGCCCCGCAGGAGTTCCGGATCGCCGGCACCTTGCGCGTGTGCTTTCGCGGACCGGCCTGTTGCAGATCGATTCCGTGAGCGCGGTGGTGCGCGCGCATTATATGCCGCTCTATTCGCGCCTCGGCCCCTACCCGCTTACGCTGCTCGACAATGCCGCTGTCACCCGCAAGCGCTCCGTCTTTGAATATTGGGCGCATGAGGCGTCGTTCCTGCCTGTCGAGACCTATCCTTTGATGCGCTGGCGCATGCAGCGCGCCGAGCAGGGTGACGAGATGTATCTCGGCCTTGCCAAATGGGGCCGTGAGCGCAAGGAAATGATAGACGAGATATATAGAGAGGTCGCCGATCGCGGGCCTATCGCCGCTTCCGACATCGAGGGCCATAAGGGCAATGGCGGCTGGTGGGGCTGGAGCGAGGCCAAGCACGCTTTCGAATGGCTGTTCTGGGCCGGACGCATCACCACCGCCTACCGGCGCGGCTTCGAACGCTATTACGACCTGCCCGAGCGCGTTTTGCCGCAGGCGGTGCTCGACCTCCCCGTACCGTCGGTCGAGGACGCGCATCGCGAATTGCTGCGCATCTCGGCACGTGCCCACGGCGTCGCCACCTATAGCGACCTGCGCGACTATTTCCGTCTCGCGCCGGGAGACACGAAAGACCGCATCGAGGAACTGGTCGAAACCGGCGAATTGCTGCCGGTGAAGGTCGAGAGCTGGGACAAGCCTGCCTATCTCCACAAGGACGCCCGTGTTCCGCGCCGGATAGAGGCGCGGGCCCTACTCGCCCCCTTCGATCCCGTGGTTTTCGAACGCACGCGCACCGAAAAGCTGTTCGGCTTCCGCTACCGCATCGAGATCTACACGCCGGCCGAAAAGCGCCAATACGGCTATTACGTGCTGCCCTTCCTGCTTGGCGACCGGATTGTCGCCCGTGTCGATCTGAGGGCTGATCGGCCGGCGAGCGTCCTGCGCGTCCATGCCGCCTATGCCGAAGCAGGCGCGCCGCCCGAAACCGCCGCCCAGCTTTTCGATGAACTGAAGCAGATGCAGGCCTGGCTCGGCCTCGAGGCGATCGAAGTGACGCCGGCCGGCGACCTCGGACCGGCGCTGACCGACATCAAGGTGTCGTAGCCGCGCGTTGACAGGCGCCTAGCCGTAAGCCTAAATCCGCCGCAGACGGTCTTCTCCCGGCAAAGGGAGGAGCCAAGAGGGAATGCGGTGCGGGTCAAAACCCAAATCCGCGGCTGTCCCCGCAACTGTAAGCGACGAGCCTTGGCCGAAAACCACTGGGACGTTCCCGGGAAGGCGGCATCTGAGGCAACGACCCGCGAGCCAGGAGACCTGCCGTCTGAGACTTTAAGTATCCGAATGCCCGGCGGGTTTTCCGGGCAAGGAGCCTGGTTTTGGATCGCAACGGCAGTTTCCCGGCAAACAGTTCGGACATTTCGTTCGAGCCCGACGCGCTGGCCGGCGTGACCGTCATCGTCTGCTCCTCTTGCCGTGACGAGACCGGCTCGGACGCGCATCCGCGCGCCGGCGCGCTGCTGGCCGAGGGCACGCGCCGGGCGGCTTCCGGCGAAAAGATCAACATCCGCACCGTCGAATGCCTTGGCAACTGCAAGCGCCGGCTAAGCGCAGCGCTGCTGCGCGACGGCTGCTGGAGTTACGTCTTCGGCGATCTGGAGACGACCAGCGGCGCCGATCTCGTCGCCGGCGCAAAGCTCTTCGCTACCTCGACCGACGGCCTGATCCCTTGGCGCGGCCGACCCGATTCCCTCAAGCGCGGCCTGGTTGCCCGCATCCCTCCCCTCGACATGCTGAAGGACTGACATGAACGCTTCCGTTTCCCGTGTTCCCTGCACCGTCGTCACCGGCTTTCTCGGCGCCGGCAAGACGACGCTGATCCGCAACTTGCTCGAAAACGCCAGGGGCAAGCGGCTGGCGATCATCGTCAACGAGTTCGGCGATGTCGGCATCGACGGCGAGATCCTTAAAGGTTGCGGCGTCGATGCCTGTCCGGAGGAAAACATCGTCGAGCTCGCTAATGGCTGCATCTGCTGCACCGTCGCCGACGATTTCGTCCCTGCCCTTGACCAAATCCTGTCGCGCACGCCGAAGGTCGACCACATCCTGATCGAGACCTCCGGCCTCGCTCTGCCGAAGCCGCTGGTGCAGGCCTTCCAGTGGCCGACGGTAAAGAGCCGCGTCACCGTCGACGGCGTCGTAGCCGTGGTCGACGGCCCGGCATTGGCCGACGGCCGCGTCGCCTCCGACATGGACGCGCTGCAGGCGCAGCGCGCAGCCGACGATTCCCTCGACCATGACGACCCGGTCGAAGAAGTGTTCGAGGACCAGATCGCCTGCGCCGACCTGATCATCTTATCGAAGAGCGATTTGATGGATGCGGCAGGCTCCGAGCGCGCCAATGCCGTCATCGGCGAGCATGTGGCGCGCGCCGTCAAGGTGGTGCCGACCGCCCAGGGCAAGGTCGACCCCTCCGTGCTGCTCGGTCTTGGCCTTGCGGTGGAGGACGACATCGAAAACCGCAAGACCCATCACGACGACGAGCTCGACCATGAGCACGACGATTTCGATTCCTTCGTTATCGACATCCCGTCGGTCGCCAATCCCGATGAACTGGCCAAGCGCGTCGCCCTTGCCGCCGAGCAGGAGAACGTGCTGCGCGTCAAAGGCTTCGTCGAGGTCGGCGGCAAGCCGATGCGGCTTTTGCTGCAAGCGGTCGGCCCGCGCGTCAACCACTATTACGACCGCGCCTGGACAGCCGAGGACGATCGCCGCTCGCGGCTGGTCGTCATCGGCCTCAAGGGGCTGAACCGCCCGGCGATCGAGCGTATTCTCGCGGGCTGATACCAACACGAAAAAGCGATGCATATCCTCACCACGTCATCCGCTTCGCTCGACGATCTCGCCGAGCCGATCGACCTCAGGCAGAAGCCTGCAGATGTCGTGGCGCTGTCCTTCACCGACAGCGATCTCGCCGGCTTGGCCGCCGCCTGGAAGGCCGATGCGGCGCGGCTGCCGTCCATGCGGCTGGCGGCGCTGCGCGACCTTCGCCACCCGATGTCGGTGGACCTATGGATCGACAGCGTTGCCCGTCACGCCAAAGTGGTGCTCGTCCGCATCCTGGGCGGTTATGACTGGTGGCGCTATGGCTGCGACCAGCTCGCCGCGGTCACACGCGAGCGGGATATCAAGCTGGCGCTGCTGCCGGGCGAAAGCCATGACGAGGACCAGCGCCTGATCGAAGCCTCGACCCTGCCGCGCGCCGAACTCGACGCCCTGCTCGGCTATTTCCGAGAAGGCGGCCCGGCAAACATGTCGGCACTGGTGCAAAGGCTGGCACGGCTTGCAGGGGCTGACGCGGCTGTGGCCGAGCCGGTCAGCGTGCCCAAGGCTGGGTATTATCAGCCGGGAGTTGGTGTCGTAGAAAAGCCTGTGACGGAACTCGGCGCCGACAATTTTGCCGTCGTCCCCATCCTCTTCTACCGCTCCATGCTGCTCGCGGCAGACATAGCGCCGATCGACACACTCGCTGAAGCCCTGCGCTCGCAAGGCCTAGCCCCGGTGCCGATCTTCGTCTCCAGCCTGAAGGACCTGGCATCCCTGGCCTTCGTCGAGAAAGCCATCAACTCGCTGAACCCATCGGCGATCGTCACCGCCACGGCCTTTGCCTCCGGCGCCGAGCCCGGCGCCGAAACCCTCTTCGACCGCGCCGGCGTGCCCGTCTTCCAGGTCATCGTCGCCACGACGAAACGCGAGGTCTGGGAGAAAAACCAGCGCGGCCTGGCGCCCGCCGATCTCGCCATGCACGTCGTCCTGCCCGAGCTCGACGGCCGCATCCTCGCCGGCGCGATCTCCTTCAAGGGCGAGGTCGAAACCGACGCTGCACTCGCCTTCCGCGCTTTCGTCAACCAGCCGAAAGCCGACCGCGTGGCGCAGGTGGCCAGGCGGATCGCGGCATTCATTCACCTGCGACGGACCGAGCGAGCAAAGCGCAAGCTGGCGATCCTGATTCCCGACTATCCGAGCGCGCCTGGACGAACGGGCTACGCCGTTGGCCTGGATGTGCCGTCAAGCGTTCTCGCCATGCTGCAGGACCTGAAGGAACAGGGCTATGCGGTTGAACGGATTCCGCAATCGCCGCGGGAATTGCTGGATGGGCTGGAGGTGAGTGGGCTTGGCCTCTCCATAGAGGACTACTCCGCCTTTTCGGCCGAACTGCCGAGGGCAGCGCGCGATGCAGTAGAGGCCGCGTGGGGCAAGGCAGAAGGGATAAGTTCCCACTTCCCCTTCCGCGCCGCAACCTTCGGCAACATCACCGTAGCGCTCGCCCCCGATCGCGGACGCTCCGCCGACCGCCGCGCCGATTACCATGACCCGACGCTGCCCCCGCGCCACGAGCTGATCGCCTTCGGCCTCTGGCTGCAGAAATCGCTCGGCGTCCATGCCATCATCCATGTCGGCGCGCATGGCACGCTGGAATGGCTGCCGGGCAAGACGGTCGCGCTTTCCGACACCTGCTTTCCCGAGATCGTCACCGGCTCGCTGCCGGTCATCTATCCTTTCATCGTCTCCAATCCCGGCGAGGCGGCGCAGGCCAAGCGCCGCATCTCGGCCGTCACGCTCGGCCATCTGCCTCCGCCACTGACCGGAGCCGGGCTCGACGAGGCACAGCAGAAACTCGAGCGCCTGGTCGACGAATACGCCCAGGCCGACGGCCTCGACCGCCGCCGCCGCGACCGACTGGCAAAGCTGATCGTCGAGACGGCACGGAAAACCGGGCTTGCCTCGGAAGCCGGCGTAGCGAAGACAGACCAGCCCGACGAAGCGCTGCGCCGCATCGACGCCTGGCTCTGCGATCTCAAGGATTTCGCGGTGAAGGACGGGCTGCATGTCTATGGCCGCGCACCGGAAGACGAGGCCGATCCGCTGCGCCGGCAGAGCGCCGACACTGAACGGACAGCCCTGCTCGCCGCGCTCGAGGGCCGCCATGTCAAGGCCGGCCCGGCCGGCGCGCCGGCGCGCGGCCGTTCCGACGTGCTGCCCACCGGCCGCAATCTCTTCACGTCCGATCCCCGCACCATGCCGACGCCGACCGCCTATGATCTCGGCCAGGCTGCAGCAGAGGAAGTGGTGCGCAGCTACATGCAGGGCCATGGCGACTGGCCGCGCTCGCTGGTCATCGACCTCTGGGGCTCGGCCTCGTTGCGCACCGGCGGCGAGGAGATCGCGCAAGGCCTGGCGCTGATGGGCTGCCGGCCGCAATGGGATGCCGCGACCGGTCGCGTCACCGGCATCGAGGTGCTGCCGCCGGCCACGCTCGGCCGCCCGCGCGTCGACGTTACCTGGCGCATTTCCGGCCTGTTCCGCGACATGTTCCCGACCCAGATCGCGCTGATCGATGCAGCCGCCAACGCCGTCGCCGGCCGCGACGAAGACGATTCGGAAAACCCGCTTGCCGCAGCCACCCGTGCCCAAGGCAAGATCGAGCCGCGCATTTTCGGCACTTCGCCCGGCACCTATGGCGCCGGCGTCGAGGATTTGCTGTCGCGCGGCGAATGGGGCGTGCGCGAAGAGATCGGCCGCGCCTATCTGGAGGCCACCTCGCATGCCTATGGCGGGGCCGACGGCGAAGCGATTTTGGCGCCAGGCGCCTTCGAGGACCGCATCGCCGAAGCCGATCTCCTCGTCCATACCGGCGACGACCCCGGCCGCGATATCCTCGAAGGCTCGGCCGACGTCGCCTTCATCGGCGGCTTTTCGGCCGCTCTTGCCGCGCTTGGCCGCAACGCGGATGTCATCGTGCTCGACACGACCGACCCGAAGAAGCCGAAGCCGCGTTCGGTCGGCGAAGCGGTGTCGCGCGTGGTACGCGCCCGCGCGGTCAACCCGCGCTTCATCGCCGGCCAGATGCGGCATGGCCCTCGTGGCGCCTCCGAATTCGCCGAGACGGTCGACCGCCTGGTCGGCTTCGCCGAGACCACGCACGCCATTTCCGGCACGCTGATCGAGGCGGTACACGACGCCTATGTTGGCGACGCCGAAGTCCGCGCCTTCTTGCTGCGCGAGAATCCGGCGGCTGCCAAGGTCATCGCCGAACGTTTTCTGGCGGCGCGGCGGCGCGGCCTCTGGCATCCGCTCAGGAACTCCATCGACGATGACCTCGCAGCCCTGATCGCCGAGGCTGAGGCAAGCGGGGTGGCGGCATGATCGCGTTTTCGCGGCGCGGCGCCTGCCCTGCCCTCAGCGCCCCGATGCGGACCGGCGACGGGCTTTTGGTGCGGCTCAACCCGGTCGCAGGGGGACTGGTCCCGATGTCGCTGATCGGACTCGGCGAATCCGCTCTGCGCCACGGCAACGGCATCATGGAGGTAACGGCGCGCGGCAGCCTGCAGATTCGGGGTTTGACGACCGAAAGCGCCAGGCTGCTGGCGGCGGAAGTGGACGCCCTGGGCATTGACGTGCGGAGCAGCGTGCCGGTTGAAATTGGGCCGTTGGCGGGGATCGACCCAGAGGAGATTGCCGATCCGCGCCCATTGGCGGAACGGATCAGGGCGGCGATCGAGGAGGCTGGGCTGACGGCACGGCTGGGGCCGAAGGTGTCGGTGGTTGTCGACGGTGGCGGGCAGCTGACGATGGACCTGTTGACGGCCGATGTAAGGCTGAAGGCGGTGAGGGCCGATGCGGGCGTCCAGTGGAGCGTGTCGGTTGCCGGCGACGCGCGCAGTGCAAAGCCGCTCGCGACGGTCGATGCTGATGCTGCACGCGACATTGCTGTGGCGGCGCTCAGGATGGTCGCGGAAAAGGGCCGGGAGGCGCATACGCGCGACCTGTCGGAGCGGCAATTGGCCTCTCTCGCAGGTTGGCATTCCTTCGCGCCCCCCTCTGTCCTGCCGGACATCTCCCCCTCTGTGGGGGAGATTCGCAGCTTTACCGCCGGCTCCCGCTCTGCAGCGAACTCGCATGTTCCGACCTCGGCGATTGGCGAAAGCGGCCGCGCCGGCCTGATCTCCCCTCTAGAGGGGGAGATGTCCGGCAGGACAGAGGGGCGCGCCGTGGAACGCCATCGCCCACCGATCGGCCTCCTTAACCTAACCGAAGGCCACGCCCTCGGCATTGCCCTGCCCTACGGCAGCATGCCCGCTCAAAACCTCATCGACCTCGCCATTGAAGCCGCAAACCTCGGCGCCACCGAAATCCGCCTGGCCCCCGGCCGCGCCCTACTTTTCCTCGGCCTCACCCCTTCCGCCGCCTCTGCACTCCAAGCCTCCGCGGTTACCCTCGGCTTTGTCACTTCCCCCAGCGATCCGCGCACCCGCATCGCCGCCTGCCCCGGCACGCCGGCCTGCGCCTCCGGCCGTATCGCCACGCGCGCCATCGCCGAAACCATTGCGAAACAAAACCCCGACCTCCACGACGCCTCGCTGACCCTGCACATCTCCGGCTGCGCCAAGGGCTGCGCGCATCCCGGCGCGGCGGCGCTCACTCTGGTCGGCGACGAAAACGGAGCCGGACTTGTCGTGGACGGGACGGCAAAGGCCCTTCCTGCCGCGTACAGGCCGGGCTATGACGCCGCGCGCGGGGTCGCCGGCATTCTTGCCGCGATCCGCGACGAACGACATCAGGGCGAAACCGCCGCCGCCTGCCTGGCAAGGCTTGGCGCTGCAGGCATCGCCGAACTCTATCGACGGAACCAGTGAATGGCCGCCTACGACTATATCCATGACGGAATGGCGATCTACGAGCGCTCTTTCGCCATCATCCGCGCCGAGGCGGACCTGTCTCGCTTCTCGGAAGCGGAGGCCGATGTCGCGATCCGCATGATCCATGCCTGCGGCCAGGTCGAAGCCGCCAGCCATTTTGTCTTCTCAGACGGTTTCGTGACCGCAGCGCGCGCGGCGCTTGCCGCCGGCGCGCCGATCTTCTGCGATGCCGAGATGGTGGCGCACGGCGTCACCCGCGCCCGCTTGCCGGCCGGCAACGAGGTGATCTGCACGCTGCGCGACCCACGCACGCATGACATCGCCAAGAAAATCGGCAACACCCGCTCGGCCGCCGCGATCGACCTCTGGGGAGAGCGCATGGCCGAATCGATCGTCGCCATCGGCAACGCGCCGACCGCGCTGTTCTATCTGCTTGAAAAGCTGCGCGATGGTGCACCGAAGCCGGCAGCGATCATCGGCATGCCGGTCGGCTTCGTCGGCGCCGCCGAATCCAAGGATGCGCTGGCGGAAAATTCCTATGGCGTGCCCTACGCCATCGTGCGCGGCCGGCTGGGCGGCAGCGCCATGACAGCGGCGGCGCTCAATTCGTTGGCGAGGCCGGGCCTGTGAACGCGATTGTAAAAGGCCGTTTGGTCGGTGTCGGCACCGGCCCCGGCGACCCCGAACTTCTGACGCTGAAGGCCGCGCGCGCGCTGGCCGAGGCCGATGTCGTCGCTTATTTCGCCAAGCGCGGCAACAACAGCAATGCGCGCGCCATCGTCGAGGCGCGCTTCCGGCCGGATATGGTGGAGCTGCCGCTGCTCTATCCGGTGACCACCGAGATCGACAAAGATCACGACGAGTACCGCGCGCAGATCACCGATTTCTACGAACAGTCGGCCGAGCAGGTTGCCGAGCATCTCGGCGCCGGCAGGATGGTGGCGGTGCTGTCGGAAGGCGATCCGCTCTTTTATGGCTCCTACATGCATCTGCATGTGCGCTTGGCGCACCGTTTCCCGACCGAAGTCATTCCCGGCATCAGCGCCATGTCCGGCTGCTGGTCGCAGACCGGCCTGCCGATCGTCCAGGGCGACGACGTGCTGACCGTGCTGCCCGGCACGATGAGCGAGTTCGAGCTGACCCGTCGCCTCGCCGACACCGATGCCGCCGTCATCATGAAGGTCGGCCGCAACCTGCCGAAGATCAGGCGTGCGCTGGAAGCCACCGGCAAGCTGGCCAAGGCCATCTATGTCGAGCGCGGCACCATGCCGGGCAGCGTCTCGATGCGGCTCGCCGAAAAGCCGGACGAGAAGGCGCCCTATTTCGCCATCGTGCTGGTCGCCGGCTGGTCGGGCCGCCCGGGAGCCCTCGGAGCAAAGACATGAGCGGTCGCCTCGCCGTCATCGGTCTCGGGCCCGGCAATGCCGACCAGGTCACGCCGCAGGCTGCCAATGCCGTCGCCGAGGCTTCCTTCTTCTATGGCTACAAGCCCTATCTCGACCGGCTTGAGCTGCGGCCGGATCAGACGCGCATCGCCTCCGACAATCGCGAAGAGCTCGCCCGCTCCAACGAAGCGCTGGCGAAAGCCGCTGAGGGCCACAGCGTGGCTGTCGTTTCCGGCGGCGATCCCGGCGTCTTCGCCATGGCGGCAGCCGTCTGCGAAGCGATCGAAGCGGGCCCGGCTGAATGGCGCACCATTGACGTCTCAGTCGTCCCTGGCGTCACCGCCATGCTTGCGGTCGCCGCCCGGATCGGCGCGCCGCTCGGCCATGATTTCTGCGCTATCTCGCTGTCGGACAACCTGAAGCCTTGGGACCTGATCGAGCTGCGGTTACTGGCGGCGGCCGGAGCCGGCTTCGTCATCGCGCTTTATAACCCGATCAGCAAGGCCCGCCCCTGGCAGCTCGGCCGCGCCTTCGAATGCCTGAAGGCGATCCTGCCCGGCACCACGCCGGTGATCTTCGGCCGCGCCGCCGGCCGGCCCGACGAGCGCATCGAAGTCTTTCTGCTGGCGGACGCGGATGCGGCAAAGGCCGACATGTCGACCTGCGTCATCATCGGCTCGCCCGAAACCCGCATCATCAAGCGCGGTGAAAAGCCCGCCCTGGTCTACACGCCGCGTTCGGCAACGGGGTCGAAAAAATGATCGACCTTTGCCGCCAGTGCATCGACGGTTTCGGCGGAAGGAATGTCCGGCAAAGGCGGTCGGCGGATCATGACCACTTCGATGCCGAGCGCCCGCGCCGCGGCGATCTTGCCATAGGTCGCCTCGCCGCCGCTGTTTTTGGAAACGATCGCGTCGATCCCGTATTTCTCGAGCAGCGCCCGCTCGTCCGCCTCCGGGAACGGTCCGCGCGCCAGCAGGTAGAGCGCATCCGGCACGGCGAGTTTCGGCTCGACCGGATCGACGCTGCGGATCAGGTAACTGTGTTGGGGCGCGGCCTCGAACGCGCCGGCCTCCTGCCGGCCGATCGCCAGGAATACGCGGCGCGGCGCCTCGCCAAGCGCCTTCGCCGCCTCCGTGACATTGTCGACCAGGATCCAGCGATCGCCGGCCACGGGCTCCCATCCAGGACGCCGCAGCGCGAGGATCGGCACGCCGGTTTTCGTGGCGGCTTCAGCGGCATTGGCGGAGATACGCGCGGCGTATGGATGCGTGGCGTCGATCAGCAGATCGACGTGTTCTTCGCGAAGATAAGCGGCCAGCCCTTCGGCGCCGCCAAAGCCACCGACACGCACCGGCACGCCTTGCGCGACCGGGCTTTCGGTGCGGCCGGCAAGCGAGAGCGTGACCGAGAATTCCGCGCGACGGGCGAGCTTCCCGGCCAGTTGTCGGGCTTCGGTCGTTCCGCCGAGGATCAGGATACGGTGGGTCATCATGCCTGCTAAGGGTCTGCGCGCTGCCAAGCCAGCCTCAAAATGGCTTACCATTGTCGGCATCGGCGAGGACGGTGTAGCGGGTCTCGGCGACGAGGCCAAGCAGCGCATCGCGCAGGCGGACGTCGTCTTCGGCGGCAAACGTCACCTTGCTCTCGTTGCATCTCTGGCCAAGGGCGAAACCCGCCTATGGCCCGTGCCCTTCGACGCCGAAATGCGAGACGTGCTGGCGCTCGCCGGTAAAGAAATCTGCGTGCTCGCTTCCGGCGACCCGTTCTTCCACGGCGTCGGCGTCACATTGGCCCGCAAGGTGAACCCGGATGAGATGCTCGTCCTGCCGGCGCCCTCCTCGCTGTCGCTCGCGGCATCGCGCCTTGGCTGGGCATTGCAGGACGTGGAGACGATCTCACTGCACGGCCATTCGATCGATCTGATCCGGCCCCTGCTCCACCCCGGCGCGCGCATCCTGGCGCTGACCTCCGACGCCGACGCGCCGGCGGCCGTCGCCGGACTGCTCGACGAGCTCGGTTTCGGCCCCTCGCGATTGACGGTCCTCGAAGCGCTCGGCGGTCCTGATGAGGCGCGCCGCACCGTTCGCGCCGATGCCTTCGACCTCAAAAACATCAACCCGCTCAACGTCCTGGCGCTCGAAATTGAAACGACGCCGGATGCGCGCATCCTGCCTTTGACCATCGGCCTCGCCGACCATCTGTTCGAGCATGACGGCCAGATCACCAAGCGCGAGATCCGCGCCATCACGCTGTCGTCGCTGGCGCCCCGGCGCGGCGAGCTGCTTTGGGATATCGGCGCCGGCTCCGGCTCGATCGGCATCGAATGGATGATGGCTCATCCTTCGCTGCGCGCCATCGCCATCGAGGCCAACAGCGAGCGCGCCGCCCGCATCGCCCGCAACGCCGCGCATTGCGGCGTGCCCGGCCTCGTCGTGGTCGAAGGCGCCGCGCCCGAGGCGTTCGCCAAGCTCGAAACGCCGGATGCGATCTTCATCGGCGGCGGCGGCAGCGATGCCGGCGTGCTCGAAAAGGCGATCAAGGCGCTTCGTCCCGGCGGCCGGCTGGTCGCCAATGCGGTGACGCTGGAGATGGAGGCGCTGCTGCTCGACCAGCACAACAGGCGCGGCGGCGATCTGACCCGCATCGCGCTTTCACGCGCGGGGCCGGTCGGCTCCATGCAGGGCTGGCGTCCGGCCATGCCGGTCACGCAATGGAGCTGGATGAAACCATGATGGTCGCGGGCATCGGCAGCCGCAAAGGCGTGACAGCAAGTGACGTGTGCGCCGCGATCGAGACCGCGCTCGAGGCGCATGGACTGGCGATGACCGCGCTTTCGGCGCTGGCCACCGGTGAAATCAAGCGCGACGAACAGGCAATCTTCCTTGCCGGCCGCGACCTCGACCTTCCCGTGCTCGTCATGTCCGACGCCGCACTGAAAGCCGTCTCGTCCGGCACGATCAGCCGATCCGAAGCGTCGCGGGCCCAGGCCGGCACGCCCTCGGTTTCGGAAGCCTCGGCTCTGGCCGCGGCCGGAAAAGGCGCAAAACTGCTTGGGCCGCGCATCATGGTCGGGCCGGTCACCTGCGCCATCGCTCTTGGCGGAGGCGGCGACGCATGACAGTCCATTTCATCGGTGCCGGCCCTGGCGCGGCCGACCTCATCACCTTGCGCGGCAGCCGGCTGCTCGCGTCCTGCCCGGTCTGCCTCTATGCCGGCTCGATCGTCGCGCCGGAACTGCTCGAGCATTGCGCGCCCGGCACCAAACTGATCGACACCGCGCCGATGTCGCTCGACGAGATCGAGGCGGAATATGTCGACGCGCACAAGGCCGGCCAAGATGTCGCGCGGCTGCATTCCGGCGACCTTTCGGTCTGGAGCGCGGTGGCCGAACAGATCAGGCGGCTGGAAAAACACGGCATTCCCTACACGCTGACACCAGGCGTGCCCTCCTTCGCGGCGGCGGCGGCGGCACTTCGCCGCGAGCTCACCATCCCCGAGCTCGCGCAAAGCCTGGTGCTGACCCGCGTTTCCGGCCGCGCCTCGAAAATGCCGCCAGGCGAGACGCTCGCCGGCTTCGGCCGCACCGGCGCCACGCTTGCCATCCATCTTGCCATCCACGCCATCGACCGCATCGTTGCCGATCTCACGCCGCTTTACGGCGCCGAATGCCCGGTCGCGGTCGTCTTCCGCGCCTCCTGGCCGGACGAGCGCATCCTGACCGGCACGCTGGGTACCATCGAAGCGCAGCTGGCGGAAAACCCGATGGAGCGCACGGCGATCATCTTCGTCGGCAGCGCGCTCGCGGCGCAGGATTTCGGCGAAAGCTCACTCTACGACGCCCATTACCAGCGGCGTTTTCGCGGACGGGACGGATTGTGAACGGCGGCGCCAATACGAACGGACGGGCAAATGTGGAGCAGGCGCTGGCGCGCCTGAACTTCAAGCCGCGCGAGTTGGAACCCGGCCATGTCTGGCTGGCGGGGGCCGGCCCCGGGGATCCTGGCTGCCTGACGCTTGAGGTGCTGGCGGCACTCGGACAATGCGATGCGCTTGTCTATGACGCGCTGGTCTCGCCCGATGTTGTGGCTGTCGCCCAGGGCGCCGAGCTTTTCTACGCCGGAAAACGCGGCGGCCAGCCCTCGATGAGGCAAGACGATATCAACGCCCTGCTGGTGCGGCTGGCGCACGAGGGCCGCCGTGTCGTGCGGCTGAAAGGCGGCGACCCCTATATTTTCGGCCGGGGCGGCGAAGAGATTCTGGCGCTCGCCGGCGAAGGAATACCGTTCCGGGTGCTTTCCGGCCTGACCTCGGGTCTCAGCGCGCTTGCCGCCACCGGCATTCCCGCCACCATGCGCGGCATCAACAAGGCCGTCATCCTGGCGACCGGCCACGCAGCGGGCACCGATGACGACATCGACTGGACGGCGATCGCCCGCACCGGTCAGCCGGTGGTCGTCTATATGGGCATGGCCAACCTGCCGGTGATCGCGGCAAAGCTGCTTGAGGGCGGCCTCGCGCCTTCGACCCCGGCCGCTGTGATCGTCGCGGCAACCACGCCGCGGGAACGCATCGTCGTCGCCACGCTCGCAACCATCTCCGAAGAGGCCGCGGCCGCCGGACTCTCTTCGCCGGCGCTGATCGTCGTCGGCGGTATCGTCGCCATGCGCGCGGCACTGGCAGGTGAGGCATGACGGCGCGGGCGATCATCATCGGCGCACCGCGTTCCGGCTCGGGCAAGACCAGCGTCACCATCGGCCTGTTGCGCGCGCTGGCGCGGCGCGGCCTGAAAGTGCGCGGCGCCAAGTCCGGTCCGGACTATATCGACCCTGGTTTCCATACAGCCGCCACCGGCCTTTCCGGCGTCAATCTCGACAGTTGGGCGATGTCCCCTTCCCTGCTCAACGCGCTGGCCGCACAAGCTGCGGATGACGCCGAATACATCATCCTCGAAAGCGCGATGGGCCTGTTCGACGGCATTCCCGCACCCGAAGGCCGCTCGGGCTCGGCCGCCGATCTCGCCCGGCTCTATGGCTTGCCGGTGCTTCTGGTGCTGGACGTTTCAGGTCAGTCGACGACCGCTGCGGCAGTCGCCAAGGGTTTCGCCACTTACGATCCGGACGTCCGCATGGCCGGCGTCGTGCTCAACCGGCTCGGCAGCGAACGCCACCGGCGGCTGTCGGGCGACGCCATCGAAGCGATCGGCCTGCCCGTGGTCGGCGCCATCCTGCGCGATCCGACGCTCAACCTGCCGGAACGGCATCTCGGCCTCGTCCAGGCCGGCGAATATGAAAACCTGATGGCGCATCTCGACCGGCTGGCCGACATGGTCGAGAAATCGCTCGACATCGACGCCATCCTGGCGCTGGCCACCCCGCTGGAACCGGCGGCCGGCGACTTCGGCGACGCGCTACAGCCGCCCGGGCAGCGCATTGCGCTGGCGGAGGACGCCGCCTTTACCTTCCTCTATCCGCATGTCGCCACGCATTGGCGCAAGGCCGGCGCCGAGATCGTGCCTTTCTCGCCGCTTGCCGACGAAGCGCCTTCGCCGGACTGCGAGATCTGTTGGCTGCCCGGCGGTTACCCCGAACTCCATGCCGGCAAGCTTGCGGCTGCCGACAATTTCCGGAAGGGAATGGCGCGCTTTGCGGCGACCAAGCCGGTGCATGGCGAGTGCGGCGGCTTCATGGTGCTGGGCGAGGTGCTGGAAGACGCGGACGGCGAGAGGCACAAGATGCTCGGCCTGCTCGGCCATTCGACCAGCTTCGCCAAACGAAAGATGAATCTCGGCTACCGCGAGGCGCGGCTGCGCGCCGCCTGCCCGTTGGGGCGAGAGGGCACGTCGATCCGGGGGCACGAATTCCACTATGCGCAGATGCTTGCCGCCGGCAATGACGAGCCGCTGGCCGATCTTGCCGATGGCCAGGGCAACCCGCTCGGCGCCTCCGGCTACCGGCGCGGCCATGTGAGCGGCACCTTCTTCCACGCCATCGCGAGGAGCGCATGAGCGGCCCTTCCGCACCCAGGCAAGTGCTTGACGACATCGGCCTCAGCCTCGTCTTCTTCACCCGGCTGAGGTTGCCCTCGAGCGATTTCGGCGGCCGCAGCCTAGCGGATGCGATCTGGGCGGCGCCCTTCGCCGGTCTCGCGGTGGCAATCATCGGAGCGCTGGTCTATGCGATCGCCGCCGTCTTCGGCCTCGCCGCCGCACCGGCCGCGGCGCTCACGCTCGCCGCGACGATGCTCGCCACCGGCTGTCTGCACGAGGACGGGCTTTCCGACATCGCCGATGGCTTTTGGGGCGGCAGGACGCGGGACAGGAAACTGGAGATCATGCGCGACAGCCGCATCGGCGCCTATGGCGCGGCGGCGCTTGGGCTGTCGCTGCTCATCCGCTGGAGCGCGCTGTCCGAACTCGCCGGTCCGGGCCATGTGTTCCTGGCGCTGCTCGCCGCGCACGCCGGCTCGCGCGGCCTGTTCGGCGCTTTCATGCATCTTTTGCCGCCGGCCCGCAGCGACGGCCTGTCGGCCAACGCCGGCACCGTCACCTCCGAGACCGCCATCATCGGCGCTGCGCTTGGTGCCGTGGCGCTGCTGGCGCTCGGCCTTGGCGGCGCGATAGCGGCGGCGATCCTGCTCGGCCTGGTCTTCATGGCCTTGCGCGCGCTTTGCCTCAGCCAGATTGGCGGCCAGACCGGCGACACGATCGGCGCGCTGCAGCAGCTTGGCGAGATCGCTGTTCTTCTCGTCGCTTCCGTTTGCCTTTCCTGATTCTTTTTCGGAGACCTTGCCCCCCATGTCCCCCCAATCAACACGCTTCAAATCCCTCGATGAACTGCGTGCGGCCTGCCTAGACCTCCCCGCCGGCAGCGATACCGCAGCAGTTGCTGTCGCCGAGCGTCAGAACACGCTCACCAAGCCGTCGGGCAGCCTTGGTCGACTGGAAACGATAGCCGCCTGGCTGGGCCGCTGGCAGGGTCGCGACATGCCGAAGCTCGATACGGTGAAAGTCTTCGTCTTCGCCGGCAATCACGGCGTCACCGCCCAGGGCGTCTCGGCCTATCCGTCGGAAGTCACCGTACAGATGGTGGCGAACTTCGCTGGCGGGGGTGCTGCCATCAACCAGCTTGCCCGCATTGCCGGCGCAAAGCTGGACGTCATCCCGCTCGACCTCGACCGTCCGACCGGCGATTTCACTCAGGTGCCGGCGATGGACGAGCAGGCATTCCTTACCGCGGTCTCGGCCGGCTACGATGCCGTGACCGACGACCTCGACCTTGTCTGCTTCGGTGAGATGGGCATCGGCAACACGACGCCGGCGGCCGCGATCTCCACCGCCCTCTTCGGCGGCGGCGCGGAAAAATGGACCGGGCGCGGCACCGGCGTCGACGATGCAGGGCTGCAGCGCAAGGTGGTGGCCATCGAGGCAGGCCTCAAGCGCCATTCCGATTCGCTTTCCGACCCGCTGAAGATAGCGGCCGCGCTTGGCGGACGTGAGCTGGCCGCCATCCTCGGGGCGACGCTTGCCGCGCGCAAGAACAACGTGCCGGTGCTGCTCGACGGCTTCGTCTGCACCGCCGCCGCGGCCCCGCTTGCCAGGCTGCATCCGACCGGGCTCGCCCACACAATCGCCGCTCATGTCTCGGCCGAAGCCGGCCACCGCCGCCTGCTCGAGGCGCTCGGCCTGCCGCCGCTGCTCGACCTCGGCATGCGGCTCGGCGAAGGCTCCGGCGCTTGCCTTGCCGTCAACATCGTCCGCTCGGCGCTGGAATGCCATGCCAGGATGGCTAGCTTCGCCGAAGCCGGCGTTTCGGAAAAATAAAAAATCAGTCGAAATTTCAACACTGTTGAAACATCGAAATAACGTCATCTCGGTTATTCCATGAGACGTAGAAGTTTCATGGGAGATCGATCGATGCATTTGAAATTTCTAATATCCACTGCGATTCTTGTTGCCGCGGCTTCGCCGGCCTTGTCCCAGGACCAATATGTTCGCCCGCTTCGTCCCGGCGAAGACGGGTCGGCCAGGATCCAGTCCTCGATCTCTATGACCGTTCCGGTCAAGGATGACGACGATGCCACCGCGCAGCAGCAGGTCGCGCTCCGTTCTTTCTACAAGGTCGCGGCGGGCAGTTGCGCCATGGTCGTCGAGACCGTCGCCGATACATGCGAGATTGCCGGCATGAGCACCAATCTCAATGCCAGGGACCGCAACACAGGCGGTTACGGCGGATCGCAGCTCACGGTGAGCGGTCAGATCACCATGAAGGTCAAGTTCAAGGCGAGCCTCAGCAAAACAGCGCCGTAGGGGCCGCGTGGCGGCCTACTTCATTGTTTTGATGAGAAATTTGGTGGGTGTGCACAGGATCGAACTGTGGACCCGCTGATTAAGAGTCAGCTGCTCTACCAACTGAGCTACACACCCACACCGCCGGGAAAACCAGCGTCGGCGGCGCATATAGCCGCCGCTTTCGGTGATGTCTAGCCCTGCGGGATCATTTCCCGACAAATCGACATGGCATGATCCCGAAAAGTGGATTCCGGTTTTCGGAAAAGATCATGCCTGCCTAAAAAAGCCCGCAGGCATCAGACAAACAGCCTGCCTTCCGCCACCTTGATCGCATGGCCGCCGATGCGCGCGGAGGCGAGTTTTCCGCCGTCGACATTGAGCTCGAGACGGATGCGCGACGGCCGGCCCATTTCCAGCCCCTGTTCGATCCAAAGCTGCGAGACACCGTCGATCGGGGCGTCGAAATGCATGATGGCGCCGGCAAAGGCGGCCGCGGCCGAACCGGTCGCCGGGTCCTCATAGGAAGGCGTGCCGGGCACGATCATGCGCACATGGAAGGCGCTGTCGTGATGCACCGTCTCGCGGCAATAGACATATGGGCTGGCGAAGGCCCAGTCGCTCTTGCGGGGCGCCAATTCCGACCACGCCTGGTTGTCGAGCCTGATCTTGGCCGCCTCCTCCAACCCGGCAACGGGAATCGTCACATAAGGCACGCCGGCCGACCAGAAGGCAACGCGGTGATTCTCGAAGCCGATCTCGTGCGGGCCAAGGCCAAGCGCCGCGCCGATCGCTTCCGGATCGGCCTTGAGCTCCAACCGTTCCGGCAACTTCGCCAGGTCGAACTCGGCGAAGGTCGAGCCGTCATGCTTGCTTACCGCGCAACGCACCGGCCCGATGTTCTCCTCCAGCACGAAAATGCCGGCGGCCTCCCCGGCGAGTTCCGTCAGCGCAATCGCCGAGCCGACAGTCGGATGTCCTGCGAAAGGCATTTCATAGTCGGGCGTGAAGATGCGGATGCGGTTGCGATGCTTTGGATTGTCCGGAGGCAGCACGAACACCGTCTCGGAAAGATTGAACTCGCGGGCGATCGCCTGCATGCCGGCAGTGTCGAGCCCATCGCTGTCCAGCACCACCGCAAGCGGATTTCCGGCGAGCCTTTCGGTGGTAAACACATCGTAGAGCAAGTAATTGCGCGCCATTGAGAAAACCTTTCGCCTCACCCCGAATTTCTGCCTCAATCCCAACATGAGGGAAATTTAATTTGAAATTCGAACCTTAAGCCCTGATTTGTGCACGGATAGGGACATCGATTTTCAGCATAGGGGTCCGGCGTGGACCAGCTTGTCAATCCGCCAAATGCGGAATCCGGTACTTCCATAGAGGCAGCGCTCGGGCTCGACCGCAAGGGCATGGCCCGCAAACGACGGCGCTTCTGGCTCTACGGCCTGCTGGCGATCGCCATCGCCGCGGCTGGCGTAGGGGTTTACCAATGGTATGCGGGGGCGCCACCTAGGATCGAGTATACCACCGTGCCGGCGGCGATCGCCGACCTCACGGTCGAGGTATCGGCCACCGGCACGCTGCAGCCGCTGACCCAGGTCGATATCTCCAGCGAGCTTTCCGGCATCGTCCGCTCGGTCACGGTCAATGAAAACCAGCAGGTCAAGAAGGGCGACGTGCTAGCGACGCTCGACACCGCCAAGCTGGAGGTCCAGATCGAGCGCGCCACCGCTTCAGCGAAAGCGGCCGCCGCCGCCGTCGAGGACGCCAAGGTGACCTTGCAGGAGAACGAGAACGCGGTTGCGCGCGCCAGCGCGCTGACCAAGCGCGGCATGGCGACGGACCAGTCGCTCGAAGCGGCGACCGCGACGCGCGACCGCTCGAAGGCCGCTCTCGACAGCGCCGAAGCCAATCTCGCCATCGCCCAGGCTGATCTGAAGGCCCAGCAGACCGATCTCGCGAAAAGCACCATCTATGCGCCGATCGACGGCATCGTGCTGACGCGCTCGGTCGATCCCGGCCAGACCGTCGCGTCCTCGCTGCAGGCGCCGGTGCTCTTCGTCATCGCCGCCGACCTGAGGAACATGGAATTGCAGGCCGCGGTCGACGAGGCCGATATCGGCCAGGTCAAGCCCGGCCAGCACGCCCGCTTCACCGTCGACGCTTTCCCGGACCGGCCCTTCGACGCCGAGATCCGCGACATCTCCTACGCCTCGGTCACCACCGACGGCGTCGTCACCTACAATGCGCGCCTCGAAGTGGACAATGGCGAGATTCTCTTGCGGCCCGGCATGACGGCCACGGTTTCGGTCGTGACGCGACAGGCCAAGGGCGTGCTCACCGTTCCCTCGACGGCCTTCCGCTATCGTCCGATGCAGCAGCAGGCGCGCGGCTGGAGCTTCAACGACCTTTTCACCGGCCGCATGGGCCGCCCCAACCGGCAGCGCGAGGTGACGAAGGCGCCGACCGACGGCTCGCGCACGCTCTATGTGCTGGAGAACGGACGCCCGCATCCGGTCAACGTCAGGATCGGCTCGACCGACGGCGAGCTGACCGAGATCACGTCCGGCCTCGACGAGGGCGCTGCGGTCATCACCGGCGCGCAGCAGCGGAGCTGACGACATGTCGGCTTCCCGGCTCATCACCTTCGATAAGGTCTGGAAAAGCTATGGCGAGGGCGAGGCCCGCGTGCACGCGCTGGTCGGCGTCGATCTCGCCATTCGGCGCGGCGAGTTCGTCGCCATCATGGGCCCCTCGGGATCCGGCAAGTCGACGGCGATGAACATCATCGGCTGCCTCGATACGCCGACGGCCGGGACCTATTCCTTCATGGGTGTCGATGCGGGCCGCCTCGACCGCAACCGCCGCGCGCTTTTGCGCAACCTCTATGTCGGCTTCGTCTTCCAAGGCTACAATCTTCTGCCGCGCACCACGGCGGCGGAAAATGTCGAGCTGCCGCTGATCTATCGCGGCGTCGCCGCGCGCCAACGCCGCGATCTCGCCATGCAGGCGCTGGCGGAAGTCGGGCTTGTCGGGCGCGAGCACCACACCCCGGCCGAGCTTTCGGGCGGCCAGCAGCAGCGCGTGGCCATCGCCCGCGCCATCGTCACCAGGCCGACGCTGCTCGTCGCCGACGAGCCGACCGGCAATCTCGACACCGCGCGCACGCACGAGATCATGGAACTGCTGACCAGGCTCAACGCCGAACTCGGCCTTTCCATCGTCATGGTGACCCATGAGGCCGACGTCGCGGACTATGCCGGCCGCACCATCCGCTTCCTCGACGGCCATGTCGCCTCCGATGTGTTGAAAGCGGAGGAAGCGGCATGATCTGGGAGACCGTCCGCCTCTCGCTGCGTTCGATCCGCCGCAACGTATTGCGCTCCTTTCTGACATTGCTTGGCATCGTCATCGGCGTCGCGGCCGTCATCGCCATGCTTACCATCGGCTCCGGCACCACGGAGAAGGTGAAGGCCGATATTTCCAAGCTCGGCAGCAACCTGCTCGTCGTTCGCGCCGGCCGTCCTGCCGGCCCTGGCGGACCGGGAGGGCTCGACCAGGCGGTGCGGCCGCTGGCTGAAAAGGACGTCGCCGCGCTCGTTGCGCATCTCAGCGGTGCGCGCGCGATTTCGCCTGCGTCGCAAAAGCAGGTCCGCGTCATCTTCGGCACCGAAAGCCTGACCTCCGGCGTGACCGGCACCGACAGCGCCTATCTCGACGCCCGCGATTGGAAATTGGTGTCAGGCCGTCCGTTCAGCGACTCCGAAACGCGCGCCGGGGCAGGTGTGTGCCTGATCGGCGAAACCGTGCGCCAGCAGTTCTTCGGCGCCGGCGACCCGGAAGGCGAGATCATCCGCGTCAACCGCACCTCCTGCAAGATCATCGGTCTGCTCGAGCCCAAGGGCTATACCGGCTTCGGCCAGGACCAGGACAATGTCGTGCTGATGCCGCTGCACGCCTATCAGCGCCGCATCGCCGGCAACCACGACATCGACAACATCTATATCGCCGCCGACGACCGCACCCCGACCACCGAGCTGCAGCCGCGCGTCGAGGACATTTTGCGCGACACGCGCCGCATCACGCCGGACCGCGATCCCGATTTCGCCATCCGCGACATGACCCAGATCGCCGATGCGATGACCAGTGCCACCACCACAATGACCGGCATGCTCGGCGCCGTCGCCGGCGTCAGTCTTCTGGTCGGCGGCATCGGCATCATGAACATCATGCTGGTGTCCGTCACCGAGCGCACGCGCGAAATCGGCATCAGGCTGGCGATCGGCGCGCATGAAAAGCACATCCTTATCCAGTTCCTGGTCGAAGCGACGGTGCTGTCGCTCTTTGGCGGCATCATCGGCATCCTGATCGGCCTGTCGCTCGCCGGCCTCGCTTCGGTGACGTTGACGATACCCTTCGCGCCGAGCCCCGCCGTCATCCTGCTCGCCGTCGGCTTTTCGGCGCTGATCGGCATGGTGTTCGGCTTCTTCCCGGCGCTGCGCGGCGCCCGCCTCGACCCGATCGACGCGCTGCGGCACGAATAGTCGGAGGCAGCGTTCCGGCCTGCGCTCCGCTCCTGCGGTGACACGGCGCTGAAGCAGCAGGGTGGATTGGGTGCTAACGATCGCCGCCGAAATGCCACTCGATCAGCGGCTTCATGTGAGGCATCAAGCCATCCGGCAGATCGCCGGCGCTACGGATGATGACCGGCCCTTCGATTTCCGGATCGGTCTCGGCCGCGACGAAGGCGCTGATGCGCCGCGCCAGTTCGTCGGCGGATTCGTCCACACGGTAGCGGCGGAAGATCACGGTGCCGCTAGCCGTCGACAGCGCGTGATAGCGCAGTCCGCGTTCGGCCGCCGAAAGATCGAGCCCGGTCTCCTCGCCCACCTCGCGGATCATGTTGAAATCGACATCGACCAGCCCGTCGCGGAAATCGATCGGCTCGAACGAGCCGGCGGCGAAATAGACGCGGCCGGCATTGACCGTGTGACGGCCCATGCGGATCGCCACCAGCGCATTGTCGCCGGCAACCAGCACGGCATGCGCATAAGCATGCTCGGCGCCGGAATTCTCGCGTCGCTTGCGCCACAGCAGGAACGTCGAATAGTTGACCGCATGGCAGCGTCCGACAAGGCGGCCATCGCGGTACGCAAGCTCGGAAAGCAGCACTACGGCGCCGTCGAACAATGCCGGATTGGCCGCTGTTTCCTGCCGCCAGTTCTCGGCGATCGCCGCCGCATTGCTGAGCGCGAAGGGGTGCGGGCCGGGGTCGAGGCGGACATCGACCGCATCGACAGGCAGGATGACGTTGCGGGGCAGATCGAAGCTCAAGAGGGTCACGCCATATCCAGTGCGATCACCACCGGGCAGTGATCCGACGCTTTCGGCCGGTCCCAGCCGGCGCGCGGAAAACGCTCGACCTCCTGTCCGGGCGGAAAGATGGTGCGCCAGGGCTGGCCGTTGCGGACGATATCGGGAACGGCGGTGGCATTCTTCGCGGCCAGCGCCTTCGACAGCAGGATGTAATCGAGCTGGCACAGATGCCGCTCCTCCGGGCCGCGCGTATGATAAAAACTCCAGCGATCCATCTCCGGCCGCCGCTCGACGACATTCTCGCAAAAGCCGCATGCGGTAAGCACATCGATCGAGGATCGCGCTTCGTCGACGACCTCGAAACGATAGCCGTCGATGGAGTCGCCATCGATCTTCACGCGCTGCCGGTAGTCGTTCAGGTCGCCGCAGATCGCCCAGCGCTTGTCGGCGGCGTGAGCCTTGCCGAAACGCTCCTCGATGATGCGCCGCACCGCCTGCGCCTCAGCGATGCGCAGCGGCATCGACGCCTCGCGGCCGTCCAGCCCGTTGCGCGGCGGACCCATCGATTTGAAATGCACGAGATAAAGCGTCAGCGGCGCGCCGCCGATCCTCAGGTCTATCTCCAGGCAATCGCGGCGAAAGATACGTTCACTGGCGAGATGGCCGAGCGTGGCGAGTTCCGGTGTGAACAGCCCGAACTCCTCGAAGGTGACATAGGCGTGGCTGGTCATGCGCACGAATTCGATCGGCTGCCCTTGCGCGGTCTCGTTGCGCATCATCACGGCGACATCGATGCCGCGCGTGTCGTTGCCGGCGGCGGTGTATTTCTGCCGATAGCCCTCCCCGACCATCTTGAACAGGTAGCCATATTCGAACGCCTTCAGCGCCTCGATATTGTCGACCTCCTGCATGCAGATGATGTCGGCGCGGGTGGCCGCGATGGCGAGCGCCGTCAACTGGCGGGTGTCGTCGGATTGGGCGATCGTGCGGGCCTGTTCGAGGATCCGGTATTCGGCCTCGGTCTGTATGTCGAACAGCGCCAGCGTGCGGTCTTCATTGAGCTGGTTGCGATAGCCGGAGAAATCGAACCTGTTCATCAGGTTCTCGACATTGAAGGTGGCGAGGCGCAGCGACATGGCCGTGACTTTTGCCCGCAAGCGCGAGCGAAGACAAGGGCCAGGCCGATGCTCGTCATGGTTGACGGAACCTTTCTGTTCATCTTCCGTTCAGATGGAAAGTCCCATCAATAGGCCTATTCCCCAAGTGTTCTGGGCGTGGGGCCTTACTCGTGGAGAGTGAAATGAAACCGCTCTTGTCTTCCCTCGGATCCGGGCTTGTGGCTTTGGGTCTCTTTGCTGGGCTGACGGTGCCATCGATTGCCGGCCCGGTCCTCCAGCCCGATATGTCGACCGTGACCAGCACGGCCGCATCCAAGATCATCCCTGTTCGCGATAGCTGGGCCGGCGGCAACAATCGGCAGCAGATGTTTGATTGGCGCTGGCGGCGCGGTGGTGACTGGCGCGGCCGCGATTTCAGATGGCGCGACGGCGACTTCCGCGGTCGTCATTTCTCCCGCAACTGGGATGGCGACGACTGGCGCTGGCGACATCACCGCCATCATCGGCACTTCGACAATGGTGGCGCCGCCCTTCTGGGGCTGGGCCTAGGCCTGGGCCTGGGTAGCCTCGCCTATAACAACTACTACGATCCCTACTATTACGATCCCTATCCGCGCTACTATCAGCCGCGGCGCATTTACCGGACCGAGCGGCTTTCCAGGGCCCATGTCCGCTGGTGCTATGATCGCTACCGGTCGTATCGCGCTTGGGACAACACGTTCCAGCCCAACTACGGCCCGCGCCGGCAGTGCATTTCGCCTTATATCTGAGCCCGTCGGCAGGAGGATGAGACGGCGCCCGTCGCGGCGCCGTTTCTTTTTCGGCAAAAGCAACCGCGTGCGGGACAATAACCTTAAATTTAGCAGCGGCGTCTATCCGTGCTGCAGTGCCCCATATGACGATCGCCCTGCCGCGATCCGCTAGGACGAGCCGCCATGGCTGAACACGAGTTGAGAGGCAAGCACCGGCAACGCGTGCTCAAAGGCGCGGCGATCCTGACCGGCATTAACAATTCCGAGGTGAGATGCACGGTGCGCAACATGCATTCGAACGGCGCGGAGCTGAAAGTGCCGATCGATGCGCGCGTGCCGGACGAATTCCTGCTTTATGTGCCGGTCGACGGCATCGGCTACAAGGCAGTGGTGCGTTGGCGCCGCGAGGATCGCATCGGCGTCGAGTTCACCGGCACCGAGCCCAAGCCGCACTGGCACTACGGGTGAAGAGCGACGATCGGCATGCTGGCAAAGAAAAGGCCGGCGGATCGCACCGCCGGCCCCGTCGGGTAAACAAGGAAGTCGAGAATTAATTCTTCGTCTTGTCGACCAGCTTGTTCTTGGCGATTACCCGCGCGACCGCAGGGCAAAGCCCGAGGACGCGCAGACAAAAAACGTGGATCGCCTCAGTTCTTGGCCTTGTCGACCAGCTTGTTCTTGGCGATCCACGGCATCATGGCGCGCAGCTTGGCGCCAACCTCTTCGATCTGGTGGCCGTCATTCATGCGGCGGATGCCCTTGAAGCGCGATAGGCCGGCCCGGTATTCCTGCATCCACTCCGAGGTGAACTTGCCGGTCTGGATGTCCTTCAGGATGCGCTTCATCTCGGCCTTGGTGTCGGCGGTGATGATGCGCGGGCCCGAGACATATTCGCCCCATTCGGCGGTGTTCGAGATCGAGTAGTTCATGTTGGCGATGCCGCCTTCATAGATCAGGTCGACGATCAGCTTCACTTCGTGCAGGCATTCGAAATAGGCCATTTCCGGGGCGTAGCCGGCTTCCACCAGCGTCTCGAAGCCGGCGCGGATCAGTTCGACCAACCCGCCGCACAGCACAACCTGCTCGCCGAAGAGGTCGGTCTCGCACTCCTCGCGGAAATTGGTCTCGATGATGCCCGAACGGCCGCCGCCGACGCCGCAGGCATAGGAGAGCGCCAGATCAAGCGCATTGCCCGAAGCGTCCTGGTTGACGGCAACTAGGCACGGCACGCCGCCCCCCTTCTGGTATTCGCCGCGCACCGTGTGGCCCGGGCCTTTCGGCGCGATCATGACGACGTCGACCGAAGCCTTCGGCTCGATCAGGCCGAAATGCACGTTGAGACCGTGCGCGAAAGCGATCGCGGCGCCGTCGCGGATGTTCGGCGCAATCTCGTTCTTGTAGATGTCGGCCTGCAATTCGTCGGGCGTCGCCATCATCATCAGGTCGGCCCATTTGGCGGCGTCCGCCACGCTCATCACCTTGAGCCCGTCCGCCTCGACCTTCTTGGCGGTCGCCGAGCCGGCCTTGAGACCGATGGCGATCTCCTTGACGCCGGAATCCTTCAGGTTGAGCGCATGCGCCCGGCCTTGGCTGCCATAGCCGATGATAGCGACCTTCTTGCCCTTGATCAGATTGAGATCGGCGTCACGATCGTAATAGACACGCATTTTGGTGTTTCCTTCCCGTTTTGAACATCAGAAGCCTTACGGCCGGTTGTTTGCTCCGAAAAGAGCGAGAAACTGCCGCGTCGCGCGGCGGGCATCGCCGCCGATCGTCGCCTCAGTCAATTCCACTTGGTCGCCGAGCAGCAGACGGATCTGCACGTCGCGGCCGACCAAGCCGAAAAAAGTCCGGAACGCCGTCTCGGCGTCCTCGAAATCGAGCAGCCCGGCCTGCCGGCCGGCTTCAAGCACCGGCTTCAGCCGCCTGGCGAGCGCGAAGCGGCCATTCTGTAGCACGATGGCGCCGAGGTCATCCTTACCGGAGCCGGCATGGCCGACCGCCACCCGGTTGAGGGCAATCGACGTATCGCTGGAGATCACCTTGAGCCAGTCGGAGGCGAAGCGTTCGAGGCTTGCCGTCAGCGATGCGAGATCCAGACCCTTGCGATCGACCGGTGTCACACGCACCTTGGAGGCCTGCCACTGCACCGTCGCCGTCAGCAGGCCGTCGCGGTCGCCGAACCATTTGTAGAGCGTTTCCTTGGAACAACTGGCCCGCCGCGCCACTGCGGTCATGGTGAGGTTGTCCCCCTCCTCCACCAGCAGACGAAGCGCTGCATCGAGAACGGCCTGCTGGCGCTCGGTCAGCGTTTCGCTGTTGTCGATCTCGGCGCCTGCCTGCAGCACGTTCTTTTCCGCTTCTGCGGTCGCCCAATGGCGTACCGTACGTTACGGTTCGGCTTATTGCGCATTCCGGTTTCCGATGCAAGGGCCCTCGACGAAAATGAGCCAGCGGAACCGCGAAGGCTCGCCAGCTAATCGCTGGTCGGCGGATGCCGCAGCCGTCCGAGCAGTGCCGCCAGCGTCCTGAGTTCTTCGGCCGAGAGCCTCGCTCCCAACAGCTCGGCGATGGAAGCGCCATAGATCGCCCAGATGCGGCGGCGCATCTCTCGGCCGTTTGCGGTGATGCGAACGGTCTGCCCGCGGCCATCGTCGGAGACCGGCAGCTTTTCGACCAGGCCATCCGCTTCCAGCCGCGCCAGCAGCCGCGAGACATTGTACTGCGCCAGCAGCACGCGATCGATCAGCTCGAACGGCCTGAGCCCTCCCTCGCCCGCTTCGGCGAGTTCGTGGAGCACGTCATACCAGGCGAGCGGCGGCAGGGCGTTTGCCTTCAGCGCGTCCTCGGTCCTCTCGACCAGTTGGCGCGAGACGCGCACGAGACGCGCCCAGGCGGCGATAGCTTCCGGCGATGGGGATTTCTTGGTCATCGGCACAACCTAGCGGATAGATGCAATTGCATCAAGCTTGACGATCGATGCAGATGCATCTATATAGACGCAATTGCATCGATAAGGAGTTCTCCGATGAAACATGAAATCTGCAAGATCGCCGATATCCCGCAGATCGGCAGCCTGATCGCGCCCTTCTTCGGCCGCGAGGTCCATGTCTGGCGCAGCGGCGAGCGCATCCGCGCCGCAGCCAATGTCTGCCTGCATTTCGGCGGACCGCTGGAGTGCAAGGACGGCTCACTCGTCTGCCAATGGCATGGCGCGAAGTTCGACATGGATAACGGCGAGCGTCTCGAAGGGCCGGCGCCGAAGGGCTCGCGCCTGATGTTCCTGTCGACCCGCGTCGAAGATGGCGCGCTGAACTATGTCTGGGGAGAGTGAGATGACCGCCAGCCTCACCCTCGTCAGCCATCATTTGTGCCCCTACGTCCAGCGGGCGGCGATCTCGCTGGCCGAAAAAGCCGTGCCGTTCGAGCGGATCTATGTCGACCTTTCCGACAAGCCGGATTGGTTCAAAGCCATCTCGCCGCTCGGCAAGGTGCCGCTGCTCCGCGTCCGGCACGGCAGTGCGGAAGATGTGATTTTCGAGTCCGCCGTGATCCTCGAATTTCTCGAGGAGACCGAGGCCAATCCCTTGCACCCGACCGATCCGCTGGCGCGAGCCAGGCATCGCGCCTGGATCGAATTCGGCTCGGCCATCCTCAATGCCATCGGCCGCTGCTATTGCGCTCCCGACGAAGCCGCTTTCCTCCATGAAAGCAGAGGCTTGTCCGAGATGTTCGCGCGTGTGGAGGCGGAACTGTCCGCAAGGCAAAGCGGCCCGTGGTTCGCCGGCGAGCGCTTCTCGCTGGTCGATGCCGTCTATGGGCCGGTCTTCCGCTATATCGACACGTTCGACCGCATCGGCGATTTCGGCATTCTCGACGGCAAGCCGCTCGTTCAGGCATGGCGCGCGGCCTTGAGCAGGCGGCAATCAGTCAAGGAGGCGGTCGGCGCGGACTATCCGCAGCGTCTGCACGCCTTCCTTCGGGCAAAGGGATCTTACCTGTCCGGGATCATCCGGCGGCAGGCCATTGCAGCTCCGCAAGCCCTATCCGCCTGAACGGGTCGATCACGGTTCCGGTGACCATGGCGGCAAGGAATTGCGGCCCCGGCGGAATCCTCGCCAGCGCCGCCACCATGCGGTCCCGGACAAAAGGCAAGGCCGCGGAGTCGGACTGGTAGAACGGCGTCAGCGACAACGATAGCGCCTGGAAGACGCGCACATGCCAACGGCGTGCGCTGGCATAAGTCGCCAGCGCATCATCGATGCTGTTCGCCCGCGCCAGCGCGTGGCTGAGCGCTGCGGCGTCGAGCAGCGCCATATTCGCGCCTTGCCCCAGTTGCGGGCTGGTCGATGCGCGGCATCGCCGATGACGGCAAGCCTCCGGCTGGCAGGCAGCCTCATCGTGTGGTGGCCGTAGCGGGCGAGCGAGAGCTGCTCGAAACTGTCGATCTGGCCGGTGAAGGCTTCGCACTCAGGCCATACCGCAACCACTCTCGCCTTCCACGCTTCGAGCCCCTCGGCCTTTACCCGTTCGGCATCGGCCGGCTTGAGGCTCCAGAAGAAGGCCGCCATGTCTTCTGCGCCAGGCTCCGGCCGGCCGATCGGCAGCACGCCGACCATGATGCTTGCCTTGTCGTAGCGCTGCAGCAGTGCGCTCCTGTCAAAGCCGCCCCACCAGCCGAGCGACGCCCAGAAGGCGCCATAGGCGAGCGGCCGCGGCATGGCGGAACCGCCGAGATGGTGCCGCAGTTTCGAGTGTGCGCCGCTGGCATCGACGATGAGGTCGAACGGTCCGAGCCGCCTGCCGTTGCCGCAGACCAGCGTCGCGCGCTCGGCCGTCTCCGGGATCTCGACCTCGACATTGGTTTCGATGGCGATCGTCTCGCGCAAGGCGGCGCGGAAGAGCACGCCGAACAGCGCGGCCCGGTGGACCGCGAGGCCGAAACGGCGGCCGCGCCGGGCGTCGTAGCGGACCTCAAGCACCGTGCGCCCGCTCCTGGCGTCGGTGCCGTGCAGCCGCTCGATGCGGCTGCCAAGCGAAAGGATCTCATCGAGCAAGCCGAGATCAGCGAGCACGGTCAGCCCCGTCGGCTGCAGGATGAGGCCGGAACCGACCGGCTTCGGCTCGTCGAAGCGCTCGAAGATGGTGACCTTGTGCCCTGCCCGCCTGAGGTAAAGAGCTGCCGCCAGCCCGGCCGGACCAGCGCCGGCAATCGCGATCTCGTAAGACTTGCGCATCGTCCCCCAACCCGAACCGAGGGGGAGAATCCCGCCTGGAACGCGCCGGATCAAGCGGGCGCTTTGACGCTTATATCGAGAAATCAGCCTTGGGTGGCGTCGAAGGCAGCGCGCGCGTCCCGCACCGCGTCATGATTGAGTTCGGCCCATTGAATGAGTTGCTGCAGGGGCAGGAACATCGAGCGCCCAAGATCGGTCAAGCTGTATTCGACGCTTGGCGGCTTGGTCGGGAAAACCTCGCGATGCACATAGCCGTCGCGCTGCAGGTCATAGAGCGTCTGCGTCAGCATGCGCTGCGAGATGTCGGGAACCAGCCGGCGCAGCTCGCCGAAGCGGTAGGGCTTCTCGGCCAACGCCATCACCAGCAGCGAGCTCCATTTGCCGCTGATGCCCTGGATCACGTCGCGGACCGGACAGTCGGCGAAATTGGCGCCGTTCGTCATGGCCTTGTAGACCTCGAGCTTGGCTTTCAGGTTGAAGATTTTGCTGTCCATGCGACATCCGCTGATCGAAACTAAAGCATGTCTCCCGAGGGAACCGGTTTCGGGACATGCGTGAAGTCAAAACCTAAAGCGCATGGAGCGACGCTGAAAGATCGCGACGCGCTTTTAGGCCGGCCGGGGTGGTTCCCTGGCTGTGCCTACCTCCCGCAAAACTGCCTTCTTTACGGCTTGGGGTCAATTCTTATTTTAGTGCTGGTCTCTTTATGAGACCACTAAACTCGACCCGCCTCTTGCAATCAAGGGATTGCCAATGTCCGAAACCCTTCTCGTCACCGGCGCTTCCGGTCATCTTGGCCGCGCCGTTATCAATCACCTGCTGGGCGAACAGAAAATTGCGCCCTCAAGCATCATCGCCACCACGCGCAACCCCGAAAATCTCGCCGATCTGGCCGCCAAGGGCATCACGGTCAGGGTGGCCGACTTCGACGATCCGGCTTCGCTGGAAAAGGCGTTCAGCGGCGCCGACCGGGTGCTGATCATCTCGACCAGCGACCTCGACCTTAAGACAGGCCGGCGCCTGAAGCAGCATCAGACGGCGGTGGCCGCCGCCAAGGCGGCAGGCGTTTCGCACCTGCTTTACACTTCGATGCCAAATCCCGAGCCGGGCTCGCCGGTGCTGTTTGCCGGCGACCATTACGGCACCGAGCAGGCGATCGAGGCAAGCGGCATCCCCTACACCATCTTCCGCAACGGCTGGTATCAGGAGAACCTGTTCATGTCGCTGCCTCACGCCATTTCATCGGGCAAGTGGTACACGTCGGCCGCCGACGGGCGCGTCGCCCACGGCGCGCGCGACGATATGGCGGCCGCAATCGCCGCCGGCCTCGCATCCGGCTCCAAGGAAAGCCATATCTACACGCTGACCGGCCCGCAGGCCTACACCACGAACGAAATTGCAGCGCTGGTCAGCAAGGTGACCGGCAAGCCGCTGGAGGTCATCCAACTGCCGGACGAAGCGCTGACCGAGGGCGTCAAGGCGGCGGGCGTTCCCGAGGACTTCGCCCGCATCATCGTCTCCTTCGATGCCAATACCCGCGCCGGCCGCATAGGCGAGGTGACCGATGCCGTCGAAAGACTCTCGGGCCGCAAGCCGCGGACGCTGAGCCAGTTCCTCGAAGCGAACAAGTCTGCCCTGCTCGGCTGAAAACCGGCGCGCCCGAGAGCGCTTCTCTCCCAGGCGCGCCTCACCTCGACCGTTTGACCAACCCAAGCCGGATAAGACTCTCAGCGGTCGCGACAAGCGCGTCTTCCTGCGATCGGGGCGTCCAGCCGAGCAGGCGCATGGCCTTGGCGCTCGTTGCGTTTCTCGGCTTGCCCAGCTCGGTCACGATCTGGGCCGCCTGCCGGTCGACCAGCCCGACGATCCGGACCAGCCAGTCCGGCAGAACTCTGGTCGTGATGCGCGATCCTGCGTTGCCCAACCGCGCCTTCAGCGTCCGTGCGACCTCCCGCGTCGTCATGAAATCGCCGCTGACGGCCAGGAACCGCTCGCCCTTGGCGGCGGGATCGGTCATGGCGCGCAGATGCAGATCCGCCACGTCGCGCGCATCGACCACGCCGAACACCATGCGTGGCAGGCCAGGCATCTCGCCATCCATCAGGCGCCTGATGAAATCCGTTGAGGTCGAATGATCCGGTCCCAGAACCGGCCCGAAGATGCCGACCGGATTGACGACCGCCAACTCCAGTGACCCGCCTTCGCGATTGATGAAATCCCAGGCCCCGCGCTCGGCCAGCGTCTTCGACTTTACATAGGCGCTGACCTTTTCCGAAAGATTGGTCCAGTTCTCCTCCGTGAACGGCTGCCCGGCCACCGGTGTCTGGCCATAGCCGATGGCGGCAAAGGACGAGGTAAGCACGACGCGTTCGACGCCGGCATCGCGCGCTGCCGGCAGCACGCGCAACGCTCCTTCCCTGGCCGGAACGATCAGGTCGTCCTCGTGTTTCGGCACGCCGGGCGGGAAAGGCGAAGCGACATGAAGGACGTACCGGCATCCGGCCACCGCTTCGGGCCAGCCCGTATCGGTTACGAGATCGGCATGCGCGAAGGAAAGCGCATCGCTCGGCTCGGCACCACCGACCTTCAACATGGCAAGAACATCGGCCTCGCGGCTGGCCGAGCGGACGGTTGTGCGCACGCGGAAGCCCGCCTTCAAAAGCGCGAGGATGCAGTGAGCGCCGAGAAAGCCCGACCCGCCGGTCACAAGCACCAACTCGCCGCTCATGCCCGCCCTCTTCGAAAGCAACTGCTGGGAAACTGCGTCTTCCGTCCTGAATTGCGCGACGTCAGCCTGTGCGGCGTAGTCTGTCAGATCGCGACCTGCGTGCCAATCTCCACCACGCGCCCGGTGGGGATCTGGAAATACTCCGTCGCGTCCGCCGCCGTTTTCGCGAGGCCGATGAACAGCCGGTCCTGCCAGATCGGCATGCCGGAATTGGGCGAGGCCTTCAGCGAACGCCGCGACAGGAAGAAGGACGTCGTCATGATGTCGAACTTCCAGCCCTGCTTGCGGCAGATCGCCAGGGCGCGCGGGATGTTGGGCTGCTCCATATAGCCGAAAGTCAAAGTCACGCGCATGAACAGCTCGTTGACCGTCTCCAGCTTCACGCGCTCGCTGTCGGGCACAACGGGCTGCGGCGCCGTCACCACCGACAGGATGACGTTCTTTTCGTGCAGCACCTTGTAGTGCTTCAGGCTGTGCATCAGCGCGGTCGGCGCACTCAGTGGATCGCTGGTCAGGAACACGGCAGTGCCCGAGACCAGCTGCGGCTTCTTCTTCAGGAGATTTGCCGCCAGGAAATCGAGCGGGATCTCGTTGCGGCGGGTCTTGTCGAACAGGTAGCGGCTGCCGCGCACCCAGGTCCACATGCCGAGGATGATGGCGAAAGCGACCGCAAGCGACGCCCAGCCGCCCTCGAAAACCTTGACGATGTTGGAGGCGAAGAAGCCGATGTCGATGAAGGCGAACAGCACGGTTAGCGCCACGGCTCGCCACAGCGGCCATTTCCAGATGCGGGTCATGACCACGAAAAGCAGCACCGTCGTCACCAGCATGTTGCCGGTGACCGAGATGCCGTAAGCGGAAGCGAGCTTGCTGGATTCGCCGAAGCCGACCACCAGCAGCATCACAACCAGCGCGAGCAGCATGTTGACACGCGGCATATAAACCTGCCCGGACTGCTTTTCCGACGTATGCAGGATCTCGAGCCGCGGTAGCATGTTGAGCTGCACCGCCTGCCGCGTCAGCGAATAAGCGCCGGAGATCACCGCCTGGCTGGCGATGACGGTCGCCGCCGTCGCAAGCACCACCATGGGGACGAGCGCCCAGCCCTCGTTCATTTCGAAGAACGGATGGCCGACCGCGCCGCCCTTGGCGAGCACATAGGCGCCCTGCCCGGCATAGTTCAAAAGCAGGCAGGGAAACACGATCGCCAGCCATGCCAGCACGATCGGCTTGCGGCCGAAATGGCCGAGGTCGGCGTAGAGCGCCTCGGCGCCGGTGACCGCCAGGAAGATCGCGCCGATGGTGACGAAGGCGACATCGGGCGAGTGGATCAGGAAGGCGACGATATAATGCGGGCTGATCGCCCACAGGATCTCCGGATCGGCAATGATGTGATTGAGCCCGGAAAGGCCGATGGCCAGGAACCAGACGGCCGTGATCGGACCGAAGATCATTGCCACTCCCCCCGTGCCGAACCGCTGTACGGCAAACAGGATGGCGAGGATGAGCAGGGTCAGCGGAACGACATAGGGCTGGAAAGCCGGCGTGACGACATTCATGCCTTCGACCGCCGACAGCACGGAGATGGCCGGCGTGATGACGGCATCGCCAAAAAACAGCGACGCGCCGGCAATGCCGACGCCGAGGATGACTGCCGAGCGGGTCGAAAAGCTGCTGCGCGCCAGCGCCATCAGCGACAGCACGCCGCCCTCGCCGCGATTGTCGGCGCGCAGCACGAACATGATGTACTTGATCGTGACGATGATCGTCAGCGACCAGATGATCAGGGACAGCACGCCCAGAATGTCGCCGCGATCGGCGACGTCGCCGCGCGAGGACGCCACCAGCGCTTCGCGAAACGCATAGATCGGGCTCGTGCCGATATCGCCATAGACGACGCCCAGCGCGCCGAGCATCAGCACCTTGGTGCTGTGCTGCTCGATTTCCGCGTGGCTCGACAGGTCGGCGGGTTCTGCGTCTGCACCACCATTGGCAAGGGCCATGGACGACACTCCGATAAAACGCGCGGTGCTCTACGCTTGCTGCAGTGCAATATCAAGTGCCCTGACGTGAGGGCTCCTATGCCGCCGGCGCACGGCTTTTCAGGTTATGGAACGGCCGGGCCGCTTCATCCGGCAAAATCGGCTTTCGTCAGATCGCGACCTGCGTGCCGATTTCGACCACGCGTCCGGTGGGGATCTGGAAATACTCCGTCGCATCCGCCGCCGTTCGCGCCAGGCCGATGAAAAGCCGGTCCTGCCAGACCGGCATGCCCGAATTGGGCGAGGCCTTCAGCGAGCGCCGCGACAGGAAGAAGGACGTCGTCATGATGTCGAACTTCCAGCCTTGCTTGCGGCAGATCGCCAGGGCACGCGGAATGTTGGGTTGCTCCATATAGCCGAAGGTGAGCGTCACGCGCATGAACAGCTCGTTGACGGTCTCCAGCTTCACGCGCTCGCTGTCGGGCACAACGGGTTGCGGCGCCGTCACCACCGACAGGATGACGTTCTTTTCGTGCAGCACCTTGTAGTGCTTCAGGCTGTGCATCAGCGCGGTCGGCGCGCTCAGCGGATCGCTGGTCAGGAACACGGCGGTGCCCGAGACCAGCTGCGGCTTCTTCTTCAGGAGATTTGCCGCCAGGAAATCGAGCGGGATCTCGTTGCGGCGGGTCTTGTCGAACAAATAGCGGCTGCCGCGGATCCAGGTCCACATGATCAGGCCCATGATGGAGGCGACCGTGATCGACACCCAGCCGCCCTCGACGATCTTGACGACATTGGCCGAGAAGAAGCCGAGATCGATGACGCCGAACAGCATCGCCAGCGCCAATGCCAGCGCCAGCTGCCATTTCCAGAGCCAGCGCATGACGACGAACAGAAGCACCGTCGTCATCAGCATCTCGCCGGTCACCGAAATGCCGTAAGCGGAGGCAAGCGCGCTCGAGCTGCCGAAGCCTACGACCAGGAGCATCACGCCGAGCGCGACCAATAGGTTGACCCTGGGCATATAGATCTGACCGCTCTGCATCTCGGAAGTGTGCTGCACCTCGATGCGGGGCAGAAGATTGAGCTGCACCGCCTGCCTTGTCAGCGAGAAGGCGCCGGAAATGACGGCCTGGCTGGCGATGACTGTGGCCGCGGTCGCGAGGCCCACCATCGGCATCAGCGCCCATTCTGGCAGCATCTGGAAGAACGGGTTGGTGGGCTTGCCGCCATGCGAGAGCACGAAGGCGCCCTGCCCGAAATAATTCAAGAGCAGGCAAGGGAAGACGATTGCGAACCAGGCCAGCACGATCGGCTTGCGGCCGAAATGGCCGAGGTCGACATAGAGCGCCTCGGCGCCGGTCACCGCCAGGAACACGGCACCGACGGTGACGAAGGCACCCGTCGGCGTGGTGGCCAGGTAATAGATCGCGTAATAGGGATTGATCGCCAGGAAAACGGACGGGTCGTCGACGATATGATAGAGGCCGGCCGCGCCGATCGCCACGAACCATGTCGCAGTTACAGGTCCGAACACCGCCGCCACCTTGCCTGTGCCGAAGCGCTGCACGGCAAAGAGCACCGCGAGGATCATCAGGGTGATCGGCACCACATAGGCATCCAGCGCCGGCGTGACGACTTCCAGGCCCTCGACCGCCGACAGCACCGAGATCGCCGGCGTGATGATCGAATCGCCGAAGAACAGTGCGGCGCCGCAAAGGCCGATCACCAGGATGAGGCGTGAGCCGGGCGGATAGGCGCTGCGCGCCAGCGACATCAGCGACAGTGTGCCGCCCTCGCCCTTGTTGTCGGCCCTAAGCACGAAGGCGACATATTTGATCGTGACGATGATGGTGAGCGCCCAGACGATCAGCGAGAGCACGCCCAGCACGTCATGGCGGGCGACCGAGCTGGACGAGGCATGCAGCGCCTCGCGGAACGCGTAGATCGGGCTTGTGCCGATGTCGCCATAGACGACGCCCAGCGCGCCAAGCATCAGCACCTTGGTGCTGTGCTGCCGCTCGGTTTCGGCATGGCCCGAACGTTCGAGGGATTCCGTTTCGCCGGCGTTGGCTAGCACCATGAACCCCACTTCACCGGATCGTCACGCTCCACGGTCGCCGCGACAGGCGGGACGCACCAAGACTGCCGAAACTACTCAAAATCTCCTACCATCCGCAGGCCTTCAAGAACCGCCCGACAGTCCCGGCCATGCCATACTCCAGCGCATCCGCTGTCAACCCATGTCCGATCGATACTTCGGCCAATGCCGGGATGCGTTTGGCCAACGCCGGCAGGTTCTTCACCGTCAGATCGTGGCCGGCATTGACGCCGAGCCCGGCCTTGAATGCGGCGTCGGCGGTTTTTCCCAGTCTTTCCAATTCTTTCGCCGCCTTTGCGGAATCGGAATGGAAACCTCCATATGGCCCGGTATAGAGCTCGATGCGATCGGCGCCGGTATCGCGAGCCGCATTGACCCCGTCCGGATCAGCGTCGGAAAACAGCGACACGCGGAAGCCGCCTTTCTTCAACCGCTTGACGATCGGAGTGAGGAACGCCGCCTGGGCAACGAAGTTCCAGCCATGGTCAGAAGTCGCCTGCGCCGGGTCGTCCGGCACCAGCGTTACCTGCTCGGGCTGGTTCTTCTCGACAAGCGACAGGAAATCCTCGGTCGGATAGCCCTCGATGTTGAACTCCGCGCCCGGAAACTCGTCATCGATCAGCGCCCTGATCTCGGGCAGATCGGAATGCCTGGTGTGCCGCTCGTCGGGCCTGGGATGCACCGTCAGCCCATGCGCGCCGGCGGCAAGCGCGATGCGGCCAAGTCCGGTGACACTCGGCCATGGCAGGTCGCGGCGGTTGCGCAGCATGGCGATGGCGTTGAGGTTGACCGAGAGCTTGGCGGGCATGAAAGGGCGTCCAGTGGATCGGCGGGCATCTATACCGCCTTTGACGGGAACAGATAGAGGGTTTCGCGTGTTCCAGGGATCGATGGAGATTTAACATGAGGATTTGCCAGTGAATTTCCTCGAAGCCGTGCCGGCGATCCGCCGCATCGAGACGAATCGCGACGCGCTTTTCGCCATCGACGTCGTCGGCGATGTCACGCCGGCCGATGCGGAAAACCTCTTCGGCCTGCTGGAGGCCGCCTACGCGCTGCATCCGAGGATCGACGTGCTGGTCAGGTTGACCGACGAGGAAAGCGTGGACTGGGCTAATATTTCGAAAGACACGCTTCGCCAGGGGGTTGCCGACGCGATGCAACATGTCGTGCGCTGCGCGGTCATCGGCGAGCCAAGCTGGGCCTCCCTCGTCGCCGGCGTCTTCCCGAAAACGCTGCCTTTCGAATTCAGACGCTTCGATGTCGACGATGAGGAAGCCGCCTGGCGGTGGCTTGGCGCAAGGCCGACATGACATTGCTGGAGCAGGAAAGTGCGTAGCGATTTTCCGTCCGGAATTGCGTCAAAACAAGGAGATAGAGGGTTCGCCGTTTCCGTGAAACGGTGAAACGCTTTAAGCGTCAGCGCACCACCGTCAGCCGCTCGGCGGCACGGGTGATCGCCGTATAAAGCCAGCGCTGCCTTGTCTCCTTGAAGGCCCAGCTCTCGTCGAACAGCACCACGTCGTTCCACTGCGAGCCCTGCGCCTTGTGGACCGTCAGCGCATAGCCATAGTCGAAATCGTCGAAGCGCTTCTTTTGCTGCCAAGGGATCTCCGCGTCGGGATCCTCGAACGCAGCCTTGAGCAACTTGATCTTGGCGACGCCGCGGTCGGGATCGTCCTCTTCGGGCGAAACCAGCAGGTTGATGCCGGGCTTCACCGTCTCGCGCGATGAGGTCATCACCTTCCACAGCGAACCGTTGAGCAGCCCCTTGGCCGGGTCGTTGCGCAGGCAGACCAGCTTGTCGCCGGCTTGCGGAAAGTCGGCATTGAACCCCTTCAGCTCGCGCAGCCTTTGATTGTAGCGGCGGCGCGTGCGATTGGTGCCGACCAGCACCTGGTCGGCCTTGAGCACCAGGTCCTGGTTGACTGCTTCCCTGCCGATCACCTGCGCAGTGCCATAGTCGCCATGCATGAACTCCCGGCCTTCGCGAACGTCGAGCGCCAGCCGGATGATCGGATTGTCGCGCGCCTGGCGATGGATTTCCGTCAACAGCACGTCCGGCTCGTGTTCGGTGAAGAAGCCGCCACCAGAGATCGGCGGCAGCTGCGCCGGATCGCCGAGCACCAGGATCGGCGTGCCGAAACTCATGAGGTCGCGGCCGAGCTGCTCGTCGACCATCGAGCATTCGTCGATAACGACGAGCTTGGCGCGCGCGATCGGACTTTGCCGGTTGAGCGAGAAGGTCGGCGACATCGAGGTCTTGCCGGTCACCTCGTCCTCGACCGATTCCTCGCCCTTCGGCCTATAGATCAGCGAATGGATGGTGCGGGCGTTGACAGCGCCCTTGGAGCGCAGCACCTGTGCCGCCTTGCCGGTGAAGGCGGCGAACTGCACCTGGCCGTCGACATGCTCGGCGAAATAGCGCGCCAGCGTCGTCTTGCCGGTGCCGGCATAGCCGAACAGGCGAAAAACCTGCGGCCGGCCCTCCTTGAGCCAGCGCCCGACCGCCTTCAAGGCCTCATCCTGTTGGGGAGAAAATTCCATCAGTGCGACAGACCGGATTCGCTGACGAAAGACAAGATTGGCCGCCATACCGACCGTTGTCGGCAGCAATCTTTAGCGCCTTCCGACAACTCAGGCTATCAGCCGCAAATCGGAACGTAAAGAGAACAAAGCCGCTCTAGCTGCCCGCGCCGGGATCGTTTTCCAGCAAGATCGGCTTGCCATGTGGCGTCGCATGCGCGGCGCGTTCCCAGGCGGCGGCGAGTTCGTCCACCTCGCTTTTGCCGGCGATCCCCTTTCGAGACAAAAGC
Organism: Mesorhizobium sp. USDA 4413; assembly: GCF_056280365.1. Taxonomy (NCBI): domain Bacteria; kingdom Pseudomonadati; phylum Pseudomonadota; class Alphaproteobacteria; order Hyphomicrobiales; family Phyllobacteriaceae; genus Mesorhizobium; species Mesorhizobium sp. USDA 4413. The sequence continues at coordinate 5,244,030 of NZ_JBVPRP010000001.1, forward strand.
TTCTCCAGGGCCGCCAGCCAATGCTCGTAATAGTCATGCCCGTCGCTTGCCGCGCCGGGCTGCTTGACCTCGGCGGACAAGGCCTCCGCCCACTCGTTCCACGAAAACAGGCCCCGGTCGTGCAGCGCGACAGTCATCGCGAAGGCTTCGGCCTGCCAGGGCTCGGCGAAGACCGGCTCGTCGAAACCAGCCGGCAACGCGCCTTCATGCCGGTTCAAGATAGCTCTCCCAGGCGTCGATCGAGACGCTGAGCGTCGGATCGGCGCCCTCGCCCCAGATTTCGGCCCCGTCGAACACCACGGTATAAACCCATTGCGGGTTCTCACCCTTGCCATGCGCGTTGCTGTCGGGGAAGACGAAGCCGTCCCGCGCCGCCTCGATCGTCCCCGTCTTGTCGCGCGCATAGCGCGGCAGGCGCGTATGGCCGGTCGGGTTGAAATTCTTCGTGCGCACCCGGTCGCCCGCTTGGAACCGCGCCGGCGTGGCGACCGGCCGGTCACACGGACCGCCCTTGGCGAGTACGGCCGGCACATCCGCCGCCTTCAGCACTCTTTTCGGTGTCGCAGCCGCATCGACCGCCTTGCCGGCGGCAAGGTCGCGCTCGGTGACGAAGCCGTGGCGCTTCAGCAGCGTCTCCAGCGCCTTGATCCAGATCTGGTAGTAGCTCGACGAATAATAATCGGCGGGATGCAGCGATTCCCGTGCATGCCGGCTCTCGTCGATGTTCCAGGCGCCCATGGCGCCGGCTGTCAGCGTCACGCCCAAGGCCCGCTTTTCCCATGCCGCATGGAAATAAGGCTCGTCCTTTTCGGGCGCGACCGGTCCGAAACCCATCTGCCCGCCGAGATCCTGCGGCCCGTTCATGCCGGCTCCCCTTCCGGCTCTTTGGCAAGCGCGGTGCCGATCATCGCGTCACGGCTGACCAGCCCTGCAAGCTGCTCCTCGCTCCAGCCCTCCGTGCCTTTCGGCCGCATCGGCACCACCAGATACCGAAGCTCGGCGGTCGAATCCCAGACGCGAATCTTCTTCTCCGCCGGCAGCGTCAGCCCGAATTCTTCGAGCACGCCGCGCGGATCGATCACCGCCCGCGACCTGTAAGGCGGCGCCTTGTACCAGACCGGCGGCAGGCCGAGCACGGACCATGGATAGCAGGAACAGAGCGTGCAGACGACGAGGTTGTGCGTCTCCTCGGTGTTGAACACGGCCTGCATGTGCTCGCCCTGGCGGCCGGTATAGGAGAGCGATGCGATCGCAGCGGTCGCGTCGCGCTTGAGCCATTCGGCATAGGCCGGATCGTTCCAGGCTTTCGCCACCACCCGCGCGCCGTTGCGCGGGCCGATCTTCGTCTCATAGGTATCGACGATGACGTCGATGGCCGCAGGGTCGATCAGGCCCTTTTGGGTCAGGATCGTCTCCAGCGCGCGCACGCGCGCCGCGAACGGATCGAGTTCGTTGTCGTGGTCATGATCATGGGACATGGCCACAGATTAGGATCGGCCGCGGCCGGCCGCAAGCGCCGGGGCTTGGGCCAGCCGGAGCGATCTACTCGGCTGCCGTCTTGTGCGGCTCGGGTTCGCCATCGAACAGCGAGCGTTGCTCGCCGCTTTCCACCACATGCAGCGCCGGCCGGCTCTTCTTTGACGAGAAGCTGAGCAGCCAGCCCGAGAAATTCTCGAAATAGACATAGATCACCGGCGTCACGAACAGCGTCAGCGCCTGCGAGGCGAGCAGACCGCCGACCACGGCAACGCCGAGCGGCTGGCGCAATTCGGCGCTGGCGCCGGTGCCGAGCGCGATCGGGAACGTACCCATCAACGCGGCAAGCGTCGTCATCATGATCGGCCGGAAACGCATCAGGCAGGCCTTGTGGATGGAGTCCTTCGCCGACATGCCTTGTCGCCTGAGTTCCAGCGCGACGTCGACCATCATGATGCCGTTCTTCTTGACGATGCCGATCAGCATCAGGATGCCGATCACTGCGATCACCGACAGGTCCATGCCGGCGAAGTGCAGCGCCACCACGGCGCCGAGCACTGCCGACGGCAAGCCGGTGAGAATGGTGAGCGGGTGGATGAAGCTCTCATAGAGCATGCCGAGCACGATATAGATCGTCAGGATCGCGCCGCCGATCAGGAAGCCCTGGTTGGCCAGCGAATCCTGGAAGGTCTTGGCCGTGCCGGCAAAGCTCGTCGATATCTCCTTCGGCATGCCGATCTGCTCTTTGAGCTGATCGATGCGGGTCACCGTGTCGCCGAGCGATACGCCCTGCGGCAGATTGTAGGAGATCGTCACCGCCGGAAGCTGGCCGAGCTGATTGACCGTCAGCGCGCCGGCTGTGCGATCGACATGGGCGAAGGCGCCGAGAGGCACCAGGCTGCCGCTCGCCGTCCGCATCTGGATGGCGAGCATCCGCTCCGGCGACCATTCGATCTTGGGATCGAGCTCGGTGATGACCTCATAGCTGTCGGCCGAACCGAAGATCGTCGAAACCTGGTCGGTGCCGAAGCCGCCATAGAGGGCGGAACGAAGCGTGTCGGTATCGATGCCGAGCTGGGCGGCCTTGTCGCGGTCGATCACCAGCGACGCCTGCAACGCGTTGTTCTGCAAGTCGCTGGTGACGTCGGTGAACATCGTGTGGTCGGCGGCCATCGCGTCGTTCAGCTTCTGCGCCCAGATGTCCGTCTGGCCGGTATCCAGGCCCTGCACCACGAGCTGATAGGCGCTGGCGGATGACCGCGAGCCCAGCCGCAGGTTCTGCACAGGCTGCATATAGGTCTCGATACCCGCCACGCCGGCCAATTGGCGTCTCAGATCCGAAAGCACCTTCTCGATGTTGGGTCGCTGATCCTTGCCCTTGAGCTGGACGAAGAGCTGGCCCTGGTTGAGCGCGTTGTTGCCGCTACCCGCCGACCAGGCCACATGGTCGACATAGGGCGACTTCGAAAACACGCTGGCCACCTGCCCCTGCAGCTTGACCATGGCGTCGAAAGAGATGTCTTGACGCGCAAGGGTGGTCACCGAGATCTGGCTGATATCCTCCTGCGGGAAGAAGCCTTTCGGCGAAACCTGGATCAGCCACACCGACGCTGCCGCGGTGGCAACGAAGACGAGGAACACCAGGAAAGTGTTTCGCAGGCAAAAGCCCAGGATCCGGTCGTAGCCGCGCGTGATGAGGTCCGGCCTGTGACCGGGGGCGTGCTTTTCGCGATCGGCCTTGGTCACCGACAGCAGGCGCGAGCAGAGCATCGGCGTCAGCGTCAGCGACACGAACATCGAGGCCAGTATGGCGACGGTCACCACCACGGCGAATTCGTTGAAGATGCGGCCGATGACGCCGCCCATCAGAAGCACCGGAATGAACACGGCCACCAAAGAGATCGAGATCGAGATGATGGTGAAGCCGATTTCGCGCGCGCCCTTCAGTGCGGCGTCGAAGGCCGACAACCCGTCTTCTTCCATGTGGCGGAAGATATTTTCCAGCATGACGATGGCGTCGTCGACGACAAGGCCGACGGCTAAAGTCAATCCCATCAGCGAGATGTTGTCGATCGAGAAGCCGAACAGGAACATCGCGCCGAGCGTGGCGATCAGCGAGATCGGCACCGCCACGGCCGGGATGATGGTTGCCGTCACCCTGCGCAGGAACACGAAGATCACCATCACCACCAGGGCAATGGTCAGGAGCAGCGTGAACTGGACGTCGTCGACGGCTTGCCGGATCGAGGTCGACCGGTCGTTGAGCAGCTTGATGCTGGCTGCCGCCGGCATCTGGTCCTGGAAGGACGGCAGCATCGCCTTGACCTTGTCGACCACCTCGACAGTGTTTGCGTCGGGCTGGCGCTGGACCGCGAGGATGATCGCGCGCGTGCCGTCGTACCAGCTCGCCGTCGTCGTGGTCTGCACGGAATCGACGACGCGCGTCACCTCGCCCAGCCGTACCGGATGGCCGTTCTTGGTGGCGATGATGAGGTTGGAAAAGGCGGCGGCATTGCCGAGCTGGGTGTTAGCGGTGATGGTCAGCTGCTGCTTGTTGTTCTGCAGCACGCCGAGCGGCGTGTTGCTGTTGGCCGAGGTGATCGCGGCCTGCAGCTGATCGATCGAGATGCCGCGCGCGGCAAGCGCCGTCGGGTCGATCTGGATGCGCACGGCATATTTCTGCTGGCCGAAGATCGAGACTTGCGCCACGCCGTCGATGGTCGACAGCGACGGTGAGATGACATTTTCGGCAAAGGCGTCCAGATCCGTCAGCGGGACCGTGTCGCTGACCAGCGACATCAAAAGGATCGGCGCGTCGGCCGGATTGACCTTGCGATAGCTCGGCGGCGCCGTCATTTCCGGCGGCAGCGATTTTTGCGTGCGCGCTATCGCCGCCTGGACATCCGCGGCCGCCGCGTCGATGTCGCGGTTGAGCACGAATTGGATGGCGATCGAGGTCTGGCCGAGGGAATTGGTGGTCGAGATCGAGTCGATGCCGGCGATAGTGGCGAACTGCTTGATCAGCGGCGTCGCAACGGAAGTCGCCATTGTCTCCGGCGACGCGCCGGGCAACTGCGCCGAGACGTTGACCACCGGAAATTCCGCGCTCGGCAGTGCCGCGACCGGCAGGAATTTGTAGGCAAAGATTCCGCCCAGAATCAGGGCGAACGACATCAAAAGGGTGGCGACGGGCTTGCGGATGCAGAATTCGGAGATCATTGGCTCGCCCCGCCGGCCTTGTCGGCCTCCGCGACCTTGGACGATGCCTGATCGCCGGATCCGGCCGCGGCTTTGCCTTCATGCACTGCCGCGCCGTTCTTCAATCGCGTCTGGCCCTCGACGACGACCTTCTCGCCGCTCTTGAGACCATCGCTGATGGCGCTGTTTTGGCCCTCCGTCAGCGCCACCTTCACCGGCCGCATCTCGACGGTGTTGTCCGGCTTGACCACGTAAACGAAGGGTCCCTTCTGGCTGGGCTGAACCGCGACCGTGGGAACCGAGGTCATCTGCGGCATCGTGCCGGCCTCGAGCACCACGTTGACGTATTGCCCGGGCCACAGCGAAAGATCCGGATTGGGGATGCTCGCGCGCGTCGCGATGGTGCCTGAAGCCGTATCGACGCTGGAATCGACAAAATCGAGCGTGCCCTTGCCGATCGGCGTGGGATCACCGTCCTTGGTCAGCGTCACGTCGCCTTGCTGTGGGTCGGCGAGCGCCTTGTGCAGCAAGGCAAGGTTGCTCTCCGGCAGCGTGAAGTTCACCTGCAGCGGATCCATCTGCGTGATGGTGACCAGTGGCGTCGAACTGCCTGAGCTGCCGTTGCTGGTGGTGACGAGATCGCCGACCGAGACGTTGATGGCGCCGAGCCGGCCCGAGATCGGCGCCGTAATCGTCGCGTAGCTCAATTGCACGGTGTCGGCATCGATGGTCGCCTTGTCGGCGTCGATGGTGGCGGCCGCGGCCTTCTGCGCCGCCAGCGCCTGATCGTAGGTCTGCTGCGTGCCGGCCTGCTTGGCGACGAGGTCCTTGGCGCGCTGCAGATCGGCCTGGGCGCTCACCAGCATCGCCTGGTCCTTGGCCAGCGTCGCCTGGTCCTTGGCGAGCTGCGCCTTCAGCGCGCGGTCATCGAGCGAAATGAGCAGATCGCCGGCCTTGACCATCTGCCCGTCCTTGACCGCGATCGACACGATCTGGCTGGAAACGCGGGCATTGATATTGACCACCTCCGGCGACGAGACGAAGCCGATGGCATAGCGGCGTATCGGGAAATCCGCGGTCGTCGCGGTGGCGGAGACGATTGAGGCCGAACGCGGCCCGCCGCCTTTCGCATTGCCGCCTTTTGCATTGTCAGAGGCGGCGGCCGCTTTATCGCCGCTCGCCGTCTTGTCCGCGGCGGCCACGCTGGCCTGCTTGCCCGAAATCAGCTGCTGGACCTTGGCCAGCGTCGCGGGCGAATAATAGAGCCCCGGCACCCGCCAGACAGGCGACCGCAACAACTGCAAAGGCGATTTTTCCGCGCATCGACAAACAAGCCCTCTACTCGCGACACGCCGATCTCGGTGGTCCATTGTAGCTCGATTCACGGCTCTTCGCCGCGATTTTCGCCGAATAGATAGGACAAGGCTCGGGCGGAAAAGGGTCAAAACACGGCATTACGAAGATTTAATGTGCAGTGCACAAATGTTGGGCAGCCGGCTAAGAGGCAGCGAAGGCCGCTGCGGCCGGTCCGAAGAAGCTGCCTAAATGAGTTGAGATTCAGCGCAGAGAGCCGGCGTTTGCAGGCACCTGGATGCTGATACACCTAACGGAGCATGGGCCAAAGCGTCGCCGCCAACAGCATACCCATGGCGATGTTGAACCATTTCAGCCGCACCGGATCCGACAGGAACCCGCGCAGCGCTGTGCCGAAGCCGGCCCATACCGACACGCTGGGCAGGTTGACGATGGTGAAGGCGATCGAGATCAGCGCCACCGAGACGAACGGGTGATCGGCATTGGTGTAGACGGCCATCGCGGTGATCGCCATCACCCATGCCTTTGGGTTGACCCACTGGAAGGCAGCGGCGTCGATGAAGCGCATCGGCCGCCCCTCCAGCCCTTTTCCGTCGCTCATCGAGCGCGACATGGCGATCTTCCAGGCGAGGTAGAGCAGATAGGCCGCGCCGGCGATCTTCAACGCCGTATGCAGCACAGGCAACGCCGTCAGCACCGCGCCGAGCCCGAAGCCGACCGCCAAAAGCAGGACCAAAAACCCGATGCTGATGCCCAGCATGTGCGGAACCGTCCTGGCGATACCGAAATTCACGCCGGAAGCGAGCAGCATGAGGTTGTTCGGCCCCGGTGTGATCGACGTCACGAAGGCATAGACCAGCAGGGCAAGGAATGCGTCGAGCGACATGTTATCCTCCCGGATATGTCAGCCTTACTGTCCTTTTAGCAAGTGTGCAAAAGCCAGAAACGGGCAAATCGCCGGGCCAAAGCTGGAACAGGATGGTCGTCCTGATTACATGCCCTGCGGGCCGCGGTTCATCGCGGCGACGCCGGTGCGGCAGATCTCGACCAGGCCGAGCGGCTTCATGATGGCGATGAACTGGTCGAGCTTCGAGCCTTTGCCGGTGATCTCGAAGATGAAATGCTCGGTGTTGGCATCGATGACCGAGGCGCGGAAAGCATCCGCAAGGCGAAGCGCCTCGACCCGGGCGTCGCCGGTGCCGGCGACCTTGACCAGCGCGAGTTCCCGTTCCAGCGGCCGTTCCTGGCCAAGCTGATGCGAGCGCACGGTCAGGTCGACCACCCGATGCACCGGCACGATGCGCTCGAGCTGGTTCTTGATCTGCTCCATCACATGCGGCGTGCCGCGCGTCACGATGGTGATGCGCGACAGATGCTTCTCGTGCTCGGTCTCGGAAACGGTCAGGCTTTCGATGTTGTAGCCGCGCCCGGAAAACAGGCCGATGACGCGGGCAAGCACGCCCGGCTCGTTGTCGACCAGCACGGAGAGCGTATGCGTTTCCGGCTTCTCGGTTTCCTTGGCGATGAAATAGGCGGAGCCAGTCGGTTGAAGGTGTTGTGCGTTCATAAGATGAATCTCGATTTCAGACCTTTGAGCTAATTCTCTGTTTGCGCACGGCTTCTCACGACAGCCCTGCCCCAGCGGCTGCCTAAACCAGTTCCCTGCCCTTGGCGTCGATGGCGTTGGCCACCGCCTCGTCGGTCGCCTCGTCCGGCAGGAGCATCTCGTTATGCGCCTTGCCCGACGGGATCATCGGGAAGCAATTGGCAAGCGTCGCCACGCGGCAGTCGAACAGCACCGGCTTCTTCACCGAGATCATTTCGCGGATCGCGTCGTCGAGCTCATCCGGCTTATCGCAGCGTATGCCGTGGCCGCCATAGGCTTCCGCCAGCTTGACGAAATCGGGCATTGCCTCGGTATAGGAATGCGACAGCCGGTTGCCATGAAGCAGCTGCTGCCACTGGCGCACCATGCCCATATACTGGTTGTTGAGGATGAAGATCTTGATCGGCGCCTCATACTGCACCGCCGAGCTCATCTCCTGCATGGTCATCTGCACCGAGGCGTCGCCGGCGATGTCGATGACGAGCGCGTCGGGATGCGCGATCTGCACGCCGAGCGCCGCCGGCAGTCCGTACCCCATCGTGCCCAGGCCGCCCGAGGTCATCCAGCGGTTCGGCTTGTCGAAATGGTAATGCTGCGCCGCCCACATCTGGTGCTGGCCGACCTCGGTGGTGATGTAGGTGTCCATGTCCTTGGTCAGCGCATAGAGCCGCTGGATCGCATATTGCGGCATGATGACGTCATTGTTCATCTTGTAAGCAAGCGAATCCCGCGCCCGCCATTTCGCGATCTGCTCCCACCACGGATAGAGCGCCTTCTTGTCGGTCTTGGCGGTCGCCCGCCACAGCCGCACCATATCTTCCAGCACGCGGCCGACATCGCCGAGAATCCCGACATCGGCATGGACGTTCTTGTTGATCGAGGACGGATCGATGTCGATGTGGATCTTCTTCGAATTCGGCGAGAAGGCGTTGAGCCGGCCGGTGATGCGGTCGTCGAAGCGCGCGCCGATGCAGACCATCACGTCGCAGTCATGCATGGCCATGTTGGCTTCGTAGGTGCCGTGCATGCCGAGCATGCCGACCCAGTTCTTGCCTGATGCCGGATAGGCGCCGAGCCCCATTAGCGTCGAGGTAATCGGAAAGCCGGTCAGGTCGACCAGCTCGCGCAGCAAATGACTGGCTTCCGGTCCCGAATTGATGACGCCGCCGCCCGAATAGATGATCGGCTTCTTCGCGCCGGCCATCAGCTCGACGGCAGCTTTCACCTTTTCCAGGTCGCCCTGGACCTTCGGCTGGTAGCTGGTGCGCGGCGCGGTCTGCGGCGGCACATAGATGCCCTTGGCGAACTGCACGTCCTTCGGGATGTCGACCACGACGGGACCGGGCCGCCCGGTCGTCGCGACATGGAATGCCTCATGGATGGTGGCGGCGAGCTCGTTCACGTCCTTCACCAGCCAGTTGTGCTTGGTACATGGCCGCGTGATGCCGACCGTGTCGCATTCCTGGAAGGCGTCGGAACCGATCAGCGAGGTCGGCACCTGGCCGGTGAGGCAGACCAGGGGAATGGAATCCATCAGCGCATCCTGCAGCGGCGTCACCGCATTGGTGGCGCCGGGGCCGGACGTCACCAGGAGCACGCCGGCCTTGCCGGTCGAGCGCGCATAGCCTTCCGCCGCGTGGCCGGCGCCCTGCTCGTGCCGGACCAGGATATGCTCGACCTCGTCCTGCTGGAATATCTCGTCATAGATCGGAAGGACCGCGCCGCCCGGATAGCCGAAGACGTGCTTGACGCCGTTGTCCTTCAGCGCCTGCACCACCATCTCCGCGCCCGTCATTTCGCGCCGCTCGTTCTGTCCGTTGCTCATCGGTCTGGTCCCGTACTGTCCGCCGTCTGGCGATTTGCTGGTCGTTTAGTTCGGTTGAAGGCAATAAAAAAGGCCCCCGAGGGAGCCTGTGGGATGCGCATGGGAGGTTTTCGCCCGGCGGTTACACCGCCTTGCCCACGCGCCAGCCTACGAGAATGAGTGCCGTTTTCATGGGCGCGGACACTAGAGGCGGGTACGGCAGCCTGTCAACGGGTAAAATGGCGCCTTTAACGCGGCTTCCCCATCAAGCCATTGAAAACGCGCCAAACTATTGGAGGGCGTGACGCCTCTCAGGTTTTGCCGAAATAATTCGCGGATGCCGGAAAGCCCAATCCGGCGGCGCGCTTACCCAAGAAGCAAACCGGAGGAGAACAAATGCTCGAGAGAACACCCACCACCAAAGCGCAGGCGCTGCTCGACAAGTTCGGCAAGGCACTGGAAGCCGGCGACATCGACAGCGCCGTCAACTGCTTCCAGGCCGATTGCTACTGGCGCGACCTCGTCACCTTCACCTGGAACTTGAAGACGATGGAGGGTCAGGACCAGATCCGCGACATGCTGCATGCGACGCTGGCCGACATCAAGCCGACCGGCTGGTCGGTGGCCAAGGGCGAGGAAGCGAGCGAGGATGGCGGCGTCATAACCGCCTGGATCACCTTCGAGACGAATGTGGCGCGCGGCTTTGGCCTTGTGCGGTTCAAGGGCGACCTGATCTGGACTTTGCTCACCACGATGGCGGAGCTGAAAGGGCATGAGGAGAAAGCGGGCTTCACCCGTCCCCTCGGCGCCAAGCACGGACACGGCAAGGGCCGCAAGACATGGCGCGAGGAGCGCGACGACGAGATCGCCGAGCTCGGCCATACCAGGCAACCCTATGTCGTCATCATCGGCGGCGGCCAGGGCGGAATTGCGCTCGGCGCAAGGCTGAAACAGCTCGGCGTGCCGGCCATCATCATCGAGAAGAACGAGCGTCCGGGCGATTCCTGGCGAAAGCGCTACAAGTCGCTCTGCCTGCATGACCCGGTCTGGTATGATCACCTGCCCTATATCGACTTTCCGAAGAACTGGCCGGTCTTCGCGCCGAAGGACAAGATCGGCGACTGGCTGGAGATGTACACCAAGGTGATGGAGCTGAACTATTGGAGCTCCACCACCGCGAAATCCGCCAAATACGACGAGAAGGCCAAGGAATGGACCGTCGTCGTCGAGCGCGACGGAAAGGAAATCGTTCTGAAACCGAAGCAACTGGTGCTGGCGACCGGCATGTCCGGCAAGGCGAACTGGCCGAAATACAAAGGCCAGGACATCTTCAAGGGCGAGCAGCAGCATTCCTCGACCCATCCCGGCCCGGACAAATATCGCGGCAAGAAGGTGGTGGTCATCGGCTCGAACAATTCGGCGCACGACATCTGCGCGGCGCTGTGGGAAGGCGGCGCCGACGTGACCATGGTGCAGCGGTCATCCACTCATATCGTCAAGTCGGATACGCTGATGGATATCGGCCTTGGGGCGCTCTATTCCGAGCAGGCGGTCGAGAACGGCATGACGACGCGCAAGGCCGACATGATCTTCGCTTCGCTCCCCTACCGCATCCTGCACGAATTCCAGATTCCGCTTTACCAGCAGATGAAGGAGCGCGACGCGAAATTCTATGAGGATCTGGAAAAGGCCGGCTTCATGCTCGACTGGGGCGACGACGGCTCCGGCCTGTTCATGAAATATCTGCGCCGCGGCTCCGGCTACTATATCGATGTCGGCGCCTGCGACCTCGTCATCGACGGCTCGATCAAATTGAAAAGCGGACCTGGCGCCGCGGTCCAGGAACTCACCGAAACCGGCGTCAAATTCGTCGACGGCACCGAGTTGCCGGCCGATCTCATCATCTATGCCACCGGCTACGGCTCGATGAATGGCTGGGCCGCGGACCTCATCTCCCAGGAGGTGGCGGATAAGGTCGGCAAGGTCTGGGGTCTGGGTTCCAACACCACAAAGGATCCCGGCCCCTGGGAAGGCGAGCAGCGCAATATGTGGAAGCCGACGCAGCAGGAAGCGCTCTGGTTCCACGGCGGCAACCTGCACCAGTCGCGCCACTATTCGCAGTATCTGTCGCTGCAGCTCAAGGCGAGGCAGGTCGGCCTGCCGACGCCTGTCTATGGGCTGCAGGAAGTCTACCACAAGGCTTGAAGCCGAACGCTTGCAACAGGATGGAAGCCCGGCAACGAGCTTCCATCATCATGCGCTTAGAATTTCGCGCTGCCCGTCAGGGCAGCCTTATATTGGCGCAACTTGTGGGCGTCGATCTCGCCCTATCCGCTTCCAATAGACCAACGTGCCGGTCAGGCCGCCATGCGGCTTGAGCGCAAAATCGGGGATTTCGCCGGTCAGCGTGAAACCAAGCTTCTCATAGAGGCCTGCTGCGCCCTCTTCGCTTGCCGTGTCCAGCACGAGCAGCGTGCGGCCTTTCTCGACGGCCAGTTCCTCTGCCGCGCGCATCAGGCGGGTCGCGACGCCCTTGCCGCGATGGCCGCGGCCGGTCATCAGCTTGGCGATCTCGGCGCGGTGCGGTTGATTGGGGGGAAAGTCGAGGAGCAGGGTGACGGTGCCGGCAAGCGCCCCGCCCCGCCATGCGCCCAGCACCGCCCTTTCCCCGCGCGCGGCCGCCGCAAGCGACTTGCGCCAGAAATCCCGCGCGGCCTCCGCCGACAATGGATGCATGAAGCTCACCGATCCGCCGGCGGCGACCGTCTCGATCAACAGATCGGCGAGCATCGCGATGGTCGCCGCATCGTCGCTCAACGCCTGGATTTCAAGGGAGTCCATGCTGGTGCTCTCCAGAGGTATCGGGGATAAGGTCATTCGAAATGGCTGGTCCGCTTGCGCCGGCGCGTCCGCCGGATTTCGGCGATACGGTCGGAGTCATCCTCGCTGAGATGGCGGCCACGCTCCAGAATCTCGAGCGTATATTCCTCATAGGTCAGTCCGAGCCGCTCGGCCCTCTCCAGCCGCATCAGCATGACGGCATGGCTTGGTGCCTTCCAGGCCTTGTCGTGGGCGGCGCGCCAGGCGAGGAAAATGTAGGGATCACCCTTGCCCCAGGGCGGGCCGTCATAGTCGTCGAGCGGCGGCCCGCCATTGTGCGAGCGCTTTAGCCTGCGAGACATCGGAGTCAGTCCCTGACCAGCGCCACGAGATACTCCGCCGCATCCGGTCCGGGAGCATGAAAGACGCAATCCGAGGGCGCGCCGAGCGCCAGGCAGTCGCCGGGCTCTAGCCTGTGCACCACATGGCCTTCGGTGAAATCCAGCCTTCCATCGATCAGCCATATCTGCTGCTTGATAAAGGCGTAGGATGCGGCCGGAAGGCTTACCCTGGCGCCTGCCGGCAGGCTGACCCTGACCAGTTCCAATGGCATGTGCGATGCCGGCGACAGATGCCGCCGGACGTAGCCCGTTGCCGGGTCCTGCCAGACCGGCTGCTCGTCCCTTCGTGAAACGCCGCCGCCTTGCATCTCGGCCCGTGCGATCAGCGTCGACAGCGTCATGCCGAAGGCGGCCGCGATGCGCACCAGGAGCGCCGCGGTCGGACTGGTCGTACCGCGTTCGATGGCGCTCAGCATCGCCTTCGAGACAGCCGAGCGCTGGGCCAATTCGGCCAGCGACCAGTGCCTCACCGTCCTTTCGGAGTGTAGGCGCTTTCCGATCGTGGCTGTGATGTTATTCGATATATCGTCCATTCGTCCAATATATAGGAATTGCGCAGATTGGGAAGAGACCGTTCGATCGAATTGTCGCGGCTGGCTTAACGCGGCCTACACCATCCGACCTCACGTGACTTTAACCCCGATTGGATAGGGTTCCCGCTCCAGGGGAATGGAACCGGGACAGCCATGTTTGTCGAACGCGAAGCCTCCGTTGGCGAACCGATCTCGCAGGAGCGCCGCAACATCCAACAGAACGACAAGCGCATTCTGGGCAATGTCGTGCAATGCGACGGCGCGCGCGCCACCATCAGCGCGCATGCCGAGGACGCCGAAGGCACGGTCACCGGCCTCTGGACTGTCGGCAGGATGATCTCCATCAATCTCGGCGCGACGAGAACGGTCGGCCTTGTCTACGCTATCGGCAAGTCGGACCTTCACTGGAACCATGATGGGCAGAATCTGATCGAGGTCAGCGTCGAGCTGGTCGGCGAAGTGCGCGACGGTGCCGAGCCCGGCGCCAAGCCGGTGTTCGACCGTGGCATCACCACCTATCCGCATATCGGCGCCATCGCCCATCGCATCCGCAACCGCGACCTGCAGGCGGTCTACGATCTGGCCGGGCGCCATTCGGTGACCATCGGCACGCTGTCGCAGGATGAGTCGATCGATGCCAACATCGCCATCGACGACACGCTGGCGCGCCATTTCGCCATCGTCGGCACGACCGGCGTCGGCAAATCGACGGCGGTCTCGCTGCTCTTGCGCAAGACGATCGAGGCGCGTCCGGATCTGCGCGTGCTCATCCTCGACCCTCACAACGAGTTTGCCGCCTCGCTGCCGGAATATTGCGTCAAGGTCGATTCCAAGACGCTCGACCTGCCGTTCTGGATGTTCAGGCTCGAGGAGTTCGCCGAAGTGCTGTTTCGCGGCCGCGAGACGGTGCCCGAGGAAGTGGATGTCCTGCGCGACCTGATCCCGGCCGCCAAGAACCTCTACCGCAACCCGAATTCCGGCACCTATATCAGGCGCGGCAGCGACGCGCTGACGGCGGACACGCCGGTGCCCTACCGCATTGCCGATCTCATCAAGCAGATCGACGAGCGCATGGGCATGCTCGAAGCCAAGAACGACCGCCCGATCCTGAAATCGCTGAAGACGCGCATCGAATCGGCCGCCGCCGACCCGCGCTACCGCTTCATGTTCAATTCGCGCCTGATCGAGGACACGATCCACGAAACGATCGGCAATATTTTCCGCGTCCCAAGCCACGGCCGCCCGGTCACCTGCTTCGAGATGGCCGGCATGCCTTCGGAAGTCGTCAATTCGGTCTGCTCGGTGCTGGCACGCCTGGCCTTCGACCTGGCGTTGTGGAGCGAGGGACGGCTGAGGCTGCTCCTGCTTTGCGAGGAAGCCCACCGCTACATGCCGGCCGATCCGCGTCTCGGCTTCGCGCCGACCAGGCACGCGCTGTCGCGCATCGCCAAGGAGGGCCGCAAATATGGTTGTTATCTTGGCGTGGTCACCCAGCGCCCGGGCGAGCTCGATCCGACCATCCTGTCGCAGTGCTCGACGTTCTTCGCCATGCGGCTTGCCAACGAGCAGGACCAGGCGATCATCCGTTCGGCCATCGCCGACTCCTCCGCCTCGACCCTGGCGTTCCTGTCCTCGATGGGGCAGCGCGAGGCCATCGCTTTCGGCGAAGGCGTGGCGACGACCATGCGGCTGAAATTCGAGAAGCTGCCGCAGCAATTCATCCCCGGCACCGCGAAAGGCGAGCACATCGAGCCCTCCGTGGACGGCAGCGACGTCGATCTGGCCATGATCGTCGAGCGGCTTCGCAACGTGCCGAAGCCGCAGCAGTCCATGGCTTTCGCCGAGACCGTGGACTCGACCCGCCAGGCCGGCGACCCGGACTACAAGAAGCCGGCCACCGCCGCGCCCCGCGTCCAGCCCGACGACGACTTCGACACCCGCTACGGCCTGAAGCCATCGACCTTCGGCATGCGCCAATTCAATGATTGAACAACCAGCCTCGTAAGCACAGCCAAATTCCGAACAGGAATTCATCAGGCCGGATCGAATGGCGTGGCTTTCGAGAAGCCGGAGCGGAGCGGACATTTAGTCCGTGAGCACCGGAAGTCGAGAAAGGCGCGGCAGTCGACCGGCCTCGTGAATTCATGTCGGAATTTTAGGCGCAGACGCGGTTGCGGCCTTGCTTCTTTGCCTCATAGAGCTGGCGGTCGGCGCGGCGGTAGAAATCCTCCGCGCTTTCCTTGTGGTCCCAGACGGCAAGGCCGACGCTGGTGGTGACCTTGAGCCGCACATTGCCCGACATGATCGACAAATTGGCGATCGCCTTGCGGATGCGCTCGGCAAACCTGGCGAGCAGCTCGACATCCATGTTTGGGGTAACGACGGCAAACTCCTCGCCGCCCAACCGCGCCACCACATCGTGATAGCGCGTCATGCCTCTCAGGCAGGTGGCGACGGCTCTCAGCACCTCGTCGCCGACATCGTGACCATGCGTGTCGTTGACCTGCTTGAAATGGTCGAGATCGAGGATCATCAGCCCGACCGGCCTGTCGATGCGGCGAAACTCATGCAGATATTCGCGCAGCGCATCGTCGAAATAGCGGCGGTTCTGCATGCCGGTCAGACCGTCGGTGAGCGCCGCCTGCTCGAGCGTTTGCGAACGGGCGCTGAGCGAGACCGTCATGGCCCTGAGCTTGCCCTCCTCCCGCACCTGGCCGCGGATCAGCGGGTAGATGAAGAAGGTGCCGAAGAACAGCGCCGTCGCCAGAAGCGCTCCGGTAACGAACAGCGATTTGTTGAGATAGACAATTTTATCGACGCGCGATGCGGCATCGAGGTCGGCGGCTATTTCCTGCAATTGACCATAGGCATGGAAGGTCACCAGGCCCGCGGCCAGGATCACAAAAATAAACACGAAAAATGCGGATTCCGCCTTATGGAAACGCATCTGCTCCCCGCGGCACTGCAGCCCACTGAGGTTATGGCATGGGGGGCCTTACGGACGGTTAATCCGGACAACCTTGGCGAGAATTAGAACCGGGGACTTTAAGGTACTGATTGAAAAAGCTTTTGGTCAGTCCAGGGCAGCCGGTTCATCGCCCGGCCGCAGCCTGCGCCACTCCGCGCCCAGCTGGTGCCTGAACCAGGTGGACTGGCGCTTGGCATATTGCCGCGTCGCGATCTTGGCGCGTTCGATCGCTTCGGGAAAACCCGACTGTCCGGCCATTACCGCCTGCAGCTCGCGCACGCCGATCGCTTTCATCGCCGGCAGGTCGGGGTCAAGGCCGAGCGCGATGAGCTGACGCACCTCGTCGAGCGCGCCCTTGTCGAGCATCTGGTCGAAGCGCGCCTCGATGCGCCGGACCAGCTGTTGCCGATCCGGCTCGATGACCAGGAAGCGCGCGCTGTCGCGATCGATCAGCGGCCGGCCGCGCGCCGCCTGCCATTCGAGGATCGAGCGCCCCGAAGCATCGAGCACCTCGAGCGCCCGCACGATGCGCTGGCCGTCCGTCGGCCTGAGTTGCATGGCCATGGCCGAGTCCTCGTGCATCAGCAGGCGATGCAGCCTTTCGGCCCCTTGTTCCTTGAGCTCGTAACGCCAGCGCTCGCGGACGGCCGCCGGAATATCCGGCATATCCGAAATGCCTTCGGCCAGCGCCCGGAAATAAAGCCCGGTGCCGCCGACGAAAACGACCGGTCGGCCCGACAGGACGCCATCGTCGATCAGCTTCGTCACGTCGCGCAGCCAGGCGCCGGTGGAATAGGCCGTGGATGGATGCACATGGCCGTAAAGGAAATGCGGAACGCGCGCCATTTCGGCGGCGCTCGGCCGCGCCGTCAGGACGTCGAGCACGGAATAGCCCTGCATGGAATCGGTGTTGACGATGACGCCGCCATTGCGTTCGGCAACATCAAGCGCCAGCGCCGACTTGCCGCTGGCGGTCGGCCCGGCTATCAGGATCGCGTTCTTGATGCGGCCTTCGCCCGCCTGCCTGCCGGAATGTTCGATGCCGCTGATCGCCACTTTAGTGTCCCGTCCAGAAGCCCGCGCCGTGCCGGCCTCGCTTGCGAATATGGCCTTGCGGGCCGCCGGCGCAAGCGCCGTTCACTGGCTGGCCGAGGACGTCGCCTGCGATCTCGTTTTGCCGCAGACGCCGGATATCGGCGAAATGACCGCCAATCTGCGGGCCGCGCTGGCGTCCGAACCGGTCGACATCGTCGTCCAGCCCCCCGAAGGCAGGCGCAAGAAGATCCTGCTTGCCGATATGGATTCGACCATGATCGACCAGGAATGCATCGACGAGCTTGCCGACGAGATCGGCGTCAAGGATCATGTTGCGGCGATCACCGCGCGCTCGATGAATGGCGAAATCGCCTTCGAGCCCGCGCTGCGCGAGCGCGTCGCCCTGCTGAGGGGCCTCGACACCGCCGTGGTCGACCGCATCATCGCCAAACGGCTGACGCTCGCAGCCGGCGGCCGCGCGCTGGTGCAGACGATGCGCGCCCATGGCGCCTGGACGGCGCTGGTCTCGGGCGGCTTCGACGTCTTCACCAGCCGCATCGCCACCAAGCTGGGGTTCCAGGAAAACCGGGCCAACCGCCTGATCGAGAAGGACGGGAAATTCACCGGCATGGTGGCCGAGCCGATCCTCGGCCGCGCCGCAAAGGCCGAAGCGCTGCTCGACATCGCCAAGAGGCTCGGGCTGACGACCGAGGATGCCATCGCGGTCGGGGACGGCGCCAACGATCTCGATATGATCCGTCTTGCCGGCACCGGCGTCGCCCTCCACGCCAAGCCGGCGGTGGCGGAGCAGGCGCGCATCCGCATCGATCACGGCGACCTGACTGCGCTGCTCTATCTACAGGGCTATCGCCGGGACGAGTTCGTCCTTTGAGGTCTCCGATGACGCCGATCCGCACCGAACGGCTGATCCTGCGCAACTGGGAAGAGCGCGACCGCGAGCTTTTCCACCGCATCAACTCCGACGAGCGCGTGATGGAGTTCTTCCCGTTCCGCCGCGACCGCGCTACCGCCGACGCCATAATGGATGAGTTCCGCTCCTGGATCGCCGAGGACGGCTATGGTTTTGCCGCCGCCGAGATCGCGGCCACCGGCGAGTGCATCGGCTTCGTCGGCCTCCTCGAAACCGATCATGTGCCCTCCCTGCCGGCCGGCACGATCGAGATCGGCTGGCGGCTGGCACCGGAATACTGGGGCAAGGGCTATGTCTCCGAGGCGGCGGAGGCCTGGCTCGCCTACGGCTTCGACACGCTGGGCGTCAACGAGATCGTCTCCTTCGCCGTGGCCGACAATCATCGCTCCACCGCCGTCATGAAACGCCTCGGCATGAGCGCCGACCCGGCCAGCGACTTCGACCATCCCGACATTCCGGACAGCCATCCCGCGCTCAAGCGGCACGTGCTCTACAGGCTTTCGGCCGAGGAGTGGCACGCAAGAAAAAAGGCGGCTGGTTAGCCGCCTTTTTTGATTTCGCCGAATCGAAAGCTCAATCCATCCGGATCGTGACGAAGCGCAGTTCGCCGGTCTTCGAGGCCAGCATCAGGAGCGCGTTCTTGCGGCCCTGTTCCTTCAGCGCGCCGATCCGGTCCATCACGTCCTTCGGCGTGCCGACCGATTCCTGCGCGATCTCGGTGATCACCTCGCCGGGCTGGATGCCGCGCTCGGCCGCCGCCGAATCCTTGGCGACGTCGGTGATGACCACGCCGGACACGTCGGCCGCGATGCCGAATTTTTGCCGCGTCTGGTCGTTGAGCTCGCCGACCGTCATGCCAAGCACCGAGGCCGTCGATACCGGAGGCGCCGTCTTGTCGCCCTTGTCCTGGTCGGTGTTGCCGTTCTCGCCGCCGCTGGCGAGCTTCTCGCCGTCCTCGAGCCGGCCGAGCGTCACCTTGACAGTCTGCTCGACGCCCTTGCGCACGATGACCACGTCCACCGCCTTGCCGACAGGGCTTTCGGCGACGACGCGCGGCAGGTCCCGCATTTCATGGATATCCTTGCCGTCGAACTTGATGATGACGTCGCCGGCCTGCACCGAACCGTTGTCGACCGGCCCGCCCTTGATGACGCCGGCTACCAGCGCGCCCTTAGCGGTCGCCATGCCGAGGCTTTCGGCGATGTCGTCCGTCACCGGCTGGATCCGCACGCCAAGCCAGCCGCGCCGCGTCTCGCCATACTGGCGAAGCTGGTCGACGACGCCCGCGGCAAGCTGCGAGGGGATGGAGAAGCCGATGCCGATCGAGCCGCCCGACGGCGAGATGATCGCCGTGTTGATGCCGATGACCTCGCCGGCGGCGTTGAACAGCGGACCGCCGGAATTGCCGCGGTTGATGGCGGCGTCGGTCTGGATGAAGTCGTCATAGGGGCCGGAATTGATGTCGCGATTGCGTGCCGAGACGATGCCGACCGTCACCGTGCCGCCCAGGCCGAACGGGTTGCCGATCGCCATCACCCAGTCGCCCACGCGCATCTTGGTGGAATCGCCGAATTTCACCGCCGTCAGCTTGTGGCCTTTGGGGTCGACTTTCAGCACCGCGACATCGGTCTTGGTGTCGGTTCCGACAAGCGTCGCCTTCAGCGTGATGCCGTCGGAGAAATTGACCTCGATATCGTCGGCGTCGGCGATGACGTGGTTGTTGGTCACCACAATGCCCTGCTCGGCGTCGATGACGAAACCGGAGCCGAGCGACTGCACTTTCTGCCCGCCGCTGCCCTTCTCGCCGCCGCGGTTCTTGAAGAAGTCGTCGAAGAAGTCCTGGAACGGCGAACCCTCGGGCAGTTGCGGCATCGGCACCGCGCCCGGTCCTTCCGTGCCCTTCACCGTCTGCGAGGTCGAGATATTGACCACCGCGCCGAGTAGGCGCTCGGCGAGATCGGCGACCGAAGGCGGTCCGTCGGAGGCGATCGTCGGCGTGACGAAGGACGGGACGGCGACAATGCCGACCGCGAATGCCGTGGCGCCGGCGAAAACCATGCGCCGCGCCGCGCGCAACAGGGTGTCGGATATCATCGTGGCCTCCAGGTGGTTCTGAAAAGGAAAAGCGCATCCGCAAAGGCGCCTGTCCTGTTCATGTTGGCAAGAAATAAGGCACGTTTGCGGCTATAGCTATCGGCGAAAGATAAATCGTCAATCGCTGCGGCACCAAGGAATTTTCATTCGAGCAATTCCAGGAAGTGCTTAGCGGTTGGGCTCGGCGCCTTCGCCATAGGTTCCGCCCGGAATTGCATAAAAACAAACAACTAGCCGCGGACCAGCCAGACTATGCAGACACCGATGGCGATCGCGGCCAGTCCGCCGATCCGCAGCATATTTTCCGGCATCGACAGCACCTCGGCGGCGAGTTTCCGGGCCAAAGCCGGAAACCCTCCATAGACCAGCCCTTCGATCACCAGGACCAGGCCGATTGCCGCCAGAAAATCCTGCACCGCCCGCTACTGGGTGGCGCCGGGTTGCGTCACGGGCGCGGCAGGTGCAGTCGCAGGCGCGGCGGGAGCCGTCGCAGGCGCAGCGGATGCAGCCGGTGGCGCGGCAGGTGCCGGCACGGGCTTGCTGTCCGGATCGCGGAAGTAGCGGAAGAACTCGGACTGTGGCGAGAGCACCATCGTCGTTCCGGTGTTGTCCAGCGCCGTGCCGTAGGCGTTCATCGAGCGATAGAAATCGAAGAAGGCCGGATCGCGCTTATAGGCATCCGCGAAAGTCGCGCTGCGCTGCGCCTCGCCCTCGCCGCGCAGGATTTCCGATTCCTTCTGCGCCTCGGCGACGATCTCGACGACCTCGCGGTCGGCTCGCGCCCTGATGCGCTGCGCCGCCTCGTTGCCGCGCGCCCTCAGACGCTCGGCCTCGGCCAGGCGCTCGGCCTTCATGCGGTCATAGGTCTGCTGCGAGACCTCCGCCGTCAGATCGGTCCGGCGGATGCGCACATCCTCGATGTCGAGGCCGAGCGACGTCGCGTCCGGGCGCAGCTGATCGCGCACTTCGCGCATCATGTTGCCGCGCTCTTCCGAAAGAGCTGCCTCGAAGTCGCGCAGGCCATAGACACGGCGCAGCGCCGCGTCGAGACGCGTCTTCAGACGCGCCTCGGCCAGTTCGACCTGCCCGGACACCGCCGCGCGGAACGTGCGCGGATCCGAGATGCGATAGGCGATGAAGGCATCGACCTCGTAGAACTTGCCGCCCGAGACCTGCACGCGGATGTTGTCGAGGTCGAAGCGCATCACCCGCTTCTCGACCATCTGCACGCTGTCGGCGTCGAAGAAGGCGAACGGCGCCTTGAAGTAGATGCCGGGTTCGTTCTTGACGTCGATGATCTCGCCGAACCTCAGCACGATCGCCTGCTGGCCGGCATTGACCACGAACACCGAGGAATAGAGCAGAAACAGAAGGACTGCCGCGATGACGGCGATAATGGGAAGACGGTTGGCCATCACTGGTTACCTCCCGTGGTGGCGCCCATGGTGGGCGGCGCGGGCTGCGCCTTGGGCTGCAAGGCGGGTAGCGGCAGATAGGGCAGCACACCCTGCCCGTTGCCCTGCTCGACGACGACCTTGTTCGAGTCCTTCAGGATTCTCTCCATCGTTTCCAGATAAAGGCGCTTGCGCGTGACATCGGGCGCCTTGGCGTATTCATTATAGACGGAGATGAAGCGCTGCGCCTCGCCTTCCGCCTCCTGAACGACCCGGTTCTTGTAGGCCGCCGCATCTTCGCGAATCTGCGCCGCCTCGCCGCGCGCCTGCCCGAGCTTCTGGTTGGAATACTGGTTGGCCTGCTCGACGAACTTGTCTTCGTCCTGCTCGGCGCGCTGTACCTCGTCGAATGCATCCGCCACCTCGCGCGGGGGTGCTGCGTCCTCAATCGAGACCGCGTTGACCTGGAGGCCGGTCTTGTAGCCGTCGAGCGTGCCCTGGATGATCTCGCGCACCGCCGTTGCGATGCCCTGGCGATCGTCGCGGAAGATGTCCTGCGCCGGACGCCGGCCGACGACTTCGCGCATGGCGCTCTCGGCCACCTGGGTCAGCATGCCGTCGGGATCTGAGACGTCGAACAGATAGGCTTTGGGATCGGAGACCTGGTAGGCGACCGAAAACTGCACGTTGACGATGTTCTGGTCGCCGGAGAGCATCAGCCCGGAGCCGCTGGTCGCGCCGCCGCCGATGCTGACGAGCTGTTCGGAGATCTTGGCGGTCTCGACCGTTTCGACCGGCCACCAGTGGAAATGCAGGCCAGGCTGCGAGAGCTCGGCCTTCGGCTGGCCGAAACGCAATTCGACGGCAACCTCGTCGGGCTGCACGGTGTAGATCGCCTTGAAGGCCCATAGCACGATAAGGGCCAGCGCGATCAGCCCGAGCACGGCCGGGCTGGCACCGCCGCCGCCCGGAAGCGCGCGCCGCAGCCTGTCCTGGCCGCGGCGGATGATGTCCTCGAGATCGGGAGGCGAACCCTGCGGGCCGCTTGGCCCTTTCGGTCCCTGCCCCCAGGGCCCCTGATTGCCGCCGCCGCCCCACGGGCCGCCGCCACCGCTCTTGTCGTTCCAGGGCATGAATGTCCTTTCGCTTCGGTTCCCTCAAGCCTTGCGGCGCAATCCTAGCGCATGACCCCGAAAACCGAAATTCGGTTTTCGGAAAGGAATCATGCGCCAAAATCAAAGTTTTACCGCGTCCTTTTGCGCGTCCGGCTGGACGCGCGGCGCTGTAACACCGTTCTTCTATAGGGACGCCTTGGCACGCTTTCAACGCGATGTGCCACCGCCACCGTCCGATTTGGGCCGGTAGCGACCGTTTGTCGTCGTCAATGACCGTCGCGACGGCGTTGATAGACGGTGTAGCGCGTCGCGTGGCTGTCCTTCTCGCCGGCGGGAAAATCCTCGGCGCTGACGACTTGCCAGATGCTTGGGTCGATCGGCGGAAAATGCGCATCGCCGTCGACGCTGGCCAGCACATGGGTCACATGCAGCCGGTCGGCAAGCGGCAAGGCCTGGGCATAGATCTCGCCGCCACCGACCACGCAGATCTCCTCCGCCCCCGCCATGCAGCGGCCGCGCACCTTGGCCAGCGCGATCGCGTCATCCAGCGAGTGGGCCACCTCGATGCCTTCGCCGCGCCAGGCTTTGTCGCGTGTCACCACGATGTTGAGCCGGCCGGGAAGCGGCCGGCCGATGCCTTCGTAGGTCTTGCGGCCCATGATGATCGGCTTGCCCATCGTGTCGGCCTTAAAGCGCTTGAGATCGGTGGAAAGCCGCCAAGGCAGGCCGCCTTCGCGGCCGATCACGCCGTTTGCGGCAATGGCGACATAGATCGCGATGTCCATCAGCCGCCGCTCCCGCCATTGTCCGACGGCTCCAGCAGCAGGATGTCGATGTCTCGCTCGGGATAAAAATCCTTCGCGGTGATCTCGAATGTCGTCGGCCCGACCTTTTTGACATTGTCGCCACAGAAGGAGACGAGGTTTTTGGGGCTGCCCTTGTCGATGGTCAGCTTGAAATTGCCGATAGTGCCGGATGCCCAATTGCCTCCCGTGGTGAGGATGTAGGCGATCCGGCTCTCGTAATATTTCGGATAGCCGTCCGGATTCGCCTTGGCCGCCTTGCGCACCGCGTTGTCGAACGTCTCGTCCATGCAATAGCGGCTCTTGTAGCTTTGATATTGCGGGTTCTGGAACTGGCCGTCGGAGAAGAAGCTGACCGAGGAGGTGCCGCCGACGCTGGGCTTGTAGCGGTGCGAGACATGGACCTCCTTGTTGGCTGGGAAGGTCGAGCGCCACCAATAAGTCGAGCGCAATTGCCAGAAGGGCACATAGGCGGTCTGCATGCCCGAGCCGTCATCGGCGGTATCCTCGATGATGATGCCGCGGTCTTCCCAGTCCTTGGTGACATCCTTGGGCAGCTTTGCCAGCGCCGCCTTGGCGGCGTCGCCGAAGGGATAGAGCGGCACGTTCTGCGCCTTGAGGTCGGCGGTGATGTCGATGCCCAGCGCGAACGCCCTTTGCTCGAGCTGCGGCTTCGCGTCGACGCCGTCGATCGTCACCTCGAAGCCGAGGAAATTGTCGCTCTGCGCCTCCGGGATGGCCGGCATCTCGTTGGGATCGCCCTCGATGTCGGGCATCGGGAAGGCGACGATGGAGCTGACATCCTTGTCGGTGTTGTTGCGGAAGACATAGTCGACCGTCACTTTTTCCGGCGAGATGAAAAGATCCTCGCTCTGCATGGCGACGGCGTCGCTGCGCGACAGGATCAGGCCGCCGGTGCCAAGCTCGGCGACGGAATCATTGGCGAAGGCCGGCGCGGCCAGGACTGCCAGCGCTGCGGTCAGTACGATGCGTAGCATGGACCCCTCTTCGACGGCGATAACGGGTATCTTTTCATCTACCGTCTCGGTGCGGCGTTTCAAAGCACTTCGTCACCGGGTACTTCTGGACACCGCGCCGCCGATCGGGCAGGAGATCGGCATGCGCAAGCTTCTCGTCATCGGCATCGGCGCCGGCAACCCCGACCACATGACGGTACAGGCCATCGAAGGCCTGAACCGCGCCGACGTGCTGTTCATTCCCGACAAGGGAGCGAAGAAGAACGATCTTGCGGATTTGCGCCGGCATATCTGCGACCGCTTCGTCAACAACCCGAAATCGCGCCGGGTCGAGTTCGATGTGCCGGTTCGGGCCGAGCCGACATCTTCCTATCGCGCGACGGTCGACGACTGGCACGAAGCGATCGCCGAGATCTACGAAGCCTTGATCCGCGACGAGCTCGCCGAACACGGCTGCGGCGCCTTCCTGATCTGGGGTGACCCGTCGCTCTATGACAGCGCACTGCGCATCCTCGAACGCGTTCGCCTGAGGGGCAATGTCGGGTTCGAGCTCGAAGTCATCCCCGGCATCACCGCGATCCAGGCGTTGGCCGCCGCCCATGCGACCGCGCTCAACCGCATCGGCGATTCGATCCTGGTGACGACTGGCCGCCGGCTGACCGAAGAAGGACTGCCCGTGAATGCCGGTTCCACGGTCGTCATGCTCGACGGCAAATGCGCCTTCAACACGCTTGCCGACAAGGACGTCATCATCCAGTGGGGCGCCTATCTCGGCACGCCGGACGAGATCGTCATTTCCGGCCGCCTGGGTGATGTCGGCGCCGAGATCGAGAAAATGCGCGAAGAAGCCCGGCGCAAGAAGGGCTGGATCATGGATACCTACCTGCTGAGGAAGCCGGAGAAGTAGGCAATAGGCAGTAGGCAGTAGGGAATAGGCGGTAGGGAGTGGCGAACTTGCCGGTATCGCATCAAGCCGCTCCAGAACATGACACCTACTGCCTACTGCCTACTGCCTACTGCCTACTGCCTACTGCCTACTGCCTCATCCCGCATCGATCTCCGCCTGCAGAGCCCGCATATGCACGGCGGCCGCCGATGAAGCGGCTCGCTCTATGGCGCGGAAGCGGCTGACGACCGCCAGCCCCACCGATGTCAGTTGCGCGCCGCCGCCTTTGCGGCCGCCGGTCTGCGCCGCGACCAGCGGCTTGCCGAACACGCGGTTCATGTCCTCGACCAGGTCCCAGGCATGCTTGTAGGACATCTCCATCCCGCGCGCCGCGGCCGAGATCGAGCCGAAGGCGGCGATCTGTTCCAGCAATTCGATCTTGCCTGGGCCGATCCGGCCGTCGGGGTCGAGATTTATCCGCAGGCTCAATGATGGCATGTCCTGTCCTCCGCGATCATGCCGAAAATTACATTCTCCGCCGCCAGATCGCTATTCCAAGTCAACATAGCGATATTGCTCTTTCGTCAACCATCCGCCTCAGCCGGCAGCCCTGCCCCGGTCGTCGCGCTGTCGAAGCTCACTGTCTTGATCACCGCGAACACCTGGCGGCCAAGCGCCAGACGAAGGGTGTGTTTGGATTGTTCGGTGATACGCGCCAGCACGATCGCGCCATTGCAGTCGATGGCGATTTCCACCGTCGGCCCGATGCCCGGTCTGACGGCTGTGATCGTTCCCGCCAGAATGTTGAGCGCGCTGAGGCCCGCGGGCTGCTCGGTGGCGATCATGACGTCGCGGGCGCGGATGCGAATGCGCACCGGAGCGCCCGCCGCCTGCGCCAGTTTCGGCACGCGGATTTCGCCGGCCTGCGAGGCAAGCACCGTCATACCGAAAGCCTCGTCATGGCGCAGGACTTTGGTGTCGAGCACCGCTCCGCCTTCGCCGCGCTCCTCCGCCGGCAAAAGATCCAGCCGCTGCATGATGGCCTCGGTCGGCCCCGCGGCCGCCACCTTGCCTTGCGAAAGCACCACGACGTCGCTTGCCAGCCGCGCCACCTCGGCGACGGAATGGCTGACATAGGCGATCGGGATCTTCGTCTCGTCGCGCAGCCGTTCGATATAAGGCAGGATCTCGGCCTTGCGCGCCTCGTCGAGGGAGGCGAGCGGCTCGTCCATCAGAAGCAGTTTCGGGCTGGCAAGCAGCGCGCGGCCGATGGCGACACGCTGCTTCTCGCCGCCCGACAGTTTCGTCGGCCGCCGGTCGAGCAGATGGCCGATGCCGAGCAGGTCGACCACCGCATCCATCTTGGCGTAGCGCTCGGACGACGGCGTGAACCAGCGGCCGTAGCGCAGATTGCCGGCGACGCTCATATGCGGGAACAGCCGCGCATCCTGGAACACCATGCCGATCCGCCGCTTGTGCATCGGCACGAAGATCCGCGCTTCGGTGTCGACCAGCGCCCGCCCGTCGACGCCGATGCGGCCCTTGTCCGGGCGGATCAGGCCTGCGATCAGATTGATCAGCGTCGACTTGCCGGAGCCTGACGGCCCGAACAGTGCCGTCAGCCGGCCGGCGCTCTCGAAACGCGCTTCCAGGGCGAAATCACCCAGCTGATGGTCGATATCGACGGAGAGCGTCATTCGATGTCCATCCGCCGGCCGACGCGCCGCGCCAGCACTTCCGAGGCGATGAGCGCGACCATCGAGATGGCGATCGAGATCAGCGTCAGCCGGAGCGCGCCCTCGTCGCCGCCGGGCACCTGCGTGAAGGTGTAGATCGCCGAAGGCAGCGTCTGCGTTTCGTTGGGGATGTTGGAGACGAAGGTGATGGTGGCGCCGAATTCGCCCATCGCCTTGGCGAAGGAAAGGATCGCGCCGGCGATCAGGCCGGGAAGGATCAGCGGCAGCGTGATGGTGGCGAACACCCAGAGCGGATTGGCGCCGAGCGTGCCGGCGGCGGCCTCCATCTTGCGGTCGACCGCCTCGATCGAGAGCCTGATCGCCCGCACCATCAGCGGAAAACCCATGACCCCGCAGGCCAGTGCCGCGCCCGTCCAGCGGAAGGAAAAGACGATGCCGAAATGCTCGGCTAGGAAGGCGCCGGCCGGGCCGCGCTGGCCGAAGGTGAGCAGGAGCAGATAGCCGGTCACCACCGGCGGCAGGATCAACGGCAGATGCACCAGCCCGTTGAGCAGCGTCTTGCCCCAGAAACGCCCCCGCGCAAGCAGGAGCGCCAGCAGAATGCCGGGCGGCAGGCTGGCGATCATCGCCACCGACGCCACCTTGATCGACAGGCGGACCGCATTCCATTCGTCGGGAGTGAGGTCCAGCAGCCAGTTCATAGTTGCGTTTGCGCGGTCTTTCTCAGTTGCTCGGCGCGAGCACCGTGAAACCCTGCTCCCTGAAGAGCTCGGCGGCCTTGACCGACTGGACGCATTTCAGGAATGCAGCCGTATCCTTGTGCTTCGAATCGGCGGTCTGGGCAATCGGGTAGATGATCGGCGGGTGCGAATCTTCAGGGAAGGTGCCGACGACCTTGACGCCCTTTTCGGCATGCGCGTCAGTAGCGTAGACGATACCCAGCGCCGCCTCGCCCGTCGACACCAGCTTCAATGCTGCACGCACATTCTCGGCCTGCGCGACCTTGCCCTCGACCGACGACCAGACGCCCAGCGATTCCAGCGCCGCCTTGCCGTATTTGCCAGCCGGCACGGCCTTGAAATCGCCCATGGCAAGCTTGCCGTCGCCGATCAGCTTGGCAAGGTCGAAGCCCTTCTCCACCTTGGCCTCGACCATGGAATCCTTCGGCGCCACCAGCACGATCTGGTTGCCGAGCAGCTTCACCTCGGTGTCAGGCTTGGTCAGCTTCTTGTCGGAGAGATATTTCATCCAGTCGAGATCGGCCGATACGAACACGTCGGCCGGTGCGCCGCCTTCAATCTGCTTGGCCAGCGCCGAGCTTGCCGCGTAGGAGATAGTGGCGGCTTCACCGACTTCCGGCTCGCAGGCCTTGTTGACGGCGTCGAGCGCGTCCTTGAGGCTCGCCGCGGCAAAGACGACCACCTTGTCGTCGGCATGGGCCGCCGGTGCCGCCGCCATCAGCATTGCCGTCAGGCCGCCCACAGCGGCCGCCTTCAGCCTGAAACCCTTGCCCGTCATGAAGTCTCTCCCTGGTTTCAAATCCGTTCGGCCAAAAGCCTCCGATCGATATATCCGGATGAACATAACAAGGAAAGGTTTTTCGCCTGCCATGGCATTGTGCGCCGGTGCGGCCTACGCTGAATGCGAAACGGGACGGTGAAGCTCGAAGGAGAGACGTATGAAGATCAGCGCCCGCAATATCCTGAAGGGAAAGGTCACGGAGATCGTCAAGGGAGCCACCACCTCGCATGTCCGGATCGACATCGGCGGCGGCGTCATCGTCACCTCCTCGATCACCAACGAGGCGGTCGCCGATCTTGCGCTCGAAAAAGGCAAGCAGGCCTATGCGGTGATCAAGGCCTCGGACGTCATGGTTGGCATCGACTGAGAGTTAAACGGCGATCGGCGCCTTGATGTTTGCATCCGCAAAATAGTTCTCAAGGCGGAAATCCTCGAAGCGGAAAGCGAAGAGGTCCTTCACCTCCGGGTTGATCCACATCGTCGGCAGGGCCTTGGGCGTGCGCCGCATCTGCTCGCGCGCCTGCTCGAAATGGTTCGAATAAAGATGCGCGTCGCCCAGCGTATGGACGAAGTCGCCGGGCTCCAGCCCGGTCACCTGCGCCACCATCATGGTGAGCAGGGCATAGGAAGCGATGTTGAACGGCACGCCGAGGAAGATATCGCCGGAGCGCTGGTAAAGCTGGCAGGAGAGCCGGCCCTCTGAAACATAGAACTGGAACAGGCAGTGACAGGGCGGCAGCGCCATCGCCTCGACTTCGGCCGGATTCCAGGCCGACACGATCAGCCGGCGCGAGTTAGGATTCTTGCGTATCTCCTTCAAAAGATTCGCGATCTGGTCGATCTCGCCGCCATGCCCATCCGGCCATGAGCGCCACTGCTTGCCATAGACCGGGCCGAGATCGCCGTTCTCGTCGGCCCATTCGTCCCAGATGGTGACCCCGTTGTCGTTGAGATATTTGATGTTGGTGTCGCCGGCCAGGAACCACAGAAGCTCGTGGATGATCGACTTCAGATGCAGCTTCTTGGTGGTCGTGACGGGAAAGCCGCGCGAAAGGTCGAAGCGCATCTGATAGCCGAACACCGAGCGCGTGCCGGTGCCCGTACGGTCGCCGCGGTCGACGCCGTTCTCCAGCACATGCTTCAACAGGTCGAGATATTGGCGCATCGGCTCTGCCTCGATTCGGGTGACAGGCAATCATACCCGACCGACAGCCGGTCGAACACCGCAAAGCAGGCTCCGGATGCGGATCGCACCCAAAAATCCAGGGTGCCGGCACGGTTTCGTGCCGGCCGCCGGGTGCCTGTGGTTTACAGAGAGCCGAGTTTGCCGAGGTCCTTCGCGACCAGATAGTAGAAGGTCACGCGGCTCTTGGTGTTGTCGGCATGCATCGCCTTGCAGGTTTTCTCGATCGAGGCGTTGGCCTTTGCGGCATCGGCAACGCCGAGCTTCTTGCCGATCCAGTTCTCCCGCACGCGGTCGAGTTCCTTCGGGTCGGTGCAGGACACCAGCGAGGAATCGCGGTTCCTCAGCGCAATACCCAGATGCTTGACGATCTTATCGACCGCCTCGGCGCTGGCGCCGGCATCGTATTTCTTCACATCCGCAAGATAGTCGGCCATCAAACTTCCCCTCGTCGGCGCCACCGATCCGATCGGTGAGGGTTGTGGCGCGCCGCGCAACCTGTGCGCTAGATCGGAGACTCCTCACCGGGAGCGAGATTTGATTGAGCAGGCGCGCAAGTCAACCCTTGGCTGCACAGTTTGGCATAACCGGATAAGCGCCGGTTTGGCCTTTATTTTTCCCTCATCGCTCCCTATATTCGCTTCGTCGGCTTGACCGACTATGGCGATAAACAGGCGATGAAATAAGCCGTTCGGACCCGGGGGCGGTACCCGGCGCCTCCACCAAAAACCGCTCTGGCTGACGGAGCGGCTTTTGCTGGGGGCGAAATAGGATCGACGAAGGTGTAAAGATCGTACTTTCGCCCGGCATTGTACCACCGTCATCGGGCTAAACTTATAGTTGCCAACGACAACTATGCGGAAGCTCGTCTCGCTGCTTAATGCGGCGCGAACGCTTCAAATCAAGTCCTAGCGGTTCGCACTTCTAGGCGGGGTTCGGAGGTACCTGGCAACAGAAACCTCCACCTTCCCCCTCCTTTTGCTTCTTACCAATCGACCGAACGGCAAAGGCTTGTCGGGCGCTCGATGCGCGGCGCACAGCCTTGCCGCTCATCACCCATGGACAAGCGATGCAAAACGATTGCGATCGATTCTTCGTGCTGACCGGCGGCCCAGGCTCGGGCAAGACCACGCTGATCGAGGCGCTGCGGACCCAAGGCTTTGCGACGGCTCCCGAGGCCGGGCGCGGCATCATCCGCGACCAGATGGCGATCGGCGGCCATGCCCTTCCCTGGCAGGACCGCGCGCTTTTCGCCGAGCTGATGCTGGCATGGGAGCTG
Organism: Mesorhizobium sp. USDA 4413; assembly: GCF_056280365.1. NCBI lineage: Bacteria > Pseudomonadati > Pseudomonadota > Alphaproteobacteria > Hyphomicrobiales > Phyllobacteriaceae > Mesorhizobium > Mesorhizobium sp. USDA 4413. The sequence goes on from NZ_JBVPRP010000001.1 coordinate 5,275,065, forward strand.
CGTTCCTGGCACGCCGCGCATACCGAACCCGGCCCGGTCTTCTTCGATCGCGGCGCCCCCGACACGGTCGGCTATCTCAGGCTCTGCGGCCTGCCGGTCCCGGATCACGTCACAAGCGCGGCGCGAAAATTCCGCTACGCGCCCCGCGTCTTCGTCGCGCCGCCATGGCCGGAGATCTTCACCCAGGACGAGGAGCGCAAGCAGACGCTCGAGGAGGCCGAGCGCACGTTCCGTTTCGTCACCGGTGCCTACGCGGAGCTCGGCTACGAATTGGCCACCTTGCCCCTTGCTTCGCTCGAAGAGCGGGTGCGCTTCGTTATCGATCAAACAGGCCTGAAATAAAAAAGGCCGGACGAGCCGGCCTTTGGGGGTTGTTTCGAGGCGCTCTACTCCGCCGGCGCTTCCACCGCTTCGCGTGAGCGGCCGAGCGTGAGCTTGGCCAGGGTGAACGAGATCACGGCGCAGAGCGTGATGCCCGCCACCATCGGCAGCGGCGTGCCGTCGAAGAAGATGCCGGCGACGCCCATCGCCAGCGCGCCGATGGCGAAATGCAGCGTGCCCATCAGCGCCGAGGCCGTGCCGGCGATCTCGCCATGTTCTTCCATCGCCAACACCGAGGTGGTCGGGATGACAAGGCCGAGGAAGCCGTAGCCGACGAAGAGCAGCGCGGCCATGACGTCGAGCCGGTCGACGCCCGAGGCCATGATCGCGAACAGCGCGACCATAACCGTGGCATAGCCGGTGACCGCCACCCAGACGACGCGCCTCAACCCGAAGCGGTCGGCGAGCATCCCGGTCAGTTGCGACATGCCGATGAAGGCGACCGCGTTGATCGAGAAGAACACGCTGTAGACCGACGGCGACAGGCCGTAATGGTCGATCAGGATGAACGACGAGCTCGACAGGTAAACGAAGAAGCTCGCAATGCCGAAGCCGGCGATCGCCACAAGGCCGAGGAAGTTGCGGTCGCCCATCAGGTAGCGGTAGCCGGCAAGCGCCGTGCCGAAGGATGAGCCGGCGCGCTCTTCGACCGGCCGCGTCTCCTTGAGCGAGGTGGCCAGCAGGATCGTTGCAAGCGCCGCGGCGCCCGTGACGGTCCAGAACACGGCGCGCCAGCCGAAACTTTCGATGATCTGGCTGCCGGTCAGCGGCGCCAGGATCGGCGAAACCGAGAACACCAGCATCAGAAGCGACATCAGCTTGGCGGCCTCATTGCCGGTGTGCAGGTCCCGCACGATGGCGCGCGGCACCGCCATGCCAGCGCTGGCGCCGAGGCCTTGCAGGAAGCGGAAAGCGATCAGCCACTCGATGTTAGGTGCCATCGCCGAGCCGACGCCGCCGACCATGAACAGCGCGAGGCCGGCATAAAGCGGCGCCTTGCGGCCGACCATGTCGGAGATCGGCCCGACGACGATCTGACCGAAACCCATCGACAGGAAGAAGATCAACAGGCTCATCTGCACGGCGGCAGTGCCGGCATGCAGGTCCTGGCCGATCGAAGGCAGCGCGGGAAGATACATATCAATCGCGAACGGCCCGATCGCGGACAACAAGCCGAGCACGACCGCGATGCGGAGGAATTTGGGACTCATGATAAGGCTCTTTTCGGATCTGGTTGCCGCCGCGAATACCGGCGTCTGAACCCAGGACGTTCCATCCCGCGGAAATCCTACATTCAGAGCGAATTCATTCGCCTGTCAGGGCGAACGTATTCATCTTCAGCGGATTCCCCTTTGTTGTGTCCACAAATTTAGACAGGCTTGTCCAATTCGTCAATCACCGCTATATAGATTTTCATGAAGCACGGCGTTTCTCCTGACACCTTCCCGCCACGCAGCCACGAGGCCAAACGCGTGTCGGTGGTGGACGCCGCCGCTTCCGTCTTCTGCCGCGAAGGTTATGCCGGCGCCAATATCGACCTGATCGCGGCCGAGGCCGGCGTCTCGCGCCAGACCGTCTACAACCATCACGGCGACAAGGAAAAGCTCTTCGTGGCCGTCGTGCGCGACCTCACGGAGCGCTGCAATGCCGGCATCTTCGCCACCATCGCCAGCTTCCCCGACCAGCCCACGGACCTGGAAGCCGACCTGATCACCTTTGCCGTGCGCATGAACCGCAATTGCATCTGCAACCGCGACGGCCGTTTCTTGCGCAAGCTGATCCAGGCCGAAGGCGAGCGTTATCCGGAACTGTTTGCCGAATGGCGCGAACAGGGCCCGGGCCGCACCTGGTCGGCGCTTGCCGCGCGCTTCGCCCGGCTTGCCTTCGCCGGGCATCTCGCGATCGGCGACCCCGACGTCGCGGCGCGTCAGTTTCTCGCCCTCGTCAACGCCGAACTTCAGATCACTTTCATGCTGGGTGGGATGCCGACCGAGGAAGAAGTGCTGCGCTCCGCCACCAACGGCGTGCGGACCTTTCTCAGCGCCTTCGCCAGGAAGAAGTCGCCAGCCGGCGAACAGGCGGCGCTCGTTCACGCCTGAACGATCAAATCGCCGGCACCCCCTCTTGGCCTCACGCCTTTGCGCCTATATGCGGTTTACGCCGCGCTCAAGCTTGATTACAGCTATGCGGACGATTCAACGGAACCCGACCATCACATGGCCGACGACCACATCCGCTACGACATTCTGGCCCAGGAGGCTCTGCGCGGCGTCATGCGCAAGGTCCTGGCCGAGGTCGCGCGCACTGGCCTTCCGGGCAATCATCATTTCTTCATCACCTTCCTGACCGGCGCGCCAGGCGTGCGCATCTCGTCGAGGCTGCGCGAGCGCTATCCGGAGCAGATGACCATCGTCATCCAGTTCCAGTATTGGGATCTGAAGGTGACGGATGCCGGCTTCGAGGTCGGGCTTTCCTTCTCCGACGTTCCCGAAAAGCTCGAAATCCCCTTCTCCGCCGTGCGCGGCTTCTACGATCCGTCGGTCAATTTCGAGCTCGAATTCGACGTCAAGACGGAGAACGCCGAAGACGAGGCTGCCGCTCCGGCGCCCGAGCCGGTTGCCGTCGTTCCGGAGAAGAAGCCCGAAACGAAGAAGAAGGCCGCCGAGGCCGAGAAGAAGCCGGCGGCCGCCGAGACCGGCGGCAAGGGCGCCGACGTCGTCTCGCTCGACGCCTTTCGCAAGAAGTAGCGCGGCGTCATGGGCGAGGTCGTCAATCTCCGCCAGGCCCGCAAGCAGAAAGCGCGCATCGACAAGGAACGCCAGGCGAGCGAGAACCGGGCACTGCACGGCCGCTCGAAGACGGAGCGCGAGCGTGACCGGCTGACGTCGCAGAAGGCCGAGAAATTCGTGGCCGGCCATCGCCGGGAAAAACCCGACGACCCCGGCAAGCGCTGAGTCCTGCAATGGCCGCGGTCGAAAAACGTTCGGTAACGATCCGCGGTCACCGCACCAGCTTTTCCCTGGAGCAGCCCTTCTATGACGACCTCATCGCGATCGCCGAGCAGCGTTCGCTGTCGCTCGCGGCCCTGGTCGCCGAGATCGACGAGACGCGTACGCGGGACGCGAACCTTTCGTCCGCGCTGAGGCTCTATGTGCTGGCCTGGGCGAAACGCGGCGGTAACGCGACCTAAATCGCGCTGTCGCTGACGCCTTGGGGCGCCTTGCGCTTTACGCCGAAGCTGAGCAAGGCGGTGCGGTCGCGCTCCTCCGCCTGCTTTTTCGACCTTACCCGCATCATGTCTTTCCAGCCGATATAACCGATGAGCCGTTCATCCTCGCGTGAGACGACCGGCAGGTGCGAGATATTGGCGTTGAGCAGCTTGTCGGAAAGCGCCTCCAGATATTCGTCCGGATAAGCGAGTGTGATCTTGCTGCCGGCGAGCAGTTCGCCGAGGGTCGCCTTGCGGTGCTTGCCGTTACGGCGCCAGCGCAGGATCGCCGGCGGATCGATGACGCCGAGCACATGTCCCGCTTCATCGATCACCGGGAAGCTCGGATGCCGGGTGTCCGGCGCGGTCAGGAAGGTCGCCGCGCCATGCAGCGTCATCGTCGCCGGCACGCTCTCGACCTTGGTCGTCATCACCTCCTTGACCCTGGTCAGGGCGAAAGGATCGACGCGGTATTCGCGCACCAGGTGATGCCCGCGCCGCGCCACTTTCTCGGTCAGGATCGAGCGCTTCATCAACAGCACTGTGACGGCATGCGCCGTAGCGCAGGCCGCGATCAGCGGAACCAGCACATGCGTGTTGCCGGTGAGCTCGGTGGCGAAGAAGGTCGCGGTGAGCGGCGCGCGCATGGTGCCGCCCATGGTCGCCGCCATCGCCAGCAGCGGCCAGAAACCGGGGCTCGCTTCGGGCAGGATGCCCGAGAGCACCGCGCCCATCGCGCCGCCCATGATGAGCAGCGGCGCCAGCACGCCGCCCGAGGTTCCCGAACCCAGCGCGACCGACCAGATGACGGCTTTCACCACCAGAAGCAGCAGCGCAGCGGTGGCGACCGTGCGGCCGTCGAGCATATTGGCGATGTTGTCGTAACCGACACCAAGCGCGTGCGGCTCGATCAAGCCGCCGATGCCGACCACCAGGCCGCCGATCATCGGCCACCACATCCAGTGGATCGGCAGCTTCAGGAAAGCGTCCTCGCAGGCATAGACCAGTTGCGTCAGCAGTCCTGAAAGCAGCCCGGCGGCAATGCCGACCAGCACCCAACCGCCCAGCCCGGCGATCGATGCCTCCATGGTGCCGGAGAACGGAAAGATCGGGCCTGGCAGGTGCAGCAGAGTGCGCTCGACTTCCGCGACGATCGCGGCGACGGCGACCGGGATGAAGCTGCGCGGCGTCCATTCGAACAGGAGCAATTCGACGGCAAGCATGATGGCCGCGATCGGCGTGCCGAACACCGTCGTCATGCCGGCCGCGGCACCTGCCACCAGCAGCGTCTTGCGCTCATTGTCGCTGACCGGCAGCGTCTGCGCGATCAGTGAGCCGATGGCGCCGCCGGTCATGATGATCGGGCCTTCGGCGCCGAAGGGTCCGCCCGAGCCGATCGAGATCGCCGAAGACAGCGGCTTCAGCACCGCGACCTTGGCGTCGAGCCGCGAGCGCCCGAGCAGGATCGCCTCGATGGCCTCGGGAATGCCATGGCCGCGGATCTTTTCGCTGCCGAAGCGCGCCATCAGGCCGATGATCAGCGCGCCGATCACCGGCACGATCACTGCGGCGAGCCCAAGGGGCGAGTCCTCGAGCTTGAGTTCGGCCAGAGAGAACTGCCCGAAATAAGCGATGTTGGTGGCAAGCCTGATAAGCTGGAGGAGCACGATGCCGGCGAAGAGCCCGGCGGTCGCCACCACCACGGCGATGGCCGCGATGAGCAGCACACGCGGATCGGTCGTGAAGTCGCGAAGATGGCCGTTGCCGGCGTGAGCGGATTTCATTTTGGGAGCCTGAACTTTCTGGCGGCGCGAAGGCCGTTTCGTTTTCCGGTGGCCTCATATCGTAACACGATATAAATCTTCAAGCCGTTTTCGATCCCTGCTCCGCGTCATTTTGGACAGGGATCGCGACAACCTGTTGAGCTTTTGCGGGAAAGGACCATAAGTCAGGGAATGACGCCGCCGAAATCACGCCCAGCCATCAGCCAGGCCGACTACCAGCGGCTGTCGCAGTTCCGTTACCTGATCCGCCGCTTTCTCGAATTCAGCCAGGTCCAGGCCAATGAGGCGGGCCTCACGCCGCGCCAGCACCAGGCGCTGCTGGCGATCAAGGGATTTCCAAGCGGCGGACCTGTGGCTGTGGGCGATCTCGCCGAGCGGCTGCGCATCCGCCACCACAGCGCAGTGGAGCTGGTGAACCGCCTTGCCGAGGCCGGTCTGGTCACGCGCGATCAGGACAAGAGCGACCATCGCCGCGTCTTGCTGCAGCTCACTCCTTTGGCCGACGATCGCCTGGCAGACTTATCGGCCGCGCATCTCGACGAGCTGTCGCGCATCGAGCCGATGCTGCGGCGCCTGCTCTCGCGCCAGGAAGAGTCGTAGGCTCCCCGGGATATTCGGACCAGTTCCGCCACGCGCGCGGCGTAAAGCTCAACCGCCGTCGAGCGACTTCAACAGATTGTCGATCGTGAACGGATTGGCCTTAGGCTTCGGCGGTGCCGGGGTCGAACCGTCGTTGACGCCGGGCAGCGACCCATCGACCTTCCGTGCTTGCTCGGCCGCCTTGCGTGCTGCGTCCAGCCTCGCCTGCTCCGCCTTCTTGCGATCGGCCTCGGCCTGTGCCTTGGCTGCCTCGTCCGCGGCCCGCTGCTCTGCCTCGGCCTTCGCCTGCGCATCGGCCTGGGCCTTGGCGTCGGCTTCGGCCTGGGCCTTGGCGTCGGCTTCCGCTTTTGCCCTCGCCTCTTCGTCGGCCTTGGCTTTTGCCTCGGCTTCAGCCTGAGCCTGGGCTTCAGCCTCGGCTTTCGCCCTGGCTTCCGCCTCAGCCTTCTGCCGCGCCTCTTCCTCTTGCCGGCGCAGCTCCTCGGCCGCCCTGTCGCGCTCCGTCTGCAGCGCCGCGTAATAGCGCGCCTCGCGCCGCAGCCGCTGCTTCTCGAGCAGCGCCGCCTGCATGGCCTCGACCCGCTGCTGTTCCTTCTCTAGCGCGCGCTGCGTCAGGAATTGCGCCAGCGGACCGCTGTCGAACTGAAGCGCGGACGCCCCGAGGGGGCCGGCCAGGCTGAAATTGACGGCAGGCTCCGAGCCGACCAAAGCCTCGTCGCCGGGGTGATAGGTCAATGTCCCCTTCGCCGTGACGGTGCTCGTGTTGAGATCGGCGGTCACGTCCGCGGACAGACTTGCGCCAGGATTGTCGAGGCTGATCGGCGGCGCTCGTAGCGTGCCGTTGGCGACGGTGAAGGCCACATCCGCGTCCCCCGCGGCAAAGCTGCCCTCCCCGGCGATCTGCGGCACGAAATTCGCCGTCTTGGCAGCGTCGATATCGCGTCCGATCGCATCAGCCTTGGCGATGATGGCACCAAAGCCGTCCGGATTGATGCCGTCCACTTTCAATCCCTTCAGCGCCGCGGTGCCCGATCCGGACAAGGCGGCGATCATGGCATCGACCGATTTGCCGCTGGTCGACAGCGCCGCCGAAAGATCGCCGCGGCCGCCGATACCGGCGCCGGGCAGAACCGCGGAAAGATCGCCGCCGGCGAGCTTCATCTGGCCGGAGAACAGGCCGGTGCCCTCCGTGTTCTTCAAATCGAACAGGCCGGTTAAATCGCCGCCATAGAGCTTCGCCTTCAGGTCGGAGACGTGGATGCCTTCGCGGTCGAGCTTGAGCGACAATGAAGCGTCATGCGCCGTGGCGAAGGACCCGACGGCGAGCGCAGAGGTGTTGAGATCGAGATCGGCGTTGAACGGCAGGGCCGACTTCTGGCTGAACGGCGTAGTCGGCCATCCGCCCTTGGCCGGAGCGAAGGACTGGTCGCCGAACAGCGAGACCGCCAGCGGATCGAGGTCGAGCTCGTCGAGCGCCAGCGCTCCCGCCAGATGAGGCAGCCCGTCCTTGGCATCGATGTTGACGTCGCCCGACACTGCCGCCTTGTTGATCGAACCGGTGAGGCCGCTCAGCACCAGGAGCCCGTTGCCGAAATCGGCGTCGGCCGCCAGCGACGTCGATGTTCCGGTTCCCATGCCGGGCAGACCTACCCCCGTCGTCATCAGCCACGGCTCGATATCGGCAGCATTGAGATTGACCTTGCCCTTGGCGGTGGGGCCTTGCGCGGTATCGGCGACGGTCCCGTCGAAGCTTGCCCTGAAATCGTCGGCCGTCAGGTTGAAGCTGGTGGCGAGACCGCCGGCGACCGAGCCCTTCGCCGAGACGTCGGTGTTCGCGTGGCCGAGCATGCCGAGCGGCAGCGCCGGCAGGCCGTAAAGCGCAAGCAGCGTTGTGGCATTGTCGTTGCCGGCGTTGAAGGTGATCGACACCGGCGCCTGGGAGAGCTTGTCCGCCGTCCCCCTGCCGGAAAGCGAGGCCGAGAAGGCCGAACCGCCTGCCTTGCCCTGGGCTGAGAGCGCCAGGCCGGTGGTGCCGTCGCCATTGTCGGCGGCGCTGGTCAAGAGATCGATGCGCGCGTCCTGAAACAGTTCGGGATAGGCGGCCGCACGGCTGGCCAGTCCCTTGAGCACGCCATTATCGGGATAGTGCTGGGCCGCGACATCGATCAGCGGCTTCAAATCCACAGCCACCACGGACGCGTTGAGCTTGCCTGTCGGACTCTGCGGGAAATCCTTGATGCGGCCCGTGGCGCTGATCGAGGCGCCGGCCAGGCCGCCGATCGAAAGCCGGTCGATCTCGAGCAGGCCCTCGCGCAGCCGCAGCGCCGTGTCGACGGTGTCGGCGCTGAGCCCGCCCGCGCTCACCGGTCCCGCCTTGATCTGGAAATCGAGATCGCGATCGGAAAAGCGGTTGGCGCCCTTGTCGCTGATGAAGATCGAGGCGAAGGCCGCAAGCCCATCCAGGTCCATCTCGCCGCCGGTAAGCCGCATCAGCACCGATGGCCTGGCGCCGTCCGGCTGGCTGGAATCGATGTTGCCGGAAAATTTCGCCTTGCCGAGGATGAGTTCGAGGTCGCTGAAGGACTGTCGGTTCTCACTGAGATCGACCTTGGCCTTGAAACCTGCCGCGGGCAGCCTGCGGATGGCCTCGTCGACATCCTTCGATAGCCACGCGGCAAATCCGGAAGGCTGCCCGACGGCCAGCAGCAACGAGCCGGTAAAGCCGAAATGGTCCTCGACGCTCAGCATGCCGTCGGCTTCGAGCGTCGTGCGGCCCGGCAGCGTCGCGGCAAGCGACTTCACCGACCAGCCGCCTGCGACCGGCTCGGCCGACAGCCGCACGTCGCGCACCGTCGTGTCACCGGCCACCACCGCCGGCAGCCGAACCTCGAGCGTGCCCGGTATGGTCGGCTTCGGCATATGCTGCAGCGTCTGCTCGAATGCCGCGATGCGCTGGTCGAGCGTGAAGCCTGAGCCGGTGGCTCCGCCGACAGCTTCGTCGAATTGCACCTGGGCTCCGCTCGCCTCGACCGCGAAATGCGGCTTCAGGCCGAGATCGACCGAGGCCTTGCCATCGGCCGTATAGGGATTGTCGAGCGGCCCGGTCTCGAAACGGAACTCGTCGACATTGAGCTTCTGGTGGTCGAGCGCGAACTTGCCGTTCAGCCGGAAGCCAGGGTCGGGCTTGCCGGTGCTGATCTTGACCGGCTCGCCGTCATTGCCGCGCAGCTCGACCGAATTCCTGTCGACATCGTTCTTGTCCGCACCCGAGATCTTGAACTGGCCGGAATAGACAGCGGCGCCCTTGACGATGCCGGCATTGCCGTCGGCTTCGATGATCAGCGGATAGGCATCGGGATCGGCTTTCAGCCTGAGCCGCATCTGGCCGTCCGGTTCCACCTTGCCGGTCGAGGCCGAGACGTCGGTGCGCAGGCCATCGAAGCGCAGCGTTCCGTCCATGCGCCATGGACCGGTGAGCGCCTTCGCCGAAATGATCGAGTTGATCTCGGAGATCAGATGGCTGCGTCCGCCCGCGGCATGGCGAAGTTCGATCTGCCCGTCGGTTACCGACAGCTTTTCGATGGCGATCTGGCCGGGTTCGAAGGGCGTCGACGGCCGGATCGCCCAGTCGACGGTGCCGTCGCCGGCGACATCGATGATGGCTTTGGGATGCACCAGCCGCATGTCGAAGATCAGCACCTCGCCGCGCAGGAACGGCGCGAGCTCCGCATCCATGGAAAAGGTCTCGACCGTCATCGCGGGCTTGCCTTGCGGCCCGCCCGCAACCTCGACATTCGAGAAGGTCACCGACGGAAATGGCAGCAGCCGCGCCGTCGCATCGCCCTTTACCGTCACCTTGCGGCCGAGGATGGCGCTCGCCTCGCGCTCGAAATCGCCGCGGTAGCCCGTCCAGTCGACGAAATACGGCACCACCAGCGCCGCGCACAGCACCAGCACGAACAGGCCACCGAAAATCACGAACAGGCGTGCGAGCATCTGTTTCCCGGGTTCAAAGTAAGCCGCACTCTACCCGCATCCGCGTGTCGATAAAGAGGCAATTCAGCGCCCGGCGGCCGCCAATGTCTCCAGTTGCGCGATCGATCGCGGTCAGGATATCTCTTTTGCCGATCTCTGCCCTTTTGGTCATGTCCTTGGCCGCGACAATCTGAACCCAACACGGAGCCGTTCGGTCGCCCGGGGCAGAACGAGTTCGGCACCTTTTCATCGGCTATACGCGCCATCTGTGGGTGATCGAGAAAATGCCGCAGCGCATGTATGTCGGCGAGCCCCGGCGCCTATGACCGGCTGCTCGATTTCTCCACCCCGCACACCGACACGACCTTCTTCGCCGACGCGCCCGATGCTGCAGAAGCTGGTCGAAGGGGCAGAGGATAAGCGACAGCAGGGGCGCTACGACCAGGCGGTCATCCGTTCATGGCTTCGATCAAAGACTTCAGCACCGCTCCTCTTCGCAGGCTTATCTGGAAATCCCTCGCGATGAATTCCAGGGTCGAATCCTGAAACGTAAGAATGAAGTGCCGACAGCCGGAAAACAGCTCTGTCATGTGGCGCGGGTGAACCCGGTTGGCTTCTTCCAGGGAAGCAGTCCACGACGAATTGACGACTTCGAACGCGGAATATGGTCGCAGACCAAGTTTATAGAGACGATGCCCGCTGAGCGCCTCATCGTTTGGCGGACCGAACTGCAGCGCAACATATGGGGCCACCGCCAGGATTGCCACTGTTTCCCCTTCCGAGGTGGCCGAGACTGAGCGCGGGTTCGTGCCGTCGAAGGACGGATCCGGGCTGTTGACGAGATAGGCGATCAGCAGGCGTTCTTCATCCGCGAAGACATGCGGCAGCGGGGCGCCGGCCGACAATAGCGGCAGGTCGATAGGTAAAAGCCTTTCGGCCACCACCATCGCTAGTGACCGCCGCCAGGCAAAATCTTGCCCGGATTCATGATGTTGAGCGGATCGAGCGCCTGCTTGATCGTGCGCATGATATCGACGCCATGGCCGAGCTCGTGGCGCAGGAAGCCGACCTTGCCCTGACCGATGCCGTGCTCGCCGGTGCAGGTGCCTTCCATGGCGATGGCGCGCATGTTGAGCCGGGCGACGAATTTTTCCGCAAGCGCGATCTCGGCCGGATTGTCGACATCCATCAGCACCAGCACATGGAAATTGCCGTCGCCGGCATGGCCGACAATGGGTGCGATAAGCCCCATCTCGGCGATGTCGGCCTCGGTCTCGGTGACGCATTCGGCAAGCCTGGAGATCGGCACGCAGACATCGGTCGACAGCCCTTTGGCGCCGGGGCGCAGCGTCAGCGACGACCAGTAGGCGTCGTGCCTGGCCTTCCAGAGCTTCGTCCGCTCCTCCGCGACACTGGTCCACAGGAACGGTCCGCCGCCATTCTCCTCGGCGATCATCCCGAACGTCTCGGCCTGTTCGGCGACACCCGCATCGCTGCCGTGGAACTCGACGAACAGGCACGGGCTCTCCGGATAGTCGAGCTTGGAATAGTTCTTCATCGCCCGCATCTGCAGCGCGTTGACCAGTTCGATCCGCGCCACCGGAATGCCCATCTGGATGGTCGCGATCACCGTGTTGCAGGCCGCCTCCAGGCTCGGAAACGGGCAGAGGCCGCCAGAAATTGCTTGCGGAATGCCCTGCAGCCTCAGCGTCAGCGAGGTGATGACGCCGAGCGTGCCTTCGGAGCCGACCAGAAGCCGCGTCAGGTCGTAGCCGGCCGAGCTTTTCTTCGCCCGCTTGCCGGTCGTCACCGTCTCGCCGTCGGCCATGACGGCGGTCAGCGACAGCACGTTTTCGCGCATCGTGCCGTAGCGCACCGCGTTGGTGCCGGAAGCCCTGGTGGCCGCCATGCCGCCGAGCGACGCATTGGCGCCTGGATCAATCGGAAAGAACAGGCCGGTGTCGCGCAGGTGCCTGTTGAGGTCCTCGCGCGTCACCCCGGGCTCGACGGTGCAGTCGAGGTCCTGCGGATTGACGGATAAGATCCGGTTCATGCGCGACGTATCGATGGAAATGCCGCCGCCCGGCGCATTGGTGTGGCCCTCGAGCGAGGAGCCGACCCCGAAGGCGATCACCGGCACGCGGTGCGCGGCGCAGGCGCGCACGACCTCCTGCACCTCCGCGGTCGTCTCGACGAAGGCGACGCCGTCCGGCGCCTGGGTCGGGATATAGGTGGTGGTGTGCGCGTGCTGGCCGCGGATCGCCTCGCCGGTCTGGAAGCGCTCGCCGAAGCGCTGCTTGAGGATGCCGAGCACCGCGGCGATGCCTTCCTCGTTGCGTTCTACGGGGTTGAGGTCGCTCAAAGCCATGAATTCCTCCGCGAATGGACCAGCGGCCACTCTTGTTATGCAGCTATGGATGATGCCTAAAGCAATTCGAGGAAAAGTGTGAAGCAGTTTTCCGTCTGCAATTGCGCCACTAGAAACAATCTCACCAGCACGCCCTGCCCAGCAACGATCAAGGAACATCAGATGACGATCCCCGCACCGATCATTTCCGGCCCGATGACGATCGAGGAGGAGTGGATCGACTATAACGGCCATCTCAACATGGCCTACTACAACGTGCTGTTCGACCGCGGCTCGGATCAGGCGTTCGAGCTGATGGGCATGGGGCCGAATTACGCCAAGGAGCGGCGCCTCACCATCTACACGGCCGAAGTTCATGTCTGCTACGTGCAGGAGTTGCACCTCGACCATAAGGTGAACGTCTCGTTCCAGCTCATCGACCACGACGAAAAGCGGCTAAGAGCCTATCAGGAAATCCGCCATGTCGACGGCTGGCTGGCGGCGACCTCCGAGCAGCTTGCGCTGCATGTCGACATGGACGGACCGAGAGTGGCCCCCTTCCCCGCCGACGTGATGGCCAGGTTGGAGGCCGTGCGCGCCGCCCATGCGGCGCTGCCGATGCCCGAGCGCGCCGGCCGCTCGATCGGCATCAAACGCAAGGGCGCTTGAAAACCCGCCCGCCCGCGTTAACCTTACCAAGGTTTTAACGTGAACAAGTCGTTTGAGTCCGTTGAACGACTCACCGGCGCGTTCGAAAACCGCCCTACCGGGTTGCGCACGGGGCGGCTGGCGGAATGCGGTGCGAGGACAGTGCATGAAAACCGACATCAAGGTCGAAGTGGAGCGCTTGGCGGCCGATCCACGCATTACCGACTATGATTTCTGGCGATCGCTGAAGAACGTCAACAATGAGATCTTCCACATCGCCAATAACAACGAACCTATCCCGTTCGACATGATCCGCTGGCGCGCGATTCTGAAGCAGGCGCGCATGAAACGCGGCCACGCCTGAGCCCTCACTTTTTCCTGAACCCGCCCAGAAGCGAGCGCGGCTCGACCGGTGATGACTGGATGATGGCGGTGTTGGTCATCGCATAGGGAATGATCCGGTCGATCACGCGCTCGAGCTCGCTCACCGAGCCGACATGGGTAAGCGCGATGAAGCAGTCCTCGCCGGTCACCCGGTCGCATTGCGCGATTTCCGGCAGCTCGCGAATGATGTCCGCCACCACGGAAAGCTGTCCCGGCACCGGCCTGATTCTGAGCCATGCCGATAGCTTCATGCCGAGAGCGGCTGGATTGATCCTGACCGTGTAGGCCTCGATCACGCCGTTCTCCTGCAGTTTGCGGATGCGCTCCGCCACGCTCGGCGCCGACAGCCCGACCGCGCGCGCCAGTTCCGCCGTGCTGATGCGCGCGTCCTTTTCCAGGAGCCGCAGGAGCTTCAGATCGATCGCGTCCAGATCGGCATTTTCACTTCGAAGGTTTTTCAAGTCAAAACTCTTCCATCACAAGGCGAACGGGCCACCTCGCCGTTTATTGCGCATATGGTCGGCGAGTTTCGCCTGCGATAATGCTCGCATGAAAACGCAAACGCAAATCCCAGCTGCAAACCGGGCTAGCGGTGACACCGATGCGCCTCACGCCCTGGCCGGCCCCACCGCACTTGCCAGAACGGCCGACGCGTTGCCGCCTCATGTCTGGTTCTGCGTCAGCGCCGTGTTCCACTATCTCGGGCCGGCCTTCGCCGTGCTGCTTTTCGCTGAGGTCGGCGTGCTCGGCATGGCTTGGCTGCGCATTGCCACCGCCGCCCTCCTCTTCGCCCCGTTGACAAGGCCCTGGCGCGTTTTCGCGTACGCCGATCGCGGTCGGCGCCTGCTGCTGCTGGCCTTCGGCATCTGCCTGGCGCTGATGAACTGCTCGTTCTATCTGGCGCTCGACCGCCTGCCGATCTCGCTGGTGGCGGCGATCGAATTCGTCGGCACGATCGGGGTGGCGCTGGTCGGCCTGCACAGCCGGCGCAACTTTGCGGCGCTCGCCGTTGCCGTGATCGGCACCTTGCTGCTCATCGATGTGAAATGGTCGAGCGATCCCATCGGCTTGTTCTGGGCTTTTTTGAATGGCGCCCTCTTCGTTGGTTACATCGTGATCGGTCACCGCGTCGCCCAGGCGGGCTTCGGCATCGCCGGCCTCGGCGCCGCCATGGCGGTCGCGTTCCTGATCGTACTGCCCATCGGCCTTCGCGAGGCGCTGCCCGCCTTCTCGTCGCCGCAACTGCTCATGGCTGCAATCGGCGTCGGCGTCTGCTCCTCGGTCATCCCCTATATTTGCGACCAGCTCGCCATGGCGCGGCTGCCGCGCGCGAGCTTCGCGCTGATGCTCTCGCTCCTGCCGCTCACGGCAACGCTGATCGGCGTCATCGTGCTGCGCCAGGTGCCAAGCCTCACCGACTGCATCGGCATTGCCCTGGTCATCGCCGGCGTCGCCTTTCACAAGCCCGCGGCAAGCATGTAGACCGCTCGATTATGTCAGCTTCTCCTTCAGGAAAGCGACCGTCCGCCCCCAGGCGAGGTCGGCGGCCTTCTTGTCGTAGCGCGCGGCCGAGGTGTCGTTGTTGAAGGCGTGATTGGCGCCCTCATAGACATAGACCTTGTATTCGACATGCGCGGCGTCGAGCGCCTTCTTATAGGCATCGATGCCGGCATTGGTCCGGCTGTCGAGACCGGCGTAATGCAGAAGCAGCGGCGCCTTGATCTTCGCGGCGTCCTCGGCCTTCGGCTGCATGCCGTAATAGGCGACGCCGGCGCTGAGATCGGGCGCATGGACGGCAAGCTGGTTCACTGCCCCGCCGCCCCAGCAGAAGCCGACCGCCCCGACCTTGCCGTTGCCGTCCTTGAGGTTCTTGAGATAGGCGACCGTCGCCACACCGTCGGCCGCGACTTGGGCGGCGTCGAGCTTGGTGAACATGTCGCGCGCCTTGTCCTCGTCGGGCGGCGTGCCGCCAAGCGGCGACAGGAAGTCCGGCGCCAGCGCGACGAACCCCTCCAGCGCCACGCGTCGGGCGACATCGCGGATATGCGGGTTCAGTCCCCGGTTCTCGTGGATGACGATGACGGTGCCGAGCTTGCGCTGCTGATCGGCCGGCTTGACTAGATAGGCTTTCATCTCGCCGCTCGAGCCGGGATAAGCGATGTCCTCGCCCTTAACGCGGCTGTCGTTCTCGGCAATGATCGCCGCCTTTGCGGAGTTGGCCGCCAGCATTGGCGCGATTGCGGCCGCGGCGGCGCCCGAGCCCGCCAACTTCGTCAATTGCTCCATGAAGCGGCGGCGATCGAGCGTAAGATGCGTATATTCGTCATAGGCATCGATCATCGCTTGCGTGATGACAGGCTGCGCGATGACGGACTTGGCAACGGGTTCGGTCATGGCTCTCCTCGACGACAATGGGGGACGATTTCGTGGTCGACCCGCAAGATAGGGTCAAGATCCATACGGTCCAGCCATGCGCGGATGACGGTTCGGAGAGCTTCGGCTCGCCTATCACATTTTGGTCATTTCCGAAGCCTTGATGGTGCTGTCACATTAGGCGTCAAAGCTGCCCGGGCGGCTTTGATCCGAACGACGAAAGGGGAATCCCATGAACGTCCAGGACATCATCAGCACCGTTGCCTCGAGGGCCGGCCTCGACGAGCCGACCACTGAAAAGGTTGTCGGTACCATCTTTTCCGTGCTGGAGCATGAGGCGGAAGGCACCAGCATTTCATCCTTCTTCGACCAGATCCCCGGCGCCGGTGCGCTGGCTCAGAAATATGACGTGATGGCCGCCGGTGCTGCCAATTCGGGCGGCGGGCTTCTCTCCTCGTTGCAAGGGGCGCTTGGCGGCGTGCTCGGCGAAAAGGCCGGCGCTCTGATCAACGGCGTCGCCGTCCTCAAGGCGTCCGGCCTCGACATGGCGCAAATCCGGCAGGCCGGCGAGACCTTGATCAAGCAGGCGGAGACCGCCGCCGGTCCCGACCTGACCAACCAGGTGCTGGACCAGGTGCCCAGTTTGCGGGGCCATCTCGGACTTTGAAGCCTGACGCTGCCCAGTCTTATTTCGGCAGCGTATACGCCATCACATAGTCACCCGGCTTGGTGCCGACCGAGCCGTGGCCGCCGGCGACGATGAGGACGAACTGGCGGCCGTCGGCCACGGTATAGGTCATCGGCGTCGCCTGTCCGCCCGCCGGCAGCCTCGCCTGCCAGAGCTGCCTGCCGGTGGTGAGGTCGTAGGCGCGCAGATAGTCGTCGACTGCCGCGCCCAGGAAGGCGACGCCGCCCGCGGTGATCATCGGCCCGCCTATGCCGGGAACGCCGACCTTGAAGGGCAAGGGCAGCGGCGTCATGTCGTAGACGGTGCCGTTGCGGTGCTTGTAGGCGATGTTTCCCGTCTTGAGATCGACGCCGGCGACATAGCCCCATGGCGGCGCCTGGCAGGGAATGCCGAGCGGCGACAGGAACGGCCCCATCACCACCGCGTAAGGCGCGCCCTCGTTGCGGTTCAGTCCCTGCTCGCTGCCCTTGGTGTCGCCCGGCGGCGGCACGTCCGCGCGAGGTATCAGCTTGGACGTGAATGCCAGATAGGTCGGCATGCCGAACATCACCTGCCGCACCGGATCGACCGCGACGCCGCCCCAGTTGAAGACGCCGAAATTGCCGGGATAGACCAGCGAGCCCTGCAGCGAGGGCGGCGTGTAGCGGCCCTCATAGCGCAATCGCTTCAATTCGATCCGGCACGCCAGCTGGTCGAACATGGTGATACCCCACATGTCGGCGCCGGTCAGCGGCTTCGGATTGAAGGAGAGATCCGAGGCCGGCTGCGTCGCCGAGGCCTGGTCGCCCTCGATCGCGCCACCTGGTGCCGGCACTTCCTTCACCGGAATGATCGGCTCGCCCGTGCGCCGGTCGAGCACGTAGAGATCGCCCTGCTTGGTCGGCCCGACCAGCGCCGGCACGACGCCATTCGCTGTGGTGATGTCGACCAGCGACGGCTGCGCCGGCACGTCCATGTCCCACAGATCGTGATGCACGGTCTGCCGCACCCAGCGCAATTGGCCGGTGTTGAGGTCGAGCGCGGTGATCGAGGAGGAGAACTTCTCGACATTGGCGGTGCGACCCATGCCAAGCTGGTCCGGCGTCTGGTTGCCGAGCGGCACGTAAAGCAATCCCAGCTTCTCGTCGGCGCTCGCCGTCGACCACATGTTGGGCGAGTTGTGGGTGTAGGTTTGCCCAGCGGGCAGCGGCGTCGTCACGTCCGGATTGCCGGAATCCCAGTTCCATAGCAGGGCGCCGCTGTCGACGTCGAAAGCGCGGATGACGCCCGACGGCTCCTCGGTCGAGTAATTGTCGTTGACCGCGCCGCCGACGATGATCTTGCCAGCGACGATCAGCGGCGCCGAGGTCGAATAATAATAGCCCGATTTCGGATAGGGCATGTTGGCCATCAGGTTCAGCGTGCCGCCCTGGGCGAAGGACGGACACACCTGCCCGTTCGCGGCATCGAGCGCGATCAGCCGGGCGTCCGACGTCGGCAGGTAGACGCGCTGCGCGCAAGGCTGACCGGCGGGGATCTTGGCATCGGCATAATAGGAAACGCCACGGCAGGTCTGGTGCTGGCGGTTGCTGTCGAGCTTGATCTTCGGATCGTAGCGCCACTTTTCCTTGCCGCTCGCGGCATCGATGGCGATGGCGAAATTATGCGGCGTGCAGATGAAGAGCGTGTCGCCCACCTTTAGCGGCGTCACCTGATAGGTCGTCTCGCCGACATCGTCGGGGCCTTTCACGTCGCCGGTGCGATAGGTCCAGGCGGGCTGCAGCCTGGCGACATTGTCGGGCGTGATCTGGTCGAGCGGCGAATAGCGCTGGCCGAAAGGCGTGCGGCCGTAGAAGTGCCACTCGCCGGCCGGCATGTCGCCGCCGAGATTGGCCGCCGTCGCCAGCTTTTCGGTGCCGAGCGTGCCGTCGATGTCGTGAGGATCGGCGGTCATCGAATAACCGGCGACCGCGAGCGAAGCCAGTACGGCGAGGATCAGCGGCGCGCGTCCGTCCGGCCCTTGCAGGCCTCGCCTTGCCCATGGCGTCAAAAGCCACAAGGCGACGAGCACAATGACGCCGCCACGCGGACCGAGCTGCCACCAGTCGAAGCCGATTTCCCACACCGCCCAGCATAGCGTGGCGAGCACGAACAGCGCGTAGACCCAGAGCGAGGTCGACCTGCGCCTGAAAAGCAGCCAAGCGGTGACCAGGAAGACCAGGCCGGCGATCAGATAATACCAACTGCCGCCCAGCGCGATGAGCCAGATGCCGCCGCCGCCGAGAATGAGACCGATAAGGAAGAGGACAAGGGAGGTGAGGGTGACAGCCAAGACGGTACTCCTTCGACTGTTGCGCGCTTTGGAGCAATTCCAGGAAAAGCGTGGAGCGGCTTTCCATTGGGAGTTGCGTCAAAACAAAGATGGAGCGGTTCGCCGTTCGGGAAACAGCAATCCGCTCCAGTGCGTCTCTCAGCGACGGCACGCCGCCCCTGCCCTGCCGGCAGCTTTCCCTTGCCCGCTCCGGCTGTCAAGTTGGCCCGGGACACGCGAAACTAGAACAAAACGTAGACAGTTCTGGTCTTTCGCTCCCGAATCACTACATTCGGGGGGCGATGTCGGGCTTTTCCGAAGACATGCCTTTTTTCGATGAACCGAATGCGCGGCCCGCTGCGGCCCCATCCGGCATAGCCGCGCGCGCCATGGCGGCGCGCAGCGGCCAGAACAGCGCGCCCGATTACCTGAAGGGCCTGAACCCGGAACAGCGGCTCGCGGTCGAAACGACCGAAGGCCCGGTTCTGGTGCTCGCCGGCGCCGGCACCGGCAAGACGCGGGTGCTCACCACCCGCATCGCCCACATCCTTGCCACAGGCAGGGCCTTCCCCTCGCAGATCCTCGCCGTCACCTTCACCAACAAGGCCGCGCGCGAGATGAAGCAGCGCATCGGCTTCCTGATCGGCGAAGGCAATGTCGAGGGCATGCCCTGGCTCGGCACCTTCCACTCGATCGGCGTCAAGCTCCTGCGGCGCCATGCGGAGCTCGCCGCGGCTGAAGTCGGATTTCACGATCCTCGACACCGACGACGTAGTGCGGCTGATCAAGCAGCTGATCCAGGCCGAAGGACTGGACGACAAACGCTGGCCGGCCAAGACCTTCGCCCAGATGCTCGACAACTGGAAGAACAAGGGCCTCGGGCCCGACGAGATTCCGGAAGGCGATGCGCGCAGCTTCGGCAATGGCAAGGGCCGCCAGCTCTACAAGGCCTACCAGGAACGGCTGCAGACGCTGAATTCCTGCGACTTCGGCGACCTGCTCTACCATCCGATCCGCATCTTCCGCGCCTATCCGGACGTGCTGAAGGAATACCACCGCAAGTTCAAATACATCCTGGTCGACGAGTACCAGGACACCAACACCGCGCAATATATGTGGCTGCGGCTGCTGGCGCAGAGACCTACCTCCCCCTCGATGGGGGAGGTCGCGCCGCGGAGCGGCGCGGGTGGGGGTGGCAGCGCAGGCGCCAGTCACCCCTCCCCCTCGCTTCGCGACGACCCTCCCCATCGAGGGGAGGGTAAGGCGCGATCGGCCGAAACCCGTGCCCCCGTTAACATTTGCTGCGTCGGCGACGACGATCAGTCGATCTATGGCTGGCGCGGCGCCGAGGTCGACAACATCCTGCGCTTCGACAAGGATTTTCCAGGCGCCACCATCATCAGGCTGGAACGCAACTACCGGTCGACGGCGCACATCCTTGGCGCTGCCTCCCATCTCATCGCCCACAATGAGGGCCGCTTCGGCAAGACGCTGTTCACCGACCGCGACGACCCCGAGGACGACAAGGTGCATGTCCATGCCGCCTGGGACTCGGAGGAAGAAGCCAGGGCGATCGGCGACGCCATCGAGGCCTATCAGCGGCAGAAGCATAATCTCAACGACATGGCGATCCTGGTGCGCGCCTCCTTCCAGATGCGCGCCTTCGAAGACCGCTTCATCACCCTTGGCTTGAACTACCGCGTCATCGGCGGCCCGCGCTTCTACGAGCGCCTGGAAATTCGCGATGCGCTCGCCTTCTTCCGCGTCGTCGCCAACACCGGCGACGACCTCGCCTTCGAGCGCATCGTCAACGTGCCGAAGCGCGGGCTCGGCGAAGCCACCATCCGCCAGATCCACGACACGGCGCGCGCCATGCGCGTGCCCATGCTGGAGGCCGCGGCGACGCTTGCCGAAAGCGACGAGCTGAAGCCGAAGCCGCGCGCCGCGCTGCGCGAGGTCGCGGCCAATTTCGAGCGCTGGCAGAAGGCGCTGGAGACCACGCCGCACACCGAACTCGCCGAAACCATCCTGGAAGAGAGCGGCTATACCGACATGTGGAAGAACGACCGTTCGGCGGAGGCGCCCGGGCGGCTGGAAAACCTCAAGGAGCTGATCCGCTCCATGGAGGAGTATGAATCGCTGCGCGCCTTCCTAGAGCATGTCGCGCTGGTCATGGAAGCCGAGCAGGGCGAGTCGCAGGATGCCGTGAGCATCATGACGTTGCATTCGGCCAAGGGTCTCGAATTCGAGACCGTTTTCCTCCCCGGCTGGGAGGAAGGGCTGTTCCCACACCAGCGCGCGCTGGACGAAGGCGGCCGCTCCGGCCTGGAGGAGGAACGTCGCCTTGCCTATGTCGGCCTGACGCGGGCGAAAAAGAACCTGCACATCTGGTTCGTCTCCAACCGCCTCATTCACGGCCTGTGGCAATCGACGATCCCGTCGCGCTTCCTCGACGAACTGCCGGAGACGCATGTCGATGTCGCCGACGGCGGCAACTCCTATGGCGGCTACGGCAATCCCTATGGCGGCGGCTCATTCGCCTCCGGTCGCGGCGGCGGGCGGCAGAACCCCTATGGCGCCTCACGCTTCGACAATATCGGCGCCAAGGACCAGGGCAGCTTCTCCAACACCTATGCGACGCCCGGCTGGCAACGCGCGCAGGCGAACCGCACCGAGGCTACCGACCGCAATTGGGGCACCCGCTCCGGCCATCAGGTCGAGCGCATCGGCTATGGCGAAACCGATAGTGGCTACGGCGCTGGCCGCACCTCGGTGAAGGGCCGCACCATCGAGGGCGAGTTGGTCGCCAAATCCGTCGCCGACACGCCATCCGCCTTCAATGTCGGCGACCGCGTCTTCCACCAGAAATTCGGCAATGGCAACATCGCGGCAATAGACGGCAACAAGCTCACCATCGACTTCGACAAGGCTGGGCAAAAGCGCGTGCTGGACGGGTTTGTCGCGCCGGTGTGACCGGTTTCCTCACCTGTACCTTGCCTGGTTCCACTTATGGCCGAGCAGCGACAGGATGATGATCAGCCCGTTGAAGAACTGCACGTAGAAGCCGCTGAGACCCGCCGCCACCACGCCGGTCTGGATGAATGAGACGGTGACCGCGCCGATTGCGCCGCCGACGACGGTGCCGATGCCGCCCCAGGTCGGCGTGCCGCCGACGAACACCGAGGCCAGCACCGGCAAGAGATAACCGTCGCCCGCCGTCGGCCACCAGGTGAAATTGATCATCACCGAGAAGGTGCCGGCGATGGCAGCACCGATGCCGGTGAAGACGAACACTTTCACCCGCACGCGCTTGACGTCGATGCCCATCTGCCTGGCGCTGTCCGGATTGTCGCCGACCACCTTCACCTGCGCGCCGAAGCGGTGCCGGTTGTAGAGCAATGCCGAGAAGACGACGAAGGCGATCGCCCAGAATATCTGCACCGGGATGCCCATGAACTGGCTGGAGAAGATCTTGTAGGCTGCGCTGTCGGCAAGGCCGGTCAGCGCCGTCGACTTGCCCTCGTTGATGATCTGGATCAGGCCGCGCAGCAGGAAGTTCATGCCGAGCGTGGCGATCAGCGACGATAGCCCGCCATAGACGACCAGCGATCCGACCAGGAAGCCGAGCAGCGTGCCGGTGACGAGCGCTGCCGCGATGCCGAGGAACGGATCGTAGCCGGCCTGCACGGCGATCGCGAAGACCCATGAGGCGAAGCCCATGGTGGCCGGGAACGACAGGTCGATCTCGCCGCAGGTGACAACGAAGACCAGCGGCACAACCACGAACAGCGCCACGGGAAGCGTCGTCAGCACCGAACTGTAGAGATACCAGGTGGTAAAGACGGTCGGGTTGGCGATCATGAACACCGCCATCATGACGATGAACACCGCGAGCGTGCCGAGCGCCGCACGGTTGTCGAGCACGAAGCCGCGCAGCCAATTCTCGGAGGGATGGCTCCACTCCTTGGCCGATTCCTTGGCTGTCGGGCCGCTTGCTCTTCCGAGAGGCGTCTGCAGATCGGGTTCCATGGCCTTGCTCATTGCGCTCTCTGCTCCGCGTCCTCATGCAGCCCCGGCAAGCCGTCGGGATGCGCGATATCTTCCATGAAGTCGATGAGGTCGTCGGCCGACTTGACCTCGCTGCGGTCGGCCGTCAGCGCCACCTTGCCGCGGTCGAGCACGACGAAGCGGTCGGCGATATCGAAGACATGGTGGATGTTGTGGCCGATGAATAGGATCGAGCGGCCGCTCGCCCGCACCTGGCGCACGAAGTGGAAGACTTTTGCCGTCTCTGTCAGCGACAGCGCCGTCGTCGGCTCGTCGAGGATGATCAGTTCCGCCTGCTTGTAGATGGCGCGCGCGATCGCCACGCCCTGGCGCTCGCCGCCGGAAAGCTGGCCGACGATGGAATGCGGCGTGAACACTTTCGAGGTGAAGCCGATCTCGCGCATCAGCCGGCTCGCCTCCTCGATCTCCTTACTGACCTTCAGCCAGCCCATGAAGCCGGTGAGTTCGCGGCCCATGAAGATGTTGCGCACGATCGTCTGCTGCACGGCCAAAGCCCGGTCCTGGAACACGGTCTCGATGCCGGCCTCGCGCGAGCGCGCCGCGCTCCATCCGCTGACGGCTTTGCCGCGCACCAGGATCTCGCCGCTGGTCGGCTTGACCACGCCGGACAAGATCTTGATCAGCGTCGACTTGCCGGCGCCATTGTCGCCGATCAGCCCGACCACCTCGCCGCGGTCGACGCTGAGATTGACGCCGCCCAGCGCATAGACCTGGCCATAGGATTTCTTGATGTCGCGCAGTTCGATGATGCGTTCGCCCATGCGATCCTCGCTTGAACTGTCTGTCTGCCGGCCGCTTGCCGGTGGCCCAGCCGGCCGGGCATATTCCCGGCCGGCAGTCTGGGAGGTTAGCGCAGCGCCTGCTTGGCGAGCTCCGAGACGACCTGATAATTTTCAGGCGTGACGAAACCGGCGCCGGTGTCGACATTCATCGGCGCCAGTCCGAGCACCACCTGCTGGCAGAGGCTGAGGATCGGCAGATAGCCCTGCAGGAATGGCTGCTGGTCGGCCGTCAGTTGCACCCAGCCGCCCTTGAAACCCTCGACGATCTGCGGGCTGGTGTCGAAGCCGAAGTTGAAGATGTCGCCCGGCTTCCGGCCCGCCGCCTGCATATAGGTCGCGACATTGCCCAGCATCTGGCCGCCCGGATAGCCGACTGCCTTGACGTCGGGGTGGTTGAGCAGCGCCGCCGTGATCACCGGGATGGCGAGGTTCGGATCGGACGCCCATTCGCCGCTCGGCGGCGAGGACAGCTGGATCACCTCCACGCCCGCCTCCTTCAGGGCCGCGACCGTGCCGCGTTCGCGCGCGCCGCGGTTCTCGTTCTCGAACGGGCCGATCATGATCGCCTTGTCGCCGGCCTTGAGCTTGCCGAGCTTGAACGCTTCGGCGCCGAGCGCGCGGCCCTGCTGCTCCTGCTGCGCGCCGACATAGCCGCCGCCGAACGCTTCCACCACCTTCGGCACCGGCACATTCTGGTACATCATCTTGATGCCGTCCTTATGCGCCTGCTCGGCCAGCGGCATGATCGCGGCGTCGCCCGGATGGCCCATCATGGCGATGCCCTGGGGCTTGACCGCGACCGCCTCGCGCAATTGCTGCACCATCTTCTCGACATCCCACTGCGAGAAGATGTAGTCGACCTTCGGCCCGAGATCGGCGGCCGCCTGCTTGGCGCCATTATAGACGATGGTGCCGAAGGCATCGCCCTCGGCGCCACCGACGAAGAATCGGATATGCACGTCCTTGCACCATTGCGCGTCGAGCGCTCGTGCCGGCAAGGTGGAGATCGAGGCGCAGAGCGCCGCGGCGGCCGCCACAACGGTCGAGCGCAGAACAGTCCTTCTGGTTGTCATGCTCATGCACGTTCCTCCCTTTTGTTCCCTCGCGATCAAGGGTTTTCGACAATGATTTGGCTCGGCCGGCTCCTCCCGCCGACCGTTACTCAAGTCGGATTGGGCAGGTAGCTGTTCCCTCCCCGGCATTGCTTCAGATAATCCAGCGCCCGCGCCTGCCCGGTGATCTCGAGGTCGCCGCGATAGACCGGGTCATGCCAGCCCTCGATGTCGATGGCGCCCTTGTAACCGGCCAGCCGCAACTCGCTGATCACCCGCGTCCAGTCGCTGTCGCCGAAACCCGGCGTGCGCATCTGCACGAAAGGCAGGCGCCCGAACACGCCATGCTCGCGGATCACGTCCCAGCGCACGGTCGCGTCCTTGCCGTGGACATGGAAGATGCGCGGCGCCCATTTGCGGATCTGCGGGATTGGGTCGATGAGATAAACGAGCTGGTGGCAGGGCTCCCATTCGAGCCCGAGATTGTCGTTTGGCAACTCGTTGAACATCAGCTCCCAGGCGTCCGGGTTATGCGCGATGTTCCAGTCGCCGCTCGCCCAATTGCCGTCCATGGCGCAGTTCTCGAAGGCGATGCGCACGCCCTTGTCAGCCGCGCGCCTGGCCAGCGGCCCCCAGACCTCGCGGAAGCGCGGCAGGCTGTCCGTCAGCTTCTTGCCGCGGATGCGGCCGGTGAAGCCGCTGACCAACGAAGTGCCGAACAGATGCGCGTTGTCGATAACCGTCTCCCAGGCCGCGAGCACGCCGCGATCGACCTCGCCGCCTTCCAGCGGATTGCCGAAAACGCCGATCGACGACACCGACACATCGGCATCGCCGATCGCTTCGCGGATTTCGCCCGCCAGGCGCTTCAGGTCCTTGCCGCCCAGCGTCTGCCAGAAGAAGGGCTGGATGCTCTCGAAGCCGAGCGGCAGGATTTGCCTGACATAGGCCGCCGGATCGTCGAGATTGGCCCGCACCATGGTGCCGATCCTGATGTCGAGAAGCGGGTTTGGCATCATTGTGCTTCCTTAGCGATTGCCACGCGCCGCCCGCTCTCCGCGCTTTCGATCGCGCCGAAGACCATGGCCAGGCTTTTGATGTTGTCGGCGCCGCGGGTCTCCGGCTCTGTGCCGGTTTCGATCGCGCGCATGAAATCCTGGATGATGCCGAGATGTCCACCCACCCGATCGGCAGGGTCGAGCGCCGGCACCTCGATGGCTTGCGTCTTGTCGATGATCCCGTCGCGGCCGGTCGCAACCACTTCGGCCTTCAGCCCGTCATGGCCGTCCCACAACAGGCTGCCGCGCTCGGCGACGATGCGCCAGCTGCCTTCCCAACTGGTGCGGAAGCCATCGGCGCACCAGGAGCCGGCATAGGTGAAGACCTTGCCGCCGCCGAGGTCGAAGACGGCGCTTGCCGACGAGCCCTGCCGGTACCACGAATTGGCCGGCTCCCATTCCTGGCAATAGACGCTGGCCGGCTCGCCGGCGACCATGTAGCGAGCGGCGTCGAAGGTGTGGATCGCCATGTCGAGCAAAAGCACGTGGTGCATCTCCTCGCGAAAGCCGCCGAAATGCGGCGCGATGAAAAACTCGGCATGGATGCTGGTCGGCTTGCCGATGGCACCCGAGTCCAGGAAGCGCCTGATGCGCCTGACATTGGCGACATAGCGCCGGTTCTGAACGACGGCGTGGACGCGACCTGCACCACGCGCCGCTTCGACGATGGCACGCGCGTTCTCGGGGCTGTCGGCCAGCGGCTTTTCGGTGAGCAGATGGCAATGATGGGCAAAGGCCGAAAGCGCGACCTCGCGGCGGGCTGCCGGGACCACGACATCGAATACGGCGTCGGGCTTCGTCTCATCGAGAACGGCGTCGAGGCTGGTGCCTATCACTGCATTGGAGAGCTCGTACTCGCGCGCCCTCGCCTTCGCTCGCTCGGCATCGAGGTCGACAAGGCCGGCAATGGCAAGCCCGTCGATCCGCCTTGCGGCATCGAGCCAGTGCTTGCTCATGGCTCCGCACCCGACCAGGACGACCTTCATCATCCAGCGCTCCTCCTCGGCTCGGCCCCTCCAGGCCGAGTGTCACGGCATCAACGGCATCACCGTAAACGTTTTTCCGTAAACGTTTACGAGAACACACCCGATGGCTTAGAATGTCAATCGGCTGCGCGCAAAAATCGTCCCGAAGCCTTGGCCTGAGCGGCAGCCGGTGCTAGCCAAGGCAGGGGGAGAACCGTCCTTGGCGTCCAGCATCCACGACCTTGCGCGTCATTTGAACATCTCGATCGGTACCGTATCGCGGGCGCTGAACGGCCGCGCCGACGTCAGTGCAGACACGCGCCAGCGCGTCCTGGAAGCGGCAAGGGCGCTGAATTATTCGCCAAACCAATCCGGCCGCAGCCTGAGGCAAGGCGCCACCCATTCGATCGCCTTCATGCTGCAGCCGCATCCGGGTGACCAGCAATATGGCGAACCCTTCTTCATCCCGTTTCTGACCGGCCTGCAGGCGCGACTGGCTGAAAGCGGGCTCGACCTGATCGTGGTCATGGGCGCGCCGGGCGACTATCAGCAGGAGCGCCTGCGCCGCGTCGTCGAGACCCGCCGCGCCGACGCGGTGGTACTGGCCTGGACGCGCCGCGAGGACGAACGCATCGACTACCTGACCGAGAGAGGCTTTCCCTTCGCAACGCTCGGCCGCAGCCGCTCGGGCGGCAAGGCCTACCCTTCCCTCGACCTCGATTTCGAGAAGGCGGGCAGCGATGCGGTCGACAGGCTGGTCGCGCGCGGCCACCGCCGCATCGCCGCCATTCGCCCGGCGCTCAACCTCAATTTCGGCTATCTCTTTCTAGACGGCTATCGCAAGGCGCTGAAGCGGCACGGCATCGAGGTCGATCCCGGCCTGATCGCCGACGGCTTCATCAACGAGGCTGGCGGCTACCAGGTGACGCCGCGCGTGATGGTCTCCAAGGACCGGCCGACGGCCATCATCTTTAACAATGACGCGATGGCGCTCGGCGGCTGCAAGGCGCTGGCTGAGATGGGCATCCGGCCCGGTCACGACATCGCGGTGACCGTCATCGTCGACACCCCGCTCTGCCGCTATTTCTCGCCCGCGCTGACCGCCTTCCGTCCGGCATTGGAGCCGATGGGCCGGAGGCTGGCCGAGATGCTGCTCGCCGCCCTTCCCGCCTTCGCCGGCCCCGAAGGCACGCGCATCATCCGCGAGGTCTGGCCGCTGGAGCTGGTCGCAAGAGAGAGCGATTGAGGCGGAAGCGCCTTCCCTTCTCCCCTATGGGAGAAGGTGGATCGGCGCGTTAGCGCCGAGACGGATGAGGGGTGTTCCAGCGGAGTGAGACGTCAGCTTTCCCTGGAGCACCCCTCATCCGGCCGCTTCGCGGCCACCTTCCCCCAAAAGGGGGAAGGTGAGTCCCAGCCTGTCACGCAACCATCACGTTCACGTCCTAGACCGCTCGACGGCAAGGGCAGGCCGCAGCGTCGATGCCGCGCCCTTTTGAGCCAATGGCCGCTCTGCTCGTCAAGAAGGGGATATCGATGAAACACCTCAACCGAACCGTCGCGCTCGGCGCGGCGCTTGCTCTGTTCACCGCCATGACGCCGGCGCTCGCCGATGGCGTCGCCTATGTCAACAAGGGGCTTGTCGGCGTCGGCCGCATTCCGGCCAGCCAGAAGGACAAGTTTGGCGAGACTTTCGGTTCGGGTTCCGGCATGGCGATCGACACCAAGTCCTGGGCCCGCGACGGCGAGGGCTACAAGGGTTCGCTCTGGCTGCTGCCGGATCGCGGCTACAACGTCGTCGGCACCACCGATTATCGCCCGCGCCTCAACACCATCTCGATCGAACTGACCCCGACCGCCCCCGGCGCGGCGCCCGCCACCGGACAGGAACAGACCGGCGTCAAGGCGACGCTCGCCGACACCATGCTTCTGACCGACGATAAGGGCGCCGATGCGACCGGACTCGATCCGCTCAACGGCGTGCGCGAAGCCGCCGGCGACATGCCGATCCTGCCGCAAGCCGAAAACGGCAAGCTGGCGCTGGACGACGAGGCGATCGTGCGCCTGCCCGACGGCACCATGTTCATCTCCGACGAATATGGTCCGAACATCTACCGCTTCTCGGCCGAGGGCCGGCTGATGTCGGCGACGCAGCCGCCGGCGGCGCTGGTGCCGATGCGCCACGGCAAGCCGAACTTCGCTTCAGACAACCCCGGCCCGGGCGCGGCCGAGCCAGATCCGAAGGATCCGGAGACCGGCCGCCAGAACAACCAGGGCCTCGAAGGCATGTCGATGACGCCGGACGGCAAGTTCCTGATCGCCGTGCTGCAGTCGGCGGCCCGCCAGGACGGCGGCGATTCCGGTTCGACCCGCCAGAACACCCGTGCGCTGGTCTATGACGCCTCCGATCTCGCCCATCTCAAGCTGGCGCATGAATATGTCGTGCCGCTGCCGGTGTTCAAGGACGCCAAGGGCAAGACCAAGGTCGCCGCGCAGAGCGAGATCGTCGCGCTCTCCGCAAGAGCTTCCTGATGCTGGCGCGCGACTCGGGCAACGGCCAGGGTCTGAAGGACGCCGAGTCGGTCTACCGCAAGATCGAGATCGTCGATCTCTCCGCCGCGACCGATATCGCAAACGGTCCGTTCGATGCCGCCGACAAGCCGGTTGCGCCGAAGGGCGTTGTCGATCCGTCGGTGACGCCGGCCAAGCTGACCCCGTTCATCGACATCAATGACAAGGGCGAGCTCGGCCGCTTCGGCCTGCACAATGGCGCGCCGAACGACAAGAACAACCTCTCGGAGAAATGGGAAGCGATGTCGCTGGCCTCGGTGCTCGACCCGAAGCTGCCCGATGACTATTTCCTGTTCGTCGCCAACGACAACGACTTCCTCACCCAGGACGGCTTCCAGGTCGGCGCGCCCTATAAAGCCGAGGACGGCGCCGACGTCGACACCACCTTCCTGGTCTATCAGGTCACCCTCCCGGGACTGTCTGGGAACAGCCTCGCCGCGAACTAGTTCTGCTCCGGTCGTGCCGAACGGCATGTGACCGAGCGCGGAAGGGATGCATGAGCGTTAGGCCCGCGATAGCATCGCGGGCCTGATTCATTTTCGGTGCCCGTTATGGATGACGACAAGCCCGCTCGAAGGCGGACCCACGACCTGACCAGCGGCCCCATCCCGCGCACGCTGCTTCTGTTCGCGCTTCCGGTGCTGGGCTCCAACGTGCTGCAGTCGCTCAATGGCTCGATCAACGCGGTCTGGGTCGGCCGCTTCCTCGGCGAGGCGGCGCTGACGGCGACCTCCAACGCCAATCTTGTGCTGTTCCTCATCCTCGGCACCGTCTTCGGCATCGGCATGGCGGCGACCATCCTGGTGGCGCAGTCGGTCGGCGCCCGCGATCTGCCCGAGGCGAAGCGCATCGTCGGCACCAGCGCCACCTTCTTCTTCCTCGTCTCGGTGCTGTTCGCCGTCTGCGGCTGGATTTGGATCGACGCCATCCTGACCGGGCTCGGCACGCCGGCCGATGCCTTGCCGCTGGCACGCGCCTATCTGCGCATCATCTTCGTCGCCGTGCCGACGATGAATCTCCTGTCTTTCGTTATGACCGTGCTGCGTGGCGCCGGCGATTCGCGAACCCCATTCTTCTTCATGGCGCTGGCGGTCGTGCTCGACGTCGTGCTCAATCCCCTGCTGATCCGCGGCATCGGCCCTTTCCCCGCGCTCGGCATCGCGGGCTCGGCGGCGTCGACGCTGATAGGCCAGACGGTCAGCGTGATCGCCATCCTGATCGTGCTCTATGCGCGCCGGCACCCGCTGCGGCTGGCGGGTAGCGATCTCGCCTTGCTCAGGCCCGATCCGGCGCTGCTGCGCATCGTCGTCTTCAAGGGCGTTCCGATGGGCCTGCAGATGATCGTCATCTCCGCGGCCGCGCTCACCGTGATGGGCATCGTCAACTCCTATGGCTCCCAGGTCGCGGCCGCTTACGGCATCGCCGCCCAGCTCTGGACCTATATCCAGATGCCGGCTCTCGCGATCGGCGCCGCCGTCTCCTCCATGGCCGCTCAGAATGTCGGCGCCGGCCGCTGGGACCGCATCGGCAAGGTCGCGGCCTCGGGCGTCGGCTTCAACCTTGTGCTGACCGGCGCGCTGGTGGCGCTGCTTTTCGCCTTCGACCGCCCGGTGCTCAGCCTTTTTCTCAGCAATGACAGCACCGCGATCGACATCGCCGCTCATATCAACAAGGTGGCGTCCTGGTCCTTCATCCTGTTCGGAATCACCATCGTACTGTTCGCCACGGTGCGCGCCACCGGCGCCGTCATGCCGCCGCTCATCATCCTGATCATCTCGGTGTTGATCATTCGCACCGGCTTTGCCTATTCCATGCGCAGCGTCATCGGCCAGGAGGCGCTGTGGTGGAGCTTTCCGGCCGGCTCCATTGCTTCGCTGGTGCTGGCCGCAGCCTACTATCGCTTCGGCCGCTGGCGCACGATGCATACGATCGACGACCGGCCGGCGGCAGGCGAGCCGCCCGATACGGGGCTCGGCGTGCCGCGCCAGCGCGCGCAACTCCTGCCGGAAGCCGAATAGCTATAGCAATTCCAGGAAAAGTGCGCAGCGGTTTTCCGTCCGGAATTGCGCGAAAACAAAGAGTTAGAGCGGTTTCGCGATTCTATCAAAACGCTGAACCGCTCTAAGACCTACCGCGCGTATTTGGCGCCAAAGCCAAGCGCCACCAGCGAGAAGACGATGATCATGCCCGCAAAGGCCACGCTTGCCACGGTGGCGTTGGCCAGGCTCGACAGGACGCCGATGCCGATCACCGGCAGCGCGTTGCCGCAGAAGCAGCAGATGAAGAAAGCCGAGACCACCTCGGCGCGACGGTCGGCCGGCGCGATCTGGTTCACCACCTGCAGGCCGCCGCGATAGCCGAGCGCCGCCGCCATGCCGCAGACCGCCGTCGCCTCGATCATCAAGGCCATCGAGGCATAGACCTGCGCGGCCACGACCAGCGCCACGGCCGGGATCATCAGCGCCAGCGCGGCAAGCATGGTGGAGCGGGCGGACAACCACGCGGTGCCGACAATCGTCACTGCCGCCACGATCGACAATTCGAAGAACAGGCCGCCGGCCTCGGCGTGATTGGTTGCATGGAGCTGTTGCGCCAGGATGCTCGGCGCCAGCGCCGCGTAGAAACCGACCAGCGCCATGGCGCCGAACCCGGTCACCGCGGGCGCGACGAATTGCGCGCGGATATCGTCGGGCACCGAAAGCCGTGGCCGCAGCGAGACATCCGACAGCCGCCCCGAATTGGAGACCGTTTCCTGCGTGCGCCAGATCAGCACGGTCGCCAGCGCAAGCAGCACGAGGTAGACGGCAAATGTCAGCCTGAGCGGCCAGGGCGCATATTGGGCGAGCAGCCCCGCCATGAGCGCGCCAACCCCGAGACCGATGAAGTTGGTGCTGGTGGCGATGACGGCGGCGCGCGACTTGTCCTTGCCTTCGATCAGTTCGGCAAGCCAGGCGGTGCCCGCTCCCGCGCCGACGCCGATGCCGAGGCCGCTCAGAATGCGGGCGATGTCGAGCCAGGCGAGATTTTCGGCGAAGAGGAAAAACAACGCGCTGACCACGGCAACACCCATCGCGGCGAGCGCGGCGGGGCGGCGTCCGACGACATCCGACACCCGGCCGAAAAACAGCAGCGCCGCCAGGTTGCCGACGACGTAGACGGCATAAACCAACGTAAGCGTGATCTGCGAGAAGCCGAAGGCCTGCTTGTAGATCACGTAAAGCGGCGTCAGCGCGGTGCTGCCGGCGAACAGCGCGGCGATCATGGCCGCGACAGCGGTCATCGCGGCGCCCCCGCCAAGTTCATTGTCACGCGTCAGGGTTTGAGCGTAGCTGGTCATGGCGAACTCCGAGGGTTGCAAGCCCAACGCCTATGTAATGGCGCCGTTCCAACCAGCGAACGCCCTCCTGACAGTTCTGGCAGGATGGTCAGCCGCTGTATCCTCCCGTAACGTCAATCAATCTGTGAGGGAGGAATCATGGGCAAGGGACGCGTCGAGGCATTCACCGATGGCGTCGTCGCCATCATCATCACCATCATGGTGCTGGAGTTGAAAGTGCCGCATGGCAAGGATTTTTCAGCCCTTTTGCCGCAGTGGCCGATCTTCTTCTGCTACGTGCTCTCCTTCATCAATGTCGGCATCTACTGGAACAATCTGCACAACATGTTCCACACGGTGCAGCGCGTCGACGGGCGCGTGCTCTGGGCCAACCTGAACCTTCTGTTCTGGCTTTCGCTGATGCCGGTGACCACCGCCTTCATGGGCGAAAACGAATTCGCTCCGGCGCCCGTGGCGGTTTACGGCATCGACCTCGCGCTTTGCGCCATCGCCTATACCATCCTGGTTATCAAGCTGCGCCATCTGCACGGCGCCGACACGACCTTTGCCAAGGCGGTGGGCCACGACAACAAAGGCAAGGTCTCGCTGGCGCTCTACATCGCCGCCATCCTGCTCAGCTTCTTCAACCAGTGGATCAGCGTGGCGATCTATGTGCTTGTAGCGGCCATCTGGTTTGCACCCGACAGGCGCTTCGAGAGACTGATCGAAAAATAGAAATTTACTTGCGCATCGCCTTGAGCTTCTCGGCCGCCGAGGCGGCAAGGTCGGCATAGCGCTCCTCCAGCCGCTCGGCCGCCTTGATGATCGGGAAGTCGTGGCCGAATTTCTCCAGCGCCAGCCGCAGCTTCTCGGCGAAATCCGCCTGGTTCTCCAGCGCCGCGAACAGTGTTTTCACCTGCGCCTCGCTAATATCGGGATTGGCGAGCATCTTCGGCACCTCGCGGGCCATCTGGTCGCCATTGGCGGTCTGCTCTTTCAGGATTCCGATCCAATCGGTCAAATACCGGGCTCCTTTTTCCGGACAGCATGCGCGGCAGACGCAGCGATGGTCAACCCGTCGCGACTGCAAGTCGTCAACTCATTGCGACTGTAAGTCGTCAACCCGTTGCGACTGTAAGTCGTCAACCCGTTGCGACTGTAAGTCGTCAACCCGTTGCGACTGTAAGTCGTCAACCTGTTGCGGCTATTGCCTCGGCGGCGTCCGGCGTTAAGTTCGGCCCGACCCGAACAAGGATGGAAATCATGACCAGCGACACCGAAATCCAGACCGCCCTGCCCGCTTTCGCCTCCGGCAATGTCGCCGTCATCACAGGCGGCGCCAGCGGCATCGGCCTTGCCGCCGCGAAACGGTTCGCCGGGCTGGGTATGAAGACGGTTCTTGCCGACATCGGCGGCGTTCGCCTCGATCAGGCCAAACAGGCGGTCGCTGCGATCGCCGGCGACGATGCCGTCCTTCCGATTCCCACCGACGTATCCAAGGCCGAGGAGGTCGACCGGCTGGCGGAGCTCGCTTACGGCGCCTTCGGCGCGGTGTCGGTGCTGATGAACAATGCCGGGGTCGGCAACAATCCGGGCAAGCCCTGGGAGAACCGCGACGCCTGGAAGCGGCTGCTGGACATCAATTTCTGGGGCGTCGTGCATGGCGTCGAGGCCTTCGCGCCGCGCATGCTCGCCGCCGGGAAGCCGGGTCTCATCATCAACACCGGCTCCAAGCAGGGGATCACCACCCCGCCCGGCAATCTCGCCTACAACGTCTCCAAGGCCGGCGTGAAGACTTTTACCGAAGGGCTGGCGCATGCGCTCCGAAACGAACCTGGCGCGAAAGTGTCGGCGCATCTGCTGATCCCCGGCTTCACCTATACCGGCCTGACCGAGGGCGCGACGGAAAAGCCGGCTGGCGCCTGGACCGGGGAGCAGGTGATCGACTTCATGCTGGCATCGCTGATCGACAACGACTTCTACATTCTCTGCCCCGACAACGAGGTGGCGCGGCCGATCGACGAAAAACGGATGGCCTGGGCGATGGGCGACATCATCGAAAACCGCCCTGCCCTCTCGCGCTGGCACCCGGAGCATAAGGATGCGTTCGCGGCCTTCATGAACCGCTGACGGCCGTCTCAAGCCGCCGCTTTCTTCTTGGAGGCGCTCTTCCCGGCCGCGGTCTTCTTTGTGGCCGCGCCGGCGGTCTTGGGCGCATGCTTGGTGCCGTTCTTTCCGGCAACGGCCTTGGCGGCCTTTTCGGCGATCTCGCGGTCGTGCCGTTTTGCCGCCGCCTCGCATTTCGAGCGGATTTCCTCGACTTCGGATTCCGTCAAATGTTCGATGCCGATGAAATGATTGTGGGCGCGGCTGACCCTGATCAATTCGTCCAGCTTGGCCTGGATCGCCGCGCCGTCGCGATTCTGCGTGTTCTGGATCAGGAAAACCATCAGGAAGGTGACGATGGTGGTGCCTGTGTTGATGACCAGTTGCCAGGTGTCGGAAAACCCGAACATCGGGCCGCTCAACGCCCATGCAACCACGATCAGCACGCAGATGGCAAAGGTAGCCGGCAGGCCGGCCAGATGCGCGACCTGGTTGGCTATCCGCGTAAAAGCTTTCTCGATCATGCAAGTCCCTCGAACCGTGGATGCGCAGGCATTTGCCAAGAAACAAGCTGCCGCCCGCTCCGGTTCCCAGGGACCTAAGTTTCATGTCTGGGCGCGGTTGCAATCGGCTACACGCAGAAAGCGCTGCTTCGCGAAAAAACACCTTATCTGTTGTTTGCGATAGTGCCGGTGCAGGCCGAAAGCCTGTTCCTTCCGCTTCACGGCGGTTTACCTCCAAGCCCCTTCCGCTGCGCCACCCCCGCATGGCGGAAGGGGCAGCACTTCCCGGCAGCGAAGCGTAGCATCAAGACAGCGCCGTCATGCGTTCGACGGCGTTCACCTGTGTGTCAGAGAGTGTTGTCTTCCCAGCGATCGAGAAATGCCTCGATCGGCATAGTCTGCATGTCGGGGATTGCGCTCGCCAGTTTCTCGGGCGCCCAGTCCCACCAGGCGAGGGCTTCGACGCGCGCCGCGACTGTGGCGGAGAAGCGCCGGCGCAGCGGCTTTGCCGGAACCCCGGCCACGATCGTGTAGGGCGCGACGTCGTGCGTCACAACCGCATTGGCGCCAATGACGGCGCCATTGCCGATCGCGACGCCCGGCATGACGACCGCGCCATGGCCGATCCAGACATCGTGGCCGACATTGACCGATTTTGCCTGTCGGCGCGCACGGAATTCGGTGTCGACGCCCAGCCAGCGGAAATACTCGTTCGGCCGGTAGCTGACCTTGTGCTGCGTCAGCCGCTCGATCGGATGCTCGAGCGCGTTGAT
Organism: Mesorhizobium sp. USDA 4413; assembly: GCF_056280365.1. Taxonomy (NCBI): domain Bacteria; kingdom Pseudomonadati; phylum Pseudomonadota; class Alphaproteobacteria; order Hyphomicrobiales; family Phyllobacteriaceae; genus Mesorhizobium; species Mesorhizobium sp. USDA 4413. The sequence continues at coordinate 5,310,931 of NZ_JBVPRP010000001.1, forward strand.
GCGGCTGTTGGCGGCGATCGAGCAGAACTTGCCGATCGTCGTGTAGATCGCCTCGGAATGACGTTCGAAATAGGAAAAGTCGCCGACGCTCACCTCGCGCAGGATCACCCGCTCGCCGATCGAGGCATAGCGGCCGAGCTTGCATCCCTTCAGCTCCGCGGTCGGATGGATACGCGGCTTGGCGTCCTTGAGGACGAGGTTTTCAGGACGGTTCATGAGGCGGCTTTACGCCGGCGGGGATGGCCCCGCAAGCGCGACTTGTCCCCGGCCAAGCCCTGTCGGGAGCCTATCGCGGCTTGCCCTTGGTCCACACCACGTTCTGGCCGTAGAGCGGCACGGTCGTGATCGACATCTTCGCCGAGCCGTTCTGCACCTGGCGCGAATGCGACAGATAGATCAGCGTCTCGTTCTTCTTGTCGTAGATGCGGTTCACCACCTGCTTTTTCCAGATCAGGCTGAGGCCCTGCTTGAAAACCTCCTCGCCGCCCTCGCTCATGTCGATGTCGCCGATGGTGATGGGCCCGGTCTGGCGGCAGGAGATCGAAGAATCGGAAGGATCCTCGAACCAATTGCCCTTGTGCAGCCGGTCGATGATGCTGCGGTCGAAATAGGCGACATGACAGGTGACGCCGTCGACCTTCGGGTCCTTGATCGCGTCGACCATGATGTCGTTGCCGACCCAGTCGACACCCACTTTACCCACTTCGTCAGCCATGGCCGCGCCGGCGCTCAGGGCAAGACAGGCGGCGAACAAGCCGATCAGTTTTCGCAAGGAAGCCTCCTCGGTTCACGTTTTGCCGATGTCAGGTGGGACAGGATCGTGGCGTTTGCAAGCCGATCGGCCCGCCTGGCCGCTTGCGGCAACGCGACATCTTTGCGCGGTCGGCGCCAACCCGTTAAGACTGTCGCCAAACTGGCTTTCAGCCAAAGCAATGGCGACGGACATTCACTGATGATGCGCTCAATCCTGATCGGCATTCTCGTCCTGATGGCGGCGGGCATCGGCTGGCTGACATTCGACTGGTACCGGGGCCATTATGGCGGCGAGCCCTACGGCGCACCCTTCACCCTGGTCGACCAGAAAGGCGCGCCGATCACCGAAGCCGCCTTCAGGGGCCACCCGAGCGTCGTGTTCTTCGGCTTCACCCATTGCCCCGAAGTCTGCCCGACGACCCTGTTCGAACTGGCCGGCTGGCTGAAGACGATGGGCGACAGCGGCAAGAACCTCAACGCCTATTTCGTCACCGTCGATCCGGAGCGTGACACGCCGGAGACGATGAACTCCTATGTCAGCAACTTCTCCGACCGCATCACCGGCATCACCGGCGATCCGGACAAGGTGCACGCCATGGCCAAGGCCTTCGGCATCTATTGGAAGAAGGTCGACACCGGCGACGGCGACTACACGATGGACCACACGGCCTCGGTGCTGCTGCTCAACGCCAAGGGCGATTTCGCCGGCACCATAGCCTATGGCGAGAGCGCCGACGCCGCCATCGCCAAGCTGAAGCGGTTGGCAGCCGGCGGACAAACATGATCCCGAACCGAAGGTCAGCGAAGGCAAAAAGTGGGAACCGGTTTTCGGAAAAGATCATGTTCAAACAAGGGTCTTTCCGATGAGCCAGACCAGGCTCCACCTCACCGCCAACAAGGTCGAGGCCGACCGCATCTTCGCGGCGCTGGACGCCGCCTTCGAGGATGACGGCCTGCCGCTTGCCGTGCTGGAGCTCGACGAGGAAAAAGACATCCACGAAGTGTCGCTCTATGCCGATGGCGACGTCGATCCCGTCGAAGCGCAGGTCAGGGATATCCTCGCCGGTCTCGGCCTGCCGAAGCCTGTCGAGCGCGAGATCCTTCCCGATGTGGACTGGGTGTCGCGGTCGCTGGAAGGCCTGAAGCCGGTGCGCGCCGGCCGCTTCCTCGTCCATGGTTCGCACGACCGCGCCAAGCGCCACGCCGGCGACCTCGCCATCGAGATCGAGGCGGGCCTTGCCTTCGGCACCGGACATCACGGCACCACCGCCGGCTGCCTCGAAATGCTGGAGCAGGTGGTGCTGCGCGAACGGCCGCGCAACGCGCTCGACCTCGGCACCGGCAGCGCGGTGCTTGCGATCGCGCTGGCCAAGCTCGCGCATATCCCCGTGCTGGCGACCGACATCGATCCGGTCGCCGTCCGCGTCGCCGCGGCCAATGCCCGCCTCAACCACGTCAAGGCGCTGGTCGAGACGGTGATGGCGCCGGGCTTCCATCATCCGATCTTCGCCAGGCGCGCGCCTTTCGACCTCATCGTCGCCAACATCCTGGCGCGACCGCTGATGCGGCTGGCGCCCGAAATGGCCAGGCACATGAGGCTCGGCGGCTCGCTTGTGCTCTCCGGCATCCTCGACCGGCAGCGCGACGCGGTGATCTCGGCCTATGTCGGCCAAGCCTTCCGCCACGTGCGTACCTTGCATCGCGAAGGCTGGGTGACCATCCACCTCAAGCGCTAGACGAGATTGCACCCAGCCCAATCTGGCCCTGCCGAAATCGATTCCGGTTTTCAGGATCATGCGCTACGGTCGCCGCGAGCCACTCGAGGGAGCCAGAAATGTTCCAGACCTTTGATTCCGCAGGCGATCCGGCCGTCGGCAAGCCGCGCGTGGCGCTGCTGCGGCAATGGCTGGCTGAGAATGGCCTGGACGGCTTCATGGTGCCGCGCGCGGACGAGCATCAGGGCGAATATGTCGCCGACCGCTCGGCACGGCTTAAGTGGCTGACCGGCTTCTCCGGTTCGGCCGGCATCGCGGTCGTGCTGCGCGACCGCGCCTTCATCTTCGTCGACGGCCGCTACACGCTGCAGGTGCGGGGTGAGGTCGATCTTTCGATCTTTACCGTCGAAAGTCTCATCGACAATCCGCCGGCCAATTGGATCAAGGACAATCTCGGCAAGGGCGCAAGGCTAGGCTTCGACCCTTGGCTGCACACGATCGGCGAGATCAAGGCGCTGAAGGCGTCGGCCGAGCAGTCAGGCGCGACTCTGGTACCGCTCGACAGGAATCCCATCGACATCATCTGGAAGGACCAACCGGAACCGCCGCGCGCGCCCGTCGAGATCCATCCGCAAAACCTTGCCGGAGAGCTGGCGAAGGACAAGCTGGCGCGGCTGGCGAGGGCGATCGAAAAGGATGCCGCCACCCATGCGGTGCTGACCGACCCCTCCTCGATCGCCTGGGCCTTCAACATCCGCGGCGGCGACGTGCCGCATACGCCGCTGGCGCTCGGCTTCGCCATCCTCGCCGCCGACGGCAAGCATCAGCTGTTCATGGACCCGCGCAAATTCTCGCGGCAGGTCGCTGCCTATCTTACCCAGCTTGCCGATCCGCATGATCCGGGCGAATTCGAAGCCGCGATCATTGAGCTCGCCAAGGGTGGTGCGAAAATCGCGCTCGATCCGGTACTGGCTGCGGAGAAGCTGCGCATGCTGGTCGAGGACAACGGCGGCAAGGTCGTCTTAGCGGCCGACCCGGCGCGTATTCCCCGCGCCACCAAGAACCAGGACGAGATCGCCGGCAGCCGCGCCGCGCACCGCCGCGATGGCGCAGCGGTCGCCAAGTTGCTGTGCTGGCTCGACCGCCAGAAGCCCGGCACGCTCGACGAAATCGCCGTCGTCACCAAGCTGGAGGAAGTGCGCCGCCAGACCGGCGAGGAAACGCAGATGCCGCTGCGCGACGTTTCCTTCGACACGATTTCCGGCGCCGGCCCGAATGGCGCGATCATGCATTACCGCGTCTCGCGCGCCACCAGCCGCAAGCTTGAGAGCGGCGAACTGTTCCTGCTCGATTCCGGCGGCCAGTATCAGGACGGCACCACCGACATCACCCGCACCGTGCCGATCGGCCAGCCGACCGAGGAGATGCGCGAGCGCTTCACGCTGGTGCTGAAGGGCATGATCGGCATCTCGACGCTGCGTTTCCCCGCCGGGACGCGCGGCTCGGAGATCGACGCGATTGCCCGCATGGCGCTGTGGAAGCATGGCTGCGACTTCGCCCATGGCACCGGCCATGGCGTCGGCTCCTATCTGGCCGTGCATGAAGGCCCGCAACGCATCGCCCGCACCGGTACCGAAAAACTGCTGGCCGGCATGATGCTGTCCAACGAGCCGGGCTACTACAAGGAAGGCGCCTACGGCATCCGCATCGAGAACCTGATCCTGGTCACGCCGGCGGAGCAGATCGAGGGTGGCGACATCGCGATGCATGGCTTCGAGACGCTGACGCTGGCGCCGATCGACAAACGTCTCATCCGCACCGATCTGCTGCACCGGGACGAGTTGCAGTGGCTCGACCGCTATCACGCCCGGGTGCTGGCCGAGATCGGTCCGATGGTGGACGGCGAGACGCTCGCCTGGCTGGAGAAAGCCACCGCGCCATTGCCGCACGACGCGAAGATCTGATCCTTCGATAGGTCGGCGCTGCCCCTCATTGCCCTGCCGGGCATTTCTCCCAGTAATTGACGGAGAGAAAGGCGCTCTCGCTGATGGTTTCGCCAACTACCAGCGTCGCAGAATGGACGCCGGCGTTGCGGCCAGCCTCTTCTCCCCGTCACGATCGGGGAGAAGGTGCCGGCAGGCGGATGAGGGGCGGCGCCGGCGATTCATGATAAGGCTATCCGACAAACTGCCGCGCGACGATCAACACCGCCGCGCCCGCCAAAAACATCGCCATCAGGCCGCCGCGCAGCGATACCAGAACAGCGACGATTAGAGCCGCCCATTCGGCCGGTCCGGCATGCAGCAGCTCCGGCGCGACGAGGGTCGTTAGCACGGCTGCGGGCACGGCGTTGAGGCCCGCTTCGACGCGCGGATGGATGGTCTCGAAGCGCGAAATGACGAGATGGCCACCAACGCGGGTGAGATAAGTGGCAACGGCGCCAGCCAGGATGATCCAGAAGGTCGTGCTCACGGCCGCTTCCCTATTCCGCTATGATGCGGCGGCAGGATCACCGCCAGCAGTACGCCGGCGATCGCGCCGATCGAGACATGCCAGGGCGAGCCGACGGTTCGATACGCGATGATCGAGGCGATGGCGCTGGCGGCGACGACAGGCGCCCAAAGCGGCCGCTTGCGGAAGCCGAGAACAAGGCCGAGGAAATAGATCGGCAAAAGGAAATCGATACCCAGCGCATGCGTGTCCGGGATCATCTTGCCGAACACGGCGCCCAAGCCGCTTTCGATCACCCAAAACACGTAGACCGGCAGGCCGAGCCCCAGATACCAGACGAAGCCGACGGGACGGCCGGACTCGGCCCTCGCTTCGGCGATGGCGAATTGCGGGTCGGTCAGGATGAAATAGCCGGCTGCCTGCTGCAGCAGCGGCCAATGCGCGATGCGGCGGCCGATGCCGGCCGAATAGAGCACATGGCGGAAATTCACCGCGAAGATCGACAGCACGATCAGCCACGGCGCGACATGCTGGCCGACTAGCTCGATGCCGACCATCTGGCTGGCGCCGCCAAAGATCATGGCGCTCATCAGGAACGCCTCGAGCACCGAGAGGCCATTGTCGACGGCAATCGCGCCGAACAGGATTGCGAATGGCGCCGAGGCGACGACGACCGGCATCGACAATCGCACGCCGTCCCAGAAATCGCCGCCCGTTCTGCCCTCAGAGATCGCTTCCGCTGTCATTAAGCCACTCCTTGAGCGGCCTCATTTAGGAGCGTCGTCCTCAATGTCACACCAATTCGCTTGACGCAGCGATCAGCAGAACTGATCGCCGCCGTTAGGCCTTGACGACCGTCCCTTGGATCGCCCTGCCCCAGTCGAGCAGCGGCTTGGCGCCAAGCGTGAAGTCGACGAGATCGTTGACCAGCGCCGGCGAATGGATCGTCGCCGGATCGATGTCGTGCCGGACCACGAAATGCCGGCTCCGTACCGCCTGGGCGAGATCCTCGTCACCGATATCCTCGAAGCCGCGCGGCGCCCGCTTCAGGCGGTCTTCCGCATCGAGCTCCAGGCCGGCTTTCTTCAGCGATGCGACCATGGCGCGGAACGTGGCCGGCTTGGTCACGATCGCCTTGCGCATGGCCTGCAGCAATTCGGGCGCCGGCTGCCACCAGGCAACGCCGGCAAAGCAGCGCTCGAGCCCGATATGCACATAGAAGACACCCTGCTCCATCTTGGTGCCGTCGGGCGAGAGGATCGCCGACAGGTGCCGGTTGTATGGCCGCTTGTCTTTCGAGAAGCGCACGTCGCGATTGATGCGGAACAGCGACCTCTTGCGGTCGCCGCGCAAGCCGAGCTTTGCCGCCTCGAAACGTTCGCTGAGCGTCTCGACCAGATCGCAGAACGGTTCGTGCAACTCGCTCTGGTAAAGATCGCGATTTTCCTGGAACCATTCCCGGCTCTGGTGGAAATCGAGCGCCTTCAGGAATGGGATGGCCTTCTGCCCAAACCCCTTGAACGCGCTCGCCATCAGCCGCCCCTGCCGATGCGCTGCAGCCAGGTGTCCTCGTCGATCACCTCGATGCCGAGATCGCTTGCAACCTTGAGCTTCGAGCCGGCGCCGGGACCCGCCACCACAAGGTCGGTCTTGGCAGAAACCGAGCCCGCAACCTTGGCGCCGAGCCGCTCCGCCATCGCCTTGGCCTCGGAGCGCGTCATTTTTTCCAGCGAACCGGTGAACACCACCGTCTTGCCGGAGACTTCGCTGCCGGCCGAGATTTCCACGACATAGGGTTTCGGGTGAACTTGCGCGAGCAGCGAGTCCAGCACGTCGTCATTGCGCTCATTGCCGAAGAAATCGCGCAGCGCGTTGACCACCGTGTCGCCGATGCCGTTGATCGATGGGAAGACGCTGTGCGGATCCTCCGCCTTTGCCGTTTCCTTGCCCACGCGGATCAGTTCTTCGATAGTGGAGAACTGGCGGGCAAGCACGGCGGCCGTCGTCTCGCCGATATGGCGGATGCCGAGCGCGAAGATGAAACGGTCAAGCTCCGGCTCGCGCCGCGCATCGATGGCGGCGAACAATTTGTCGAGGCCTTCATAGTTGCGCTGCTCGACGCTGCGCACATTCTTGCGCGTCTTGCCCGAGGCTTCCTCGCGCAGCCGCGCCTGCTCCTCGCGCCGCTCGGCCAGCACCTTGGTGACGGCGGGGCGGCGATCCTTCAGCGTGAAGATATCGGCGGCCGTCTTCACCAGCCCCGAATTGAAGAAGAGGTCGATGTTTTCCGCGCCCAGACCCTCGATATCGAGCGCGCCGCGCGACACGAAGTGGCGCAGCCTCTCCACGGCCTGCGCGGCGCAGATCAGCTCGCCGGTGCAGCGGCGGCGTGAATCCTCCTTGCCCGTCTTCTCGTTGATCTCGCGCGTCGCCGGCGAGCCGCAGACCGGGCAGGTATGCGGAAATTCGTAAGGCACGGCATTGGCCGGCCGCTTGTCGATGACGACGCTGACGATCTGCGGGATGACATCCCCTGCCCGCTGGATCACCACCGTGTCGCCGATGCGCACGTCGATGCCGTCGCGGATCGGCTGACCGTTGCTGTCGAAACCTTTGATGTAGTCTTCATTGTGCAGCGTGACATTCTCGACCACCACGCCGCCGACCGTCACCGGCGCCAGCCGCGCCACCGGCGCCAGCGTGCCGGTGCGGCCGACCTGGATGTCGATCTTCTCGACCGTCGTCATCGCCTGCTCGGCGGGGAATTTGTGGGCGACCGCCCAGCGCGGCTCGCCGGTGACGAAACCCCAGCGGCGCTGCAGCTCGAGCTGGTCGACCTTGTAGACGACGCCGTCTATGTCGTAGCCGAGCGAGGAACGCTGCTCCTCGATCCGGTGGTAATGCGCGATGAGTTCGTCGATCGACCTCGCCCGCACCATCAGCGGGCTGACCTTGAATCCCCACTCCTTGAACTTCTGCACGGAATCGTACTGGGTCGGGGCCGGATCCGCCGTGGTATAGCCCCAGGCATAAGCAAAGAATTTGAGATTGCGGCTGGCGGTGACCGACGGGTCCTTCTGGCGCAGCGATCCGGCCGCCGTGTTGCGCGGATTGACGTAATCCTGCCCGCCCACAGCCGCCGAGCGCTGCTTCAGCGCCTCGAATTCGGCATAGGTCATGTAGACCTCGCCGCGGATCTCGATGATCTCCGGCCAGCCCGAGCCCTGCAATTTCTTCGGGATATCGGCAATCGTCTTCAGATTGGCGGTGATGTCCTCGCCCACCGCGCCGTCGCCGCGCGTCGCGCCCTGCACGAACAGGCCGTTTTCATAGCGCAGCGAGGCCGACAGCCCGTCGATCTTCGGCTCAGCCGTGAAGGCGATGTCGAGGTCCTTGTCGCGGTCGAAGAAACGCCTTCCGCGCTCGATGAAATCGGCGACGTCCTGGTCGGTATAGGCCTTGGCGAGGCTGAGCATCGGCACCGCATGCCGGACCTTGGCAAAGCCTTCCGCCGGCGGCGCGCCGACCCTTTGCGATGGCGAATCCTCGCGCACGAGATCGGGAAAACGCGCCTCGATGGCGAGGTTGCGCCGCGCCAATGCGTCATATTCGGCATCCGAGATCGTCGGCGCGTCCTCGGTGTGGTAGCGCCGGTCGTGCTCGGCGATCTCCGCCGCGAGCCGCTTCAGCTCCTCCGCGGCCTCGCTTTCGCTCAGCGATTCGACTGATTTTTCCGACATGAACGCGGTCCTCGAATTATGGCGGGCCACTATAAATCAGGATTCGCCGGCAGGGAGATGGTCTGTGGAAAAATCATTGGCCGAGAGCAGGATACAGCCATCTGCTGACTCTGCCTCAGAGCCGGTAGAATCAAGCACTTAGGATGTATATTGAGATTTCAACTCAGGCCGCGGTTCGCAGGCCGGCCTCACCATCAGCACATCCTAAGCGGCGGCAGTATTCTCGCGCAGAAGCCGCTCGGCCGCGGCGCGCGCCTCGTCGGTGATGACGGCGCCGGCCAGCATGCGCGCGATCTCTTCCTGGCGCGCGGCGCGGTCCATCTCGGCGATGCCGGTGGCGACGCGGTCCTTGCCGCCGGACTTCGAGATCAGGAAGTGCGTCGCGGCGCGCGCCGCAACCTGCGGCGCATGCGTAACCGAAAGCACCTGCACGCGCTTCGACAGCCGCGCCAGCCGCTGTCCGATGGCATCAGCCACCGCGCCGCCGACGCCGGTGTCGATCTCGTCGAAGACCAAGGTCGGCGCCGAGCCGCGATCGGCAAGCGCCACCTTCAGCGCCAAAAGGAAGCGCGAGAGCTCGCCGCCGGAAGCGACCTTCATCATCGGCCCCGGCCTGGTGCCCGGATTGGTCCGCACCCAGAATTCGACCTGGTCAATGCCCTCTTCCATGCGGCTTTCGGCATCGCTTCCCATCTCGACGATGAACTCGGCCCGTTCGAGCTTGAGCGCCGGCAGTTCCGCCATCACCGCCTTGGTCAGCCCCGCCGCCGCCGCGTGGCGCAGCGACGACAGCTGCGCGGCGGAAATATCGTAGGCTTCGCGCCCGGCGGCGGCCTGCTTCTCCAGCGCATGCAGCCGCTCCTCGCCGGCATCGAGATCGGCAAGGTCGGCCACCATCGTGTCGCGCAGCTGCGCAAGGTCGTCGACCGCGACATTGTGTTTGCGCGAAGCGGCGCGCAACGCAAACAGCCGCTCCTCCGCCTTCTCCAGGCGCTGCGGATCATATTCGGTGGCGCGAAGCGCAGCTTCCACGCCGGACTGCGCGGCATCCAGCGAGATCATCGCCTCGTCCAGCGATTTCACCACATCGTCAAGCAGGCCGGGCGCTTCGCCCGATTTGCGCTGCAGCCGCCGCAACAGGCTGGCAAGCTGCGGCAGGGGCGAGGAGGGTCCCGACAGCACATCCTGCGCGTCATGGATCTCGGCGGCGATCTTTTCCACACGCATCATCTGCGCGCGCAGTTCCGCAAGCTCGGTTTCCTCGCCCGGCTGCGGATCGAGCTTCGCGAGCTCGGCTACGGAAGCGCGCAGATAATCGGCCTCGCGCGCCGCCGCCTCGACCTTGGCGCGATGCCGGGAAAGCTCCTGCTCGCAGTTTCGCCAGTAGCGCCAGGCTTCGCCCGTGCCGCGCACGGCGCCTAGATGGCCCCCGAAACTGTCGAGCAACTCGCGATGTGCGCCGGGATCGACGAGGGCGCGCTCGTCATGCTGGCCGTGGATCTCGACCAGCGCGCGGCCGACATCGCGCATCAGCGTGACGCTGGAGGGCTGGTCGTTGACGAAGACGCGCGTGCGGCCGTCCGCCGTCTGCACGCGGCGCAGGATGATGTCGCCATCGTCCTCGATGTCGTTCTCGGCGAGCAGCGTGCGCGCCGGATGGTTGCGCGGCACGTCGAACACGGCAATGACCTGGCCTTGCGCGGCGCCGTGGCGGACAAGCGAAGCGTCGCCGCGCGCGCCGAGCGCCAGCGACAAGGCGTCGAGCAGGATGGATTTGCCGGCGCCGGTTTCGCCGGTCAGCACCGAAAGCCCAGGCAGGAAGTCGATGTCCAGCTTCTCGATCAGGACGATATCGCGGATCGACAGTCTGGACAGCATCGCAAGCTTCAGGCGCCGGTAATCAGCTTCCCGGCCTTGGAGATCCACGATCCGGCATTTTCGCGCGGCTCAAGCCCGTTGCTCTGCAGGAGCTTGTAGGAATCCTTGTACCACGGGCTGTCCGGATAATTGTGACCAAGCACCGCCGCTGCTGTTTGTGCCTCAGAAGTCAGGCCCATCGCATAATAGGACTCGGTCAGGCGCGCGAGCGCCTCCTCGACATGGCGGGTGTTTGAATAGGTTTCGACCACGGTGCGGAAGCGCTTCACGGCGGCGATGTATTCGCGGCGCTCGAGATAATAGCGGCCGATCTGCATCTCCTTGCCGGCAAGCTGGTCATTGGCGAAGCGGATCTTGTCCTTGGCGTCGGCGACATATTCGGAATTAGGCCAGCGCGTCACCAGATCCTGCATGGTCTGGATGGTCTGGCGCGCCTCCTTCTGGTCCTGAGTGACGTCCTTGATCTGCCGATAATAGCTCAAGCCGATGATGTATTGCGCGTAGGCGGCGTCATCGGTCGACGGATAAAGCGTCAAATAGCGTTTCGCGGTGCCGATCGCCTCGTCGTATTTGCCGGCGCGATAGTCGGCGAAAGCGCCCATTACCATCGATTTGCGCGCGAATTCCGAATAGGGATGCTGGCGGTCGACGGCGTCGAATTTCTTGCTGGCCTCGTCGAGGCGGCCGGCATTCATGTTGGCCAGACCCTGGTTGTAGAGAACGTCGGCCGGTTCTGTCTGGTCGACATAGGTCGCCAGATTGACGTCCTTCTCGGAGGACATGCAGGCCGACAGCACGAGCGCGGGAGCAACCACCGACAGCGCCAGCAAAACACCACGACGCGGCGCTACCGATTGACCAACTCGCGAAAAAAACATGTTTGGATTCCGCCCCTTCGGCGTCGTTTCGGTCCGGGCCGAAGCCATAAACCATTATCCCCTTGCCCGGCAACGCTATGTCCGGCCAATCGCACATTTTTGTGGCGGCCTGACGCCACGCCCGCGGTTGCGCAATTTCAGCGATTCGTGATGCAATCGTGCAACACAGGCCCGCCTACAAAGCCAGAGAACGGTTAAGAATCAGATCACCCAAGGTGCGTAGACCGGCCGGCTGACAGCGATCATCTCGGCGACGCGGCCGCGCTCGCGGCGCCGGGTCTCGACGATCTCGAAGGCCGTGTGGTCGGAAAGCAGCCGGCGCAAGGCAGAGGCGTTCATCCGGTGGCCACCGCGATAGGAGCGGAAGCAACCGATGAAGCGAGCGCCGGCCAGCGCCAGGTCGCCCATCGCATCGAGCGTCTTGTGGCGGGCGAATTCATTGGGATAGCGCAAGCCCCCGACATTGATGACGCGGTTGTCGTCGCCGATGACCAGCGAGTTCTCCAGCGATGAGCCGAGCGCGTAGCCGGCGGCCCAAAGCCTCTCGACGTCCTTCATGAAGCCGAAGGTCCGCGCCCGCGCAATATCGCGGCGGAAGATGTCGGGATTCATGTCGGAGGCGAACTGCTGGCGGCCGATCGCCGGGCTTTCGAAATCGATCTCGACCTCGAATCGCGTGCCGTCATAGGGGCGGAACTCCGCCCAGGACGCGCCGGCTTCCACGCGCACCGGCTTGACGACGCGGATATAGCGGCGCTTCACCGCCAGCGTCTCGATGCCGGCCTGGTCGACGGCTTCGACGAAAGCCATGGCGCTGCCGTCGAGAATCGGGACTTCCGAACCGTCGATCTCGATGACGAGATTGTCGATGCCGAGGCCGAACACCGTCGCCATCAGATGCTCGACCGTGCCGATATGCTCGCCGGCCGGATCGCCAAGCATGGTGCAAAGATCGGTGGCGCCGACTTCCGCGACCAGGGCACGGAACTCGCGGATCTGGCCGCCATTCGAAAGATGGAAGACGATGCCCCTATCGGCGTCGGCCGGCAGAAAGTGAACGGTGACGGTGTTGCCGCTATGAACGCCGATGCCAGTCAGCGTCGCGCGCGATTTCACTGTCGTCTGATAGTCGTGCAAGAGTAACCCCATACCGCCCAAAATGCCTGCGTCCGCTCAATCGGCCTTGGGTATCTTGCAGCCAGGTGCTGGCCTGGCGCTCGCATAGGATGCGGCAAAATAAGCAAGAGCATGCGGCTCTGTGTGATCGGCAGGCAGGGCTACTCCCCGAATCCCGGCAAACCGACTTTAGTCCGCGGCGAAGATAATGGCCTGCCTTGGAGACTCCAAATCACGGTTTCTTACCCCGTGTAACCACGGGAACGCGTCAGAAAATTCCTCCAAGCCTTTGTTTTACAAGTGATTTTTGAAAAGTGGCAGGCAGACGATTTCTCGTCTGCCTGTTAACAACCATTATATATCGTTAACGATCGGCGGTCCGCCCTATCGGTCAGTTGGCCTGGCGGCGCAGGAAGGCCGGAATCTCCAGCTGGTCGTCTTCCTGGACCGTGCGGGCCTGCGGCGTCAGCCGGCCCTGATCGTCGAGCTGGCCACGGCGCGGCGCGTAGAGCTGCGGATCCTGGCTGGCGAGGCGGCGCATCTCGGGCGCGGCCTGGCGCAACTTCGGCTCGCGCGGCTGCGCCGGCTGGAGCCGGGCCGGCTCTTCCTCGCGCCGGGTAAGGCCGTTGGTCAGTCGCTTGATCAGCCCCATCGGACCGCTGTTCTCATGGTCCGCAGGCCGGGTCTTGGCTTCGACCTCGGCCCTCACCACCGGCGGAAAGTCTTCCACGCGGGGCATGCGCTGCGGGGCCGCGGCCACCGGCTGCGGCATCTCGCGCTGCGGCGCGGGCTGCTGCATGACCTGCTGCGGCACCACCGGCTGCGGCTGCGGCTGGGCCGGCGGAGCCTGGAAGATCTTGCTCTGCGGCCGGAAGTCGTCGACCGGCGCGGGCCGCGGCTGGGCCATGGCGGCGGCGTTCGCCTCGGCGAGCTGGATCGCCTCCGCCACCGGATCGACCGCGCGCGGCTCGTAGGCCTGCGGCTGAACCGGTGCGGGACGGATTTCAGCGGCCGGAGCCGCCGCCGGGCGGGCGGCCGGCTTCTGCGGCGCGCGGATCGAGATCGGCGCAGCCGCGATTTCGGCCGCCGACTTGTCGATGCCGGTGGCGACGACCGACACGCGGATCACGCCTTCCAGCTCCTCGTCGAAGGTGGCGCCCAGGATGATGTTGGCGTCCTGGTCGACCTCCTCGCGAATGCGGGTCGCGGCCTCGTCCACCTCGAACAGGGTGAGGTCGCGGCCGCCGGTGATCGAGATCAGCAGGCCCTTGGCGCCCTTCATCGAGGTTTCGTCGAGCAGCGGGTTGGCGATGGCGGCTTCCGCCGCGGCCATCGCGCGGCCCTCGCCCGAAGCCTCGCCCGTGCCCATCATCGCCTTGCCCATCTCGCGCATCACCGAACGGACGTCGGCGAAGTCGAGGTTGATCAGGCCTTCCTTGACCATCAGGTCGGTGATGCAGGCGACGCCCGAGTAGAGCACCTGGTCGGCCATGGCGAAGGCATCAGCGAAGGTGGTCTTGTCATTGGCCAGCCGGAACAGGTTCTGGTTGGGGATGACGATCAGCGTATCGACGCATTTCTGTAGCTCCTCGATGCCCATGTCGGCCGTCTTCATGCGGCGCTGGCCCTCGAAATGGAACGGCTTGGTGACGACACCGACGGTGAGGATGCCCTTCTCGCGCGCCGCGCGGGCAACGACCGGAGCAGCGCCCGTGCCGGTGCCGCCGCCCATGCCGGCGGTGACGAAGCACATATGGGTGTTGGAGAGGTGATCGATGATCTCGTCGATGCACTCTTCCGCCGCCGCGCGGCCGACTTCCGGCTGCGAGCCGGCACCGAGGCCTTCGGTGACATGCGCGCCGAGCTGGATCAGCCGCTCGGCCTTCGACATGGTCAGCGCCTGCGCGTCGGTGTTGGCCACCACGAACTCGACGCCGCGCAGGCCGGCTGTGATCATGTTGTTCACGGCATTGCCGCCGCCGCCGCCGACACCGAACACGGTGATGCGTGGCTTGAGCTCGGTGATGTCCGGCTTCTGCAGATTGATGGTCATTGTCTCCGTCCTTTGCCTTTCCCGCCGCCTCGCCGCTGCGGCCGCCTATGGGGCTGTCCCCGTCAAATTAAAAACTGTCTCTCAACCACTGACTCATGCGATGCAGTTTTCCGCCCGTTCCGGTCATCCTGAAACCGGAAAGTCCTTTCGCCGAATGGCTCTCGAAGCTCGCCATCTGCGGATAGATCATCAGTCCGACCGGTGTCGAGAACGCCGGTCCCTTGGCCGCTTCCGGCAGTCCCGCGACGCCCAGAGGCCGGCCGATGCGAACATTGCGCCCGAGAATGCGGCGCGCCGCTTCCGGCAGGCCGGCGAGCTGGCTGGCGCCACCGGTGAGCACGACGCGCTTGCCGACGGCATTGCCGTAGCCGGACTTGTTCAGCCGGTCGCGCAGAAGCTCCAGCGTCTCGTCGATGCGGGCGCGGATGATGCGCGTCATCACCGAGCGCGGGATCTGCAGCGGCACATCGCCCTCCTCGCCGATCGGCTGGATCGAGACGAGGTCGCGGTCATCCGCGCTGCCGGGCAGCGCCGAGCCATGCATCACCTTCAGCCGCTCCGCGGCATCGAGCGAGGTCGACAGCCCCTTGGCCATGTCGAGCGTCACATGGTTGCCGCCGATGGCGATGGCGTCACCATGGACAAACTTGCCTTCCGAGAAGACCGAGATGGTCGTCGTGCCGCCGCCCATGTCGATGCAGGCGGCGCCCATTTCGAGCTCGTCATCCACCAGCGAGGCAAGCCCGCTGGCATAGGGCGTCGCCACCATGCGCTCCACCGACAGATGCGAGCGGTTGATGCAAAGCTCGAGATTGCGCATCGGCGCGGCATCGCCCGTCAGCACATGCATGTCGACCCCAAGCGTATCGCCCACCATGCCGCGCGGATCGCGCATGCCGCGCTCGGCGTCGAGCGAGAAGCCGACCGGCAGCGAATGGATCACCTCGCGTTCGGCTCTCAGCGCTTGCTTGGCGCCGGCTGCGAGCACGCGCTTGATGTCGACCTCCTCGACCTGATGGCCGCCGAGATTGATGGTCGCCGAGAAGGCCTCGCTCTTAAGGCGGCCCGCCGTCATGTTGACGATGAGGGAATCGACCGTGAGCCCCGCCATGCGCTCGGCCGCGTCGACGGCAAGCCGGATGGCATGCTCGGCGCGGTCAAGGTCGACGACCACGCCCGACTTGACGCCCTGCGACTTCTGGTGACCGATGCCGATCACCTGGATGCGGTGTGAACGTCCGCGCAAAAGCTTGCCGTCCTCATTGGGCTTCAGCTTCGCCACCACGCAGCAAACCTTGCTGGATCCGACATCGAGCACGGTCAGCGTGCCCGACCGGCGCGAAGATGCGTCACCGCTGCCGCCAAGCCAGCTCATATCTTGGTCTCCGCCTTGCGCTTGGCCAGGTTCTTCGGCTTGTCGCTGAGCGCGGCTTCGCGCTGCGTCGCCGCCTCCGGCGAGAGCTCCACCACCAGCCGGTCGGAAAGCCGCATGTCGACGGCGGCGATGTCGCGCGTCAGCAACCCATTGTCATGGTCGATCTTGACCAGCTCCGCGATCGCCTGATCCTCGCCGTCTTCCGGCAGCTTGATCGTGATGCCGTTTTCCAGCCTCAGGTCCCAGCGGCGCTCGCCGACCCGGATGTAGCCTTTGACCCGCGCCGCGAGCTCGGGATAGCGCTTAATCTTGTCGAGAAAGGCCGGCGCCATCGCCGGCGCGCCCGCGCCGATGATCAGCGGAAGCAGCGCCTGCTTGCCGCCAGAGAACGGCGCGATCACCTCGCCAGACCGCTCGATGACCGAAACCGAAGTGCCCTGCTGCCAGAGCGCGAAGGGCTCGCGCTCCTGGATGCGCACTTCCAGCGTATGCGGGTAGATCTTGCGCACAGCCGCGCCCTCGACCCAGGGCAGCGTCGCGATGCGCTCACGCGCGGCCTCGGCATCGAAGCCGATCAGCGATGTCCAGCCGTCGAGGCCGAGCCGGTCCAGCACATCGATCTCGGAGGTCTGGCGGTTGCCGGCGACCTTGATCTGGTCGACGGCAAAGCCGGTGCGCGCCGTCACGCCCTGCACGACGCTGTCGGCATAGCCGCCGAGATAGGCGCCATAGGCGCTGCTCGATGCGATCAGCGCGGCGGAAAGGATTGCCGCCGAAAAGCGCGGCGCCTCGTACTCGCCGCCGCACAGGCGCGCCAGCAAGCGCACCGGACGGCGGAGCTGACGCGGCAACACGAAACGGTCGAATGACAGCGACATGCCGAACAGCGCGGACCGAGCCGCACCGCCGCCATTACCCTGTCCCCACCTCAACGCAGACACGAAGCATCCTCCACCATCCAACTCAACAAATCGCCGAACGAGTGTCCCGCTTGCGCGGCGATTTCAGGCACCAGAGACGTCGGCGTCATGCCCGGCTGAGTGTTGACCTCGAGCCAGACAACCTCGCCGTTTTCGGAGTGACGGTCGTCGTAACGGAAGTCCGATCGGGAAACGCCCCGGCAACCAATGGCAAGATGAGCCTTGAGGGCCAGTGTCTGTATTTTTTGGTAAATATTCGGTGAAATTTTAGCAGGGATTTCGTGTTTTGATCCGCCGGGAACGTATTTTGAATCGTAATCGTAGAAGGAATGCCCGGTCGGGATGATCTCGCAGACGCCGAGCGCCACATCGCCCATCACCGCGCAGGTCAACTCGCGCCCATGGATGTAGCGCTCGACCATGACAGTCTCGCCATATTGCCATTCGGTCGAGCCGATCACCTGCGGCGGATGCGACTGCCCTTCATGCACGATGACCACGCCGAAGCTCGATCCCTCATTGACCGGCTTGACCACATAAGGCGGCTTCATCGGATGCCTGTTCCGCACGGCGAAGCGGTTGACCACCTTGGATTCCGCCACCGGGATGCCGGACGCCTTGGCAATCTTCTTGGCCTGCTCCTTGTTCATGGCCAGCGCCGAAGCGAGCACACCCGAATGGGTGTAGGGAATTGCGAGATATTCGAGAATTCCCTGGATGGTGCCATCCTCGCCGAACGGACCGTGCAGTGCATTGAAGGCGACGTCGGGCTTAAGTTCGGCAAGCACAGCCCCGACATCGCGCGAAACATCGACGCGGGTAACTTGGTAGCCTTCACTCTCGAGCGCATCCGCACACGCCTTCCCCGAGGACAGAGACACGGGCCGTTCCGAGGAGAATCCTCCCAGGAGCACAGCCACATGCTTCTTCTTCATTCCCGTCACCCCTCTCACGCCGGGCCTGCAACCGATATTCCCGCACCGCATTTCCGAGCATTGAGTCCGAGTCTTCCGGCAGGTTGCCCCCCCAGACGGAAAACGCGGCTGAACGCGTCGAACGACTCAAATCAGGAAACGCTTTAGGGCAGAGAATCAGAGAGTTGATTCGCTGGCAAGTACCTATGATTCCGAGAGATTCACTTTCCGCGAAAACAAGCGAGAAAAGTGTGTTGTTGAGTCTTTGCGGCAACGGTTGACGCCGCCGCAGGGCACGGAAGTTCAAGTACTACTTGAACGTCACAGGGAGCCGAGATGTGGCGAGATTCAGGTCAGGCCGAGCCGCCATTCGCAGGCCGGTCTCACCTGAATATCAGCGCACCTCAAAGGAGCTGGCCGAGGAACTCCTGCACCGCGTGGCCCGGCCTGAAATTGCCAAGCCGCTTGATCTCCCAGTGCAGCCGGATGCCGGAATTCTCGAGCACCCGCGCCCGCACCGTCTCGCCGAGATATTCGAGGTCGTAGCCGGTGGCCGTGCCGGTGTTGATCATGAAGTTGCAATGCATAGGCGACATCTGCGCGCCGCCGATCATCAGCCCGCGGCAGCCGGCCTTGTCGATTTCCTTCCAGGCCGAACTGCCTTCCGGGTTCTTGAAGGTCGAGCCGCCGGTCTTCTCCCTGATCGGCTGCACCGTCTCGCGATGGTTCTGGACCGCATCCATCGCCGCCTTGATCACCGCCTTGTCTTCGGGAAACCCTTCGAAAACGGCTGAGGTGAAGATCAGCCCCGAAGGCGCGGATGAGTGGCGATAGGCATAACCCATATCGGCGTTGCTCAGCGTATGGAGATTGCCCTTGCGGTCCAGCGCCCTTACCTCGACGACCCGCTCGCGGGTCTCGACGCCGTTGGCGCCGGCATTCATCCTGAGCGCGCCGCCAACCGCGCCGGGGATGCCGTGGTAGAAATGGAAGCCGCCGATACCGGCTTCGTAAGCCACCGCGGCGACACGTTTGTCCGGCGTTGCCGCCCCCGCCTTGATCGTGGTCGGCCCGGTAGCCTCGGCCTCGCCGAAGCCTTTGGCCGAGAGCCTGACGACGAAACCGGAAATGCCGCCGTCGCGCACCAGAAGGTTCGAGCCGACGCCGACCACCATGACCGGTATTTCTTCCGGCACGGCGCGCAGGAAGGCAGCGAGGTCTTCCTCGTCGGCCGGCTGGAACAGCGCCTCCGCCAGGCCGCCGGCCCGGAACCAGGTGATCTTGTCCATTTCGGCGTTCGGCGTGACGCGGCCGCGCAGGCCGGAAAGCTTGTCGCCGAGCTTGTCGATCAGTTCCTGGCCGCGCATCATGAGGGCGTCCCCCCAAGTTCCTTGGGCAGCGCATAGGCCCATTGCGTGATGTTGCCGGCGCCGAGGAAGACGACGAAATCGCCAGGCTTGGCAAGCTCGCGAATGACGGGCGCGATTGCCGCCTGACCATCGATATAGCGTGCGTCGCGGTGCCCGCCGGAGCGGATGCGCGACACCAGCGCGTCGGACGTCACGCCTTCGATAGGTTCCTCGCCGGCCGCATAGACCGGCGCCACCATGACCGTATCGGCGTCGTTGAAGCAGACCGAGAATTCCTCGAAGAGGTCGTGCAGCCGGGTGAAGCGATGCGGCTGCGCGATGGCGATCACCCGCCCCTTGGTCGCGCTGCGCGCGGCCTTCAGCACCGCCGCGATCTCGACCGGATGATGGCCGTAATCGTCGAACACTTCGACGCCGTCCCAGGAGCCGGTGTGGGTGAAGCGCCGCTTGACCCCGGCGAATGAGGACAAGCCTTTCTTGATCGCCTCGGCCGACAGGCCAAGCTCATGCGCGACCGCGATCGCCGCGGTGGCGTTGGAGACATTGTGCCGGCCCGGCATCGGCAGACGCAGCCCCGCGATCGTCGTCACGCCGCGGCCCTTTCGGTCGCGGATCACCACGTCGAACTCTGACGCCGCCCCGTCCATACGATGGTTGGTGAAACGCACGTCGGCCTGCGCGTTCTCGCCATAGGTGATGACGCGCCGGTCCTCGATGCGGCCGACCAGCGCCTGCACTTCCGGATGGTCTGTGCACATCACGCCGAAGCCGTAGAACGGCACGTTCTCCACGAACTGGCGGAAGGCCTCGCGCACCTTGTCGAAGCTGCCATAGTGGTCGAGGTGCTCGGGATCGATGTTGGTGACGACGGCGATGTCGGCCGGCAATTTCAGAAAAGTGCCGTCGCTCTCGTCGGCTTCGACCACCATCCACTCGCCGTCGCCCATGCGTGCATTGGTGCCATAGGCGTTGATGATGCCGCCATTGATGACGGTCGGGTCGAGCCCGCCGGCCTCGAGCAGCGTCGCCACCATGGAGGTGGTCGTCGTCTTGCCATGCGTGCCGCCGATGGCGACGGCCTGGCGGAAACGCATCAGTTCGGCCAGCATCTCGGCCCGGCGCACGACCGGCAAAAGCTTCTCGCGCGCGGCTTTCAGTTCCGGGTTGGACTTCTTGATCGCGGTCGAAACGACCACGACTTCGGCGTCGCCGAGATTCTCGGCCTTGTGGCCGACAAAGCATTCGATGCCTTTGTCGCGCAGCCGCTGTACATTGGCGCCGTCGGCCTGGTCGGAGCCCTGCACCTTGTAGCCCAGATTGTGCAGCACCTCGGCGATGCCGCTCATGCCGATGCCGCCGATGCCGATGAAATGCACAAGGCCGATCGTCTGCGGCATCTTCATGGGCGCGTCCTCCTGTAGTCCGAAACCGTTTTGCCGGACGCAATAGCCTCTGTCAGATCGGCGAGCAACCGCGCCGCGTTCGGTTTCCCGGCCGAGCGGGCGGCGGCGGCCATGACCGCCAGCCGGTTCGGATCCTCGATCAACCCGCCGACGAGTTCGGCGATCCGCTCCGCCGACAGCGTCGGCTGCAGATGGAGCTCGGCCCCGCCGGCGGCGGCAAGGGCCGCGGCATTCGCCGCCTGGTCGTGGTCGAGCGCGTGCGGATAAGGCACCAGCAGCGCCGGCCGCCCGATGACGGCGATTTCCGAAACCGTCGAGGCGCCGGAGCGCGACATCACCAGATGCGCCGCGCCAATGCGCGCCGCCATGTCGGTGAAGAAGGGCGAGACCTGGGCGTCGACACCGAGATCGGCATAGGCCGCCTTCACCCGCGCCACATCCTCGGCGCGCGCCTGCTGGGTGATGACCAGCCGCTTGCGCTGGTCTGGCGGCAGCAGCGCGATCGCCGCCGGAACGGCATCGGAAAAGAATTGCGCGCCCTGGCTGCCGCCGAACACCAGGAAGCGAAACGGCTCGCCCTCGTTCGAAGCGACATAGGGCGCCTTGGCTGCCTCAAGGATCTGCGGCCTGACCGGATTGCCGGTGGTCACCGTCTTTGCGCCGGCGGCGCTCGCCCCTTCCGGCAGGAAGCCGCCGGCTATCGCATCGACCCGGCCGGCGAGCGCCTTGTTGGCGCGGCCCATGACGGCGTTCTGCTCATGGATCAGCGTCGGCACTCTTCGCCTTGTTGCCGCATAGAGCGGCGGCAGCGTCGGATAGCCGCCGAAGCCGACGACCACCTCCGGCTTGATCCTGGCGATCACCCGGCTGGCCTCACGCACACCCTGCCAGATTTTCCAGAAGGCCGAGAGCATGGCGACGGGGTTCTTGGAACCAAGCGTGGCCGAAGGGATCGTGTGAGTGTCGGCTGCCGGGAAATGGCGGGAATAGCGTTCGGCGCGTTGGTCGGTGGCAAGATGCACCTTCCAGCCGCGGTCGATCAATTCATGCGCGAGCGCCTCGGCCGGAAACAGATGTCCGCCCGTTCCACCGGCTGCTAGGAGGATAACACCCTTCGCCATCCTGCCTCATTCCGCCGGCATTGCGCGCTGCGAAAGGGCGAAGCCCATCTGCTTGCGCTTTTCCGGCCGCTTGCGCGTCAATGCGAGCACCATGCCCATCGAGACAGCGATGGCGATCTGCGAGGAGCCGCCATAGGAAATGAAGGGCAGCGTCATGCCCTTGGCCGGCATCAGCTGCAGGTTCACGCACATGTTGATGGCCGATTGCAGGCCGAAGACGGTGACGAGGCCTCCCACCGCATAGCGGGTGAAATCATCGTATTCCTTGAGTGCGATGCTCAAGCCGCGCAGCACGATGAAGGCGAAGATCGACATGATGAAGAAGCACATGATCAGCCCGAACTCCTCGCCGGCGACCGAGAAGACGAAGTCGGTATGAGCATCCGGAACAATGCGTTTGACGGTTCCCTCACCCGGCCCGACACCGAACCAACTGCCGTTGATCAGTGCCTCGCGGCCCATGTCGACCTGGAACGTATCGCCTTCGCCGGTCAAAAACTTGTCAATGCGCAGGGCAACGTGCGGGAATACCGAATAGGCGGCGAACAGGCCGCTCGCCCCGACGATGCCAAGAGCCACGATCCACAGCCACGGCAGGCCGGCCATGAAGAACATGACGCCCCAGGTGCCGGTCACCAGCATGGTTTGACCGAGATCGGGCTGCGCCACCAGAAGCGAGATAACCAGCGCAAGCAAAAGCATGGCGAACAGATTGCCGGGAATGT
Organism: Mesorhizobium sp. USDA 4413; assembly: GCF_056280365.1. Lineage (NCBI taxonomy): Bacteria > Pseudomonadati > Pseudomonadota > Alphaproteobacteria > Hyphomicrobiales > Phyllobacteriaceae > Mesorhizobium > Mesorhizobium sp. USDA 4413. The sequence goes on from NZ_JBVPRP010000001.1 coordinate 5,333,343, forward strand.
CGGGCTGGCGCTTGTGCTCGGCAAAGAGCCACGCGCAGATGATGACGAAGGCGGGTTTCAGGAATTCGGACGGCTGGATGGAAAGTCCGGCGAGCGACACCCAGCGACGCGCGCCCTTCACCTCGACGCCGATGTAGAGCACCGCCACCATCAGCACCAGCATGATGCACAGCATCACCAGCGACATGCGCCTGATCTGCCGCGCCTCCAGGAAGGAGACCGCAAGCATGACGATGAGCGCCGGGATGGTGAAGATGACCTGCCTGGTGGCGAAGTGAAAGCTGTCGAGGCCGATACGCTCGGCCACCGCGGGGCTCGCCGCGAAGGACAAAATGATGCCCAGCCCCATGAGCGACAGGAACGCCGCCAGGAACCAGCGATCGACGGTCCACCACCAGGTGGCGACAGGACTTTTGTCGAGACGGCTTTGCATCAACGTGGCCCTCCGATGGGTTTCACACCGTCAATAGCATTCGCAGCTTGCCTGAAGGCTTCGCCGCGAACTTCGAAATTCTTGAACTGGTCGAAACTGGCGCAGGCCGGCGAAAGCAGCACCACGGCTTCGCCGCCGGTGTCTTTTGCCGCGTCATGGGCGGCATGTTCCACCGCCGCCGCAAGCGTTCCCGATATCTCATAGGGCACGGCCTCGCCGAGCGTCGCCGCAAAGGCCGGCGCCGCCTCGCCGATCAGATAGGCCTTGGCGATGCGCGGGAAGAAACCGCGCAGCGGCTCGATGCCGCCTTCCTTCGGCAGGCCGCCGGCGATCCAGTAGATACGGTTGGCGAAGCTCGACAGCGCGGGCGCCGCCGCATCGGCATTGGTCGCCTTGGAATCGTTGACGAACAGCACATGATCCTTGCGGCCGACCTGCTCCATACGGTGCGCGAGCCCCGGGAAGCTTTCCAGCCCGGCCTGGATCTCGCCGAGCTCGAGCCCGACTTTCAGGCAGGCGACGACGGCGGCCAGCGCGTTCTGAGCGTTGTGCTGGCCGCGCAGCGAGCCGATGCCCTCGAGGAAGGCGACGCGGCTGTAGCGGCCATGCACCGCTTCCATCAGATTGGTGCCGTCGGCGAAATAGCCGTCGGTCAAAGGCAGGCGCTTGGAAATACGAACGACCGGCCTGCCGGCCCGCTCCAGCCGGTCGGCGATCTGGGCGCACCAGGAATCGTCGACGCCGATGATCGCGGTGTCGCTGCCGGCAACCAGCCGCTCCTTGATCGAGGCGTAATGCGCCATCGTGCCGTGCCGGTCGAGATGGTCGGGCGTGAGATTAAGCAGGATGCCGGCGGTCGGGTTGATCGAGGGTGCGAGGTCGATCTGGTAGGACGAGCACTCGACCACATAGTGCCGCCGGGGCTCGGGTGGATCGAGCGTCATGATGGCACGGCCGATATTGCCGCCCATCTGCGTGTCGCGTCCCGCCGATTTCAGGATATGCGCCGTCAGTGCCGTCGTCGTCGACTTGCCGTTGGTGCCGGTGATTGCAATGAAGGGCGCTGCCGGCGCGCGGCTGTTGCGCTCGCGGCAGAACAGCTCGATATCGCCGATCACCTCGACGCCGGCGCCGCGCGCGAGCTCCACCGTCCAATGCGGCTTCGGATGCGTTAATGGCACGCCGGGCGACAGCACGAAGGCGGCGAAGCGCGGCCAGTCGGCTCCGCGCAGGTCGCCGGTCGCAATGCCCGCAGCGGCCGCCTTGGCGACGCTGTCTGGATTGTCGTCCCAGGCCAGCACCTCGCCGCCCCCAGCGATCAGCGCATGCGCGGTGGCGATCCCCGAGCCGCCGAGCCCGAAGAGCGAAACGCGTTTGCCGGAAAAGGAAGCGGCGGGGATCAAGCGGGCGTCCTATCTGAGCTTGAGGGTGGAGAGGCCGACCAGCGCCAGGATGACGGCGATGATCCAGAAGCGGATCACCACCTGGCTTTCGGTCCAGCCGAGCTTTTCGAAATGGTGATGGATCGGCGCCATCAGGAAGACGCGCTTGCCGGTCATCTTGAAGTAGCCGACCTGGACGATGACCGACAGGATCTCGACCACGAACAGGCCGCCGACGATGACCAGAACGATCTCGTGCTTGGTAGCGACCGCGATGGTGCCGATCAGCCCGCCCATCGCCAGCGAGCCGGTATCGCCCATGAAGATCGCGGCCGGCGGCGCGTTGAACCACAGGAAGCCCAGCCCCGCGCCGATCACCGCGCCGAGCACGACGGCGAGCTCACCTGTGCCGGGCACGAAATGGATCTGCAGATATTCGGCGAACACCGCGTTGCCCGACAGATAGGCGATGACGCCGAAGGACGCCGCCGCGATCATGATCGGCACGATCGCCAGCCCGTCGAGGCCGTCCGTCAGGTTCACCGCATTGCCCGCGCCGACGATGACGAAGCAGGAGAACGGCACGAAGAACCAGCCGAGATTGATCAGGAATTCCTTGGCGAAGGGGAAAGTCAGCGACGACGAGAACGGCGCCTGGCCATTGTGCATGATCACCCACGCGGCGATCGCCGCGATGATGAACTCGATCGCCAGCCTCGCCTTGCCGGAGAAGCCCAGATGCGACTGCTTGGTGACCTTGAGATAGTCGTCGTAAAAGCCGATCGAGCCGAAGCCGACGGTGACCAGAAGCACCACCCAGACATAGATCGAGGAAAGGTTCGCCCATAGGAGCGACGAACCGATGATGCCGGACAGGATCATCAGCCCGCCCATGGTCGGCGTTCCCGCTTTCTTGAAATGCGTCTGCGGGCCGTCGGCGCGGATCGGCTGACCCTTGCCCTGCCGCAGGCGCAGCGAATTGATGATCGTCGGCCCGAAGATGAAGACGATGAGCGCAGAGGTGATCAGCGCGCCGCCGGTGCGGAAAGTGATGTAGCGGAAGACGTTGAACAGCGAGATCTTGTCCGCGAAGTCGACGAGCAGTGTGAACATGGTCCTTCCGTCCCCCGGGAACCCGACCTCAAGTCGGCTTAATGTTTGTGGCTTCCGCCGGAAATTTGCCGAGCAACGCCTCGACCAGCTTTGAAAACCCGATGCCCTTCGACGATTTGACCATCACCACGTCGCCGGGTCTGAGCGCGGAGATCACAATCGGCTTCAGCTCCTCGGCTCCCGCCCTATACTCCGTCTGGATGTCGGCGGGCAAAACTTCGGCCAGCGCTTGCATTTCCGGCCCGCCGAGAAAGACGTTGCGCGTGCCCGTGCCGACGATCAGCTCGGCAAGCGCCGCGTGGAGCTTGGCCGAATGGCTGCCGAGCTCCAGCATGTCGCCGAGCACCGCGATGCGCCGCCCCTCGCCCGAGACGGGCGTGGCGTTGAGCAGCGCCATGGCCGCCGCCATCGATGCCGGATTGGCGTTGTAGCTCTCGTCGATCAGCGTGATCGGCCCGTTGGGATGATGCAGGACGTGGCGCCGGCCGCGACCGCGTTCGGCCGAAAGGTCCGCAAGCGCGGCCGCGACCTTGTCGATATCGGCGCCAACCAATTGCGCGGCGCCAAGCACCGCCAGCACGTTCTGCACGATATGGCGGCCGGGCGCCCCGACACGGGCCGTCACGTCCTTGTTGCCGATCTTGACGGCGATGTCGGAATGGTCGGCATGAAGGTCGCAGCCGACAAGGCGGAAGGCCGAGCGGACATTTTCGCCGAAACCGAAAACATGCTCGACGCCTGCGTCTTTCGCCATTTTCCCGAGCAGTTTCCAGCGCGGATCGTCACGGTTGAGCAACGCCGCGCCGCCGGGCTCGATTCCCTCGAAAATCTCGGCCTTGGCCATAGCGATCTCGTCGAGATTCTTGAAGAAGCCGAGATGGGCGGCGGCAATGATCGTCACGATGGCGACATGCGGCCTGACCATCTTGACCAGCGGCCTGATCTCGCCCGGATGGTTCATGCCGATCTCGAAAACCGCGTAGTCGCAGTCCTGCGGCATGCGCGCCAGCGTCAGCGGCACGCCCCAATGGTTGTTGAACGACTGCGCCGAGGCATGCACCTTGCCGACCGCCGACAGCACATGGCGCAGCGCTTCCTTGGTGGTCGTCTTGCCGGCAGAGCCGGTGACGGCGATGATCCTGGCCTTCGAGCGGGCGCGGGCCGCGACGCCGAGCTTCTCGAGCGCCGCAAGCACGTCCTGCACGACGATCATCGGCGCCGTCAGCCGACCGAGCGAAGGCAGCTTGCCCTCGGCAACGACCAGCACGGCCGCTCCGGCCTTGACCGCCGCTGTCGCGAAATCATGGCCGTCCATCGCCTCGCCCTTGATGGCGAAGAAGGCGTCTCCAGGCTCCAGGCTGCGGCTGTCGATCGAAACGCCGGTGATGCCCTCCGGCAGCGAGCCGATCGGCCTGCCGCCCATCGCTTCGACCAGCGCTTCCGACGTCCACAGCAGGTTCATGCGGCGCGCTCCTTCAGCGCATCGCGCACTTCCTCATGGTCGGAGAAATGGAAGGTCTCGGCGCCGATGGTCTGGCCCTCCTCATGTCCCTTGCCGGCGACGATGAGCGTATCCCCGGCGCGCAGCATCGCCACCGCCTCGTGGATCGCCTTGCGGCGATCGCCGATCTCGATGGCGCCGGGCGCGGCGGCGAGGATCGCCGCGCGGATGGTTTCGGGCACCTCGGTGCGCGGATTGTCGTCGGTGACGATGACGATGTCGGCGAGCCGCGTCGCGATCTCGCCCATGATCGGCCTTTTCCCCCGGTCGCGGTCGCCGCCGCAGCCGAACACCACGACGACACGGCCGGTTGTGAAAGGCCGGACCGAGGTCAGCACATTCTCAAGCGCATCGGGCTTGTGGGCGTAGTCGACATAGACGGGAGCGCCGGCGGCGGTGGTGCCGACGAGGTCGAGCCGGCCCGGCGCGCCCTTCAATTTCTCCAACGCCGCCAAGGCGTTGGCCGCGGAGGTTCCTGTCGCGATGGCAAGGCCGGCTGAGACCAGCGCGTTGGCGATCTGGAAATCGCCGGCCAAAGGCAGGTCGACCTCATGCAGCACGCCGTCCGCCACGATTTCGGCGCGCTGGCGATGGCGCTCATGCTCGACGCGCTTGAGCGTCAGGAAATCGCCATGGCGGCCGACGGTCAGCACTTTCAGGCCCGCTGCCTTCGCGGCTTTGATGGTCGGCTCCGACCAAGCGTCGTCGGCAAAGACGATCGCTGGCGCGCCCTTCGGCAGCAGCGTGTCGAACAGGCGTAATTTGGCGCGGTGATAATCCTCCACCGTCGGATGGTAATCCATATGGTCGCGGCCGAGATTGGTGAAGGCGCCGGCCGCCAGCTTCACGCCGTCGAGGCGGCGCTGGTCGAGGCCGTGGCTCGATGCTTCCATCGAGGCGTGGGTGACGCCCGCATCCGCCAGTTCCTGGAGCAATCGGTGCAGCGCCACCGGATCGGGCGTTGTCAGTGAGCCATATTCGTTGCGGCCGGGCGCCACGACACCGGTCGTGCCGATCGAGGCGGCCACAAAACCCGCCTGCTCCCAGATCTGACGGGTGAAGGCGGCGACGGATGTCTTGCCGGCTGTGCCGGTGACGGCGACCATGGTCTCCGGCTGGCGGCCGAAGAAGCGCGCCGCGCTGAGCGCGAGCGCCAGGCGCGGATCGTCGACGGCGAGAACCGGGATCGACAGGCCGGAGACGCTCGTGCCCCTGCCGGTGATGATCGCCGCCGCGCCGCGGCTTGCGGCGTCGGCCGCATAGGCCGAGCCGTCGGCCTTGCTGCCGGCAAGCGCGAAGAAGACGACGCCGGTCTTGACCGCGCGGGAATTGGAGGAAAGTCCGGTCACCTCCAGATCGGGGGAAGCTATTCCCTCGACAGGCAGGATACCGGCTAGATCTTTTAGATGCATTGAGTCCCGTTCACCGCAACAAAATAGCGCGCAGTTGCCGGCGCGCCCGAAGAATCACTGATAGGAAACCAGCGTTGCACCATTTTCATGGCTGAAATCTGGCTTCACGCCAAGCATGGCCGCAGAACGCCTGATGATATTGCCGGCCATAACCCCCGCATTGTTGGCGGCAACGTCCGTCATCCCGGGCTTTTCCGGATGCGGAGCGTCAGCGATCGTGAACACCAGAAATTGCGGATCGTCCATCGGGAAGGCGGCGACGAAGGTGTTGAAATTCAGATCCTTGGAGTAGCGGCCATTGATGACCTTCTCGGCCGTTCCGGTCTTGCCGCCAACGCGGTAGCCGGGAACCCTGGCGTTCCTGGCCGAACCCTTCTCGGCATTCAGCGTGTAGAGATAGCGCATGCCTTCGACGGTCTTGTCGCTGACCACTCTCTTGGCCACCGCCATCGCCTCCTGCTCGCTGCGGACCAGGAAGGTCGGCTCGATCAGATAGCCCTGCATCAGCGCCGCGCAGCCGACAGCCGCCTGCAGCGGTGTCGTCGACACGCCATGGCCGAAGGCGATTGTGAACGAATTGACCTGTTTCCAGACCTTCGGTTCCGTCGGGCGCGCAACCTCGGGCAATTCGGTCTGCATCCTGTCCAGGATGCCAAGGCGGTGCAGGAACTCGCGGTGACCCTCGATGCCGACCAACTCGGCCTCCCTGGCCGACCCGATGTTGGACGAATAGAGGAACACTTCCGGCAGCGACAGCACGCGGTTCTTGCCGTGGAAATCGTGGATGGCCTGATGACCGACCCGGATCGGATGGGAAGCGTCGAAGCGGCTGTTCATCGTCGCCTTGCCGGAATCGAGCGCCATGGCCGAGGTGAAGCTCTTGAAGGTCGAGCCCATCTCGTAGAGGCCCGCCGACATGCGGTTCAGCCGGTCCTTTTCCTGCGCGTTATACGGATTGTTCGGATCGAAGTCCGGCACCGAGGCCATTGCCATCACTTCGCCCGTCTTGATGTTCAGCACGACGGCGCCGGCGCCCAACGCGCGATAGCGCTCCAGGCCGGCCGCGATTTCGTCGCGCACCACATGCTGGACGCGCAGATCGATCGAAAGCCTGACCGGCTTTAGGTCCTTGGCCACGGCGAGGCCCGACGCCTGCAGGTCGCTCAGCCCCTGCTCGTCGATATATTTCTCCATGCCGGAGATGCCCTGGTTGTCGATATTGGTCAGGCCGACGATATAGGACGAGGTCTCGCCGCTCGGATAGAAGCGACGCTTTTCGGTGCGAAAGCCGAGGCCGGGGATGCCCAACGCCAGGATGTCGGCCTGCTGCTTCGGCGTCAGCTGGCGCTGCAGCCAGACGAAGCCGGCGCCGCTCTTGAGCTTGCGATAGGTCTGCTCGTAATCGATCTCCGGCAGCACGGTCGACAATTTCTCGATCGCTTCGTCGGCGTCGACGATACGGCGCGGCTCGGCGAACAGGGACGCCGTCTTGATGTCGGTCGCCAGCACCTCGCCGTTACGGTCGACGATATCCGGACGCGATGCCGTAACCCGGCTCTCCGGGCCGCCCGAAAGATCCGGATTCTGCAGCCCGAGATAGACGAGCCGGCCGGCAATGGTCGAATAGATGGTGAAGAACACCGCCATGGTCATGACGATGCGCGTCCTTGCTTTGCCGCCCGTAGCCTTTCGGGCGGCATCGACGACGATCGAGCCGTCCTCAGCCTGCCTCTTTCGGCGCTTCAGCAGGTCACGGATCCTTGGAAGCCTGCTGATCATTGAACGGTGCTCCCGGTGACCACTGGATCCTTGCCGTCCGCCGGCTCCTTGCCCGAATTGTCGGCCATGCCGCCAAGGCGCTGCGAGGAGAGGTCCTCGATGGTCACGGGTTTCACGGGAATGTCGTCGAGGTTGCCGATCTGGTGCGCGTTTATCGGTTCGAGCCCGAGCTGGCTCTTATAGACATCGGCAAGCTTCTGCAGCCGCGAAGGCTGCGTGAGCAGGCTCCAGTCCGCCTTGAGGAGATCGATCGTTTCTTCCTCGTAGTGGATCTGCGCCTGGATCTTCTGTACCGTAGCCAGTTGCTCTTCGGCTTCCCGCTTCGTCTTGTAGGTCAGGGCCGCGGCCGAGACCATGACGGCGATCAGGACTATGTCGCTGGTACGAAACACGCTCACCTCTCCCCCGGCCGCTCGATGGCGGGAAGCTTTGGAAGGCCGAAAATCGAAAAATCGCCGGCGCGCGCCGGCGCATCGGTGCGTGTCGCGGCGCGCAGCCTTGCCGAGCGCGCGCGCGGATTGGCGCCCAGCTCGGCCTCTCCCGGCGTTACGCCGCCGCCGGCCTTGCGGAAGGTCGCGACGCGCGCCGGCGCATCGGGCATGTGCCGAGAGCCGCCGGCGGCTTCGGAGCGGTCGGCGATGAAGCGCTTGACGATGCGGTCCTCCAGGGAATGGAACGTCACCACCGCAAGTCGCCCACCGGGCTTCAGCACACGCTCGGCGGCGAGCAGCGCCCTGGCGAGCTCGCCAAGCTCGTCATTGACGAAGATGCGCAGCGCCTGGAACACACGCGTGGCCGGATGGATCTTGTCCTTCGGCCCGCGTCCGATATGCGTTTGGATGGCGTCGGCGAGATCGAGCGTGCGCTCGAAAGGCTTCTTCTCGCGCCGGCTCTCGATCATCCGCGCGATGCGGCCGGCATGGCGCTCCTCGCCGAGAAAGCCGAAGATGCGGGCAAGGTCGCCGGCCTTGAAGCTGTTGACGACATCGGCCGCGGAGAGGCCCGCCTGCGCCATCCGCATGTCGAGCGGCCCGTCGGCGCGAAAGGAAAAGCCGCGCTCGGCCTGGTCGAGCTGCATGGACGAGACGCCGATGTCGAGCACCACGCCATCGGCCCTTTCGACGTGCTCGTCCAATGTCGAGAACGGCGCCTGGACCAGTCTCAGCCGGCCGCCGGCCCGTTCCTCAAGCGCCCTGCCCGCCGCGATCGCGTCCGGGTCGCGGTCGATGGCGACGACCGAAGCGCCGCGATCGAGGACAGCGCTGGTGTAGCCACCGGCGCCGAATGTCCCGTCGATGATGGTATCGCCGGCTTTCGGCGCGAGCGCGTCGAGCACCTCGGCAAGGAGGACCGGAATGTGACGGGCCAGTCCGCCAACGGCGTGAGGGTCATCGCCGTGGCCAGCCATCATTCCGATCGCTCCCCGGGCTTCGTCCCCTGCCGAAGCTGCAAAAGCCTGGCCCGCGCCTGCGCCCCATAGGCGGCAAGCCGTCCCGGCTCCCAAACTTGAAAAAAATTGCCGCGGCCGACAAACGCCACCTCGTTCGAGATGCCCGTATGCTCGCGGATGAAATCGGTCATGGTGATACGGCCGTCCTGGTCGAGCTTGAGGAATGTCCCGTCGCCATGGCAGAAGAACGACATGTCGTCCGCCGTCTGCAGAAAGGGATCCTCCAGCGCAATCCGTTGCTCGTAACGGTCCAGCAGATCGAGCCCGCCCACATCCATGGCCGGCAGGTCCAGGCAGCGAAGCGCGTAGAGTTCCGAATAGCCGCGTTTCTGCACCACGGCGCGGAAATGCGCCGGAACGGATACCCGCCCCTTCGCATCGATCCTGTTCACCGCATTTGACAGAAATCGGTCCAATGAACGCTACAGCCGCTTCCGCCGCCGTACCCCTTCCCATGTTGTTCTCCGCGCCGCCGCGCTCGCGACAAATCGCTTCGTTCACCTGGGCGAAAACCGGCAAACGCGCAGCCGCCGCGGCTGCCCGATTGGCGTACGCTTCACCCTGACGCGGAACGAAAGCTTGATCGAGATGGGATATCATGGGGTACTATGGGCGTCAACGGGAACAGGCATCACAAACACACGCGCCACAACCAGAAAGCGCAGGCTGACGGCACGTCTCGTCTTTATCGTCCATTAAGCCTAACGAAGCGTTTAGAGCCCTCTGGCCCAAAAAGACGCAGCTTGCTGCGGACGGCGGGCGCGCATAGCGTCGGTCGAAGTTTTCTCCCTGACCGAGGATCGAGTTGATGTCCGAAACTGCGAAGTCACGCGCCGCGACACTTGCCCATCTGCGCAGCGCCGGTTTCGCCAAGGGCGATCCCATCCCCTTGCCGCTGACCATGGCCTCGATCTTCCACGCGCCCGGCGACGCGACTGGCTTCGATCAATATGGCCGCTTCAGCAACCCGACCTGGCATGCCGTCGAGCATGCGCTCGGCCATCTGGAAGACGCGCACTGTGTTGCCTTCCCGTCCGGAATGGCGGCGATTTCCGCGGCTTTCTTTGCGCTTGTCAAATCAGGCGACCGCATTCTTCTGCCGTCGGACGGCTATCACACGACGCGGGCTCTGGCCGAGCGTTTCTTGAAACCGCTCGGCGTAGCCTATGACGTGAGGCCGACGGCAAGCATGCTCGATGGCGGCTTCACCGGTTACCGGCTGGTTTTTGTCGAAAGTCCGTCAAACCCTCGGCTGGACATCTGCGACATCGCCGCCGTCGCCAAGGCCGTCCATGCGCAAGGGGGGATTCTGATCGTCGACAACACGACGATGACGCCCTTCGGCCAGCGTCCGCTCGATCTCGGCGCCGACATTGTGGTTTCGGCCGACACCAAGGCGATCAACGGCCATTCGGACGTTCTCTTCGGCCACGTCGCCAGCCGCGATACCGACATCGTCGCCAGAGTGAAGGATTGGCGCGAGACGGCCGGCGGCATCCCCGGTCCATTCGAGGCTTGGCTCGTGCATCGCGGCCTCGAGACGCTGGAAGTGCGCTTCGATCGCATGTGCTCGTCGGCCGAAACGATCGCGCGGCGGCTGAAAGACCACCGCGCGGTAAGCGGCCTGCGCTTTCCAGGGCTAGAAGGCGATGCCTCGCACAATCTGGCGCGTGCGCAGATGGAGCGCTTCGGCTTCCTGATTTCTTTCGAACTCGCCTCCGAAGAACAGGCCGAGGCGTTCATCGATGGTTGCGCACTGATTGAATCGGCAACGTCCTTCGGCGGCGTGCACACATCGGCCGAGCGGCGCTTGAAACGCGGCGACGCCGTGCCGCCGGGCTTCGTCCGCCTGGCGATCGGCTGCGAGCCGGTCGAGGAACTTTGGAAGGCGATCGAGGCGTCGCTGGACAAGATCGCCGGCTAGTCCCGCTATATCAGATCGTCAGCCTCGATTTTGCGCCGACCGTGCAGCACGCGCAGGATTTCGACCGCCTTTTCGTCAATCCGATAAAACGTAAGATACTCCCCGACAACGAGGTGGCGAACGCCTGGCAAGATGTCATCGCGCGGTGCACCCGATCGGGGATGAAGGGTCAGCAAATCCCATCGCCTCTGAAGAGTTTCCACAAAACGGACAGCGGCGTTCGGGTTGCGGGCGGCGATGTAGTCGCCGATAGTTTCGAGGTCGACCAATGCCTGTGGAAGCAGGCGGTACTTCACTCGTCAGCGCCTTTGGCTTCCGCCATCTTCGCATATTTAGCGCGCAATCGCTCCATTAAGGGGGGACCGTCCAGCGCCGGTCCGCTGTCGATGCCTTCCTGAACCAGTTCCCGCAATTCCTCGACAGTATAGCCGAGTAGGTCGCGCCGCTCCTTCCATTGCCTGAGCGCATCGCGGATCACTTCGCTGGCCGAGGCGTATTCGCCGGCGGCGACGACATCGTCGACCGCGGCTGCCAGTTCCGGGGAAAGCGTGATGCTGCGTTTGTCGACATGGCCCATGATGCACTCCTGCTCTTCCTCAAAGGTACGATTTAATCGCACCGGCTTCAAGCAACAGTCATCGCGTCCAGGGCGACTGCGCCCTGACGTGGAATCAAAAGGCACGCCTTCTGGCGTAACCTCCCGATCCCGTTCAGCTATCGCTACGAGAAAATGCCAGCTGGCCTGTAAGCCGGGTTCTGTATGGCCCTCGCCTTGTGACGAGAACGTGGCGGCCATTCATCTTGGGCGCATGTTGCCACGCACCTCACGCAACCTACCCGGACGGTGGGCCGGAAACAGCCCTCGAAGGTTTCCCCTCGCACCGCCCCTATTCGGTTTTGCTCCCGGTGGGGTTTGCCGTGCCGCTCCTGTTGCCAGTCGCGCGGTGGGCTCTTACCCCACCCTTTCACCCTTGCCGCGACAATGCCGCGGCGGTTTGCTTTCTGTGGCACTTTCCCTGGGGTCGCCCCCGCCGGCCGTTAGCCGGCACCGTGTCTCCATGGAGCCCGGACTTTCCTCGCCCGCAGCCTTTCGGCTCTCGCGAGCGCGGCCGCCCGGCCAGCTGGCAAGCGCGTATAAAGGGATTCTCACTTGAAAACGCAAACGAAAAAGCTCGCCCGAAGCGCCGTGGATCTGGACAACGACATGCATCAAACAGACACGCGTTGCCCAAATCCGCTTCGACGGGGGCTCAGGCCGGCGAACCCAGCGCGGCCATCTGCACCTTGACCTTGCTGCAATAGGCGGCCGAAATCGGATTCATCCGTGTCGCGCCATGACCGGCATTGTATTTCAGGATCGTGCCGCAGGTGGTGCCGCCACCGAGATCTCTCGCCATGGCGAGATACTTCATGCCGTATTTGATGTTGGTGTCGGGATCGAACAGCCCCTTGGCCGAACCGGTGTAGCCCATCATGCGCGCCGTGGCCGGCTTGATCTGCATCAGGCCGATCTCGCCGGCGCTGCCGACCATGTTCGGCCTGTAGTTGCTTTCGATCTTGATGACGGCACTGGCCAGCGACACCGGCACGCCATAGCTCGCGGCGTAGCGGGCAATGATCGCCGAATACTGGCCGCCCCCCGTGGCTGGCGACGACAAAGCCGGCTTCTCAGGGCGGATGGAAGCTGTCGCGGTCAAGTCGATCGTCTGCCTATTGCGCTTCGAATTGCGCCTTGCCGTTTTTTTCGCCGCTTTGGCCACAGCGACCTTCTCCACCTTGGTCGGGGCGGTTCTGTTGATCTTTGAACCCGTGGCGGTCGGGCTTGCCTTCGGTGCCGCGGGGGCGCCAGCAAAGCCATTGTCCGCCCGCGGGCTCAGAGGGGCGCTGTTCGCTTGATTGAAGGCAAGAGTCATCACTCCGGCAGCAACGGCTGCCGCTACAACGGTCAATCTTTGCATCTAGTCCTGTTCTGTTAGAGCCGCGCGAAGAACTTCGCGCAGTTAGGTGAACTCAACATCGGACATCTTTTGGGGGATAGACGCCCGACAACTTGCGGGAGAGGCATTTGGAGGCGGAATTGGCGGCAATGAAGGCAGCGCAATTCACTTTAAATGACAGATTGTAATTTACGGAACTTATCGCGACTTTTTGGCGGTGGCTGCTTCTACGGAAGCCAGGAGCCGTTCCAGCGTGCGAACCGTCGAATTGTCCGCCACACCATCGACCAGCCGCCGCCGAAAATGTCGCTGGAACGCCGCCACCACGATTTCCGTCTGCTTGTCGTATTCGCCCGATATCTCCACGCCATAGCCGTAGAGCGCCAGCATCGACTGAAGCGCTTCAACGTCGGAGCCGGTATCGCCGGCCTTCAGTTTAGCGCCGGGCTTTATCGCCGCCGCCGGCACAAGATGTCCGATACCGGCGGCGAACAGCGCCTTCCAGGGAAATTTTTCGCCAGGATCGACCTTGCGGCCTGGGGCCACGTCCGAATGCGCGAGCACCCTTGCCGCGGGGATCGAGTAACGGCCCACAATACCCGTGCACAAGGTGATCACGGCTTCGATCTGTCGCCTCGGGAAAGCCTTGTAGCCCAGCGAATGCCCGGGATTGACGATCTCGATGCCGACCGAACAGGAGTTGATGTCGGTACGCCCGAGCCAGGAACTCTTGCCGGCGTGCCAGGCGCGGTCGCTCTCGCGCACCATCTGCACGATGCGGCCGTCCTCGTGGACAAGATAATGCGAGGACACCTCGCTTGCCGGATCGCACAGCCAGGCCTCGGCGCCGGCGCCGCTTGCCATGCCGGTATAATGCAGCACGATCATATCGGGCCGGAGCGTCTCGCGGCGCGGGCCGAAATTGGGCGAAACCCGGACCTCGGCACCTGGCTGGTCGGGCAAAAAGCCGCTCATACGTGCCTGAGGCCCCGCTCGATCATTTCATAGGCGGCATTGATTGCCGCGACCCTGGTCGTGGCGATCTTGATGAATTCCTGCGGCAGACCCCGCGCGATCAACCTGTCCGGGTGATTGTCGGAGATCAGCTTGCGATAACGTTTCCTGACCTCCTCGAACGGCTTGCCGCGTTCGATGCCCAGAACGACGTAAGGATCGGCGGCGCCGAGATTGACGTGCCTGGACAGGATCGCCTCGTAATGCACCTCGTCGATCCGAAAGATCTCGGCAATCCGGTGCAGGAACTGCCCTTCCCGCTCATGGATGAGCCCGTCCGCCTTGGCGATATGGAACAGGCCGTCGAGTATGTCCTCCAGCATCATGCAGTTGGCATGGCCGGAACCGCAGAGTTGCGCCATGCGCTGGGCATAGGTCTCGAAGCCGGCAATGTCCCGCTTGGCGATATCGTAAAGCCGCGCCACGTTGCGTGTCTCGCTCGGCGGTACCTCGAAGATCTCCTGGAACGCGCGCACCTCGTCCTGCGTGACGATGCCGTCGGCCTTGGCCATCTTGGCTGAAAGCGCGATCATCGCCACCGAGAAGGCCACGCGCCGCCGCAGATCCGGATCGCCGGAAAAAACGGTGCGCACGGCCTCCACGACATCCGCGACACCCGAGGACGCCGAGGACGAAACACGAGCGATGAAGTCGCCAAGGCGGTCCCAAATCGACATGCCGGCTTCATAGTGCGAACCGGGCGGTTCTATCAAGCCGGGACGATGCCGCAGGCGGCCCGGCGCTGCGGATCGAGGGCGAAAAAGAAGGCCGGCAATGCCGGCCTTCTTCGATGCTGTCGGTCAGGCTCTTACTGCGCGGGCGCGGCAGGAGCCGGATTTGTTGCCGGAGCCGGTTCAGCAGGCTTCGAAGCGTCGGGCGAAGCCGGCTTCATGGGCTGCTCGTTGGCCGGGGGAGTGGTGCTCTGGGTTGTGGTCTTGTCGGTACCATTGTCGCTGCAAGCCGCGACCCCCAGCAGGGCGAGCGCCGAAACCGACGCCAGAATGAGCTTCTTCATGGTATCTCTCCTTCAGCAGACGCTCACATTTCGGTGAGCGGTCGCAGGGGAAATGCATCAGCAGACGCCCGGTTTCGTAACGTTGGATTTCCATATGTAACATCAACTTGCGATTGCTGGCGCCGAAATCCCAAACTAACAGAACATACGCTTCGAAGACATGAATGGGTAAGCAGGATGCCGGCAGCCGCGAGAACTGGGAAATGGGATTTCTGGATCGACCGCGGCGGCACCTTTACCGACATTATCGGCCGTGATCCGCAGGGCCGCCTGCACCCCCGAAAGCTCCTGTCCGAAAATCCCGAGGCCTATACGGACGCCGCTGTCCAGGGCATCCGCGACCTGTTGGGTATGAAAGCGGGCGCCGCCATTTCCAGCGACGCGATCGGCGATGTCAAAATGGGCACGACCGTTGCCACCAATGCGCTGCTCGAGCGCAAGGGCGACCGCGTGCTGCTGCTGATCACCAAGGGTTTTCGCGATGCATTGCGCATCGCCTATCAGGCGAGGCCGGACATCTTCGCCAAGGAGATCATCTTGCCGGAGCAGCTCTACGAGCGCGTCATCGAGGTTGACGAGCGCGTGCGCGCCGACGGCTGCGTCGAACGCCTGCTCGATATCGCGGCCTGCCGCCCGGCAATCGAACAGGCCAAGGCCGACGGCATCGACGCCGCGGTCGCCATCGTCTTCATGCATGCCTGGAAATATCCCGATCACGAGCTGGCCGTGGCCAAGGTCTGCCGCAAGATCGGCTTCAGCCAGATCTCGGTGTCCCACGAGGTCTCGCCGCTCATCAAGCTGGTTGGCCGCGGCGACACCACCGTGGTGGACGCCTATCTCTCGCCTATCCTGTCGCGCTACGTGCAGCGGGTGGCCGGCGAACTGGGTTCCGGCCCGCGCCTGATGTTCATGATGTCGTCGGGCGGACTGACCGCCGCCGACATGTTCCAGGGTAAGGACGCACTGCTTTCGGGGCCGGCAGGCGGGGTCGTCGGGATGGTCGAGACGGCGAAGCTCGCCGGCTTCGAAAAAGTCATCGGCTTCGATATGGGCGGCACCTCGACCGACGTCGCCCACTGCGACGGCGAATATGAGCGCGCCTTCGACACCGAGGTCGCCGGCGTGCGCATCCGCGCGCCGATGATGCGTATCCACACGGTCGCGGCCGGCGGCGGCTCAATCCTGCATTACGAGGCTGGCCGCTTCCGCGTCGGCCCGGATTCCGCCGGCGCCAATCCCGGCCCCGCCGCGTACCGGCGCGGCGGTCCGCTCGCCGTCACCGACGCCAACGTCATGCTGGGCAAATTGCAGCCCGATTTCTTTCCGGCGATTTTCGGCGCGGGCCAGGACCAGCCGCTCGACATCGGCACGGTTCGCGAAAAATTCACGGCACTTGCCGCTCAAATCGGTGACGGCCGGACGCCCGAGGCGGTGGCCGAGGGCTTTGTCACCATCGCCGTCGAGAACATGGCCAACGCCATCAAGAAGATCTCGGTGCAGCGCGGCTACGATGTCACGGAATATCTCCTGAACTGCTTCGGCGGCGCCGGCGGCCAGCACGCCTGTCTGGTCGCCGACGCGCTCGGCATGGAGGCCGTGCTCATCCACCCCTTTTCAGGGCTGCTTTCGGCTTACGGCATCGGCCTCTCGTCGGTTTTCGCCTCGCGCCAACAGGGGCTGCTGCAGCCGCTTGCCGAGGAATCCCGCGCGGCGATCGAGGCACTCATCGCAGCCTTGCGCGGCGACGTCATTGCCGAGCTTGGCAAGCAGGGCATTGCCGAGGACGCGGTTTCGACGAGACCTGTCCTGCACATCCGCTATGACGGCACCGACACGGCGCTGCCGGTGAATTTCGAGCATGGCTCGATCTTCCGCGCCAGGAATGACTTCGAGGCCGCGCACAAGGCGCAGTTCGGTTTCGTCTATGACGACAAGCCGATCGTCGTCGAGACCGTCGCCGTCGAAGGCATGGAAGCCGCTCGACAGGACAAAGCCGAAGCCTATGCCCCTGCCGGACCGGCAGGAGTTGAGATCAAACCTTCGGAAAGCCGGCCCATCTACACCGAGGGCCGCTGGCACGAGGCCGGCGTCTACCGCCGTGAAAACCTGCGCCCAGGCAACACGATCGAAGGACCTGCGCTGATCATCGAGCCGAACCAGACCATCGTCGTCGAGCCGGGCTGGCGCGCCGAAATCACCAGGCTCAATCATGTCGTGATCCGCCGCACGGAACGGAAGGCGCGCGCCGCGGCACTCGGCACCGAAGCCGATCCGGTGATGCTGGAAGTTTTCAACAATCTCTTCATGTCGATCGCCGAACAGATGGGCGTGACGCTGCAGAACACCGCCTATTCGGTCAACATCAAGGAACGGCTCGATTTTTCCTGCGCCGTGTTCGACCGCCATGGCGCGCTGGTCGCCAACGCGCCGCACATGCCGGTGCATCTGGGCTCCATGGACCGTTCCGTGGAGACCATCATCCGCCTGAATTCCGGCGACATCCATCCCGGCGACGTGTTTGCGCTTAACGCCCCTTACAATGGCGGCACGCATCTGCCCGACATCACCGTGGTGACGCCTGTCTTCGACGATACGCGGAACGAAATCCTGTTCTGGGCGGCCTCGCGCGGCCATCATGCCGACGTCGGCGGCACCGCGCCCGGCTCGATGACGCCTTTGGCCACAACGGTCGATGAGGAAGGCGTGCTGTTCGACAATTTCCGCATCGTCGATCGCGGCCGCTTCCGCGAGAAGGAGCTGGAGACGCTGCTTACCGACCATCCCTACCCCGCACGCAATCCCGCCCAGAACATCGCCGACCTCAAGGCGCAGATCGCCGCCAATGAAAAGGGCGTGGCGGAACTGCGCAAGATGGTCGCGCATTTCGGCCTCGATGTTGTCGAAGCCTATATGGGCCATGTCCAGGACAATGCCGCCGAGAGTGTGCGCCGCGTGATCGAGCGGCTTCCCGACAGCGCGGCTTACGAATACCCGACCGACACCGGCCAGGTGATCAAGGTGAAGATCACCGTCGACCGGCAAAAGCGCGAGGCGACCGTCGATTTCACCGGCACCTCGCCTGTCATGAAGAACAATTTCAACGCACCGGAGCCCGTCGCCCGCGCTGCCGTGCTCTATGCTTTCCGCGTCATGGTCGAGGACATGATCCCGATGAATGCCGGGTGCCTCAGGCCGATCAACATCATCATCCCCGACGGCTCGATGCTGAAGCCCGCCTACCCTGCCGCCGTCGTCGCCGGCAATGTCGAGACCTCGCAGCATGTCACCAACGCGCTGTTCGGCGCCATGGGCGCGATCGCCAACGCGCAGGGCACGATGAACAATCTCACCTTCGGCAACAGGAAATATCAGTATTACGAGACGATCTGCTCCGGCTCGCCGGCCGGCCGGATGAATTCGGGGCGCGGCTTCGCCGGCACGTCCGGCGTTCATACCCATATGACCAACTCGCGCCTCACCGATCCGGAGGTGCTGGAACTGCGCTTCCCCGTCGTGCTGGAAGACTTTCACATCCGCGAAGGCTCCGGCGGCAAGGGCAAGTGGAACGCCGGCGACGGCACCAGGCGCACCATCCGCTTCCTCGAAAAGATGGAATGCGCGATCCTCTCCTCCCACCGCAATCGCCCACCTCAGGGTCTCGAAGGCGGCGGCGACGGCGAGGCCGGCTCGACCAAGGTCAGGCGCAATGACGGATCGGTAGACGTCCTGAAGGCCTGCGACCAGACCACGCTCGACGCCGGCGAGGCCGTCATCGTCACCACGCCGACGCCTGGAGCATTCGGAAAATCGTAAGAATTCGTGACGGCCTGCCGTCAACAGGCTGTCACCTGCCTGTCATGACGCTGCGCTACCCGCTTGCGCCAACGCAAACGGGGAATCACCTTTCCATGTCGGACGTATCCGGAGAACTCGTTTACCGTCGAGGCAAGGAAGTAGGAAAGGCGGTCTACCAGAATCGCGCATTGTCGAAGGACGGCATTTCCGAGCGGCTCTTCGCCTTCCTGTTCTCCGGCCTCGTCTACCCGCAAATCTGGGAAGACCCCGATGTCGACATGGACGCCATGCAGCTTGGCACCGGTCATCGGGTGGTCACGATCGCCTCGGGCGGCTGCAACATCCTGGCCTACCTGACCCGCTCGCCGGCCAGGATCGACGCCGTCGATCTCAACGCCGCGCACATCGCGCTGAACCGCATGAAGCTGGAGGCGGTGCGCCACCTGCCGTCGCAGGGCGACCTGTTCCGCTTCTTCGGCGCCGCCGGCACCAGCCACAATTCGGATGCCTATGATCGCTTCATCGCGCCGTACCTCGATCCGGTCAGCCGCCATTATTGGGAGCGCCGCAACTGGCGCGGCCGCCGCCGCATCTCGGTCTTCGACCGCAACTTCTACCAGACCGGACTGCTCGGTCTCTTCATCGCCATGGGCCATCGCGTCGCCAAACTGTTCGGCGTCGATCCGGCCGGCATTATGAAGGCCGAGAACATCGGCGAGCAGCGCCGCTTCTTCAACGAGGAGCTGGCGCCGATCTTCGACAAGAAGCTCTTGCGCTGGGCGACCTCGCGCAAGGCTTCGCTGTTCGGCCTCGGCATACCCCCGGCGCAGTACGATTCGCTGATCACCTCCGGCGACGGCTCGATGGCGAGCGTCTTGAAGGCACGGTTGGAAAAGCTCGCCTGCGATTTCCCACTGAAGAACAATTACTTCGCCTGGCAGGCCTTTGCCCGCCGCTATCCGCAACCCGGCGAGGCGGCGCTGCCTGCCTACCTGGAACAGCGCAACTATAAGACGATCCGCGACAACATCGATCGCGTCGCCATCCACCACGCCAACCTGATCAAGTTCCTGGCCGCCAAGGATGCGGGCAGCGTCGACCGCTTCGTCCTGCTCGACGCGCAGGACTGGATGACGGACGACTTGCTCAACGCGCTGTGGACCGAGATCACCCGCACGGCTTCGTCGGGCGCCCGCGTCATCTTCCGCACCGCTGCCGAACCAAGCCTCCTGCCCGGCCGTGTCTCCAGTTCGCTGCTCGACCAATGGACCTACGAGGCCGACGCCTCGCGCGAATTCTCGGCAAAAGACCGCTCGGCGATCTATGGCGGCTTCCACCTCTATGTGAAGCGCGCCGCATGAGCACGACCGAGCTGCCGGCCAATCATGCCGAACTGATGGACGGCGTCTATCGCTGGCAGCGCCATATCTACGACCTGACCCGCAAATACTACCTGCTCGGCCGCGACCGGCTGATCGACGGGCTGGACGTGCCGCAAGGCGGCACCGTGCTCGAGCTCGGCTGCGGCACCGGCCGCAACATCGTGCTTGCCGCCCGCCGCTATCCGGAGGCCCGTTTCTTCGGGCTCGACATCTCGGCCGAGATGCTGGAGACGGCGAGCGCCGCCATCGCCCGCGAAGGTCTGTCCGGCAAGGTCAGCCTGGCGCGTGGCGACGCCACCGATTTCGACGCCAGGGCTCTCTTCGGCATCGAACGCTTCGACCGCGTCTTCGTCTCCTATTCGCTGTCGATGATACCCGGCTGGGGAAGGACCGTGTCGGCCGCCCTTGCCGCGCTCGCCCCTGGCGGTTCGCTGCATGTCGTCGATTTCGGCCAGCAGGAAGGCCTGCCGCGCTGGTTCCGCGCCCTGTTGCGCGGCTGGCTGCGGAAATTCCACGTCACACCGCGCGCCACGCTGCGTGACGTCCTTGAATCGGAATCGCAGCGCGCCGGCGCAACCTTCCGTTTCAGAACGCTTTATCGCGGCTATGCATATCTCGGCGTGATCGGATCTTCCAAATAGCAAGCGCTACTGGTGCAGCGCCTTCACCAGCGCGCCAACCATCCTCTGTGGCCGATAGCCGAACTTGCCCGGCGTCAGCCCAAGCCGCACCACCACCAACTGCTCCGACGGAATGATCGCCACCGTCTGGCCGTCATGGCCCTCCATCCAGTAGGTGTCCTTGGGCAGGCCTGCAGCGGCGCCCGCGCCGGGATTTTCCTCATCGCCCGGCCCTTCGATCCAGACCTGTCCCTTGCCGTAGACCTTCGAGGCCGGCGCCGGCTCGCGCATCCAGTCGACGAAACCGGCAGGCAGGATCTGGTTGCCGTTCCAGGTCCCGCCCTGCAGCAGGAACTGGCCGAAGCGCGCCCAGTCATGCGCCGTGGCGTAGAGATAGGACGAGCCGACGAAGGTGCCCCGCTCGTCGGTTTCGAGCACCGCGCTGTGCATGCCGAGCGGCTCGAACAGCGCCGTGCGCGGCCATGCCAGCGCCTTCGCCTTGTCGCCGATGGCGTCCTGCCACAGCCGCGACAGCATCACCGCCGTGCCGCTCGAATAGGAAAACACTTTTCCCACTTCGCCGGTCAGCGGTTGGCCCTCGGCAAACCTCGCCATGTCCGGCTCGAGATAGAGCATGCGCGTCACGTCGGCGACGTCGCCATAATCTTCGTTGAACGCCAGTCCGCTCGACATCGCCATCATGTCGGCAAGGCTGATGGCGGCGCGACCGTCGACCTTCCACGGCGCAAAAAGGCCCTTATTGTCGAGCGCCAGCTTGCCGTTCTTGACCAGCGTGCCGACGATCGCGGCATTCACCGTCTTGGTCATCGACCAGCCGAGCAGCGGCGTCCTGGCTGAAAAGCCCTCGCCATAGCGCTCCGCGACGACGCGGCCGTTCTTCACCACCACGATGGCGCGCATGCCAATGCCGGCCATGGCGGCATCGTCGACTATCTTTGCGACCTCGGGGTTCTGCGAAGCATCCACCCGCTCGCCTTCGGGCCAGAGCGCATCGGGCTGCGTCGCGGCCGACGGCGCGGCGTGCAGCGACGTCTGCCGCGCTTTGCCGGTGTCGCCATCCGGAACCGAGGCGCAACCGACGCCGTCGCGCTCCACCGCAACGCTCTTGCCGAAAACCCAGAGCAGGCCTGCCGAAACCAGTCCCCTCTCCTTGTCGACGGAAACCTTCATCAGCTTGAGCAACGGATGGCCGGGCGCCTGCACGTCGACGGCCAGGACTTCTTTGGCATCGCGGCCGGCGATGAAGACATTCGAGCAGACGATCTTGGCCGAATAACCGGAGCCGACGCGGATCAGCTCGGGCGGGGCGAAATAGAGCCAGGTGAAGAGTGCCGCCACCGCCAGCACCACAAGACCAAGCAGCCACTTGATGAACTTCACGACAGCCCGCATCTTTCCCCGCCTTTTGGATTCGCCGGCACGATCTATGTCATCGATTTGCCGCCATTGCTTCCGCAAAATCATCGGCGTTGTCGAGCGCCGTCAATGGATTATCAACCATGTTCGGCGATCTACTGAGCAGTTGGGGCGGTCCTGTGGGGCGGCCGTCCGGGGGGCCTGCGCAAGCAACGGCCATCTGCAACGACCCATCAGCGGCCGGCTGAACCCGGCTCGGGGAGTATCATGCGCCGTCTTGCGGCCATCCTGATGCTGACGCTACTGGGCGCCTGCTCGACTGTGGACGATATTTCACCGCTGTCGCCGTCCGCGCAGGCGGTCGTGCGCGCGCCCAAATTCGAGGACTCCAAGCCGCATGAATGGGACAGCGGCGCGCCATGGACCTACGCCATCCACGGCACGGATGTTTCGAAATATCAGACCTCGGTCGACTGGCCGACCGCCAGGGCCAGCGGCATCTCCTTCGCCTTTATCAAGGCGACGGAAGGCGGCGATCGTTTCGACGACTATTTCAACGAGCACTGGGCGCGCACCAAGGCTGCCGGAATTCCACGCGCCGCCTATCATTTCTTCTATTTCTGCACGCCTGCGGAAACTCAGGCGCGCTGGTTCATCGCCAATGTCCCGAACGACCCGTCGGCGATGCCGCCGGTGCTCGACATGGAATGGAATCCGAAGTCGCCGACCTGCAGGCTGCGCCCCGATCCGGCCACCGTGCGCAGCGAAATGAGCGTTTTCCTGCAAATGGTTGAGCGCCATTACGGCAAGAAGCCGATCATCTACACATCGGTCGACTTCTTCGACGACAACCAGCTGGCGAGCTTTCGCGGCTATCCCTATTGGCTGCGCTCGGTCGCCGGTCATCCGCGTGAAAAATACGGCAGCCATCCTTTCACCTTCTGGCAGTACACCGGAACCGGCATCGTGCCCGGCATGACCGGCAAGTCCGACATCAACGTCTTCAACGGCTCGGAAGCCGCCTGGAAGAAGTGGCTACGGCAGAACACCCGTTGACAACCGATCCCCCGCCTGCTTTTCGACACGGCGGGCGGCGGAACATGCAACCGCTGGTAATCCGGAGCGGCGCGCTCGTATAAGTGCCTGGCGCGGCTCCCGAACTTTGAAATCCTCGCATGCGCCTGTCCGATCCCGGTCCGGATCATGATGGGGTCATGCGCCGGTCTCGAAAGGAAAGCGATGCGATTGCGCGTTGAAATCCTGGCGGCGCTCTTCGTCGCATTGGCGCTACCCGCCGCGGCACAGGAATGCGGCGGCGATTTCGAGGCCTGGAAACAGGGCGTCGCGGCCGAAGCCAAGGCGGCCGGCGTCGGCGCTGTCGGACTTGATGCGCTGGAGGACGCCACCATCGACGGGCGGGCACTGGCGCGCGACCGCGCCCAGGGCGTCTTCACCCAGACCTTCACCGAATTCGCCAACCGCATGATCTCGGCCTATCGCCTGAAGCAGGGCGCGGCCAATCTGAAGAAATATGCCGATGTCTTCGCCCGGGCCGACAAGGAGTTCGGCGTCCAGCCGGCCATCATCGCCGCCTTCTGGGGGCTGGAGACCGATTTCGGCGCCGTGCAGGGCGATTTCCACACGCTGAATGCGCTGGTGACGCTTTCACATGATTGCCGCCGCCCCCAACTCTTCCGGCAGCAATTGATACCACTGCTCACCTTGATCGACCGTGGCGTGCTGCCGGCCGACGTCAAAGGCGCCTGGGCCGGCGAGATCGGCCAGACGCAAATCCTGCCGACCGACTATCTCGCCAAGGGCGTCGATGGGGATGGCGACGGCAAAGTGGATCTCAGGAACAGCGTGCCGGACGTCATCATGACGACGGCCAACAAGATCATGTCGCGCGGCTGGAAGCGCGACCAGCCCTGGGTCCAGGAAGTGCGCGTCCCCGACGAGATGCCATGGGACCAGACCGGCCGCACCAACAAGTTACCGCTGTCGCAATGGGCGCAATGGGGCGTTACCGAACCGAACGGCAATCCGCTTATCGACAATGGGTTGAAAGCCGGCCTGGCGCTGCCGATGGGCCGCAAGGGTCCGGCCTTCCTGACATACGACAATTTCGACGTCTATCTGGAATGGAACCAGTCCTTCACCTACGCGCTGACGGCGGCCGTGCTTGCCACGCGCCTTGCCGGCGCGCCGCAATTCGATCCGCGTACGCCCGAGCCCGGCCTCAACGGCGACCAAATGAAAGCCCTGCAGACCAAGCTCGAAGCCAAGGGCTACGACGTCGGCACGGTCGACGGCATCCTCGGCACCAACACGCGCGAGGCGGTCCGCAAGGAGCAAACGCGGCTCGGGTTGCCGGTGGATGGTTGGCCTACGCCGGAGTTGTTGGCGAAATTGTAGGCAGTAGGCAGTAGGCAGTAGGCAGTAGAGAAGATCGAGTTCGAACTACAGGCTGTAAATGCCCTTATGGCTAATGCCTAATCCCTACTGCCTAGTCCGCCATCGTCTCCAAACTCGCGAACCCCTGGGGCGCGTCGCCTTCGTCGAACGGCGTCGTCACCTCGACGAATGTGTCGGGGAAGAAGCCGTTGAAGCGGGTCCTGAGCGACAGCGAGTAGGCGCCGATATGGCCAATCTCGATCCAGTCGCCGGTGTCGACCGTTTCCGGCAGCCAGAACGGCCGGGACAGGATGTCGACGGAATCGCATGTCGCGCCGCAGACCTTGAACGGCACGATGGTCTTCTCGTCGCCGTTGCGCGTGCGGATCGCGGGATCGGGGATGAAGCGGGCCGGCAGCGTGATCTTGCCCGTCCATGAATCTGACAGCGAGGCCCAGATGCCGTCATTGATGTAGAGCCGCTTACCCTTGCGCAGCAGGACGCGAACGATCAGGGAAAGGCAGCGCGCCACGATCACGCGGCCGGGCTCGGCCACCAGCGGCATCTGGTCGAACTGGTATTCTTTCAGGTCGCCGGCAAGCCGCGACATAAGCTGGCCGAGTGACGGCATCTCGACCTGCTTGCGGTTGGGATCGTGGCCGTATTCGGCCGGAAAACCGCCGCCGACATCGAGCCCGGCAATATCGAAGGTCAGACGGTTGCGCACCCAGTCGGCCGAGGCCAGCGCCCGCTCGTAAGTGTCCGGATCCTCGATCTGGCTGCCTACATGAAAGCAGAGGCCGACTTTGTAGCCGGTGCGGTTCAGGCGCTCGGCAAGCTCGACCGCATTGGCCGGCCCGGCGCCGAATTTCTTCGACAATTCGTAAGCCGCATGGCCCTTGGTCTGGATGCGCACGAAGACGGTGACGGCACCCGGGTCGATATCGAGTGCACGCACCACCCGCGTCAGCTTGGTGATCTCGTCCTCGTGGTCGAGCGAGATCACCCGGATGCCGTATTTCTCAAGCGCCAGCTTGATATCGGACTGCGCCTTGACCGGGTGCATATAAAGCATCTCGGCATCCGCCGAGACCGCGCGTACGGCGGCGAACTCGCCGGGCGACGCGACGTCGAAGGTGCTGACGCCGGCTTCCACCAGCGTCTTCAGAACGATCTGCTCGCCATTGGTCTTCACAGCGTAGGCCGTCTTGCCGGGAAACATGCCCATGAACTGCAGGGCATCCGCCTTCAGCACCTGCGGGCGGAAACAATAGACCGGATCGTCGGGACGAAGCGCCAGTGCCGCATCACGGGCATTTTCGAATCGCTGCATGGACGAATCCTCGGGGCTGGAGCGCGCACAATTAATCCTAGCTAGCCGCCAAAGAAAACAGTTCTGTGTCTGGCGCCCCGGAGCGGTCGGCGGCACATTTTTCCGACGCTAAACCAGCAGTCAGGTTTCGGGTGGCCCTTGCCTGCGAACACGGTACCGGTTGGTGTGACGGCTAGGATTGCGATCGCCCCGGGGAGGAACAGGACATGTCCACCATAGCCGGCGCCGCGCCGACGCGCGGACCGATGACGCTCAAGGATTGGGCGCAGCTTCTCTTGCTCGGCGCGATCTGGGGCGGCTCGTTCTTCTTTGCGCGCATCGCCGTGTCGGAAATCCATCCGCTGGCGCTGGTGCTGTTTCGCGTCGCCATCGCCGCGATCGCACTCCAGCTCTATCTGGCGGTCCGCGGCCCCTCATTCCGGCTCGCCTTCCCGCATGCCGGCCTGTTCTTCCTGCTGGCGCTCACCAACAACGTCGTGCCCTTCTCGCTGATCTTCGCCGGCCAGACGCAACTCGGCGCGGGCGTCGCCTCGGTGCTCAACGCCACGACGCCGTTCTGGACACTGGTCCTGGCCAACGCGCTTACGACCGACGAGAAGCTATCCTGGAACAAGCTGGCCGGCATCGCGCTCGGCGTTGCCGGCACCGCCGTCATGATCGGCCCGGGCCTTATTGCCGGCCTCGGCGGCCCGGTCTGGGCCAAGTTCGCGCTGATCGGCGCCTCGGTGTCCTATGCGATCGCCTTGATGATCGCGCGCCGCTTCAAGGGCGTGCCCTCGCCGGTCGTCGCCACCGGGCAACTGACCGCTTCGACCATCATCATGATCCCCATCGTGCTCGTTGCCTATGGGCCGACGGGCCTGTTCTCGGCCTCGCCGCCGGTCTGGGCCGCGGTGCTGGGACTGGCGCTGCTTTCCACCGCCTTCGCCTACATCCTTTATTTCAACCTCGTCGCCTCGGCTGGCGCCACCAATGCCTCGCTGGTCACCTTGATCGTGCCGGTCAGCGCGGTGCTGCTCGGCTTTCTCTTCCTTGGCGAACGGCTGGCGCTGTTCGAGATCGGCGGCATGACGCTGATCGGACTCGGCCTGATCACCATCGACGGGCGATTGTTCGGCAAATGGTAGCGGTGTCATGCCACGCCGCCGCCACAATTTATTCACAACCGCGAAGCCGGCTTTTGCCGAAGAGTTTCAACGGCTAACGGCAGATTCCAGGTCGCAGATTTGACAATCGTGTCGCATTGCAGCACGTTTTCCGCTTGCCTGTGGCACAAATGACCCTAGACTCCGGCCATAGCTCTGAAGAGGAGGCTATGACATGGGACTGACGAGGCCGATCAACGCTTTGATGATTTGTGCCGCATTCGCATTCATCGGTGCCCTTATCATGGGTGTTCTTCCCTGACCCGCCAAAGCCGGGAAGACTAAGCACCGAGACTAGTCCAAAACAGTTCGAAAAGGCCGGGTTTCACCCGGCCTTTTCCTTTGCAGATTCTGACTTCCGTTAGCTTTAGCTCACGCGTTACAGTTTCGGCTCAAGCCGCGGCAGAGCCGGCCGCCTCCGCCTCGTGCGAGCGGATGCCGATCATGTGGCAGACCGCAAAGACGAGGTCGGCACGGTTCATCGTGTAGAAATGGAAATCGCCGACGCCGCGCTCGACAAGATCGAGCACCTGCTCGGCCGCTACGGCCGAGGCCACCAGCGCATGCGTCTGCGGATCGTTCTCCAGCCCCTCGAAGCGCTCGGCGAGCCATGCCGGCACCAGCGCGCCGCAGCGCGACGAGAAATTGGCGACCTGGGTGAAATTATGCACCGGCAGGATGCCCGGCACGATCGGGATATAGATGCCGGCGCGGCGCGCCCGCTCGACATAGCGCTCATAGAGATCGTTGTCGAAGAAGAACTGGGTGATCGCGCGCGTCGCGCCATTGTCGACCTTGCGCTTCAGCATGTCGATGTCGGTGGCGAAATCCGGGCTTTCCGGATGCTTTTCCGGATAGGCCGAGACCGAGATGTCGAAATCGCCGACGCTTTTCAGCGCCCCGACCAGTTCGGCGCCGTTGGCATAGCCGTCCGGATGCGGACGGTAGCTGGTGCCCACACCGGCAGCCGGATCGCCGCGCAAGGCGACGAAACGTTCGACGCCCATGTCGGCGAATTCGCGGATAACTGCGTCGACCTGATCCCTCGCGGCGTCGACGCAGGTCATATGCGCCGCCGGCGTCAGCGAGGTCTCGTTGAGGATGCGCTTGACCGTGCGCGCGGTGCGCTCGCGGGTCGAGCCGCCGGCACCGTAGGTCACCGAGACGAATTTCGGCTTGAGCGGCTCCAGCCTTGTCACCGTGTCCCAGAGCCTTGCTTCCATCTCGTCGGTCTTGGGCGGGAAGAATTCGAACGAGACCCGGACCTTGTCGCCGATGTCGGGGCGGCGGGAAAAGCGGAACTGGTTCATCAGGCTGTTTCCCTTGCTGGAAGTGCGTCGTTGGACGGATCGGCGATCAGCAGGCGGCGGTCGCGGCCGAGCCAAAGCTTGACGGTGAGCCTTGCCTCGTTGCCGCCGCGCGGCTCGAACTCCTGGCTGTCCTCGAGGTCGAGGCCTGCCTCCGCGAACCAGTCGGAAATCTGCCGGTCGGAAAAGCCCAGCCGCATATGGGCGTGCTGGTCGCGCAGGAATTCGAGATTATGCGGCGCGAAGTCGACGACGATCAGCCTGCCCGATGGCCTGAGCAGCCGCGCCGCTTCGGCGATGGCGCGGGCAGGATCGTCGAGATAGTGCAGCACCTGATGGATGGTGACGAGATCGAAGGCATTGCGCTCGACCGGCGGCGAGAAGATGTCGCCTTGGCGCACCTGCGCATTGGCGATGCCGGCCTTGTCGAGATTGGCGCGCGCCACGGTCAGCATCTCGCGCGACATGTCGATGCCGACGCCCCGGCGGTAGAGCGGCGCGAAGATTTCGAGCAGCCTGCCGGTGCCGGTGCCGAGATCGAGCATCGACTGGAACGGCCGCTTGCCGACGAGCCTGATGAGTGCCGCTTCCACCGCGCGATCCGGCACATGCAGGGAGCGGATACGATCCCAGCTCGCGGCGTTCTCGGAGAAATATTCGGCGGCCCGGTCCTGCCTTCTGCGCTTCACCGCCGCCAGCCGCTCGAGGTCGCGCACCACCTGCGGATCGGCCTCGCTTATGCCGGAGACCAGACGCTGCACGAAGTCGCGCGAATTATCCGTATCGGTCAGCCGGAAGAAGGCCCAGGACCCTTCCTGGTAGCGGCCGATCAGCCCGGCATCGAGCAGCAGCTTCAGATGCCGCGACACGCGCGGCTGCGACTGTCCAAGGATCTCGGTAAGGTCGGAGACGGTCAGATCGCCCCGCGAAAGCAGCACCAGGATGCGCAGCCGGCTGGATTCGGCCGCCGCCTTCAATGTATCTACCATTGTGTCGAGCGAGACATGCATGAGCGAGCTCTCGTTGAAAGATATAAAGATATGTTTATGTCGATTTTGAATCCCTGGCAAGCGCTATGTCGCTTCCGGACAAGAAAATGGCGCAGCCGTGATCCGCGCCTGGCAGACGGTTCTTGAGCGGGATGAACAAGATGTTCGAGACGCGCGAAGGTGAAACGCTTCTTGCAGCCGATCCGGCAAAGTTGCGGCCGGACGGCCATGTCGTCTTCATCGGCCGCATCGTTTCGCCGTGGGCCAGTCGCGAGGATTGCCCCAAGAACATGCGCGCCGCGCGGGAAGCCGGGAAAGGTGCGACGGTCCTGATCGACGAGCCCTATCGCCCGGGACTGCAAAGCCTGGAACGCGCCAGTCATGTCGTCATCTTGTCCTGGCTCCATCATGCGCCGCGGAATCTGATTGTACAGAAACCGCGCCATGCGGCTGAACCGAAAGGCGTTTTCTCGCTACGCTCCCCTGCCCGGCCGAACCCTGTCGGCCTGCATGCGGCGAAGCTCGTCGCCCTCGATATCGAGGCCGGCCGGATCGGGATCGACGCCATCGATGTGCTGGACGGCACACCGGTCATCGACATCAAGCCTTATTATGCTTCCACGGATGCCTTCCCCGGAGCGACGATTGCCGGGCGCGACGAGAAATGAGCGCCCCCACTGGCCGACGCCGCGCCATCGCCAAGGCGCTGACCGCCCTGTTGCCGCTCGCACCTTACGCTGACATGGAAAAGATCCGCGCCGACGCCGGCTCCGTGCACATGAAGACCCTGCCGCCGACCATCGCGGTGTGGCTGGCAACCATTGCCCATGTCCGCCACGCTCACACCGATTACGAAAAGCTCCTTGCCGAGGGCTATGACCGGGATTCGGCGCGCTTCTTCGTCATCGAGCAGACCAATGCGGTGCTGACCCGCTGGCGCGCTACACGCCTCCTTCAGGAGGACGACGAGGACGAGTGAGCGTCAGGCCCGATAGATCCACTGCTCGGGCACCCGCACGGAAATCTCTTCGCCGGCGCGAATGACGCCCGGCTTCTCGACCCAGGCGACAAGCCCGCGCAGCCGTTTCGCCTCCTTGGGAAAGAGCAGCGCGGTGGCGTCGAGATCCGCGGCGCCGACATGCTCGGCGATCGACTGTCCCGCAAAGCGGCACGGCTTGTTCTGGCCGTCGACCTTGAGCGTCACGCCACCCTTGAAAAACATCAGCGAGCCGGCCGGCAGCATTGACAGACGCGGCACGCCTTCGATTACAAGATTGGCGCCGATCCATTCCGGCTTGATTTCTTCGAGCCCCATGTGTTGAGCGACGATGGCGAGCTCGTC
Source organism: Mesorhizobium sp. USDA 4413 (assembly GCF_056280365.1). Classification (NCBI taxonomy): domain Bacteria; kingdom Pseudomonadati; phylum Pseudomonadota; class Alphaproteobacteria; order Hyphomicrobiales; family Phyllobacteriaceae; genus Mesorhizobium; species Mesorhizobium sp. USDA 4413. Next base: position 5,363,987 of record NZ_JBVPRP010000001.1, read on the forward strand.
CGTCGCGACAAGCGATAATTGCCGCTCGTTGCGCATCTCGGTGCCGCGCGGATACCAGGGCTCGCGTCCGCCGGAACGCCGCGTTGTTCCGCCATGGAAGTCGCCGGCGATCCCGTCGAAGCCGAGCCGCAGTTCCTCGACCGCCCGCGTCTCGAAATGATCGTGTGGAGCGGCATAGAGCGCCGCTGCCTTTGCCGTCAGCTTGCGGCCCGGCACGATGTCGACCGTCGGTTCCGCTACGGGAAAAAGAGTCAGGTTCGTTTCCTGCATGCCGCTGGTCTAAAGGTGCGGAAGAATGCGGTCCAGTCGAAAGCGCTGATGATCCGATCACACCGTTTGATGGCGATCACGATCTTCTTACCGGAAATCCCTTTCGTCGGCCGCCGCAAGCCGCATTGCCGCCGTGCCGCCGACATAAACGGTGGCGCGCGAAATCGGGAGGAGGCTCGATCATGCAGGTTGGACACGCCGTCGCGGCGCTCTGGCTGTTTTGGGTGGTATCCTGGATGCTTGCCGCTGCCTGGGCCGACCCCGCGCAAAAGCGCGCCGATCTCAAATCGGAGGCGCGCTATCGCGTCCTCTGGCTGGCTGGCACGGTGTTGATGTTCGTGCCTGTGCACGGCTATGTCGGCCGGTTGCGTCTCTGGATGCCAACGCTTACCGAAGCGTGGATCTGCGTTGCCCTGATCGCCATCGGCATCGCCTTCGCCTGGTGGGCGCGCCTCCATCTTGGCCGGCTGTGGTCCGCCAACGTCACCGCCAAGGCCGATCATCGCGTGGTCGATACCGGCCCCTATGGCCTCGTCCGTCACCCGATCTACACCGGACTGCTGCTTTCCGTGCTCGCGACCATGGCGGTCAAGGGTACGGTCTGGGGCATCGCCGGCGCCGCCCTGCTTCTCGTCGGAGTGGTCGTCAAGGCGAGGCTGGAAGAGAGTTTCCTGCGCGGCGAGCTCGGCGCAGCGTATGACGACTACGCCAGATCCGTGCCGATGCTGGTGCCTTTCGCCCCAGTGTGATCGCCGACTACAGCATTCTCAGCAACGCGCCGCCGATCGAATAGCCGGCGCCGAAGGCGCAGATCAGGCCGAAATCGCCGGCCTTCATGTCGGCATGGTTCTCCGACAGCGCCACGATCGCGCCGGCGCCGGCGGTGTTGCCCAGCCGCTCGAGCACCATAGGGGCGCGGTCATGGTCGACGTCGTGGCCGAAGGACAGTTTCAGGATCATCGCATTCATACGCGCATTGGCCTGGTGCAGCCAGAAGCGGCGGATACCTTCCGGCGTCAGCCCGTGTTCGGCCAGGAATTCGACGATGAATTTCTGCCCGGCGACGGTGACTTCCTTGAACACCTTGTTGCCGACCTGCTTGATGAGATTGCCTTCCAGGTTGATCATATAGGGATCGTCCTGGGCCGTGCGCGTATGGTAGCCGAGATTGGTGCGGATGTTGTTCGACATCTGCGTCCAGATGCGCGTGTCGAGCACCTCGAAACGCCCCGGCCGCTTTTCCCCTTGCGCCAGTCCCTCGACGACCATCGCGACCGAGGCGTCGCCGAAGATGAAATGCGTCTGCCTGTCGCGGAAATTGAGGTGGCCGGTGATGATCTCCGGCGTCGACACCAGGATGCGCTTATGCGCCCCTGCCCTCACCAGGTTGACCGCAACATGCAGCGCCGCGGCGGCGGAAGAGCAGCCAAGCCCCATGTCGAAGCCGGCGCCCTTGGTGCCCAGCGCCTGCTGAATCTCGATGGCGATGGCCGGATAGGGCCGCTGGTGGTGCGAGGCCGAGCAGATCACCAGGTCGATGTCCGCCCCATCGACGCCGGCATGGGCAAGCGCCTTCCTGGCCGAGGCGATGCCGAACTCCGCCTCCAATGACAGCGCGTCGTCCGGCCGCGCCGGAATGCGTGGCGACATGCGGGTCGGGTCGAGGATGCCTTCGCGCTCGATGACATGGCGGCTCTTCACGCCCGAGGCGTGCACGATGAAGTCGCTGTCCGATTTCTGCAGCAGCGGCTCGCCGGTGTCGGCGCGGCGCGCATTCTCGGTGTCGACCCAGCTGTTGAAGCTTCCGACGAGCTCCTCATTGGTGATGACGGGTTCAGGGATTTCGGCGCCGATGCCGCTGATGATGACGCGATGCATGTCCAATCCGTCCGAGGGGCGGCAAGTTGTGCCGGGGCGAGGCGCTACACTTGTCGCATTTACCCGGTTTATTCCAGCTTAATTCGACAACCGCCGCTGCCATCCAGGTGGTGGGTGCTCAAGCGCGCTTGGCGACGATGAAGATGCGCGGAAAGCGCAGCAGCACCTTGCCGTTCGCCGTCTTCGGATAGGCCTTGGCGATCTTTGCCGTGTAATTGTCGAGGAACACCTTCTTCTCACCCGCGTCGAGCGGATCGAGGAAAGGCTTCAACCCCGTGGACTTGACCCATTCGACGATCGCTTCGGCATCGGCGAGCGGATGATTGTAGATGGTGTGCCAGATGTCGAGCCGGTCGGCGAGCGGCGACAACAGATCGTAGTAGAAGGACACCGGCGGCAGCGGCCCGCGCGCCGCACCCTTGAGCTTGGCCGCAAACGACACTTCCGCCGCGGTTTCGCGCATCAGCTGGTGCGAGGGCTCGCCGAGATTGTCGGGCATCTGCACGGCCAGGGCACCGCCCGGCGCTAAAAGCCCCATCAGCCGCTGGAAGACCGCCGGATGCTCCGGCAGCCACTGAAAGACCGCATTGGCGAAGATGACATCGACCTGTTTCTCCGGCTGCCATCTGGCGGCGTCCGCCAATTCGAAATTGACATTGGGCAGCCGCGCCCTCGCCTTCTCGATCATGTCGGGCGACGTGTCGAAGCCGCTGACCTCAGCATCCGGCCAGCGCTCCACCAGAAGCTCGGTCGAGTTGCCCGGACCGCAGCCGATATCGACGACGCGGCGCGGAAAATCGACCGGCACCTGCGCGACGAGATCGCGCGCGGGACGCGTGCGCTCGTCCTCGAACTTCAGATATTGGGCGGCGGACCAGTCAGCCATGTGAGAACCTCTCCCTGTTCGCCGCCCTTTCCGGACCGATGCTACCGCGTCAGCCGCTTATGCGTCATGCGGTGCGGGGTCGCCGCTTCGGCGCCCAGGCGCCGCAGCTTGTCCTTCTCATATTCCTCGAAATTGCCCTCGAACCATTCGACATGCGCGTCGCCTTCGAAGGCGAGCATGTGGGTGGCCATGCGATCGAGGAACATGCGGTCGTGGCTGATGATGACGGCGCAGCCGGCATAGGCTTCGAGCGCATCTTCCAGCGCGCCCAGCGTTTCGGTGTCGAGATCATTGGTCGGCTCGTCGAGCAGCAGCACATTGCCGCCGCCCTTCAGCATCTTGGCCAGGTGGACGCGGTTGCGCTGGCCGCCCGAAAGGTTGCCGACCTTCTGCTGCTGGTCGCCGCCGCGGAAGTTGAAGGACGAGCAATAGGCGCGGCTGTTGACCTCGTGCTTGCCGAGCTTGATGACCTCGGCGCCGCCGGAGATCTCTTCCCACACCGTCTTGTTCGGGTCGAGCGCGTCGCGGCTCTGGTCGACATAACCGAGCCGCACCGTCTCGCCCTTGCGGATCGAGCCGGCATCCGGCGTTTCCTGGCCTGTGATCATCTTGAACAGCGTCGTCTTGCCGGCGCCGTTCGGACCGATGACGCCGACGATGCCGCCTGGCGGCAGCTTGAACGACAGGTTCTCGATCAGAAGCTCATCGCCAAAGCCCTTGTTGAGGCCTTCGACCTCGATGACGACATTGCCGAGGCGCTCGCTCGACGGGATGACGATCTGCGTGTCGGTCGGCTTGCGGTTCTGTGACTGCTCGACCAGTTCCTCATAGGCCTTGATACGCGCCTTTGACTTGGTCTGGCGCGCCTTGGGCGAGGACTGGATCCACTCGCGCTCCCGCCAGATCGCCTTCTGGCGGGCGTCGTCCTCGCGCCCTTCCTGGATCAGGCGCTTGGCCTTGGCGTCGAGATATTTGGTGTAGTTGCCCTCGTAAGGAATGCCGCGGCCGCGATCGAGCTCGAGGATCCAGCCGGTGACATTGTCGAGGAAGTAGCGGTCGTGAGTGATGATCAGCACTGAGCCCGGATAGTCGCGCAGGTGCTTTTCCAACCACTGCGTGGTCTCGGCGTCGAGATGGTTGGTCGGTTCGTCGAGCAGCAAGAGGTCGGGCTGTTCGAGCAGGAGCCGGCACAGCGCCACGCGGCGGCGCTCGCCGCCCGACAGGTTGGTCACTTCGGAGTCGGGCGGCGGGCACTGCAGCGCGTCCATCGCCATCTCGACCTGCTGTTCGAGATCCCAAAGGTTGAGGCGGTCCATCTCGTCCTGGAGCTTGGCCGACTCGTCGGCCGTCTCGTCGGAATAATTCATCATCAGCTCGTTATAGCGTTCGATGATGGCCGTCTTCCTGGCGACGCCGTCCATGACGTTTTCGCGCACGGTCTTGCTCGCGTCGAGCTGCGGCTCCTGCGCCAGGTAACCGACGGTCGCGCCCTCCGCCAGCCACGCCTCGCCCTGGAACTCCTTGTCGAGCCCGGCCATGATGCGCAGGATGGTCGACTTGCCCGAGCCGTTGGGGCCGAGAATGCCGATCTTGGCATCCGGATAGAAGGACAGGTGAATGTTATCGAGCACCTTCTTGGTGCCGTAGGCCTTCGAAAGGCCGGACATGTGATAGATGAACTGGCGAGCCACGCGCGCTTTCCCTGGAAACTGAAGTGTCAAGGTTGATGGGGGTTTGCGCGCTATGTAGGCGATGAAGCGCCGAACGGCAATCGCTTTCGGCATGGGGCGATCATGTCCCGAAGCTTTCGCCGGGCCCGAGCAAGGTTGCCGGCCGCGATCTTTTCGCCACGCTGCCCTGACCGAGGAAAGCAGCGCTTAACCATTCGCCGTCAAAACGATGACAGGTAATGGCAAATCGCGTGAGGCGCGATTTCGGGAAAGATCGGATCGACGTGGTGCTGAACGCTGCCCTGCTCCTTGCCGAAGCAATTCTCTATTTCGGCGCTATGGCCGCGCTCTTCCGCTTCCGGCGCCGCATAGGGCTCGGCGTGTTTGTCTGCGCCGTCGGCGTCATGCACTTCCTCGAAACCTATCTCGCCAGCGTCTTCTACGTAGCGCTGCCGTTCGGCATGGTTTCCCCCGGCTCAGCTGTGCTGTTCTCCGGCAAATTGGTGTTGCTGCTCCTGCTTTACATGAAGGAGGACGCAGCGACCGTCCGCCAGCCGATCTACGGCCTGCTGCTTGGCAACGCCGTGATGATCGGGCTGGTGCTGGTCCTGCGCCTGCACGCGATCGCTCCGCTGCCAAGCGGCAAGGTTCCCGATATCGCCTTCATCGACGAGATGGGCTGGCTGATGGTCTGGGGCACCACCCTGCTCTTCGTGGACGCAATCCTGATCATCCTCCTCTACGAGAAGCTCGGCGCCTATCTGCGCGCGAGGCCGTTCATGCGCATCCTCATATCGGTCGCCTGCGTGCTCACCTTCGATCAAGCCGGCTTCTTCACCGCGCTGCATTTCGTTGCCGGCGCGCCGATCGAGGTTTTCTTCGGCGGCTGGTTCGCCAAGATGGGCGCCGCATTTGCCTACAGCGGAATGCTCGTCGCCTATCTGAAATGGGTCGAGGACAACGATGTCGCCGTGCCGCGCGGCCTCTCCGACATTTTCGAAACCCTCACCTATCGCGAGCGCTATGAAGCGCTGATCAAGCATGTCGGCCGCGATGGCCTCACCGGCCTGCTGCATCGCGGCAGTTTCGATGCCGATGGCGAGTCCTGGGTCTCAGCCGCCATCAGGAATGGCAAGCCGCTCAGCCTGCTCATCGTCGATGTCGACCATTTCAAGTCGATCAACGACCGCTTCGGCCATGCCGAGGGCGACAAGGTGTTGAAGTCGATGGCTGTCCTGCTGGCCGAGACGGTCGGCGGCGGCGATCAGGTGTTCCGGATCGGCGGAGAGGAATTCGCCGTATTGACGCAACAGCCTCACGCGCCAGCTAGGCTGCTCGGAGAGACCATCAGGAACGCTACCAAGACCTCGGCGCACACCAATCGCTTCAACATCACCGTCAGCGCCGGTGTCTCCACCGTCAGCGAGACGACGCGCTGCCTCGCCGACATTTTCGCGCTGGCCGACCAGCGCCTCTACAAAGCCAAGTTGAGCGGCCGCGATCGCGTGGTCGGCGAGCCCGGCAGCGAGGCCATCATCCTGCAGGCCCCCGGCCAGCCTGACAAAAGATCAGCCTGACAAAAGAGCGCCGGACCGAAGAACTCCCGCTTACTGGAAGCCGATCGCGTCCACCGTGCCCTTCGGGCAACCGGCCTTGGCTGTCGGCGCGGACGCCATCAGGAGATCGGCGAGCTTGCTGTCAGGGCCGATCGGGCCGGACAGGCCGAGCGTCAATTCGCCGATCATACGCCTGCCGCTCGACGGGTCGACCAGACAGGAAACGCGCACTCGGTCGCCCGCGCCGGCGCCGAAGGCCTGGTCGAAAGCGCTGCGGATCTGGTCCGAGGTCAATTGCTTGCCGATGTTCTTGTTGAAAAGATCGCGCACCGCCGAGCCGTTCACCGCGCGCATCAGGTTGAGCGCGTCTGAAAAATACTCCTGCTGGCTCTTGCCGTAGCAGGTACCGTGCTTGATCCATTCGTGACGATCGAGCTTGGAGGCCGTGCCCGGCATCACCTGGTCGAGCTCGGCGCGCGTGCTGGCATCGAGATCGACCGGCGGCAGGTCTCCCCAATGCGCCGGATTGTCATTGGCCTTGTCGCTCGCCGACACCTGGCAATAGAAATTGCCGTTCGGCTGCGGCCACAGTCCATGCAGCGTAAAATGCGAAGCGTCGAACTCGCTGGGGCTCTGCGCCTTGCATTCGGGCTTGCTTGCCTTGGTCTCGCAGAAAGCCGGCTGCCAGCTCAGCGCGAAGACATATTCGGGTTTTCCGGAGGCTGACGACGGCTTTGTCTGGCCGGAAAGCGCTGGGGCGGTAGCCGCGCTGCCGCCGCTGACATGGCCGCAGCTGATCTTCACCCAGCGCCGCTCCGGATCGGCTCCGGGCACCTGGATGAGATAATGGGTGGGCTCGTCCTTGTTGCCTGCAAGAAGGACGTAGCTCTTCCCGGCTTCGGTGGAGATGTTGCAGGGGTTCTTGCCGCTCTTGATGGCCTGCGTCGCCGGACAGGCACTGTCGGCCACAAAGGTTCCGCTCATCTTCACGTCGGCATGCGCCACCCCGGCACCGGCGAGAGCCAGCACCATCGAACCCCACAACGCCCAAACCCGCATCCCGCTCTCCCGGCGATCATTGAACCGTATTGGATTCGTCACACTAGAACAGCCGACGTGTCAGAATTGCGATCTCTTTCGCCGCGCGAAAAAAACAATCCCCAGCTGAACAGCCCATCGGCGTGTTCGCAAGCTGCCGATCGCCGTGCAGAGGCGACGGACTGTCGGCATGGCATATCGGCAAGCGCGCTCCTCCACTTGACGCCGGCAGAACCCTCGCCCAACAGTCGCCGAGGGAGCGAGACATGCCATTCGACAGAAAGATCAGCCTGGCTTCACCGACCGGAGCCGAGCTCAACCTCTATGTGAAACAAGCCGCCGGAAATCCCCGCGCCGTGGTCCAGATCAATCATGGCCTGGCCGAGCATGCGGCGCGCTATGCCCGCTTTGCCGATTTCCTCAGCCAAAGAGATTTCCACGTTTACGCCCACGATCATCGCGGCCACGGTGCAACGAAGGCGCCCGGCGCGCCGCTCGGCAAATTCGCCGACAGCGACGGCATCGCCAAGGTGATCGCCGATGTCGATGCGGTCCTCGACCTGATCGCGATGGAGCATCCGGGACTGCCGGTCATCGCTTTTGGACATTCGCTCGGCGCCTCGGTAGCGCTCAACTTCGTGCTGCGACATTCCGAACGCGTTCATGCCGCCGCGATCTGGAACGGCAATTTCTCGCAAGGCCTGCTCGGCCAGTTGGCGCTGCTCATCCTCGGCTGGGAGAGGATGCGGCTGGGCTCCGACGTGCCGTCGCGCCTTCTGCCCAGGCTCACTTTCCAGGCCTGGGGCAAGGCGGTGCCCAATCACCGCACCCTGTTCGACTGGCTGTCGCGCGACCCCGTCGAGGTCGATAAATATGTCGCGGATCCGCTTTGTGGCTGGGATGCCTCCATCTCGATGTGGCGCGATGTCGTCAATATGGCGCAGCACGCCGGCAAGGATTCCAGTTTCGCCGGCGTCAGGCGCGATCTCCCCCTCAACCTTGTCGGCGGCGAGAAGGATCCCGCGTCGGACTACGGCAAGGCCGTCCATCACCTCGCCAAACGCATGCGGGCGATGGGCTTTTCGAATCTGGTTTCAAAGGTTTACGCCGACACGCGCCACGAAAGCCTGAACGAGATCAACCGCGACACCGTCATGAACGATTTTGCCGCATGGGCTGACGGCGTGCTCAAATCTGACCCTGGCGTGGCCCACTGCAAGGGCCGTGACAGGGGCGGCTGCTGTTGATAGAGGCTGCGCTTCCGACCCCATTACGGTGATCCATGGCCGAACCTCCGCTGAAAGGCATCCGCGTTATCGAACTCGCCCGCATCCTGGCCGGCCCCTGGGCCGGGCAGTTGCTCGCCGATCTCGGCGCCGATGTCATCAAGGTCGAGAGCCCTGACGGCGGCGACGATACCCGCAAATGGGGTCCGCCCTTCGTCATGAGCCATGACGGCGAGAACCTCTCGGCCGCCTATTACCATTCCTGCAATCGCGGCAAACGCTCGATCGCCGTCGACTTTTCCAAGCCCGAGGGTGCCGAGACGCTGCGCAAGCTGGTCGCCACCGCCGACGTGCTGATCGAGAACTTCAAGCTCGGCGGCCTGAAGAAATACGGCCTCGACTACGAAAGCCTGAAGGCGATCAATCCGCGCCTCGTCTATTGCTCGATCACCGGCTTCGGCCAGGACGGTCCCTATGCGCCGCGCGCGGGTTATGATTTCATCATCCAGGCCATGGCCGGCATGATGTCGATCACCGGCGAGCCGGGCCGCGAGCCGCAGAAGGCCGGCGTCGCCATCTCCGATCTCTTCACCGGTCTCTATTCGGTGATCGCCATCCAGGCCGCACTTCGCTATGCCGAAAAAACCGGCGAAGGCCAGCACATCGACATGGCGCTGTTCGACAGCCAGATCGCCGCGCTCGGCAACCAGAACCTCAACTATCTGGTTTCCGGCAAGTCGCCGGTGCAGATGGGCAATGCGCATATGAACATCGCCCCTTACGAGGTGCTGCCGGTGCGGGACGGCCATATCATCCTGGCGGTCGGCAATGACGGGCAGTTCGGCAAGTTCTGCGCGGTGGTCGGCCTCACCGATCTTCCCGCCAATCCGGATTTCGCCACCAACCCGGCGCGTGTCGCGAACCGTGTGAAGCTGCGCGAGACGATCGTCGAAATCCTCGCCACTTGGGATCGCGATCTGCTTTTGGCGAAACTCGAGGCAGCGGGCGTTCCGGCGAGCCCGATCAACACGATCGGCCAGATGTTCGCCGACCCGCAGACCATCGCGCGCGGCATGCGGCTCGACCTCGACGATGGCCATGGCAATCGCCTGCCTTCGGTGCGCGCCCCGATGGTGATGTCGGGCACGCCGCTCGTCTACGAGCGCCCCTCGCCGCGTCTCGGCGAGCACACGCAAGAAATCCTTGCCGAACTGGAGAGATCAAAATGAAGACCGGCGGACAACTGATCGTCGAGGCGCTCGAAGCGAACGGCACCGACCGCATCTTCTGCGTGCCGGGCGAATCCTATCTCGCGGTGCTCGACGCGCTGCATGACTCTCCGATCCGCACCATCGTCTGCCGCCAGGAAGGCGGTGCCGCGATGATGGCCGACTGCCAGGGGAGGCTCACCGGCAAGCCCGGCATCTGCTTCGTCACGCGCGGCCCCGGCGCCACCAACGCTTCGGCCGGCATCCACATCGCCATGCAGGATTCGGTGCCGATGATCCTGTTCATCGGCCAGGTCGCCAGCCACGCCAAGGAGCGTGAGGCCTTCCAGGAGGTCGACTACAAGCGCTTCTTCGGCGACATCGCCAAATGGGTGGTCGAGATCGACGATGCCGCGCGCATCCCCGAATTCGTCACCCGCGCCTTCGCTGTGGCAACCTCCGGCCGCCCGGGCCCGGTGGTCATCTCGTTGCCGGAGGACATGCTGACCAGCGAGGTCGAGGCTCCGGAAGCGTTGCCGCACACGCCGGTCGAGACGCGGCCGGGCGAGGCCGAACTCGATGCGCTAGAGATGTTGCTGAGCAACGCCAAGCGTCCTTTCGTCATCCTCGGCGGCACGCGGTGGAACGAGGAAGCGGTAGCGTATATGCGCACGATCGCCGAGGGCTGGTCACTGCCGGTCGGCTGCTCCTTCCGCCGCCAGATGCTGTTCGATCATCTTCATCCGAATTATGCCGGCGATGTCGGCATCGGCATCAATCCGAAGCTGGCGGAGCGGATCAAGCAGGCCGACGTCGTGCTTTTGATCGGCGGCCGCCTGGGCGAGATGCCGTCTTCGGACTACACGCTGCTGAAAAGCCCCTATCCCGACCAGGCGCTGGTGCATGTCCATGCCGATGCCGGCGAGCTCGGCCGCGTGTACCGGCCGACGATAGCCATCAACGCCTCGCCCGCCGCCTTTGTCGAGGCTTTCGCCAGGCGCAAGCCTGCGGCCCAGCCTTCCTGGGCGGCCGAGACGGAAAAGGCGCATGCCGCCTATCTCGAATGGTCGACGCCGCCGCAGACCGGCCCGGGGGCCGTCCAGATGGGCCCGATCATCGAACATCTGGGGAAGGTCCTGCCAGAGGACGCCATCCTGACCAATGGCGCCGGCAACTACGCCACCTGGGTGCATCGCTTCTACCGCAACCGCCGCTACGGCACGCAGGCGGCGCCCACCTCCGGTTCGATGGGCTACGGCACGCCGGCCGCGGTCGCCGCCAAATCATTGTTCCCGGACCGCACCGTGGTTGCCTTCGCCGGCGACGGCTGCTTCCTGATGAACGGCCAGGAATTCGCGACGGCTGTCCAGTATGACCTGCCAATCATCGTGATCGTCGTCAACAACGGCATTTACGGCACGATCCGCATGCATCAGGAGCGGGAATATCCGAGCCGCGTCGTCGCCACCGACCTCAAGAACCCTGACTTTGCAGCACTTGCCCGCGCCTATGGCGGCCATGGCGAGACGGTGGAAAAAACCGCCGATTTCGCGCCGGCCTTCGAACGCGCGCGCGCCAGCGGCAAGCCGGCGATCGTCGAGATCAAGCTCGATCCCGAAGCGATCACGCCGACCCGCACGCTGACGCAGATCCGCAACAAGGCCTAAGGCGGTTTTCCGCCAGCTGCACGACAAAAGGGGCGGTGAAGCGCCCTTTTTATCGAGAGAAAAGGGCGGCTTGACGCCCCTCGTTTACATCGCCTTCTCGATCTGGCCGCGGATCTCGCCGTCCTTGTTCTTGGCGGTGTGGACGTTGACGTAGTATTTGCCGGCTTCCAGATCGGCCGCCTGCGCGTCGGTCAGCGTCGCCGATCCCTTGATCGGGCTCTTCAGCTTCTTGAACGGGATGACCGGGTCCGCGTTCGCGCCCATATCCGCCGGCCCATGGATGTGGGCGGCGACGGCCGGCCCGCTGAGACCGGAATATTTGACGTTCCAGCTGAGCTTCTTGCTGGTGGTGTCGAAGGTGAATGTGGCGGTTCCCTTGCCCTTGGTGGTGACGGGTGGGCTCTGCTGGCTGCCGTCGAGCGTCGCCTTGAACTTCATCGTCTCGGCCATGGCCGGCGGTGCGAGAAGGAAGGCGGTCGAAACGGCCAAAGCCGAAAGCATCGGTACGGATAGGATGCGCATGAAGACCTCCGTTGATTGCAGCATCCCTGGCGGCTCCCCGGCGCACGGATGCGCCAATTAACGGCCGGGTCGCAGGAAGTATCCCGGCACACGCACATTTTACCGCAGGTCACGAAAAAGGGGGCGTCGCCCGCCCCCCTTCCGCTTTCCGCATCGAGAGCGGAGCTTACTTGATCGCCTTGTCGGTGATGGCGGTCGTGTAGGCGCCGCTCGCCTCCTTGCTGATGATCTTCTGATCGAGCAGCGCTTTGGCGGTGCGCTCGTAAGCGGCCGGGATCAGCTTGCCGTCGGCATTGTCGATCAGCTTGGCCACTTCCTTCATCATGAACTTCTGGTGGTTCTCGTCCTGGCCGCCGGCGTCCACGACGATCTCGGCTGCCTCATCGGTGTTCTCCGTGGCGTATTTCCAGCCCTTCATCGAGGCGCGCACGAAGCGCACCATCTTGTCCTCGAAAGCCGGATCCTTGAGCTTGTCCTCAAGCGTGTAGAGCCCGTCCTCCAACAGGTCGTTGCCCATGGCGGAGTAGTTGAAGACGATCAGGTCCTCCGGCTTGTAACCGGCGTCCAGCACCTGACCGTATTCGTTATAGGTCATCACCGAGATGCAGTCTGCCTGCTTCTGGATCAGCGGCTGCACGTCAAAGCTCTGCTTGAGCACGGTCACGCCGTCCGGGCCGCCATCGGTCTTGAGGCCGATCTTGTTCATCCAGGCGTAGAACGGATATTCGTTGCCGAAGAACCAGACGCCGAGCGTGTGGCCCTTGAAGTCGGCTTCCGTCTTGATCGGGCCGTTCTTGGGGCAAACCAGTTCCATGCCGGCCTTCTTGAACGGCTGGGCGATGTTGACGAGCATCACGCCCTTGTCGCGGGCCGCGAGCGCGCCACCCATCCAGTCGACGATGACGTCGGCGCCGCCGCCGGCGATCACCTGCTCGGGCGCGATGTCCGGGCCGCCCGGCTTGATCTCGACATCGAGGCCTTCGGCATCATAGAAGCCCTTGGCCTTGGCGACATAATAGCCGGCGAACTGGGCCTGCGTGACCCATTTCAATTGCAGTGTCACCTTGTCGGCGGCCATCGCCTGGAAGGCGGCCAGCGACATCGCCCCGGCTAATGCGGAAATCAGCAGTCTTTTCATGTTTTTACCCTCTGAAGTTAGCATCCAAACCCACCGCCCCTATCCACCACGGACAGAGGGATGCCAAAACGTGACGGCTCTCTCGATGAGAGCGACCACGCCATAAAAGACCGAACCCGCAAGTGCTGCAACTGCGATTTCGGCCCACACCATGTCGATGTTCATCCGCCCGACTTCCGTCGATATGCGGAATCCCATGCCGACCACAGGCGTGCCGAAGAACTCCGCGACGATGGCGCCGATCAGCGCCAGCGTCGAGTTGATCTTCAGCGCATTGAAGATGAAAGGCATTGCCGCCGGCAGCCTGAGCTTCAGCAAGGTCGGCCAATAGCCGGACGCATAAGTGCGCATCAGGTCGCGTTCCATATGCCCGGAGGCGGCGAGGCCTGCCACCGTGTTCACCAGCATCGGGAAGAAGGTCATGATGATGACGACCGCGGCCTTGGACGGCCAATCAAAGCCGAACCACATGACCATGATCGGTGCCACGCCGATGATCGGCAGCGCCGAAACCATGTTACCGATCGGCAGCAGCCCGCGCCTCAGGAACGGCACGCGGTCGGCAAGAATGGCGACGGCGAAGCCGGCGAGATTGCCGACGACATAGCCGACCAGCACCGCCTTGAAGATCGTCTGCCGCACATCTGAACCCAGGATCGGCAGGGAGTTGGCGATGCGCGCGCCGATGGCGCTCGGCGGCGGCAAAAGGATGAAGGGGATGCCGGCGCCGCGCGTCACAGCTTCCCAGAGGATCAGGATCCAGGCGCCGAAGATCGCCGGGATGATCAGACGCAAGGCGTTCCTTGAGACATTTTCGCTCGGACGCAACGACGAAAGCAAGGCAACGCAGCGCCAGGCAAGCAGCCAGGCGGCGGCAAGCAGCAGGAAATATGACGCCAGCGCCGTGCCTTCGAAACCGGCTATGCCCTTTATCAGAAGCCAGGCGGCGGCATGGGCGCCGACGAACAGCACGATGGCCTCGACAATCGGGGCGAGCTTCACCGTTGAGACCAGTGCCGCGATCAGCAGCAACCCGATGATCAAGCCTTTTGCGCCCATGTAGGGATAGGCAATTGCCGCCGTCGGCTGCGCCAAAGCCGCGGCTTCCGGTTTCGACATCGCGCCGAGTGCGAGCGCGACCAGGCAAAGAAGGATGGCAAGCGCTGCCTGCCATGACGGCTTCAGCCAATTCATGCCGGCCTCCCGCCCATGGCGCGGTCGACCAGGCGTCCGGCGATGCCCACCACCATCACCAGCAGCGCCGCGACGACGGACCCCGCGACCAGCGCCGACCAGATGTCGATGGTCTGGCTGTAATAGGCTCCCGCAAGCAGCTTCGCGCCGATGCCGGCGACGGCGCCTGTCGGCAATTCGCCGACGATCGCGCCAACCAGACTTGCCGCCACCGCCACCTTCATAGAGGTGAACAGGAACGGCACCGAGGCGGGCACCCTGAGTTTCCAGAAGGTCTGCGAGGCGCTGGCGTTATAGGTGTGCATCAGGTCGAGATGCATGAGCTCGGGCGAGCGCAGGCCCTTCACCATGCCGACCGCGACCGGAAAGAACGACAGATAGGTCGAGATCAGCGCCTTGGGGATCAGGCCTGTGATGCCGATCGCCGCCAGCACCACGATGATCATCGGCGCCACGGCGAGGATCGGAATGGTCTGCGAAGCAATGATCCACGGCATCAGGCTGCGGTCGAGCGTCGTCACATGCACGATGCCGACCGCAATGATGATGCCGAGCGCGGTGCCGAAGGCAAAGCCGAGCAGCGTCGAGGACAGCGTCACCCAGGCGTTGTAGACGAGGCTGCGGCTCGAGGTGACGGACCGCAGGAAAGTGTTTTGGAAGAAGTTCACCGCCACCTGATGCGGCGCCGGCAGCGTCGGCTTCGGCTGCGACAGCGTCTTGCCGATGAACTCGACCGTGCCAGGGGTCTCGTTGCCTCGTTGATCGAGATCGCGCTGGAACGGCGCGTTCAGGATGACGGCGAAGACGTACCAGAGCACCACCACGCCGGCTAGGATGGTGGTGACGGGGATGATTTTGGAGCGGAAGGAGTCCATCTAGCGCGGCTCCCCTCCTCTCCCCATCGGGGAGAGGGTGGCCGGAGCGAAGCGAAGGCCGGGTGAGGGTGAGTGTATCCGCCCCTCGAGTACGGTCAGGATCGTATCCAGCACCGCCCTCCGCTCGGCCAGAACCTCCTGGTTCCAGAATCGAAGAACGGAGTACCCGTGGCGATTCAGCCAAGCGGTTCTCGTTGTGTCGGTCGGAGAATCTGCGTGCTGGCTACCGTCGATTTCGACGATCAACACTTTCTCACGGCAGACAAAGTCCGCGAAGAATGGACCAAGCGGCACTTGCCTCACAAATTTGTAGCCATCGAGGCGCCGCGCCCGTAACTCGCCCCAAAGCCTGTATTCGGCTTCAGTCTCCTCAGTCCGGAGTTCCCGGGCTCGGGCGGTCGCCCCGGCTTTTCTTTTGGTCGGGTCCGTTGACGTCCCCTCGCCCGGCCGCTGTGCGGCCACCCTCTCCCCGGTGGGGAGAGGAGGGAGCACATCTCCCGCACGCTCAATCATCATAGCTGTGCCCTGCCCTCAAGCCGTCCCGGACCCGCGCGGCGATCGCCAGGAATTCCGGCGTCTCGCGGATGTCGAGCGGCCGCTTCCTCGGCAGCGTCGATTCGATGATGTCGGTGACACGGCCCGGCCGCGGCGACATCACCACGATGCGGGTCGAGAGATACACAGCCTCTGGGATCGAATGGGTGACGAAGCAGATCGTCTTGTTGGTCCGGTCCCAGAGATCGAGAAGCTGCTCGTTCAGATGGTCGCGCACGATCTCGTCCAGCGCGCCGAACGGCTCGTCCATAAGCAGCAGATCCGCATCGAAGGCGAGAGCGCGTGCGATCGAGGCGCGCTGCTGCATGCCGCCGGAAAGCTGCCAGGGATATTTCTTCTCGAAGCCCGACAGGTTGACGAGTTCCAGCGTGCGCTTGATGCGCTCCGCCTGTTCGGCCTGGCTCAAGCCCATGACCTCAAGCGGCAGCGCCACGTTGCGCTCGATGGTGCGCCACGGGAACAGGGCGGCGGCCTGGAAAACATAGCCGTAGGCGCGTTTCTCGCGCGCCTGCTCCGGCGTCATCCCGTTGACGGAGATCGTCCCGGACGTCGCTTTCTCGAGATCGGCGATGACGCGCAGCAAGGTCGTCTTGCCGCAGCCGGACGGACCGATGAAGGAAACGAATTCGCCCTTGCCGATGGTCAGATCGACATTGGAGAGCGCCTGCACCGGACCGTCATTGGTCTGGAAGGTGAGGCCGAGCTTGCTTGCCGAAACGACGGCTGGCGGCTGTTCGGTCATTGGCTGCAGCCTGCCTTTCGCGGCCGCTGCTGCACTGTCCGCAATCCGGTTGATTTTATGATAGCGTTGCTTTCCACTCGTCCTGTCCTACCCGATCGATGCCGCCCGGAGCCTTGCCGATGTCGCCTAGACCCACCTGTCATCTCGTTCGCCCCGAAAGCACCTATCAAGGCAAGCAGGGGCTGAGCTATTTCGCCGGCATCGCCGCCGAGACCGTCGGTTCGTCCGGCATCTGCATGCATCTTCTCACCATGCCGCCCGGCGCGCGCGCCAAGGCGCATATGCATGAAAGCCATGAGACGGCCATCTACGTGTTGTCCGGCGAAGTCCACACCTGGTACGGCGACCGGCTCGAGCACCACATCGTCGTCAAGGCGGGCGACCTGTTCTACATTCCGGCCGGCGTGCCGCATCTGCCCGCCAATCTGAGCGACGCACCCTCCTCGGCGGTGATTGCCCGCACCGATCCCAATGAACAGGAAAGCGTCGTCCTGCTGCCGGAACTGGATGGCCTTGTCGCTTAGAGTAATTCCAGGAAAAGTGCGTAGCGGCTTTCCGTCCGGAATTGCGTAGAAACAAAGACTTAGAGCGGTTCGGCGATTCTGTGAAACGCTGACCCGCTCTAGGGCATTTTGCAGCCAAGCGGCATCGCTTGGCGTCGCATAAATGCGGCCGGAATGAATACGTCTCTCAGGAACCGACGGGATCGCCGTCATTTGCATCGCGCGACTTCGCCCATGACATTGCCGCCTTCGTCGGCAACCACCAGTTTCTTCGCATTCTTCGCGCTGCGCTTGATGGTGAACTTGGCCGGCGCCTGTCCCTCTTCGCCCTCTGCCTCGCACTTTGCCGTCACCACCAGCGACCCATCGGCCTGCACCTGCTTGTAGCCGAAGGTGCAGGCGCTGGCGGCCGTGATCAGTTCCTTGTCGGTCAGAAGCAGCATCTTATCGGCGGCCACTTGCTGGCCGTTCCGGTTGATGCAGCCATATTTGTCGCCATAGGGCTTGCTGAGGTCGATGCCGGCGGCTAGCGCCTGGCTGGCAGCCAGCATCGCGGCCGCCGCGATCGCAAGATGAAGAGCCCGCATGGTCAGACCCCGGTGGCCGGGATGCCGGTGCGTTCCACCTTGCGCGGCGCGGAAATCTCCTTCCACGTCGACAGCGCCCGGTTGACCGCGCCGTTCGGCTCGCGGGCGACGAACTCGCCATGGCCGGCCTTGGCCTTGACGTCCGCCTCCTCGATCGAGAGCTCGCCGCGCGAAAACACGAAGCGCGGCAGGCCGGTCACCTCGAAGCCTTCGAAGACGTTGTAGTCGATCACCGACTGCTGGTTCTTGGCCGAGATCGTCTTCTTGCGCTTCGGATCCCAGACGACAATGTCGGCATCCGCACCTTCGACGATCGCGCCCTTCTTCGGATACATGTTGAGGATCTTGGCGATGTTGGTCGAGGTCACCGCGACGAACTCGTTCATCGTCAGCCGGCCGGTGTTGACGCCGGTCGTCCACAGGACCGGCAGGCGGTCCTCGAGCCCGCCCGTGCCGTTCGGGATCTTTGTGAAGTCGCCGATGCCGTTGCGCTTCTGCTTGGTGGTGAAGGAGCAATGGTCGGTCGCCACCACCTGCAGCGAGCCGGCCTGCAGGCCGGCCCACAGCGAATCCTGGTGCCATTTGCTGCGGAAGGGCGGGCTCATGACGCGGCGCGCCGCGTGGTCCCAGTCCTTGTTGAAATATTCGCTCTCGTCGAGCGTCAGGTGCTGGATCAGCGGCTCGCCATAAACGCGCATGCCTTTCTGGCGGGCGCGGCGGATGGCTTCATGGCTCTGCTCGCAGGAGACATGCACGACATAGAGCGGCACGCCGGCCATGTCGGCGATCATGATGGCGCGATTTGTCGCCTCGCCCTCCACCTCGGGCGGGCGTGAATAAGCATGGCCTTCCGGGCCGTTGTTGCCGGCGGCTAAAAGTTTTTGCGACAGGGCCGCGACGACGTCGCCGTTCTCGGCATGGACGAGCGGCAGCGCGCCGAGATCGGCGCAGCGCTGGAACGACGAATACATCTCGTCGTCGTCGACCATCAGCGCGCCCTTATAGGCCATGAAGTGCTTGAACGAGGTGATACCCCGGTCGACGACTTGAGCCATCTCGTCGAACACCTGCTTACCCCACCAGGTGATCGCCATGTGGAAGGAATAGTCGCAGGACGCCTTCGACGTCTTGTTGTCCCACATCTGCAGCGCTTCCAAGAGCGACTGCTGCGGCGCCGGCAGGCAGAAATCGACCACCATAGTGGTGCCGCCGGAGAGTGCCGCGCGCGTGCCGGATTCGAAATCGTCTGCGGAATAGGTGCCCATGAAAGGCATTTCGAGATGGGTGTGCGGATCGATGCCGCCCGGCATGACATAGCAGCCGGTCGCGTCAAACTCATGGTCGCCGTGCAGATTCGAGCCGATGGTGACGATCTTGCCGTGCTGCATCAGCACGTCCGCCTTCCACGTGCGATCGGCGGTGACGATAGTGCCGTTCCGGATGACTTTGGTCATATCTGTTCCCCTGTTCTTTCGCGCTTCTTTGCGAGCGGCGTTGCGAGGTGATTTGGTTTAGTCGGTCATTCGACGATTCCCGCCGTCTCGACGACCGCGTGGAACAGCACGTCGGCACCGGCCGCCGCCCATTCCTTGGAGATGTCCTCGGCCTCGTTGTGGCTGAGGCCGCCGACGCAGGGGCACATGACCATGGTCGCCGGTGCCACCTTGGCCGCCCAGCAGGCGTCGTGGCCGGCGCCGGAGATGATGTTCATGTGGCTGTAGCCGAGCTTCTCTGCAGCCGTGCGCACGCGGCCGACCAGTGTCGGATCGAAGGTCACCGGATCGAAATGGCCGACCGCCTCGACCGAGCATTTCACGCCGAGCGCCTCGCAGATCTTCGGCGCTTCCTTTTCGATGCGGGCGCGCATGCCGTCGAGCTTGGCCTGGTCCGGCGAGCGGATGTCGACGGTGAAGACCACCGTGCCCGGCAGCACGTTGCGGGAATTGGGCGAGAACTTCACCTGGCCTACCCCGCCGACGGCGCCCGGCTGGTTCTCCATGGCGACCGTCTGCACCATCTCCAGGATGCGCGCCATGGCAAGGCCCGCATTGACGCGCATGTTCATCGGCGTCGAGCCGGTATGCGCTTCCCTGCCGGTCAGCGTGAACTCCAGCCACCACAGGCCCTGGCAGTGGGTCACCACGCCGATCTGCTTGTTCTCGGCTTCAAGGATCGGCCCCTGCTCGATATGGTATTCGAAATAGGCGTGCATCTTGCGCGCCCCGACCTTCTCGTCGCCCACCCAGCCGATCCGCTTCAGCTCGTCGCCGAAGGTAAGGCCGTCGAGGTCCTTGCGGGCATAGGCGTATTCCTGGGTGTGCACGCCTGCGAACACGCCCGAGGCGAGCATCGCCGGCGCGAAACGAGCGCCCTCCTCGTTGGTCCAGTTGGTGACGACGATCGGATGCCTGGTCTTGATGCCGAGATCGTTGAGCGAGCGCACCACCTCCAGGCCCGAAAGCACGCCCAGCACGCCGTCATATTTGCCGCCGGTCGGCTGGGTGTCGAGATGGGAGCCGACATAGACCGGCAGGGCGTCCGGATCGGTGCCGGCGCGCGTCATGAACATGGTGCCCATCTGGTCCACACCCATGGTGAGCCCAGCCTCGTCGCACCAGGACTTGAACAGCTCGCGGCCCTGCTTGTCGGAATCGGTCAGTGTCTGGCGATTGTTGCCGCCGGCGATACCGGGGCCGATCTTCGCCATCTCCATGATGGAATCCCACAAACGGTCTGAATTGATTCGCAGATTCTCGCCGGGTGCGGCCATTTGCGGTTCCCATTTTCACCAGGGGTCTTGTCGCCCCTTGAGTGGTTTGCATCCTGACCGTATGGTCAGCTTTCAGACTACACAAGCTGACCAAGCGGTCAACGAGAATCTTGGGGGAGACATGACCGAACCCACCCGTCCCATGCGGCGACAGGACATAAGGCGGGAGAATGAGAAAGCCATTCTGCTCGCTGCCGAAAAAGTGTTCGCGGAAGCCGGGTTCGGCGGTGCCACGATGCAGTTGATCGCCGATCTGGCGGGACTGCCCAAGGCTAATCTCCACTATTATTTCGCCACCAAGGAAGAGCTCTACCGGTCCGTCGTCCAGAACATTTTCGAGATCTGGCTGCAGGCGGCCAATTGCTTCGATGCGGCGCGCGGCCCGGTGGACGGCATCAGCGCCTATATCGACGCCAAGATGGAAATATCGCGCCGCCACCCGGACGGGTCGAAGGTCTGGGCCTCGGAAGTGATGCACGGCGCGCCGGTGCTTCAGGACTATATGGAATCGACTTTGCGCGAATGGACCGACGGCCGCGTCGAGATCATCAGGCGCTGGATCGAGGAGGGCAAGATGGACCCGGTGGACCCGCGGCATCTGCTCTATATGCTGTGGGCCACGACCCAGCATTACGCCGATTTCGGGCACCAGATCGAGACGCTGAACGGCGGCAAGTCGCTCTCCGACCAGCAATGGCGGGAGGCCAAGGAAAACATCAAGCGGGTGATCCTGACAGGCATCGGCGCGCAGCCCGCCTGAATCGCCCTCCCTCGAGATCGACGCGTCGAGCCGACCTCGCCTGGCCGCTTCGCGGACACCCTCCCCTCAACGGGAAGGGTGTCCGCGGCGGCTTGTCAGTCGATCGACCTCAGCACATCGCGAACATGGTCGATCAGTTCGTTGATCTGGCCCTTGGTGATGATCAGCGGCGGCGACAGCGCAATGATGTCGCCGGTGGTGCGGATCAGCGCGCCGCGCTCGAACGCCTTCACGAAAGCCGAGAACGCCCGCTTGGTCGGGCTGCCGGCGATCGGCGCCAGCTCGATCGCGCCGATCAGGCCGATATTGCGGATGTCGATGACATGCGGCTCGCCCTTGAGCGAATGCAGCGCGTCTTCCCAGTAAGGCGCCAGCTCCTCGCCGCGCGTCAAAAGGCCCTCTTCCTTGTAGGTGTCCAGCGTGCCGAGCGCCGCGGCGCAGGCGATCGGATTGCCCGAATAGGTGTAGCCGTGGAAGAACTCGATCATGTGTTCCGGACCGGTCATGAAGGCGTCGTGGATCTCCTTCTTGACGAACACCGCGCCCATCGGGATGACACCGTTGGAGACGCCCTTGGCGGTGGTCATGATATCAGGCGTGACGCCGAAATAATCCGCCGCGAACGGCGTGCCGAGGCGGCCGAAGCCGGTGATCACTTCATCGAAAATCAACAATATGCCGTGCTTCGTGCAGATTTCCCGAAGCTTCTGCAGATAGCCCTTCGGCGGCAGGATGACGCCCGTGGAGCCGGCGACCGGCTCGACGATGACGGCCGCGATGGTCGAGGCATCATGTAACGTGACGAGGCGCTCGAGCTCGTTCGCGAGCTCCGCGCCATGCTCCGGCACGCCCTTCGAGAAGGCGTTCTTCTCCGGCAGATGCGTGTGCGGCAGATGGTCGACGCCGCCGAGCAGCGTGCCGAACATCTTGCGGTTGGCGACGATGCCGCCGACGGAGATGCCGCCGAAATTGACGCCGTGATAGCCGCGTTCGCGGCCGATCAGGCGGGTGCGCGAGCCCTCGCCGCGAACGCGGTGATAGGCGATCGCCATCTTGAGCGCGGTCTCGACCGATTCCGATCCGGAATTGGTGAAGAAGACATGGTCCATGCCCTTGGGCGCGATATCGACCAGGCGGTTCGCCAGCTCGAACACGACCGGGTGGCCCATCTGGAAAGCGGGCGCATAGTCGAGCTCGGCGGCCTGTTGCTGGATCGCTTCGGTGATCTTCGGCCGGCAGTGGCCGGCGTTCACGCACCACAGGCCCGCGGTGCCGTCGAGCACCTTACGGCCGTCGCTGGTGGTGTAATGCATGTCCTTCGCGGACACGAACATGCGTGGCGCCTGCTTGAACTGGCGGTTTGCCGTGAACGGCATCCAGAATGCGCTGAGATCGTTCGGCGTGACTTTCAGCCGGTTGGACATGACCAAGACTTCCCCTTGTAACCTGTTTCGGTGCCGCCAACGGTTGGTCTTTGCTGCCTTTTCGTGCTACGCAAAATTTTTGACCGGTTGGACAAACGTTAGCGCCGCCCGTCGGCGGTCAAAGGATTACTAGCGGAAATGCGGCATAAAAAGCGCGCTCCACAGTCCAGGGAAAAACTGGTCCAGACAATTGGTCCAGAGAACCTGCGTTCTGACGGCCGGCAAGGATGACGGCGGCAATGGATGGCTCCGCTCCCCGCCGCACCCGCATCCAGCAGGAAAAGCGCGAGCTCATCCTCGAAGCCGCGCTCGAAGTCTTCTCCGCCAACGGGTTTCGCGGTTCGACCATCGACCAGATCGCCGAAGCCGCCGGCATGTCGAAGCCCAACCTCCTTTATTATTTCCGCCGCAAGGAAGACATTCACGAGACGTTGATGCAGCGCCTGCTCGACACCTGGCTGGCGCCATTGCGCGAGCTTGACGACATCGGCGACCCGCTGACCGAGCTCAGAAGCTATATCCGCAGGAAGCTGGAGATGGCGCGCGATTTTCCGCGCGAAAGCCGGCTCTTCGCCAACGAGATCCTGCAGGGCGCGCCGCGCATCAAGCCGATGCTGGAGGGCGAGCTGAAGACCCTGGTCGACGAGAAAGCCGCCGTCATCAAGGGCTGGATGCGCGCCGGCAAGATCGCCCGCACCGATCCCTGGCACCTGATCTTCTCGATCTGGGCGACGACGCAGCATTATGCCGATTTCGACGTCCAGGTGCGCGCCGTGCTCGGCGCCGACCGCGGCGGCGACGGCCGCTTCGAGGACGCGGCAAGGTTTCTGGAGCAGTTGTTTCTCGATGGGCTAAAGCCGAAGGGTTGACCTTACTCTGGTCGTTCAGGCGCTGCGCCGTTCGGATGGAAGCCCCTCGAGCAGCTTCTTCAGCTTGGCGACTGAGTTATGCTCGGCAAGCGGCGTGTAGACGATCAGCCGCATATCCGAGCCGTCGTCGATCGACAGGCTCATATGCTCGAACGTCATCGCGCCGGCGATCGGATGCCGCAGATGCTTCAGGCCGGAGAGCCGGTGGACGACATCGCGCTGCGGCCACCATTCGCGAAACTCCGGACTCGAGCGCATCATCAGCGCGATCAGCCGTTCGAAGTCTGGATCGCCGGTGTATTTCGCGCTCTCGGCGCGGAAGGCGGCCAGGGTCGCGCGCGCCAGTTGCTCCCAGTCCACCAGTAGATGCCGCCGGTGCGGGTCGGTGAAGACGCCGTGGATGATGTTGCGGGCATCGCCCTCTAATTGGCCGTAGTCGCCGAAAATGGCCACCGCCGCGTCATTCCATGCCAGCACGTCCCAGCGCGGGCCGACGACATACGCCGGCTGCAGCACCAGGCTCTGCAACATGTGCAGCAAAGGCCCTTCGACCTTCGCCGGCACGATGCGCCGCCGCTCGGGCTGCTGGCGGCCAGCGAGCGTGAACAGATGGCGCTGCTCGGCGGCGTCGAGCCGCAGCGCCTGGCAGAGCGCCGACAGCACCTCGACCGAAGGCCGCACATCCCTGCCCTGCTCCAGCCAGGTGTACCAGGTCGTGCCGACGCCGGCGATCATCGCCACCTCCTCGCGCCGCAGCCCGGGCGTGCGCCGCCGCGCGCCGCAAGCGATGCCGGCGGCATCTGGCGAAAGCCTCTCGCGGCGGGAACGCAAGAAGGCGCCCAGCTCGCGCCGGCGATGATCTTCGGGGGAATGGGCGATGGCATCCATCCAGTTAATATAGCAGTACCGATACCAGGATAAAGTTTGAACTGTTTGGCTTGAGCGCCGTGCCCCATCTTTCCGTTCAGAGCAGCGCAAGGAGGCTCTGAACATGGAAGTCAAGGACAAAACAATTCTCGTCACCGGCTCGACTGACGGTGTCGGCCGCGTGGTGGCGGAAAGGCTCGGCGCCGCCGGCGCCCGTGTGCTGGTGCATGGCCGCGACGAAAGCCGCGGCAAGGCGACCGTGGCCGCCATCGAGGCAAAGGGCGGCAGGGCGGAATTCCTCGCCGCCGATCTCGCTACGCTGGCCGAAGTACGCCGCCTTGCCGAAGCGGTGCGCACCCGAACCGATCGGCTCGACATCCTGATTAACAATGCCGGCGTCGGCACCGCCGGCCAGGGCGCGAAAAGGCAGGTCAGTGCGGACGGTTATGAGCTGCGTTTCGCCGTCAACTATCTTGCCGGTTTCCTGCTGACCTCAGAGCTTCTGCCTTTGCTCAAGGCGAGCGCGCCGGCACGCATCGTCAATGTCGCCTCGGCCGGGCAGCAGGCGATCGACTTCGACGACGTCATGCTGACGCATGGCTATAGCGGCGTGCGGGCCTACTGCCAGAGCAAGCTGGCGCAGATCCTGTTCACCGTCGATCTGGCTGAACAGCTCGAGAGTACCGGTGTAACCGTTAATGCGCTCCATCCGGCAAGCTATATGGACACCACCATGGTCCGGCAGGCGGGCATCACGCCGTGGAGCTCGGTCGAGACCGGCGCCGACGCCATCCTCAACCTGGCAACCTCGCCGGCGCTCGAACGCCGCAGCGGGCTGTATTTCGACGGCCAGCGGGAATCGCGCGCCGACGCCCAGGCTTATGACGAAAAGGCCCGCCGCCAATTGCGGGCACTGAGCCTCGAATTTACCAGAGAAGCTTCTACGACATCCAAGGAATAACATTCATGAACGAGACCATCGAACATTGCGTCATCATCGGCGGCTCATCCGGCATCGGTCTCGCGACGGCCAAAAAGCTGGTCAGCCCCGCAATGAAAGTGACGATCACCGGACGCAACGAGGAGAAGCTGAAGAGCGCCTGGAAGAGCCTGGGCGGCACCGTCGGCAAGGCCGCTTTCGACGCCACCAAGCCGGACGAGGTCCGGAATTTCTTCGAGCGCCTTGGGCCGTTCGATCACCTGGTTCTCGCCGCAAGCGGCGGCAAAGGTCTGGGACCATTCGCGACGCTTGATCTTGCCGATATCGGCAGCGGCGTCGACGAGAAGATCCGGCCGCAACTGTCCTGCTTGCAGGCGGCCCTGCCGACCTTGAACAAGGCCGGATCGGTCACTTTCATCTCGGCCGTCTCGGCGCAGATTGCAGCGCCCGGCGTCGCCGGCATCGGCGCCATCAACGGCATGCTTTTGACCGTCGCGCCGATCCTGGCTGTCGAGCTGAAGCCGCTGCGCGTCAACGTCGTGGCGCCCGGCGTCATCGACACACCCTGGTGGGATTTTCTCCCCGAGGATCAGCGGCAGGCGGTGTTTGCCGAATATGCCGGCAAGACGCCGGTCGGCCGCATCGGCCGCGCCGAGGACGTCGCCGAAGCGATCGCCTTCCTGGTCTCCAACGGTTTCATGACCGGTCAGGTGCTGACCTGTGACGGCGGCCTCCGCTTCGCGGCATAGAGGAGGCGCGCGGATTTCCATCCGCGCGCCCCGACGAATCAGGCGGCCTTGGCGGCCGGCATCGGATGGATGGCGTGGAAGGATACGCAGAGCCGGTTCCAGGTGTTGATCATGCCGATCACCACCGTCAGCTTGACCAGTTCCTCCTCGGAGAACTGCTCCAGCGTGCTGGCGTAGAGATCGTCTGGGACGCCGTTCTCCGAAATGTTCGTCACCTTCTCGGTCCAGGCGAGCGCGGCGCGCTCGCGTTCGGAAAACAGCGGCGATTCCTTCCAGGCGGCGACCAGATAAAGGCGGGTCTCCGTCTCGCCGTCTCGCCTTGCCTCGCGGCTGTGCATCTCCACGCAGTAAGAGCAGCCATTGATCTGCGAAGCCCTGAGCTTGACGAGATGCATCAGGCTTGCCTCCAGCCCACACTCCTCGACGGCCTTGTTGAGAGCCGTAACCGCCTTCATGATTTCCGGCGCTTTGGCGAAGAACTGCAGCCTCTGTTTCATCATTTTACCTTTCACGCTTTGCCTGGTTGATTTGAGCTTGGTTGAACTTTCTGAGACCGCTGGTGGCGCTCGACGAAAGCGCAGCTTGCAGCGACCGTGCGGGGATCGGCGTCGTTCATAAAATCGGCGACGATGTCGGACAGCTTCACTTCGGCGAGCGCTGCCCGATAGGCGCGCTCCGCCTTGAGCATCGCGACATTGATGCCGCAGGGTTTGACGTAGGCCGACGCGTCGATCTTGACCGGACCACGCTGGCGAATTTCGCCGCAACGAAAAGCAGGCTCACGCCCCTCGACCGCCAGCACGATATCGAGCAGCGTGATTTGTTCCGCCGCACGCGCCAGGCGGTAGCCGCCCGCTGGCCCGGGCACCGATTCCAGGATGCGCGCTGCCGTGAGCTGATTGAGATGTTTCAGCAGATAGCTCGGCGACAGTCCAAAACACTCCGCAAGGGCCGCGCCTGGCATGGTACTGTTGCCGTCTACGCTGGCCAGCGTCGCCGCGCAGTGGATGGCCGCTTCGACGCCATCGCCCAGTTTCATGGTGTTACCTCCAATTCATGGATATCTTTTATCTTGGATAAAGATTATCTGCAATAGAGAAATGAAAATTGCCCCGTCAATTCGCAATGGCAGGATGAGAGAGAACGGCACTTTGCAGGGCTTGGGTTTCTCGCACCCCGCAAAGCGGGGGAGAGGTGGCCCGGCGAAGCCGGGACAGACAGGGGACACCCTCTGCGAAGTCAGAACCGTGCCAAGGACGAGGCGCAAGAAAAGTAAAAGGAAATCAGGGCCTCGGCGGCGCCCAGCCACCCCGAAGGCCCCTCTCCGTCCCGGCTTCGCCGGGCCACCTCTCCCCACTTCGTGGGGCGAGGAACCCTACTCCGCGGCCACCTTGGCCATCGGATTGTTGGGATGCGTCGTCCAGTTGGCGTAGATCGGCGACACCGGCAAGCCGGTGCGCTGGTCGAGTACGCCGGCGGCCAGCGGCTGCATCGTGATGCAGCCCTCCACCGGGCAGACATTGACGCAGAGATTGCAGCCGACGCATTCAGCCTCGATCACCTCGAAATGCCTGACACCGTCGACCATGCTGGTGATCGCCTGGTGCGAAGTGTCCTCGCAGGCGATGTGGCAGCGGCCGCATTTGATACAGGCATCCTGATCGATATGCGCCTTGGCGACATAGTTAAGATTGAGATACTGCCAGTCGGTGACATTGGGCGTGGCGCGGCCGATGATGTCGGAGAGCGAGGCATGGCCCTTCTCGTCCATCCAGTTCTCCAGCCCCGCGATCATCTCCTGCACGATCTTGAAGCCATAGGTCATCGCCGCCGTGCAGACCTGCACATTGCCGGCGCCGAGCGCCATGAATTCGGCAGCGTCGCGCCAGGTGGTGATGCCGCCGATGCCGGAAATCGGCAGGCCGTGCGTCTCCGGATCGCGCGCGATCTCGGCCACCATGTTCATGGCGATCGGCTTCACCGCCGGACCGCAATAGCCGCCATGCGAGCCCTTGCCGTCGATGGTCGGCATCGGCGCGAAATTGTCGAGATCGACGCCGGTGATCGAGTTGATCGTGTTGATCAGCGACACCGCGTCGGTGCCACCGGCCTTGGCCGCCCGCGCCGGCTTGCGGATGTCGGTGATGTTGGGCGTGAGCTTGGTGATGACGGGCATGCGCGTATACTGCTTGCACCAGCGCACGACCATCTCGATATATTCCGGCACCTGGCCGACGGCCGACCCCATGCCGCGTTCGCTCATGCCGTGCGGGCAGCCGAAATTGAGCTCGATGCCGTCTGCTCCGGTCTCCTCGACCAGCGGCAGGATCGCCTTCCAGCTTTCCTCGACGCAAGGCACCATGATCGAGGCGACCAGCGCCCGATCCGGCCAGTTCATCTTCACCTGCTTCATCTCGCGCAGGTTGGTCTGCAGGTCGCGGTCGGTGATCAGCTCGATATTGTTGAGGCCGAGCAGGCGGCGGTCGGCGCCCCAGATCGCACCGTAGCGCGGACCGTTGACGTTGACGACCGGCGGGCCTTCTTCGCCCAGCGTCTTCCAGACCACGCCGCCCCAGCCCGCCTTGAAGGCGCGCTCGACATTATAGGCCTTGTCGGTCGGCGGCGCCGAGGCCAGCCAGAATGGATTGGGCGACTTGATGCCGATGAAGGTGTTGCGGATGTCTGCCATGCTCATGCCCTCCCATTAGAGGTCAGTGCCCGGTGGATAGACTCGGCCGCGTCGCGCCCTTGCGCCACAGCCGAAACTGTCAGATCGTCGCCGCCGAAGATGCAGTCGCCGCCGGCCCAGACCTTGGCCAGCGAGGTGCGCCCTTCCGCATCGACCTTGATGCGGCCGCCTTCGAGCTCGATCTGTTCCGCGCTGCCGTTGAGATGCGCCGGCACGAAGCTCTGGCCGATCGCCTTGAACACCTGGTCGGCATTGAGCCGCAGCGTTTCCCCGGTGCCGATAAGCTTGTCGCCGCTCATCGCGGTGTATTCGAGCTCGATCGCCGACACCTTGCCGTTCTCGGCAATGACACGCTTCGGCTGCAGCCAGTGGCGGATGGTGACGCCGTTGGCGGCGGCCAGATCCTGCTCGAAGCCGGAAGCATTCATGTGCTCCTGGCCACGGCGATAGCAGATCGTCACTTCCTCGGCGCCGAGCAGCTTCGACTGCACAGCGGCATCGATCGCCGTCATGCCGCCGCCGATGACGACGACGCGCCGGCCGACCGGCAGGCTGGAGAGGTCGCTTGCCTGGCGCAATTCGGAGATGAATTCTACCGCATTGGCGACGCCGTCCGCGTGCTCGCCTTCGGCACGCAGCGCATTGACGCCGCCGAGCCCGAGTCCGAGAAAGACCGCGTCGTAGTTGCGGATCAGGTCGGCAAGCTGGAAGTCGCGGCCAAGCGCCTTGCCGTTCTGGATGTCGATGCCGCCGATCGAAGTCACATAGTCGACCTCGGCCTGGGCGAAATCGTCGACGCTCTTATAGGCGGCGATGCCATACTCGTTGAGGCCGCCGGCCTTCGGCCGCGCCTCCAGGATCGTCACGTCATGGCCGTGGCGGGCAAGGCGATGCGCCGCCGCCAGCCCGGCCGGTCCGGCGCCGACCACGGCAATGCTCTTGCCAGTCGCTTCGGCGCGTTTGTAGAACTGCTTGCCCTCGCCCATCGCCACATCGGTGGCGTAGCGTTGCAGCCGGCCGATCTGCACCGGCTTGCCTTCGGCCACCTCGCGCACGCAGGCCTCTTCGCAAAGCGTCTCGGTCGGGCAGACGCGGGCGCACATGCCGCCAAGGATGTTCTGGTCGAAGATCGTCTTGGCCGAACCCAGCGGGTTACCGGTCGCGATCTGACGGATGAACAGCGGGATGTCGATCGAGGTCGGGCATGCGTTCATGCACGGCGCGTCGTAGCAGAAATAGCAGCGATCGGATTCGACCAGCGCCTCATGGTGATCGAGCGGCGGATGCAGGTCGGAAAAATTGTCGGCATATTGCTCGGAAGACAGCCGGCCGCCGGCAATGCCCTCGATGAAATGACCAGTCGCCATTCCAGTTCCCCTTGTTGTCGTTTTGGGGGGAGGCTAGCACGTTTTATTTTTTTATCAATTGGTCAATTTTCGGCCAAGTGCCTGTATTGCTTGAACAAAAACATGATAATTACAGTCATATTATAGCCATTGCCTGCCCATCAGACGGCTCCGCATTTTCCAACCTCGCGGAATGAATCGACCGGATCTCATCCGCCACCAGTTTCTGCAGCCGCCACAGATTGCGATCGTGGATGCCGAAGGTCTCGAGATGGCTGACGGTGTTGTAGAGATATTCGGCGCCGGAGCCGACATGGCCGCAGGCGCGTGCCAGCACCCATGCCACCTTCTCCAGCGGCTGTCCGAGAGACGTCCCCCTGCCGGTCACGCCAACCCAAAAGCCCAGCGCCCGCACCCTGCCTTGCGCCGTGCGCACCGGAACCCACCTGACGGAGGCAACGGCTTCGTGGTCGTCGATCTCGCGTCGCAACAGCCTTTCGATCTGGGTGGCCTTGTCACCCTCCGGCAGGCGGTAGTCACGCCGTCGCAGCGTCCGCCGCGTTCAAGCGCCATCATCAATCCGGGCTGCTCGGCGCTGCCTCTCCAGCGCACAAGATCCAGGCAGAAGGAACGATGCCAGCCATGGGCCGAAGCGCGCCGCTGCTCGACGGACTCGAAGGCCGGCTTCCAGATAAGCGAGCCATAGGCGAACACCCAAAGCGGTCCCGCGTCGGCTTCGACGGCGAGACGCGTGGCGAGCGCGCGGAAATCGTCGACGCTGAGTTGCGTCCATTCCCCGCTCGGACCGGGATCGGTCTCGTCGCGATGGCAAAGAGCGACAAGCTCGGGCGTGAGCGACATCTGGCGCATGGAAAAACGCGAACCCCTCTTTGACGGCAGCAAAGTCGAAACGCGCGGGCTATGCAAGATCGGGGCGGAGCGCCTTGCCGTCCGGGATTTTCGGCCCATGTCGGATTTCTGCCGCCAGGATCG
Source organism: Mesorhizobium sp. USDA 4413 (assembly GCF_056280365.1). NCBI lineage: Bacteria > Pseudomonadati > Pseudomonadota > Alphaproteobacteria > Hyphomicrobiales > Phyllobacteriaceae > Mesorhizobium > Mesorhizobium sp. USDA 4413. Next base: position 5,394,909 of record NZ_JBVPRP010000001.1, read on the forward strand.
TCCTGGGATGGATCGAACCGCGATCGCGGCCTGAACCGGTGAGGAGACCGACCATGCCGAAATCCCCGCAACCTTTCTTCTGGTACGAACTGATGACCACCGACCTCGACGCGGCCGAGGCTTTCTATACCGCCGTTGTCGGCTGGAAGGCCGAGCCCTTCGACAAGGCGCCCGGCATGCCCCGCTACATCGTCGTGAACTCCGCCATGCGCGGCGTCGGCGGGCTGATGACGATGCCGGAAGAGCCCGCCAAGAGGGGCATGCCGCCGGCCTGGCTGGGCTATATCTACACCAAGGATGTCGACGCCTCGACGCAAGCGCTCAAGGATGCCGGCGGCGCGGTCCATCGCGCGCCCGACGACATTCCGGGTGTCGGCCGCTTCGCCGTTGTTGCCGACCCCCAAGGGGCGGCCTTCATGTTCCTTCAGCCCAACCAGCCTGACCAGCCGCCGGTGCCGGCGACCACGCCCGGCCATGTCGGCTGGCACGAGCTCTACACCTCGGACTGGAAAGCCGCCTTCGACTTCTATTCCAGCCAGTTCGGCTGGGAGAGTGCCGGCGAGTTCGACATGGGCGAGATGGGTATCTATAAAACCTTCGGTGCCGGCCCCGAATCCGGCGGGGGCATGATGAACAAGCCGCCGCAGATCCCGGTTCCCGTCTGGCAGTTTTATTTCAACGTCGACGCCATCGACGCCGCGGCCAAACGCGTCACCGACAATGGCGGCAAGGTCATCATGGGGCCGATGGAGGTGCCGAGCGGCCAGTGGATCATCCAGTGCCAGGACCCGCAAGGCGCGCATTTCGCGCTGCTGGCGCCTGTGCGGTAGAGCGCCTACTCGCCGGCTGGCGCCGGTCACTCCGGCGTCAGCACCGCCAGCTTCAGATCGGCCTTTTTCGCACCGCTGAGCTGAATGATCGCCGCGCCGCCCGCAAGCTTGAAGCGCACGCTCTTGCGGATCCCAGGGCAGGTCTTCACGCCGCTGAAGGCCGCCGATTTGACGGTGCGGCCGTCCTGTACAACATCGATCCAGGCCTCGTCGGACATGCTGAGCTGCAGCTCGCCCATCAGGCGGCACGGTCACGCTGGCCGTCGCGCCGAACGTGCCGGCTTTCGGCGCGCGCTCCGGCGGCACTTCAAAGCTGACAGTGTCGACAGCCGCGAGCGAGAAATGCACCGCTTGCCCGACCGTCAAGGCGGCGCCGGACTGCGCCGCGGGCGCCGCCGGAAACAGGGCTTGCTCGCGTGCGACCGGCCATTTGAAGGCGTCACAGCCGTTGCCGGCAGCCATGGCGAAGCCGGTGCATGCAAGCAAAGCAGACAAGGTGAGGATGACTTTTCTCATGGCATCGGCCTCTCGTGGTGTTGATACGCATCCACTAGGAGATACAACTATAAGGATAAATATGCAACCATAACGAGAAGAAATAAGGGAGCCATTTCCACTCACCGATTGTTGATCCCAGGCCATGGGAAGTGAGTGGTCCGTTGGCGGGCGATAATTTATGGCCGAACGGGGGGTAAATGGAGTTTTAGATGAAGCTTTTCGAGGGCCTTGCCCAGTACCGTCCGCAAGCGCTGGGCGTGTTGCGCATCATGACCGCCTTGCAGTTCATCGAACATGGCTCGCAGAAGCTGTTCAACTTCCCGGCCGGCGCCCAGCCACACGCCCTCACCGGGCTGACGGCGACCGCCGGCATCCTCGAATTCGCCGGCGGCATCCTGCTTGCGCTCGGGCTATTCACCCGTCCGGTCGCCTTCCTTCTCGCCGGCGAAATGGCGGTCGCCTATTTCATGGCGCACTTCCCGCGCGGCTTCTTCCCCGTCGACAATGGCGGCGACTTGGCGATCTCCTTCTGCTTCATCTTCCTCTATCTGATCTTCGCCGGCTCCGGCGCCTTCGCAGTGGACAACCGTCGCAGCGCCTGAAGCGTCGAAGGCTGCGCGCCTGGAGGCTTTTTGCTTTGAGGCAATTCAGGACGGAAAACCGCTTCGCACTTTTCTTGGAATCGCTCTAGCCGCGCATCCGCTCGAAATTGGCATCGAACAGCGGCGCCGCCTGGACGCGCGCCGCTTGGCGCTTGCCGAGGATCTCGATCTCGAAACCATCCGATCTGTCGGCGATCTCCTTCGGCACATAGCCCATGGCGACCGACTTCTTGGAATGGTGCGCATAGCCGCCGGAGGTGACCCAGCCGCGCACGGCGCCGTCATGCCAGATCGCCTCGTCGCCGATCACGTCGGCATCGGCGGCCTCGACGATGAAGGCACGCAGCCTGAGCTTGCCGCCCTCTCTGCGCTCAGCCAGCGCTGCCTCCTTGCCGATGAAATCGGCGTCCTTGCCATAAGCGACGAACCGGTCGAGCCCGGCCTCGAGCGGACCATAGATCGGCCGGTATTCGCGCGCCCATGAGCCGTAATTCTTTTCCAGCCTCAGCGCGTTGAGCGCCCGTGAGCCGAACAGCCCGATGCCGAATTCCTCTCCCGCAGCCAGCAGCGCCTGGTAAGCTGCACGCTGGTATTCCGGCGCCACCCAGATCTCGTAGCCGAGATCGCCGGTGTAGCTGACGCGGCCGACCAGGCACGGCGCCATGCCAACATCCATCCGCGCAACCGCCATGAAGGGGAAGGCGGTGTTGGAGACATCGGCGTGGGTGGCCTTGGCGAGCACTTCCCTCGCCTTCGGCCCCGCAATCGCAAGGCCGGTGAGCTTCTGGCCCAGCGCCTCGATCCGCACCGAGCCGTCCTTGGGCAGATGCGCCTCGAACCAGCGCATATGATACTGCTCGGCAACGCCGGATCCGGCGATGAACCACTCGCTGTCGTCGATGTTGGCCAAAGTGAAATCGCCGATCAGCTTGCCGTCGTCCTTCAGCATCGGCGCCAGAGTCATGCGGCCGCGCCTGGGCAGCTTGCAGGCGAATATGCGGTCGAGCCAGGCGGAAGCACCCTTTCCCGTCACCTTGTATTTGGCGAAGTTCGAAATCTCCGACAGGCCAACGCCGTTGCGCACCGCCGCGACCTCCTTGGCGACATGCTCGAAGTCGGTGGAACGCCGCCAGGAAAACTCGTCGGTAACGCCTTCGGGCGCATACCAGAGCGGCACTTCGAGCCCATAGGACACGCCCCATTGCGCGCCCTTAGCGGCAAGCGTGTCGTAGAGAGGCGTCGTCTTCAGCGGACGCCCGGCCGGCAGTTCCTCGTTGGGAAAGCGGATCGAGAAGCGGCGCGAATAATTCTCGCGCACCTTGGCGTTGGTGTAGGCCATCGTCGCCCAGTCGCCATAGCGCGCCACGTCCATCGCCCAGATGTCGGCGCCCGGGTCGCCCTCGATCATCCAGTTGGAGAGTGCGAGCCCAACCCCGCCGCCTTGGCTGAAGCCGGCCATCACGCCGCAGGCGACCCAGAAGCCCGGCAGGCCGCGCACCGGACCGACCAGCGGATTGCCGTCCGGCGCGAAGGTGAAGGGGCCGTTGATGATCTGCTTGATGCCGGTCTTCTGGAAAGCGGGGAAGTGACGGAAACCGACTTCCAGCGACGGCGCGATGCGGTCGATGTCCGGCTCCAGCAGCTCGTGGCCGAAATTCCACGGCGTCTGGAATTCCGACCAGACCTTGTTGGCCTTCTCATAAGTGCCCATCAGCATGCCGCCGCGCTCCTGGCGCAGATATAGCTCGCCGTCGAAATCGACCGCGTGGATGATCTCGGTGCCGGTCCTCTTGTTCCAGTCGGCGACCTCCGGCATGTCCTCGGTGATCAGGTACATGTGCTCCATGGCCAGCACCGGCAGTTCGAGCCCGACCATGCGGCCGACCTCGCGCGCCCACAGCCCGCCGGCATTGACGACATGCTCGGCGATGATATCGCCCTTGTTGGTGATGACGCGCCATAGGCCGTCGGGGCGGCGTACGATGTCCTCGACCTTGGTGAAGCGCTCGACCTCGGCCCCCAGTTTCCGCGCCGCCTTGGCATAGGCGTGCGTCACACCGGACGGGTCGAGATGGCCGTCTTCCTTGTTGCGGACCGCGCCGACAAATTGGCTGGGCTCGATGAGCGGCATCAGCTCCGCGGCTTCCTTCGCCGAGATCACCTCAAGGTCGATGCCGAGATAGCGGCCTTTCGACACCACGCCGCGCAGCCAGTCGAGTCGCGCCTCGGTCGCCGCCAGAAGCACGCCGCCTGTGAGGTGCACGCCGGTGGCCTGTCCCGAAAGCTCCTCGATCTCCTTGTAGAGCGAGATCGTGTATTTCTGCAGCTTGGCGACGTTGGGATCGCCATTGATGGTGTGCATGCCGCCGGCCGCATGCCAGGTCGAACCGGAAGTCAGCTCGTCGCGCTCCAGCAGCACGACATCGGTCCAGCCATAGCGGGCAAGATGGAACAGCACCGAACATCCAACGACACCGCCGCCGATGACCACGACCTTTGCATGCGACTTCATGGTTTTTTCTCGTTGGTTCAGTGATTTGAGAGATTGAAATGAATCAGGATGGGAAGCTGTTCCTTTAGGGCTCACCCTGCCCGATCGCTTCCTTTCGGCGCGCCACATAGGCCTCGAGCGCTTCGCGGACGGCAGGGTCCATGGCCGGCTGGACATATTCCTCCAGCGCTTTCTTCCAAAGCCTGGTCGCGCGCGCTGTCGTGTCGAGCGCCCCCGCCTCCTGCCAGGCCTCGTAATTCTGCCAGTTGGAAAGCATCGGCTGGTAGAAGGCGGTGGCGTAGCGCTCCAGCGTGTGCGGCTCGCCGAAGAAATGGCCGCCGGTCGGCACCGCGCCCAGCGCCTCGACTGCGAGTTCCGCCTCGTCGACCACGATCGGCCGCAGGAATTCCATCATGTGCTGGATCATCTCGACATCGATGATGAGTTTTTCGAACGACGCCGTCAGCCCGCCCTCCTGCCAGCCGGCGGCATGATAGACGAGATTGCCGTGGCCCAGCACCGCGCCCCACAGCGCCATCATCGTCTCATAGGCGCCTTGCGCATCGGCGGCGTTGGAGGCCGAGCCCGGCGTCGTGCGGTAAGGTAGTTTGTAGCGCCGTGCCAATTGTCCCGAAGCGATGTTGGCCTTGGTGTTTTCCGGCGTGCCGAAGGCCGGCGCGCCCGACTTCATGTCGACATTGGAGGTGAAGGCGCCATACATCACCGGCGCGCCGGGGCGAACCAACTGCGTCAGCACGATGCCGAACAGCGCCTCGGCGTTCTGCTGGGCCAGCGCGCCGGCCAGCGTTACCGGGCTCATCGCGGCCATCAGCGTGAACGGCGTCACCGCCACCGACTGGCCGTATTCGGCCATGGTCATCAGCCCTTCCGCCATCATCTCGTCGAAGCGGCGCGGCGAGTTGACCGAAATGATGGTGGTGATGCCGGGGTCCTCAGCCATCTGCTCGAGCGTCAGCCCGCGCGCAATCGCCATCATCTCGATGCCGTCAAGCGCCCTGCCCCGACCGATCGCCGAGACATGGAAGCATTTGTCGGTCAGCGTCAGATTGGCGAAATAGGTGTCCATGTGCCGTGTGTTCGCCGGCAGCTCGATCGGGGCGCAGACCTGGTTGCCGAGCATGTGGATGCAGTTGAAATGCTGCGCCAGCCGGATGAGATCCGAGTAGTCGGCAAGGTTGCCGGCGCGGCGGCCGCGTTCCATGTCGTGCACATTGGGCGGGCCGGCGACGAGGGTGAAATTGATGGTGCTGCCGCCGAGATGGATCGCGTGCGCGGGATTGCGCGGAGTAAGCGTGTAGCTGCTGCGCGTCGACCTCAGCGCCTCCTCGACCATGCCTCGATCGACGCGCACATTCATCGAGCCTCGGTCAACCTTGGCGCCGGCGCGCTCGAACAGCGACAGCGCCCGCGGGCTCATCACCTCGATGCCGAAATTCTCCAAAATATGCATCGATGCCTGGTGGATGGCCTCGATCTGGTCGGCCGATAGCAGCGCCATTGGGGGATACGGGTTCTCCACCCGCCGCGGCGGCAGTTGCGGGATGGCGGCAGGTCCCCGGTTGCTGGTGCGCTCGGCGCCGCGCTTGCGTCTTGGTTCGCTCATGCGCGCATCAGAGCGCCGGCATCACATGCGAGCTGTCAGGAATTCGCCATTTGCCGGCGTGATTTTAGCCAAGGCGGCATTTTTCAAAATCGAGGAAAAGAATAGCGACACAAACAGTCGTAATATCGGCACTCGGCTTTTTCGCACCTCCCGCGTCCGCGTTAAGGAAGCGAGCAAGACTCCTTTTATGATTTCGGCCTATTCGTCTTCCAATGCGTAGGTCGAGTTTTAGTAAAATTGTCGCTGTCTCCGTGCTGCTGGCGCTTTCGGCCTGCGCGACGGCGCCCAGCCACATCAACAATGTCTGCGCCGTCTTCGACCAGAATGACGGCTGGTTCGACAACTGGCAGTCCGCCGCCGAGCGAACCGAACAGAAATACGGGGTTCCCGTTCCCGTGCTGATGGCGACTGTGCGCAAGGAATCCGGCTTCAAGAGCAATGCCCGCCCGCCGCGCACCAAGCTGCTCGGCTTCATCCCGTGGAAGCATGTCTCGAGCGCCACCGGCTACTCGCAGGCGCTCGACGGCACATGGTCGCAATATCAAAGCGAGACCGGCAACTGGGCCGCGCGCCGGACACGCTTTGCCGACGCCATCGATTTCGTCGGCTGGTATCACTCCAAGACCGCCGACACTTTCGGTGTCGCCCGCAACGACACCTACAGCCTCTACCTGGCCTATTATCTCGGCTGGACCGCCTATGGCCGTGGCAACCGCGGCGACGCCGGCGTTCAAAGCTACGCGCGCGCCACCGACCAGATGGCGCGCGACTATGCAGCGCAGCTACGGCAATGCGGCAGTTGACACCCGTCCCGGGTTAGTGCCGCCTTGTCGTGTCCTTCGGCCTTGAGACACCGGTTTCCGAATCCTCGTCGCGCACTTCGTGGCGACGGGCCTTGAGCACGGCGTCGTTCTCCTCGGCACCCTCTTTGATCGCGTCGGCTTCCGCACTGGCGTTTTTGCCGTCCGGACGCTGCGGCGGCGTACCGGCAAAGCCCGGCCCCTCGCCGTGCGGCGCATCATCCGGCACGCCCTCACGCGCGGCATGTTCCTTGTCGAACTTGATGACCGGCTCCATCTTGGCCAGCACGTCGTCCGAAAGCCAGCACAGGCTCGTATGGCCGCCGCCGAGATTCCTCACCGGCGGCACCTGCGTCTCGCACAGATTGTCCGGCACCAGCTTCTTGTAGCCGCATCGCGTCTGGAACGGGCAGCCGGTCGGCGGGTTCATGGCCGAGGGAATGTCGCCTTCGAGCACGATGTGCTTCTTGACCACGCTTGTGTCGGCGATGGGGATCGCCGACAGCAGCGCCTCGGTATAGGGATGGTAGGGCGGCGAGAAGATCTGGTCGGTCGTGCCCTGCTCGACGATGTAGCCGAGATACATGACGACGACGCGGTCGGCGATGTAGCGCACCACCGACAGATCGTGGCTGATGAACAGCATCGTCGTTTTGTTCTTGCGCTGGATGTCCATCAGCAGTTCGGTCACCGCCGCCTGCACCGAGACGTCGAGCGCCGAGACCGGCTCGTCGGCCACCACCACCTTGGCATCGCCGGCGAAGGCGCGCGCAACGCCGATACGCTGCTTCTGGCCGCCCGAAAGCTGGCGCGGCTTGCGGGTCTCGAAGGCCCTGGGCAGCTTCACCAGGTCGAGCAGCTCCAGCATGCGCTGGCGCCGCTCGGCGACCGTCTTGCCGACATTGAACTTCTCCAGCGTGCGGATGATCTGCGAGCCGACGCTGTGGCTGGGGTTCAGCGTGTCGAACGGATTCTGGAACACCATCTGGATCGACGAGACGGTATCGACGCCGCGGCGCTCGATGCCCGTCGACTGGATCTCCTTATTGGCCAAAGTCACCGTGCCGGAGCTCGCGGTCTCGAGGCCGAGCAGCACCTTGGCGAGCGTCGACTTTCCGCAGCCGGACTCGCCAACGATCGCGACCGTCTCGGATTCGCGCGCGGTGAACGAGATCGTCTCGTTGGCCTTGACGACGCGGCCTTCGCTTGATCCGAACACCTCGCTGCCGCCGACCTTGTAGTATTTCTTGAGGTCCTGGATCTTCAGCACGGGCGCGCCGGGCTCGACCTTCTCGTTGACCTTCTTGGCGCCGGGCGGCAGCGCCTCCCAGTCGATCTCGTTGAACCGCACGCAGCGGGAGAAATGCCCCTCATGGCCCTCCACCGGGATCATCGGGATTTCCGCCGCGTTGCAGACACCCTCGACGAAATGGTGGCAGCGCGGCCCGAAATTGCAGCCCTTCGGCCGCTCATGCGGCAGCGGCAACTGTCCGGGAATGGAGATCAGCGGCCGCGAATTCTTGTCGGCGCCAGGCAGCGGGATCGAACGGAACAGCCCTTGCGTATAGGGATGGCGCATCCGATCGAAGACGTCCTCGATCTTGCCGGTCTCGACCGCCTCGCCGGAATACATCACCGTGATCTTGTCGCAGGTCTCGAGGATGAGGCCGAGATTGTGCGACACGAAAATCATCGAGGTGCCGAACTTCTCGCCGAGCCCTTTGACCAGCTCGACGATGCCGGCCTCGACCGTGACGTCGAGCGCGGTGGTCGGCTCGTCGAGCAGGAGCAGCGCCGGCTTGGACAGCAGCGCCATGGCGATGACGATGCGCTGTTGCTGGCCGCCGGAAAGCTGGTGCGGATAGGAGCGCATCATGCGCTCCGGGTCGGGCAGCTTCACCGCCCGCACCATCTCCAGGGCGCGGTTATACGCCTCTTCCTTCGACACCTTGTCGTGGATCAGCGGCACTTCCATCAATTGCTGGCCGATCTTCATCGCCGGATTGAGGCTCGCCATCGGCTCCTGGTAGATCATGGCGATCTTGTTGCCGCGGATGGCGCGCAGCTCCTCCTCGGACATCTCGCCCATGTCACGGCCCTGGAACTTGATGCGGCCGCCGACGATCTTCCCGATGTTGGAAAGATCGCGCATGATGCCGAGCGACACGGTCGACTTGCCGCAGCCGGACTCGCCGACGATGCCCATCGCCTCGCCGGGCATGACCGTGCAGGAAAAATCCATTACGGCCGGAATCTCGCCCTTGCGGGTAAAGAAGGAGATCGAGAGGTTCTCGATCTCGATGATTGGTTGAGCCGGATTTCGAACTGCCTCGTTCATGGGTCGCTCCAATCCTAAATTGTTCCAGCAGGTAGGGCCTAGGCCCCCGCCATCAATCCTTCATCGACTGTTCGCGCAGCGAATCCGCCAAAAGGTTCAGCCCCAGCACGAACGACATCAGGGCGATCGTCGGCGGCAGCGCGGGGTGGATGAAGGAACGCAACAGCCGACTGGCGTCCTTGATCGCGGTGCCCCAGTCGGGACTTTCCGGCGCGAGGCCCAGGCCGAAATAGCCGAGCGTTCCGAGCAGGATCGTCGTATAGCCGATGCGCAAACAGGCATCGACGATCAGCGGACCGCGCGCATTGGGCAGGATCTCCCACAGCATGATGTACCACGGCGATTCACCGCGTGTCTGCGCCGCCGCCACATAGTCGCGCGTCTTGATGTCCATGGTCAGCCCGCGCACGATGCGGAACACGCCGGGGCTGGAGGCGAACACCACCGCCACGAAGATGTTGAGCTGGTTGGGATCGATGTGGACGATATGCAGCGGATCCTTGTCGAAGACCAGGCCCGCATAGATCCAGCCGCCGACAACCAGCGTGATGCCAAGCATGATATAGAGCCGGTCCGGCCGGTTCTTGTAGCGGGTCCAGAACAGGACGCAGAAGAAGATGATGGGGAACAGGAAGAACAGTCCCGCCATCGCATAGGGGATCGGCGTGTCCATGATGCCCGGCGTCACCAGCAGATAGAACAACAGGATCACCGGAAAGGCCAGCACCAGATTGGCGAGGAACGACAGCAGCGTGTCGATCTTGCCGCCATAATAGCCGGCCGGCAGGCCGAGCGTGATTCCCACCATCAGCGCGAAGCCGGTGGCGGCCGGCGCGATGATCAGAACGATCTGGCTGCCATAGACCATGCGCGAGAACACGTCGCGCGCAAGCTTGTCGCCGCCGAAATAGTAGATGAGCTTCGACGCCGGTTCGATCGCGCCGGGCAGCGTGTCCTTCATCACCGAGACCTGCGCCAGCGGGTCGAAGGGCGAGATGGTGGAGGCGAAGATCGCCGTGAACAGCCAGAACAGGCAGATGAAGACACCGGCAATGCCGACGCCGCTGTCGAAGAGCTGGCCGTAGAGCCCGAGCTTCCTCCGGTAGCTAAAGCTCCCGCCCATCACCAGGATGAGCGCGACCCAGACCGGCCAGAAGCGCCAGAGCACGCCGATAACCACATCGAAGGCGCTGATATATTCCGTTTGCATCGGCCCTGCCCCTACTGAACCCTGATACGCGGATTGAGAAACGCGTAGCCGACATCCGAGATGAGCTGTGTGATCAGCACGATGAACACCGAGACCAGCGAGCAGCCGAGCAGCAGGTCGATATCGTTGTTGCCGGCGGCTTCGACCAGCGTGTATCCGAAGCCCTGGTAGCGGAACATCACCTCGACGATGACGACGCCGGTGAGCAGCCACGGGAACTGCAGCATGATGACGGTGAACGGCGCGATCAGCGCGTTGCGCAACGCGTGCTTGATGACCACGCTGCTGAAGGACAGGCCCTTCAGCCGGGCGGTGCGGATGTATTGCTGCGTCATCACTTCGACCATCGAGGCGCGCGTCATGCGCGCGATGTAGCCTGTGCCGTAGATCGCCAGCGTGATCACCGGCAGGGTGAAATTGTAGAAGGTGATGCCCTGGCTGGCGGACGCCGCCGAGCCGTTCAGCCAGCCGAGCCACGAGGCGAAGATGACGGTGAAGATGACGCCCGACACATATTCAGGCGTCGCCGTCGAGGCGATCGATGCGACCGACAGCACGCGGTCGGTGCGCGAGCCTTCGCGCATGCCGGCGAGAATCCCGATCAGCAGCGAGATCGGCACCATCACCGCCAGCACCCAGAACATCAGCAATCCGGTGGCGCCAAGCGCCGGGAAAAGCTTGGCGGCGACCGTCGTCTTGAACTTGGTCGAGCAGCCGAAATCGCCCTGCAGCACGCCGGAGAATTGCGGCTCCGTGGGGTCGTTGCAGAAGGAGAAGCGCTGCGTGGTCTTGCCGGTCGCCGGATCGGTGATTGGATGCTTCGGCAGGACGCCCAGCCACTGGCCGTAACGCAGGAAGAAATTCTGCCGATAGCCGTGATTGACCAGCCAGCTTTCAAGCTGGTCGGCGGGCGTGTGCATCTCGGTCTGGCTGATCGCCAGCTTCTTCAGATTGGGCTCGAGATTGACGAGGAAGAAGACGACCAGCGTCAGGCACAGCATCGTGAGCAGGATCGTGCCGATGCGTCTGGCGATGAATGAGAACATGTGTGCCCCCCTGCCGGCCGGGTTGGGGTCAGATGCGTTCAACCCTGTTTCGTAATGCGGATGGCGCCCCGCCGCCGCTGCAGGTCATGCAGCGGCAACGAGGCTGCAAATACGAGGGGCGGCTGCCCCTCGTATTCATCCCGCCATGGATCACGCCTGGTCGAGCCAGACCTTGCCGAAGTCGTGCTCGTAGGTGGGGTGCATCGAGTGGTTCTTCACCTCGGGCTTGATGTTGATGTAGAGCTTGCGCCAGTAAGGCTGAATGATGATGCCGGAATCCTGCAGGATCTGCTCGATATCCTTCATCACAACCTTGCGCTTCTCCGCATCGGCGATGCCGAGCGCCTCGTTGACCTTCTTGTCGAATTCCGGATTGGAATAGGCCGTCTCGTTCCACGCTTCGCCGGTGCGATACGCGATGGCGATCACCTGGATGCCCAGCGGACGCATGTTCCAGTTGGTTTCCGAGAACGGATACTTCGTCCAGTCGTTCCAGAAGGTCGAGCTCGGCAGCACGGTGCGCTTCACCTTGATGCCGGCTTCGCGCAACTGCGCCGCGATCGCGTCCGTGGTGTTCTTGTGGTAGTCCTCGTCATTGCTGATCAGCTCGTGCTCGAAATCGATCGCGCCGGCTTCCGTCAGCATCTGCTTGGCCTTGGCGATGTCGCGCTTGACCTCCGGAAGCTTGACATATTCCGGATGGATCGGCGCGACATGGTGGTTTTCGGCAGGCGTCCCGGCATTGCCGTAGCCGAGTTGCAAGACGGTTGCGTTGTCGACGGCAAGCAGCATCGCCTGACGAACCTTCTGGTTGTCATAGGGCTTGTGGGTGACGTTGAAGCGCGACACCACGGTGGCCGCCGTCACGACTTCCGATACCGGAGCGCCGACATCCGCGATGATCTTGATATAGTCGGCGGTCGTTTCGTGGTTGGTCTGGACTTCGCCCGATTCGAAAGCCGAGACGGTCGCGGCCGGATCAGTGCCGTAGTCGATGAACTCGACGCCATCGAGGAAGGCTTCGCCCTGCCACCACTTGCCGGTCGTGCGGCGCTTGTAGACCACCTTCTGGCCAACATCGTAGGAGACCAGCTCGAACGGACCGGTGCCGATCGGGCAGTTCTTGAAGTTGGCGCCCTTCTCGTCGAAGGTCTTGTGCACGACCAGCGCCGGATAGTCGCACAGGTTCGGGATGATGGCGATGTCGGGCTTGGTCAGCTTGAGCTTGATCGTCATGTCGTCGACCTTGACGACGGAGCCTTCGCGCAGCTTCTTGGTCGTGTCGTCGACGAGGCTGCCGAGGCGGCCAGGCATCGAGTTGCCTTCCGCCGCCTTGTCGGCCCAGCGGGTGAAATTGTAGATCACGTCGTCGGCGGTGAACTTGTCGCCGTTGTTCCATTCGACGCCCGGCCGCACATGCAGCGTGTATTCGGTGGCGTCGTCATTGATGTCCCAGCTCTCCAGGAGGTAGGGCGCGAAGGTATATTCCTTCGTGTATTTCACCAGCGGCTCGAGCGCCTGACGCTCGGCATTGGCGATTTCGGACCAGTCTGCGGTGCGCGGATCCTTCGGATCCTTGATCGACATCGCGACCTTGATCACTCCGCCCTTCTTGCCCTGCACGTCCTCGGCCCGGGCCGTGGTCGGCGCGGCGAGGCCGAGCATGCCGTAGGCCATTGCCGTCGATGCGCCGAAGACGCTGGCCAAAGCCAGAAATTCGCGCCGGTCCACATTACCCGTCTTGGCTTCTTCGGCCATTTTCAGGATGTGATCCGGAACACGATCACCATTGCTTTTGTAGATTGCCATGACTTGCTCCCATTGTTGGCTTTCCGCCTTTTAACATTCCGCATCCAGACCGCGTTGTCAAAAGACGGTGTGGAGCAGGAACATGCCAGGGAATGTGCATCTTTGGCCGCAACCCGGTTCGCGCGATAGCGACAGTCTTGACGCAAATTTGTTATCGCGACGCGGATTTCCCAAAAAATCGTCGCGGCGATTAAATCAATACATTTTACACGGATGGCGAGTTCACTACGCGGGCGGACGGCCCGCTGGTTCGCAGAGGAACGCCGGCGCGGCCTCAATATTCGCGTTCGTAGAAGACGCCGCCCTTGGCTTCTCCCGCGTCGTTGGCCTCGCCGCGCAGCTTCACGCCGCGCCCGACATCGAGGTCGATCGTAGCCTTGCCGGAACCTGGCTTGTCGCCCTTCTGTATAGTCACATAGGTGCGGTCGTTGAGGTATTTGCCGGCCGAAACCGCAGTGCCGCCCTTCTCGTCCGTCGTCACGTCAAGGTCGTCGATGCCGATCGCGTTGCGCAGGTTGTCGAGCAGCGACGTCGTGCCGCCGGCGCCTGCCAATTGCGCGGCAGCGTCGGCGAGTTGGGCGATCTGCAGCGGCGAAAGATTCGACATCGAGCGGCCGAAGATAAGCTGTGCCAGCACCTCATCCTCGGGCAGCGCCGGAACAGAGGAGAAGTTGAATTTCGGGTTGGTCGCCTCGCCGGAAACCACGATCGTCACGGTGGCGCTGCTTGTCGTCGTGGTCGCCGTGAGATTGAGGTAAGGCACCAGCGATCCCTGGAACCCGACCGTACCCTCCGTGAATGTCAGCCGCTTGGCGAGGATACTTAGCCGCCCGCGCTGCAAGGTGAAGGTGCCCACGGCCTGCGGTGACGACGCCGGGCCGGTAAGTTTGAGCGATCCGCCCAGTTCGGCGTCGACGCCCCTGCCCTGGATGAAAATCTGGTTGGGCGCGTTCACTGTCAGATCGAGGGTGAGCCCGCTGCCGCTATTGCCGCCGCTGGATGTGGCCGGGTGCAACGCCTTGTCCTGTGCCCGCACGGCGCGAGGCGCATTCCTATGTTTGACGTTGAGTTCCGAAAGCGACCCCGGCAGTTTGTCCGGAACGGTGATGACCGTTCTCGCCAGGTTGATCGTGCCGGCGATCACCGGCGCGGAGACCAGCGGCCCCTTGATGGTCAGGTCGCCGCCGAGATTGGCGGTCACCACTCGCCCGTCGGTGTAGCGGCCATCGGTGAGCTTGATCGACAGATCGGCCGGGAAGCCTTGCGCCGGCGTGATGCTCACCGTGCCGCTCGCCGAGAGATTGCCGCGCGTCGAAAGCGTGCCGCTCAGCCGGTTGATCCTGGCGACGCTGCTGGCGATCGAGACGTCCGCCGCGATGTCGTTCACCGCCAGGCCGGAGCGCGCATCGATGAGGCGCGCGCCGGATGTCGTGACTTTGCCGCTGATCACCGGCGCGGATGCAGGACCACGCACCTGCACATCGACATTGGCGGTGCCGTTGAGCGCCAGACCTTGCGCGGCGAGCTTGGCGGCAAGGAAGGAAAACGGCACCTTGCCCTTGAAGTCGAGCGCCAAGGTGGGCGTGCCTGCCGTGCTCACGGTGCCGCCGCCCTTGAGGCCGAGGCCGGCGCCGTCGCTGATGTTGGCGTCGAAGGCGAGCTTGTTGCCGACAAAGGTTCCCGAGGACGACACATTCATGCCGCCCAGGCCGGCGCCGCGCGTCTGCGAGGTCTGCACGCCGGCGGCATCGATGTTGAAGGCGACCGAGGGGGTCGCCGGCGCGCCGGTGACCTTGACCGTGCCCGAGACCGAGCCGGCCGCGTCGAGACCCGGCGAGAAGCTGTTGGCGAGCGAGATCGGCACCCTCGCCAGATTGGCGTTGATGTCGAGCGCCTGCGCGACCTTTCCCGTCACCGTCGCCGTGCCGCCGCCGAGGTTGAGCACCAGCCGGTCGAGCGTCGTCACACCCGTGGCGACGGTGATCGTCGAGGCCTGCGCGATCGCGGCCTTGATGCCCTGCACGGTCGCCTGCCCAGATGCGAGCTCGACGGTCGTCGTGCCGTTGGCGACCTTCACGCGGCCGGCGGCCTTGGCCGGAATGTTCTTGACGGTAGCGCCGCCAGAAAAACCGGTCCAGTCGCCGTCGCGCTTGAGATCGACGTCGATGCCGGTGATGGCGGTGCCTCCGGAAGTCACGTTATCGGCCCGCACCGTGCCGGCGATCACTGGCGCTGCCATGTAATTCGCGACCTGCGCGTCGATCGCGACATTCCTGGCCGAGAGATCGCCGCGCTTGATCTCCGAGGTGTTCGCCTTGACCACGACATTCGGCCCGTTGGCGGTCTTGGAGAAGGCGATCGTGCCGCGCACATTGCCCTCGGCCTTTTCCAATGCCAGCGCGGCCAGCGGCCCGATATCGGGCAGGTCGAGCGAAACGGTGCCGACCGGCACGAAGGCGTCGTCGAGGGCGAGATCGCCCGATATCTTGTTCGGGCCGAGCGAGAGAAGAAGCCCGTTGATCGCGCGGCTGCCATTGGTCGTGGCGAGCACCGCACTGCCTTGCAAATTTTCCCCGGCAACATTGCCGGTGAGCTCAACATTGGCCGCCGGATTGGCGGCATCGGCCTTGCCGCTGGCCGTGAGCTTCAGCCCCGTGATCTCGCGCGCCGCCACCGAAAGCCGGTCGCTGCTCACCGTCATCGACAGGTCGGGCGCGGTGACCGGGCCTTGCGCATTCAGGGCAAAGGCGATGGCGCCCTTGGCGTCCTTCGACAGCCCTGAAACGTCGCTCAGCGCACCCCTGATGTCGGCGGCAAGCTTGCTGTCGGCAAGGCTCGCCTGCCCGTCGGCGCTGAGTGCTCCCGAATTCAGCCTCAGGCTGTCGACATTGACATTGCCATTGGCATCGCGCTTCAGCGCGGCGCTCAACTCAGCGCGCTCGCTAAGCATGCCGCGCACCGCGGCCGGCAAGGCGGAAGAAGCGACATCGGCCTTTACGTTGAGATCGACCGCGCCGTCGCCAAGCGATATCCGGCCGGCGACCTGGCTGTTGAGCGCATCGCTCTTGAAGGAGCCGCTGTTGACGGCGACGGAATCGGGTGCCAATCGACCATTGACCTTCGCCGTGACCTTGCCGGCGATCAGCGGCGCGAGCATGGGATTGTCGAGGCCGATCCTGTCCACCGACACCGTGCCCGAGACCGGACCCGCCCGAGCCTTGAGGTCGAAGGCATCCGAATGCAGCATCAGGGTGAGACCGTCCACCTTAGCCTGGCTGGCGGCAATGGACGGCAGGATGGCGGACACATCGAGCCGCGCTTGCGTGCTCTCGCCCGCCATCTTTGCCGACAAGGACTGGACCGCGATCTTGATTGGGCTTTCAGCACCGCCGACCGTCAACGGCAGGCTGGGTCCGGACGATGTGAGGTCGAGGGAGAAATCGCTGGCGCCATTCGGGTTGAGGGTGCCGGCGGCCTTGCCGGAAATCCCTTCGCCCGACAACGTGGCGTGGTCGAGGGCTACGCCGCCGGCCAGCGTGTAGATGCCGGCAGCGTCCAGATCCAGTGGCCCGAGCCCAGCCTGCCGGGTCTGGCTGGTCTCGGCGCCCGCCACTTTCACGTTGAACTGCACGTCGGGATTAGACGACGGACCCGTGACATGTGCCGTGCCTTCCACCGTTCCGGCCCCATCGAGGCCAGGCACGAAATCGTTGGCGAGCGCCACCGGGAGATTGGCGAGGTTGGCCGTGAGGTCCAAGGTCTGGCCGGCGCTGCCGGAAACCGTCGCCGAGCCGCCGCCGAGATTGAGCGCGAGCTTCTCGATGGAAGTTACGCCATTGGCGATCGAGAGGCTGGAAGGCTCGGCGATGGCCGCCTTGATGCCGCGCACCGTCGCTTCGCCGGACGTGATTTCCACGCTCGTCGTGCCGTTGGCTATCTTCACCCGCCCGGTGGCGGTCGCCGGAATCCCGGACGCTGTTGCGCCGCCGGTAAAATTGGTCCAGTCGCCGTCGCGCTTCAAATCGATGCCGATGCCGCTGATGACCGTGCTGCCGGAGGTCACGCTGTCGGCCTTGATCGTGCCTGAGATGGCCGGCCCTTTCAGGTAGTTGGCGATCAGCGCGTTGACGGTGATGGCTTTCGCCGCCAGATCGCCGCGCGCGATCGACGTGCTGGCCGCGTTGATGGTGACGGTCGGCGCCTCGCCGTCCTTGGCAAAGGCGATCGTGCCGTTGATGTCCCCGGTGGCGGCCTGATCCGCGAGTGCTGCGAGCGGTCCGATGTCGGGCACGGCGAGCGTGAGCGTGCCGAGCGGCAGCAATTTGTCGTCGAGCACGAGATCGCCCGACACCTTGTTGTCGCCGAGCGCCAGGCTGAGGCCTTTGATCGAGCGCTTGCCGTCGGCGGTCACCAGCGAGGCATCGATGTCGAGCGCCTGCCCCTCGGCATTGCCGGTCAGCGAGATTTCGGCGGTCGGATTGGCGACATCGGCCTTGCCCTTGGCCGAGAGCTTGATGTCCTTCACCGTGCGGCCGGCCGCCGTCAGGCTGGCGCTGTCGGCCGACACCGTAAAATCCGGCGCCAAGCGCGGACCGCTTGCGCTCAGCGCGAAATTGACCCTGCCCGCGAGCGGCGTGCCAGCGAGCGACGACAGCGGCGAGACGTCGCCTAATGTGCCCCTGACGCTGGCCTGGATATCCATTCCTTGCATGCTGCCTGTGCCGCTGGCGCTGAGCGAGCCGGAGCTGATCTCCAGCGAGTTGGCGGCGAACGCGCCTTGCGGATCGCGCGTGGCGGTGGCCGAGAATTTCACCCGCTCGCCAAGCAGCGAGCTGATCTGCGGCGGCAATGCCTTCGAGACGGCGTCGGCATTCATTTTCAGCGTCATCGACAGGTCGGCCAACGCCACATTTGCTGTCAGCCCGGCATTGAGCGCATCGCTGCGCAAGGTGCCTTTGTCGATGATCACGGTCTCGCGGCTGATCGTGCCGGAAAGATCCGCCGCGAGCTTGCCGGTCACCAGCGGCGCCAGCGTCGCCACATCGGTCTTCAGACCGGCGGCCGCGAGCTTGATGCTGACGGGGCCGCTAAGGGTCTCGACATCGAAGCCGTCGGAATGGATGTCGCCTGTAATATTGTTGAGCTGGGTGCCGCCGACGGCGACCGAAGTAAGCGACGTGCCGATATCGACCATCGGCGCCTTGCCGTCGCCGAAGGCACGCACCGTGGCCTTTTCGACCGCGACCAGGATCGGAACCGCGCTGTTGCCGACATCGACGGTGACGGGTTTGTCCTTGGCGGAGAGCTCGACCGCCAGGTCGCTGGCGCCCTTCGGATCGACATTGCCGGTCGCGGCGCCGTGCACGGAATCGCTCTCTATGGTGGCCTGCTCGATATCAATCCCACCCGATGCGGTCGCCGTTCCGGCCAGGTCGAAGCGCGTCTTGCCGGCAAACAGCGCCTTTATCTTCTCCGGCAGGAATCCTTCGAACTCGCCGTCTCCCTTGGCCTCGACGCGGTGGCCCTTGTCGGTGAGCTGGTGCCGGCCGGTCAGCTGGCTGACGATCCGGCCATCGACCATGAAGGTGCCGACGCCGCTCCAATTGGCCAAGGGCCCGCTGCCGGAAACGACGATGTTGACGGGCGGCGCATCCGGCAGCTTGAGCAGATTGGCGATGATGCCGCCGGCCGGCTCCGACGCCTTGAGATCGAGGTCGAGCTTGTTGTCAGCCGGCGCAAAGTGGATCTTGGCGTCGACGTTGCCTTGCTTGCCGTCATGGCGGGAAACATTGAGCACGCTTTCGAACGCCAGAGGCGACGGATCGGCCTTGAGCGAGCCCTTGGCGGCCAGCTCGGCGATGCCGCTGCCGGCAAGCTCCTGTCCCAGCGCGATCTCCGGCAGATCGATCCGCTTCACGTCGATCGACACCGGCAGGCTCGTCGAGCCGCCTTGCGATGGCTGCTGGCTCGGCTGCGGCAACCGCGCCAGCTCGATGCGCTCGGCGGCAAAACGATCGGCACTGAAATTCCTGGACAGCAGCGCCGTCGGCGACCAGTCGAGCGCCACCTTGCGCGCCACCATCCAGGGGCCGGCGCGGTCTTCCAGCACGACGTGGTCCACCCTAAGCGCACCCGACCAGATGCCTTCGATGCCGGCGACCGTGATCTTGCGGTCCTCGTTGGAGGCCATCTTCGAAATCAGGCTGGCAAGATTCTGGCGGCCGCCTTCGGTGCCGGTCAAAACGACCAGTGCGCCGATCGCCACCACCAGCGGCAGAAGCAGCGTGTAGATTAAGATGCGAAGGACGCGCCAGAAAATCTTCATTGTCAGAACGCCTGACCGATGCCGGCATAAATGCCCACATGCGGATCGCCCGGATCGCGGTTGAGCGGCACGGCCGCGTCAATGCGCAGCGGTCCGAACGGCGTAATATAGCGCAGGCCGACGCCGGCGCCGACCTTCACATTCGAGAAATCGGGAAAGGATTTGGTCGAGACCGTGCCGGCATCGACGAAGGGCACGATGCCGATCGTGTCGGTAACGCCGATGCGCATCTCGACCGAAGTTTCGAAGAAGGAGAGGCCGCCGATCGGCTGGCCGTCAATGTTCTTCGGGCCGATGCCCTGGTAGGAATAGCCGCGCACCGAGCCGCCGCCGCCGGAATAGAAGCGCCGGTCGGCCGGCACGTTCTGCAGCCCGGTGCCGACGATCGAGCCCAGCGTGGCGCGCTCGGCGAGCACGAACCGGCTTGCCGTGTCGAGCGACTGGTAGGTGTAGCCCTCGCCCTTCAGCTTCAGGAAGGTGGCGCCGTTCAATATGTCGTAGCTCGGCTCGGCATAGGCGAGGAAGCGGAACCCCCTGGTCGGGTTCAGCTTGTCGTCCCGGCTGTCGTAGACATATTGCAGCGGCACGCTGGCGATCAGATAGGTGTGCTTGCCGAAGGCGTCGGTGATCCGCGAATAATCGAGGTCGAACTCGGCCGAGACCCGCTGCTTTTTGTCGAGGTCGTAGGAGACGCCCACGTCGCCCTTGACCGAGAAATGGTCGTAGGCGTCGGGATGTTCGAAGACCGTCTTGATGCCGGTGAAGAATTTCGATGTCGGCCCGAGCACGCCCGGCTTTTCGAACATGACGCCGGCATTGTAATTGAGCGCCGAAATGCTGTTGCTGCCGATGCCGCTGATCGAGCCGTCGAAACGCAGCTTCTCGGCTTGTCCGAACAGGTTGCGATGGCCCCAATAGCCTTCGAGCCCCAGGCCTTCCGTGTTGGAGAAGGTGCCGCCCACGCCGAAGAAGCGCGGCTTGCGCTCGCTGACCTGGACATCGATCGGAATATTGCCGTTGGCGTCAAGCTTTTCGCCTTCCTTGATGGTCACGCTGTTGAAGACCTCGAGGCCGAGCAGCCTGTCGCGGGCATCGTCGATCTCCTGCGGCGAATATTGCTGGCCCCGTTTCAGCCCGGTCATGTATTCGGTGAAGTCGCGATCGACCTTTTCCGTGCCCACTACCGTCGTGTCGCCATAGCCGGCGACCGGGCCGGCGGCCACCGTCAGCGTCACGTCCAGCGTCGAGCTGGTGTGTTCGGCGACGATCTCGCGGTCGGTCACCTTGGCAAGCGGCCTGCCCTCTTCCTTCAGCGCCCGCACGATCAGCGCTTCGGCCTTGAGCACCGCGCCCGAGCCGGCGTCGCCGCCGGCGATCAGGCCGAAATCGGCTGCCGCCAACCCCGCCGCATCACCCTTCAGCCGGATGTTGCCCAACGTGAATTTCGCTCCGGGAGAAACCGTAATGACCACCGGAATGGGCTGCGGCCCCTTGAACTCGGCATCCGGCGGCAATTCGTCGATCGACTTGCCCTCGATCGTGATAGTCACCACGCCCTCGTAGCGGGCATCGGCGTAGAGGGCGGCGACGAGTTGCTCGCGGTCGCCGCGTGCCTTGGCCATCAGGCCGAGCGACCCCGACACCGGATGCTCCTCGTCGTTTTTCAGCGCCGAGGCGTTTTCCAGCCTCTTGATCAGATCCTTGTCGGCGTCAGGCGCATTGATCGTCACCGAATAGCGCAGCGGATCGACGATGTCGGCATCCTCGTCCTTGGACGAGCCCCAAAGCTTGATGCCGAAAATCTCGAAAGCCGCCGCCTGCCGCACCTCAGCGGCCAGCACCGTCGAGCAGACGAGCGCGAAAAGCAGGGCGCGCGGAAGCCCGCGCCCTGGCGCGAACCCTCCTGACATCTGCACTTCACGCGCCGGCATTAAGACAACCTAGTCGACAAAACTAAAATTGGAATGAAGTTCCGCAACGTTCGTAAAGGGGCCACAATCCAATTGTCTGAAATAGAATGGGCTTGGAATTCACACCTTTTGCGATTCCGCAAGAAAGTGTGATCCGTCTCACAGAGGTTCTGTCGAAATACCGGCCTTTGGCCGGCATGGAAACCGTTCGCGGGTGATAAACCTGCGGCGTTCCGGCGTTGACAAGCCTGCACGAAGCTTGATCATGCCCGGACGCTGGCGATGTCTGGAGGGTGGTATGGCAATGCGCGCGGCTCGTGGTCTCTCTTTCCTTCTTCTCATCTTTTTCGCCTTGGGCGGGGCGGCTTTTGCGGCCGAAGCCCGGCGAATCGTGACGACCGACAATTCCGATTATTTCGGTTTCGACCTCAGGTCGGAGCAGAATGTCAGCCTCGACCAATGCAAGACAAGCTGCCTCGGCGACCCCGCGTGCCGCGCTTTCACCTACAACACCAAGGCCAAATGGTGTTTTCTCAAATCCGACTATAACCAGTTGAAATCCTTCACCGGTGCCGTCGCCGGCAAGGTCGCGAATGTCGATGGCGACCCCGATATCGGCGCTCCGCCGGCTCTGGCCTTTTTCCCGAACTGGATGGCCGACCAGGCCCAGCAGTTCCGCAACAAGCTGACCGACCCGGCCTATGACAAGCCGACCGAGGGCCTTGCCGCCCTGCAGGCCGCCGCCGAGCAGGCATCGCTTACCGGCGACCATCGCCTCGCCATGCAGAAATACCAGGCCGCGATCTCCGTTCTGCCCGACGACGGCGCGCTCTGGCTGGCGCTGGCGCGCGAAATACTCGCCGTGGAGCCGGCGTCGAACACCACCGAACCCGCGACTTTGCCGATGAACGCCACCTCGGCAGCTTTCAACGCCTACAAGCTGGCGCGCACGGCAAAGACCCGCGCCGAGGCGTTGGCGCTGCTTGCCGCCGGCCTCGACAAGCGCGATCTCTACCGGCCTTCGCTGCAGGCCTATGAGGCGAGCCTTGCGCTGGTGAGCTCGCCCGCCGTCCAGGCCGACTATGCCGACCTCAAGGCGCGCAAGGGCTTTCGCGTCGTCGAGCACACCGTCGATGCCGATTCCTCCTCGCCGCGCATCTGCGCTCAGTTCTCCGAGGAGCTGGTCAAGACCGGCGTCGACTATTCGCAGTTCGTCACCGTCGACAACGCCGCGCCCAAGGCCGTTGAGGCCAAGGACAAGCAGATTTGCGTCGAGGGTCTTGAACACGGCCAGCATTATGACGTGACCTTCCGCGCCGGCCTGCCAGCGGCGATCGGCGAAACGATCGCCGCGCCCGTCGTGCTGTCGATCTATGTCCAGGATCGCGCCCCGTCCGCCCGCTTCACCGGCGACAGCTTCGTGCTGCCGGCAGGCGCCCGCCGCGGCATTCCGGTCGTCACCGTCAACATGAACGCCGCCAAGATGACGCTCTACCGCATCGGCGATCGTTCGCTGGCGCAGCTTCTGTCCGGCTATCAGTTCCTGCATCAGCTCGATGGCTATGACGTCTCCACCATTTCGGACCAGATGGGCGCCCCCGTCTGGTCGGGCACGCTCGATATCGCCAATGATCTCAATAAGGAGGTTACCACTTCATTCCCGGTGGATGAGGCGATCCCGCAGCGCAAGCCCGGCGTCTATGTGCTGACCGCGCAACCGGTCGACGACAAGAGCGACGATTATGGTTCGCGCGCCACGCAGTGGTTCGTCGTCTCCGACATCGGCCTTTCCACCTATACCGGCCAGGACGGCCTCAACGTTTTTGCCCGTTCGCTGGGATCGGCCAAGCCGATTTCCGGCGCCGAACTGACGCTGCTTGCCAAGAACAACGAAATCCTCGGCACCGCGACCACCGATGCCGAGGGCCACGCTGTGTTCAATCCAGGCCTGACGCGCGGCGAAAACGGCATGGTGCCGGCGGTGCTGATGGCCAAGCAGGGTGACAACGACTTCGTCTTCCTCGACATGGGCAAGGCCGGTTTCGACCTGTCGGATCGCGGCGTCGCGGGGCGTGCCTCGCCAGGCGCGCTCGACGTCTATGCCTGGACCGAGCGCGGCATCTACCGCGCCGGCGAGGATGTGCAGGTCGCCGCCCTTGCCCGCGACGGCGCGGCAAAAGCGGTCGAGAACTTGCCGCTCACCTTCATCTTCACCCGTCCCGACGGCGTCGAGAACCGTCGCATCGTCAGCAATGGCGAGTCCGCCGGCGGGCATGCCGTCGATCTGCCGCTCGAGGCAAACGCCATGCGCGGCACCTGGACGGTGTCGATCTACACCGATCCCAAGCAGGCGCCGGTCGCCAGCCAGATGTTCCTGGTCGAGGATTTCGTGCCGGATCGCATCGAATTCGATCTGACCGCCGACAAGAAGGAGATCGCCCAGGGCGGGACCGCCAACGCCACCGTCGACGGCCGCTTCCTCTATGGCGCGCCGGCCGCGGGCCTCGCCCTTGAAGGCGAGATGACACTGTCGATCACCAGTAGCTGGGACAGCTTCAAGGACTTCACTTTCGGTCTGGCCGACGAGCAGTCGAGCGAGCCGACCGTGACGCCTCTCGCCAATCTTCCGGTCGTCGGCGACGACGGCAAGGCGACCTTCCCGATCACCATCGACCAGTTGCCGGCGACCACCAAGCTGGTCAACGCCAAGGTCACCGTGCGCATGCGCGAGGCCGGCGGCCGCGCCGTCGAGCGCTCGCTCGACATCGGCGTTCGCCCGCAGCGCGACGTCATCGGCATCCGGCCGGATTTCGAAGGCGATGAGGTGCCGCAAGGCGGAACCGCCAAATTCAGCATCATCGCCGTCGACCCGAACGGCAAGCGCGAGGACCTGAAAGGCGCCCAGTGGTCGCTGGTCAAGGTCGAGCGGAATTATCAGTGGTACCGTTCAAACAATTCCTGGAACTACGAGGCGGTGAACCTCACCAAGGCGGTCGCCAATGGCGCGGTCGACCTGAAGGCCGATGGCGAGGCGACCGTGTCCCTTCCCGTCGACTGGGGCCGTTACCGGCTCGAGGTCGAGACCGCAGATCCAGATGGTCCGGCGACCAGTTATGAGTTCGACGCCGGCTGGTACGTCGCCTCGACCACAACCGAGACGCCCGACGGCCTGGAGATCGCGCTCGACAAGGACACTTACGCTGCCGGCGAGGTCGCCAGGCTGAAGGTCTCGCCGCATTTTGCCGGCGAATTGCTGGTCACCATCGGCGCCGAGAAGCTGTTGAAGACGGTTACCGCTTCCGTGCCCGCCGGCGGCGGCACCGTCGACATCCCTGTCGGCGACGACTGGGGCGCCGGCGCCTATGTCACGGCGACTTTGTTCCGGCCCGGCGACGCGCAGGAATCGCGCATGCCGGCCCGCGCCATCGGCGTCAAATGGCTGTCGGTCGATCCGGGCTCGAAGAAGCTGGCGGTCACGCTGACACCGCCGGAAAAGACCGTGCCGCGCCAGCAGCTCTCGATCCCCGTTGCGGTGAACGGCGCTCAGGCTGGCACCAACGCCTATGTGATGGTGGCGGCCGTCGATGTCGGCATCCTCAACCTCACCAATTACAAGGCGCCGGATCCGGAGGACTGGTTCTTCGGCCAGCGCATGCTGGGGCTTGAGATCCGCGACCTCTATGGCCGTCTGATCGACGGCTCGCTCGGCACCATGGGCAAGATACGCACCGGCGGTGACGGGGCGAACATGCAGGCGCAGGGCAGCCCACCGACCGAAAAGCTGGTCGCCTTCTTCTCCGGCCCGGTCGAGCTCGATGCCAATGCCAAGGCCCGCATTGACTTCGACATCCCGCAGTTCAACGGCACCGTGCGCGTCATGGCGGTCGCCTGGACCAAGGATGCCGTCGGCCATGCTGAGACCGACGTCATCGTGCGCGATCCGGTGGTGATTACCGCCGGCCTGCCGCGCTTCCTGGCGCCGGGCGATGCCGCGACCATGCGCCTCGATATCGCCGATACCGATGGCCCGGCCGGCGATTACGCCCTGTCTGTCACCACGACCGGCGATCTTTCGACCGGCGACAAGCCCCTGCCCGAGAAGCTGACGCTCGCCCAGGGCAAGCGCCAGTCGCTCAGCTTCCCGCTGGTCGCGAAGACCGCGGGCGACGCCTCGGTCACGGTCAAGCTCGCGCATACCGACGGTACGGAGGTCGAGCAGACGCTCCATCTGCCGGTGCGTCCGGCCCAGCTTCCGGTCACCAACCGCATGGTTGTCGACCTGAAGCCCCATGGCGGCTCGCTGCGGGTCGATAAGGAGCTGCTGGCCGCCAGCGTGCTCGACGGCGCTTCGGTCAGTGTCGGCGTTTCGCAGTCCTCCGCACTCGACGTGCCGTCGCTCCTGATGTCGCTCGACCGCTATCCCTATGGCTGCGCCGAGCAGACGACAAGCCGCGCCATGCCGCTGCTCTATGTCAACGACATGGCCAAGAGCATCGGCATGGAGAACGACCCCGACCTGCATGGCCGCATCCAGGATGCGATCTACAAGGTGCTGTCCTACCAGTCGTCAAGCGGCAGTTTCGGCCTCTGGGGGCCGGGCTCCGGCGATCTGTGGCTCGACGCCTACGTCACCGAGTTCCTGACCCGGGCGCGCGAGGAGAAATACGATGTGCCGGCGCTGGCGATGAACCAGGCGCTCAACAACCTGCAGAACTCGCTCGGCTACGACCAGGACGTCCAGGATAAGGGCAGCGAGATCGCCTATGCGCTCTACGTGCTTGCCCGCAACAAGAAGGCTTCGATCGGCGACCTGCGTTATTACGCGGATACGCAGCTCGAAGCTTTCTCCAGCCCGATGGCCGTCGCTCAGTTGGCGGCGAGCTTGGCACTCTACGGCGACACGCAGCGTTCGGAAGCCACCTTCCAGACGGCGCTCAGGCTGGCGCAGTCGCAGACCGACTACGACTACTTCCGCTCGGACTATGGCTCGCGGCTGCGTGACGGCGCGGCGATGCTGGCGCTGGCGGCGGAATCGAAGCCGGTGCCCAGCATCATGCCGCAGCTGATCAAGCTCGTGGGCGTGGCACGCGCCGATGCCCGCTGGACGAGCACGCAGGACGAATCCTGGATGCTGCTTGCCGCGCGGGCGCTGAAGGAAGGCAATGATTCCATCACGCTTTCCGTCAACGGCGCGCCGCATTCGGGCGGCTATTCCGACCAGATCGCCGGCAGCAGCCTCGTCGACAGCCCGCTCACCATCGCCAACACCGGCGCGACGCCGCTGCAGGCGGTGGTCACGGCGGTCGCCGCGCCGGTCGAGCCGTTGCCCGCCGGCGGCGACGGCTTCACCATCGATCGCACCTACTACAAGCTCGACGGCACCGAGGCCAACGTCACCGAAGCCAAGCAGAACGAGCGCTATGTGGTCGTGCTCAAGGTCTATGAGCAAAACAAATGGCCGTCGCGGCTCCTGATCACCGATCTGTTGCCGGCCGGCTTCGAGATCGACAATCCGAGCCTGGTTTCCAGTGCGCAATTGTCGAACTTCTCCTGGCTGGCGCAGACCGACGCCGCGCATCTGGAGTTCCGCGACGACCGCTTCGTCGCCGCCTTCAACCCCAATGAAGGCGACGGCGACCGCAACATCACGCTGGCCTATGTCGTTCGCGCTGTAACCCCGGGCACCTACGCCCATCCGGCGGCGACGGTGGAGGACATGTACCGGCCGCAATACTCGGCCCGCACCGCCACCGGCGTGATGGAGGTGAAGTCGGAATAATTTCGCCGATGGCAGGAAAATGAAGATGGCGACGGCGCTGCCCCTCATCCGCCTACCGGCACCTTCTCCCCGTATAATGACGGGGAGAAGGGGATTGTTGCGATCGTCGGCACCTATTCTGCAGGGTTGGAAATTGGCGAAAGCCTCTGCGCAGGCCCCTTTCTCCCCGTCACTATACGGGGAGAAATGCCCGGCAGGGCAATGAGGGGCAGCGCCATGCTCTCCAGAAAATTCCTCAGACGCACCGCGATTGCAGGCATCTCGCTTGCTTGCGTTGCGGCCGCATCGATCGCCGCGCTCTGGGAACTCGACCGCGCCTTCCCGCCGCCGCTGCCGGCAAAGCTGACGGTCTCCACCGAGGTCCAGGACCGCGACGGCCAGTTGCTGCGCGCCTTCGCCACCCCGGACGGCTACTGGCGGCTCGATACCCGGCTCGACCAGGTCGACAGGCAGTTCGTCGACATGCTGGTCGCTTATGAAGACAAGCGCTTCTGGGACCATCGCGGCGTCGACGTCCTGGCGCTGTGCCGCGCCGCCGGCCAGCTCGTCACCAGCGGTCACATCGTCTCCGGCGGCTCAACCTTGTCGATGCAGCTTGCCCGGCTGATCGAGCCGCGTGATAGCCGCAGTATCGGCTCCAAGCTCAAGCAGATGCTGCGCGCCATCCAGATCGAGCGGCGTCTGTCCAAGCAGGAAATCCTTGAGCGCTACCTGACGCTGGCGCCCTATGGCGGCAATCTCGAAGGCGTACGCGCCGCGTCGCTCGCCTATTTCGGCAAGGAGCCGAAGCGGCTGACTGTCTCGGAGGCAGCCCTTCTGGTCGCGCTGCCGCAATTGCCGGAAAGGCGCCGGCCCGACCGCAATCTCGGCATCGCCCATAGCGCGCGCGACCGCGTGCTCACCCGCATGGTCTCGGCCGGCCTGCTCGGCGAACGCGAAGCCGCGCGCGCCGCGCTGGACGATGTTTCCGGCCTGCGCAGAAAATTGCCGGCACTGGCCGCGCATGCCTCCTATGCCATGCTGCCCAAAGCCGTGCCCGGCAAGCCGCTGCAGCTCACCATTCGCAAAAGCGTGCAGCAAGGGCTGGAACAGGTGGCAAAGGATGCCGCCAGGAAGCTCGGGCCGAAACTTTCCGTCGCCATGGTCATGGCCGATGCGCGCACCGGCGACATTCTCGGCGAGGTCGGCTCCGCCAATTTCTTCGACGCCAGCCGCTCCGGCTGGATCGATATGACCAAGGTGGTGCGCTCACCCGGCTCGACGCTGAAGCCTTTCATCTACGGGCTTGCCTTCGAGCAGGGACTGGTGGCGCAGGAAACCATTATCGAGGACAGTCCTGCCGATTTCGGCGGCTACCGTCCGAAGAATTTCGACATGGGCTACCAGGGCGATGTCTCGATCCGCCAGGCGCTGCAATTGTCGCTCAACGTGCCGGCGATCCGCGTGCTCGACGCGGTCGGCCCGGCACGGCTGACGGCGCGTTTCCGCCAGGCCGGCGTCAACCCGATCCTGCCGGTCAACGAGGCGCCCGGCCTGGCGATCGGACTAGGCGGCGTCGGCGTGACCTTGCGCGACCTGGTGCAGCTCTATACGGGGCTCGCCAATGGCGGCAAGACGCACACGCTGCATGACGGCACCGAGCCGGCCAATGCGGAGCGCACCACCGCCACCATCCTCGATGACCAGGCGGCTTGGCAGATCAACGACATCCTGTCCGGCGTGAAGCCGCCTGAAGGCGCCATGCAGCGCGGCATCGCCTACAAGACCGGCACGTCCTACGGCTATCGCGATGCCTGGTCCGTCGGCTTCGACGGCCGCTACGTGCTGGGTGTGTGGGTCGGCCGCGCCGATGCCAGCCCCGTCCCCGGCCTGTCGGGCTATGTCTCGGCGGCGCCCATTCTGTTCGAAGGCTTCGTCCGTTCCGGCCTTGCCAGCGTGCCGCTGCCCAGCCGGCCGCCGGGTGTCTTCAACCCCAAGCGCGAGGAATTGCCGGTAACGCTTGCCCGCTTCGGCGCCGGATCGGACGGGCTGGTGCAGGCGATCGCCACCGAGCCCGCGCCGACCATCATCTTCCCGCCCAATGGCGCGCGCGTGGATCTCGGCACCAATTCGGCCGAGGCCACGCCGCTGGTGCTGAAGCTGCAGGGCGGCCGGGCGCCGTTCCGCTGGCTCGCCAACGGCAAGCCGCTCGCAGGCATCGACCGCCGCCGCACGGCCACCTGGCAACCGGACGGCACCGGCTATTCGACGCTGACCGTGATCGACGCCGCCGGCCGCGCGGCAAGCGTGAAGGTGTTCGTTGAGTAGAACGCGGCAAGCGATTCAGAAGATTGCGTTTTGCGCGTTGCTTTCGATCGCCGGCACCCTCGCAGCCGGGGCCGATCCCCTGCCCGCCGGCTTCGTCAGGCTGGCCGATATCGACCCGACCATCCGCCAGGATATCCGCTACGCCGGCCGCGAAAACTTCCTGCACCGCAAGGTCGATGGTTATGACGCGCCGGTCTGCATCCTGACCGCGCAGGCGGCGAAGGCACTCTCCGGCGCGCAGAGAGCGATGGCCGCCAAGGGCCTGACGCTGGTCGTCTTCGACTGCTACCGCCCGGCGCGCGCGGTTGCCGACATGGGCAGATGGACAGGAGAGGGCGGCCAGCCGGATTCGCAATGGTACCCGACGGTCGAACGCGGAGATCTGATCGCCAAGGGCTATGTCGGTGAGTTGTCCAGTCATTCGCGCGGCTCGACGGTCGACCTCGCCATCGCCGAGGCCGCCAGGAAAAGCCCGGTTCATCAGGCTTGCGGCGCGCCCGATGGCGGCACGCTAGACTTCGGCACCGGTTTCGACTGCTTCGATCCGATGAGCGAGACGGCGCATCGCCCGCTTCCCGCCGAGGCGGCTGCGAACCGCAAGATGCTGCTTGCCGCCATGCGTGCCGCCGGCTTCCGCAACTATGCGCGCGAATGGTGGCACTTCACCCTGGCCAAAGAGCCTTTTCCAAAACAGCGCTTCGATTTTCCGGTCACCGCGGATTGAACCGCCCAGGCTTGCCCTGACCTCGATGGTTTCTAATTAGCTCGGCTGATGAGGAGCCAAGGGTCAGCGCTGAGGACGTTATTTCCTCTCTCAGCCCAATCACGGCGAAAAATTGCTTCGAGGAGGTGAAAAAGGCAACATTCAATGCATCTAAATTCTATAAACTCGCTAGAGTTCGTGCAGTTCAACGGAGGCGGGAATGACCAAACCTCATTTCAGGAAACTGCTCGGCGCGCTGGTCGCCACATCAGTCCAGTTCGGCACGCTCGGTTTCGCGTTTGCCGATACGACCATTCTGAATGTGTCCTACGACCCGACACGTGAACTCTATAAAGCCTATGACGAGGCCTTTGCCGCGCACTGGAAGGAGGAGACCGGCGAAACCGTGACCATCCAACAGTCGCATGGCGGATCCGGCGCACAGGCTCGGGCAGTGATCGACGGCCTGGATGCCGACGTCGTGACGCTGGCGCTCGAAGGCGACATCAACGCCATCGTCTCGAAGACGAAGAAGATCAACCCGGACTGGCGCACGAAATTCGAGAACAACTCAGCACCTTACACCTCGACTATCATCTTCCTGGTGCGCAAGGGCAATCCCAAGGGCATCCACGACTGGAGCGACCTGGTCAAGGACGGCGTCCAGGTCATCACCCCGAACCCGAAGACGTCCGGCGGCGCGCGTTGGAACTATCTTGCCGCCTGGGCCTATGCGAACGCCAATGACGGCAACGACGAAGCCAAGACCAAGGAGTTCGTCGGCAAGCTTTATGCGAACGTCCCGGTCCTCGATACCGGCGCGCGCGGCTCGACGGTGACCTTCGCGCAGAAGGGCCTGGGCGATGTGCTGATCGCCTGGGAGAATGAAGCCTATCTCGCGCTCGACGAATTCGGCGCGGACAATTTCGACATTGTCTATCCGCCGACGTCGATCCTGGCGGAGCCGCCGGTCGCGGTCGTCGACGCCAATGTCGATGCCAAGGGCACGCGCAAGGTCGCGGAGGCCTATCTGAGCTGGCTCTATTCCAAGGAAGCCCAGACCATCATCGCCAAGAACCACTATCGCCCGGCCAAGCCCGACCTGGTGCCGGCCGAGGACCTTGCCAAACTCCCGGCAATCAAGCTGGTCACCATCGACGACCCGCAATTCGGCGGCTGGAAGAAAGCCCAGCCTTACCATTTCGGCGACGGTGGTATATTCGACCAGATCTACAAGCCGGCGCAGTGAGGCCGGACGGCCGGTGAGCCTCGGGCATGCCGGCCGAATGCGACTGGCAAAGCCATTCCGGTTTGAATAGAAGGACGATCCAGAACAGCATGACCACAGCACCCGCCAAGGCGGGGTGGCGATTCAGGCAGCCGAGTGTCATTCCGGGCTTCGGATTGACGCTCGGCTTCTCGCTTGCCTACCTCACGCTCATCATCCTCATCCCGCTTTCCGGGCTGGTCTGGCGTTCGGCCGCGCTCGGGTGGGCCGATTTCTGGGCGATCGCAGTCGACCGGCGCACCCTCAACGCGCTGAAGATAAGCTTCGGCACCGCCTTCCTGGCGGCGGCCGTCAACGTCGTGTTCGGCACTGTCGTCGCCTGGGTGCTGGTCCGCTACCGTTTCCCCGGCCGCCGCATCGCCGACGCGATGGTCGACCTGCCTTTCGCCCTGCCCACGGCCGTCGCCGGCATCGCGCTCACCACGCTCTATGCGCCGAATGGCTGGATCGGCCAGTTGCTGATGCCGCTCGGCATCAAGGTCGCCTACACGCCGCTCGGCATCGTCATCGCGCTGGTGTTCATCGGCCTGCCCTTCGTCGTGCGCACCGTCCAGCCTATCATGGAAGAGCTCGACAAGGAGGTTGAGGAAGCAGCCGCCACGCTCGGCGCCAGCCGTTTCCAGATCATCACCCGCGTGCTTTTCCCGGGCCTGGCGCCGGCGATCATCACCGGTTTCTCGCTCGCCTTCGCGCGCGGCGTCGGCGAATACGGCTCGGTTATCTTCATCGCCGGCAACCTGCCCTTCAAGTCGGAGATCGCGCCGCTTCTGATCGTGATCCGGCTCGAGGAATACAATTACGAGGCGGCGACCGCGATCGCCGCGATCATGCTGGCGCTGTCCTTCCTGATGCTTCTGGTCGTCAATCTCGTCCAGACATGGAGCCGCAAGCGCTATGGCTGATCCCGAGATCAAATCCTACGAGCCGCTCCACGAGAGCCAGTCGGCCGCGGTGACCGAAAGCCGGCCCGTCAAGGCCGTGCTGATGGCAATCGCCCTTGCCTTCCTCGCCGTCTTCCTGCTTCTGCCGCTGATCGTCGTCTTCCACGAAGCGCTTGCCAAAGGCATCGGCGCCTATACCGAAGCCCTTTCCAGCCCCGACACGCGCTCCGCCATCCGCCTGACCCTGCTTGTGGCGGCGATCTCGGTGCCGCTCAACGTCATCTTCGGCATCTCGGCCGCCTGGGCGATCGCCAAGTTCGAGTTCAAGGGCAAGGCGTTTCTGATGACGCTCATCGACCTGCCCTTCTCGGTCTCGCCGGTCATTTCCGGCCTGGTCTATGTGCTGCTCTTCGGCGCGCAGGGATTGCTCGGCGCCTGGCTGAAGGCGCATGGCATCGTCATCCTCTTCGCCGTGCCCGGCATCGTGCTGGCTACCATTTTCGTCACCTTCCCCTTCGTCGCGCGCGAGTTGATCCCGCTGATGCAGGAACAGGGCAATGGTGACGAAGAGGCGGCACTGTCGCTGGGCGCCAGCGGCTGGCAGGCCTTCTGGTATGTGACGCTGCCCAACGTCAAATGGGGACTGCTCTACGGCGTGCTTCTGTGCAATGCGCGAGCCATGGGCGAATTCGGCGCGGTATCGGTGGTGTCGGGCCACATACGCGGCCTCACCAACACCATGCCGCTGCATGTCGAGATCCTCTACAACGAGTACAACGCCGTCGGCGCCTTTGCCGTCGCTTCGCTGCTTGCCGGCCTGGCGCTGGTGACGCTGGTCTTGAAAACGCTTCTCGAGATGCGCTACGGCGCCGAGATCGCCGCGACACGCGGACACTAGGTGCATGTCACCCAAAAGTGCGTATCGGTTTTGGGATAATGATATGGATCAAAGAACTGAGGGATCTGTATGGAAGTTCGCGTCGTCAATGTGCGCAAGGAGTTCGAGCGGTTTCCGGCGCTCCATGACGTGTCGCTCGACATCAGGTCCGGCGAGCTGATCGCGCTGCTCGGGCCGTCCGGCTCCGGCAAGACGACGCTGCTTCGCCTGATCGCCGGGCTCGAGCGGCCGACCAAGGGCGCGATCTTCTTTGGCGACGAGGACGCTTCGCAGAAGTCGATCCAGGAGCGCAATGTCGGCTTCGTCTTCCAGCATTACGCGCTGTTCCGCCACATGACCGTTGCCGACAATATCGGCTTCGGCCTGAAGGTCCGGCACGGCGCGGCAAGACCATCGGGACAGGAAATCCGCCGCCGGGCGCTCGAATTGCTCGACCTCGTCCAACTGTCGGGCCTGGAAAAGCGCTATCCGGCGCAGCTTTCCGGCGGCCAGCGCCAGCGCGTGGCTCTGGCGCGAGCCATGGCGATCGAGCCCAAGGTGCTTCTGCTCGACGAGCCCTTCGGCGCGCTCGACGCCCAGGTTCGCCGTGAGCTGCGCCGCTGGCTGCGCGAGATCCATGACCGCACCGGCCATACGACCGTTTTCGTCACGCATGACCAGGAGGAAGCGCTGGAGCTCGCCGACCGCGTCGTCGTCATGAGCCAGGGCCGCATCGAGCAGGTCGGCACCGCTGACGATATCTACGACACGCCGAACTCGCCCTTCGTCTACTCCTTCATCGGCGAGTCGAGCTCGCTGCCGGTCAAGGTCGAGAACGGTGAGGTCTGGATCGCCGACCGGCCGATCGGCCTGCACGCGCCGCATGCGCCGTCCGGCGAGGCGGTTCTCTATTTCCGTCCGCACGATGTCGACCTGCTCGACGGCTGCAGCGGCTGCATCGCCGGCACGGTTGCCGCCAGCCGCCGCGTCGCCGGCACCAGGCGCGTCGAGCTCGAGGTCGGCGGCGAGCGCCAGCGCGTCGAGATCGAGCTGCCCGTCGACCATCCCGCCGCGCAGAAGAGCCGCGTGGCTTTCAGGCCGCGACGCTGGAAGCTTTTTCCCAAATCCTGAATTATCTTCATGCCCTCCAGCGCCCCGGCCTGGCGTTATTCACGAATCTGCTTGGAAGAAAATCCTAGCAAATAGCTGTTTCGGCGAGATATTTTCCAAACCCTCGCTCGCCGCTCTGAGCGCGTGCCTCGTCGCGCCAGCCTTTTCCGACTATCGTCGCGCCATAGCTTCGATCCATTTCCAAGGAGCCTGTTTTCATGAAGGGTCTATTGCTCGGCATCGCGGCTGTTGCCGGTCTCGTCCTCGCGTCCTCCCAAGCCTGGTCGGCCGACAAGCTCTTGAATGCATCCTATGACGTCGGCCGCGAGCTGTTCGTCGACATAAACAAGGCCTTCATTGCCAAGCACCCCGGCATCACGATCGATCAGTCGCATGCCGGCACCTCGGCGCAGGCGCGCGCCATCGCCGAAGGTCTTGGCGCCGATGTCGTCACCTTCAACCAGGTCACCGACGTCGACTTCCTGGTCAAGAAGGGCCTTGTCTCAGCCGACTGGCAGAAGGATTTCCCTGACAACGCCTCGCCCTTCTATTCCTTGCCTTCGTTCCTTGTCCGCGCGGGCAATCCCAAGCACATCAAGGACTGGAACGATCTGGTGCGTGACGACGTGCAGGTGATCTTCCCGAATCCGAAGACGTCGGGCAATGCGCGCTATACCTATCTCGCCGCAACCGCCTACGCCAAGGAAGCCTTCAAGGGCGACGACGCCAAGGTGAAGGAGTTCATCACCAAGCTCTTCAACAACGTGCCGATTTTCGACACCGGCGGGCGAGCCGCCACCACGACTTTCGTCCAGCGCGAAATCGGCGACGTGCTGATCACCTTCGAGTCGGAGACGCGCGGCATCCGCAAGGAGTATGGCGACGACAAATTCGAGCAGGTCACGCCTTCGGTCAGTCTGCTCGCCGAGTTCCCGGTGGCGATCGTCGACAAGGTAGCCGACGAGCATGGCAGCCGCGATCTCGCCAAAACCTATCTCGACTTCCTCTACACGCCGGACGGCCAGGAGATCGCCGCCGAGAACGGCTTGCGGGTTCGCGACGCCACGGTGGCCGCCAAGCACAAGGCCGATTTCCCGGACGTCCGGCTGCTGACCGTCGAGGAAATCTTCGGTGGCTGGGACAAGGTGCAGAAGGAGCATTTCGCCGCCGGCGGACTGCTCGATCAGGCCTACGGCAGCCGCTGAGCCGCCATACAATCAGGAAGCGCAGGAAAGCCGGCTTTTGCCGGCTTCCTCATTTCGGCCGGCCGGCACTTCGCAGGGGAAATCCGGCATCCAACGTGAAAAACGCTACGAAGAATCAACGCGTTTGTGCCTAAGTTGCCGGGCAAATTGTTAGGCCAGGCGGTCAACTGTCATGATTTGCACACAAACAACCGCCAGATGCAGGCGCATTGGGGTTTGATGAATTGAATCGGGCATGCTGACCAAAAAAGGCAAATACGGCCTCAAGGCCCTTGTGCATCTTTCCGGCCTGCCGGCTGGCCAGCTTGCATTTGTCAACGACATTGCGGTGGCCAACAACATCCCGAAGAAATTCCTTGATGCGATCCTGGGCGAGCTGCGTAATGCCGGTTTCGTCCAGAGCCGCAAGGGCAAGGAAGGCGGTTACCGCCTCGCCCGCCCCGCTTCCGAGATCAAGATCGGCCATGTCGTGCGCGTGCTCGACGGCCCGCTGGCGCCGATCCCTTGCGCCAGCCGCACGCAATACCAGCGCTGCGAGGATTGCGACGAGGCCACCTGCCAAGTCCGCCACATGATGCTGGAAGTGCGCCAAGCGATCGCCGAGGTACTGGACAACCGCAGCCTCGCCGCTATGCGCGACGCCGATAACGACGATTTCCCGGCGGAGCTCACGTCTCAGATTTGAGGCAGATCGTGGAAAAGCGCGGCGGCCAAGCTCGACCGCTTCGCCAAGCTTCCGCTCCCAATGCGCCAAACGATAAGCCCCGGCCACGGCTTGCCGCCCTCGGTTGCCAGTCAACTGCGGACGCAGTAAAGCGGCAGAGCATGATCCCCAAAAGTGGGAACCGGTTTTCGGGCAAGATCATGCTCCATTAAAAGAGTGGAACAGGGCTCTGACGCATGAGGCTGCCTTGGCTTGGCAATTCCCGCAGGGTCAGCCGGCAGCCAACGTCGAACGACATCTATCACACCGAGATTACCGCCGACGTGCCGGTGCCGGAGCGCGACGAGTCCGTTCGCTTCTTCACTCGCAAGGTTATCCGCCCCGGAAAACTGCGCCGTTTCACCAATCGGGACCTGCGGGAGAGCCTGCTGTCCTGTTTCTATCTCGGCGTCGCGGCGATCCTGCCGGTCTCCTGGTGGAGCCCCATCTGCGGCTGGGTGTCCAGGCTTCGGCGCAAGCGCCACTTTCGCAAGGACTTCGCCCGCTACGACGTCGCGGTCAGGGCCGTGCTCGGCAATGCCGTCGACACGCGAGAGATGTTCAAGGCGCAGCTCGCCGCCATTCACCGCCGGCGGCTGACGCTTGCGGCGCATCTCGTCGCCGACTGGCGCTGGTCGCCGGCGATCCGGCTCGAAGGCATCGAGGCCCTGAGACAAGCCCTGCGCAACGGGCGCGGCGCCATCATATGGTGCGATCAGTTCACGGCGCAGACGATCATGGGCAAGCGCGCCTTTCACGAGGCCGGCGTCGATACCCATCAGGTGAGCGCGCAGTATCACGGCTTCACCCCGAGCCAATTCGGCTTCCGCGTGATCAACCCGCCGCTGGTCAAGGTCGAGAACCGGTTCCTGAAGAGCCGGATCGTCTTTGAGCGCACCGACGCCTATCAGGTCACCACGCGCATCCAGAAGGTGCTGAAAGCAAACGGCGTGGTGCTGATGACCAACACCATCTATGCCGGCTCCGCCTTTACCGAGGCCGCTATGGGCGAGCGCGGCTGGACCCACCTCGCCTCGGCGCCGGCAAACTTCGCCGCGCGCGCGGGTGCGGCGCTGTTTCATATGGCGACGATCGAGACGGTCCCTTTTCGCCAGTATCGGGCGATCCTTAGCGAGTTGAGCGCGAGTGCGGAGGCGCCCATACCGCCTGCTAAAGACACGACAGGGAAGAACCTCGTCCTTCAGGCGGGATTTATCCTATCGAAGCGTGACCAGATGCTGGAAACGCTCAAACTCTGTCCGGAGCAGATGATGGCCTGGTCGAGCGCCGTGCGGCTGACCGAGCGGCCAACCGAGGCCGCGATCGGCAATGAGGGCGCCTGAAGCCCCTGTCCGGTGCGTATGGCGGAAATCACTGACCCCGGTCGACAACTTCTTTCACGATCCCGGCGACACTTCGCGTTCCGTCGACCATCACCATCTGTTCGTCCGCGGA
Organism: Mesorhizobium sp. USDA 4413; assembly: GCF_056280365.1. NCBI lineage: Bacteria > Pseudomonadati > Pseudomonadota > Alphaproteobacteria > Hyphomicrobiales > Phyllobacteriaceae > Mesorhizobium > Mesorhizobium sp. USDA 4413. Next base: position 5,432,700 of record NZ_JBVPRP010000001.1, read on the forward strand.
AGGCTCTTCTAGCGTGGCGAACTGGCTGTCGACGAGGCTTGCGGGCATGAAATGGCCCTTGCGGTTGGCGACCCGCCGCCAGGCGGTCTCGCGATCGACCTTGAGATAGAGGAAAACCATACCGGGACAAAAGCGGCTCAGCCGGTCACGATAGGCTCGCTTGAGCGCCGAGCAAGCCGCCACTGCCTTTCGTCCATCGGCAACGGAGGTTGCGATGCGCTCGCCTATGGCGTCGAGCCAGCCCTCGCGCAGCGCATCGGTCAGCGGCTCGCCACGTGACATGCGTGACACGTTCTCCGGCGGATGCAGCCGGTCTCCTTCGATGAAGCCGGCGCCAAGCGCCGTGGCGAGCGCCTCGCCGACGGCCGTTTTGCCGCAACCGGCGACACCCATCACGACGATGGCCGGCGCCGTCCGAAGATCGTTCATGCGGAGCTCCGGGATCTGCGGTCTTGCGCTCGCCTCATCCACGGTCAGCGGCTCGCCGGCGCGCGTCCATAGAGCAGAAGCATGGCGACGATCACGACGCCGTAAATGATCTGCCGCCCCGCCTCCGGCATCTGCATGACCGAGAGGATGGACTGTAAGAGCGTGATCAGGATCACGCCGGCCACCGTGCCGAGATAAGAGCCGCGCCCGCCGAGGATCGAAGTGCCGCCAAGCACCACCGCGGCGATCGACGGCAGGAGATAAGCATCCCCCATGGATTGGGCCGCCTTCGACGCATAGCCCGCCAGAAGCACGCCGCCAAAGGCCGACAGCCCGCCGGAGACGGCGAAGGCGATCATTACGACGCGGCGCGTGTCGATGCCGGAAAGATAGGCGGCGCGCTCACGGTTGCCGATGCCGTAGACGGCCCGGCCGAAGCTGGTGCGGGTCAAAACGAAGACCATCGCGGCGCCGATCAGCGCCCAGATGATGACGGCGTTGGGAACGCCCGGAACGGTGAAGCCGGTCGCCAGGTATCGCATCGCGGCGGTCGCCGAATCCTGCGGCGAGAAGCCGCCCGTATAGACCACCATCAACCCTTGCGCGACGGCATTGGTGGCCAAAGTGATGATCATCGAGGGGATGCGCAGATAGGCGACGCCGATGCCGTTGACGATGCCGATCGCCACGCCGCACAGCACCCCGAAAGGGATGGCCGCGGCAACGCCGGCCGGGCCATAGGCGGCGGCCGCGCAGGCCATCATGGCGCCTGTAGCCACTGACCATGGCACGGACAGATCGATCTGGCCGAGCAGGATGACCAGCATCATGCCGGTGGCGATGACGCCGAGGAAGGACGCGACCTTCAGCTGCTGCAGCAGATATTCCGGCGAAAGAAAGCTGCGCGAATAGAGGCTGCCGAGCAAAAGCAGGATGACGATGCAGGCAAATGCCGTGAGCACCGCCGGATCAGCGCGTCGCAGAAACTTGGGCATGCGGTTGGCGATGCCGCCAAGCGTCGTCTCGCTCACAGGAACCACTCCAACCGGTTGCGCACCCGAAACAGCGCGAAAGCGCCGAGGCTGACCGCGATCAGCAGGATAACGCCCTGGAACAGCGGCTGCCAGAGCGGATCGAAGTCGAAGACGAACAACAGATCGCCGATGGTGCGGAAGGCGAGCGCGCCGAAGATCGCGCCGATGGCGCTGCCCTTGCCGCCGAACAGCGAAACGCCGCCGAGCACGACCGCCGCGATCGAGAACAGCGTGTAGGAATTGCCGCTCGCATAGGCCGCCTCGCCGGTATAGGTGAAGAAGGTGAGGAACAGGCCGCCGATGGCCGCAAGCAGGCCGGCAAGCGTGTATGCCAGAAACTTGCCCCTGCGGATCGGCACGCCCGACATGTAAGCCGCCGTCTCTGAAGAGCCCGCCGCATAAGCGGCGCGCCCGAGTTCGGAACGACTGAACGGCACCCAGACGACGAGCACGACGACGAGCAGCGCCACGAGGCTCGCCGGCACCAAGCCGAAGAAACGTCCGGTCAGGAAATCCGCCAGGTCCTCGTTGACCGAGCCGCCGGGAACCGGACGCAAAAGCAGCGCCAGACCGAAAAAGACGGCGCCCGTGGCGATGGTGGCGACGATCGGCTGCAGCCTGCCATAGATAACGATGGCGCCGTTGACCGCCCCGCAGAGCAGCCCGGTGCCAAGCACCACCAACACCCCAAACGCCGTCTCCAGGCCGGTGCCGATCACCAGCCATGAAGCCATGCAGTTGGTGAGCGTAAAGATCATGCCGACCGACAGATCGATGCCGGCGGTGATCACCACCAATGTCTGTGCCATGGCGACGAAGGCAAGCAGCACGCCCTTGTTGGCGGCCGTCTGCACGACATTGGGGGTGAAGCCCGCCGGATGGTTCGCGCTGTAGATGGCGAACATGACGATGAAGATGCCGAAGGCCAAAAGCGTTCCGCGCTGCTCGGCCAACAAGTAGCGCCAGTCCTTCACACCTTCGCTCCTAAGTCGATGCGGGAGTTGTCCCCATGGATGTTGAGCGCGCTGGCAATCAGTGCGTGCTCGGTGATCCCATCGCCGACCAGCTCGCGCTTGACCGCGCCGTCATAGAGCACCAGCACGCGGTCGCAGCAGCCGATCAACTCGTCGTAGTCGGTCGAATAAAACAGGATCGCGGCGCCCGCATCCGCCAGCTTGCGCATCAGCTGATAGAGCTCCTGCTTGGTGCCGACATCGATGCCGCGGGTCGGATCGTTGAGCAGGATGATGCGCGGTTGCCGCATCAGCCATTTGGCGATGACCACCTTCTGCTGGTTTCCGCCCGAGAGCGCGCCGACGGGAATGTCGAGCCCCGCCGTCTTGATCGCCAGCAGCCCGACCATGTCGTCGATCAGGCGCTGCTCCGCGGCACGGTCTATGATGCCGCCCTTGGCCAGCCGGTCGAGGGCTGCGAAGGAGAGGTTTTCGCGCACCGTCATCGGCAGCATCAGCCCCTCGGTCTTGCGATCCTCGGGGATCAGCGCCATTCCGATGCGACCGTGGCTGGCTGCGGTCGGGCTGGCGATCGAAACCGGCTTGCCGTCGATCAGCACCTCGCCGCGCAGACCGCGCAGCACGCCGAAAAAGGCCAGCAGCAATTCGCGCTGACCCTGCCCGTCGAGACCGCCCAGGCCGACGACTTCGCCGGCCCTGACGGTCAGCGAAATATTGTCCAGCCGGTCGGCCCAGGAGAGATTACGCGCTTCGAGCACCGGCGTGGCGGCCGAGACACCAACGGGTTTCGGCGGGAAGATGTGGCTGTATTCGCGGCCGATCATCAGCTCGACCACCTCATTGTCGCTCTTCGAGCCCGCCGGGTAGCTCGCGACATTGCGGCCGTTGCGGAACACTGTGCAATGGTCGGCAAGTTCGGCGATCTCGTTCATGCGGTGCGAGATATAGAGCAGCGCCAGTCCTTCCGAGCGCAGCCGCTTCAACACCTCGAAGACCTTGGCGACGTCCGCCGCCGTCAGCGCCGAAGTCGCTTCGTCGAGGATCAAAATGCGCGGCTTGCGAGCCAGCGCCTTGGCGATTTCCACCATCTGCCGGCGCGACAGCGGCAGGTCCTTGACGAGCGCGCGAGGGTGGATGTCGGAGGCGCCGGCACGTGCCAGCGCTTCTTCCGCGATGCGCCGTTGCGCCTTTCGGTCGATCATGCCGAAGCGCTTCGGTGGATCGGAAATGACGATGTTGTCGGCGACGCTCAATTCCGGGATGAGGGACAATTCCTGGAAGATGCAGACAATTCCGGCCTGGTTGGCCGCAGCCGGCGAGGCGAAGCTCACTTCGCGGCCGTCGAGCGTCATCGTGCCTTCGTCGGGCGCCACGACGCCGGCCATAATCTTGATCAGCGTCGATTTGCCGGCGCCGTTCTCGCCCAGAATGGCGTGGATGCCGCCCGCGGTGACCGTCAGGTCGGCCTTTTCAAGGGCCCGCACGCCGCCATAACGCTTGGAGATGCCTTCCATGCGGAAGAGCGGAGCCGCGCCGTCCATTGGCCCTCCCCGGCCGTTTCGAGTTGATAACAGGAGGACGGTACCGCGAGCTCGCCGCGGCACCGTCCGGTCAGACTATTTGTTTTCCTTGGTCTGGCCCATGATTTCCTGAGCGGTGAAATTGATGCCGCAGGTCGGGAAGGAATTGCCGACGAAGAAATTGTCGGACTGGTCGGGGAAGAAGTCCTGCCCTGCCTTGAAGTTCGGATCCTCGACGATAGCCAAAGGCAGCTTTATCGACTGTGGCACGACATTGCCTTCGAGCGCGGCAATCGCCGTCTTGATGGCGACCGCAACTTGGGCCGGGCCGGTACCGGCGGACGAGCATTTCAGCCCGTCGGCCGCATGCGCGGCACAGAATTTGCGGAAGCCGTTTTCCGTCTCGCCACCGAACGGCACGAACGGATGCTTGGCGTCGATCATCGCCTGCACGATCCCGGTGTCGCCGCCCTGCCCGGTGATACCGTCAAATGGCCCGCTGGTGGCGATCGCATCGGCCGTGGCCTTCTGCGCCACACCGTCATCCCACTTGCCGACCACCTCGGTGACATTCCACTTCTTGCCGGAAGCATCCAGCACCTCATGGATACCGTTGTGGCGATCGGTGTCGACCGAGGTCCCGGCAACGCCGCGTACCTCCAGCACTTTGCCGCCATTCGGCACATGCGAGACCAGCCACTTGCCCCAGAGCTCGCCAAGCCCTTTCTGGTCGACATTGACGTTGATGGCATCCTTGGTGTCGAGGATGTTGTCGAATGCGACGAGCACGACGCCGGCTTCCTTGGCGCGCTTGATGACCGGCCCGAACGCTGTCGGATTCTGTGCGTTGACCACGATCGCGTCAAAGCCGGAATCGATGAAGTTGTTGATCGCCGAAATCTGCGCCGGCACGTCCTCGCCGGTCGACACGACCTTGAATTCCTTGAGCTTCTTGGCGACATCCGGTTGCGCCGCATAGGCCTTGGCCGTCTGGATCATCTGAATGCGCCAGGTGTTGGCGATGTAGCCGTTGGCAAGCGCGATGCGGTAAGGACCCTCTTTCTTCGGATATTTGAAAAACTGCGTGTCGGCTGTCCAGGGGACAAAGCAGTCCGGTTCTGCCGCGGGTCCCTTGACCACTTCAGGTCCGGCGATCGCCGATGAACCCAGCATGACGAATGCAGTGGCGGCAATGACGCCGCCAACCAGTGACTTGATCATCGATATTCCTCCCAGTTGCAGTTTCTGCTTGTAATCACTCCTGGCGCTGCCGGTCGGCACCCTCTGCCCAACCGCACACGCCCACCGGGGAGCCGCGTCGCCCCGATCCTCCTCCCTCACCTCCTCGGCAGTTTAGAAAACTATCATATTATACATAATAAACAAGCAAGGGCTGTTGCTTATGTATAATAAACAGCCTCGGATCTCCGCCGAATGTTGATTTTACAGACAAATGGTAGCGCTACCATGATTGGGTGTAAAGCGCCGGCGTAGACATTTTTGCGGGGCTCTTCAACGCGCGGTGCTCTCGCGCGGCATGAGCTCAAAACCGAGGTCGACGATCCGCTGTTCCGGCCGGTTTCCGGCGATTGCCGCAAGCGCCATGGCGACGGCGCGCGTGCCGATCTCGTAGCGATGCGTCCGCACGCTGGTGATCGAAGGAAACGACACCTGCATCATGTCGAGATCGTTGAAGCCGGCAATGCCGATCTGCTTGGGCACGTCGATGGAAGCGCGATGGCATTCGAACAGAACGCCGAGCGCGATATCGTCATTGTTGCAGAACACGCCGTCCAGCGTCGGCATCTTGGCCAGCGCGTCGCGAAACAGCTCACGACCGAGGCTCACGCTTGACGGCACCGGCGTTGTGGTGATCAGTCGCGGATCGAACAGGCCGGCGGCCTCCATGGCGGCGCGATAGCCGGCAAGGCGCCGCTGCGAGCGCGGATCCATCCTGGCGCCGATGAAGCCGATCTTGCGGTATCCGGCTTCAAGGAGGTGCTCGGCGGCCGTCCTGCCGCCATCGAAATGCGAAAAGCCGACCATCATGTCGACCGGATCCGGCCCGGTCTCCATCACCTGCACCACCGGGCAGCCGGCATTCTCCAGCAGTCGTCGCGCGCTGGGCGTTTGGTCGATGCCGGCCACGATGAGCGCCGCCGGGCGTTGCGATCCGAAGACCTGCAGCAGCCGCTCTTCTTCGAGGCCCGAATAGTGGGTATTGCCGATCTGGATGCGGAATGGACTGTCGGAAAGGCTGTCATAGATGCCGCGCACCACTTCGGCGAAGACGTTGTTGGTGAGCGACGGAACCAGCACGCCGAACACTTCGGCGCGCGCCGAAGCAAGCGCGCGGGCGTTCGGGTCGGGCACGTAGCCGAGTTCGTCGACGGCGGCCAGTATCTGCCGGCGAAGGTCCTCCGACACCCGCCCGGGCTCGCGCAGCGCGCGCGACACGGTGATCGCGCCGACACCGGCCTTGCGCGCCACATCGGCAATGGTCGGACGCCCGCCGCCGCGGCGGGAGCGCGGCCTGGTCAACGCCTTGTCCCCCCGCCCTCGACACACGACCGCAACGTCCGGATCGGCATCCGTGTCATCGCGCCACCAAGTCAGCTCACCAAGTCAGCATTGCCGACTGGCGTCGCGCATGCGTCAGCCGTTGTCAAGCAAGCCGATGTCGGCGCCCAAGGCCCGTCAGGCGATCGCGGCGGCGCTGCGGTTGGCTTTCCACATCAAGAGCATGATGGCCGCGAGGTTGACGAGGTTCCAGCCGATTCCGTTCAGGAACGCGGCGGCATAGGAACCGGTGAGGTCGTAGATCCAGCCCGACATCCAGCCGCCCACCGCCATGCCGAAGATCGTCGCCATCAGGACGATGCCGACGCGCTGGCCGGCTTCCCTCGCCGGCATATAATCGCGCACGATGATGGCATAGCAGGGCACGATGCCGCCTTGCGACAGGCCGAACACCAGCGAAACGATGTAGAGCGAGGCAAGCCCGTCGAAGGGAATGTAGAAGAGCAGCGACAGGCACTGCAGCGCCGAACCGATCAGCAGCGTCTTCACCGCGCCGATGCGGTCGGCGAGGAAGCCGGAGCCTATCCGGCTGACGACGCCGGCCGCCAGCATGATCGACAGCATGTCGGCGCCGCGCGCGACGCCGTAGCCGAGATCCATGCAATAGGCGACGATATGCACTTGCGGCATCGACATAGCCATGCAGCAGCCAAAGCCCGCGATCACCAGCAGGACCTGCAATTGCGAGGGCGACAGCGAGATCGGCTGCACCGGCCGCGCGCGAGGCGCGCCGGAAATCCCCTCATGCGGCGCGCGCCGGCGCAACAACAGGACCAGCGGCACCATGGTGACGATGCAGACGACCCCGATCAGCGCATAGGTGAAACGCCAGCCATGGCCTTCCATCACATAAGGCATGATCGTCGGCCAGATCGCTCCGGCAATGTAATTGCCCGATGCCGCCACCGTCACCGCGACCCCACGGCGGCGATCGAACCAGTGCGAGACGTCTGCGATCAGCGGCCCGAAGATCGCCGAACAGCCGACGCCGATCAGCAAGCCTTGAGCAAGCGTGACGCCCAGGATCGAATTGGCGCGCGATGCCAGCAGAAACCCCGCGCCAAGCGCGAGCGAAGCGGCGAGCGCCGGTATCCAGTATCCAAAACGATCTATGGCGCGTCCGATCAGCGCATTGCCGGCGGCGAAGCCTACCATGGTCGCCGTATAGGGCATGGAGGCGGCGGCGCGATCGATGCCGAATTCGGCCTGCACGGCAGGCAGGACCACGACCACCGCCCAGGTGCCGACGCCGCCGATCGTCGCCAGCAGCAAGGAGATGCCGAGCCGCATCCATGCATAGAAACTGTCTATGCCGGCTTTGCTTGCCGCGTTTCCTGGAAGTGTCGTCACGGCGTCTCCTGTCCGCGATTTCTTCGAGATCGCGTGTTTGAACGCACTATCGGTCCATTTTCCGAGCCGAGCAGCGCCACGACGGGCAAATCCGTGGCTCCAGAACCGGAACCCGCCTCACCGCTTGGAGTTTGCCTCAGAGCAATTCCAGGAAAAGTGTCCGTCCGGAATTGCGTGAAACAAGCGATAGAGCGGTTCGGCCTTTTCCGTGAAACGCTGAAGCGCTCCAGGAAGGAGTTCACCATGACCGCCAAAAAGAAATGGTCGGCCGACGTGACCGAGCACAGCGATGCGCTCGATCTTGAGGAGCACGTCTTCGAATCCGACGACGCCAAGAAGATAGCCGCCTCGCTGAAGCGGTCGGCCGAGCACAGCGACCGTCGCAAGGCCGAGCCGTTTCAATCCGCTATGTCGATGTTGAATTTCTACATCAACCGCGCCGGCAAGAACCTGCCCGAAGAGCGCAAGAAAGTGCTGGAAAAGGCGAAGGACGAGCTGCGCGTCGCCTTCGGCCGCGAGAAGCAGGACTAGGTCTGCCAGGCAGGCCCTAACGCGATTGAATGACTTCGTCGGTATTGGCCAGCAATTTGCGGACCGCGTTGCGCGCCGCATCCGGCCTCTTGAGGCGGATGTTTCTCTCGATCGCCTCGTGCAGCTTCTGGGCATGCTGCAGATCGTCCAGCTCGCGCGTCGTATAGGTGAAGAGATGATCGAAGGCGGATTCGATCAGCACGCCAAGCGGCACCAGGAGGTCGTTGCCCGAGGCCCTGAGGATGGCGAGGTGGAAGCGCGTGTCGGCGCGGGTCCGCTCCTGCAGGTTGGTGGCCTCGCCCATCTCGCGGCAGGCCTGGCTGATCTCGGCCATCTGTTCGTCGGTGCGCCGCATCGCCGCGAAGGCCGTTGCCTCCGGCTCGATGATATGGCGGAACTCCTGCACCGTCTTCAGGAAAACCTCGCGGTCCGGCGACGTCGCGTACCAGGACAGCACGTCGCGGTCGAGCAGGTTCCAGCGTTCCTTCGGTTCGACCCAACTGCCGATCTTCGGCCGTGACGCCAGCAGGCTCTTGGCCATCAGCATCTTGATCGCCTCGCGCACCGCGGAGCGGCTGACGTCGAAAGTCTCCGACCATTTCGCTTCATTGGGCAGAATGGTGCCTGGCGGATAGTCGCCGCGCACGATGCGCAACCCGATCTCGCTGGCCAAGGAGGTATGCACGCTGGCGCCGGGGATGCGAGGCGCGTCGGACCGGCGGACGCCGGCCGGACGCTCCGCGGCCGCCGTCTTCGTCGGCCTTTTTTCGTTGTTCGGCTTCGCGTCCCGCATAGGTTCACAAAATCCCGTTTTCAGAGCCTGTCAAGCACGGCAAGCCCGCTTTGCCGCAACCTGCCGAGATGTGCACAGCTCAACCGGCATTTGGCGTCGCCTCAGGCGTTTTTGACGTATTTGCGCCAGCTGTGCTCGGGCCGGAAGCCGAGCACCTCGCGCGCCTTGCGGTTCGAAAGCAGCGTCTCATATTCGCCGAGCTCGGCCTTGACCGGCACGTCCGGATAAAAGCGCTTCAACAGCTCCGCTGTCGGCAGGTCCGACGAGGTATCGTCGTTGGCCGCGTTGAACACCTGGTAGCCCAGGCCGTCCTTCTCGATGGCGCGCAGGGTGATCTGGCCCAGATCGCGCGCGTCGATGTAGCTCCAGGCGATGCGCTTGCGGAAGCCGGGATCGGCGAACCATTTCGGAAACAGCGAATATTCGTGCGGCTCGATGACGTTGCCGATGCGCAGCGCATAGATGTCGAAACCACTGCGCAGCGCGAAGGCTCGCGCCGTCTTCTCGTTGACGATCTTCGACAGCGCGTAGGAGTCCATCGGATCGACGTCATAGTCCTCGTCGAGCGGGAAATGCGTCGGATTGCGCGGCTCGTTGGCGAAAACCAGACCGTAGGTCGTCTCGCTGGAAGCGATGATCACCTTGCGGATGCCGAGCTTCACCGCCGCCTCGATGACATTGTAGGTGCCCATCGCGTTGATGCGGAACACTTCGTTGTCCGGCGTGATCATGATGCGCGGGATGGCGGCGAAATGCACCACGGCATCGACCGGCTGTGCCCTCAGCGACGGGTCGAACTCGTGCAGACCCATATAGCTCGACAGCGCGTTGAACACCTGCCCGCTGTCGGTGATGTCGGTGATCAGCGTGCGCACCTTCGGATTGTCGAGCGGCTTAGTGTCGATGTTGAGCACCTGGCAGCCATGTTCGACCAGATACTGAACGACATGCCGGCCGGCCTTGCCGCTGCCGCCGGTGAACATGATCCGCTTCGTCATTTTGCTCTCCACAAGGCTCGGGAATTATGTGTATTGTCAGACAATATGGTATTCCGCAATCGCCCGCCACCTGCGATCCGCGGAAACTTTCTCGACAATTGCCCGCCGCGCGGGCGCCCATCACCACGAAAGACAGGGAAGAGACGACATGAGCACCACCGCTGCCCGCGAGAACATCGGTTTCATCGGCCTAGGCCTGATGGGGCACGGCATCGCCAAGAACATCGTCGACAAGGGTTATCCGCTCACTTTCCTTGGCCGCAAGAACCGCAAGCCGGCGGAAGACCTCTTGGGACGCGGCGCCAGGGAAGCGGCCACGTCCAGGGAGGTGGCGGCGGCATCCGACATCGTCTTCATCTGCGTCACCGGCTCGCGCGAGGTGGAAGCGATCATCCGCGGCCCAGGCGGGCTGAAGGAGGGCTTGAAGCAAGGCTCGGTCGTCGTCGACTGCTCGACCTCCGATCCGGTCTCCACGGTGGCCCTGGCCGCCGAACTCAGGCCTCTCGGCGTCGACTATGTCGACGCCCCGCTCAGCCGCACGCCGAAGGAGGCCTGGGAAGGCACGCTGGACGCCATGGTCGGCGCGCCGGACGCGGTGTTCGCCAGGCTGAAACCGGTGCTCGAGACCTGGGCCGGCCGCATCGTCCATATCGGCGACACCGGCGACGGCCATCGCATGAAGCTGCTCAACAACTTCGTCTCGCTCGGCTACGCGGCGATCTATTCTGAGGCTCTGGCGCTGGCTGAGAAGGTCGGCATTTCACCGCAGCGCTTCGACAGCGTCATCCGCAACGGCCGCATGGATTGCGGCTTCTACCAGACCTTCATGCGCTGGACGCTGGAGGGCGACCGCGACGCGCACAAGTTCACCATCGCCAATGCCTTCAAGGACCTGACCTATCTGGAATCGATGGCGGGCGCCGCCGGCATCGCCAACCCTCTGGGCAACGCCACCAAGAATTCCTTCGCCACGGCCTTTGCCACCGGTCCCGCGGAACAGTATGTGCCGATGCTCGCCACTCACATCGGCAAGCTCAACGGCGTCGACCTGATGCCTTCGAAAGATGGCGTGAAGCAGAAGATTTGACGAGCAATTCCAGGAAAAGCACGCAGCGATTGGGCTCGGCGCCTTCGCCGTGGCCTTCCGTCCGGATTGCGTAAACAAAGGAGCGGCAAACGCCTCTGCTCTGTACAACAAGGAAAGTCGGCAGCGAAAGAAAAAGGGGCGCCTTGCGGGCGCCCCCTCCTTTTTCGATGGTCCTGGATGCAGCCGGCGCCTACTTCTGGATGCAGGTGTCGGCCGTTTCCTTGGTGCATTCGTCGAGGCCGGTGAAGACCGGATCGTCGACCTTCTTGCCGGCGATGAGGTCGAGCATGACCGAGGGTGCCTTATAGCCCATTTCGAACGGCCGCTGGCCGACCAGTGCGGTCACCAGGCCTTCCTTGGCGATCGCCACCTCGTCACCGATCGTGTCTGCGGCGCCGATGACGAACTCGTTCTTGGCGATCTTGTCGGCCATCGGCTTGAACAGGTCGCGATAGGGCTGCGGTGCGCCGAACAGCGGCCAGCCGCCCATGATGCCGAAGGCGTCGAGCTTTGGATTGGCGGCAAGGATGTCGGTCATCGCCTGCACGCCCTTGGCGCCGTCGTCATTGGTGAACACCGGGCAGCCGGCGACTTCGGTCCAGCCGCCTTCACCCTTCAGCGCCGCGAGGCCTTCCTTGCCCGACAGCGCATCGCGCATGCCTTGCGCGCGGCGCAGGATGTTGTCCGCCGCCGGATTGCCTTCGATGGTGCAGATCGTGCCGCCATTCGGCTTGGCCTTCTTGATGTATTCGCCGATCTTCTTGCCCATCAGATAGTTGTCGGTGCCGAGATAGGTCTTGCGAAGGGCTGCGTCTTCCTTGGCAAGATCGGCGTCGACCGTCATGATCGGGATCGACGGATTGGCGCTCTTGATCGTCTGCGCGATCAGCGGCGCGTTGGACGGCGAGATCGCCATCGCCGCCGTGTCGGGCTTGCTCAGCATGTCCTGCACGATCTGCGCTTCGCCGGCTTCGTCCGAAGTCGATGCCGGGCCGGTGTAGAAGCATTCATATTCCGAGCTGGCGTTTTCCTTGTTCCACTTCTCGCAGCCCTGATGGATGGCTTCGAAGAACGGATTGTCGAGACCTTTCACAACGATGACGAGCTGTTTCTTGGCCAAAGCCGGCCCGGCGCCCAACGCCATGGCGGCGACGGCGGCAAGCAAAAGTGTTTTCCTCATATCAGTCCTCCCTTGAAACAGACGGACACTGCGTGCCCGCCACACTGATCAGCCCGGATGCACAGACCATGACGAGCATCTATGATGTTCGCGTCCTGCACCGGGCTGACAAGCATTTCCCGATCCGTTTGCCCAAATATTGCGCAGCCGGATCATCAAACCATTCGCCCGCCCTCCGCCGGACAGGCGGACGTGGAGCAAAGTCTTCCTCCGAGACTTAGCTAATATCGGCTTTTCGCCAGCGTCAATTCCTATTTGTCCTACAAAACAGATTTTTTGTCGAGTCTCGAAATTAATCGTCAGACAATTGATTGACGCCTTTGCCGGCTTTTGCCTAAATGCGTCTACCGCGCCGTTCGTGAGGAGATGGACGGGCGGGACGTAAGTGGCGCCGGCGGGTCCGGCGGAAGGCTGCGTCAACAAATGGGGAGGCCTAAGGCTGGTGTCGGTTCTCGAACTCGCCAATATCTCGAAGCATTTCGGCGCCATCCAGGCGGTCAACGACGTCTCGTTCTCGCTGGAGGCTGGCGAGGTCGTCGGCCTGATGGGCGACAACGGCGCCGGCAAGTCGACGCTGGTGAAGATGATCGCCGGCAATTTCCGCCCGAGCCACGGCACCATGCATCTGGAGGGCAAGGAGCTTGTCATGCACAAGCCGGCGGACGCTCGCCAGCACGGCATCGAGATCGTCCACCAGGACCTCGCCCTCTGCAACAATCTGACGGCCGCGGCGAACGTCTATCTCGGCCGCGAACTGCGCCGCGGCGTCGGCCCGTTCCGCATCCTCGACTACGCCGCAATGTACAAGCGCGCCGGCCAGCTCTTTGCCGAGCTGAAATCCGAGACGCGTCCGCGCGATCTGGTCAAGCAGATGTCGGGCGGCCAGCGCCAGGCGGTGGCGATTGCCCGCACCATGCTGTCGCAGGCCAAGATCGTGCTGATGGACGAGCCGACGGCGGCGATCTCGGTCAGGCAGGTCGCCGAAGTGCTGAACCTCATCCGCCATCTGCGCGACCAGGGCATCGCCGTGGTGCTGATCAGCCACCGCATGCCCGACGTGTTCGACGTCGCCGACCGCGTCATCGTCATGCGGCGCGGCCGCAAAGTCGCCGACAAGAAGATCGCCTCGAGCTCGCCCGAGGAAGTCACCGGGCTGATCACCGGCGCCATCGAACAGGTGGCATGACTCACGGATTTGAACGGGTGGCGTGACGCAAAGGGTTCCGCGTCCCACCTCTCAGGAAAGGTCGATAATGGCAGTCACCCTTGACCAGACGATCGCGCAGAAGCAGCACACTTTCCTGTCGCGGCTCTTTGCCAACCAGACTTTCTGGGTGGTGATCGCGGTCATCCTCGCCTGCCTGTTCCTGTCCTTCGCCACCGATTCCTTCGCCACCTCGAAGAACCTCTTCAACATCACCCGCAACGTCACCTTCGTCGCCATCGTCGCGCTGGGCATGACCTTCGTCATCATCACCGGCGGCATCGACCTCTCGGTCGGCTCGGTGCTTTGCCTGTGCTCCATGGTGCTCGCCGTCACCATGCATGCCGGCTATTCGATCGAGATCGGCATCCTGGCCACGATCGCCACCGCGCTGGCCATCGGCGCCTTCAACGGCGTGCTCATCGCCTATCTCGGCTTCCCGCCCTTCGTGGTGACGCTCGGCATGCTGTCGGTGGCGCGCAGCCTTGCCATGGTCGCTTCGAACAACACCGTGGTCTTCCAGTTCGGGCCGGACCACCAGAAGCTTCTGGCGTTGGGCGGCGGCGCCTGGGTCTTCGGCATCGCCAATCCGGTGCTCTACATGATCATCCTGGCGCTGATCACCGGCTTCATCCTGCGCTGGACCAAGTTCGGCCGGCACATTTTCGCCATCGGCGGCAATGAGCACGCGGCGACGCTGACCGGCGTTCCCGTCAAGCAGATCAAGGTCGCCGTCTACATGATCTCGGCACTATCGGCGGGGCTCGCCGGCATCATCCAGACCGGCTGGCTCGGCGCCGTCACCACCAATCTCGGCACCGGCATGGAGCTGCAGGTCATCGCCGCCACCGTCATCGGCGGCGCCAATCTCGCCGGCGGCGTCGGCACCGCGCTCGGCGCCGTCGTCGGCGCCGCCCTCATCGAGGTGATCCGCAACAGCCTGGGCCTGCTTGGCATTAACGCCTTCTGGCAAGGCACCTTCATCGGCGGCGCTATCATCCTGGCGGTGCTCTTCGACCGCATCCGCAATTTCCGCCGCAGCGATTAGGCTCCTCCTTCCCCCCCTTGTGGGGGAAAGTGTCGCCGAAGGCGACGGATGAGGGGGGCTCCAGGGAAGGCCAACGTCTCACTCCGCCGGAACACCCCCTCATCCGTCTCGGTGCTATCGCGCCGATCCACCTTCTCCCGCAAGGGGAGAAGGAGAAACCGCCCCCTATCGCTCAGTCTGAAAATCCATCCAGGCGCTTTCAACGCAAGTTCCGCCGCGCCTGCCCGCCTTGACGCGGCCGCACCCCGGCCGCACTATTCAGAAGCAGGCGAAGGGAGGCCAGTCGCCTGCGGGAGGAACGATACCCATGACGGACGCGATCAGGCTCTACTGGGGCCGGTTCGGACATGTTTCCGTGCTGAATGTCGCCAACGACTTCGTCACCCATGCCCATGGCGAGGCACATCTCATCATCTGGCTGGAAGGCACCGCAGGCGAAATGACCATCGGCCGCGAAACGGTGCGGCTTGGACCGGACACCGCGGCCGGCATCAATTCGTTCCAGCCGCACAGCCACGCCCTTTCCCGCGACGGCAGGCCCGGCCTGTTCCTGGCCTTCTACATCGACCCGGACTGGGCGCGCCGGCGCCGCGACCTGCCTTCGTCGGCGCCGCTGTTCACGCAAGCCGCAATCACGCTGGAGCCCTGGCTGCACCAGGCGGCGGCGAACCTGCTCGATCACCTGATCGACAATGAGAGCATCGACGACGTCGCCAACTACGAGATCGAGCGCTTCATCGACAGCGTGCTCGACGCGGCGGATGCTTCGGCGCCGCAGGTAGCCCGCGCGCGCATCAACACGATGCTCGACTTCCGTGTCCGCAAGGCGATACAGCTGATGAAGGCCCATGTCTGCGAGCGCATCTCCTTCGACGATGTCGCCCGTTCCGTCGGTCTGTCGCGGCCGCATTTCTTCGCGCTGTTCAAGGAACAGACCAACCTGACGCCGAACGTCTACTGGAACACGCTGCGCATGGAGGAAGCCGTGCGCCAGCTGCAGTGGTCGCAGGAACCGCTGATCTCGGTCGCCTGCAATCTCGGCTTCACCACCCAGGGCAATTTCTCGCGCTTCTTCCGCGACCATGTCGGCGTGCCGCCCACGCTCTACCGCGAAGCCGCAAGAGCGACGGCCTGAGGCGCCTGTTTTTCCGACTGGTTGATACGCACTTAAGACGCATTGATAAGCGCCGGCCCGTCGGCCGCCATAGCCTGCTCCCGATCTTTGCAAGGGAACCAGTCTATGGCGAAAGTCACCATTTCCAGCGTCATCGACGCGCCGGTCGAGCAGGTCTGGGCGCGCATCCGCGACTTCAACGGCCTGCCGGGCTGGCATCCGCGCATGGTGGAAAGCCATATCGAGGACGGCAAGGACGCCACCACGATCGGCTGCGTGCGCAATTTCCAACTGGTCAGCGGCGCGCGGCTGCGCGAGAAGCTTCTTGACTTCTCGGATGAGAACTTCCTGGTCAGCTACTCGATACTCGAAACGCCGCAGCCGCTCACCAATCACAAGGCGACGCTGCAATTGCGGCGTGTCACCGACGGCAACCGCACCTACGCCGAATGGACGGCAAGCTTCGACGCCGCGCCCGAGGAAGCCGACAAGCTGGCCGAGGGCATGGGCGCCAACGTCTTCCAGGGCGGCTTCAACGCCCTGAAAGCCCATTTCGCCGGCCAGAGCTGACGGGAGCGCGCCATGTCGCTTGCGCTGCAGACTTTTTCGAGCGTGAAAGACGCCAACGCCGCGCTGCAGGCCGCGGGCACGCGCTATCTGGGCGGCGGCACGCTTGTCGTCCGCGCGGCCAATGAAGGCGACGTTTCCGTCTCCAGCCTCGTCCGCGTCACCGATCCCGGCCTGTCGCAAATCGCGGTTTCCGGCGGCAAAGTCCGGCTCGGCGCTTCGGTCACCATGGCCGCGATTGCCCGTCATCCAGAGCTCTCCGCGCTTGCGCCGGCAGCGCGCGCCGTCGGCGGGCCGGCGATCCGCAACATGGCGACCGTCGGCGGCAATCTGTTCGCCCCTGCCCCTTATGGCGACTTCGCCGTGGCGCTGCTGGCGCTGGACGCGACCGTCGTCACCGAAGACGGCGAACTGCCGATCGAGACATTCCTGGCGGACCGCGACACCAGCCGCGCCGTCGTCACCGCCGTCAGCCTGTCGTTGCCCAAGACCGAGAGCTTCCGCTTTCTCAAAATATCGCGCGTCAAGCCGAAAGGGATCTCGGTGCTGAGCATCGCGGCGCTGATGCAACGCACTGCCGACGGCACCGTCACCTCCGCGCGCATCGCGCTTGGCTGCATGGCCGACCGGCCGATGCGCGCCAAAGCTGCGGAAAGGGCATTGCTTGGCTGTAAGCTCACGCCCGAGGAGATCGCGCCGGCGCTTGCGGCGGCTGGCGAAGGCATCTCGCCGATCACCGACCCGATCGCCAGCGCCTGGTATCGTGCCGAGGTGCTGCCAGTCCACCTCGGCAGGGTGCTGCTTGCTTAGTTTTGCCCGTCGGGGGCGCGTCTGTCCGAAGTCTCGGGCAGGCGCGCAGGGAGGAAAAATGGCTAAGGTCCCAGTTCAATTCACGCTCAACGGCTCCGAAAAGGCCGAATTCATTGAGAGCGGCACGACGCTGCTCCACGCCCTGCGCGACAAGATCGGCGATACGTCGCCCAAGGGCGGCTGCCACCAAGGCACCTGCGGCGCCTGCTCGGTCATCATCGATGGCGAGTTGCGGCTCTCCTGCCTGACACTGGCAGAAACCTGCAACGGCGCCGACATCAGGACGACCGCAGGTCTTGCCGAAGGCGGCGTGCTGCATCCGCTGCAGCGCGCCTTCCTGGATGCCTTCGCTACGCAATGCGGCTTCTGCACGCCGGGCATGATCATGGCCGCCAAGGTGCTGCTCGACCGCACGCCGAACCCGAGCCGTGAGGACGTGGTCGAGGCGCTCTCCGGCAACATCTGCCGCTGCACCGGCTACGAGCCGATCATCCAGGCGGTGCTGACCGCCGCGCGCGCCAATTCGCAGAACGCCGTTTGAGGGACCGCCCATGGAACTGCGCAAAGATTACTTCGCCGATGTCCGCAAGGACGGCCTCAACGAGATCGGCCAGCCGCGGCCGCGCCTGGATTCGCCGGGACATGTCACTGGCAAGACCGCCTATTTTGCCGACCGCAATTTTCCGGGCATGCTGCATCTGAAGATGGTGCGCAGCCCGCACCACCATGCCCGCATCCGCTCGATCGATACGGCCGAAGCGGAAAAGCATCCGGGCGTCGTCAAGGTGCTGACCGCCAGGGACGTGCCACACAATGTCTACACCATCCTGATCCTGATCCAGATCGGCCCCGAGGACGAAACCGTGCTCGCCGACGGCAAGGTGCGTTGGAAGGGCGAGGCGGTGGTGGCCGTCCTGGCCGAGACGGAACGCGCGGCGCAGGAAGCGGCCGCCAAGGTGAAGGTCGACTATGAGGTGCTCCCCGCGGTCTTCGATATGGAAGAGGCGCTGAAGCCCGGCGCGCCTTTGGTCAACGAATATCACGGCCAGAACTACTATCTTTACGACAGCGGCGAGTGCCGCAAGGTGCGCTTCGGCGATGTCGAGGCAGGCTTTGCCCAGGCAGACCACATTCTCGAACAGACCTACCAGTCCTCCCCGATCGAGCATGCGCCGACTGAGACGACCGGCTGCGTGGTGGCGCCCGAAGGCAACGACCGCTTCACCTGCTACACCAATACCCAGGCGATGTTCTTCACCCTCGACAACACCTCGATCATCCTGCAGATGCCGGGCTCGAAGCTGCACTTCGTCGGCGGCACCGTCGGCGGCGGCTTCGGCGGCAAGGTCGACGTCATCGTCGAGCCGATCGCCATCCTCGGAGCCAAGCTAACCGGACGCCCGGTCTGTTTTATCTACAGCCGCGAGGAGGAGATGCAGATCTCGTCGCCACGCGCGGCCGAAAAGGTCGTCATCAAGGACGGCGTCATGAAGGACGGCCGCATCGTCGCGCGCAAGGTGACCGGCTACACCGACGCCGGCGCCTATTCGCGCCACTCGCCCTATGGCGCGCAGAAAGGCGCGGCCCACTATCCCGGCCCCTACACGATCCCGAATGTCTGGATCGACACCTATTGCGTCTACACCAACCGCACGCCTTCGTCGGCCATGCGCGGCTTCGGCGTCACCATTGGCGACTTCGCGCTGGAGGTGCAGATGGACAAGCTGGCACGGCTGATCGGCATGGACCCGCTCGAATTCCGCTTCATCAACGCCTATCGCGACGGCGACATGAAGGCGCATCGCCAGCCGACCGAGGGCGCCGCGCTGATCGAATGCATGCAGGAAGCCTCGCGCGCCGCCAATTGGCCGGTGGCGGAAAAATACATGGCGATGTCCTCCTACAGGAAGGGAGCCTGAGATGGCGATCCGGCGTGGACGCGGCGTCGCCGCGATCAACTATCCGACCGGCATGAATCTCGGCGGCGACCCGACCCAGGCGCTGGTGCACTCGACGCCGACCGGCAATTTCATGGTTACGCTCTCCAGCGTCGATCTCGGACAGGGCATGAAACAGATCATGGCGCAGATCTGCGCCGAGACGATCGGCGTGCCGACCGACCGCGTCGTCATCGACACCGCCGACACCGACACCGGCCCGCACTGCATGGGCACCTTCGCCTCGCGCGGCACGCACCGCGCCGGCAACGCCGTCATCCAGGCGGCCAAGGAAGCCCGCCAGGTGATGCTGGAAGTGGCGGCCGAGGAGCTTGAGGTGAACGCCTCCGATCTCGAGACCGACGGCCAGGGCACCATCCAGGTCAAAGGCGCGCCGCAGAAATCGATCTCGATCTTCGACGTCGCGCTGTCGGCGCATTTCAAGCGCGGCCGCTCGATCTCCGGCCGCGGCATGTTCCTCATCCCGCGCTCCTATCCGGAGAAGGAGACCGGCGCGATGAAGCCGTCCACCTGCTATGCCCATGCCTGCACGGTGGCCGAGGTCGAGGTCGACGACGAGACCGGCGAAGTGACGGTGCTCACCGTGAAGAACGTGTTCGAGATCGGCCGTGCGCTGAACCCGAAGATGGTCGAGCAGCAGCTGGTCGGCGGCTCCTGGATGGGCATCAGCCACGCGCTCTACGAAACGACCGAGCCCTATTATCCGAGCCGCGACCATGGCGGCACCGATTTCAACCAGTATCTGATGCCGGGTCCGGGCGATCTCGCCGAGACCGAGATCATCGTGCTGGAGCGTCCCTCGGCCGATGGGCCGTTCGGCGCCAAGGGACCGGGCGAGATGTGCGCCAACCCGCAAATCCCGGCCATCGCCAATGCCGTGTTCGATGCGGTCGGGGTACGCATCGACACCCTGCCGATCACGCCCGAACGCATCCTGCGCGCGCTGAAGGCGCAGGCCGCGGGCTGAGCGGGACGATGACCCGCGCCGACGCTGTTGAAGTCGCCGCTTCGCCGGAGGCTATCGCCGAGCGCCTTGCCGCTTCGCGCTACCTGGCCGACGACAGCCTCGCCACCGCGATCTTCCTGGCGATCCGCCTGGGTAAGCCGCTGTTGCTCGAAGGCGCGCCGGGCGTCGGCAAGACCGAAGCCGCGAAGGCGGTTGCCCAACTGCTGGGCCGCGAGCTCGTGCGCCTGCAATGCTATGAAGGCATCGATGCCGGGCATGCGCTCTACGAATGGAACTACCAGCGCCAGCTGCTTGCGATCCGCCATGCCGGCGAACACGAGATCGACATCTATGACGACCGCTTCCTGATCGCCCGGCCGCTGCTGCAGGTGCTGCGGGCGCCGGAGCAGCGCGTGCTTCTGGTAGACGAGATCGACCGCTCCGACCATGAGTTCGAGGCGCTGCTGCTCGAATTCCTCTCCGACTTCCAGATCAGCATTCCGGAGCGCGGCACCATCCGCGCCGATTTACAGCCGATCGCCATCCTAACCTCCAACCGCACCCGCGAGCTCGCCGAGGCGCTGCGCCGGCGCTGCGTCTATCACTGGATCGGCTATCCCGACGCCCAGCGCGAGGCCGAGATCATCATGCTGCGCGCAAGCGATGTCGCCGAGGCGACCGCGAGAGCCGTCGCGAACGCCGTGCAGGAGATCCGCGCGCGTCCGCTGGCCAAACCGCCGGGCATCGCCGAAGCGGTCGAATGGGCCAATGCCGCCACCATCCTTGAAAAAGGGGGCAGCCCATGGCCGGAAGCCTTCCGCCGCGCCGTCGGCGTGCTGATCAAGGACGAGGAGGATTTGTCCGCGATCGCGCCGGAGCTGGGCAGGATTGTCGAGGAGGCGCTGGGGTGATGAGCAAAGGGGGGCGCGAAGGAATGAAGCGTGGGGAAAGCTTGCCTCGTCCTGCCATGCCTTTCCTCGGCTTCGCTCGCCTGTTGCGCCGTCACGCTTTCGCCATCGCGCCGGAACAGATCACCAGCTTCATGCAAGCGGTCACCCTGCTCGGACCGCGCTCGATGAATGACATCCGCGAGGCGGCACTCGCCACGCTGGCACCCTCGCCCGATCGCCGCGGTGAATTCGAGGCGCATTTCCGCGCCTATTTCTATGGCGACGCCAAGCCTTCGATTGCAGGCGAGGAGGAAGACGAAACCCGCGTCAAGGACGATCGCGGCACGCATAAGGAAGAGAACCAGATCGCCCGTCAGGAGAAAGGCGGCGAGCTGTCCTCGGCGCTCGAACAATTGAGCAGCCGCGATTTCCAGCGCGACGCCGATGGGCTTGGCCGGTTCCGTCGGCGGCTGGCCTCCGCCCTGCCCGTGCGCCGTTCCTTCCGCACCGCCCGCACGCGTTCGCGCGGCACGCTCGACCTCAGGCGCTCGCTCAGCGAAATCGTCAGTGCCGATGGCGACATCCCCTCGCCGCTGCTGCGTCGCCGCCAGACCGTGCCGCGAAAACTGCTGCTGCTCATCGATGTTTCCGGCTCGATGAAGCTGCACACCTCCGATTACCTCAACCTGGCCCACGCCGCCGTGCAAGGCGCGGGCCGCGCGGAAGTTTTTACCTTCGGCACACGGCTTACCCGCATCACTTCGGCGCTGCGCGTCCGCGATCGCGAGCAGGCGCTCGCCCGCGCCGCGGCGCTTGTCGACGATTGGGACGGCGGCACCCGCATGGGGCCGACACTGCTCGCCTTCCTTTCGGTGCCGCGTTTTTCCGCCTTCGCTCGCGGCGCCTGCGTCGTCATCCTGTCCGATGGCCTGGAACGCGGCGACCATGCCGAACTGGAGATCGCAATGCGCCGGCTGAGTGCCCGTGCCTTCCGGCTGTCGCTGGCGACGCCGCTCGCCGGCGATCCGCGCTTTCGGCCCGCAACGTCGGCGCTCCGCGCCATCTTGCCGCTGCTCGACGACCTGGTCGACGGCTCGTCGATCGGAAGCCTGACCGCTTTCATCCTGTCGCTCGCCCGTCCGGCGCCTGCGGCCGATTCCATCTGGAAAAGGGTATCGTGATGCAGAAAGCCATCGACGCGCATTTCCACATCTGGCGGCAAAAGGACCAGCCCTGGCTGGTCGGGCCGATGGTGCCGCGCATCTTCGGCCCCTACGAGCCGATCCGTCGCGACTATCCGATCACGGAGTTCCTCGAAGACCAGAAAGGCTCAGGCGTCGACAAGGCCGTCTATGTGCAGACCAACTGGGCCAAGGAGGATTTCGAGAAGGAAGTCGCCTTCCTGCAGAAGACGGCGGAAGAAACCGGCTGGCCGCACGCCATCGTTGGCTATGCCGACATGACGGCCGACGACGTGCGCCCGCAGATCGACCGTTTGATGAAATACAAGCTGCTGCGCGGCGTGCGCATGCAGCTCCACTGGCACGAGACGCCCGCCTTTCGCTTCGCCGCTTCGGCCGACCAGGTGATCGATCCGAAGGTGCGGAAGAACGTAGCGCGGCTGAAGGATTACGGCCTCTCCTTCGACCTCCAGCTCTTCCCGGCGCAGATGAAGGACGGACTGACCCTTGTCGGTGAAAACCCTGAGACGAATTTCATCCTCACCCATGCCGGCATGCTGACCGGCATGGAGCCGGAAACCACCGAAGCATGGAAGGCCGGCCTGCGCACGCTCGCCGCCGCGCCCAATTTCCACGCCAAGCTCTCCGGGCTCGGCACGTTCGAGCACCGTAACAACCCCAAACTTATCGCCTACATCGTTTACAACGCGATCGAAATCCTCGGCAGCGAGCGGCTGATGTTCGGCTCGAACTTTCCGATCGAAAAGCTCTGGACCAGCCACGCCGAGCTGATCAAGGCGCACCGTGCGGCAGTGGCCAGGCACGGCGCGAAAGCGGAGGCGGACATCTTCTGGAATACAGCGGAGAAGGTTTACCGGCCGGTTTAGCGCCGCCTTTCCTTCTCCCCTTGTGGGAGAAGGTGGATCGGCGCGCAGCGCCGAGACGGATGAGGGGTGTTCCAGCGGAGTGAGACGTTGGCTTTCCCTGGAGCACCCCTCATCCGTCGCCTTCGGCGACACCTTCTCCCACAAGGGGAGAAGGGGAAGTCGGTTTCACTTCACCTCGAATTGCGGGTCGAGCGGAATCTGCATCGCCGTGACGAGATGATTGGTCTGCCCCGCCAGGCCGATGATTGACACTAGCTCGCCGTGCTGCGCGTCGGTCATGCCCTTGGCCCGCGCCGCGGCCGTATGCGAGTGGATGCAATAGGAACAGCCATTGGCGGTCGAGACGGCGATATAAATCATCTCCTTGGTCAGCGGATCGATGGCGCTGTCGGCGACCATCACCGCCTTGAGCTGCTCCCACACCCGCTTCAGCGACGCCGGATCATTGGCCAGCCCGCGCCAGAAATTGTTGACGAAATCGGATTTGCGCGTCGCGCGGATATCGTCGAACACGGCCTTCACCGCCGGGATCTTTTCGATCTCGGCATCGGTAAGGAGTTTTGTCGTGGCCATGGCGTGATCCTCTGGTTTGAATCGTTGGTCGAATTCGTTGAATTAAGCGTTGCGCATAGACGGCTAACTCGTTTGTCCGATTCAGTTTTTAGCGCGGGAAAGCGCGCGGCCGCGGAGGTTGGCCGAAGCACCTCAGCTTCGTCATTCTAGGGCGGAGCAAGGAGCGAAGCGACGCGCGCAGACCCTAGAATCCTGTGTGTTGGTTTCGGTGTATGGTTGAAGTGGGAAGGAGACCGAGTGGATCCTGGTCGTCCTTTCGGACAGGCCGTGGCATGGCCCGGTCCCTTCCCACCGGTGAACCATCAACCTGAACAGTTGCACGGGGCTGTTCCAAGCAGACCCCGCACCACAGGAAGAGGCGTGGACATGATAATGCAGAACTATGTCGGCTGCGACATCTCAAAGCAGTGGCTGGACTTTTTTGATGAGACAAGCGGCCGTCTTCGGCGCATCGACAACCAGGCCGATGCGATCGCGGCCTATGTGGCGGGGCTTGATCCCAGTCGGGACTTCGTCGTCATGGAGGCGACGGGTGTCCATGACCGGCTGCTGCGCCATGCGCTGGCCAAGGCCGGCGTGCCGTTCTCGCGGCACAATCCGGCGCACACACACCATTATGCCAAGTCGACCAGACGGCGCGCCAAGACCGATCCGCTCGACGCCAGGATGCTGAGCGACTATGGCCGCCGCTACAACCCTGAGGCCGAGCCGGCGCCGCGCGAAGAAGTCGAGCAGCTTCAATCGCTTGCCGCTCATCGCGATCAACTGGTCGGGATGCGGGCAACGCTGAAGAAGCAACTCGGCGAGGCCTTCCAGGAGATCGTCATCACCAGCCTCAAAGGCCTGATCGCCGGCCTCGATGCACGCATCAAGGCGTTCGAGGGCCAGATCGCCGAAGTCATTCGTCAAGCCGAGGACGCCGCCCGCGATTACACGCTCATGGTCTCCGTGCCCGGCGTCTCCAAGGTCGGCGCATTCTCGCTGCTGGCGCTCTTGCCCGAGCTCGGCAAGCGCTCACCCAAGGCGATCGCCGCGCTCGTCGGCCTTGCCCCCTTCGACAACAAGAGCGGCAAGCTCACACGCAGGAGCCAGATCCAGGGCGGGCGATCACGCGTGCGCCGCGCCCTCTACATGGCAGCCCTAACGGCCATCAGAACCTGCGACCGGTTCAAAACCTTCTACACAGCGCTTGCTGCCCGGTCGGGCTCCAAGAAACTCGCCATCATCGCCGTCGCAAGGAAGCTCTTGGTCGTGCTCAACGCTATCATCAGAGACAAAACCGCATTCGCATGAACACAGTTGCCATGCCGTGACCTCGCGCGAAGGGTGCAGCGGAGCAGAATTCTGGACCGTAGCGGCGCCTAAAAGTAACGGAATGGATCCTCGGGTCTGCGCGCGTCGCTTCGGTCCTTGCTCCGCCCGTGGATGACGACATACCGGGCGCCTCGGTTAATCTCCATGGATGTTGATCCAACGTTGCGATTGTCCCTTTGCCCTGACGACTAATGCACTGCCGCATACATGATCTTCTCCTCCGTCGCCTCCGCCGGAGAGAACTCCTCGACGATGCGGCCCTGCCGGCAGACCAGGATACGGTCGGATAGGTTCATGATCTCGGGCAGGTAGGACGAGATGACGACCACGGCGAGACCCTCGTCGGCCAGCCGGTTGATGATCTGATGGATCTCGGCGATGGCGCCGACATCGACGCCGCGCGTCGGCTCGTCGAAGATGACAATGCGCGGCTGCTGCACCAGTCCCTTGCCGATCACCACTTTCTGCTGGTTGCCGCCGGATAGCTCGACCACGCGGGCATTGTCGTTGATCGCCTTGATGTTGAGCGTCTTCGTCCATTCGGCCGAAAGCTGCCGCATCTCCTGCTGATTGATGACCCAGCCCTTTTCGCGGCCGGCGGCAAGCAGCCCTCCGAACAGGTTCTCGGCAATGCCCATCGTCTCGAAGATGCCTTCGCTCTTGCGGTCCTCGGTGACATAAACGATGCCGTCGGCCACGGCCTCGCTCGGCACCAGGTAGCGCACCGGCTTGTCGTCGAGCTCGATCGCGCCACCGCGGAGGAAATCGCGCTTGTAGATGCCCGAGACGATCTTGAACGTCTCGGTACGGCCCGATCCGATCAGCCCGAAGACGCCTGTGATCTGGCCTTCGAAGATCGAAAAGGAATTGTTGCGCACGATGTTGCTCATCGAGATGTCCTGTACCGAGAGCACTTTCTTGCCGGCTTTGCGCAATTTCGTCTCGTCACGCTGGCGGTAGATCTGCCCCGTCAGCGAGCGCCCGACCATGGCGGCGACGATCCTGTCGCGGTCGAAAGCCGATGTTTCGTCGGTGATCACGAGTTCGCCATCACGCAGGATGGTGATGCGGTCTGCGATCATCAGCGCCTCTTCCAGCGCATGGCTGATGAAGACGATAGAGACGCCCCGGGCCTTCAGCCGGCGGATCAGTGCGAAGAAATGGCGCTTCTCCTCCGGCGTCAGCGTCGCCGTCGGTTCATCGAAGATGATGATCTCGGCATTGTGGTGGACGGCGCGCGCGATCTCGACCATCTGCCGCTTGGCCGCACCAAGCGTCGCCACCATGGCGTTGGGGTCGACCGGGAAATTCAGCGACTGAAGAAACTGCTGCGCCGAGATGTAAGTGCCGCGCAGCCGGTTGAGGAATTTCTCGGTGCCGAGATAGAGGTTCTGCGCCACCGTCATCGACGGCACCAGGCTGGTCTCCTGGAACACCATCGCGATGCCGGCCTCCAGCGCGGCATACGGCGAGGCGTAAGCCGTCTCGACGCCCTTGTGGAACATCTTGCCCGACGTCGCCTCGACGACGCCCGCGATGATCTTGGTCAGCGTCGACTTGCCGGCGCCGTTCTCGCCGAGCAGCGCGTGGATCTCGCCTTTCCTCAGATCGAACGTGACGTTCTTCACCGCCGGCACGCCGCGATAGGTCTTGGTGACGTTTTCGAGACGGACGATCGGTTCCATCAGAAACCTCCCGCGATTGCGTCGAGCGCCAGCACGCAATCACCGCCTTTCGAGGCGACGAACAGGCGTCCGCCCTGTTCCGCGATGCTGCAGATGCCGTGGCGCGTGCCGTTGGCGCGGCTATGCAGGCTGAATTGCGGCTGCAGGCTCCGGTCGAGCCTCACGACGAGGCCATAAGAGCGGCTGGGCGACCAGGGCTTATGGATACCCATCGTGCGGATGCCGCCGCATTGCAGCGGCTCGAGGAAGCTGCGGTTTGAGGCCAGCGCCGGCGCGATCCAATAGGCCGGCGGCACCTGGTCGATCATGTCCCGGCGATAATGCGTTTCCCGCAGCACGAATTCGATCAGCCGGTTGCGCGGCGCGAAAAGGGCCAGCCAGGCCCCACCGTCGCCGGCCGGCGAGAGCCGCGCGGGATAGCCCGGCAGATGAGTAAGCACAGTTGAGCGGTTTCCATTCGCGCCGTCGAAGAGCACAAGCTGATGGCGCCAGCTTTCGCTCACCAGCACATCGGCACCTACCGGGTGAAGCCCATAGGGAAAGGCGATGTCGCCGGCGATCTTCTGAAAACCGATGCCTCCTCGGCCGCATCGCCACAGCGCACCGGACGACCCCTTCTTCATCAGGTCGGCCGCCCATTGCGACGGCGCATGTTCGGCGGAGCCGTTGGCCAGCCACAGCGTGCCGTCATTGGCATAGGCAAGCGCCGTGATGCAGCGGATCTCGGCGGGCAACGAGACCTCCTTGCCGGCGATCAGCAGTCTGCCGCTTTCGAGCCCGACCGTCAGTTCGCTGGCGGGCGACAGCGCCAGCGCGGTGACGGGGGATTGAAAGGTCTCGACCACGACGGGCTCGGAACCGGCCGCAACCGCAAGGATCGCGTTGCCGCTGGAGACGAGCAACTGGCCATCGGCCATCAGCAGGTTGTCCGGCTCGGTCAGCTCGGCAAAGGCCGGCGCGTCGTCCAGCCGCGTGTTGGGACGGAAGGCGCCGTCGAGCGGCGGAATGGTGACCGCCTTGCCGCGAAAGACGTCCAGGATGGGATCGAGGATCATGGCTTGCCTCCCCAATAGGAGGCGGGGCTCGTCCAGGTCGGGTCGGCGCCCTCGATCTTGTAGCGCCCGATGCGGTTGTTGAGGATGCCGCCGACGAAAAGATAGCCCTTGTGCTCGCGCATCGAGGTGACCATCGGATGCGCGTTGCCCGAAAGATCGCCGAGCGTCTCGACGATGCCGCCCTTCTCGTTAAATTTCACCACGCCGCCGGTGTTGATGTTGGGGAACAGCCATTCGTCCTGCGGCAGGCGCCGGGTCATGCGCTTGCGCATATCGGGATGGCGCAAGGAGAGATCGAAGCTCGGCGTGCGCATGCCGAGCCACGCCATCCAGTAATTGCCGTCGGAGGCGCGATTGATGTTGTCGGGATAGCCCGGCATGTCGCGGATGACACATTCGGCGGTGCCGGCCTTCGGGCCTTCCAACCAGTAGCGATGCACGCGGCACGCCCAGCTTTCGGCGAAGAACAGCGACTTGCCGTCATGCGCCATGCACACGCCGTTGGTGTAGCGGTAGCCGTCGAGCAGCGTCTTGGTCGAGCCGTCCTTCGGGTCGTAGACCAAAAGGCGACCGGTGGCGCGGTTCTCGATCGAGTCCAGCGCCCAATCATGGGCATCATAGCGCTTGGTCGAATCCGTGAAATAGATGCGGCCGTCGGGCGCAATGTCGCAATCGTTAGGGTCGCGCAGGCGCGCATCGTCGACGATCGAGGTCCAGGAGCGCGCGGTCTCCGCCGACAGGCGCTTTACCTCACGCTCGGGCGAGACCGAATAGAGCCCCATGGCGCCGACGCAGCTGATCAGGTTGCCGTCCTTGTCGAAGGCCAAGCCCAGCGGAAAGCCGCCGATATGCGCAAATACCTCGGAGCGCTTGTAGTCCGGCGCGAAGAAACGCACGATCTCGCCGTGGCGGGTGCCGCAATAGAGATGGTCGTCGCGGTCGAGGATAACGTCTTCGGGTCCCTCCAGCTCGCCAAACCCGATATGGTCCGCGGCCGACAGCCGGTTGTCGAGCTCGTAGGACGTGCCGGAGCCCGGCGCGGCCGATTGCGTCTCGCCCATCTTGAGGTAGACCGGCGCGACATAGACCTCGTTCAGCACCTTGTGGCGGTTCTTCAGCCAGCGGATGTCGATGGTGACGGCGACGGCCAAAAGGATGCCGAGCACCATCTGGTTGGTGCCGGTGCCGTAGCCCAGTCGGATCAATCCGTTGGTCATGGTGAGCACGATGATCGCGCCCATCAGCCCCTTGACCACCGAGCCGCGTCCGCCGCCTAGGCTGACGCCGCCGACCACCGCCGCCGTCAGCGCCATGATTTCGAGGTTGAGGCCGGTGCCCGGCCCTGCCCCACTCAAGCGGCAGGCGATGAGAAAGCCGCCGATCGAGGCGCAGAAGCCGGAAAAGACATAAGTCATGAACACGGTGCGACGCACACGGATGCCGGCATTGTGCGCCGAGCGTCGGGAGCCGCCCACCGCCAGCACATGCCAGCCCGGCCGCGAGCGCGTCAGCGCGATATGCGTGACGACGGCAAGAATGATCGCCAGCCAGACCGAGACCGACAGGCCCCAGAAGGTGCCGTCGCCGATGAAGTCGAGCACGTCGGAGCTCGCTTGGGACAGCTGCACGTCGGCGGCATAGGCGGTGACTAGGATATCGAACAGCGCTCGCCCGAAGATGAAGGTAACCAGCGTGGTGAGGAAGGCGCGCAACCTGAGATAGCCGACCAGGTAACCGTTGATGGCGCCGAAGACGAGCCCGGTGCAAAACGCCCCGACCAAGGCCAGCCAGATCGACTGTTCGAGGATGAAGAAGACAAAGACGGCGGAAAAACAGGACAGCGCGAAGATCGAGCCGACCGAAAGATCGATGCCGCCGCCCAGCATCACCACGGTCATGCCGATGACCACCAGCGAGAACTCGCCAAGCTGGCGTGTCGATTCCTGCAGTGAGGTAAGCTTGAAGAAGCCCGGAATGGCCGAGCCGAACACGCCGAGCGTCGCCACCAACGCCAAGAAGGGAATAGCGTTGTCGGTCCAGCGTTTGGTCAGGATCTCGCCGACCAGATGGTCGGGCACGAGGTTGTAGCGCCAGGCCTGGAGGCGTTCACGGAAAGTCATCGGCTGTTGCTGTCATGAAACGGGAAAGAGGTGGCTGGAACGATCCGGCCACCTCACGGGATGCTTTTTGGGCGCGCGGCTTATTTCGCCGCCGCTTCGGCCTGCAGCGCCTTCAGGTCCCAGCAACTGTCGGGCTTGAGGTCGGCCTTGGTCGTCGCCTTCTCCAGCGTGTAGATGTAGGTGTGCGACGTGCCGGCCGGCTGGCCGCTCTGCAGCAGGAACTTGATAATGGCGTTCATGTCGCCCGACTGGCGGGCAAGATCCGTCATCACCACGGCGCCATAGGTGCCGTCTTCCAGCTTGTCGCAATCGGCCGCCTTCTCGCCGCCGCCGGTGGTGACCAGGAACACCTTGCCCTCGAGCTTCGCGTCGCGGATCGCGGCCGAGGCGCCGGTGGCGTCGCCATCCCAGAAGTCGATGATCGAGCAGATATCCGGATGCTGCTGCAGCATCGTCGTCGTCACATTGCGCGAGGTGGTCGCGTCCCAGTTAGAGTCCGGCTTTGCCACCACTTGGAAGTCGGGATGCTTCTCCAGCACCTTCATGATGCCGGCATACTGGTAGAGGCTGGAGGAGTTCGCCTGGTCGCCCTGCACCAGCCCGATCTTCTTGGACGAATTCTCGCCGCAGCCCTTGATCGCTGCTTCCGCCTCGAGCTGGCCGAGCTTGTCCCAGTCGCTGCCAACGAAGGCGTCAGCCGGGAAATTCGCTGGATTGTCGACCAGGATAACATAGGTGCCGGCGGCCTGCGCCTTCTTCATCAGCTTTGAATAGGAGTTGAGGTCGGGCGCGTGGATGATCAGCACGTCGGGCCGAGTGTCGGACGCGATGGCGTCGGTGATCGCCTGCGCGCCGGCATCGACCACCCAGTTCGGATCGCGGGTCTCGAACGTGCCGCCCCAGGCCTCGACCTCCTTCTTCAGATAATGCGCCCAGCCCTGCGCCAGGTCGAAGCCCATCGCCAGCGGCACCAGCATGACACGCTTGCCGTTGAGCGCCTTGGCATAGGCGGCAGGACCGGGATCGTCGGCGGCGAAGCCCGGCGCTGCGAAGGCGGTAATGGCGAGCGCCGTGGCGGCGGCCATCAATGTTTTCAACAGTTTCATGTTACATCCTCTGGTTCGGTTTTCATTGCCGGCCGATCGTCGCGATCGCCCCGGGTACCCCAAGATGGGCTAGCCCATCTGCTCTAAATGTCACCCTGCTGCGCCGTCTGCTCGTCGCGCGGATTGATGATGCCGTCGACGATGATGGCTCCGAGCAGGATCGCCGCCTTGATCAGGTTCTGGTAGAGCAGCGGAATGTCGATGATGGTCATGGCGTTGAGCAGGATGCCGATCAGCGCCGCCCCCACCAGCACGTTGCGCACCCCGCCCCTGCCGCCCGAAAGGCCGATGCCGCCGATCACCGCCACCAAAACGATGTCGTAGAGCAGCGTCGAATTGACGATACGGGTGTTGATCGAATGCAGGCTGGCTGCCGTCAAAAGCCCGGCGATCAGCGCCACGAAAGCCGAGAGCACATAGCGCAGCACCAGCATGGGCCGCACCGGAACGCCGATGTTGCGGGCAGCGACCGGATTGTCGCCGGCAAAATAAATGAAACGGCCCCATTTGGTGTAGTGCAGGAACAGGAAGACTAGGAAAGCCAGCCCGGCAAAGACGAACACCTCGACCGGA
This sequence comes from Mesorhizobium sp. USDA 4413, assembly GCF_056280365.1. NCBI lineage: Bacteria > Pseudomonadati > Pseudomonadota > Alphaproteobacteria > Hyphomicrobiales > Phyllobacteriaceae > Mesorhizobium > Mesorhizobium sp. USDA 4413. Next base: position 5,464,207 of record NZ_JBVPRP010000001.1, read on the forward strand.
ATATCGAGGAAGCGAACGCCGCCGAGCAGCTCGACCCAGTGTCCGCCGGGAACCGGCACGGCATCCTGCGTGATCAGTTGCGACCGCACATAGCCGAACACGAAAGAGCCGGTGGCCAAAGTGACGAAGATCGCCGGCACGTCGGCATAGGCGACGAGGAAACCGTTGAGCAGGCCGATGGCGAGTACGCCCGCCAGCACATAGACGAAGGCGAGCCCGTCCGAGGTTCCGGTGTTGAGCAATTGCAGGTACCAGGCGACTGACATCGCCATGATCGCGACCGCCGAGAGGTCGATGCCGCGGCCGATGATGACGACCGCCATGCCGAGCGCCAGGATGCCGAGCACCGAGACCGAGCGGACGATGGCGACCAGATTGTCGGCCGTCAGGAACCCGGGCAGGCCGAGCGCAGCGGCGGCGAACAGCAGGATGGCGATGGCAAAAACGATGCCTTCCTGATTAAGGCGCCTCCAGTTCAGCCAGCCGGTCGCATTCATGGCTTATGTCTTTCGCCCCGATGGCAAGGCTTGCCGGCCTCCATCCCGCACGAAAGCTAATCGGCTCAACAGCGGCTCGTCAAATGAATCCGCGTTCAAGACCCGCGCCTCTCCGACTATTTGCCGAGTGGACGCATCGATTACCGAAACTGGCGCAATAGGCGGAAACTCTTGTGCTTTTTGGCGGTTCGCCAACGCGATCGCGCGATCTGTGGAAGAACCCGTGCGAAGGCGGCGCCGCTGGCGCAATTTGCGTCCGCAAAATGCGCCCCGGCGCGACCTCAATTGTTTGTCGAATGGCCTGAAACCTCGGCGCCGGCATTGGCCGGCAAGATCAGGAAGCGCATCGCCGCGAGGTATCGAGCTGGGACACGGCTGCGTTGTCGGGAGTGCCGATCATGACCCGCTGGTTGAACAGCGTAAGGCCGGACCAGTCCAGAGCTTATCCAACAAACTTCCGTGTCCCGGTTTCGCCTGTTATGGATGAGCCCGGGGGTGGCCGAGGAAAACGCATGAAGCCCATCTATATCGACTACCTCAATGCTCTCGACATTGACGCACTTGCAATGACCGACGCCGAGATCATCGGCGCCGTCGAGGCCGGGCTCGTCGCGCAGGGTAACGGCCAGACCGTTATCGAGCCGCGCGTCCATCTCGAGCCCGATCCCTCCTTCCACGGCCACTTCAACGTGCTGCGCGGCTATGTGGCGCCGCTCGATGCGGCAGGCGTCAAGATCGTCGGCGATTATGTCGGCAACTACATGCATGGCCTGCCGTCGGAATTCGGCATCCTCAATCTTTTCGATCCGCGCACCGGCACGCCGCGCGCCATCCTCGACGCCACCGTCATCACCGACATGCGCACCGGCGCCGTCACGGCCATCGGTGCCAAGCATCTGGCGAAGAAGTCGTCAAAAGTGCTCGCCCATATCGGCGCGCGCGGCACCGCCTACTGGAACGTGCGCCTGCTCGACCATCTCTTCGATTTCGACGAGATCCGCGTCCATTCGCGACGGCCCGACAGCCGCGATAGCTTTGCCGCGAAGCTCGCGGGCGACCTGAGCAAGCCGGTCATCGCCGTGGCCGACTGGAAAGGCTGCGTCGAAGGCGCCGATATCGTCGTCGAAGCCTCGCGGCTGCCGGAACCGCAGCCGCTGCTCAAGACCGAATGGATCAAGCGGGGCGCGCTGGTGGTGCCCTATGGCACGATGAGCGCGGTCGAGCTGTCGCTGACCGACATCATGCAGAAGATCGTCGTCGACGACTGGGGCCAATGCAAAAGCGGCAAATTCGGCTCGCTGCGCGCCCATGTCGAGACGGGACGGCTGAGCGAAGCGACGCTGCATGCCGAGCTGGGCCAGATCGCCGCCGGCCTCAAGGCAGGCCGGCAAAGCGATGGCGAGACGATCCTGTTTTGGCATCGCGGCCTCTCGCTGTCCGACATCGCGCTCGGTAAGGCCATGCTCGCCAAGGCCAGCGAAAAGGGCATCGGCCAGAGGCTGCGCTTCGCATGAGCCCGCTCGTTCTCACCGGTGCGGGCGTCAGCATCGAGGATGTGGTTGCCGCCGCGCGCAACGCCTGCAAGGTCGAGGTCACGCCGGCCGTCCTCGAAAGGCTCGACAAGGCACGCCAGGTCCTCGATGCCGCCGCGGCCGGCGGCCAGCAGATATACGGGCTGAACAGGGGCCTCGGCGCCAATCTCGTCACCGCGGTCGAAGGTGACGCGAGCGCCTTCCAGCGCCAGCTGATCGAAGGCCGCAGCGCCGCGGTCGGCGAGGCCCTGCCGACGCCGGCGGTGCGGGCGGCGATGTTTGCCCGTCTTGCCATGCTCGCGCCCGGCGGCTCGGGCCTGTCGCCGCGCGTATTCACCGCGCTGGTCGAAGCGCTCAATGCCGGCGTGCATCCGGTGATGCCGTCGCTGGGCTCGATCGGCGCCGGCGACCTTTTGCTGATGACGGCGATCGCCCGCGTGCTGGTCGGCGATGGCGAAGCCGAATATCAGGGCCGCCGCATGCCTGCCGCCAAGGCGCTGATGATGGCGCGGCTGGCACCCGTCAGCCTTTCGCCGAAGGACGGTCTCTCCCTGATCAACGCCTCGGCGGTTTCAGCCGGGACCGGAGCGCTGGCGCTGACTGACGCGCTGTCGGCGCTCGACCAGCAGCAACAGGCCGGCGCGCTGACGATGGAAGCCATCGGCGCCAACCGCACCATCCTCGATCCGCGCCAGCATCAGGCGCGTCCGGGTGCCTGCCAGCAACTTGCGGCGAAAGCCCTGCGCGACCTGCTGGCCCGCGATGAAGCGCCGGCGCCGACCACCATCCAGGATCCGCTGTCGATCCGCTGCATGCCCTCGATCCATGGCGCGCTGATCCAGGCGATCGACCATGCCAGGCTGGCTGTCGAGATCGAGCTCAACGCCGCCGCCGACAATCCGCTGGTGCTTGCCGAGGATGAGCTGGTCATGTCGACCGGCAATTTCCACACCGCGTCGCTGGCGCTCGCCTTCGAGACGCTTGGCCTGGCGATCGCGCAATGCGCGGCGGCATCCGCCGCGCGCTTCGTCCAGCTCACCGGCTCGACGCGTCATGGCCTGCCGAAATACCTCTCGCCGGTGGGCGGCGCTTCCGCCGGCTTCGTGCCGCTGCAGAAGACGGTGACGGCCATCCTGGCCGCGATCCGCCACAAGGCCAATCCGGTGATGCTCGATTTCCTGCCTGTGTCCGAGGGCGTCGAGGATCACGCCACGCAGACGCCGCTCGCCGTCGCGAAATGCGCCGAGATGATCGCGCTGTGGCGGCGGCTGATTACCTTCGAGCTGATGGCGGCAGCGCAGGCTGTCGATTTGCGCGAGGGTATGACGCTCGCGCCGGCCACGGGCACAATCCACGCGGCCGTGCGCTCGCATGTGGCGACGCTCAAGGAAGACAGGCCGCTCGGCATCGATGCGGAAGCGCTTTACGCCGCCCTCGCCAGCGGAATTTGGCAAGGTCTCCCGGCAACCGGCTGACGCTTTTCGACCCTGGGTTCAGGGCTTTGCCTCCACCTTCTTCATGAAGAGGGTAAGCTCGTCCGGATCCATGTGCACGATATGCCTGTGTTCCGGATAGGCGCCGCTGTTGACGTCGGCGACATATTCGGAAAACGCCGCGATGCGCTCCTGCTGCAGCCGGTCATATTCGGCGGCGAAGTTGCGGTAGACTTTCGAGTGGCGCGGCATGTGACCGCGATTGGTGCCGAGAATATCCTCGGCAAACAGGTACTGGGCGTCGCAGCCGGTGCCCGCGCCCATCGACAGCATGATCAGCGAGGTGCGCTCGGAAATCGCCTTCGCCACCTCGACCGGCACGACCTCGATCTCGGCGCCGATCGCGCCGGCGGCTTCCAGCTGCTTCACCGCCTCGAACACCTTCATCGCCGTGTCGGCGGTCTTGCCGACGGCCTTGAAGCCGCCGGTCCAGGTGGCGCGAGACGGGATTAGACCGACATGGCCGATGACGGGGATGGCGTCATCGGCCATGCGCTTGATCGTGGCATAGCCGGCGCTGCAATAGACGGCGTCGGCGCTTGCCTTGTAGAGGCGGAACGCCCAGCGCACGAAATCGTCGGCCGTGCCGATCTCGTAAAAATTGTCGCCCGGCATGGTGAAGAGGCTGGGCGCGGCATCGCGATATTGCGGATTGAGCACCAGCTCAGGCGGCACGGAGACGATATCCACCCCTGCCCGCTCGGCGGCCTCCGCCTCCTCCAGCGTCAGCACGCGCAGCATGGTCAATTGCCGCTTGCCCTTCATGGCACGCAGATCGGCAACGGTTGGTCTCTTTCGGCTCATTGATGTATCCCTGTTGATTCGCAAACGGCCCTCAGCCGATATCGATCATCACCTTACCGGCCTCGACCCGGACCGGATAGGTCTTGAGGTTGACGCAGACCGGCGCGCCCTTGGCCTCGCCGGTCTTGTAGTTGAAGCGGCCATTGTGCTTGGGGCATTCGATGATGTCGTCCATGACCAGCCCGTCGGCCAAATGCGCTTTTTCATGCGTGCAGTAGCCGTCGGTGGCGAAGAATGCGTCGTCCGGCGAGCGGTAGATCGCGAACGTGCGGCCGCCATGGTCGAAGCGGATCACATCCTCCTCGTCCACATCGTCCACCGCGCATGCTTCGACCCACTCCGCCATCGTCCTTCTCCGGCCATCATATTCTCTGGATTGCATGCGGCGCCTATTCGGCGGCGGCCGCCGTTATGTCGAGATCATGGAATTCGCCGCGATAGGGCTTGGCCGTCGGCGGCAGTTCGCGCTTGAGATAGTAGTCCTCATATTTCAGCTGCCTGAGCAGCACCGGCCAGACCTCGCGATAGGCGTGCCACATCGACGGATTCGCCACCGGCAGATCGTGCTTGATCAGCTCATGCAGCTTCGGCAGCGCGTGGTAAGGCACCATCGGGAACATGTGGTGCTCCACATGGTAGTTCATGTTCCAGTAGATGAACCGGCTGATCGGGTTCATGTAGACGGTGCGCGTGTTCAGCCGGTGATCGGTGACATTGTCGGCCAGTCCGATATGCTGCAACAGCCCCGTCAGCACCATGTGCCAGGTGCCGTAAAGGCGCGGCACGCCGATCAGCACCAGCGGTATCCACGACCTAAGCGCGATCGCGACAGCGATCGTCACGGCATAGACGACCATATGCCAGCGCGCTGCGATCACCGCCTTGTGCTGCTCCATCTCAGGGATGTAGCTCTTCTCGTCGTCCGACAATGTACCGAAGGCTTGGCGCACCAACGTCGGCAGCGAATAGCGGAAGTCGAGGATGCCGGTGAAGGCCAAAGCCGCCTTGATGAGGTCCGGCGGCCGCATCACCGCGATCTCGGCGTCGCGGCCGACAATGATGGTGTCGGTGTGGTGGCGCGCATGGCTCCAGCGCCACTGCACGGGGTTGCGCATCAGCATGAAGGAGGCGATGTGGTAGACGACGTCGTTCATCCAGCGCGTGCGGAAGGCGGTGCCGTGGCCGCATTCGTGCCAGCGTGAGTCGCTCGAAGAGCCATAGAGCACGCCATAAACGAACAGGAACGGAACGACCCACCATGTGCCCCAGAACCAGACGATGCCGGCCGCCGAGCCCAGGATCGCAGAAATCCATATGATGGTGTCGCGGATCGCCGGCCCGTCGGAACGCTGCATCAATTCCTTCATGGTCTTGCGCGGCACGTCCGTGTGGTACCATTCGGCCGAGGCGAGCCCGGTCTCAATCGCCCTGCGCGTGCTTTCGCCGACAAGGCTGTAGTCGCGCTTCTTTGCCACCGTCACATCGGCCTCCAATCTTCACGCAGAGCTGGCAATCCGGTCCGCCGGCCGGAGAGCTCGCTATGGATAAATGTCGCGCTCATGCCCTCCCCGCCAGTCTTGGGAAATTGCCGGATGGTTGAGGATAATCCTGCTCTGGCTGACGGGCGATGGCCGCGATCCTTCGTTCCGCATCTGCGATCGCATCCTTGCCATCGAGGACGCGAAACACCGCGTCATATGCGCGGGTCTCGCCATGCTCCAGCCAGATCATCTCACCGCGCTCGCGCGCAGCCAGGTTGCCGAGCACATGGTGCGTCGAGGGCTCGATGCCAAGCGCATACTGCCCGGCCTGGAAATTCTGCCACTCGTAGCAACAAGGCAATTGGTCCTTGCGGGTGACGACCTCGAAGCCGAGGCCAAGCCGGTCGTTGACGACGGCGACCGGCACTTCGCCCTTGCTGTCGGCGCCCAGCTCATGCTGCCAGACCTGTTCGCTGAAGCCGAGCTGAGGCCCGGAAACGGTACGGTAGCCGACCTTCTGCGCCTGGTAGCGTTCGCCGGCATGTGCTGCCCAGACCACGTCACGGATCGGCGCCAGATAGCGCGAGCCTTCGTCGAGAAGCGGATGCCCGACATTGACATGATAGAAATACATATGCGGCGTGCGATGGAAGCCGTGATTGACGACCCGGTCCGAAAGCCGGATCTCGCTGCCGCCGACATCGGCCTCGATGCGGCGGATGAGATGCAAATCTTCGCCGAACACGCTTGCCTGCTGGACGATTCCCTCCGCCCACAAAACGCAGCGGTCGCCGTCCCAGTTTTCGCCATAGCCGGTGAGCCGCGCCGGAATGGTGCCGACGCGTCCATGCAGCGAGTGCGTCACCGTCTTGCGGCCCGGGTAATTGTAGTTCTCCGCCGGCACCTTGTTGCGGCCGAGAATGTGGTCGAGGCCGCAGGTGACCAGCAGGCCGGAGAAGGACCGTCCCCAGGCAAAGCCGTCCTCGCCTTCATAGTCGTGGAGGCCCGGGTTGCGAAAACCGCTCGGCGAATGCCAGCCGATCGCCTGGCCCTTGTATTCGCAATCGGCAATGTCGAGTGCACGGTCGATTAGCGCCGTGAAGCGCAGGCCCGACCCTGTGCGGAATTCGAGCATGCGGATGCCGCGCTCGACGCCGTCGCCGAGCGTCATCAGCCGCACGCCTGCGAATTGCGACAGCATGCCGGAACGTTCCGCGACCTGCCGCCGTGAAAGCGTCTGTCCGTAGAGCTTCACCATGCCGTCACTGCGCCCTTTTCATCAGGGCCGACAGGTCGGCGCCGGTTATCAGGCTTTCCACGGTCAGAAGGTCGGTGTCGGCGACCGTCTGCTCGGCGACGATCTCGCCGCGGCGCATGACGATGATGCGATCGGCGACTTCGAACACATGGTGGATGTTGTGGGTGATCAGAAGCACCGAATGCCCGGCCTCGCGCATCTCCTTGACGAAGCGCAGCACGCCATGCGTTTCCTCGACGCCGAGATTGTTGGTCGGCTCGTCGAGGATGATCACCTTGGCGGCGAACTGCATGGCGCGCGAGATGGCGATCGACTGGCGCTCGCCGCCGGACAGCGTCGAGACCAAGGCGTCGGCGTCGAGCTTCTTCGAAATGCCGACGCGCTTGAGCAGCGCCGAGGCCGCATCGCGCAGCTTGGCGAGGTCGAGCGGCGCGAACACGCCGAGCCATTTGAGATTGACCGGCTCGCGGCCGAGGAACAGGTTGCGTGCGATGCTGAGGTCGGGCGCAAGCGAAGTGTCCTGATGGATGGTCTCGATGCCGAGATCCATTGCCTCGCGCGTCGAGCGGATCGAGACCTTCTCACCCCGCACATAGATGTCGCCGCGATCGATCGGGAAGACGCCGGAGATCGCCTTGATCAGCGTCGACTTGCCGGCGCCGTTATCGCCAAGCAGCGCGACCACCTCGCCCTCCTTGAGCGTCAGCGAGGCATTCTTCAGCGCGCGCACGCTGCCGAAGGATTTTTGTAAGTTCTGCAGCCGGAGCACTTCCTGCATCATTGTCAGCTCCTTGCGGCGTTTTTCTGCAGCAGAGCGTGCAGGATGAGCATGGCGAGGATGATGACGCCGACGAAGATGTTGTAGGCGAGCCCCGGCACGCCGACGAGCACGATGCCGTTGCGGATCGCGCGCAGCATCAGCGCGCCGACGATGGTGCCGAGGATGGTGCCTCGCCCGCCGGTCAGCGCCGTGCCGCCGACCACCACCATGGCGATCACTTCGAGCTCATAGCCGGTTCCCGCCACCGGCGAGGCCGCCGAGATGCGGAAGGCGCTGATCATGCCGGCAAGCCCTGCGAGCACCGAGGTCAGGGTGAAAAGCCAGATCTTGACGGCGTCGGCCGGCACGCCGCGCGCCACCGCCGCGTTGCGGTTGGAGCCGATGGCGCTGATCCAGTTGCCGAGCTTGGCGTAGCGCAGCACATAGACCGCAAGCAGCGAGAGCCCGATGAACCACCAGAGCGAGGTGTAGAAGCGGAACGCGCCGATGTTGAAGCTGCCGGCGAGCAGCGTGACGAAAAAGCCCGGCTGGTCCCAGGACTTCAACGGAAAGCCCTGCGTGATGTAGAGCGCGGCGCCGCGTACGATAAGCAGCATCGACAGCGTCACCAGGAAGGACGAGATGCCGATCTTGGTGACGATGACGCCGTTGATGGCGCCGATCGCGATGCAGAGCAGCAGCCCGGCGAGCAGCGCCACGCCGATATCGACGCCGGCGTTCTGTACCAGGAGCATCACCACGACGGGGGCGAGCGCGAAGACCGCGCCGACCGACAGGTCGAATTCGCCGGCGGTCAGAAGCAGCGTCATGCCGAGCGCGATAATGCCGAGCTCCGGCAGGAACGCCATCATGTTGGAGATGTTGAGCGGCGACAGGAAATTGCCGTCGGCAACCGCGAACACCACCAGAAGCACGACGAGGATGACGAAGGAGGAGAATTGCGGCGAGCGCATCAGACTCGACTTGGCCTTCGCACGCCCCGCGCCATCTTCCGCTGTAACTGCCCCGGCTTGCTGGACCATGACTTGCTGAACCATGCTTTCTGCGTGGCGCCCGACGTTCACACGACGGGCGCCAGTTCTCTCACTTCTTGTCGTAGAGCTTCAGGATCGGCTCGACGCTGGAGGCGTCGTAGAGGCCGAAGGTGTGGATGTCGTAGCCGATCGGCTCGCCCGAAGCGGCGAGGCCGAGCAGCGCGACCGGCATGAAGCCCTGGGCCGACGGATACTGCCAGGCGGCGGCGTTGACGAAGCCGTCCTTGACCGCCTGGGCCGTCTCCTTGGAATTGCCCCAGCCGACGACCGGAATCTTGCCGGCCGGAATGCCCGCGCCGTCGAACACCCGCTTGACGCTGGCCGCAACGGAGTCGCCCAGCGCAATGATCGCCGGCGGATTGTTGGCGACCATATAGTCGGTCATCTTGGCGATGATGCCGGCCGGATCGGTGCCGCAGTCGACCACGTCATACTTGATGCCGAGCGGATCGAAGACGCCGGCGATGCCCTCGGTCTCGAGTTGCTGGTAGCTGGCGCCGGGCACCTCGACCGGCAGGAACACCTTGTCTCCCTGCTTCACCATCTTATGGTCGACGAGATACTTCGCCCAGATGGCGCCGGCTTCCTTGAGGTCGGCGCCGACATAGGCCTGGCGACCGGTTGCCGGATCGTCGGTGTTGAAGAACACGATCGGAATGCCGGCGGCCTTGGCGGCCTTCACTTCCTCGGTCCACAGACCTGGCTGCGCCGAGGTCGTAGCGATGCCGTCCGGCTTAGCGGCGAGCGCCGAGTTGAAGGCCTCCTTCTGCGCCGCCATATCGCCGCCGCTGAAGGAGATCTTGCAGGTCACCTTGAGCTGGTCGCAGGCCTTGGTCGCGCCGGCGTTCCAGTCGATCCAGAACGCGTCCGACGGGCCGCCATGCGACAAGAGATAAAACGTCTTCTGGCCGTCCTGCGCCTGCGCAGCTGAGCCGAAGGCGAGGCCCGCAAGCACAGTCGCCGCGGCCGCCAGTTTCAATCCGAATTTCAACATCTCGTTTCCTCCACTTGTCTGGTGCAAGCCGCAGGCGCCGCCGCGAAGCGCGGCGCCTGCGCAATCTCAGAGGCCGTTCTCGCGGAACTTCCCGTCGAGGAACTTCTTGGCGCGCGGCACGTCCTCTTCCGACAGATGTTCGATTATCACCGGGATGTTCGGATGCTTCTCGGCGAGACGCTTGAGGTAGAGGTCGTAATTCAGCGAGCCGAGGCCCGGCGCCGGCAGCTCGATCTCGCCGACACCGCGGAAGGTGTGGCTTTCCATTGCGTCGGCGTCACCGATATCGGCATGCTTCTCGGACTTGTCGTCGCCCGAGCGCTTCACGTCCTTGGCATGGGCGATCTTGATCTTGTCGGTCAGCGTGTCGAAGACCTGGTTGAGGATCTGGTCCATACGGTCGATGTTGTGGGACTCGAAATAATTGGTCGGGTCCATCAGCAGGCCGAGGCCGGGATGGTCGACCTGCGCGAACATCTTCACCGTCTCCTCGACCGAGCCGACGACGTTGTTGACATAGGTCTCGAGCAGGAACACCGCGCCGTGATCGTAAGCCGTCTGGGCAAGGTCGGCGATCACCTTGCGGCATTCCTCAAAACCTTCCTCGGTCTTGTTCTTCGGGTGATGCACCCAGTCGGACTCTGTGTTGTAGGTGCCGGTTTCCGAGATCACGTAAGGCGAGCCGAAATGGCGCGCATTGCGGATGATCTCCTTGAGATAACCGACGCGCTTCTCGCGCTCCGCTTTGTCCGGGTGGATGATGTTGGTGTAGCCCGACACGCAGCAGACCGGCAGGTTATGGTCGCGGAAGACATCCCGCACCCTCTTCGCCTTGTCCTTGGTGATCTGGCCCGCCGACAGGTCGATGTCCTTGAAGTGCAGGTCGAGCTGCACCGTGTTGAAACCGAGACCGCGGATCTTCTTTGCCGTCTCTTCGAGGCCGTACGGGAAATAGCCCGTGAAAATGCCTGCCTGCATCATGGTGTGAATTCCTCCTTGTAGCGATTCAGTTGATTCAGTTTGTCGGGATCTCGGAGAGCTTGACCGTGCGGCCCGCGGCCATCGAGCGATAGCCTGCCTCGACCAGCGCCATGGTCTTGACGTTGTCGGCAACGGAAAGCGCCGGCGGCGTGCCCGTCTTCACGGCATGCTGCAGCTGTTCCATCACGCCGATGAAGGCATGCGGGAACCACATCGTTTCCCAGCTCGGGCTCACCCATTCCCCGCCGGTCGTCTCGGCCGAAGCGTAGGTCAGCGTCGAGGCGGCACCCGTCGGCCAGCCGATCGTGCCCTTGGCGACGCCCTTGGTGCCGTCGACACGCCAGTTGATATGCTGGTCGTCCCTATAACCCTCTTGGCGCGGGCCGGACCAAACGTCCTCCAGCGACACGGCAAGCACGCCCGACGGGAAGCGCAGCGTCGATACGGTGATGCCGTCGGAGTGATCGAACTGGGTGCGCGGGTCCTTTCGCGTCAGCGTCGTGATCTCGTCCGGGTCGCCGAAAAGGAAGCGCAACACGTCGAGATGGTGCACGCTCATATTGGCGAGCGTCAGCCGGTCGTAGCCCTGAAGGAAGGTCTGCCAGTGCGGGATCGCATGCATGTCGATCTGCGCGAAGACGATGTCGCCGAGCGCGCCGCTGTCGATGATCTGCTTCAGGACGCGCATCGATTGGTCGTAGCGCATGTTCTGGTTGACCGAGAGGATCTTGCCGGCCTTCGCCGCCTCGTCACGCAGCTTGACGGCCTCCTCGACCGACAGCGCCAGCGGCTTTTGCGCCAGGATCGCCTTGATGTGCTTCTGCTTCAGCGCATGGCGGATCAGCGCCGGCTGCTGGTCGGGCGGGAAGGCAAGATCGATGATCTCGACTTGTTCGTCCTCGATCAGATGTTCCGGCGTGTCGTGCACCGTCGGAATGCCCCAGCGGGTGGCGACCTTCTCGGCGTTCGCCTTGGTGCGCGAGGCGATCGCCACAACCGGAAAGCCTGCTTCCTTGTAGGCCGCCAGATGACACTCGGCCATGATCATACCGGCGCCGACGCAGCCGATTTTGTAGTCCCTGGTGCGAACCTTGACGTCCGGCTCGAAGCCTTTTTCTGCCATTTCTTCCTCCCGAAATTCTGTCGCCGCGGCGGCCGTCACAACGCGCCTCCGTCCCGGCCGAAATAATGCACTCTGGCCGGCTCGCAGGATATCGCCACCATCGCATCCGGCCTGATGTCGGGCTGGCCGCGCAGCAGCGCCCTGAGCCGCGCCTGCCCGGCAGCGAGTGTCACCACGGTGTAGCCGCCGAGCGGCTCGACCTCGAACACCCGCGCCGGGCGGCCCGAGCCCCCTTCCGCCGTCTCGTTGTCCGTCCACGGCCGGACCTTGATGTCTTCCGGCCTGAGCCCGATCTCGATCGCCTCGGCCGGCGCTTTGTCGTCGGCGATGCGGATCACGCCTTCCGCAGCCTCGATCCCGCTTGCGCCGCGCACCGACGGCAGGATGTTCATCATCGGCGAGCCGAGCATGCGCGCCACATAGGCGCTGGCCGGACGGTCGTAGATTTCGGCCGGCGCGCCGATCTGCCTGATCCGGCCGTTCTCCAGGATCGCCATGCGGTCGGCGACCGACATCGCCTCCTCCTGGTCATGCGTGACATAGATCAGCGTCTTGCCGAGCTCGCGCTGGATGCGCTTCAGCTCGACGCGCGTTTCCTCGCGCAGCCTGGCATCGAGCGCCGAGATCGGATCGTCCATCAGATAGGCGGCCGGATCGCGCACCAGGGCGCGCGCGATCGCCACGCGCTGCCGCTCGCCGCCGGAAAGCTGCGCCGGCGGCTTGTGCAGGATATGGCCGATATGCAGCTTAGCTGCGACGTCGGCGAGGCGCTTTTCGATCTCGGCCTCGGCCACCTTCCGCTCGACCAGCGGGAAGCGGACATTGTCGCGCGCGCTCATATGCGGGAACAGCGCAAGGTTCTGGAACACCATGGCGACGTTGCGCTCGGCTGGCGAGACGCTGTTGACCGGCTTGCCGCCGATCAGGATCTCGCCCTCGTCCGGCTGCTCCAATCCGAGCACCAGCCGCAGGATCGTCGACTTGCCGGACAGCGGCGGCCCGAAGAAGCAGAAGAACTCGTTGTCGTTGACGGTGAAGGAAGCATCGTCCACGGCAAGTGTTTTGCCGTAGCGCTTGGTGACATTGCGGAAAACGATATCGGCCATGGCTCAGCCCGCCCTCACTGCAAGGCCGGTGGCTGCGTCGAAGACGCGCACCGACGAGGCCGGCGGCGCCACGACCGCCGTCTGCCCGACCGACAGGCCGACATCGTTCTCGAACACCGCCTTGACCGCACTCTCGCCTTCGCCCAGATGGACGATGGTGCGCGCGCCGATCCGCTCGACGAAGCTCACCGGCATCGAGAGCCCGCGCACGGCAAGCGTCACCTGCTCCGGCCGGAAACCGTAAAGCACGTCGCCACGCACCGCGCGCACGGCCGAAGCCAGGTCATCCGACAAGGGCGGTGTGACGCCGAGCGGTCCGAGGTCAATCACCAGCCCGCGGTCGCTTTGCGCCGGCCTGCCCTTCAGCAGGTTCATGCCCGGCGCGCCGATGAAGCGCGCGACGAAGACATTGGCCGGGTTGTTGTAGACCTCGAGCGGCGTGCCGACCTGCTGCAGCACGCCGTGATCCATCACCGCGATGCGGTCGGCCATGGTCATGGCCTCGAGCTGGTCATGCGTGACATAGACCATGGTCTGCCTGAACTGGCGCTGCAGCTGCTTGAGCTCGGTGCGCATCACCGCGCGGAAGGCCGCGTCGACATTGGAGAGCGGCTCGTCGAGCAGGAAGATCGCCGGCTCCATGATCGCCGAGCGGCCGATCGCCACGCGCTGCAGGATGTTGACCGACAGCCTGTCGGCCTTGCGGTCGAGCAGCGGCGAAAGCTGCAGCATCTCGGCGATGGCGCCGACGCGGCGATCGATCTCGGCCTTGGCGGTGCCGCGCATCTTCGGACCGTAGGCGAGGTTCTGCCGCACCGTCATATGGGTGAAGATGGCGTAGTTCTGGAAGACGAAACCGACGCCGCGCCGCCCCATCGGGACGCCGGCCATGTCGCGCTCGCCGAACAGGATCTTGCCGCTGGTCGGCTCTTCCATGCCGGCGATCATGTTCATCGTCGTCGATTTGCCGCAACCCGATGGTCCAAGCAGCGCCATGAACTCGCCATCGGCGATCTCGAGGTCCATCGTCTTCAGCGCGGCGAAGTCGCCGAACTTTTTGACCAGGTTTTGCAAGTGGATCGCGCTCATGCCGGCACCTCCCGGCTCTTCGCCATGCGCTTCATGGCGTAGACCGCGACGATCGAAAGCACGATCAGGATGGCGAGCGCGATGGCCGCCACATAGCCCCAGATCAGGTCCTGGGTGGTGACCTTGTAGATGTAGACGGAGATCGTCTCGGTGGCGACGCCCGGGCCGCCGCCGGTCATGATATAGAGCGTGTCGAAGATCTTGAAGTTCTCAATCACCCTTATCGCCAAGGCGATGATGATGATCGTCTTCATCTTCGGCAGCACGATGGTGGTGAAGCGCTGCCAGGCATTGGCGCCGAGCAATGTGGCCGCTTTCATTTGATCCTCCGGTACACCGACCAGGCCGGCGAGCAGGATGAGGAACATCAGCGGCGTCCACTGCCAGATGTCGGCGATCATCACCGCGATCAGCGCCAGGTTCGGATCGGAAAGCCAGGCGATCGTCACCGGCGTGCCGACGATGCGCGACAGGATGTCGTTCACCGGGCCGCCTGACTGGAACAGCATGAAGAACATGTAGCCGGCGACCGCTGGCACGACCATCATCGGCATCAGCAGGATCGAATAGAAGATGCGCTTGCCGGGAAAGTCGTCGGCGAAAAGCGTCGCCAGCGCCAGACCCAGCAGGAACTCCGCCGGCACGCAGACCAGCATAACGATCGCCGTGCGCTGCAAGGCGCTCCAGAAGCGTGTGTCGGCCGCGAGGTCGGTATAGTTGGCGAAGCTGTTCCACATCTCCGAGGCGTTCCACCAGCCGATGCCCGAAAGCGGCGACCAGTCGGTGACGCTGATGTAGAGCTGCATCAGAAGCGGAAAGGCCGAGATGAACAGCACCAGGATCTGCGCCGGCAAGGTCAGGCGGAAGCCCAGCCGCGCGCCCTCGTCAGGCGCGACGGACTTCGTCCGCGCGTCCATCTTGTCCTCCGAAATCGTCGCCGTCAGCGCGCTCATTGCTTGAGCGCTCCGAACGTCAGCCCGCGCACCAGATGGCGCTGGATGGCGATGCCCATGATCACCGGCGGCACCGCCGCGATCAGGCCGAGCGCGGCCTTGGCGCCGTAGAGCTGTCCGGTCATCGAGGACGACAGCGACGCCATGTAGACGGGAATCGTCACCCATTCGCGCGTCGTCAGCAGCAGCGCGATGAGATAATCCGACCAGTTGAGGATGAAGACGAAGAGCGCGGCGCTCGCCAGCGGCGCGCGCATCATCGGCAGCGTGATGCGGGTGAAGACGCGCAGCCGCGAGCAGCCCTCCACGAGCGCCGCTTCCTCGATCTCGCGCGGCATGTCGTCGAAGAAGGTCTTCATCAGCCAGAAGGCGAAGGGCAGCGTGACGATGCCATAGATCAGCGCCAGCCCCCACCATGTGTCGTTGAGGTTGAGGAACGCCCACATGATCATCACCGGGATCATCACCGCCATCGGCGGAAACAGCCTGAGCTGGATAAGCGCCAGCGGCAGGTTCTGGCCGGAGCCGAAGCGCGACAGGCCGTAGGCGGCGGCGGTGCCGGCCGACATGGCGATCACGGTCCCGAACACCGCCGACAAGAGCGACGACAGGATCGGCTTCACCGCCGTGTGGTCGAGCGCGACGATCAGGTCGTTGGTGGAGTGGCCGAACACGAATCGGAAATTGGCAAGCGTCGGCTGCTTCGGCCACCAGGTCAGGTCGGCGCCGGTCGCCGACCATTCGCCGATCGGCTTGAAGGCCATCGACACCATCCACAGGATCGGCACCAGCGTCACCGCCATCGCCGCGAGGATCGCGGCGTAGCGGAACATCTCGAAGGGAACGGAACGCTTCATCTGGCTGCTTTGCTGGTGGCGTTAGGAAGGAGGGGAAGAGCTGACGCCCCTCCCCTCCGGTTCTGATCCAGGGAGGCGGATCAGCTGATTGGATCGAGAACCGTGGGCCAGGCCTCCTTGTTGGTCTTGATGGCTTCGAGGAGCTTGTCCTCGCCGATGCGGCGCGCGATCTTCTTCCATTCGCGTTCGGTGTCGGCCATCGCCTGCTCCGGCGTCTTGGCCTTGGTCAGCGAGGCCACGAGGTTCTCGTCGAGCGCGTTGTGGAAGGCCGTGGCGCCGGGGTAGTTGATGGTCGGCACCGTGCGTGCCACCGTCTCGCGCACCACGTCCATGTGGTAGGCGTGATAGGTCTGGCGCACGAGCGGATCGGAGAAGTCCGAGAGCCGGAACGGATCGAGATAGCCGCCGGGATTGGCGCTCATCCAGGCATAGATGCGGGCAGAACCCAGCCACTGCAGCAGAAGGTAAGCGGCTTCGGGGTTCTTCGACTGCGACGAGACCATGCCGGTCAGCGAGAACCACAGAACCGAACGGCTGATCAGCTTGCCGTCGATCTCGCGTCCCGGCGGCAGCATCGATCCGATCTTGCCGGTGACGGCCGAATCCTTGTTGCCGGCATTGTCGAGGAATTTCGGCAGGTTGGAGAAGGCGCAGGTCATCGCAGCACCTCCCTTGGCAAAGTTGCCGTACTGCTCCGGCCAGCCCCACGAGATCGCGTCAGGCGAATGATGCGCCAGCGACTCCACATACTCCTTGGTGGCGGCGATACCGTGCTCGGAATTGATCAGCGGCTTGCCGTCGTCGCCGAACAGGAACTGGTTGGGCGAGGCCATCGAGACATAGCGCTGGTACCAGTTGGTGTAGCCCCAGCCCTGGTTGCGCAGGTCGGTCGAGCCGAACAGGCCCTTGTCCGGCCGCTGGAAGAAGGCCGCGACGTCGCTGTGCTGCTTCCAGGTCTTCGGCGGGGCAAGGTCGTAGCCGTATTTGTCCTTGAAGGCCTTCTGCTCGGCGGCGTCGCCGAACAGGTCGGCGCGGTAGACCCAGGTCTGGAAATCGCCGTCCAGCGACACGCCATAGGTCGAGCCGCGATACTGGTTGAGCAGCGACACTCCCTTGGCGCCGTTGACGTAACCCTGCTTCGGATCGTCCCATTCCGGCTTGTGCTTGGCGACGAAGTCGTCGAGCTTGGCGATGCCGCCGGTTTCGGCAAGATCGCCGAGGCGGTTCCATTCGGTCGAATAGATGTCGTAGGCCCCACCCTTGGTGGAGATGTCCTGCATCGTCTTGGTGAATTCCTGGCCGTTCGGCAGGCCGACGATCTCGATCTGGATGCCGGTTTCCTTCTCCCACAGATCCTTGATCGATGGCGCGCCGGCCGGGAAAGGCTTGGTCAGCTGGCCGATCGAGCCGTCGGACAGACCGAGAACGATTTTCGCCGGCGCCTTGCCGGCCGCCTTCAGCGCCTTGGCCGCCTCGACCGCGCGCCCTTCCGGCGTGTCGGGCCCGTACTGATAGCGCTCCGCGCCGTCGAAGCCGGTCGGCCCGCCGATCATGCCGGGCGCCAGCGCGTCTGCCGCGAAGGCGCGGCCGGGGCGAATGAATTGCGGTGCAATACCGGTCGCGGCGACGAACACCGCGGCCTTTCCTCCGGACGCCAGCAGGCGGCGCCGCGACATGCGGATCAATTGAGACATCGAATTCCTCCCTCGGGCCCGTTCCTCCATGGCCCGCGTGAGGGATATTGACGACAGCGTGTGAAGCCTGTCAACATCATAAATACTCAAAATACGTCATAAAATCGCAAGTGAGGGAGAAAATGCAGTCCGCCGAACCCATCATATCGCTCCCATTGCTTGGATTTGAGGGGCTTTCGCCGCGATCCGACCAGCTTGGCCGGACCTTCGGCGCCTTATGTACCGCGCCGGCTTGCGCGCAAGCCAAGGGCGGTTACATCATTTCACATCAGAATCGCGGTTGCGGCTGAGCGTTTCCGCGGAACTGAGTGGAAGCTGCGTGATTCTGATGCTTGCGATGAGGTGCTCGACGTGCGGTCAACCCTGACAGACATAGCCCGGGAAGCCGGCGTTTCTCCTGCCACGGTCGACCGTGTGCTGAACAACCGCCCGGGGGTGCGGGCACGCACGCGCGAGATCGTCATCGAGATGGCGCAGCGCCTGGGCTACATCGCCGAAACGCCGAACGGAAGTCAGCCGCGCGCCGTGCCGGGGCAGACGATAAGGCTCGACTTCGCCCTGCCGGCCGGCACCAACTCCTTCATCAAGCTCTTGCACCGGCACATCGAGGCGCAGGCGTTGACACGGCCCGATCTCGACGTCCGCGTCACCACCATCGAAGGCTTCAACCCCGACCGGCTCGCCCGCCTGCTGCAGGATCTGCACGGCCAGACCCAAGGTGTGGGCGTCATCGCGCTCGACCACCCGACGGTGCGCGAGGTGATCCGGTCGCTGTCGGCCAGCGATATCAAGGTCGTCACCATCGCCTCCGACATCCTGCATGTGCCGCGGGTCGCCTATATCGGCATCGACAACCGCGCCGCGGGCCGGCTTGCCGGCTATCTGCTCAACCGCTTCATGGGCGCCGGCCGTCCGGGCAAGGTGGCGTTGTTCGCAGGCTCGCTCGCCTATCGCGGCCATGAGGAACGCGAGATGGGTTTTCGCCATATCGTCGCCGAGGAATCTCCCAACCTCGAAATCGTCGAGATGCGCGAAATGCTCGATGACCGCGAGAAGGCCTATTCGGAAGCCTCCGCCCTGCTCGAGCGCCATCCGGATCTCGCCGCGATCTACAATGTCGGCGCCGGCAATACCGGCATCGCCCGCGCGCTGAAGGAGCGCGGACGCGCGAAGGAGATCCTCTTCCTCGGCCATGAGGTGACGGACGGCACGAAGGAGCTTTTGCTCGACGGCACGCTCGACGCGGTGATCGACCAGAATCCGCGCGTCGAGGCCAGGGAGGCGCTCAACATCCTGTCGCATTCGGTCAGGGGATTGCCCTACGAGCTCCATCAGCCACGGTTGCAGGTCATCTTCCGCGAGAGCATCCCGGAGATTTGAATCGTCTCGTCCTGGCTTCGAGCAGCAGCAGTTTCAGGCCGCGATCAGCACAGTGCTGTCCGGCGACCAGCTGAGCACCACGGGCTGACCTTCGGCCAGCCTCTCGGCCCCGGTGTTCTGGACGATCACCTTCAGCGTCTGGCCGTCGCGCTCGACGAAATAGGTGCTGTTGTTGCCGGCGAAGATGCGCTTCGAGACCCACCCTGCGAGCACGTTCGCATTGCCGGCACCGGCAGTCGCAGCGCCGGTCGAGATCCGGATGCGCTCCGGCCGCACGGCACAGCTCGCCTTGGCGCCGGCCGGCACCGATGCGCCTGTCGAAGCGGCGATCGTCGTGCCGTCCGACAGCTTGATCCCGGAGCCGGTCGCGTCGCCGCGAAAGATATTGGCGTCGCCGAGGAAGGTCGCGGCGAATTCGCTTTGCGGCCTGTCGTAAATCTCTTCCGGCGGCCCTTCCTGCACCAGCCGGCCGTCACGCAGGATGCCGATCCGATCGCTCATTGTCAGCGCCTCTTCCTGGTCATGCGTGACGAAGATGGTGGTGATGCCGATCTCGCGCTGGATGCGCTTCAATTCGATCTGCATGTCGACGCGCAGCGCCTTGTCGAGCGCGCCGAGCGGCTCGTCGAGAAGCAACACGCGCGGCTTGGTGACGATGGCCCGCGCCAGCGCCACGCGCTGGCGCTGGCCGCCCGAGAGCTGGTGCGGCTTTCGCCCGCCGAGCTTGCCGAGCTGCACGAGGTCGAGCGCGCGCTGCACTTCCGCTGCAATGGTCGCCTTCGGCTCGCCGCGCACCGAAAGGCCGAACGCGACATTGTCGGCGACGCTCATATTGGGAAACAGCGCATAGTTCTGGAACACCATGCCGATGCGCCGCTTCTCGACCGGCACGCGCTCGACGCTTTCGCCGCCGATGGCGATGCGGCCTGAGTCCGGAAAGTCGAAGCCGGCGATCTGCCTGAGCAGCGTCGTCTTGCCGCTGCCGGAGGGCCCGAGCAGCGCGTAGAAGCCGCCGTCCGGAAAATCGATCGAGACATCGTCCAGCGCCTTGTGCGCACCGAAACTGCGGGAGACGTTCGCTACCTGGACGCCGGCCATTATTATTTCTCTCCGCCGAATTTGAAGAAGCGCGCCGTGAGCAGCATCAGTGCCATCGACACGACAATGATGATGGTCGAGACCGCGTTGATCTCCGGGGTAAAACCCTTGCGGATCGCGGCATAGATTTCGACCGGCAGAGTCGTCTGGCCGGGCGTCGACAGGAAATACGAGACCACGAACTGGTCGAACGACACGGCAAAGGCGAACAGCCCGCCGGCGATCACTCCGGGCATGATCCACGGCAAGGTGACGCGCATGGTCACCTGCCACTGATTGGCGCCCAGCGAGCGCGCCGCCTCTTCCAGCTCTGGCGCGAAGGTCTGCAGCCGCGCCGAGACGACGACGATCACGTAGGGCAGCGCCAGCGCGACATGGCCGAGCAGGATTGCCACCAGCCCGCGGCCGATGCCGACTCCGAAGAAGAAGATCAGCATCGCGGTGCCGGTGATCAGCCATGGAATGGCGATCGGCGGAAAGAGCAGCGCCTGCAGGATTTTTTTGCCGCGGAACTCGTAGCGGTAGAGTGCCAGCGACGCCATCGATCCAAGCACGGTCGAGATCAAAGTGGTGATGATTGCGATCTCGATGCTGTTCCAGGTCGCCGCGATCAGTTGGTCGTTCTGCCAGAGCGAGGCATACCAGTCCGTCGTCCACTCGAAAGGCAATTGATAGAAGGGCGAGGCGTTGAAGGACATCGCCGCCATGATGATGATCGGCAGGTAGAGGAAGGCGAGCAGCAGCACGATGTAGAAGCGCCCGAGCCATTCGAGGATGCGCGTCGTCGCCATCAGCCGGCTCTCCGCAGGACCGGCGCGGCTAAAGCGAGGATGATCAGCACGACCGCGAGCAGGATGAAGGAGAGCGCGGCGCCCAGCGGCCAGTTGAAGACGGCGACGAACTGGTCCTCTATGACGGTGCCGTAGAAGGTGCCGGTGCGGCCGCCGAGGATGCGCGGCTCCATGAAGGAGCCGACCACCGGCACGAAGATCAGCGCCGCTCCGGCGATCAGGCCCGGCATCGAAAGCGGGATGATCACCCGCCACAGCACCTGCCGCCGTGAGGCGCCAAGCGATCGTCCCGCCTCGATCAGCGAGTCGTCGATGGCCTGCAGCGTGAGATAACAGGTGAGCACCATATAGGGCACATAGGAGTGCACGAGCCCGATGATGACGGCCGGATAGGAATACATGAGATCGATGTTGATCTTGAACGGCAGCACGGCGTTGAGCGCCGTGTCGAGAATGCCGCCTTCGCGCAGCACCATCGCCCATGAGAAGATCCGCACCAGCCCGTTCGACCAGAAGGGCAGGATGACGAGCAGGAAGATAGCCTCGCGGCTGCGGCCCTTGAGCACCTTGGCCAGCACATAAGCCGCCGGGTAGCCGATGACGACGCACCACAGCGTCACCTCGAGGCCGAGCCGCAGCGATGCAATCAGCAGCGTCGAATAGAGGCTTTGCGAGAAGAAAGCCGCGTAATTGCCGAGCGTGAACGACCACTCCTTTCCGGCCAGCGGCAGGTCGGTCATGAACGAGAAGAAGGCCATGGCCGACAGCGGCAGGAAAATCGCCACCGTCAGCCACAGATAGGCGGGAAGGAGAAGCGGCAGCGCCGGTCTCAGTCCGCGGCGCGAACCGATCGCAAGCTGGTGGGCCATTTTTTGCCTCTCCTCCCCGAAAGACGCCGACTACTTCACGTTGACTTTCAGCTCCTGCCACAGCGCCAGATACTTCTCGCGTTGCTCGTCCGTGATCGGTGCCTGGAACTGGATGCGCTTGGCAACATCCGGGCTACCCATGACCTTGCGGTTGAAGGCGTCCTCGGGCAGCGCCTCGACCGCCTTGGTGTTGGCCGAGACCGGCGCACCGACCTTGGTGACCCATTCGACGTAGAATTTCGGGTCGATCATGTAGTTGATGAAGGCCTCGGCGCCCGCGACGTTCTTCGAGCCGACCGGGATCGAGAACGCGTCGAGCCAAGCGACGGCGCCTTCCTGCGGGATGACCAGCGAGACCGGCAGCTTGAAATGCGTCTTGGCGCGGTCGGCCGAGCCGCTCCAATAGGTACCGATGTCGATCTGGTTGGAGGCGACCATCTGGTTCCAGTCGTTCTCCGAGCTCCAGAAGGTCTTGATTTGCGGCATCAGCGAGGTGAGCTTCGCCTTGACCGCATCCATATCCTTGATGTCGTTGATGTTCTGCCCCGATGCGATGGCGCCGAATTGCACCGCCTCGACGGCGTCGTCACGAATGATGACGCGGCCCTTATGCTTCGGATCCCACATCTCCGCGATGCTCGTCGGCGGCTTGTCGAAGGACTTGTCATTGATGGCCAGAGCCGTCAGGCCCCACACCCACGGCACGCCATAGACCTTGCCGTCATGGTTGAGCATCGGCGAGCCCGCCTTATCCTTGGCGATGTCGGCATAGTTGGAGAGCTTCGAGACGTCGATCGGCTGGATCAGCTTGCCGGCCATCGCCTGGTCGTTGAAGGCGGCGTTGATCATGACGACGTCGTAGAGGCCGGGATTGGTGCGGATCTTGGTCAGCATCTCCTGTTCGGAGTTGAAGAAGTCGTTGACCACCTTGTAGCCGGTCGCCTTCTCGAAATTGGCGACCGCCCATGGCTCGTCGGCGCCGTAGCCTTTCCAGTTGAGCACATGCACTTCCTCGGCGGCTTGTGCGGCCCAAGGGAATGTACAAACCGTGAAGGCTGAGACGAAGACGGCGGTGGCCGTCAGAAAAGCGGTCAGTTTGGGCATGCGCATGTTCTTTTCCTCTCATTGTTTGCCCGATTGACGGGCTTGTTAAGTTGCAGTCGCTTCCGCCCGGCCAAGCGCGGTCGTCGCGTCGCCGCGCTGGGTCAGGAATTCCTGGATTTCCGTGTCGGTCGGCGCCGAAGACCCGCCATGGCGGGTGACCGAAAGCGCCGCGGCCGCATTGGCGTAGCGTGCCGCCTCGCAAGGGGACATGCCGCGCGAAAGGCCGCTAACGAAGGCGCCGATATGCGTGTCACCGGCCCCGTTAGTGTCGACGGCTTCCACCTTGAAGCCGGGCACCGCGCGGGTGCCGCCATCGGCCATGCGCACGAGGCAGCCATGCGCGCCGGCGCGGATGACGACGCCTTCGGCTTTGCGGCAATGGTCGGCGAGCAATCGGATGGCGACGGTTTGTCCATCGCCGGCGCCGGCAATCTCGGCGGCCTCATTGGTGTTGCAGCTCAGCCAGGTCGTACGCGCCAGAACCCTGTCCAGGATCGGCCGGGGAATATCGGCGATCACCGGCGTCGGATCGAACACGAAAGGAATGCCGGCTGGCAGCGCCTCGATCCAATCCGCGAGCGCATCGCGGCTGCCGGGATAGCTCAGCGTATAGCCCGAGGCGAAAACCCAATCGCCTGGAACGACTTGAACCGGCTTCATCATGGCGAACGTGAGCCGGCTCTCGGCACCCGGCCAGGAGACGAAGGTGCGCTCGGCGTCGCCGCTGATCATGGCGACGCAATTGCCGCTGTCCATCGAGGGCGACGGCGGCGTCAGCGTTTCGATGCCTTCGGCGGCGAAAGCGGCGCGCAGGAAGTCTCCGTCCGGCCCGGTGCCCAACTGGCCGCCGAACACCACCTTCATGCCGGTGCGGCTTGCCGCGACCATCATGTTGAAACCGCCGCCGGCGACGCGGGCGTAGCTCGTCGCGGTCTTTTCCGTGCCGGCCGCGGGCAGGGCGTCGATGCGGTAGACATAGTCGACCACCGCGCTGCCGACATGGACGAGCCGTCCGCTCATGCGGCATCCTCCTTGCCAGGGCTGGCCTTGCGGCTGCGTGCGGCGACCAGATCCTCAGCCAGCGCGCGAATCTGCGCGATATCGATGCCACGAAGTTGGGCGATGCGATCCTGCGGCAGCTTCGACAGCCCGGCGCAGGCGCCGGCCATGCCGGCGGCAATCGCGCCGATCGTGTCGGTGTCGCCGCCGAGATTGGCGGCGATGACGGCAGCCCGCCACGCGTCGCCTTGCGCGACCTCCAGCACCGCGAAGGCCGCCGGCACCGATTCCTGGCTGGCGACGCCGGTGCCGACCAGGTCGACGATCAGCTTGATGGCTTCCTTCTCCGCCTTGCCGCGAACGAGTTCCTGCGCCCAGAGGATGCGCTGGGCAATGTCGCCACCAGTAACCCAATGGCCAAGCGCAGCACCAAGTTTTGCGGCAGCGACCGCATGGCTCGAAGCGGCGCGCCAGTCGCCGCCCGAAACGCCGAAACTGACCGCAGCAGCGACCCCGGCGGCCGAGGCGATGGCGATCGAGGTATTGTGCGTGGCCCGGCAGGTTTCCGCGACTTTGGCGACCAGCGCCTCGAGCGGCTCCGGCGGCATCATGATGCCGACCGGCGCGATCCGCATCGCAGCGCCGTTGGTGTCACCGCCGCGTCCAGCCTCCTCGGCCGGCGCGCCCTTGTTGATGGCGTCGATGGCGCGCTTGGTCGATGGTCCAAGCAGGTCGTAACTGCCGCGCGCCTTGACGTCCCGCTCCCAGTCGAGCAGCGCATTGACCCAGCGCGCGTGATCGAAGCGGTCGCCGGACTCGACGAGGATGCGGCCAAGCAACAGCGCCTGCTCGGTGTCGTCGGTGATCGTGCCGGCGGGCAGCCCTTTCGACACTGGGTGATCGGCTGAGGGTGCGACGAAATCCTCGACATGGCCATAGAGCGCGGCGATGCGGGCGGGCGACAGAAGCTGAGTCGGCATGCCCAGCGCATCGCCAAGCGCTCCGCCGATCAGCGCGCCCATGGCCGTATCGATCGCCTCCCCTGCCATGTTCAGAACTCCAGATGCAGCGCGAATTGCGCCGGGTTGAGCAGGCTGGTGACGAATTCGATGGCGCGCCCATCGGCGGCGCGCGTCAGGCGGCGTGTGCGCAGGAACGGCGCGCCGGGCGCGCAGGCGAGGATCGCCGCATCGGCCGCGCTCAGCATCTCGATGTCGACCCATTCCTCGCCGTGGTCGGGAACGAGCCCCGCCCCGCGCAGCGTCTGGTGCAGCGAGCCTTCACGCAAGCCGCGCAGCGGCACTTCTTCCAGCTCGGGCGATAAGGGCAAGCGGCTGCGCTCGATCGAAATGGCGTGGCCGTCATGGGCATTGGTGCGGGCGCGGTCGACGGCGATGAAGGACGGGCTCTCGACCCCGAGCCTGGCCGCCAGCTCCGCGTCCTCGATGATCTCGAGTCGCAACGTGCGCGTCTCGGCATTGGCGCCGGCATTGGCCAGCGCGCGCGACCAGCCGATCGCATCGTCGACCGGCATGCCGTCGAAGGTGACGAAGGAGCCGATGCCGACCTTGGTGGTGATGAGGCCGCGGCTCGACAGTTCCTCCAGCCCCTTGCGGACCGTGTTGCGGCTGACGGAAAAGCGCTGGACGAGCTCGTTTTCGCTCTGCAGGCGGTCGCCGAAGCCGAGCAGGCCTGAGCGTATCTCATGCTCCAGAACCGTCGCGATCTGCTCGGGCTTGCCCGTGCCGGGTGAGAGCTGCATCGCGCGACGGGCCATATCGATACCTGTTCAATGAACCTGTATGATCCTGTTCAGTAGCGTATCTGAAATGAAGCGTCAACGGACCGCTGTCCGATGCTCCGCTGGGTTAAACGAAGAAGAACTGCTCGATGCGCTGCTTGGCTTGCCGCAGCACCGGCAATATTTCGCGCTCCATCGCCTCGACCGAGAAACGCGCGGATTGCGTGGAGACGTTGATGGCGGCGATGGTGCGGCCGTCGCGGTCGGTAATCGGCACGGCGATCGAGCGCAGGCCGAGCTCCAGCTCCTCGTCGACGATCGCGAAACCATCGGCCCTTGCCCTATCGATGGCCTTGCCGAGCGCGGCGCGGCCGGTGATCGTCTTCGGCGTTCGCCGCTCGATGGACGCTTCCGCCAGGTAGGCCTTCAAGTCATCCGCCGACAGACCGGAAAGCAGCACCCGCCCCATCGACGTGCAATAGGCCGGTAGCCTGGTGCCGACATCGAGCGCGACGCTTAAGATTCGCCGGCCGGGAATACGCGCGACATAGACAACGTCCTCGCCAGACAGCACCGCCGCGTTGCAGGCTTCGTCGAATTTGCCGGCCACCTCGCGCATGACCGGCGCGGCAAAAGTCCAGAGCGAAGCGCCGCCGAGCCAGGTCCGCGCGACCGTCAAAAGACGCGGCGACAGCGAAAAGAGCCGGCCGGACTGCGACGCGTAGCCCGTGGCGACCAATGTCAGCAAGAACCGGCGAGCGCCTGCGCGGGTGAGATCCGCCTCCTCGGCCATCTCGGTCAACGTCATGCCGGCCGGATGGCGCGCGAGAATCTCCATCACCGCAAGGCCGCGTTCCAGCGAGCCGACGTGATCGCGTGAAATGGCTTCTTCTTCCACGAGCACCTCCAGACCTGCGTTGACTTAATGCGGAGCTTGGAGCTAGAAGTATCTCATTTAAAACAAATGTTCGCAATGCGAACTTTTTCCATCGACGGAGCCTTTGAGATGGTCAAGTTCCTGCCGCTGAAAGAAGCGGTCGCGGAAAACCTGCATGATGACGACACGGTCGCTTTCGAGGGCTTCACCCATCTCATCCCGACCGCCGCCGCGCATGAGGCGATCCGCCAGGGCTTTCGCGACCTGACCCTGATCCGCATGACGCCCGACCTGATCTACGACCAGATGATCGGCATGGGCATGGCGAGGAAGATCATCTTCTCCTATCTCGGCAACCCGGGCGTTGGCCTGTTGCGACGCGCTCGCGACGCCATAGAGAACGGTTTTCCCCGCGCCATCGAGGTCGAGGAGCACAGCCACGCCGGCATGGCCAACGCCTACGAGGCGGGCGCCGCGGGCCTACCCTGCGCGGTGTTCCGCGGCTATCGCGGCGCCGGGCTCGCCGCGGTCAATCCCAACATCAAGTCGGTCACTTGCCCCTTCACCGGCGAGGTGCTGGCCGCCGTCCCGGCGATCCGGCCGGACGTCACCTTCATCCACGCGCAGAAGGCGGACCGGAAAGGCAATGTGCTGGTCGAGGGCATCATCGGCATCCAGAAGGAGGCGGTGCTGGCGGCAAAGCGCGCCGTAGTGACGGTCGAGGAAGTGGTCGACAATTTCGACGACCTGCACCCCAACCTCACCGTGCTGCCGAACTGGACGATCGCGGCGATTTCCGTCGTTCCGGGCGGATCGCATCCGTCCTACACGCATGGCTATTACGAGCGCGACAACGCCGCCTATCTCGAATGGGACGAGATCGCCGCCGACCGCGACCGCTTCCAAGCTTGGATCCGGAAGAACGTCATCGAGAGCGACGCGGACGACTTTGCCGGCCGCGTCGAGCATCTGAGGAAAGCCGCATGAGCGACGCCAACGATATGGGCTTCACTCCCAACGAGATGATGACGATTGCCGCCAGTCGCGCCTTGAAAAGCGACGATGTCTGCTTCGTCGGCATCGGCGCGCCGTCGGCCGCCTGCAACGTCGCGCGGCTGACGCATGCGCCCGACATCACGCTGATCTATGAGAGCGGCACCATCGGCACGGCGCCCGATGTCCTGCCGCTGTCGATAGGCGACGGCGAATTGTGCGAGACGGCGGTCACCACCGTCGCGGTGCCGGAGATGTTCCGCTACTGGCTGCAGGGCGGCCGCATCTCGATCGGCTTCCTGGGTGCCGCCCAGCTCGACAAATTCGGCAACATCAACACCACCGTCATCGGCGACTATGCGCATCCCAAGACGCGCCTGCCCGGCGGCGGCGGCGCGCCGGAGATCGCCACCTCGTCGAGGCAAGTCTACATCACCATGGCCCAGTCGAAGCGCGGCATGGTCGAGAAGATCGACTTCTTCACCTCCTTCGGCCATGGCGACGGCGGCGACCATCGCAAGCGCCTCGGCATCGATACCGCCGGTCCGACGCTTTTGATCACCGATCTCGCCATCTGGAGACCGGACCCGGCGACCAAGGAGTTCACCGTGGTGTCGCTGCATCCCGGCGTCACGCGCGCGCAGGTGCAGGAGACTTGTGGCTGGGTCGTAAAATTCGCCGAGGCCCTTGACGCGACACCGGCGCCGACGGAACTCGAGCTGAAGACATTGCGCGACCTGCAGGCCCGCACCCAGGCGGCGCATCAAGGAACCGCCAAAGGGAAAGCTGCCTAGATGACAGAAGCCTTCATCTGCGATTACATCCGCACGCCCATCGGCCGCTTCGGCGGCTCGTTGTCCTCCGTGCGCGCCGACGATCTCGCGGCCGTCCCGCTCAAAGCGTTGGTCGAGCGCAACGTCGGCGTCGACTGGTCGGCTGTCGACGACGTCATCTATGGCTGCGCCAACCAGGCGGGCGAGGACAACCGCAATGTCGCGCGTATGGCGCTGCTGCTTGCCGGCTTGCCCCAGGACATTCCGGGTTCGACCGTCAATCGCTTGTGCGGTTCCGGCATGGATGCCATCACCATCGCCGCGCGCGCCGTCAAGGCCGGCGAGGCCGAGCTGATGATCGCCGGCGGCGTGGAATCGATGAGCCGCGCGCCCTTCGTCATGCCGAAGGCGGACACCGCCTTCTCGCGCAATGCCGAAATCTACGACACCACCATCGGCTGGCGCTTCGTCAACCCGCTGATGAAGAAGCAATATGGCGTCGATTCCATGCCGGAGACCGGCGAGAACGTGGCCGAGGATTTTGCCGTCAGCAGAGCCGATCAGGACGCCTTCGCCGTGCGCAGCCAGGACAAGGCAGTTGCCGCACAGGCCAATGGCCGCCTGGCGATGGAGATCACGCCTGTGACCGTTCCGCAGCGGAAAAGCGACGCGATCGTCGTGTCGAAAGACGAACATCCCCGCGCCGGCACCACCATCGAAGCGCTGGCCAAGTTGCCGACGCCGTTCCGCCAGGGCGGCACGGTCACGGCCGGCAATGCTTCCGGCGTCAACGACGGCGCAGCCGCACTCATCATCGCGTCGGAAGCCGCGGCGAAGAAGCACGGCCTGACGCCCATCGCCCGCATCCTCGGGGGTGCCGCCGCCGGTGTGCCGCCGCGCATCATGGGCATCGGCCCGGCGCCGGCCACCAAGAAGCTTTGCGCGCGTCTGGGCCTGACGCCCGACCGGTTCGATGTGGTTGAGCTCAATGAAGCCTTTGCCTCCCAGGGCATTGCCGTTCTGCGTGAGCTCGGCATTGCCGAAGATGCTGCGCACGTCAATCCAAACGGTGGTGCGATCGCGCTCGGTCATCCGCTCGGCATGTCGGGTGCGCGCATCACCGGCACGGCGGCGATCGAGCTACGCGAGCGCGGCGGCAAGCTAGCCTTGGCCACCATGTGCATAGGCGTCGGCCAAGGCATCGCGATAGCGCTCGAACGCGTTTGAAATGATAGAGGCACGCCAGCGTGTGCCGAGAACGTGTGCATCAATGACCTTGGCTTTCGACCTGCGCGGGCAGATGTCGTCCCGCGTGGCGCTCGTATGGGCGGTGGCGCGCATTGCCACTTCCTCGTCATGGGCGACCGCGACAAGCAGCGCCAGCGTCACGATCGAGCGCTCGCGCTTCGAGCAGCCGGGCCGCGCCCATCCCCATGCCGCCTCGGTGATCAGTTGCTGGAACGCCGGTCGAAATCGGTCGCGGCATCCTCGGCACGGTCGACACGGCGGCTGCCGAGCACTGAGCGGCGGACATCGAGACCGGTCCGGTAGCGGTTTTTCGTGACATCATCCATGAGCAGGCTTTCCCTCGGGCAACGAGGCGACGAAATCGCGGATCAGGCTGACGAGCGCTTCGGGCTGCTCGATGCACGGGATGTGCGCGGCATTGCGGATCACCTCAAAGCGCGCGCCGGGGATCAGCTCGGCCAGCGAGCGGACCAGATCCGGCGGCGTCGAACCGTCCTGGTCGCCGACGACACACAGCGTCGGCACCGCGATGCGCTGGGCACTGTCGGTGAAATCGGCATCGCGCACCGCCATGCAGGTGCCGATGTAACCCGGCAGCGCCTGCCGGGTGAGCATGTTGCGGCAGCCGGCCAGATCCTCCGCGCGCTTGGCATGGAACTCCGGTGTGAACCACACTTTCATGATGCCGTCGGCGATTGCCTCGATCCCGTCGCGCTCGACGGTCGCGATACGCGCCTTCCAGCTCTCGGCCGTGCCGATCTTATGGGCGGTGTCGCTGAGGATGAGCGCCTCGACGAGCTCCGGCCGGCGTGCATAGAGCTGCTGCGCGACCATGCCGCCGACCGACAGGCCGTAGAGCACCACCTTGTCGAAACCGAAATGATCGATGAGGCCGCTCAGATCGTCGGCGTGGTCGTCGATCGAGCGCACCCCGCTGCCGATATCCGACAGCCCATGGCCGCGCTTGTCATAGACCAGCATCGGCATTTCACCGGTGAGCCGCGCGACGACGTCGTCCCAGATGCGGAAATCGGTGCCCAGCGAATTGATGAAGATAATCGGACGCGACGTGCCGGTCGCCTCGATATGGCGATGATGCAGCGTGACGCCGCCTATGCTGACGAATGGCACGATTTCAATCCTCCAAAGCCACATTGCAAGAGCAATTTGGTTCGGTAAATCCAAACCGTCCAGGGTTGCTTCGGCCGCTCCCTCGGAGTGTGATGCTACCCGAGCGTCAGCCCCGCCTTCCTCGCCTCCTCGCGCAGGAACGGCAGTCCGACTTCGATGACGTCGCGCGGATCTTCCGCCACCGGCCGCCATACGGCGAGACCCCCGGCGATATCGACATCGACATGGTTCATGCTTTCGAGCGTGATCGCGCCCTCATAGCCGATATCGGCGATCGCCTTCATGCAGGCGGCCCAGTTGAGCATGCCGCGCCCTGGCACGCCGCGATTGGCTTCCGACACATGCACGTAGCCGAGATAGGGCGCCGCCGCCTCGAAACCGGAAGCAAAACTCTCCTCCTCGATATGCATGTGGTAGGTGTCGAGATGGATGAAGATGTTCTCGGCGCCGACCCGTTCGATAATCCGCGCCGCGTCGATGCCGCGGTTGATCAGATGCGTCTCGTACCGGTTGCAGGGCTCGATGCCGAGCTTGAGGCTGCGCGACTTCGCCGACTTCGCTGCCCGTTCGAGGAAGCGGCACATGCCGTCGATCTCGCGCTGCGTCGGCGCGCGGCCGGTGGTCTTGCCGATCGTCCCGTAGGTGACGCCGCCCAGTGCTTCGGCGCCGACCTCGTTGCAGACCGTGAAGGCCGGCTGCAGGAAGTCGAGCGCCTCGTCCGGCCGCTCGACCACGTCAAGCGCTCGCGGCAGGCCGAGCGAGGGGATAAGCTCAACGCCATAGTGATTAGCGAAGCCGCGCGTGCGCTTGGTGTC
This sequence comes from Mesorhizobium sp. USDA 4413, assembly GCF_056280365.1. Classification (NCBI taxonomy): domain Bacteria; kingdom Pseudomonadati; phylum Pseudomonadota; class Alphaproteobacteria; order Hyphomicrobiales; family Phyllobacteriaceae; genus Mesorhizobium; species Mesorhizobium sp. USDA 4413. The sequence goes on from NZ_JBVPRP010000001.1 coordinate 5,495,703, forward strand.
GATCTCCTCGGGTCTGAGCAGCGGGATTTCCATCAGGCCGATGCCGAGCTCCTTCAGCCGATCCATCTGCGGCTCGATGCGGGCGAGGTCCCAGACCGGCGCGATGGCAAAAGTGTGCAGTCCAAAGGTGTTCATGTCAGCCTCGTTGCTCATGCGCCGCCGCTGCGGCCGTATCGCCGCCGCCGACGATGCGGCTGACGACTTCGTTCATGTTGGTGTTGACGGTGACGAGATCGGCATCCGCCCGGCCGTGGCGCAGCACCACGATACGGTCGGTGACCGACAAAACGTCGTTCAGCCGATGCGAGATCAGGATGACGGCAATCCCTTCCGATTTCAGCCGCCGGATGAGGTCGAGCACGCTCTGCACCTCGCGCACGGCCAGCGCCGCCGTCGGCTCGTCCATGATGACGAGTTTTGGATTGAAGGTGAGAGCGCGCGCGATCGCCACGGTCTGCTGCTGGCCGCCGGAGAAGGACCCGACCGAGCGATTGATGGACGGCAGATGCGCGCCGAGCCGCTCGATCATCCTGGCGGCCTGGCGGTCCATCTCGCCTTTGTCGACGAAGCCGGGGAACAGGCCGAGCAATCGCTTCGTCGGTTCGCGTCCCAAGAAGATGTTCGATGCTACGTCCTGCTGCTTGGCCAGTGAGAGGTCTTGGTAGATCATCTCGATGCCGAGGCGCCGCCGTTGGCCGGGATCCAGCGCGAGGATGTCCTTGCCATCGAATTCGATCGAGCCTGTGTCGGCCCGGTAGATCCCGGTAATGGTCTTCATCAGCGTCGACTTGCCGGCGCCATTGTCGCCGACCAGCCCGACCACCTCGCCGGCCGCAACTGAAAGGTCGACGCCATGCAAGACATCGACCGCGCCGAAACTCTTGCGGATGCCGCGAAGCGAAAGCAGGGTCATACGCGTGACTCCTTCCGCACCTGGTACTGGTCGATGAAGACGGCGAGGATCAGCACCGCGCCGATCGCCATCTGCTGGTAGTAGGATTGGACGGCAAGCAGCGTCAGCCCGTTCTGCAGCACGCCCATGATCAGCGCGCCGATCATCGTGCCAAGGATCGAGGCGCGGCCGCCGAACAGGTTGGTGCCGCCGATAATCGCCGCCGTGATGGCGGTGAGCTCATAATTGATCCCTGCCGTCGGATCGCCGGCATTCACCCGTGCGGTGAAGAGCAGCCCGGCAAGGCCGGCCAGCGCGCCCGACAGCGTGTAGATGATGCGGCGATGATGCTCGACACGGATGCCGGCCGCGCGGGGCGGCACCTTCACTATCCCCCAGCGCCAGTGTGTGGCGGCCGAAGCGCGTATAGGCGAGCACCGCATGCGCGACGATCGCCGTCAGCACGAAGATGATCACCGGCATCGGGATGCCGAAGGGCCTGCCCTGCCCGATATAGACGATCTCGGGCGGCAGGCCATAAATCGCCCTGCCCTTCGAGATGACCAGCGCCAGACCGCGCGCAAGGCCCAGCATGCCGAGCGTGACGATGAAGGCCGGCACGAAGGCGCGGGTGACCAATTGTCCGTTGATGTAGCCGGCGATCCCGCCGGCCAGGATACAAGCGATCACAGCCAGCACCGACGGCCATCCGAGATTGACGGCGACGAAGGCGCCGGCCACGCCGGCAAGGCCCATGACCGAACCCAGCGAAAGGTCGAGCCCCCCCGAACCGATGACGAAGGTGGCGGCGATCGCCAGCACACCGATCGTCGAGGTGGCGAGAAGGATGTTGAGGAAATTGCTGAGCGACAGAAAGAAAGGCGACAAAAGTGCCATCGCCGTGCTCAGCGCCAGAAGCACCACCAGCGACTCCAGCCTGATGTGGAGCCTTTCGACGGATGCGCGCTGCACCCGAGCCCAGAAGCCGGGCTGTTCAGAAGCCATGTCTTTGCACCTTTAAGAGCGGGCAGTAAGGCAGTAGGCAGTAGGGCTTAGGCAGCAGGGAAAGGATGATAGCGGTGCGAGATGCATACTTCCCTACTGCCTACTGCCTACTGCCTACTGCCTATTCCCTCACTTCACATATTGCAGCATCGGCTCCTTGCCGGCGTCGAGCACGTCCTTGGTCAGCACCAAAGTGGGCACGGCAATACTTTCCGGGACCTTCTCGCCGCCAAGCGCCTTCTTGACGTTCTCCACCGCCTGCTTGCCCACGAGATAGGGAAGCTGCGCGACAGAGGCGTTGAGGCGGCCTTCCTTGATCGATTTCACCGCGTCGACATTGCCGTCGACGCCGATGATCGTCACCTGCGAACCCTTGCCCGCCGCATAGACCGACTCCACGGCGCCGAGCGCCATGCCGTCATTGGCGCAGAAGATGGCGACGAGATCGGGATGGGCGGTGAGCGTGTCGGTGGCGATCGAGGCCGCCTTGCCGCGATCCCAGTCGCCAGGCAGCGAGGCAACGACCTCAAGTCCGGGCGCGAGTTCCTTCAGCTTGTCGGCGAAGCCCTTGGCGCGCTTCTCGCCGGTGATGTTGCCGGACAGGCCCTCGATCACCAGCACCGGACCCTTGGCGTCCTTGCCGAGCTTGGAGACGAGATATTCAGCCCCTTGCGCGCCGGCGGCGACATTGTCGGAACCGATGTGGAAGGTGACCTTGACGCCTTCCTTGTCGAGAACGGCCTGATCGAGATTGTTGTCGAGGTCGACGATCTTGATGCCGGCGTCCTGCGCCGATTTCAGGCAGGGCAAGAGATTGGTCGAGTTGATGGCGGCGGTGATCATCGCCACCGGCTTGCGCTCGAGCATCGTATTGCAGAGATTGAGCTGCGGCTCGGCCGCCTGATCGCTCTCGGCCGCCTGCTGGAAGTATTTCACGCCTGCTTCCTTGGCGCCGTCGGCGACACCCTGGGCCATCGCGCCCCAGAACGGGTTGGCCAAAGTCTTCATCAACACGCCGTATTCGCCGTCCTCGGCTTTAGCCACGCCGACTGTGGCGCACGCAAGCGCCACGCCCATGGCAAGCGCAAATCGATTCATCTTTGGGAAAAGCGGTGTCATTCCATCCTCCATTTGTTGTTTGCGCCGGATGCCTCGGCCAGGGCCGGCGCCTTTCTTTGCGTTGTCGACAATGGGGGCTATTGTCGGTCTCCTCCCCCGGAATGCGGGCCGCTGCCTGGCGAGCCAACGGATTCCCGCATCAAAACCTTGCAGGGTTCGAGCCGCGCCCTGGGCGGTCCGCCGTCGCCTTCGATCCTGCGAAACAAAACCTCCATCGCATTGCCGGCGATCTCGCGCACCGGCTGCACCACAGCTGCGATCGCTGGCCATGTCGCCTGCATCCATTCGGCGTCGTCGAAGCCGACAAGCGAGATGTCGTTCGGGCAGTGCCAGCCGCGCCGACGGAATTCCGACAGCGCCACCAGAGTGCCCTTGAGGAAGAGCGAATAGACCGCTGTCGGCCGGTCGTCTCCAGCCTCTCGTTTGCTGAAATAGTCGCGAAGCAGCGTCCGCAAAGGCTCGACTTCGCTCTCGGAGAGCACGACGTCGATGCGGGTGTCGGGGGCAAGTTGGAGTGCGGCGCTGCGAAACCCTTCAAGGCGAGCGCGCACCGTTGCCGCCTGCTGGCCAAGCCCGACGACCAGGACGTGCCGGTGACCTTGGCCGACAAGCGCGCGCGCCACCTCGGCACTTGCCGCGGCGCTGTCGGCCGAGACCGTGTCGAAAGCGTCGTCGGACAAGACGCGGTCGATCAGCACGCCGGTCATGCCGTTGGCTTTCATGAAGGCGGCGGCCGGCCCGTGCTCGTTGCGCACCGGCGCCAGCACCACGCCGGCAACGCGCCAGTCATGCATGCGGGCAAGGATTTCTTTCTCGCGCGTTTCCGATTCACGGCTCGATGCCGCGACCAGCGTATAGCCGCGCTGCTCGGCAAGCCCTTCCAGTTCGGTGACCATCGAGCCGAAGAACTCGCTTTCGAATTCCGGCATGATTGCGCCGATGATGCGGCGTTTGGCCCTGCGCATGTCGGAGGCCAGAGGATCGACGCGGTAGCCCAGGCGTTCGACGGCATCGAACACACGCCGGGCGTTCTCCGGCCTCACCGTGGTAACGCCGGCCAGCACCTTGGAGACGGTGGCAGCGGACACGCCGGCATGGCTTGCCACGTCGTGAATCGACGGACGCCTCTGCTTGGCTTCCTGTTGCGCCATTGACCTCCTCCCGAGGGCAGACAGCGGGTTTCGCCGCCTCGCTAATCTAACCGATAAATCGATTTTTCGTTCTTGTAAATCGTTTCACCGGGAGTAAGACTGGAAAGATGTGTTGACGCGATCCAATCGTGTCCCGGGAGGAGAACATGTCCGCTAACACCTTGCCGCTGGTCATCAGCGCACCCGAACCGCGCACGCTCGACCTGATCTTCACGCCGCCGCAACTGGCCCGCCTTCGCAGCCATTATCGCATTGTCGAGACCACGCCGGAAGGCGTTTCCGCCTTACCCGCCGAAACGCTGGCGGAGGCGCGCTACATCATCGGTCAGCCGCCGATTTCAGCCGAGACGCTGGAGAAGCTTAAGGCGCTGCGCTGCATCTTCAACGTCGAGACCAACCTCCTCAACAACATGCCTTATGAGACGCTGTTCGCGCGCGGCATCCATGTCGTCACCACCGGCCTTGTCTTTGCCGAGCCGGTGGCGGAGCTTGGCCTTGCAATGGCCCTCAACCTTGCGCGCAACATCGTCGATGCCGACCTCGCCTTCCGGCAGGGCAAGGAATTGTGGGGCGGCGACGGCAATCAGACGGCGCGGCTCTTGTCCGGCGCCGATGTCGGCATCATCGGCTTCGGCGATCTCGGCCGCGCGCTCAACCGTCTGCTGACAGGTTTTCGCACCCGCACCAAGGTCTATGATCCTTGGTTGCCGCCGTCGATCCTGATCGACAACGGCGTCCAGCCGGCCTCGCTGGACGAGGTGCTGTCGCAGAGCGATTTCGTCTTCGTCGTCGCTTCCGTCACCAGCGAGAACCAGGGTTTCCTCGGAGCGGACTCATTCGCCAAAATGCGCAAGGGCGCGGCCTTCATCCTGCTCAGCCGCGCCGGGGTCGTCGACTTCCCGGCACTGATGCAAGCGGTGAAGAGCGGCCACATCGTTGCCGCAAGCGATGTCTTCCCGGAGGAGCCGCTGGCCAAGGACCATCCCGTCCGCGCCCTCCCCGGCTTCCTGCGCTCCGCGCATCGTGCCGGCGCGCTCGACATCGCCTTCAAGCGCATGGGCGACATGGTGCTGGAGGACATGGACTTGATCGACCGCGGCTTGCCGCCGCTGCGCTCGAAGCGTGCCGAACGAGAGACGGTGTCGAGGATGCGTTCCAAACCGGTCGACAGGAACTGAGCTCGAAGAGCTGCCTAAAGCGTGCCGAGCCGAAGCGCGTCGCGCGCGATCTTCCAAGCCGTCTCCACATGCCGCCGGGCCGCGGCCTCCGCCGCTTCCGGCTTGCGCGAACGGATCGCATCCATGATCGCGTGCATTTCAGCGATCGCCGGCTCGCGGCGGTTCTGCGACAGGATCGTCATCGAGCGCAGCTGGTTGATGCGGACATTGAGGCCGGTAACGATCTCCCAGGCGATGCGCTTGTCGGCGGCTTCGAACAGCACCTCGTAAAAGCTCGCCGTCGCCCGCATCACCTCGGCTGGCACGCCCGACGCCCACGCCTCGAGCAGCTTCGCCAGCGCCGCATCGAGCAAGGCAATCTGATCGTCGGTGGCCGAGGTGGCGCAAGCCCTCGCCGCTATGCCTTCCAGCAGCGCGCGCAACTCGTAGATCTCGTCGGTTCGGCCGAGATCTGGCTTCGCCACAGCCGGCCCGTGCCCCGGTATCATCTGCACAAGGCCTTCGGCCTCCAGTTGCCGCAGCACCTCGCGCACCACCGACCGGCTGACCCCGAGCTGATCGCATAACGGCCTCTCGACCAGCCTTTCGCCGGGCTGGAAATGAAAATCCATGATCGCCTCGCGCATGCGCTCCAGCGCCAGCGTCCTCAACGTCTTGGCGGAGCGGTCGATGCGAAGCGTGTCAGCCATTTTCCTCAATCCCTAGCCTCGTCACAAAAACAGATTCCATGACCGATTGACAAGGCACGCGGCACTCCATAGCATGGTATACCATAAGACGATACAGGAATCGATGCAGCCGCGAGCGGCTCCATCCCGAGGAATTTCATGCAGCCGGCCATCCGCAAGATCGTGACTTATACCGAGAACACGCTGATCGAGGGCGGCAAGGCAGCTCCGCGGCCGTTGCGCCTGATCGGCGTCGCCGCTGTGCTCACCAACCCATGGGCGGGCCGCGGCTTCACCGAGGATCTCTCACCGGAGATCCGCACTTTCGCACCGGTGCTCGGCGAAACATTGACCAATGAGATCATCGGTGTCGCGGGTTCGGGCGAAGCAATCGAAGGCTACGGCAAGGCCGCCATCTGCGGCACGTCGGGCGAGGTCGAGCATGCCTCGGCGCTGATCCACACCCTGCATTTCGGCAACCATTATCGCCGCGCCGTCGGCGCCAAGACCTATCTCGCCTTCACCAATTTGCGCGGCGGTCCCAACACGCCGATCATGATTCCGCTGATGGACAAGAACGACGAAGGCCGCCGCTCGCATTATCTCACCGTGCATTTCCAGATCGGCGACGCGCCTGCCCCGGACGAGCTGGTGGTGGCGCTCGGCGCGTCGATCGGCGGCCGGCCGCATCACCGCATCGGCGATCGCTATCAGGACCTGAAGGAGCTCGGAGACCTGCATGGCTGACGCCGCGACGATCCGCAGCAAGGCGACCGACGGCACCGGCTTCGTCCGTGCCGGTGCGGGCGCGCCGGTCCTGCTCATCCACGGCGTCGGCATGGATGCGGCGATCTGGCAGCCGCAGATCGCCGCCATGCAAGATCGGTTCGACGTGATCGCCATCGACATGCTCGGCCATGGCGCTTCGCCTTTGCCCCCGGAAAACGCCGGCCTCTCCCACTTCGCCGATCAGGCGATCCGCCTGCTTGATCATCTCGGCTTGGACCGCGTCGCTGTCGTCGGCCACTCGATGGGCGCGCTGGTGGCACAGGAAATCGCGCTTCGCGCCCCGGCTCGCGTCAGCGCGCTGGTCTGCCTCAACGCTGTCTTTCGCCGCCCTCCCGAGCTTGCGCAGGCAGTGCGCGAACGGGCGGCAGCGCTCGGCGGCCCCGGCGATCCGGCAGCCATCGCCGCGACGATCGCGCGCTGGTTCGGCAATCCGATTCCGCCGGGCCTCTCAGACGCGGCCGCGACGGCCCGCGCGGCGCTCGAAAGCGTCGACGCCGAGGGCTATGCCCGCACCTACCGCCTCTTTGCCAGCGCCGATACCGCACATGCCGATCGGCTGGCCGACCTTGCCGTACCTGCACTGTTCATGACCGGCTCGGAAGACCGCAACTCCACGCCCGCTATGTCGGCAGCCATGGCGCGTCTTGCTCCGGCAGGACGATGCCTGGTGCTGAGCGGTGAAAAGCACATGATGACAATCGCTTCGCCGCAAAAAGTGACTCCGCGCATCATGGCCTTTCTCGACCGGGTGGCAGATGTTCCCGCAAGCGCCGAGGCGGCTCCGGCGTTCGACGCCCCCGCATTCGATGCCCCCGCATTCGACGCCATGGAGTTCCGGCGTGCGCTGGGCTCATTCCTGACCGGCGTCACCATCGTCACCACCATTGACGAGGCCGGCGACCCGCGCGGCTTCACCGCAAACTCCTTCACCTCGGTCTCGCTCGATCCGCCGCTGGTGCTGGTCTGCATCGCCAAGAAGGCGCTGGGGCATCAGGCCTTCTCGGCCTCCAGGGGCTTTGCCGTCAACATCCTGGCGGAAGCTCAGAAGGCCGCGTCCGGAATCTTCGCCTCGAAGGCTCCTGACAAGTTCGCGTCCGTCGCGTGGCAGCCGGGACAGACCGGCAATCCGCTGATCGAGGGATCGGTCGCGGTGTTCGATTGCAGCATGGAGCAGTTGATCGATGCCGGCGATCATTCGATCCTCATCGGCCGCGTCCATGACTTCAGCCACAATGGTGCGCAGCCTCTCGGATACTGCCGGGGCGCCTATGTGACGCCGGGCCTCAGCCAGGAAGCACTTGCGGCTGCCGCTCCGCCCGGAACGGAAGTGGGCGCGATTCTGGAGAACGAAGGCCGCGTGCTCTTCTTCGAGACCGCAGAGGGGTTCCACCAATTGCCCGCCGGCCGGGGCCTCGGTGCCGCGAACGATGCCCGCAGCCTCAGGGGAAAACTCGCCGCCAAGGCGATCGATGCCGAGCTCGGCTTCCTCTACGCGGTGTGGGACGACGCGACGGACGCCGCGCGCACCCATGTCTATTATCGCGGAACGGTGGACGCCCCCGTCTCAGGCGACGGCCAGATCCGCTTTGTCGAGATCGAACGCATCGCCGAATTGAAGATCGCCGACCCGGCAGTGCGTTCGATGCTCGCCCGCTATGCGCGCGAGCGCGCCGAGGACACGTTCGGCGTCTATGTCGGCAACGAGGTCGAAGGCGAGGTCCGGCCGCTCGCCAAGCCGGCGCCGTCGGCGCCGATCCATTCCGGCCCATTCCATTCCGGCCAGCGGTGAGACCGATGAAGTTTTCGCTTTTCGTCCATATGGAGCGCTCGGACCTCGCCAAGCCGCATTCCGAACTGCTGGCGGAACTGGAAGAATTGGTCCTGCTGGCGGAGCAGGCCGGCTTCGAGACAGCCTGGATCGGCGAGCACCACGGGATGGAATTCACCATCTCGCCGAACCCGTTCATCAACATCGCCTATCTCGCCGCCAAGACGAAAACCATCCGTCTCGGCACCGGCACGATCATCGCGCCGTTCTGGCATCCGATCAAACTCGCGGGCGAAGCGGCGATGGCCGATGTCGTCACCGGCGGCAGGCTGGATCTGGGCATCGCGCGCGGCGCCTACAGCTATGAGTATCAGCGCGTCTTCCCCGGGCTGGATGCATGGGGCGCCGGCCAGCGCATGCGCGAGATGATTCCGGCGATCCGCGGCCTTTGGGACGGGGACTACGAGCATTCCGGCGAGTTCTGGCAGTTCCCGCCGACCACCTCGTCTCCCAAGCCTTTGCAAAAACCCTACCCGCCGATCTGGGTGGCGGCGCGCGACCCGAACTCGCACGATTTCGCGGTCGCCAACAGATGCCAGGTCCAGGTGACGCCGCTTGCCTCCGGCGATGGCGAGGTGGCGAGCCTGATGGAGCGCTTCAACGCCGCCTGCCAGGCGCATCCGGATATCCCGCGGCCGGAAATCATGCTCTTGATGCACACATTCGTCGCAGAGGACGCCGCCGACGCCGACAGCCTGACCCAGGACCTGTCGCAGTTCTACTGCCAGTTCGGCGCCTGGTTTCAGAACAAGAAACCCGTCCGCCAAGGCGTCCTGGAGCCGCTGACCGAGGAAGAGATCGCGGCGATGCCGCAATACGCACCGGAGAAGATCCGGCAGAACCTGGTCATCGGCGAGGCAGACGAGGTGATCGCGAGGCTGAAGACTTACGAGTCGCAGGGCTACGACCAGTACTCGATTTGGATCGACAGCGGACTTTCGCATGAGCGCAAGAAGAAATCGCTGCAGCTGTTCATCGACAAGGTGGTGCCGGCCTTCCAGGAGGCAGGCGCGCGATGAGCAGCACTGTCTTCAGGAACTACATAGACGGCCAGTTCACTGAGCCCGCCTCCAGCTTCGACAGCGTCGATCCGTCCACGGGCCTGCCCTGGGCGACGATGCCGGCCGCGTCCGTTGCCGATGTCGAGCGCGCCGTGGAGGCCGCGCATCGGGCGCTGCGTTCCGGCCCATGGTCGGCGATGACAGCAACAGCGCGCGGAAAACTGCTGGTGAAGCTCGGCGATCTCGTCGCTGCCAATGCCGGCCGACTGGCCGAGCTGGAAACCCGCGACACCGGCAAGATCATCCGCGAGACGCGCTCGCAGATCGCCTATGTCGGCGACTATTACCGCTATTATGGCGGGCTGGCCGACAAGCACGAAGGCGCCTTCATCCCGATCGACAAGGCCGATATGGAGGTGACGGTGCGGCCCGAACCGATCGGCGTCGTCGCGGCCGTCGTGCCATGGAACTCTCAGCTCTTCCTGTCGGCGGTCAAGCTCGGCCCGGCGCTGGCCGCCGGCTGCACGGTGGTTCTCAAGGCCTCCGAGGATGGCCCGGCGCCGCTGCTCGCTTTCGCCGAACTCGTCCACGAAGCCGGTTTCCCGGCCGGCAGCGTCAACATCATCACCGGCTTCGGCCACGATTGCGGGCATCGCCTGACAAGCCATCCGCTGGTCGCGCGCGTCGCCTTCACGGGCGGTCCTTCGACCGCCCGGCGGATCGTCGCCAACACGGCCGAGAACCTCGCCTACACGACGCTCGAGCTCGGCGGCAAGAGCCCGGTCGTCGTCTTCGCCGACGCCGATCTCGACAGCGCCGCCAATGCGGTCGTGGCGGGCATCTTCGCGGCGACAGGCCAGAGCTGCGTCGCCGGCTCGCGGCTCTTGGTCGAGCGATCGGTCAAGGATGATTTTCTCGCCCGGCTGAAACGCAAGGCCGAAGCCATAGTCATCGGCGACCCGCGGGACCCGGCGACCGAGATGGGCCCGCTGGCGACGGCGCGCCAGCGCGAACGGATCGAGGCGATCGTCTCGGAAAGCGTGGCGGCGGGCGGGCGGCTCGTCACCGGCGGCGCGCGGCCGAAGGACAAGACCGACGGATACTACTACGCGCCGACTATCATCGAGGCGCAGGACCAGGCCCTCGCCTGCATGCGCGAAGAGCTGTTCGGCCCGGTGCTCAGCGTGCTCGCCTTCGACATCGAGGCCGAGGCGCTGGCTTTAGCCAACGACACGCCCTTCGGGCTCGCTTCCGGCGTCTTCACCTCGAATCTCGCCAAGGCGCATCGCATGGCGCGCGGCATCCATGCCGGCGTCGTCTGGGTCAACACCTACCGCGCCGTATCGCCGCTGGTGCCCTTCGGCGGCTACGGCCTTTCCGGCCTCGGCCGCGAGGGCGGCCTGGACGCCATCCGCGACTACACGCGTCCGAAATCGGTGTGGATCCGCACCTCGGATGATCCGATCCCCGATCCCTTCGTCATGCGCTGAGGGCGTGACGAGGTTGGACTGCCAAGAACAAGAAACGGAACAAACAAATCAGAGGAGAACGACATGAAACTGATTTTTGCCGGCATCCTTGCCGGGTTGATGGCGACGACGGCCGCGAAGGCCGACGAAATGGTCTTCACCAGCTGGGGTGGGACGACCCAAGAAGCCCAAACCAAATCCTGGGCCGAACCATTCAGCGCTTCGTCGGGCATCAAGGTGTTGCAGGACGGTCCGACCGACTACGGCAAGCTGAAGGCCATGGTCGACGCCAAGAACGTCACTTGGGACGTCGTCGACGTCGAGATGGACTTCGCCATCAAGGCGGCCAAGGATGGCCTGCTCGAGCCGATCGACTTCGCCGTCGTGCCGAAGGCCGATCTCGACCCGCGCTTCTCGAATGAGAACGCCGTTGGCAGCTTCTACTATTCCTTCGTGCTCGCTTGGAACAAAGGCGCCGTCTCCGGTGAGCCCGCAAGCTGGGCCGACATGTTCGACACCAAGAAATTTCCCGGAAAGCGCACCTTCTACAAATGGTCGGCGCCAGGTGTGATCGAGATCGCGCTGCTCGCCGATGGCGTGCCGGCCGACAAGCTCTATCCGCTCGACCTCGACCGCGCGTTCAAGAAGCTCGACACCATCAAGTCCGACATCGTCTGGTGGGGCGGCGGCGCTGAATCGCAGCAGTTGATCGCCTCCGGCGAGGCCGCTTTCGGCCAGCTCTGGAACGGCCGCGTCTTCGCGCTGGAAAAGGATGGCGCCGACGTCGGCGTTTCCTGGAACCAGAACCTCACCGCCGCCGATGTGCTTGTCGTCCCGAAGGGCGCCAAGAACAAGGATGCAGCGATGAAATTCCTTGCCGCCGCGACCAGCCCCACCGGCCAGGCGAAATTCGCGGAAGCCAGCGGCTATGCGCCGATCAACACCAAGGCCAAGGCAGAGATGCCCGCTGAGGTGGTCAAGGGCCTGCCCGACGCCCATGTCGAGAGCCAGATCAACCTCGACATGAACTATTGGGCCGAGCATCGCGACGAGATCGCCACGCGCTGGTACGCCTGGCAGGCGAAGTGACGCGCGTTCCTTCATGACAAAATTCGGGACGGCACCGGCCGTCCCGATCGCCAATCCGGGATACCGAGATGTCGGTAGAAGCAGAGCAAGGGATCGCAACCCCTCGGATACCGGCAGGCCTTGGCGGCCTGCTTCCGGCGTTGATGCTTATCGGATTGTTTTTCGTCGTGCCGGTGCTGGCGCTGTTGCTGCGTAGCGTCACCGATCCCGCTCCGGGCCTGCAGAATTACGCGGCGCTGCTGGGCGACGGCACCTATGCGCGGGTGTTCTTCAACACTTTCCTGGTCGCCGCCGTCGTCACCATCGTCACCGTGCTCGTCGCCTTCCCCGTCGCCTGGATGCTGGCCATCATGCCGCCGGCGCTCGCCTCGATCCTGTTCGGCATCATCATCCTGTCGATGTGGACGAACCTGTTGACCCGCACTTATGCCTGGATGGTACTGTTGCAGCGCACCGGTGTCATCAACCGGGCGCTGATGGGCGCGGGCATCATCGACCAGCCGCTGCCGCTCATCAACAATCTCACCGGTGTCACCATCGGCATGGTCTATATCATGCTGCCCTTCATGATCCTGCCGCTGGTCGGCACCTTGCGGGCCATCGATCCGATGACTTTGCGCGCTGCCGCCCTTTGCGGCGCGAGCCCGCTTGCCGCCTTCCGCCGCATCCTTTTGCCGCTCTCGCTTCCCGGCATCGCCGCCGGCGGCCTGATGGTCTTCGTCATGTCGCTTGGCTATTTCGTCACGCCCGCGCTGCTCGGCGGCACGTCGAACATGATGCTCGCCGAAATGATCGCGCAGATGATCCAGTCGCTGCTCAACTGGGGACTGGGGAGTGCTGCCGCCTTCATCCTGCTCGTCGTCACCATGGCGCTCTACGCGCTGCAACTGCGCCTGGTCGGCGCAAGACGCACGACCGGAGGCGCCTGAGATGCTGCTCGACTATGACCGTCTCGGCTGGCTGAAGGTCGCGCTGCTTGCCTTCACCACGCTCGTTGCGGCCTTCCTTCTGCTGCCTGTGGTCTTCATCGTCCTGCTGTCCTTCGGCTCGTCGCGCTGGCTGGCGTTCCCCCCGCCCGGCTGGACGCTGAAATGGTATCAGGAGCTGTTTGCCGATCCGTCCTGGATCGAGGCCGCGCTGACCAGCGCCCGCATTGCTACGATGACGGCGATCCTCGCCGTCGCCATCGGCCTGCTCGCCTCCTTCGCGCTGGTCCGCGGCCAGTTCGGCGGCCGCGAGATCCTGCGCGGGCTGCTGCTCACGCCAATGGTACTGCCGGTCGTCGTTTTCGCCATCGCCATCTATGCCTTTTTTCTGAGGCTTGGCCTTGGCGGCACGACCGTCGGCTTCGTCGTCGCTCACACCGTGTTGGCGCTGCCCTTCGCCATCATCCCGATCGCCACCGCGCTCGAAGGCTTCGACAAGTCGATCGAGGACGCGGCCATCGTCTGCGGCGCGAGCCCGCTGCAGGCCAAGCTTCGCATCACCTTGCCGTCGATCCGCATCGGCATCTTCTCCGCCGCGATCTTTTCCTTCCTGGCCTCCTGGGACGAGGTGGTCGTGGCGATCTTCATGGCGAGCCCCACCTTGCAGACCTTGCCGGTCAAGATCTGGGGCAGCCTCCGCTCCGATCTCACGCCCGTGATCGCCGCCGCCTCCAGCCTGCTGGTCGCGCTTACGCTCGCCCTGATGATCGTGACGGCACTCTTGCGCCGAAAGCTGCAGACATGACCCAGCCCTTCCTCTCGATCCGCAAATTGCGCAAGGCGTTCGGCGCCTTCACCGCCGTTCACGATGTCACGCTGGATATCCCGAAGGGCGAGTTCCTGACCTTTCTCGGACCGTCCGGCTCAGGCAAATCGACCACGCTCTATGCCATTGCCGGCTTTCAGGATCCGACCTCCGGGGACGTGCTGCTGCAAGGCAAGTCGTTGCTTTCGGTGCCCTCGCACAAGCGCAACATCGGCATGGTCTTTCAGCGCTACACACTATTCCCGCATCTGACCGTCGCCGAAAACGTCGCTTTCCCGCTCCGCGTCCGCCGCCGGCCCGATGCCGAGGTCAAGCGCAAGGTCGCCGACATGCTCTCGCTGGTGCGGCTGGAAAACTTCGCCGAGCGGCTGCCTGCGGCTCTCTCGGGCGGTCAGCAGCAACGTGTCGCGCTTGCCCGCGCGCTGGCCTACGATCCCCCGATCCTTCTGATGGACGAGCCGCTCTCGGCGCTCGACAAGAAACTGCGTGAAGAAATCCAGGCCGAGATCCGCCGCATCCATCGCGAGACCGGCGTCACCATCCTCTACGTCACGCATGACCAGGAAGAAGCGCTGCATCTGTCAGACCGCATCGCCCTCTTCCGCGAAGGCCGCATCGAGCAGATCGGTACCGGTGAGGACCTTTATCTCAGACCCGCCACCGATTTCGTCGCCGGCTTTATCGGTAACTCGAATTTCCTCGCCGCGGAACATCTGGAAACGGTGGGCGGCACCTCCACCATCCGCCTCGCCGACGGCGCGCTCGTCTCCGGCATCAGCGCGAACGGCAGCTTGGCGCCCGGGCAGAAGACCAGGCTGATGATCAGGCCGGAAGCTTTTCGTTTGGAGCGCTCGCCGAACAATGCGGAGCTTTCGGTCGAGATCGTCGATGTCGCCTTCTACGGCGAGCGCCGGCGAATTGTCGCGCGCACAAGCGCCGGCCAGGAAATCGACATCCGGCCGACCTCCGCCGCGCTCGCGGCGCAGGAAGTAGCGCCTTCCCGTCGCCCGGTGTTTTTCGATCCTGGCGCGGCTTTCCTGTTTCCCGCCTGACCGTCGACTGCCCTTCGGGTGAACAAATTTTGATTTTGCCGCGATTGCCGGGTCAAGGCGGGCTCACACAACCTTGAATGCCGCAGCGCAACATGACCGATCTGTAAGCTGACAGCGCCGCATCGGCAGGACTACTGTCCCGCCGATCAACGAGGCCGATCTCAACCCCCAACCATCCTGAAAAGGCTTGATAATTCTTGCCTGCCACGTGGACGGCGCCATGAGCATTTCATCAACACAACAGCCCATTCGCAACCGGCCGAAGCGCTTTCGCAGCATCGTGCTTTTGGCCATACTCATCCTGCTCGGCGGCGGCTATGGCGTGTGGCGCAATCACGCCCACGCAAAGGCAGCCACGACCGCGGCGTCGGCGCAGCCCGCGCCCAAGGTCCCGGTCACCGTCGCCACCGTGCGGAAGGCCGATTTCCCGCTTTACCTCTATGGGCTCGGAACGGTCACGCCGCTTCGGCCGATCAGGTCATCCGGCGGTTGCAGCCGAAGCTTTCAGTCGTCCAGGGCGCGCGGCTGTTCATGCAGGCCTCGCAGGACGTGCGTGTCGGCGGCAAGCTGTCCGCGTTGCAATATCAGTATGTGCTCGAAAGCAGCGATCTCGACACGCTCGACAGCTGGGCGCCCAAGCTGCTGACGGCCTTGCAGCGCCTGCCCGAATTGCGCGACGTCTCGACCGACCAGATGAGCTCCGGCACAACGCTCACGCTGCAGGTCGATCGCGACCAGGCAGCGCGTTACGGACTGACGGCGAACGACGTCGACAACACGCTCAATGACGCCTTCGGACAGCGTCAGATCGCTCAGTATTTCAGGCAGCTTTCGACTTATGACGTGATCCTCGAGGTGCTGCCGTCACTGCGCGGCAATCTCAAGGCGCTCGACCAGATCTATCTGACGATGTCGAGCGGTTCGCAGGTGCCGCTCTCGGCCATCGCCAAATGGACGACCAAACCGGTTCAGCCGCTGGTCATCAACCACGAAGGCCAGTTCCCGTCGGTGACGATCAGCTTCAACCTGGCGCCCGGCGTGGCGCTCGGCCAGGCCACCGCCGCGATCGACAGGACCGCCGCCGAGATGCGGCTGCCTGCGACCATCCAGACCAACTACACAGGTACGGCGCAGGCCTTCCAACAATCGCTCTCTTCAGTACCGGTGCTTATCCTCGGCGCATTAGTCGTGGTCTACCTGATCCTCGGCATCCTCTATGAAAGCTACATCCACCCGCTGACTATTCTCTCCACCCTACCCTCCGCCGGACTTGGCGCGCTGGGCACGCTGCTCGTCTTCCATATGGAGTTCAACCTGATCGGGCTGATCGGCGTCATCCTGCTCATCGGCATCGTCAAGAAGAACGGTATCATGATGGTCGACTTCGCCATCGCGGCGGAGCGGGACCAGCATCTCAGTTCGCTGGAATCGATCCGCCAGGCCTGCCTGCTCAGGTTCCGGCCCATCATGATGACCACCGTGGTCTCGATGCTCGGCGCCTTGCCGCTGATGCTGGAGAACGGCACCGGCGCGGAAATTCGCCAGCCGCTCGGCTACACGATGTTCGGCGGACTGCTCGTCAGCCAGGCGCTCACGCTCTTCACCACGCCGGTCATCTATCTTTACCTGGACGACCTTTCGCATTGGCTGAGCTCGTTCGCAAACCGCGACGAAAGCCAGGAGGAGCCGGAACTCCCGCTGGACGAGGTCAGCCTTGCCCGACGCAAGCTGGCGGCCGAGTAAATCGCTGGCGGCAAGCGAACAATCAGGCGGACCGATATTCAGGCAGTCAGGGCCCGCAACGGTGAAGCCTCATCGGCGGGAGCGCCGAAATTGGCTTCGAGCCAGGCAATGGCGCTTGCGACATCTTCGATAACGAAGCGGGCAGCCGTCTCGCCCTGCGGCTTCACGCGGATCGATATGCCGCCTGCGGCATTGACCGTATCGAAACCGTTCTCGTCGGACGTGTCGTCGCCGAGGAAGACCGGACGCCTGCCGGTGAAAGGATCGAGCTGCATGAAGCGCCGGATCGCGGCGCCCTTGGCGGCTTCGAGCGGCATCAGTTCGACGCCGGTATTGCCGGCGATCACGCGGTAGCCCCGCGGCAAGCGCGCGAGCGCTGCCTCGACCAGCTCCGTCGCCCGGGCCAGAAGCTGCGGCGCAGCTCTCGTGTGAATGGCGAGCACCGGACCCTTGCGCTCGACATAGACGGCCTTGCTTGCGAGCTCCAGTTCGATCTCGTCGGCAAGTGCCGCCATATCCGCCGGCTCGTCCGCGGCTTCGATCTTTCCGTCCGGCAGGAGCCTGTGCTCCAGCCCGTAGAGGCCGGCGATCCGCAATTTCAGCGGGTCGAACAGATGGTCGACGGCTGCTATCGATCGCCCGGTGATGAAGGCGAGAGCGCCGTCGAGCCGCCGCTCGATCCTCTCCAGGAGAACGCGCAGTTCCTTGCTGACCGAGACGGCGTCGGGATGCGCCGCGTGCTCCAGCAAGGTCCCGTCGATGTCGAGGAAAAGCG
The DNA here is from genome assembly GCF_056280365.1 of Mesorhizobium sp. USDA 4413. Lineage (NCBI taxonomy): Bacteria > Pseudomonadati > Pseudomonadota > Alphaproteobacteria > Hyphomicrobiales > Phyllobacteriaceae > Mesorhizobium > Mesorhizobium sp. USDA 4413. Next base: position 5,513,214 of record NZ_JBVPRP010000001.1, read on the forward strand.
CCCACCGGCCTTCGGGAAGCGGCGGGGTAAGGTCTGCCTGACTGTTCATCGGAATCCGACTGCCTGTTTGCGTTCGAACATGGATACGACATTGTCGCCGGTGGGGCTCGCCGGCCGGTCGTATGTGACCCGGTCCAGGTCTCCGCGCTTTCTCAGCCGCGCCGCGTCGAGCAGCATGCTGCCGGCCCAGCGAAAGACATTGTTGTCGCGCACGATTTCGCGCATGCGCCGCATGCGCTCACGCTGCTCGTCCGGTCCCATGGTCAGCGCCTGCAGCATCGCCTCGCCCATCATCGCCGCGTCGTAAGGATTGACGATCAGCGCCTCCAGCAGCTCGCGCGAGGCGCCGGCGAAGGTGCTGAGCAAAAGCACGCCCTGCTCGTCGTCGCGCGACGCGACGAACTCCTTGGCGACGAGATTCATGCCGTCATGCAGGCTGGTGACCAGGCAGATGTCGGCGGCGCGATAGAGTTCATAGACCGCCGCTTGCGAATGGTGCTCGGCCACCATGACCACCGGCCGATAGAATTCGCTGCCGTAGCGCTGGTTGAGCTCCTCGGCACAGCGCAGACATTCCTCGTGGAGTTGTTTGTAGGCCGGCAGCGTGCCGCGGCTCGGCGCCGCGATCTGCAGGAACACGACCTTGCCCACCATTTCGGGATGGCGAATGAACAGCTCTTCAAGCGCGTGGAAGCGGTCGAGGATGCCCTTGGTGTAGTCGAGACGCTCGACACCGACGCAGAGCTTGGCGCCGGCTGGAATCCTGAACCGCTTGCGGACGCGCACCCGGCACTCCTCGACGCTGGGCAAGGCTTTCAGGAGGTCGACCGGCCATTCGATCGAGATCGGATAGGAATGCACCAGCGTCACCTGACCGCCGTAGGAAATGGCGGCATCGGCGCGCTCGATGCGGCTTTCCATGAAGCGGTCGACGCTCTCGGTGAAGTTGTTGGCGTGGTACTGGGTATGGAAACCCACGATCGAACTGCCGAGCAGGCCGTCCAGGATGCGCTCACGCCAAGGGCAGATGCTGAACACTTCCGAGTTCGGCCAGGGGATGTGCCAGAAGGTGATGACGATCGCCTCGGGCAGACGCTCGCGGATCATGCGCGGCAAAAGCGCGAAGTGATAGTCCTGGACAAGCACGATCGGCCGCTCGTTGCGAGCCTCGGCAACCACCGTGTCGGCGAATTTGCGGTTGACGGCTTCATAGGCCTCCCAGTCCGACTCGCGAAAAATCGGCCGTGTGAAGGCGATATGGCAGAGCGGCCAGAGGCCCTCGTTGGCGAAGCCCAGATAATAACCTTGATACTCATCGTCGCTGAGCCAGACCCGGCGCAGCGTGTAGGAGGGATGGCCAGGCGGCACCTGCACGCGGTCGGTTCCGTCGACCACCGCCCGGTCGGCGCTGCCGCCGCCATAGGCGATCCAGGTGCCGGCGCAGGCTCGTGTGATCGGCTCCAGCGCGGAAACCAGTCCGCTCGCCGGCACGACAAGTTCGACACCGCCATCCCTGGTTTCGTTGTGGATATAGGGCTCGCGATTGGAAACGACGATCACCTGCGCATCCGGCAGTTCGTCGGCGAGGATCTTGCGCAGCGTATCCGGCGACCATGTCACCAGAGCCGCGTCGACCGACTGCCCGTTCTTCTCGAACTCACGCAGCATCTTTCGCGCCGCCTCGGTGGCAACGTCCTCACCTAGGCCCGGCAAAGTCGAAGTCCTCGGGTGATTGCGACGGTACCGGGAAAACGAAATGAAGATCGCGAATACGGAAAGTCCAAGGCTTGCGAAGATAAGGACCAGTAACAAGACGCCATATTGTGTCATTGAAATGCCAGGTCGCCTCCGGCCGTCCATTAATTGTTTTCGTTCTTGCCGGCCGCAGACGGGCAGACCGGGGTAGGTTTGGAACGCACAAACCGGCGATCAGTTCCGACATTTTCGACTGTTGAACGCAGGGTTGCAGCGCTTTGTTTATGTACGCACGATGAGCGGCACCTGGCCTTCATGCCGATCGGACAGAAAGGCTCCGACGCGGTCGCCGACCCGCTGGAAGGTGAGATCGATCGTCTTGTCGCCGACCGTCAGGTGCCTGATCATAAGGGTGTCGATGCCGATCGGCAGCCTCGGGCGCGTGACGTGCAATTCACCCTGCCAGCCATCGATCTCCAGCCCCAGGCATGCCTGCATCAGCATGAAGGTAGAGCCTGCCGACCAGGCCTGCGGCAGGCAGGCCACCGGATAGGCGATGGGCGCCTCGCCGGGCGCCCGTGCGAAACCGCAGAACAGCTCCGGCAGCCGCATGTTGAAATGCACGGCCGACTCGAACGTGCCGCTCATCAACCGCACCACACTGTCGCGTTCGCCGTAGCGTGCGAGGCCGACGCCGCAGAGCGCCGTATCATGCGGCCAGATCGAGCCGTTGTGGTAGGACATCGGGTTGAAAAACACCGCGTCGTCGGCGAGCGTCCTCAGTCCCCAGCCGGAATGGAAGGATGCCGACAGCAGCTGGTCGGCGACCAGCTTGGCACGCTCGGGCTGCGGCAATCCGACGAAAAGCAGGTGCCCGGCATTTGAGGTACGCACCTTGCAGGGCTGGCCCTCGCCATCGATGGCCAAGGCGTAGAAGTTCATGTCTTCCAGCCAAAAGTCGCGTTCCACGGCGACCCGCATTTCCTCGGCGCGGCCCTCCCAATGCTCGGCGTCCGCGAATTCGCCGCGGCGGCGTGCGAGCGCCGCCATGCCGCGGAAGGCGGCAAAGACATAGCCCTGCACTTCGACCAGCGCGATCGGCCCCTTGGGGATGCGGCCGTCGGCATGGAAAACCGAGTCGAAACTGTCCTTCCAGCCCTGGTTGGCAAGGCCCGACTCGGCGGCGCGCTGGTAGGTCACGAAACCGGTGGCGCGGCTCGCCTCCTCCGTCCATTCGGCGGCGGCTTTCAGCGAAGGCCAAAGCTTGTCGATGAAGGCCATGTCGCCGGTGCGGTCGGCATAGGCGGAAGCCAGATGGATGTAGAGCGGCGTGGTGTCGACGCCGCCATAATAGCGGCCGAAAGGAAGTTCGCGCAGCGTTGCCATCTCCCCCTTGCGCGTCTCATGCATGATCTTGCCGGGCTGGGAATCGCTGAAGGGCGAGGTCTCCGTCGCCTGATGCTCGGCCAGAAAAGCCAGCACGCCGCGCGCCAGCCCGGGATTAAGCCAGAGCATCTGCAGACTCGAGATCACGCCGTCGCGGCCGAATGCCGTCGAGAACCACGGGATGCCGGCATAGGGATAGGGCCCCGTCGGAAGCTCCGTGGTAAGCAGCGCCACATCGGCGCGCGCGCGCTCGACCCAATCGTTGAAGACACGGCCCGAGCTGTGCACCGTGGCGCCATGCCTGCGCTTGGCGCGCATGCCGAAGCGGGCCCGCGCCGCCGCGGCGCGGAAGCGGTCGCGATCGGGCGGATCGGCGACCTCGGGACCAACCTCGATATAGAGCACTTTTTGACTGCGCTTGGTCACCGCGATGAGGAAATCGGCGCGATTGTCGCTCAACTGTTCGGGCGCCTGCGAAAAGGAGATCGCGGAGAGTCGCGGCAGGCCGTCCAGACCGTCATAGCCGAGCAGCACCGAAGTCTTATCGGTTTTGGCGACATGCGTCGTGCCGCGCTTCACCCGGGTCGAGCCGCGCACCTCGAACATGTCGCGAAAATCGGCGGCGAAATGCAGCGAGACGGTGATGGTCGAATGCTCGCGGCTATAGTTGGAAAGCGTGATGCGCTCGAACAGCCTGTCCTGCCACAGCAGCCTGACACGTTCGATATGGATCGCACCCTGCGGAATATCGCGGCCTATGGCACTCTGGATCGGGAGATTGGTGAGGTTGGACGTGAACAGCACATTGTCCTGGCTGAGCGAGGCTCCGAGCAGCGACATCGGCCTGCCGCCGACGGTCAGCCGGAATTCGGAAAGCACGCGGGTGTCGTCGCGGAAGAAGCCGTCGCCCGACCCTCTGATATCGCCATAGGCATCGGCCACGGCGAAGCAGTCGCCCTGCTTGAGCGCAAAAAGCCGATGCGGTTCGCGTGGCGCGGTCTCGTCGAGTGAGGAAAGGGCTACGGCGGGATCGAGCTTGCGCTCGTCGAGCTCCATCATTCGTCACCTCTTTGTTTGCCCCGCCCTGGGCATGATGCCGAAAAGTGTGAAGCGGCTTTCGGGCGACATCATGCTCTATCTCTTTGATTTAGAGCCGGATTCGAATTTCAGGTCGAACAGACCTGAAAATCGTTCGGCTCTAAGGCATCAAGGTCAGGAGGCTTTGGCCTCCGGCGTGCCGGTCAGACGCATATAGGCAACAAGATAGTCGCGCGCCATTCTTGTCGCCGAGAACCTTTTCTCGAAGGCTTCCCTCACCTGCCGCCGGTCGAGATCGAGAAGCGCGGGCATCGACGCGACCGCACCGTCCACGCTGTCCACGACGAAGCCGGTGACGCCGTTATCGACGATCTCCGGCAGGGCGCCCTGGTTCCACGCAATCACCGGCGTACCGCAGGCCATGGCCTCGATCGCGACGAGGCCGAACGGCTCGGGCCAGTCGATGGGGAACAGCAGGCCCGCCGCATTGCCGAGAAACGCGGCCTTTTCGTTTTCCGTGATCTCGCCGACATAATCGACGCGGTCGCCGTCGATCAGCGCCTCGATGTTGTCGCGGAAATAGGCGCGGTCGTCGTCGCCGATCTTGGCCGCCAGCTTCAGCTTCAACCCGGACCGGCGCGCGATCTCGATGGCGCGGTCCGGCCGCTTGTCGCGCGACAGGCGTCCGAGAAAGGCGAGATATGGTTCCTCCGGCTGCGGCTCATAGGTCGGTTGGTAGGCGTCGAGCGGCAGCCCGTGGTGGATCGTGGCGAGCCAGTTCGCATCCGGCAGGCCACGCTTCTGGCTGTGCGAAATCGAGATCATCGGGAAACGCGGAAAGCGTTTGTAGGCCGGCGCCAGATCCACATAATCGAGCCGTCCATGCGGCGTCGTCACGGTCCGCCCCGCGATTTCTTCGAAGAACGGAAAATGCAGGAAGTGGCTGAGATGGAAATGGATGACGTCGAACTCTCCGGCACGCTCGCGCACATCGGCAAGCATCGCCAGATGCGCGGCGATCTCCGATTTCTTCGGCCGCGGATCGAGGCGTATCGCCTGGTCGCGTCCAGGCGCCAGCCTGGCCGACGTCTCGCTGTCGCCGCTCGCGAACAGAGTCACATCATGTCCGAGCCCGACCAGCGCTTCGGTGATGTAGAAAACGATCCTCTCCGTCCCGCCATAGAGTTTCGGCGGCACGGATTCATAGAGCGGCGCGACATGAGCTATGCGCATTTGGTCCCTCGGCTGCTGACGCGAGGCAAAATGCGTCAGCCGCGAGATCGTTCCTGCCCAATTGGCCGCGGGGCCAAAGCAATTCCAGGAAAAGTGCGAAGCGGTTAGCCTCGGCGCATCCGCCGTAGCCTTCCGTCCGGAATTGCATAAACTAATTTAGGCTGGGGCCTTGCGCCCACGCCGCGCCAGGATGTTGGCGACCAAGAGCAACAATATCGACAGCCCCATCATCAAGGTTGCCGCTGCAGTAATTGCCGGGCTCAATTTCTCCCGCAGTCCGATGAACATTTCGAGCGGCATGGTGCGCTGGCTGGCGCTGGCCAGGAACTGCAGGACGACCACTTCGTCAAAAGAGGTGACGAAGGCGAAGGCCGCTCCCGAGAGCACGCCGGGCAGGATCAGCGGCAGCATGACGCGGAAGAACGACGTCAGCGGCCTGGCGCCCGAGATAGCCGCGGCCCGCATCAGGTTGCGGTCGAAGCCCGTGAGGCTGGCGCCGACCGTCACCACAACGAAAGGGCTGGCCAGCGCGGTATGCGCCAGGATGATGCCGGCATAGGTGCTGGCGAGCCCGACGCGGGCGTAGAACAGATACGAGCCGACAGCGGTGATCACCACCGGTACGATCAGCGGCGACAACAGCAGTGGCATGATGATGCGACGTCCGGGGAACTTCTCGTCGGACAGCGCGATCGCCGTCAGCGTGCCGAGCGTCGTCGCGATCACCGTCGTGCCGAAGGCGACGATCAGGCTGTTGCCGATCGCCGACTGCCAGCGCTGCGTGCCGAGCACCACCTCGTACCAGCGCGTTGAGATCCCCTCCAGCGGAAAGATGAAGAAGGCGCCGCTGTTGAAGGAGAGCGGCACCGGAATGAGGATCGGCACCAGCAGGAACAGGATGACCAGCCCGCACCAGATCCACAGCAGCGTGATGCGGATGCGTTCGCCTGTTGTGGGATAGGGAGACAGCAGCATGGGCTACACCAGCTTCAGGCGGTCGAGACCAAGGACGCGCGCAAAGATGCCGAACAGCGCCAGCGTGAAGACGAGCAGGATGAAGGACAGCGCCGCCGCCATCTCCCAGTTCAGTTCGACATTGACGTAGTTGGCGATGAAATTGCTGATCAACTGGTCGCTCGCCCCGCCGATCAGCGCCGGGGTTATGTAATAGCCGAGGCACAGGATGAAGGTGAGCATGCAGCCGGCCATCACGCCCGGGAACACCTGCGGAATGTAGACGCGGCGGAAGGCGGTGAAGGGTCTGGCGCCCAGCGAATAGGCCGCCTTCATCTGCGAGGCTGGAATGGTGCGCATGACGCTGTAGATCGGCAGCAGGTGTGAACGGCAGCTGGATATGCGTCATGGCGATGATCAGGCCGATGCGGCTGTACATCAGGTCGAGCCGGTCGCTGGTAACGCCGATCAGAAGCAGGAAATCATTGACCAGTCCGAACTTCTGCAACAGCACCGTCCAGGCGGCGGTGCGCACCAGGATCGAGGTCCAGAACGGCAGCAGCACCGCGACGATCAGGATGGCCGCCAGCCCCTTCGGCACGTTGGCGATCAGATAGGCGAGCGGAAAACCGAGGATCAGCGTTGCCAGCGTCACCGATGCGGCGACGAAGAAGGTGCGCAGAAACACCTGGATGAAGATCGCCTGTTCGGGCGGCACCTGCTCGATGCCGCCATCGGCATTCCAGCGCAGGTCGAGCGCTGAGCAGATAGAAGGAGGTAAGGCTGCGGGTGCCGCTCCGGATGGCCGGCCAGGTCGACGGCGCGGACCAGAACGGCACCGATTTCACCGCGTCGAGCGCGGCCGGGCCGTCGGCGCTTTCGAGCTTGCGCACCGTCTTCAGCACTTGGCTGCGCGCGCCTGGCAGGCGGGCATTAAGGCTCTTGGCCAGCTCATAGGCCGTGCCTTTGGCCTGGTTTTCCTTCAGGTCCGCCGCCAACGCTGCGAAGGCGTCGTCGCCCGGCACCCCCTGGCCGTTCCAGTTGCCCAATGCCTGCGCGGTCTTCGGCAAGGCGTCGGCGATGGTCGGGTCGTAGACGGCGCGCGAGAGAAGCAGCACGATCGGAATGCCGAAGCTCAGCACCAGAAGGATGAGCAGCGGCGCCGCCAGAAGCAGCGAGCGCATCCGGTCGCCGAATTCGGCGCGCCGGAGCGCCGCCGACACGGACTTCAGGTCCCTGTCGGCGGCTGACCGGTCGCGGGCCAGCGTCGGCCGGTCGAGTTCGCTGGGCTGAAGCGCCGACATTTCGCCGTCCTACTGGGCGAGCCAGGCATTGAAGCGCTTGACGAGGTCCTCGCCATAGTCGCCCCAGAACTCGGTATCGGCCACCAGATAGGCGCCCTTGAGATGGTCGGGAGCATTGGGCAGCTTCGGCAGCGCATCGGGAGCGACGAAAGGACGCCGCGTCGGTGCGAACCGGGCCATAGGTGATGTAGCTGGCGAGTTTGGCGTTGTTCTTGGGCTCGCTGATATAGGCGAGATATTTGTAGGCGAGCTCCGTATTGCGGGCGCCCTTCGGAATGCTGATCATATCGTATTCGAGGATCTGGTTGTTCCAGACGATCTTGAACGGCTTCTTGTCGGTGTCGATGGCGTTTTGGATGCGGCCGTTCCAGGCGGTCGTCATCACCACTTCCTTGGAAGCCAGAAGCTGCGCCGGCTGCGCGCCGGCATCCCACCACACAATGTCCTTCTTGATGGTGTCGAGCTTCTTGAAGGCGCGGTCGACGCCCTCCGGCGTTGCCAGCACCTTGTAGACGTCGGCAGGTGCGACGCCATCGGCCATCAGAGCCCATTCGAGGTTCTGCGCCGGGACTTGCGCATGGCGCGCTTGCCCGGGAATTTCGTCGTGTCGAAGAGGTCGAGCACCGAGGTCGGCGCCTCCTTGAGCACGGTCGGGTCATAGGCGAGAATGTCGCCATAGGCATCCAGACCGACACCGCAATCCAGCGCCGACCCTTGAATGAATTTGTCGCGCGGTGCGATCTTGGAATAGTCGAGCCGCTCGAGGATGCCGGCGTCGCAACCCTGCAGCACGGTCGCGGTCTCGACCGTTACCAGGTCGATCGGCACATTGCCTGTCTCGACCATGGCTTTCACCTTGCCGAGATCGCCGAGATATTCCTGCTCGAGGATCTTGGCGCCGGTTTCCTTGGCGAACGGCTCGAACCAGGCCTTGCGCTGCGCATCCTGCCAGGCGCCGCCGCTTGCCATGATCGACAGCTCCTCGGCGAAAGCGGCGCCGGCGATGGTCACGCAGGCCGTGGCGGCCGCGAGCGCGATGAGATGTGTCCTCACATGTTTCATGATGGTTTCCCCTGTTTTGGAATGGCGCCGCCCGTTCCGGCATCGACCGGAAAGGCGCGGCAATCGTTGGGCGCGCAAGAGACCGTCACGGTCTCGCCGTTCGCCATCGTCGCTTCGGGGCCGACCTTGACGGTCAGCACCTGATCGTTGGCGAGCCTGGCCAGAAGGCGCAGGTGATCGCCGAGATAGATGCGCCCATCGACGGTCGCCGATAGCGCATTGCCGCCATTGACGGCGGCCGAGAGGCTGAGCCGCTCGGGCCGGACGGCGACGTGGCAGATGCTCCCTTGCGTCACCCCGACCGCCAGCGCGGTGATCTCGCCGCCGCCATTCAGCCGAACGCGGCATTGCTCTCCCGAAACGCGATCGACCACGCCCTCCAGCGTATTGTTCTCGCCGATGAAGCTCGCGACAAAGGAACTTTGCGGAGCGTTGTAGAGATCGTCCGGCGAGCCGAAGCTGGGCGATGCCGCCATTGTTGAACACCGCGACGCGGTCCGACATCGTCAGCGCCTCGCTCTGGTCATGCGTGACATAGACGATCGTGACGCCGAGCATCGTATGGATCTGCTTGATCTCGAGCTGCATGTGCTCGCGCAATTTCTTGTCGAGCGCGCCGAGCGGCTCGTCCATCAGCACCAGACTCGGCTGGAACACCAGCGCGCGGGCCAACGCCACGCGCTGCTGCTGGCCGCCGGAAAGCTGCGCCGGCCGGCGGTCCCCGAATTGCTTCAGCCGCACCATGTCGAGCGCGCGGCCGACGCGGGCCGCGATGTCGGCCTTGCTCACCTGACGAACGGAGAGCGGGAAGCCGACATTTTCCTCGACCGTCATATGCGGGAACAGCGCATAGTTCTGAAACACCATGCCTATGTTGCGCTGGTAAGGCGGCAAGCGATCGACCGGCTGTCCTTCCAGCGTGATCGTGCCATGCGTCGGCCGCTCGAAACCGGCGAGCATGTTGAGCGTCGTCGTCTTGCCGGAGCCGGACGGACCGAGCAGCGTCAGGAACTCGCCCCGCGCGACGGCAAGGTTCATCCGCGTGACCGCGAAGCTGCGGCCGTCGTAAGATTTCTCGACGTCGGCGAATTCGACGAAGCCTTGGCCGGCGCTCGCTTGCGCGGAATGCGCAATCGCTGTTCCGCCGGTCGGTGCGAAGGCCTGGCCGACTCTCATCGCGCGCAATCCCGGCTGCCGTCGAGCGATTCGTTACATGCTTTGCGATCCATGCTTCGTCCTCCCGGGTGCGGTCTGCCGAAACAGCGCTGTCCGACTTGTATGGTCACACAATTAAGCTGAAATCCACCATAGATGCGGACAACTTTCCCAGTCAAGCCGGAAATTGTATAGTTATTTTTGCGAGGTTTGATGTCGGACAAGGTCTATTGTGTGGATCATTGTCTTATGCTAGATGCCCGACAAAGTGAGACGTGCCGCAGTTCGAATCCCTCATGCTCGAAGATCTTCGCCTCACCGAGGATGAAAGCCCGGTCTATCGCCGTCTGGCCGACGCGATCGCCGAACGCATCGCCGCGGGCACGCTCGCCGTGGGCGACCGGCTGCCGCCGCAGCGCGAGATCGCGCGCGCCCTGGGCATCAACGTCACGACCGTGACGCGGGCGCTGTCCACCCTGCAGGAGCAGGGCCTGCTCGAGGCACGCCCTGGACGCGGCACGACGGTCGCTGCCCGCGACATTGTCGAACGTCCAGGATTCGTGTCCGCGTCGAGCGACCAGAGCGGCATCATCGACCTCTCCGTCAACCGGCCGCCCACGTCAGCCTATCTCGACGCGCTCGCGGCGCTGATGCCGCGCCTTTCAAAGGATCGCCATTACGCCTCGCTGCAGGATTATCATCCGCCGGAGGGGCCGCTTTGGGGACGCGCGGCGGTCGCCGATTGGCTGAAATCGGTCGCAGGCGATGGCGACCCAGACCGTGTCGTGCTGGCAGCCGGCGCCCAGCATGGCCTCGACTGCGTGCTTGGCGCCGTGACCAGGGATGGCGAGGTGATACTTGCCGACGAGGTGACCTACCAGGGCATCAACGCGCTGTGCCGGGTCCACGGGCTGGACTTGCGCGGCGTCGCCATGGATCGCGGCGGCATGCGCCCGGACGCCTTCGAGGCTGCCTGCACGCAGCTTCGCCCGCGTGCCGTTTTCCTCGTGCCGACGTTGCACAATCCGACGACGATCACGCTGAGCGAGGAGCGCCGGCATGAACTGGCCGCTGTCGCGCGGCGCCACAATGTGCTGATCATCGAGGATGACGTCTACCGGCCCCTGGCCGACGATCCGCCGGTCTCCTTCGCCAGCCTCGAACCCGAGCTGACGATCCATCTCGGCGCGCTGTCCAAATGCCTGGCGCCCGGCCTGCGCCTCGGCTTCGTTATCGCCCCGCGCCCGATCGCCGGCCAGGTCGCGGCGGCGCTGCGCATCAATTGCTGGAGCATAAGCCCGTTGACGGCGCTGATCGGCGCCAGGCTGATCGAGGAAGGTGCCGCCGGCCGTATCATCGATATCCAGAAACAGGAGTTGCGCCAGCGCCAAGCGATCTTGAGCGAAATCCTCGGTCGCTTCGACATCCAGGCGCATCCGACATCGACCCATGCCTGGCTGCGCCTGCCGGAGCCCTGGCGCGGCGCCGGCTTTGCCCGCACCTGCCTGGAGCGTGGTGTAGCCGTGTTGCCGGGCGACGCCTTCGCCGTCGGGCGCGAGCCGGCGCAGCACGGCGTGCGCATCAATGTCGGCGCGGCGCGCTCGCTCGAGGACCTGCGCTCGGCGCTCACCACCATGGCCGAGTTGCTCGCCGCCGGCCACCTGCAGCTGCCGGGCTTCGTCTAAGATCATGATCTCCGCGCCAAAATCCGTCGAGATCGCCGTCATCGGCGCCGGCGTCGTCGGTCTGGCGAGCGCCCTGCGCCTCGCTGGCGAGGGTCGCGAGGTCCTGCTCATCGACCCGAACGAGCCCGGCTCGGGCGCTTCGTTCGGCAATGCCGGGACAATCGCGGAATATGCCTGCATGCCGGTCGGCAATCCCGGTGTGCTGCGGGCTTTGCCGAAGCTGCTGCTCGATCCCGACAGTCCGTTCTCGCTGCGCTGGGCAGCGCTTTTCCAGCTCGCGCCCTGGCTCATCCGCTTTGTCCGGCAGTCGCTGCCGGCGGCAACCCGCGCCAATGCGCTGGCGCTCGCCGGCCTGCTCGCCGAAGCGTTGCCGGCCTGGGGCGAAATGGTTCAGGAGGCCGGGCTTCAGGATCTGATGCGCCGAAACGGCTGCCTCTATGTCTACCGCCGCGCCGGCGATTTTGCCGCCTCCGAAGGCGGGCGGGCTTTGCGGGCCGAGCTCGGTGTCCATCAGCAGGTCCTGACCGCCGACCAGGTAGCCGCGCTGGAACCGCGGCTTGCGGCGTTCGAGACCAAAGGCCTCTATTTCCCGGATTCGATCAATGTCAGTGACCCCAGGGCGGTGATGGCGCGGCTGACGGCCGCCGCAGCCGCCAGGGGCGCTCAATTCATGCGCGCGAGCGTGACCGGCCTTGCATCGGGTGCCGCCGGCGTGCGGCTGAGCGGCCCGGACGTCGCTGTCACGGCGCAAAAAGTGGTGATTGCGGCGGGCGCGCGATCCCGCCCCCTCGCTGCCCAAGCCGGCGACATGATTCCGCTGGACACCGAGCGCGGCTACCATCTCGAATTTCCGACCACGGCGCCTTTGCTCAACCGCCCGGTCTGCCCGGTCGATCTCGGTTTCTACATGACGCCGATGGACGGCAGGCTGCGGGTTGCCGGCACCGTCGAGCTCGGCGGGCTTAACGCGCCGCCCAATCCGCGCCGCCTCGCGCTGCTCGATCGCGGCGTACGGCAGTTCTTCCCCGATCTCGGCCGGCCATCATCGCAATGGCTTGGCTTCCGGCCGTCGCTGCCGGACTCGCGCCCGGTGATCGGTCCCTCGACGAAATCGCCGGACGTGATCTACGCTTTCGGCCACGGCCATCTCGGGCTGACGCTCGCCCCGGCGACGGCGCGCTGGATCGCCGGCTTCATCGCGGGGCGAGGTGTGCCATCGGCCGCCGAATTTTCCGCGAAGCGCTTCGGCTGAGCCACCGCGCCAGGCAGCCGACAATTTCCGGCATCTTGAAATTTGAAACGCAGCCTCCCGCATGACCGGCCCAAACTTTGTACTTTGCGGATCCCGACCATGCGTCTCCAGAACTTTGCAAAGGGCGACAGACGTTTCGGGGCCTGGCTCTCCGAGGCGGTCGAGCCACTGCGGCAGGCGAAACCCGCCATCGAAGCGGAAGGCCGCGAGGCGGTGCGCGAGATCGTCGCCTCTGGAGCCGGCGTCGGTTTCGTCTCGGCGGCGGAGTTCGGCCATGATGCGCGGCTGGTGCCGATTACGATCGACGCGCCGGCGACGCTGATAGACGAAGCGTTGATCTGCCAGCGCGAACGCAGCGACGGCGAGCTGGTGCGCGCCTTCCTCGACATGGCCCGTTTGATGTCGGGGATTGAGCCAGGTTCTTACGTGGATCCGGGCCCAGCCGCGGTGACCCGCCATACGGTGTTGCCGACATCGTCGGCAATCAGCAGCGCCCCGGATTTATCGACGGCAACGCCGACCGGACGACCCCTCGCCTCACCCTTGTCGTTGAGGAAGCCGGTGACGACGTCTTGCGCCATGCCGTTCGGATGCCCGCCGCTGAACGGCACGAAAACCACCTTGTAGCCGTTGAAGCGAGTTCGGTTCCAGCTGCCATGCTCGCCGACAAAGGCGCCGCCGCGATAGGATTGCGGCAGGCTGTTTGCGGTGTAGAAAGCAAGCCCGAGCGGCGCGACATGCGAGCTCAACGCGTAGTCAGGTGGGATGGCCTTGGCCACCATGTCCGGCCGCTGCGGCATGACGCGTGGATCGACATGCTGGCCGTAATAGCTGTAGGGCCAGCCATAGAAGGCGCCGTCCTTCACCGAGGTCATGTAGTCCGGCACGAGGTTCGGCCCGAGCTCGTCACGCTCGTTGACCACTGTCCAAAGCGCCTTGCTTTCCGGTTCGAACGACAGGCCGTTGGGGTTGCGCAGCCCGCTAGCGAAGATGCGCCAGCGGCCGGTGGCGCGGTCGACCTCCCAGATCGCGGCGCGGTCCTTCTCGGCCTGGATGCCGTTCTCGGTGATGTTGCTGTTCGAGCCGACGCCGACATAGAGCAGCGAGCCGTCAGGGCTCGCCACCAGGCTCTTCGTCCAGTGGTGATCGATCGGTCCGCCTGGCAGTTCCGTCAGCACCTTGCCCGGCGCCGTGATCTTGGTGTCGCCCGGCTGGTAGGGATAGCGCACGATCGCGTCCGTGTTGGCGACATAGAGATCGTTGCCGACCAGCGCCACGCCGAAGGGCGAGTTGAGGTGGTCGAGAAACACCCCCTGATAATCCAGCTTGCCGTCGCCATTGGTGTCGCGCAAGAGCGTGATGCGGTTGCTTGGCCCGCTATCGCCGCCGGAAGTGACCCAGCTTTCGACCCAGCCCATGATGATGTCTTTCGGCCGTTTGACCGATGCCTCGTTCGGCGCCTTGGATTCCACCACCAGGATGTCGCCATTGGGCAGCACGTAAAGCGAGCGCGGATGCTGGAGCCCCTTGGCCAGCGCCTCGATCTGCAAGCCTTGCGCGACGGTCGGCTTCTCATCGTTTTTCCAGCCGACCACCGAGGCCAGATGCATAGGCGGGAACAGGTATTGGGTTATCTCCGGCAGCTTCGGACTGGGGCCGATCTGCGCGTTCGGATCGGTGTTGTCGTCGCTGCAGGCGGCAAGGCCCAAAGCCATTGCGCAGCAAAGCGCCGCAATCGGCCATCTTAGATCGCTATCAAACCGTCTCATCGGCCACTCCTACGTGATGGCGATAGACCAGGCCCCAGCCGAGCCAGCCGGTGAAGAGCAGGATGATCACCACCAGCGCCGAGAGCATCAGCCCGGTCGGCACGACGGACGTCCAGGCATCGCGCGTGTGGATCAGCATGTTGAAGAAGGACAGGATAAGCGCCACGATATTGCCCGCCATGTGCAGCCACGCGGTCCGCTGAGCGCGTATCCTGCGACCGCCAAGAAAGTCGGTCAGCCCCGCGATGGCAGCCAGAATACCGACGATGACACCGACGGTTACAAGCCAGGCCGAAAAATTGGCCCAGGTCATTTCGGCAGTCCACCAATAGACGATATCGGTGAGAAAGGTCCCTACGAAACAGGCGATCGGGATGGTTACGAGCATGGGGTGGATGGGATGGCCGGCTATGCTTGCCGTGGATCGCGGGTTATCCATGCGGAAGCTCCTTTCCGCGCTGCTGCTCAGGCTTAACAGCGCAAAAAGGCGAATGTTCCTGCTGAAATCCTAGCGCTCACCAGAAGGTGAACGCGCGATTCTCAGCCATGGCCGGCGCGGAATAGCCCTTCCGAGAGGGGCCGGGTGCACATTTTCGCCGACGACAATCACGTAAGCCGCGCAGCATGCCACTTCAGATGATCGTCCATGAAGGTCGAGATGAAATTGTAGGAATGGTCGTAGCCTTCCTGCATGCGCAAGGTCAGATCGATGCCTGCCTTCTTGCATGCTTCTTCCAGCAGCCATGGGCGCAGACCGGTCCTGCAGGAAGCCATCCGCCGTGCCTTGGTCGACGAGGAATTCCGGATACCGCTTGCCATCCTCGATCAGCAGCGTCGCGTCATAGGCGCGCCAGCTCTTTTCGTCCGCTCCGAGGTACTTCTCGAAAGCGGGCCGCGACCAGCCGGCCGTCGACGGTTGTACGATCGGCGCGAAGGCCGAGCAGCTCCGGTAGCGCTCTGGATTCTTCAGCGCGATCGTCAACGCGCCATGTCCGCCCA
Organism: Mesorhizobium sp. USDA 4413; assembly: GCF_056280365.1. NCBI lineage: Bacteria > Pseudomonadati > Pseudomonadota > Alphaproteobacteria > Hyphomicrobiales > Phyllobacteriaceae > Mesorhizobium > Mesorhizobium sp. USDA 4413. Next base: position 5,528,746 of record NZ_JBVPRP010000001.1, read on the forward strand.
TCGAATGGCCGAAGATGGCCTGCCGTGACATGTCGACCGAGAAGTTGGCGGCAACGAGCGCGGGCAATTCCTCGGCGATATAGGAATATATCCGGTAATTCTTGGCATAAGGCTCTTGTATAGCGTCGAGGTAAAAGCCGGCGCCGCAACCGAATTGCCAATTGTCCTTCTCGTCCGGAACGTCGGGCCCGCGCGGGCTGGTGTCGGGACACACGACGACCAGCCCGAGCTCGGATGCCATCCGCCGATACTCGCCCTTGTCCATGACATTTGCATGCGTGCAGGTAAGGCCCGACAGGTACCACAGGATCGGACACGGTCCGTCCTTGACCTGGGGCGGCACGAAGACGGCGAAGGTCATGTCGCAGGCTAAGACTTCGGAAGCGTGCGAATAGACGCCCTGGATGCCGCCATGCGATTTCGATGTGGAAACGACCTTCATCGGTTCTGCCTTTCGTCAGGAAATCTCGATCCGGCATAACCACCGGCCGGAACTCGCGCAACCTTGCGCCTTGCATATCTGTTCCTCCGTTGCCGGAAACACCGGGGAAGACGCGCGCCTGGCACAGTCCGATTATGTGAAACGCCCTTTTAGCTTTCCTTGTTTGAGGTCGCCGGCTGCGGGAGTAATAGTCGCGTCGGAATTCGTGAGGAGGAGAAGGATGACGCTGAACTTCGACCCGAGGGCGAAGGCCGCCACGCTCTATCATGGCGAATTCCGGCCGATGTTCATCGGCGGCAAGTGGGTGGCGGCGCAATCCGGTGAGGAGATGCAGGCGCTGAACCCCGCGACGGGCGAAGTGCTGGCCACCGTGCCGCGCGGCGGAGCCGCGGATATCGACGCGGCGGTGGCTGCCGCGCGGGCCGCGTTCGAGGGACCTTGGTCCAAATTCTCGCCCTACGAGCGGCAATGCGTGCTGCTGCGGATCGCCGACCTGTTCGAGAAGCATTGGGAAGAGCTCAGCGTCTCCGACACGCTCGACATGGGATTGCCGATCACGCGCACGCTGGCCAACCGGCGCCGCGTCATCGGCATGTTGCGCTTCTATGGGGGCATGGCGACCGCGCTGCATGGCGAGACGATCGACAATTCGATCCCCGGCGAGATCGTCTCCTTCACCCGGCGCGAGCCGGTCGGCGTCGTCGGCGCGATCATTCCCTGGAATGCGCCCACCGCTGCTTCGATCTGGAAGATCGCGCCGGCTCTTGCCACTGGCTGCACCATCGTGCTGAAGCCCTCGGAGGATGCATCGCTGACGCCGCTCCTGATCGCGAAGCTGATGCAGGAGGCCGGCGTCCCCGACGGCGTAGTCAACATCGTCACCGGAACCGGCGCCGAGGCCGGCGCGCGGCTCGCCGAGCACCCGGACGTCAACAAGATTGTCTTCACAGGCTCGACGCTAACCGGACAAGCAATCGCGCGGGCTGGTGTGACCAACCTCAAGCGTGTTTCGCTGGAGCTCGGCGGCAAGTCGCCGATCATCGTCTGCCGCGACGCCGACATCGACAAAGCCGTGCCGGCCGCGGCGATGGCGGTGTTCGTGCATTCGGGCCAGATCTGCATCGCCGGCTCGCGCCTGTTCGTGGCGCGCGAGATCCATGACGAGTTCGTGCGCCGCGTCGCCGAGTTCGCCGGCAAGCTGCGCATCGGCCATGGCATCGAAGCGGAGACGGAAATCGGGCCGCTGATCAATGCAAGGCAGGCGGGCAAGGTGGAAGGCTTTATCAGGTCCGGTAGCGACGAAGGCGCCAAGCTGGTCGCCGGCGGGTCGCGGCTGACGGGCGAGCTCTATGACGGCGGCAACTTCATCGCGCCGACGGTCTTCGGCTCCGTCTCGGACAAGATGACGATCGCGCGGGAAGAAATTTTCGGTCCGGTCATTTCGGCGATGCCCTTTGACACGCTGGACGAGGTTGTCGCGCGCGCCAACGCGACGCCCTACGGTCTGGCGGCCGGCATCTTCACCACCAGTCTCGGCACCGCGCACAAGCTCGCCCGCCGCGTCAAGGCCGGCTCGGTCTGGGTCAACATCTACCATGCCATCGATCCGGCCGTGCCGTTCGGCGGCATGAAGATGTCCGGCTACGGCCGCGAGGGCGGCGTCGAGCATCTGCACGAATATCTTGAGACGAAGGCGGTCTGGATCCAGACCGACTAGGTCGCCCATGAAGTTGGCAACCGGCTCGTCGCAGCGGGGTTGCGATGCGAACTGCTTGAGCTTGTTGAAGAAGCGCTCGACCAGATTGCCGAGGCTCTTCCGTGGCGACGTGCGCTTGCTGCCGGCTTTCTCAAGCCTGCGGCGGTTCGCCGGCATAGGCACGCGCGATAAGGGCCCGGATCGGTTCCCGCTCCAGCGCCCGCGGGTTCCAGTAGGGATTGGCCAGCGCGCGGTCCGTCGCGATGTCGATCCCGTCGGCTGGCATGCCGATCTCGGCGAGCCCGCGCCGTGCCCCGATCCGGCCGGCGAGATCGTAGAGAGCCATCGCGGGGTCGTCCGTCTTCAGCACGGCCCGCAGGGTTTCCATGACGGCCGGAACGGCGGGCGCATTGTAGGCCAGCGCATGCGGCAGCACGATCGTATGCGTCTCCGCATGCGGCAGATCGAAACTGCCGCCGAGCGTGTGGCAAAGCTTGTGGTGCAGCGCCATGCCGACCGAACCGAGGCAGATGCCGCAAAGCCAGGCGCCGTACAGCGCCTCGCAGCGCGCCTCGCGGTCGTGCGGGCTCCCGGCGATCACCGGCAAGGCGCTTGCCAACGCGCCTATGGCTTCGGTCGCCATTAAATCTATCACTGGGTTGCTTTCCCTGGCATAGAGCGCCTCGACCGCATGGGCGATGGCGTTCATGCCGCTCGTTCCCGACAAGGAAGCGGGAAGCGTCATCGTCAGATCGACGTCGTAGATCACCACTTCCGGCAGCACTTTCGGGCTCGATTGGGTGACCTTCACGCCATCCTTGGTCTCGCCGAGGATCGGCGTCATTTCCGAGCCGGCATAGGTCGTCGGCATCACGATCTGCGGCAGGTCGGTGCGCAACGCGATCGCCTTGGCGAGGCCTGTCGTGGAACCACCGCCGACCGCGACCAGCCCATCGGCCTGAAGCTCCGCCACGACCTTCAGCGCGTCCTCGGTCACGGGCACGGGCGTGTGCATCGTCGCCCCGGCATAGACCCCGGCCGCCGTGCCGCCGAGCGATCCGGCAAGACGCCGGGCGTCCGCCTCCTGCGGCGGCGTCGCCAGCACGAGCACGCGTTTCAGTCCCAGCCGGTCGATCTCCTCCGGCAGCCTTGCGATCGTGCCCGACCCGAAGACGACGCGTGCCGGCTGGCCGTTATAGACGAAGCTTTTCATCGAGCGCCTCCCCGTCAGCCGCGGTTATATGCCCTCGGCATGAAAGTTAGCGACGAAGAGGCGCGCGCGTAAGTGCACCTGCCGGTGATATTCGGCAACCGGGATCTGTTCGCCGTCGGACGCTGGCGTTGGCCGATTGCGCCGCTCCATCGGCGCGGCCGAAGATCGCGCCGCGACGTTAGGCGATCCGCTGCTCGAACTGCGCGATGTCCGCGCTCTTTCGCAGACCGGTCGCGACGACCGACACGCGGAATTTTCCCGCCAACGCCTGGTCGAAAATGGCGCCGACGATGATGTCGGCATCGGCGTCGACTTCTTCCCTGATCCGCGTCGCGGCCTCGTCGACCTCGAACAGCGTCATGTCCATGCCACCGCAGATCGACACGAGCAGCCCCCTAGCGCCCGACATTGAGGCTTCGTCGAGGAGCGGATTGGCGATCGCCGCCTCGGCCGCGATCTTGGCACGCCCCTCTCCGGAGGCCTCGCCGGTTCCCATCATCGCCCGTCCCATGTCCCGCATCACCGACTTCACGTCGGCGAAATCGAGATTGATCAGGCCTTCCTTGACGATGAGGTCTGTGATGCAGCCGACACCGGCGTAGAGGACCCGGTCCGCCATGGCGAAGGCATCGGCGAATGTGGTCCTGGCATCGGCAACCCTGAAGAGGTTCTGGTTCGGGATAACGATCACGGTGTCGGCGCTCTCGCGCAGCCGCTCTATGCCTTCCTCGGCCGCCTGGGTCCTGCGCTTGCCTTCGAAGACGAAAGGCTTGGTGACGACGGCAACCGTCAGGATGCCGGCGTCGCGCGCGGCGCGCGCGATCACGGGCGCCGCACCGGTTCCCGTGCCGCCGCCCATGCCGGCGGTGATGAAGCACATATGCGTTCCCGCCAGATGATCCATGATCTCGTCGATGGATTCCTCCGCTGCGGCACTTCCGACCTGAGGCAGCGATCCCGCGCCCAGGCCCTCGGTCACATGCGCGCCCAACTGGATCAGCCGCGACGACTTCGACATGGTGAGCGCCTGCGCGTCGGTGTTGGCGACGACGAACTCGACGCCCTGCAGCCCTTCGGCGATCATGTTGTTGACGGCGTTGCCGCCGGCGCCGCCGACCCCGACGACGGTGATCTTGGGTCTCATCTCCAGGATTTCCGGCTTGGCGGTCATTTTTTCATCTTTCTGCCAAAAGCACCTGCGGCCCTGCCCCACGATGCGGGACCGGAACTACAAGCACGCGAATCAGGCGACCCCCACCAAGCGCAGGGAATCAGAGCAGGCGCTTCCCTGCAAGGTCCGCTGACATTCTGTCCAGGCGCAAATGCCCCTGCCGAGAGCTGGAAAGGGTTCAGGGGCTCGGGTGATCCGAGCCGCCGCCGTTGCAGAACTTCCTATTGCGTCACCGAAGTCGAGGTGCCCCAGGTGTCCGATAGCACGTAGCCTTGCGGATAAGGGTCCGTCGGATCGAGATAATAATTGTGCTCGCCCGTGATCCAGGCCCTGCCCGTTATCTGCGGCACGATCGCCTTGCGCCCAGTGACTTCGGTGAGCTCGAGGATCTTGCCGGTGAAGCGCGAGCCGATGATCGATTCATGGATCAGCACCTCGCCTTCCTTCATCTGACCCCGCGCCTGCAGCACCGCCATGCGGGCCGAGGTGCCGGTCCCCGTCGGGCTGCGGTCCGAGCGTCCGGGCGAGACGATGCAGGTGTTGCGCGTGACCTTGCCCGGTCCCTGGAACGGCATGGCGAACTGGACGATGGACACGCCACGCACATTGTCGAACTGCGGATGCACGACATCGAGCTGCTCGCGTGCCGCGCGGCGGACCTTCTCGCCGGCCACGGCCAACTCGCGCGCCTCGTCGGGAACGACTGAGAAGCCAAGCGCCTTGGCATCGACGATGGCGTAGAACATGCCGCCGTAAGCGATATCCACCTTCAGCGTTCCCAACCCCTCGACTTCGATATTGGCATCGAGGCGCTCGGCAAAGGCTGGCGCGTTGCGGAAGGTGATCGACAGACATTTGCCGTCGCGGCATTCGGCGCTGACCTCGATGACGCCGCCCGGCATGTCCAGCTTGAAGCGCGTCTCGGGCTCCTGCATCGGCACCATGCCGGTCTCGAGCAGCACGGTGGCGACGCAGATCGTGTTGGAGCCGGACATCGGCGGATATTCGGTCGGCTCCATGATGATGGCGCCCGCGGCGCAATCCTCGCGCGTCGAGGGCACCAGGAGATTGACATGACGGGCAACGCTGCCGCGCGGCTCGCAGATCAGCATGCGCCTGATATGGTCGTGATCGCGCTCCATCGTGATCATCTTTTCCATCATCGTGCGGCCCACGGGCGGCAGCACCCCGCCCACGATGACGTCGCCGATCTCCCCCTCGGCATGGCAGCCGACGACGCGGATGCTGGTTTTGGTGCGCATTGCTTGTTCTCCCTGTCCGGCGCGGCCTGGCAAGTGGTCCTGCTTGGGGACAAACTGACCAAACTGCGCGCCAGCCTCAAGGAGAATTCTGACCGCCAAGGTTTTTCCGGCTGCATGCCGCGCTGATGGCGAAATCGGTCGATCCGCTCCGAAGCGAACAGCGCTATCCGTCCGCCAGTGCCGTCACCTCGCGACGGAAAGGCAGCGCGTCGCCAATATCGGGTTCGTCGAGCTCGCGGGCGAAGCGGTGGCCGGCATAGGTTGCCCAGGCGATCGGCCCCGGCGCTTCCGCATCGCCGATGACCTTGATCGAACGGATGCCGTTGCCGGCCCATTCGTTTTCTCTTGCCTTGAGCTCGCGCCAGACAGCGTCGTCCTGACTGCGCGAGGTGACCAGGACGACGGCATCGGCCGCCAACTCCTGTCGTGCGCCGGTATAGACGCAGGCCATCACGACTCCGCCTGAAGCGATGTTCGTGACAGTCCTGTTGAGGACGATATCCACTCCGAGTTCCGCCAGGCGGCGGTGGATGGCGCCCTGCTCCAGCGTGTTGCGGGTCCAGTCCGAGACATAGGCCGACGGCGTCACCAGGGTCACCTTCGCGCCCTGCCGCGCCATCAGCTCGGCGAGAACCCCGCCCATGTAATAGTGGTCGTCGTCGAACAGTACGATCTTCCCGGAGGGCAGCTTGCCGTCCATCAGGTCGTCGGGCGTGTAGACCGGCATCGCGGCGTCGATCGGCATCGGCACGACATGGGCGCGCGCGACGCCGTCCCGCCGCCAGCTCGATCCGGTGGCGATGGCGACGTTCTGGAAGCCGAAGGACAGGATATCGTCGGCCGACAGCCGGCTTTCGAAATAGATGTCGACATTCGGCATCTGGCCGAGCTGATACTGACGATAGTCGCGCACCCTGCCCCAGGCCGACAGGCCCGGCAGCAGGCACTCGCGCGCCACGCGCCCGCCGAGCGCGGTGCCCGCTTCAGCTATCGCCACCTGATAGCCGCGTAGGCCGAGCGCGCGGGCGGCCTCAAGTCCGGCCGGTCCGGCGCCGACGATCAGCACACTGTCGCTGTCGCCCTTGGCCTGCATGCGCTCCGGATGCCAACCCTTGCGCCACTCCTCCATGAAGGTCGGGTTCTGCGTGCAGCGCGAGATCGACATCGTCATATCGCCGGTGATGCAGATGTTGCAGCCGATGCACTCGCGAATGTCCTCGATGCGACCCTCCTCGACCTTCCGCGGCAGGAAGGGATCGGCGATCGACGGCCGCGCGCAGCCGATGAAATCCAGCGTGCCCGATTTGATCATCCTGACCATCACGTCCGGCGAGGTGAAGCGGCCGACACCGACGACCGGCTTCGAGGTCAGCTTCTTGATGCCGGAGACGAGGCCCTCCTGCGCCGCCTCTTCCTTGAAGCGCGACGGCCCGGAGCAATCCTCCCAGGCGCCATGGGCGAGATCCCAGAGATCGGGCAGCTCGGCATGCATCTCGATCAGGTCGCGAACTTCCGAATTGGCGAAGCCGAGCTCGCCGATCATCTCGTCCAGCGACAGCCTGAGCGTCAGGCCGCACGTGTCGCCGATCGCATCGCGCCCTTCTTCGATCAGTTCGCGCATCAGCCGCGAGCGGTTCTCCAGCGAGCCGCCATATTCGTCGCTGCGCTGATTGGTGGCGGTCGACAGGAAATGCTGGATGATGCCGAAGCCGTGCGCGCCGTAAAGGCACACAAGGTCGAAGCCCGCCTGCTTCGCGCGCTTGAAAGCATTGCGGTGCCAGCGGCGCAGGTCGCGGATATCCTCTCTGTCCATGGCGCGCGCCTGCACCGGATCGTTGGTGAAGGTGCGGATCGGCAGGGCCGACGGCCCGCGCGGAACCTCCTTGGTGTAAAGGTTGGGACCGTTGATGCCGGAATAGGCGAGCTGGATGCCGGCGAGCGCCCCGTGCTCGTGCATGGCTTTCGCCATCTTAGTCAGAGCCGGAATGTCGGCGTCGTCCCACAGGCGCAGCTCGATGAAGGGCGTGATCTCGGAGGTGTGATGCATCTCCGTCTGCTCGGTGAAGATGACGCCCCATCCGCCTTCGGATTTCATGCGCCGCATCTCGGCCGCGGCCGATGGATCGCGAAAGCCGCCGCCATTGCAATGCGGAACCTGGTAGAAGCGGTTTTTGGCGGTCACCGGACCGATCTTCATCGGCTCGAACAGAATGTCGTAGCGTGGGTCGCGCATAATAGCTTCCTTCATGCCGGCTCGGTCCTGCCGATCCGCCGAGATTACTCATAAGTTGGCGTCGGCGCGGGAAAACTACGGAATTCTTCCGTGCGGATTAGGACGCGCCTAACCGCGCATCCGGGGATTAGCCTGCGATGAACCGGGGCTGAGCCAAATTCGACTTCAGGGCGGCGACCGCTCGATGTAGACAACCGGCTGCGGGCAACGGGGACAACAGACATGGACAGCATCAGGATCCTCGAAAGGCTGATCGCCTTCCCGACGGTGAGCCGCGTCTCGAATCTCGACCTCATCGGCTACGCGGCGGACCTGCTCGAAGCGAACGGCATAGCCAGCCAGCTCATCCACAGCACGGACGGCCACAAGGCCAATCTCTTTGCCACGATCGGACCGGCCGACAGGCCCGGCATCATGCTCTCCGGCCACACGGATGTCGTTCCCGTTGACGGCCAGGACTGGACCCTGCCGCCATTCGCGATGACCGAACGTGACGGCAAGCTCTTCGGGCGCGGCGCGGCGGACATGAAGGGTTTCGTGGCCTCATCGCTCGCAGCCTGCATCAAGGCCTCGAAAATGCCGCTTCACACGCCCTTGCATCTGGCGCTCTCCTACGACGAGGAGGTCGGCTGCCTGGGCGTTCGCGACCTGATCGACATGCTGAGCGCGGCGCCGCAACGCCCGCTGCTCTGCATCGTCGGCGAGCCGACCAACATGCAGGTGGCGACGGGACACAAGGGCAAGCTCGCGGCTCGCGCCCTCTGCAAGGGCCGTGAAGGCCACTCGGCGCTCGCCCCGCTGGCGCTCAACGCCATCCATCTCGGCTGCGACTTCGTGCGCGCCCTGCGCGACGAACAGGACCGGCTTGCCCGCGAAGGCGCCCGCGACGGCGACTACGATATTCCCTATACGACTGTGCATGTCGGCAAGATCAATGCCGGTGTGGCACTCAACATCGTGCCCAATCTCTGCGTGGTCGATTTCGAGATCCGCAACGTCGCCGCCGACGATGCTGCAGGCATTCTCGACCGGCTGCGGACTGCCGCCTCGCGCATTGCCGCCGACGCTGCTTCGATCGCGCCCGAAGCGGCGATCGACATCGACATCACCAACACCTATCCGGGCCTCGATACGCCGGCGGCGTCGGATGCGGTGGCCTTCGTCAAATCGTTGACCGGCGCCAACAGCACCATGAAAGTCGCTTTCGGCACGGAGGGCGGATTGTTCAGCCGCGATCTCGGCACGCCAGCGGTCGTCTGCGGTCCGGGCTCAATGGCACAGGGACACAAGCCGGACGAATTCGTCAGCGTCGAACAGTTGCGGCGTTGCGACGAGATGCTGGAAAGACTGCTGTCGCGGCTTGCCGACGGCTGGCCGTGATGTCGCTCACTTGACGATGCGTTCGGTGCCGAAGACACCCTGCTCGACGACGAAGCGGCGGCAATGGTCGATGAAGGCTTGCACCGTCAACGTGCGGTGCTCGGCATTGGGCAAGGCAATTCCCATGGTCAGCGGCCGGATGTCGCCCAGCAAGGGCACGAAGACCAGCAGCTTGCCGTCTGGCGACATGGCGTTGAGCGGCCGCATGTTGGCGATGCCATAGCCGAAGCCGTTGGCGACCATCGAACGCATCACGGCGATGTCGCCGGTGCGCTCGGCGATCCTGGGCCGCAGGCCCTGGAAAGCCGAGAGGAAATATTCGCGGCTGTAAGGAAGATCGAGCAGCACCATGGGTTCATCGACCAGTTCCTCCGGCGTGATCCCCGCCCTCCCCGCCAAGCGATGCGCGGCCGGCAGCATTACATAGGCAGGCAGCTGCACCAGCGGCTCGAAGGTCATGTCCTGCGACAATTCGAGATCGTAGGTGAGCGCTGCGTCTATCTCGCCGCGCTGCAGCATCTCGAACAATTGCCCCTGGTTGCGCTCGAACTGCCTGACGCGCACCTCCGGAAAGGCGTCCTCGAATTTCCGGCGCAGCGCCGGCAACACGATCTGCGCAAAAGTCAGCAGACAGCCGATCGCCAGCGGCCCACGTACCTTTTCGGCGATATCGCCGGCAATGTCATGCAGCGCATCCGCATCGTTGAGCAGCCGCGCGGCTTCCTTGAGGAACAAGCGCCCGCCCGCCGTCAGCGCCAGCGCGTGCGAGTGCTTGCGCACGAAGAGCTGGACGCCGAACTCCGCTTCGAGTTGGGCGATCGACGCCGAAATCGAGGGCGGCGAGACATTCACCTGCTCGGCCGCCTTGGCGATCGAGCCGGCTTCACCAACGGCGACGAAATATTCGAGTTGTCTGAGCGTGAAGCGGAGCGGCATGGTCCTATGTTGCCGGTTTGCACCCTGTGATCAAGTCGCGGCCGCTCCTCAGTACTTGATCCAGGTGGTCTTCAGCGCCGTGTATTTGTCGAGCGCATGCAGCGACAGGTCCCGCCCGAAGCCGGACTGCTTGAACCCGCCGAACGGCGTCATCGGGCTCAGCGCATCGACCGTATTCACCGAAACCGTGCCAACGCGCAGCCTCTCCGCGATGCGGTGCGCCCGCGACAGGCTGTCGGTCCACAGCGATGCCGCCAGGCCGTAGACGCTGTCATTGGCAATCCGAAGTGCTTCGTCCTCGGTGTCGAAGGCGATCACCGACAGCACCGGGCCGAATATCTCATCGCGGGCAAGCGGATCTTCAGGCGAGACATTGTCGAAGATCGTCGGCTGCACGAAGCTGCCGCGCCCATCGATCGCCACCCGGTCGCCGCCGGCCACCAGCCGAGCCGACCTCCTGCCGCCATCGATGAAACGCATGACGGTCGCGGCATGCCGCGCGTCCACCATCGCTCCCATCTTGGACGCCGGGTCAAGAGGGTCGCCGGGTTGCGTCGCTGCCGCACGCTCCGCCAGTTTCTCCACCAGCGCATCCTTGATGCCGCGCTCCACCAGCAGCCGGGAATTTGCCGAGCACACCTGGCCCTGGTTGAAGAAGATACCGAAGGCAGCCATGTCGGCGACCGCGTCCAGATCGCGGCAATCCGCGAACACCAGATTGGGGCTTTTTCCCCCGGTCTCCAGCCAGACCTGCTTCATATTCGACTGGCCGGAATATTGCATGAACAGCTTGCCGACGGCGGTCGATCCTGTGAAGGCGAGACAATCGACGTGCAAATGGCGGCCAAGCGCCTGGCCGGCGGTTTCGCCGAGGCCCGGCACCACATTGAGCACGCCGGCGGGAAGGCCCGCCTCCATGGCGAGCTCGGCCAGCCTGAGCGCCGAGAAAGGCGACTGCTCGGCCGGCTTCAGCACCACCGAATTGCCTGCCGCCAGCGCCGGCGCACATTTCCAGGTCGCCATGTCGAGCGGAAAATTCCACGGCACCACGGCGCCAACGACGCCAAGCGGTTCGCGCCGCACCAGCGCCAAGTCGCCCTGCCCGGTCGGCGCCACCTCGTCGTAGACCTTGTCGATCGCCTCGGCATACCACTGGAAGGTCGCCGCCGAGCCCGGCACGTCAATGGTGGCGGCATCCTTGACCAGCTTGCCCATGTCCAGCGACTCCAGCAGCGCGAGCTCCGGCAGGTTCTCGCGCAGCAGCTCCGCCAGCCGCAGCAGCACTTGCTTGCGATGCGCGGGGGCCGCTCGCGACCAGACGCCGGCCTCGAAGCTGCGCCTGGCCGCGGCGACGGCAAGGTCGACATCCTCCTCTCCGCAGGAGGCGACCTCTGCGAGCGTCGCTCCCGTGGCCGGATTGATGCTGGCGAAGGTCCGGCCGGAGCGCGCCGACACCGGCTTGCCGTCGATGAACGCCTTGTCGCGAAAACGGATCGCGGACGCCTTGCCGACCCACTCCTTGTGGCTGAGTTCGCTCATGCTGGCTCCAGAACCGATCGGACTATTCGTCGCCGGGAACGCCGTAGCTCGGCGCATCGGACGGGTTGAGGGCGCGGGTGACATAAGCATCGAGCTGGGGCTTGTAGATGTCCCACAGCACCGCCAATTGCTCGATCGGGCAGGCCTCGGTCCAGTCGCAACGCAGGTCGGCAACGGGCCAGGACACATCGCGCACCAGCTTCATTCCGGCGGAGCGGACGGGCCCCGCCTCCCCGCCCGCCTTGAGCGCGGCGCGCATCGTCGCGATCAGCCGGTCGCCAAGGTCGCCTTCGGAGGCAAGGAAAGCGTCGACCATGGCTTGCGGAATGCCGGCGTTCGCGAGCAGGTTGCCGCCACATGCGACGTCTTCGCCACGCCCCTCGGCCCAGATGCCGAGCGCCTTCGGCCCGGAATGGATCGCGCTGCCCCCCACGGCGTCGACAGCCAGTATCTGCCGGTACTCGATAAAAGCGCCCGTGCGCTTCAGGATCGCGACGGCCTCCGTGGCGGAGGCGCCGCGCGCCATCAGTTCCAAAGCCCGCGGCCCGAGCGTCGGGTCGGTAACGTTCTGGCTGGCGACCGCGCCGACGCCAGCCTGCGCGTAGGCGCAGCGGGCCGCGACCGCGGGGGAGGACGAGGATACTGCCACACCGAACATGCCTGTGCGCCTGCAGCGCGCGACGATGGAGAAGGTCATGGCGCTTTAGTCCGGAATGACGGCGGTGCCGTCGATCTCGACCAGCCATTCCGGCCGCGCGAGCGCCGACACGACCAGTCCGGTAGAAACCGGATGCACGCCCTTGATGTATTCGCCCATCGTCCGGTAGACGGCCTCGCGGTGGCGGACATCGGTGATGTAGACAACCACCTTCACCAGATGCTCCATCGTGCCGCCGCATTCCTCGATGAGCTGCTTGATATTCTGCATCACCTTGTGCGTCTGCTCGGTCGGATCGTGGCTGTCGATGTTCTTGGCCGTGTCGAGGTCCTGCGGACACTGGCCGCGCAGATAGACGGTGCTGCCGCCGCGCGTGACGACGGCCTGGCAGAGATCGTTGTCGAGCTTCTGCTCGGGATAGGTGTCTTTCGTATTGAATTTGCGAATTCGCGTATGCGCCATCTTGGTCTCCATCAGGCCGGCTAGCAGCGTCAGCTTTGGTCAGGCGTCCACGGGCTCGCGCTTTGCGGCGGCGTGGTAGGCCAGATATTTGCGCTGCGTCGAAATACGGTCGGCCACGTGCTTGGCATCATGCCAGACACCCCAGATGAAGCTCGACCCCCTGCGTGACTGCCAGGGCAGCCCCAGGAAATAGATCCCGGGCTCGGTCGAGACGCCGCGCTGATGCCGTGGCCGGCCCTTCTCGTCGAAAGCGTCGACCTTCAGCCAGCTGTAGTCGACGGCAAAGCCCGTCGCCCAGATGATCGTCGCGATCCCAGCCTTGGCCAGATCTAGCTCGCGGATCGGATTGGTCACGCATTCCGGGTCGGGGTCGATCCGGCGGGCCTCGGGCTCTTCCGGAAGGTCGAGCCCATTGCGGGCAACATAGGCGTCAGCCTCGTCCAGCAGCGACATCAGGCTGGCGTCGCCTCGGGCAATATTCTTCGCAAGGTCGGGCGCGAAGGTCATCACGCCATCCTGATATGTCTTTGTCATGCCGACCAGCGTAAGTCCCTGCGCTGCCAGGCGGCGGAAGTCGATCGTCTCGCCGCCGCGCGCGCCGCTGACCGCGATTGTGACATGCTCCGTGCCGGGTCCCGGGGTCTCGAGGTCCCATTTGCCGAGAACCCCCAGCCACCAGCAGAAGTCACGCCCACGATAGGCCCGTGGCGGACGGTCATGCGGGCCGACCGAGAGATAGACGCGCCTGCCTGAGCGCTGCAGCTCATCGGCAATCTGCACGCCAGACGATCCCGCGCCGACCACCAGCACGGCGCCCTTTGGCAACTGCGCGGGGTTGCGATACGCGCTGGAATGGATTTGCAGGATGCCGGCAGCGGCGGGAACGAGAGGCGGGATGACGGGAACCTGGAAAGGCCCGGTCGCGGCCACGACGCTGTTGGCTTCGATCACGCCGTCCGAAGTCTCGACGCGAAATCCCGGACGGCCGACATTCCTTTGCACCAGCTTGACCTCCACGCCGCAGCGGATCGGCGCGTTGATCTGCTTGGCGTAAGCGACGAAATAGTCGGCGACCTCCTCCTTGGACGGAAAGCCGTCGGGACCCGTCACGGGAAACTCCATGCCCGGAAACCGGTCATGCCAGGCCGGGCCGTTGGCGACGAGGGAGTCCCAGCGCTGCGAACGCCAGCGCTCGGCGATCCGGCCGCGCTCGAGAACGAGATGAGGCACCCCGCATTTGCTAAGATGCTCGCTCATGGCCACCCCGGCCTGGCCACCGCCGACAACGAGCGTGTCTATCTTCTCAACCGACATATCCACGTCTCTTCCGATGGGGCTTTCGCCGCTGCGATGGAGGTCCGGTTTGCTTTTAGGGACGGGCTGGCGGAGCGAAAATTATGATTTCATGTGTCAGTGCTTAGCTTATCCCTAAACGCTCCAGCGGCATCGCAGAGCTGAGTGCGAATTCCTGCGACCAACATCGACGATATCACCTCCGAACATTGCAGGCTTAGGCAAGCCCTAAGCACGGGTACCGGAAAAAATTATTCTTCCGCCTCGGATTTGGTGGTTGCTTGCTTTCAACACCCGCATGAGAGCGACGACCGCTGAGATTGAAATGGCGCGAGACACCCTTTACGCAAACGGCGCGCTATACACGGTCGATGCTGCGAACCCCGTTGCTGAGGCGATGCTTGTTCGCGGCGACCGCATTGTGGCTGTCGGGTCTTCGTCCTCCGTCAGGGCGCAAGCATCCAAAGACGCTGAAATCGTCGATCTCCAAGGCCGGTTCGCAATGCCGGCTTTCATCGACGCCCATGTCCATTTTGCCTGGGGAAGCAAATATCTTGATGAGGTGCGGTTGCGCGAAGCGAAGACCTTTGGCGACGTCCTTACGCGCTTGAAGGCCTATTCGCATGCCAATCCTGACCGGGCATGGATCGTGGGCAGCGAGTTCAGCTACGGCTACCCCGATCTCCCCGAAGGCGGCTTCCACAAATCGCTTCTCGATCAAGTCGTTGCCGATCGTCCGGTTTTCTTCCGTTCCGGCATGGCGCACGCCGCCTGGGTGAACAGCAAGGCGCTGGAACTTGCCGGCATCAGCCGGGGCACGCCCGACCCTGAGGGTGGCGAAATCGTTAGAGATGCGAGCGGTGAGCCGACCGGATGGCTGAAGGAGAAAGCGTGGTCCAAGTTTGAGGCGCTGGTCTCCCAACCCTCGCAATCCGATATGCGATCCGCGTTGCTCTCCGCCATCAAGGAAGCAAACCGTTTGGGATTGTCGCGGGTCCAAAGCGCGGGCATGGATGACGAAGCGGTGCCCTTGCTTGCTGAGATATTTGCGAGTGGCGAGCTGAGCCTGCGGTTCAGTCTGTCGAGTATTGTAAATCCGGACTCGAACATCGACGAGGTGATCGCGCGCGTGTCCGGATGGAGGGATGACCTCGACCCTGACTTTCTCGACGGACGTGTGATCAAATTCTTCCTGGACGGCGTCTTGGAATCCCATACCGGCTTCATGCCCCAGGGCTACGCCGACAAACCGGGCGAAACCGGAACATGCCTGTGGAAGGCAGCGGCCTACAACGCGGCCGTCAGCCGTTCGCAGCAGGAAGGATTTCAGGTCTGGACGCACGCGATCGGAACGGGCGCCATCGAGATGGCCCTCGACGCCTATGCCGCGGACGGGGAACGCTCAAGGCGGTGCCGGCCCCGGGTAGAGCATTGCGAAATACCCACCGCGCGCGACATCGAGCGTTTTGGCGAGATAGGAGCGATAGCAAGTTTCCAACCCGCGATGATCTATCCACGCGACCAGTGGCTCGGGATGGAGGGAGTGTGGGAAGAAGTGCGTGTCGGCTCCGAGTCCTTGCCGCGGGCCTTTCCTGTTCGTTCCATTCTTGAGGCAGGAGGCGCCGTCGCGTTTGGAACCGATTGGCCCATCGTCGACCTCAATCCGCTCATTGGCATTCGCAATGCGGTGCTGCGCCAAAGCCTGGACCACCAGCCGGAAACAGGCTGGGTCCCGCAGCAAAGGATCACGGTCGCGCAGGCGCTCCACGCCTATACGCTGGGGGCAGCCTTTGCCGGCCACCGGGAAAAGGATGAGGGAAGTTTGGCGGCGGGGAAGCTCGCCGATTTCGTCGTCCTTTCCGATGATCCGCTACAGGTCGAGCCGCACAGGATCGCGGATATCAAAGTGCTGAAAACGATCGTCGGCGGCAAACCGGTCTGGGAAGAACCCGCGGCCGAGACCGCGTCTTGGGGGGTGGATGGAAGCGACGGAATTTGACTACATCGTCGTGGGCGCCGGCTCGGCCGGTTGCGTGGTCGCCAATCGGCTGAGCGCCGATCCATCGGTCAGAGTGTGCCTGGTCGAGGCCGGCGGCAGCGACAACAGCCTGCGGGTCAAGGTTCCGGCGGGCATCCTCTCGCTCTACGGCAACCCGAACTACGATTATTGTTTCGTCGGCGTGCCGCAACCCCATCTCAACAACCGCAGGATTCCGGTCAACCGCGGCAAGGCGCTGGGCGGATCGAGCTCGATCAATTCGATGGTCTATATTCGCGGCGCCGCCGAGGATTATGACGAGTGGGCAAGGCTCGGCTGCGCCGGCTGGGCTTATCGCGACGTGCTGCCCGTGTTCAGAAAGCTGGAGCGCAATCTGCTTGCCCAGGATCCGCGCTATCATGGCACCGACGGAGAGCTTTTGGTCGACAATCCGCGCGATCCGAACGTGCTTTCGAGCATGTTCGTCAGGGCCGGTGAAAATGCCGGCCTGCCTGCCAACACGGACTTCAATGCCGAAAGCCAGTTCGGTGTCGGAATCTACAACGTCACGCAGGATCGAGGGCAGCGCTTCAGCAGCTTCAGCGCCTTCATGCGTCCCGTCCTCGGTCGCAGGAACCTGACGCTGCTCAGCCAATGCGAGGTGATCGATCTCGTCATCGCCGAGGGCCGCGCGACAGGCGTGCGCGTGCGGCATGAGGGTCGGCAGAAACTGCTCTCCGCCAGCCGCGAGATCGTGCTTTCGGCCGGCGCCATCAACTCGCCCAAGATCCTGATGGCGTCGGGGATCGGTCCGGCAGACGAACTCAAGCAGATCGGCATCACGCCGGTGCTCGACCTGCCCGGCGTCGGCAAGAACCTGCAGGACCATGTCGACGGCATGATCACCGTGCGCTCCAGGAGCACCAGGACGCTCGGCCTGTCGATCGCCAATCTGCCCCGCATCACGGCAGCGCCCTTCCAGTATTTCGCGCGCCGCAAGGGCATGCTCACCACCAATTACGTCGAAGCCGGCGGCTTTGCGAAGACCAGGCATGCGAACGGCCTGCCCGACATCCAGTTCCATTTCGTGCCGGGCTATCGCAGCCATCGCGGCCGACTGATCGAATACGGCCACGGCTACGCTGTTCACACCTGCGTGCTTCGGCCGAAAAGCGTGGGTGAGATCAGGCTGTCGCGCGACAATGCTCGCCGCGAGGTCCTGATCGACCACCGCTTCTTCACGCATGAAGACGACGCCATGGTGCTGGTCGAAGGCATCAAGATCGCGCGCCGGATCCTTGCCTCGTCCGAGTTCGACGCGGTGCGCGGCAAGGAGATGCTGCCCGGCAAGAATGTCTGCAGCGACGACGAGATCCTCGCCTATCTGCGCGCCGAGGCGCTGACCGTCTATCACCCGGTCGGAACCTGCAAGATGGGAACGGACGATATGGCGGTCGTCGACCCGGCGACCCTCAAGGTGCGCGGCGTGGACGGGCTTCGCGTCGCGGACGCCTCCGTCATGCCGAAGCTGATCGGCGGCAACACCAACGCGCCAAGCATGATGATCGGGCAAAAGGTTTCGGAGATGATCCTGGGCTCGGGGCAGAACGGTCAAAGGTAGGGAACCTAAACCCCTTCGACGCTAGGGCAGTTCAGCGTTTGCACGCCGAACTGCCCCAACTATCTGAGATTGCTCTCAGTGATCCTCGTCAATCTCGTCGTGCAAAAGCCCGAGGATGCGGCGCTTGAGCGCGATGAAGTCGGGCTCGAGGATCACGTCCATCGAGCGCGGCCGGGGTATATCGACCTTGATCTCGGCCTTGATCTTGCCGGGCCTCGCCGTCATCACCAGGACGCGATCGCCCAGAACCAGCGCCTCGTCGATGTCGTGGGTGACGAAGAGCACCGTTTTCTGTTGCCGTTCCCACACGCGCAGGAGCAGCTTCTGCATGGTGCCGCGCGTCTGGCTGTCGAGCGCGCCGAAGGGTTCGTCCATCAAAAGGACGGCCGGGTCGTTGGCGAGGGCGCGCGCGATCGCCACGCGCTGCTTCATGCCGCCGGAAAGCTGCGCAGGATAGTGGTCGGCGAAAGGCGCAAGGCCGACCTCGTTGAGATACTGGTCGACGATCTGCCTGCGCTGCTCCGCCGGCAGCCCCTTGCGCTTCGGCCCATATTCGACGTTGGCGCGCACCGTTAGCCAGGGAAACAAGGTATAGCTCTGGAACACCATGCCCCTGTCGGGGCCGGGCTCGATCACTTCCCTGCCATCGACCTTGATGCTGCCCGAGGTCGCGTCGTTGAGGCCGGCGGCGAGATAGAGCAGGCTGGATTTGCCGCATCCCGAAGGGCCGACGATGACGCAGAATTCATTCTTGGCCACCTTCAGCGACACATCGTCCAGCGCCAGCACGCCATTGACGTCACCATAGCGCAGCGTCACGTCCTCAATGGCCATCGTGGTCCCGGCCGCACGCGCATTGGCAGAGGCCATGCCGCCCAAATTGTTCGCCTTGACGGTTTCGGTCATCACTACCCTTGGTCCGGCTGCGGTTTGCGAGGATGCGTTCAAGATCAAGGTGCCCATGGCGCGACCCTTGCCCGGAGAATGCGGAATGCCGTGTCGGTGATCAGGCCGAGAAGCCCGATCGCGGCGATGGCCATGAAGATCACGTCGACCTGGAAGCCGCGCATCGCCTTGAGGCTGATATAGCCGAGGCCGCTCGACGCGGCGACGAGCTCGGCCACGACCAGATAGGTCCAGGCCCAGCCCATGGTGACGCGAAGCGTGTCGAGGATCGCGGGAAGCGCTGCAGGGAAGATAACGTGCCACACCGCTTCTGAGCGCTTGGTGCCCAAAGTGTAGGAGGCGTTGACCAGGTCCCTGGAGACGCTGCGCGCGCAGTCGGAGATCATCACCAGCTGCTGGAAGAACGTGCCGAAGAAGATGACCGCTATGCGCTGCTCGATGCCGATGCCGATCCACAGGATGAACAGCGGCACGAAGGAAGTCACCGGCAAGTAGCGGATGAAATTGACCAGCGGCTCGAGCGGCGCCTGCACCGCCCGATAGGTGCCCATCCACAGCCCCAGCGGCACCGCGATCAGCGAGGACACGATGAAGCCCAGGATCACCACCTTGGCGCTTGTCAAAGTGTGGTAGAAGAGGCTGCCGTCCAGCGACATGCGATAGGTCGTCTCGAGCACCGTTCCGGGCGTCGGCAGGAACATGTTCGGCACGACGCGGCCGTAGGACAGCAAAGCCCAGCCGCCGATCACGACCACCCACATCGCCAGTGCAAGCGTGGTTGCCGTGCCGGCGGGGATGTTGGCGAATGGGGTCGTCAGGCGCGTCCACGCCGTCCGCCTCTGTGCCATGGATGGCCTCCGTAGAACCTAAACGCGAAAACCTGGCTTCGAAAAAACGGCGTTGGCCCGGATGGCCCAACGCCGGCGATCCGAAGGCTCACTGTTCCTTGATGAAACCGGTGTCGAGGATGGTCTTCGAGTCGATCGTCATCTTGAGCTTGCCGGCCTTGCCCCAGATATCCTGTGCGAAGTTCACCAGGTCGGCCGCTTCGCTCTTCTCCGGAGTGCCGAAGAATTCCAGGTTGCGGGCGCGATCGTAGTAGCGCACGCCTTTGGCCCCGGCCGCGAAATCCTCGGGCTTCTCCAGATAGCCGCCGATACCCTTGGCCATGATCTCATAGGCCTTCTCCGGATTGGTCTTGATGTATTCCACCGCCTTGTAATAGCCCTTGATGAGAGCCTTCACGTCCTCGGGGTGCTTCTCGATCAGGTCGCATTTGAGCGCGATCACATCGACGATCAGGCCAGGCGTGGTCGTGGAATCGATCAGCACTTTGCCCTTGCCGCCCTTGCGCACTTCGGTGAGATGCGGCTCCCAGGTCACCGCGGCCGGAACCTGGCCAGCGATGAAGGCCGTCGCGGCGTCATCGGCGGTCATGTTGGTGACGCTGACGTCGTCCTCGGTCATGCCTTCCTTCTTCAGGAGCACGTTGAACCAGAATTCGGAAACCGAGCCCTCGTTCAGCGCGACGGGCTGGCCCTTCAGATCCTTGAGCGACTTGACGTCGGGCTGGGTGACGACCCCGTCGCCGCCATGGCTGTCGTCGAGCGCCACCACATATTTGAAGCAGAGCTCGTCCGAGCGGTACTTCATCAGCTCGTCGACGGTGGAGGCAGCGCCATCCAGGTCGCCGCCGGCGACCGCCGCCATGTAAAGCGCTGATTCCTCGATGATCTTCAGATCGACATCGACGCCGGCTTCCTTGAAGTAGCCGAGATCACGGGCAAGAAACAGCGGCCCGTAGCCCACCCAGGTCGTCATGCCGAGGCGGATGGCGCCGGCATTGGCGGGAGCGGCAAGCCCCAGGCTGAGCAGGCCCGCGGCGGCTGCGGTCATCAGGCAGTTTCGGAATGTCTTCATTGTCGTAGTTCCCCATGGCTGTTGCCGGCATCGGCCCCATTCAACGGCCCATGCCAAGCGGCGTTTTGGCAGCCGCTCTCTTGTTATGCGTCGCCTCCCAGGCGAGCCCAGCGTGTTCTAGGCCTGCAAGAGAGCATCCGGGCCGGATCGCAAAAAGAAGTCTTTTTCTGTCTTTTGCTTCGCTGAAACCGAAGCAGCGAGCCGAGCTTGGCTGACGCGCTTGAATTGACGGTGCAAAGCGACTGCGGCTCCGAGGGCGCCGACAGATACGGCGATGTCCGCGGACAGCCCGCTGACCAAGAAATCCTTGCAAGTAGACGGCTTGTCCAACATGAATCGCTTGGACAGCCTTGCCAGGCAAAAGCGGGCGAGACGATGGAGGAAGGAACCGATCTCCGATGCGGACAGTTTCTTTTAGTTGTTTGAGAACCCGGTGTTTCATTTGTCCATTTGTGAAGTGATGGACGAGCCATTGCACCCGCCCGCAATGGTGCCAACGACATGACTGGCCCTTCGGGCTGGCAGAAGAGGAGAATGCGATGAAGAAGAGCTGGAAGAAACCGACCATGTGCCAGGTTGCTGCGGGCTTCGAAATTTCGCGGTATCTGCCTGCTGAAATTCCTCCCAGGAAGTAGGCCGCAAGGGTGCATGTCCCTGGCAGCAGGGGCATGCACCCCGCCGCATCAGAGGGAAATAAGGATACGAAGCTGTCTGCCGCCGACAAGCCGGCCGGGTGGGCCGCGGAGTGGGCGTTTGCCATGCGCGTGAAGATCATCGGATCGGCAGCGGGAGGCGGCTTTCCGCAATGGAATTGCAATTACCGCCTGAGCCGCGGAGCTCGCGCCGGCATGCCTGGCCTGCGTTCGCGAACTCAATCGTCCATCGCCGCATCGGCGGATGGAACAGGCTGGGTTCTCTTCAACGCATCGCCCGACATCCGTCAGCAGATTGCGCAAACGCCCGAGCTGCAGCCCGCGGCCGATGCGCCGCTGCGCTCGACACCGATCCGCGCGGTGGTGCTGACCAATGCCGACGTGGACCATGTCGCCGGCCTGCTCAGCCTGCGTGAACGACAGCCTTTCGCGATCTATGCAACGGCGCAGGTGCTGGCGACGCTGGAGGCCAATTCAATCTTCAATGTTCTCGATCCGGCGATCGTGCCTCGGCGCCTGCTGGCGCCGACGCAGGAAATGGCGGTCTGCGGCGCGGACGGCCACCCGACCGGCGTGGCGGTCGAGCCCTTTCCTGTGCCAGGCAAGGTCGCGCTCTATCTTGAGCAGGGAGGCGATCCCGGCGCCAATTTCAGCTCCGACACGGGCGACACGATCGGTGTCCGTATCAGCGGGGCCGACGGTCGCGGCGCCGTTTTCTACGTTCCGGGCTGCGCACGCATCGATGCCGCGCTGCGCATGCGCCTGGCCGATGCCGCCTGCCTTCTGTTCGACGGCACCGTCTACACGGACGACGAGATGATGACCGCCCGCGTCGGCCAGAAAACCGGCGCACGCATGGGGCACATCGCGATGTCCGGAGAAGCGGGTTCGATCGCCGGCCTCGCCGATGTGAAGATCGGCCGCCGCATCTTCATCCATATCAACAACACCAATCCTGTTCTGGACGAGAATTCCGCCGAACACGCGGCGGTCAACGCCGCTGGCTGGGAAGTCGCCGCCGATGGCATGGAGATGGAATTTTGAGCGATTTCCACGATGCGGCCCGAGGCGGCTTGTCTAAGAGCGAGCTCGAGGCCGTGCTGCGGCGGGTCGGCGACGAGCGCTATCACAACCGCCATCCTTTCCATCACAGGATGACCGCCGGGGCCCTGTCGAAGACCGAGATGCAGGCCTGGGCGCTGAACCGCTATTGCTACCAGGCCGTCATTCCGCGCAAGGACGCCATGATCCTGGCGCGCGCCGAGGATCCGGCGTTTCGCGCCGCCTGGCGCAAGCGCATCGAGGACCATGACGGCGAGGACGGCTGGAGCGGCGGCATTGCGCGCTGGCTGCATCTGGCGACCTCGCTCGGGCTCGATGCCGAAGCCGTCAAGAGCGAAAGGCTGGCGCTGCCGGCGACACGTTTCGCCGTCGGCGCCTACCTGTCGTTCTGCACGAACCGGACGCTGCTCGAGGCGGTCACATCGTCGCTGACCGAGATGTTCTCGCCGCTCATCATCGGCGAGCGGGTATCGGCGATGCTGGCCCGATACGATTACATCACCGAGGACACGCTGGCCTATTTCAGCCGCCGGCCCGAACAGGCGTCGCGCGACGCGGACTTCGCCCTCGCCTATGTGCTCGCCCATGCCGACACGGCCGAACGCCAGCAGCAGGCGATCGATGCGCTGGTGTTCAAATGCGATGTACTCTGGGCCATGCTCGATGCGCTCCAGCATGCCTATGGCGCGCCGGGAAACATACCACCCGGCGCCTTCCGCCCGGAGGCGGCCCTATGATGGCGCTGCGCGAAAGGGCCATCGTGTCGTTGCGGTCGGCGCCATCGCTGCCCAGACATGTGCGCATACAGTACGACCCGGTGCGGCAGGCCTTTGCCGTGCTTTCGCCGGAGAAGGTGTTCTGGCCGAACGAGATCAGTCTCGACATACTGCGCCGCTGCGACGGGCAGTCCAGCGTCGAGCGCATCATCGCCGATCTTGCGGCCGACTATGACGCGGATCCGCAGGACGTGGCGGCCGACGTCGTCGCCTTCCTGCAGGAATGGTCGGACAAGCTTTTGGTGAAGCTATGAGTGCGCCCCTCCTGCCTCCGATCGGCATGCTGGCGGAATTGACGCATCGCTGCCCGCTGCAGTGCCCTTATTGCTCCAACCCGCTCGAACTGCTGAAGGCCAATCACGAGCTCGACACGCAGACCTGGCTCGATCTCTTCACGCAGGCCGCCGATCTCGGCGTCCTGCAGGTGCATCTTTCCGGCGGCGAGCCGACGCTACGCCGCGACCTCGAGCAATTGATCGCCGGGCTTTCGGCGCGCGGCGTCTACACCAACCTCATCACCGCCGGCGTCGGCATTGCCGAGGGCCGCATAGAGGCCTTTGCCGAAGCCGGTCTCGACCACCTGCAACTGAGCTTCCAGGGGGCCCGCCCGGTGACCACCGACCGTATCGGCGACCACCGGGGCAGCCACGAGAAGAAGCTGGAGACGGCGCATCGCGCCCGCGCGGCCGGACTGCCCCTCACCATCAATGCGCCGGTCCATCGGCACAACATCGAGGAAGTGCCGGAATTCATCGACCTCGCCCTCTCCTTGGATGCCGAGCGGCTGGAGATCGCTAATGTTCAATATGCCGGTTGGGCGCTCGCCAACCGCGACAGGTTGATGCCCGACCTGGCGGCGGTCAACCGACAGGCGGACATCGTCGCGGCGGCGCGCGAAAGGCTCGCCGGCATCATGACCATCGATTTCGTCACGCCAGATTATTTTGCCATCTATCCCAAGCCATGCATGGGCGGCTGGGCGCGCGACGCCTTCATGGTGGCCCCCGACGGCACCGTGTTGCCGTGCCATGCCGCCCAAACGATTCTCTCGCTCCGCTTCGAGCGCTTTGGAGACCGCAGCCTCGCCGAGATCTGGGCCGATTCGCCGGCATTCAACGCCTTTCGCGGTACCGAGTGGATGCAGGAGCCGTGCCGAAGCTGCGAGCGTCGCGAGGTCGATTGGGGCGGTTGCCGGTGTCAGGCGATGGCGATTGCCGGCGATGCCGCGGCAACGGATCCGGCCTGCGTCAAGTCACCGATCCACAATCGAATGGCGATACTGACCGACGCTGCCCTGGCGCAGGCGGCGCCGGAAGGAAATGAAAGCTTCATTTTCCGGCGGATCGGCGCCACAACCCGGCCTGACACGCCGGCTGAGCCTGCCCGCCGATGAGCAAGTAGCTTTCCCTACGCAAACCGCGCTTCCCGGCTGCGACCTCAAGCAAGCCCGAACCGCTCGACGGCCCGCATGATGCCCCGCAGTTCGGCAAGGCCCTTGAGCCGCCCGATCAGCGAATAGCCGGGATTGATCCTGGTCTTGCCGATGTCGTCGGCCAGAAGGTGTCCATGATCGGGCCGCATCGGAATGCGCCAGTCGGCCCGGCCCTCCTCGCGGCGGCGCGCCTCTTCCCGCATCAGGGCGAGGATGACATGCGCCATGTCCGTGCCGCCCTCGAGGTGCTCAGCCTCATAAAACGAGCCGTCCTCCTCGATGGTGACGTTGCGCAGATGAACGAAATGGATGCGGGCCGCGAATTCCTTCACCATGGCGACAATGTCGTTGTCGGCGCGCGTGCCATAGGAGCCGGTGCAGAAGGTCAGCCCGTTCGCCGGACTGTCGACGGCATTGAGGATGAAGCGCGCATCCTCTGCGGTCGAGACGATGCGCGGCAGGCCGTAGAGCGAGAAAGGCGGATCGTCGGGGTGGATGCACATGCGCGCCCCGACTTCCTCGGCCACCGGAATGATCTCGCGCAGGAACCAGGCGAGATTGTCGCGCAATTCCTGCGGCCCGATCGCATCATAGTCGGCCAAGGCCTCGCGAAAGCTGTCGCGGTTGTAGGCGCGCTCGGTGGCGGGCAGGCCGGCGATGAGGTTGCGTTCGATCCTGTCGATCTTCTCGTCGCTAAGCTGCTTCAACCGTGCTTCCGCCTCGGCGATGCGGGCAGGCATGTAGCCGGATTCGGCATTTTTGCGCTTCAATACAAACAGGTCGTAAGCGGCAAAATCGATCGCATCGAAGCGCAGTGCATAGCCCGTCGTCGGCAAGCGGTAGGCCAGATCCGTGCGGGTCCAGTCGACCACCGGCATGAAATTATAGCAGATCGTCGCGATGCCGGCCTTGGCCAGCGCGCGGATCGTATCCCTATAGAAGCCGACATAGCGGAGCCGCTCCGGCGAACCGATCTTGATCGAGTTGTGGACCGGAATGCTCTCGACCACCGACCAAGTCAGCCCCGCCGCCTCGATGATGCGCTTGCGCTCGAGGATGTTTTCCAGCGGCCAGGCGCGCCCGTCATAGATGTCGTGCAGGGCCGAGACGACGCCTGTCGCGCCCGCCTGCTTGACATGATCCAGGGTCACCGGATCGTCCGGACCGTACCAGCGCCAGGTTTGTTCCATTTGCCGCTTTTCCTCCGTGAGAGGTCGCCAACTTATTGTTGGACCACAGCGGGAGTCAAATTAAAATTGGCGCCTGTGAGGGGCTGCCCCGCTTTGGGTAAAACCGAGAAAAATCGCCAGCATCAAGCCCAAGGCCGGTTGTTTTCCTCGAATCATACTATATGTTGGTCCAACAATTGGGAGGGTCAATGCCGGAGAATCCTCAGGCTGCACGTGACAATGTCGCCGCCCGCCGCGCCGGCTCCGCAGTGGACACCGCCGCCGGCCAGATCCTCGACCTCATCCGCGTGCGGCAGCTGAATGTCGGCGACGTGCTGCCGACGGAGCGTGAGCTCAGCGAGATCACCGGCGCCAGCCGCAACACGGTGCGCGAGGCGCTCCGCACCATCCGCACCTATGGGCTGATCGAACCCAAGCCGCGCGTCGGCGCGGTGCTGGCCGACGGTCAAAGCATAGCCGTCCAGAATTTCTTCGCCGCGCATATGGATGTCTCGCGCTCATCCTTCGCCGACATCCAGGGTTTCAGGCGCATCATCGAGGTCGGCATCGGCGATCACATCGTGCTCAATGCCACAAGCGAGCAGATCGAGGCGCTCGACGCGATCAACGCCAGGATTATCGAAAGCCGCTCGATCGAGGAAGCTGCTGAGAACGACTTCAATTTCCACATGGCGCTGATCGGTCTGGCGGACAATCGGATGCTGACGGATATGTATTCCTTCCTGTCCCCGGTGATCCTGCGGATCATGACCATCGGCAAGGAAATGCGCCCGGTGCTGGCCGACACCCGTGCCGCGCATGGCGAGATCATCGCCGCCCTGCGCGCGCGCGACAGGCTGGCTTACGCCTATCTGATGAGCCGCCATCTCGATTTCGCCCTGCGGTTCCTGCCGGAAGAACCGGCTCCCCAGACGTGACCAAAGGAGTTTCAGCAATGAAGGATTTTGACAGCAAGGTCGCTTTGGTGACCGGAACGACCGGGATCGGTCTCGCAGCCGCCAGGCGCCTTGCGGCCGGGGGCGCCGCGATCGTCGCCTGCGGCATCGACCGCTCGGCCAATGCGGCGATGAGAGCGGAGCTGGAAAGCTCCGGGGCCGGCGCTCTGGTCGTGGATACCGACGTCTCCGTGCCGGAGGAGGTCCGCGACGCCATTGCAGCCGGTGTCGCTCGCTTCGGCGGCCTCGACGTGATCGTCAATTCCGCGGCGGTCCATCCCTATGGAACCGCGACCACGACCGAGTGGGAAACCTGGAACAAGGCGATGACGGTCAATGTCGGCTCGATCTATCTGACCGCCCATTTCGGCATCCCGGAAATGATCAAGCGCGGCGGCGGCGCCATCGTCAACGTCGCCTCGGTGCAGGGTTTCGCCTGCCAGCAGAACGTCGCCGCCTATGCCACCACCAAGGGCGCCATCCACACGCTGACGCGTTCGCTGGCGCTCGACTACGCGGCCGCCGGCATCCGGGTCAATTCGGTCAGCCCCGGCTCGATCCGCACGCCGATCCTGGAGAAGGCCGCGCGCGGCGACAACGGCAGCGATGCCGATGTCGAGGAAGCCTATAGGCGCTTCGGCGCGGCCCATCCGCTCGGCCGCATCGGCGAACCGGAGGAAGTGGCGGAGCTTATCGCCTTCCTGTGCTCGTCAAAGGCCGGCTTCTGCACCGGCGCGGACTACAAAATAGACGGCGGCCTGACCGCCGGCATCGGCGTGAAGTGACCATGAACATTGGTCTTGGCCTCTACCGGAAATCGCTGACATCAGACAATTTCCGCTTTGCCCGCCAGGCGGGCGCCACACTTGATGCAACCAAAGGTCCGATCTCCCGGCAGGAGTTCCGCCGCCATCAGCCGACGCCTCGCCGATCAGTTCCGCTCCCTGCAAAAAAGGCAACCTCAGTCCCTGCTTTGCGTTGGTCCCTCGGGGCCAAGCAGGAGGACATTCAATGCCGCTCACCGCTTTCGCTCTCAATTGCACACTCAAGATGCCCAAGGACGACGAACGATCCTCCACCGACCGAATGCTCGCGGAGCTGACCAAGGCCCTGGTTGCGCATGACGTCGAGTGCGAGACGGCCCGTGCGCTCGCGCATGAAATCAAGCCCGGCGTGCTTTCAGACATGGGCGAAGGCGACGACTGGCCGAAGCTGCGCAAAAAGATCCTGGCGGCCGATATTTTCATCCTTGGCCTGCCGATCTGGATGGGACAACCGTCGAGCGTTGCCAAGCGCGTGATGGAACGGATGGACGCTTTCCTGTCGGAAACCGACGACCGCGGGCGCATGCCGGCCGCCGGCAAGGTCGCGCTGGTGGCGATCGTCGGCAACGAGGATGGCGCGCATCACTGCCATGCCGAGTGCTATCAGGCGCTCAACGATGTCGGCTTCACCGTTCCTGCTAATGGCGGAATCTATTGGGTCGGGAAAGCGATGGGCGACGTCAATTTCGTCGATCTGCCCGGCACACCTGAAAAGGTCGTCGGCATGATCAAGATGGCGGCGTCCAACGCCGCTCATCTGGCCGGGCTCTTCAAGACGAAAAACTATGTCGGCGTACCTGCCGACGGTTGATGCCGCTCAGCCCAAAGGACATGACAGCCGAAGCCCTGCGGGAACGGGCGACTAGACTATTCACTCGAATTTCCGACGAAGCCCTTCAGCCCTGCGGATGAACCTGCGGCAATGCGGCCTCGAGCGACCGCTCGAACGCATCGACCAAAGCATCGATCTGCGTCTCGGTGATGATCAGCGGCGGACAGAAGGCGATCGCGTCGCCCATATTGCGCGAGATGACGCCATTCTGCTGCAGGAAGCCGTTGACCAGCGCCCCGAGCGCCGCGGGCTTGCCCCAGGCCGCCTTGGTCGCCTTGTCGGCGACGAGCTCCGCGGCGGCGATGAGACCGACGCCGCGCACCTCGCCCACCAGCGGATGCGAGGCGAGCTTGCGCAGCCTTGCCTGCAGGTGCGCGCCGACCTTGCGCGCATTGCCGACGAGGTCGCGCTCCTCGATCAGCTTGATGTTCTCCAGCGCGACGGCCGCGGCGACCGGATGACCGCCGCCGGTGAAGCCGTGGCCGAAAGTGCCGATGCGGTCGCTCTCGTCGGCGATCGGCCCGAAAACCTTGTCGTTGATGAGCAGCGCCGAGATCGGCAGGTAGGAGGACGAGATCTGCTTGGACAGCACCATGATGTCGGGCTTCATGCCGAAGGTCTGTGAACCGAACATTTCGCCGGTGCGGCCGAAGCCGCAGATCACTTCGTCGGCCACTAGCAGGACGTCGTACTTCGACAGCACCGCCTGGATCTTTTCCCAGTAGCCGGCGGGCGGAACGACGACGCCGCCGGCGCCCATGATCGGCTCGCCGATGAACGCGGCAATCGTTTCAGGCCCCTCGGCGAGGATCAGCTTCTCGAGCTCATCGGCGAGCCGCGCGGAAAACTGCTCCTCGCTCTCGCCGGGCTCCGCATCGCGCCAGTGATGCGGCGTCGACGTGTGCAGGATGTTGGCGATCGGCAGGTCGAAGGAGAGATGGTTGTTCGGCAGGCCGGTGAGACTTGCCGAGGCGATGGTGACGCCATGATAGCCGCGCTTGCGGCTGATGATCTTCTTACGCGCCGGCTGGCCGAGCGCGTTCGAGCGATACCAGATCATCTTGATCGCGGTATCGTTGGCCTCGGAGCCGGAATTGGTGAAATAGGCCTTGCTCATCGGCACCGGCGCCATCTGCACCAGCTTCTCGGCCAGGTCGATCAGCGGCGAGTGCGCCTTGGAGCCGAAGTCGTGATAGAAGGGCAGCTTCGACATCTGCCTCGTCGCGGCATCCACCAGCCGCTTTTCCGAGAAACCGACCGCGACGCTCCACAAGCCCGCCATCGCCTCGATATAGCGGTTGCCGGCGATGTCTTCGACATAGATGCCATCGCCCTTTTCGATCACCAGTGGCCCCGCTTCCTGGTGCTTGCGGGCATTGGTGTAGCCATGCATGTGGTAGCGTATGTCGCGCGCTTCGGGGGAATTCGGTCTGGCGTCCATAACGGGCTCGTGTCTGCAGGCGTGCAAGCGAAGACGTGCGGGCGAAGATAGGACCGTCCCGCCTATCGTTAAGTCCACGGCCCTCCTCGCATTTGGAGTGTTTGATGCATCATCGCGCGGTCCGCCCGCAAGAGCCGCCCTGTCACGATCGATAGCGCCATAAGATTCTGCACACTGTCCGAACAAAGTTTTGGACACCAGCTATACGATCGTTGAGAAGGCAGCGACGCGCCGCCGGCGCAACCGAATGGACGGGCATGGAACAGGTAGACTGCGTAATTGCCGGCGCCGGCGTCATTGGTCTTGCGGTCGCGCGTCGTTTGGCGGCGCTCGGTCTCGAAACGCTGGTCCTCGAAGCGGCGGACGCTATTGGCACCGAAACGAGCTCGCGTAACTCGGAAGTCATCCACGCCGGCATCTACTATCCTGAAGGCTCGCTCAAGGCGCGGCTCTGCGTTGGCGGGCGCGAGATGCTCTATCGCTATTGCGCCGAACGTTCGATCCCGCATCGACGCTGCGGCAAGCTGATCGTAGCCACCGACGAGGCCCAGGAACCGGTGCTTTCATCCATCCGCGCCAATGCCGCCGCTTGCGGCGTAGACGATCTGCGCTTGCTGGACCCCACCGAGGCGCGAGCGCTGGAACCGGCGCTGCATTGCACGGCCGCCCTGCTCTCGCCCTCCACCGGCATCGTCGACAGCCATGCGCTAATGCTGGCGCTCCTCGCCGATGCCGAGAACCGCGGGGCCGTGCTTTCCCTCAACACGCGGATAGCTGGCGGCCGGATCGAAAGCGGCCGCATCGTGCTCGAGACGGCCGGCACCGCAAGCGGCGAACGCTTTGAAATCGCCACTCCGCGTTTCGTCAACGCCGCAGGCCTCGGCGCGGTCGCCCTTGCCGGCGCGCTCGTGGGATTCGACCGCAAATTCCTGCCTGCGCTTCGTTATGCCAAGGGCAATTATTTTTCCACCACCGACCGGGCGCCGTTTTCAAGACTGATCTACCCGGTTCCGGAGCCGGGCGGGCTGGGCGTCCACCTGACGCTGGACCTTGGCGGCACCGCCCGCTTCGGTCCGGATGTGGAGTGGACGGATACGCTCGATTACCGCGTCGATCCGGCGCGCGGCAAACGCTTCTACGATGCGATCCGCCAATACTGGCCGGATCTGGCCGACGATAGTCTGCAGCCGGCCTATAGCGGCATTCGGCCGAAACTCTCTGGACCGGGCGAAGCCAACAGCGACTTCGTCATCCAGGATGCGACCACCCACGGAAGTGCCGGCCTGGTCAACCTGTTCGGCATCGAAAGCCCGGGACTGACCTCCAGCCTGGCGATTGCCGAACATGTGACGCGCAGCCTCGCACCGGGTACACGTTGATGGACAGCCGGCGAGCTTCGATGCCGCCATGGCGAGCTGCCCGGCGCGTCTAGGAGAACGCTTCCGGGGAGCCGATCAAAACAATTGCCAAACGGACGAAACAATAGCTGCGGTAGCGTGTTCTGCTTTCGATGGGTGTGTGGGCATTTCTCATCTGGAGGCGATGATGAGTGCTAATAGCCTCGATGTTTTCGACAAGACGATACAGACCACCAACATCTGGCTGAAGGAAATCATGGATGATCTCGGGCCCGATCGGCAGCTGGCGTGGCATACACTTGGCGTCGTCCTGCGGACCTTGCGCGACAGGCTGCCGCCGGACCTGGGGGCCAATCTCGCCGCCGAGTTGCCGCTCCTGATCCGCGGAGCCTACTACGATCAGTACAATCCGTCCGATCAGCCAACCCGCGACCGATCTATCGACGAGTTTCTGGACCCGGTTGCGGACGGATTGAAGGCCACGCGGCCGGTCGATCCCGGCGATGCGGCGCGCGCCGTATTCAAGACGCTCGCCCATCATGTCGATCTCGGCCAATCGGCCAAGGTGCGCGACGCCCTGCCCCGGGACGTTCAGACGCTTTGGCCGGGCAGCATCGGCGCATAGGCGGTTTCCCCAGCCGACCTGGGCCTCCGGCGCACGGTCCCGGCATTGTGCTGCTTTTGACGATGTCGAAAGCTTAGGGGCTTCACGGGCCTTCCGATGGGCAGACCGCCTTCAACTCACCGCTACGGATTTCCCCGAAAATACCGAGCAGGCGGGATTTCTCGTAGCGGAGAAGCCTCGTCCGGCGCGGGTTTGCTCCGCACGCCGCCAATAAGGGAACCAACCGCAATCCTACTGGTTCGGAAGCCAACAGCGGAGTCTCGCCATGCCCAACGCAGCCGAAATCCTCGTCGACACCTTGATCGCCTGGAACGTCGAGGTCGTCTTCGGGCTCCCCGGTGACGGCATCAACGGCGTCATGGAGGCGCTGCGCAAAAACCAGGACAAAATTTCTTTCGTTCAAGTGCGACACGAGGAATCGGCCGCATTCATGGCCTGCGCCTACGCGAAGTGGACAGGCAGGCTCGGCGTGTGCCTCGCAACGTCCGGACCCGGCGGCACCCACCTTCTGACCGGCCTTTATGATGCGAAGCTCGACCAGGCCCCGGTGTTGGCGATCACCGGCATGCAGTTCCACGACCTTATCGAGACATTCACGCAGCAGGACGTCGATCTGACCCGCGTCTTCAACGATGTGAGCGTCTACAACGTCCAGGTTTCGGATGCCGCGCATATGGAGAACGTGGCGAGCCTCGCTTGCCGGACGGCGCTCGCACGCAAGGGCGTCGCTCATCTTTCGATCGCCAGCGATATCCAGGAACAGCCCGCCGATGCGGCCAAGCGGTCCAAGCGCAACCGGCCGGCGCACACGCCGCAGGACATGTTCGCCCCCCACTGCCTCGCTCAGGATGCGGAGTTGGACAAGGCCGCGGCCATCCTCAACGGCGCGCGGCGCGTGGCAATTCTGGCGGGACGTGGGGCGATCGGCGCGGCTGCCGAACTCGAACAGACCGCGCGGCTCCTGCAGGCGCCGATCGCCAAGGCGCTGCTCGGCAAGGCGGTGCTGCCGGACGATCATCCCTACACAACCGGCGGCATCGGCATTCTGGGCACCTTGCCCTCGCAGCAGGCGATGGAAACCTGCGATGCCGTCCTTATTGTCGGCTCGACCTTCCCTTACATCGAATATTATCCGCAGCCGGGCAAAGCTCGTGGCGTCCAGATCGACTGTGACGCTCAGCGCATCGGGTTGCGTTTCCCGGTCGAGGCCGGCCTCGTCGGTGACGCGGGCGAGACCTTGCGTGCCCTCAACAAGCGGCTCAAGCAGAAGGCCGACGGCGAATTCCTGGCGACGGCGCAAGGCGCGATGCAAAAATGGCGTGAGATGATGCGTCAGTCCGAAGACGGCTCGGCCCATCCGCTCAAGCCGCAACGTGTCGCGCGCGCTTTCGGCGAACGCCTCGCCGAAAACACGGTGTTGGCGACCGATTCCGGCCAGAACACGGAACTGGCCGCGCGCCATGTCGATCTTGGCGCCGGACAGGCCTTCGGCGTTTCGGGCGCGCTTGCCTCCATGTCCTGCGGTTTGAGCTATGCCATCGCCGCCGGCATTGCCTTTCCGGGCCGACCGGTCGCGGCAATCGTCGGCGATGGCGGTCTCGCCATGCAGCTCGGCGAGTTTTCCACGGCGGTGCGCTACGGCATTCCGCTGAAGCTTCTGGTCATCAAGAACAACATGCTGAACCAGATCGCCTGGGAGCAGATGATGTTCCTCGGCAACCCGCAATTCGGCTGCGAATTGCAGCCGATCGATTTCGCCAAGGCTGCGGAGGCGATGGGCGGAAAAGGCTTCAGCATCGAGCGGGCGGACGATGTCGAGCGCGTGCTGGACCAGGCCTTCGCCGCCAGCGGGCCGGTGATCATCGAGGCGCTGGTCGACGCCTACGAGCCGATGATGCCGCCGAAAATGCCGCCCGACTACGCCAAGAACTTCCGCAAGGCACTGCCTCAGACTCCGGGCCGTGACCTGATCGAGGAAAACGTCGCCCGCCAGCCGGCCAGGGCGATGATGGAGGCAGGCGAATAGGAGGAAATTCCTATGCTCGATCTTTCGCGAGAGCGCCGCCGGATGGTCGATGTTCATCTCGCCCGTCGCGGCATCCGTGACCGGGAAATCCTGGCGGCGATGCGGGAGGTTCCGCGCGAAGCTTTCGTCGATCCCGGCTACGAAGAATTCGCCTATGAAGACGGACCGTTGCCGATCGCGGAGGGGCAGACCATATCGCAGCCCTACATCGTCGCCTTCATGCTGGAAATGGCGGAGATCGGCCCGGGCGACCAGGTGCTCGAAGTCGGCACGGGATCCGGCTACGCAGCCGCGGTCATGAGCCGCGTCGTCGACCACGTCTACACGATCGAACGCCATGCGGCGCTGGCCGAAACAGCGCGGCGGCGCTTTCAGAACCTCGGCTACGGCAACATCGAAGTGCGGACCGGCGACGGCACAAGGGGTTGGCCCGAAGCGGCGCCCTTCGATGCCATCGTGGTCGCGGCGAGCGGACCGGGCGCGCCGCTGGCCTTGCAGCAGCAGCTCGACGTCGGCGGCAAGCTGGTTATCCCGGTTGGCGACGATCCCGACGAGCAGCGGCTGCTCAAGGTAACCCGCACCGGCGCATCGACTTACAGCGAGGAGGATTTCGGCGGGGTTCGCTTTGTCCCGTTGATCGGCGAACAGGGCTGGCGGGAGGAAAGCCGCCCGGGAATTGCCCGCACGTTACCGCTTGCCCGCCCGCGCAGCCTGCCGGAGATGATCGCCGCGGCGGCCGAGCCACTTTTGGATTTCGATGATCCCGGCTTTGCCGAGGCGTTCGACCGGTTCGCGGACCGGCGGGTCGTGCTGCTCGGCGAGGCCAGCCATGGCACGTCCGAATTCTACCGGGCGCGCGCGGCTATCACCAAAAGATTGATCGAGAGGCACGGCTTCACCATCGTCGCGGTCGAGGCCGATTGGCCCGATGCCGCCGCGATCGACCGCTATGTCCGCGGCCGCGGCGCCTCGCCCGGCGCCGCCCGGCCGTTCCGGCGCTTTCCAACCTGGATGTGGCGCAACACCGATGTCGCGGCATTCGTGGAATGGCTTCGCGAGCACAATGACAAGGTCAAGGCGCTCCAGCCGCAAGCAGGCTTCCATGGCCTCGATATCTACAACATGCGCGGCTCGATTGCCGCCGTCCTGGAATATCTCGACCGCGTCGACCCGGAAGCGGCAAGGGTTGCGCGGGAACGCTATGGCTGCCTGACACCGTGGCAGACCGAACCGTCGACCTACGGCCGCGCCGCGCTGACCAGGGGCTATCGCGAATGCGAGGAAGCGGTCCTCGAGCAGTGCCGCGATATGCTGACGAGGCAGCTCGATCATGCGAGCCAGGACGGTGAGGAACTTTTCGACGCCGCGCAGAATGCCCGGCTTATCGCCTCCGCCGAGCGTTATTACCGCACCATGTACTATGGCGGACCGCAATCCTGGAATTTGCGTGACACACATATGTTCGAAACGCTGGAACGCATCCTCGACGCGCGGGGACCGAACGCCAAAGCCGTGGTGTGGGCGCACAATTCCCATATCGGCGATGCGCGTTACACCGAAATGGGAATCTCTCGCGAGGAAGTGAATATCGGCCAGCTCTGCCGGCAGCGCTTTGGCGATGGCGCGGCACTCATCGGTTTCGGCACGCATGCAGGCACTGTGGCCGCGGCAACCGACTGGGACGGCGAGATGGAAATCAAGTCGGTGCGGCCGTCGCGCGAGGACAGCTACGAACGGCTCTGCCATGACGCTGGCATCGACCGGTTCCTGCTTGACCTCGGGCGCGACCTGAACCTGCGCGACCGTCTGACCGAGCGCCGTCTGGAGCGCTTCATCGGCGTGATCTACCGGCCGGAAACCGAACTGCACAGCCACTATGCCGACGCTTCGCTGGCCCGGCAGTTCGACGCCTTCGTCTGGTTCGACGAAACCAGCGCCGTCACGCCGCTCGGACCCGAGCACGCGGCTCAAGGCGTGCCCGAAACCTATCCATTCGGCGTTTGACGCAGGAACATTCGGCGCCGTCTCCGGTTTGGAAAGATACAGCGAGGAACGGCCATGAGCGGAAACCTGCACCCGAAATCGAAGAAACCAAGCGACGCGGATATGGCGAACGACCCCGGCATCGGCACCTCCAAGGGCACGATCAAGGAGGGCGACGAGTTGGAGCGCGGTGAGAACACCGTCGAGGGAGATGTCGAGAACGACACCACCCCCGCGGGCGGAATCAACCCGCGCCAGAAAGTCCGCACCAACAAATAGTTCCAGTTGCTGTCACGTTAGACGCAACGTTGCGTCGCATGTTATCCAAGAGCAAAGTAACAAAAATAAATTATCGTGGCGCACATAGCTCAACGGGAACATAGGCAGCGATTTCTTGTTTGACTCGTATCGCAATCAGGCGATCGACTAGGAGACCTCCCATGATTAAACTTCTCTCGGCTTCGGCCGTCGCAATCATCCTCGCCACATCCGCAATGGCACAATCCAGCGGGTCTGGCACCAATGGCAGCGGGACCGGCGCTGCCACAGGCACCAACGGCACAGGGGCCACGACCGGAACAAGCGGCATGAACAATAACGGCAATGGCAACACACTCGATCCGAACGCCACCAACAGCACGAACACGGCCAACCCTAACGGCGGCACAGACCGGTGCAAGGATGCGGCCGGCAACGACATCGACAACAACACCGCGAGCGGCAACACCACATCCAACATGCAGAATTGCAACAAGTAGACACGTCAGCCTGCCTTGCCGTGCACATGAAGAAGGCCCGTCTTTCAGAGACGGGCCTTCTTTCTTGGCGCCTTGGCAGTCGAACCGATCCGCATCACATGCCGCGCTCCGGAACATAAAGGCAGAAGGAGTGCTGGGCCCTGTTATCGCCGCCAGGCTTGCACTCGTGAAAATATTCGTCGCGCGATCGCTTGATGCGGTGATCACTGTAGGGGATCAGTTCGCCGGTCGAGAGCTGGTAGCCGTATTTCGTCTCTTTCACATCCGAAGGTGGCGCCTGATAGCAATCCACCCCAGCACAGCAGGAAGGATCATATTGCCAGCCTGCCGGCGCCTGGTGCGCCGATGCCGGGACGCAGAGAGAACCAGCCAGAACGCTTGCAGGCAAAATTAGCCACATTAGCCACACCTGCGAGCGGTGCTGATCGGACGGACGGCACGTCACCGCACCCAGCCGTTTCTGAACGTGTCTGATTGAGGCTTTTCTGTTCATGGTCGGTCCGCCGTGTTGCGGCGGCCCCGGATCCCGGGGCCTCACAGACCGCCGCCGGGATACAGGGATCCCCGGCGGCGGCCGCTACCGAACTTGGAAGTCAAAGCTATGTTCCACGGGGCGGCGTCGTTCATTCCTTTGTATAGGCGCCGGGCTGACGACCGCCCCTGGGCGCCTTGGCGTCCTTGGAATGCTCTGCGACTGCCGGGCCGGCGCCCGAGCTCTTCTCCGTCGCCGGGCTTGGTGTCGGCTGTCGCGACGGATTGCGGCCCTCTGATTGACGGGTCTTGTCCTCGACCTCGCCCTGTTTGCGGCTGAGGCCGGGATCGACATGGGGCCTTTCGTTGCCGGCGGCATCTTGGGAAAATTCGTCGCTCGGGTCCGGATCATTATTGGCAGGATATTTCCTGGCGCCGGTCTCGCGACGGTTCTGACTGTCCTTCATGACTTATCTCCGGTTGGTTGAAGGATAACACCGGCGGAAGGGCGGCGTTCCCAATTGCAGAGCCGCCCAACCAGGCCCCGATGGAACAAACCTCCTGAAAGCTGATTGGGCACAAGCAGTTCAGCCACGAGAGGAGCAAGGTATGGACAGGGAAGAACGGATTCGCCGACGCGCCCACGAGATCTGGGAACGCGAAGGCCGCCCCGAGGGACGCCAGCAGGAACATTGGGATCGGGCAGTGCAGGAGATCGAGTCGGAAGGTTCGGAAGCCGAACGCGGCCCAGTGGCGCCCGATCCCGCGGTTGGCGTCGGCTCGGATCCGGCGGCTAACAGGCCGGGCGGCTAAGGCGTCTCGGCCGATGCGTCCTATCATTATCCTGGTCGGCATTCTGGTGATCGTAACAATCGCCGTCTGGGTCTGGGCGAACCAGAACAGCGGGCGTCCGGCCGGCGGTGCCCAGCAGCCCTCGCCGCACGCTATCGACCAGAACGGCTGAGAGGACTGCCCACCTCGCCATTTGACAGCGCCGTCTGCCCTCTGCCGCCTTGCCTGCGCGGCGCCAGACGATCATTCCCGGTGTTCTCCGCGGCCCGGCGGCGCAGGACACCGTCGCCGGCGACCTGCGTGCGCTTGGTGCCGGGCTTTCTTCAGTGCGCGAGGCGGCTTCTGAGCCAAGCGAAGAACCGGTTGCCGTTTATCAGCCTGCGGACCCGCGCCGCAGCCCAGCTGGCCTGCATCGTCGCCCCGGTATGGCAGCTGCAGACGATGTCATGCAATTGCCAATCGGAGAGTTCGAAAAAGCGCCTCGCCTCACCGTAGGTGTCCGATTGCAATCCGGCCGCGCGCAGCAGCGGATCATCGAACGCAACCGCGAGCGCGGATCCGTCCGACCGCACCCGTTCCCGAACTTCAGGATCGACATATTCGGTCCCCGTCAGGGCCGAGAGGCACCGCAGAGGATTTCGCTCGAGCAATTCCGCCCAGCGCTCTATCCGCTGCCTTTTTGTTGCGAGAGGGATTGGTCCAAGCCGGTCGATGACCGCAACCGATTGAAGTTCATGCGGTGTCTGGTGCTTCATTGCTGTCTCCTGTGGTTGTGGCGGCGACATCTTCACAGCGGCGCGGCAGGTCCGGCCGGAGCCTGAAGCCAGCGCCTGCGAGGGACAGACGCGGACCGATCAGGTGTTGCCCACCGATCTCAACAGACGCCCGTAAGGCATCTGCAGCAAACCCCGAACTGCGAGCAATCTTCTATGTTCCAGAGCAGCTTGTGCGACAATGAGATGGCGAGATCGGGCGGGTTGCAGGGTTCAGCTAGCTCGTAGGCCACCAGCCTGCCTCATCGCCCGATCAGCGTCAGCCCGAACAGGATGACGAGCCAAAGCCCGGCGGCCGCGACGGCGAGCCGCGGCAAAGTGCCGGTCAGATGCATGAACAGCATGGCGATCAGGACCGCCTTTGCGGCGGCGATCGCCAGGTTGAGCGCGACGTTGAAGCCGCCGAGATCGACGAAGGACGAGCCCACCGTCAGCGCCAGCAGCGCGAGCAGCCCAAGATAGCCGAAAGTGAGTTTGCGCAGTTCGCTCATCGGTTGATCAGGTAAAGAACCGGGAACATGAACACCCAGATGATGTCGACGAAGTGCCAGTAGAGTCCGACAGCCACGACCCGGCGCAAGCGGTTGGCGGGGCTGGCGGTCCGCCAGAGCGCGATCATTCCGGCGATGACGACGATGCCGCCGATCAGGTGCAGCGCATGCAAGGAGGTCATCGTGAAATAGAGGCCGAAGAAGAATTGGGCGTGCACGGGATCCGGTCCTGCATAGCGGAACGGCAGGCCGAGAAGCGGCGCCAGGCCTTCGCTGATCTCCTTGCCGTATTCGATCCCCTTCACAACGAGGAAGCACCCGCCCAGCGCCGCGGTCGCGACCAGCGCCCAAATCGTCGCGCGCCAACGTCTATGGAGTGCGAGCCTGTGCGTCAGCGCCATTGTGAAGCTGCTGGTGATCAAGACCGCGGTGTTGAAGGTGCCCAGCGGTAACGAAAGATGTTTCGAGGCCGCGGCAAAGGCGGGGCCGAAATCGATATGGGCTACGAGAAAGACCAGGAAAATCGCGCCGAACAGCATCGCCTCGGAGCCGATGAACACCCACATCGCGAAATTGTCCGCGCGCCGTTCGCGCTGGGGGCGTGTCGAAAGCGACGCTCTCGGTGCCGCTCATTGCGCCGTCTCCTCCCGGTGCGGGCTGAAGCGTTCGTGCTCGAGCCCCTTCATGTCGTAGGCATAGGCCGGCCTGGTCACGACCGGCATGGTCTCGAAATTAT
This sequence comes from Mesorhizobium sp. USDA 4413, assembly GCF_056280365.1. Taxonomy (NCBI): domain Bacteria; kingdom Pseudomonadati; phylum Pseudomonadota; class Alphaproteobacteria; order Hyphomicrobiales; family Phyllobacteriaceae; genus Mesorhizobium; species Mesorhizobium sp. USDA 4413. Next base: position 5,568,614 of record NZ_JBVPRP010000001.1, read on the forward strand.
GCGGCGGCGGCGGAGAGCTCGTCTGCCATTCGAGCCCGGTGGCGTTCCACGGATTGTCTGGCGCGGGGGCGCCGCGAAGCAGCGACCAGCCGAGATAGAACAAGGGCATCAGGTAGCCGATCGCCAGCACCACCGCGCCTGCCGAGGACAATACGTTCCAGAACTGGAACTCCGGCGGATAGGTGTGATAGCGCCGCGGCATGCCGTTGAAGCCCAGCACATATTGCGGGAAGAAGGTCAGGTTGAAGCCGACGAAAGTGACGGTCGCCGCAATTCGCCCTGACGTTTCTGAATACATGCGGCCGGTCAACTTCGGCCACCAGAAATGCAGGCCCGCCATATAGGCCGTCACCATGCCGCCGACCATGATGTAGTGGAAATGCGCGATGACGAAATACGTATCGTGGACATGGACATCGACGGCCAGCGCCGCAAGGAAGAGCCCGGCCAAACCGCCGAAGGTGAACAGCCCCAGGAAGAACAGCGCATAGAGCATCGGCGTCTCGAAGCTGATCTCGCCCTTGCGCAGCGTCAGGGTCCAGTTGAAGACCTTGATCGCCGAGGGGATAGCGACGCAAAAGGACAGGAACGAGAACACCACACCGGCATAGGCCGACTGCCCGCTGACGAACATGTGGTGGCCCCAGACCAGGAAGCCGAAGACGGCGATCGCCATCGACGACATCGCCACCGCCTTGTAGCCGAACAGCGGCCGGCGGCTGAAACAGGGCAGCACCTCCGACACGACGCCCATGCCGGGCAGGATCATGATGTAGACGGCCGGGTGCGAGTAGAACCAGAAGAGATGCTGGAAGAGCAGCGGATCGCCGCCGAGATCGGGATTGAAGATGCCGATGCCGAACACGCGCTCCAGCACGATCAGGATCAGCGAGGCGGCCAGCACCGGGGTTGCCAGCACCATCACCAGGCTGGTGGCGTAGAGCGTCCAGACGAAGATCGGCAGACGGAACCAGGTGAGCCCCGGCGCGCGCAGCGTGTGCACCGTGACGATGAAGTTGATGCCGGTCATGATCGTCGAAAAGCCGACGACAAAGACGCCGAACGCCGCGGTCGAGACGAAGCCGTTGGCATAGAGCGTCGACAGCGGCGTGTAGAAGGTCCAGCCGGTATCGACGCCGCCGGCCACCACCGCAAACAGCGCGAACAGGCTGCCGAAAATGAAGACATACCAGCTGGCGAGGTTCAGCCGCGGGAAAGCGAGGTCGCGCGCGCCGATCATCAGCGGCAAAAGGAAATTGCCGAGCGTCGCCGGGATCGACGGCACCAGGAAGAACCAGACCATGATGATGCCGTGCAGCGAAAACAGCCGGTTGTAGGTGTCATCGGAGACGAGATCGCCGGCCGGTGTCGCCAGCTCGATCCGCATTAGCACCGCCATGGCGCCGCCGAGGAAGAAGAAGGCCGTCAGCGAGACCAGATAGAGCCATGCGACCCGCTTGTGGTCGGTGGTCAACAGCCATGCGCGAGGCCCGCTCCCCTCCCCCAGATAAGTGCCAGGCATCGCCGCGCTGGTCATGGCTTAGCTCCAGCCGCTGGTTGTGGCGAAAGCGACTTCAGATAGGCCAGCAGCATCTGCAGCTCGCCTTCATCGATCAGGCCGTCGAAGCTCGGCATGACCGGCTCGTAGCCGGCGGCGATCTCCTTCTTTGGGTTGAGGATGGAGTCGCGCAGGTAGCGCTCGTCCGCGATCACCGTCTGCTGATTGTCGAGCGCCACCGGCCGGCCGAAGATCCCCGCTAGCGACGGCGCCCTCACCTTGCTGCTCGCGCCATGACAGCCGGAGCAGCCGAGCGCGCGAAACAGTTTCTCGCCGCTCGCTGCAACCGTCTCGCCTTCGCTCTGGCTGTTCAGCCACGCGGCATATTGCTCGGGCGCCATCGCGGTCACCCAGCCGCCCATTTCGGAATGCTGAGTGCCGCAATATTGGGCACAGAAGAGGTGATAGCGGCCGGGCTCGGTGGCGACGAACCAGATATGCGTCGTGCGTCCGGGAACCGCGTCCTGTTTGATGCGGAAGGCCGGCACGTAGAAGGAGTGGATGACGTCCTGCGAGGCGAGCGAAACCACGACCGCCCGGCCGACGGGAACGTGCAATTCGTTGATCTCGCGCTGGCCGCCGGGTTGCCTGAACTCCCACATCCACTGTTTGCCGAGCCCCGTGATCCCGAGTGCGTCCGCCGGCGGATGGTCGCGGCGAACGAAAAGCGTCGCCCCCCAACCGAAGAAGATGAAGGCGATGACCAGGCTGGCGACGGTCCAGCCCGTTTCCAGCCATATGTTGCGGGAACGCTGGCCGGTGCGATCCGCCTTCGAGCCGACGCGGTATTTCACCGCGTAGCCGACGACGAGACCGGTAAGCGCCAATCCGAGAAGGACTGAGAAGGCGAGCAGCGTATAGAACAGTGCGTCGACCTGGCCGGCTTCCGAGGAGGCTTCCTGCGGGAAGAAGGGGATGCCGAAGCTCATGCCTTCCTCCGCGTTTGCCAGAGCAAGATCGCGGCGAGACCGAGCACAGTGGCCAGGCTCGCCACTTTGAGCACCGCCCAGATGGCGGGCGTGTACTGGCCCTTGGAACTGTCGAAGCCAGCGCAGAACAGGAAGACATGATCCGCAATCGACCCGAGCTTGTTGGCCGACGCTTCGACCAGCGCAAGCTGGAGATCGCGCGGCGTGAAGGTCAGCGCCGGCAGCACCTGCGAAATTCGGCCGGACGGCGTCAGCGCGATGACCGCGATCGGATGGACGAACTGATCGATGCCCTTGCGCCGGTCGAAAGTGATGCCGGCCTCATTGGCCAGCGCCGTGCCGGCGCCGTCGTGGCTGGTCAGGAAACGCCAAGCCGATAGGCCGGCCGGACCAGCGGCGGAAGCGACTTCGTCTCGCGCCTCGGCGGCATCGGCGGGGGTCTCATCGGGGTCGATCGAGATGAACAGCGCGCGGTAGTCCGCTGGGCGCAGCGATGTCTTCTTCAGGTCGGACGCAACAGCCTGCTGGGTGACGCCGCAAAGGTTCGGGCATTTGTCGTAGCCGAAGATGACGAGCGCCGGATGGCCGCCGAGCGTCTCGCCCAGTGTCAGCTTCCGGCCGCTTGCATCGACCAGTTCGCGCTCGAGGCTAAGCTGCGCGCCGGGCTTCGGATCGAATGTCGGTCGCTCGGCGGCAAACGCCGTGCCGGCAATGAACAGACAAAGCGCAGCCAACAGGCTTCTCATCGCCCTATCCCGTCCTGCTGCTTGCAATTCCGGGCCTGCGGCGCGCGGGGAACAGCCGCCGTGAGCAGAGCACAATCGTCAGGTCCTGTGGGTGCGGCTCCCGGCCGCGACCAATCCGGCAGGCCGTTGCTGACCACCGCCCACATGGCGTCGTCGATCGGAATGCGCGCGATGCCGGCGTTGCGATCGACCCAGCCAAGCATCTTGAGTTGGCGATCCTCCTCGGCGCGAAAAGCGGCCAGATCCTGTTGCGGCGCGGTCTGCAGATCCGGGTTTTCGGGATTGGTGTTGGCCGGAAGCGGCAACCAGGTCGGCACGGTGTTGAAGATGAGCTTCACGCCGATCGCGGCCAAGGCGATGAACAGCAGGAGCCCGCCGCCGAAAGCGAGCAGCACACGCGGCTCGACATCGCGCGTCTCCGGATGGCGGTGCGCCTTAGCCATGAGCCGCCTCGCGCTTCCACCAGGTGATCCGATCCGGCCGCCGAAGAAAGAAGAAGAACAGCGCGAGCCACAGCCCGCCCACTCCGATCCAGGCGGCCGCATCACGCCATAGCGCCAGCGGCCCGCCGGCGAAGAGCGGCGGTCGCACGCGCCAAAAGACGTCGGCGAAATGGCCGGCCAAGGTGATGCCAGCGAGCCAGACAAGGCCGGCGTGGCTGCATTTCAGGTCTCGGTTGAGCAGGCCGGCAAAGGCGGCCACCTGCAATGCAATCAGCATGTAGAGCAGATATTGCCACCCATTATCGCCACGGATGAGGTACCAATCGATTTCATCGGGCAGATCGCCGCCCCAGACCACCAGCCATTGCATGAAGGCGAGATAGATCCAGGCGAGCACGAAGCCGAACTGCATGTTGGCAAGGTCCTCGCTCAACGAGGTTTCCTCGTCTCCACCCCGCAAGACCTCGATCGCACGTCTTGCCGCCAGCACCAATATCGCCAGGGCGAATGCCCCGACCACCTCGGCCGACGCTTCGCAAAGCGCATAGATGGTCGAGGTGAATTCCGGCTCGAGCGACAGCATCCAGTCGATGGAGAAAACGCTGACGGCGCATGCGTGGAGGATCAAGCCGAGAGCGAATTTTTTGTCTTTGCGGTCGTGCGGGCAGGCCTCATCGCTTGTTGCGCCGAGCATCATCCAAGCGAGAGCGAGCCAGACCGCGGCACAGCAAGCAAAGCGCAGCAGAAAGAATGGCGCGTTGAGATAGGCAAGCTTCTCGCGAACCTTCTCCGGCAGCGTCGCGGACTCAGCGCCTGCCCAAGGGAAGACCAGATCAAGCCTCATCAGCACAGGCACGAGCAAGACCAGCGCAAACGGCAGCATCGCAGTCATGGTCCGCAAAGGCCGGCGGACTGCATCGCCCCAGCGCCCGCCGGTCAGCCCGTGCACCATCAGTATCGTCATCGCGCCCAGCGGCAAGCTGAGCGCCAAGATGACCGCGGCGAGCCAGGCACCAAGCATCGCCTTGGCATCGAGCCATACCCCGAGCACGCACAGGACAAGTCCCGCGATACCGGCGGCCAGAAAGCCTTGCTCGACGCGGGTCATCGCGCAGCCTCCGCCTCGAGCCGCGCGCGCAGGCTTTGCGGGAGCTCGGCGACCGGCGCGTCACGCGAATATTGCAGCGCGCGGATATAGGCCACGATCGCCCATCGGTCCCGTGGCGGCACCCGCGCGGCGTAGGAATACATGGCGCCGTAGCCGTTGGTGATGACGTCGTAGAAATGCCGGTCCGAAGCCTTGCGCAGCGCATCCTGATGGTAGCTCGGCGGCGCCGGGAAGCCGCGCTGGACGATCATGCCGCGGCCATCGCCGGTACGGCCGTGACAGGGCGAGCAGAAGATGTCGAAACGCTGCTGGCCGCGCTGCAGCAACTCGATCGTGATCGGATAAGGGATCTGCTCCGGCGTCGGCGAGAGATCGGCGTCGCGCGTGACAGTACCCGGCACCGGCATGCGTGCCGACATGCCGTCGGCGAACTGGTTGCTGGCTTCCAGCGGATCGTAGCGCGGCTGGTCCTCCATATCCTGGCGGCAACCGGCGACCAGCAGTGCGCCGAGCACGAACGTGACGCGCAGGCGGGTCACGCGTCGACCTCCTCGACGATCTCGGCGCCGAGCCGCGTCAGTTGCCCCTTGGTCACGCCCCTGCGGTACTTCGGATCGCCCGCCTCGATCAGAAGATAAAATCTCCCGCCGCGCGCATAGGTGAAACTCTCGGCGTTGAAGACCGGATGGTGATAACGGGGCAATCCGTTGGCCGCGAGCACGCCCAGGAAGCCGGCCAGGGCAGCGCCCAGAATGCCGGCTTCGAAAGCGATGACGACGAAAGGCGGCCAGGAATGCAGCGGCCGTCCACCGACATTGATGGGGTAGTCGATTTCGACCGAATACCAGATCAGCGTGTAGACAAGCGCGGCCCCGGCGATGCCGCCGGCGAGCACGGCCCAGGGAAGGCGCGTGGGCGGGATTTCCAGTATCTCGTCCAGTTCCTTCATCGGGAACGGCGAGAAGGCATCCATGCGCCGGTAGCCGCGCTTGCGCATGCCGCGCGCTGCTTCGATAAGCGCTTCGGAATCGGCAAACACCGCCAGGAGGCCATAGCGGCTCATCGGACCTTGCCCTCCTCCTCGGCCAGTTCCTCGACCTCGAAGATGGTGATCGCCGGCAGGATGCGGATGAACAGGAAGACGAGCGCAAAGAAAGTGCCGATCGACCCGAACAGGATGCCGAAATCGAGCCAGGTCAAGGATTGTTCGCCCCAGGAGGTCGGGAGATAGTCGCGGCTCGGTCCGGTGACCACGATGATGTAGCGCTCGACCCACATGCCGATATTGATGGCAATGGCGATCGCAAACAGCAGCGGCATGTTGCGCCGGATTCGCCTGAACCACAGCAATTGCAGGACGCCGCAGTTCAGGCTTAGCATTATCCAGAACAACGGTGCATAGGGACCCAGCGCGCGCTGAGCCATCATGGTGCGTTCATAGGGTTCGCCGGAATACCAGGCGAAGAACGCCTCCGAGGCATAGCCGTAAGCGACGACCATGCCGGCGGCGATCATCAGCTTGGCCGCATTATCCATGTGTCTCACCGTGATCAGGTCCTTGACCGAGAAGGCCCAGCGCAACGGGATGGCGATGGTGAGCACCATGGCGAAGCCGGAGAGCAGCGCGCCGGCGACGAAATAGGGCGGGAAGATCGTCGAGTGGTAGCCGGGCGTGATCGCGAAGGTGAAGTCGAGCGAAACGATCGAATGCACCGAGACGACCAGCGGCGTAGCCAGGGCCGCAAGCAGGAAATAGACTATCCTGTGGCGTGACCAATGATAGGCCGAGCCGCGCCAGCCGAGCGCCAATATGCCGTAGAACAGCTGCGCCGGCCTCGATCCTGCGCGGTCGCGCAGCACCGCCAGATCCGGCAGAAGGCCTATATACCAGAACAGCAGCGAGACGGTCGCGTAGGTGGCGATCGCCGCAAAATCCCAGACAAGAGGGCTGCGCCATTGCGGCCAGTGCATATGGACATTGGGCAGCGGCAGCAGCCAGTAGAAGAACCACGGACGCCCAAGGTGCAGGATGGGGAACAGTCCTGCCATGGCGACGGCAAACAGCGTCATGGCTTCGGCAAAGCGGTTGATCGAGGCACGCCATGGCTGACGCAGCAGCAAGAGCACCGCCGAGATCAGCGTGCCGGCATGGCCGATGCCGATCCACCAGACGAAATTGGAGATCATCGTGCCCCAGACGACGGGCATGTTGATGCCGAGGCCGCCGACGCCGACCGCGATCAGATAAGCGATCGAATAGAGGAGCAGCAGGACGAGCAGGAAGCAAAGGAAGAACGCGGTCCAGAAATGGCGCGGCAGCCGGCCGCTGAGCACGATCGAGCCGATGCGCCCGCTGATCTCGGGAAAATCGTGGCGGCCGCGCAGGACGGCCGGGCTGTCGGCGCTCGCTTCAGCCATCGGTGGACTCGCCCGGCTTGGCAAGCCTGCCGTTCGGATTGGAGATCTTGCCGAGATAGGTGGTGCGTGGCCGTGTGTTCAGCTCCTCCAGCAACGCGTAATTCTGCGGCGCGCTTTTCTCGCGAACGACCTTTGCCTCTTTCCTGTTGCGATCGCCGAAGGTGATGGCTTGCGTCGGGCAGGCCTGCTGGCAGGCGGTGACCACCTCGCCATCGGCAATGTCGCGATTTTCGATCTGCGCCTGGATGCGCTTGGCGCTGATGCGCTGGACGCAATAGGTGCATTTCTCCATGACCCCGCGCGAGCGCACGCTGACATTCGGGTTGTGCACGCCCTGTTCCGGCCCGGCTTCATCCTTGTCGAAGGATAGATGGTCGAGGAAATTGAAGCGCCGCACCTTGTAGGGACAATTCTGCGAGCAATAACGCGTGCCGATGCAGCGGTTATAGACCTGCGCGTTCAGCCCATCATGGGTATGCACCGTGGCGTTTACGGGACAGACCACCTCGCAGGGCGCCTTCTCGCAATGCATGCAGGGCACAGGCTGGAAGAAGGTGTCGGGCGCGTCGAGCGGTCCGGCATAGTAGCGGTCCACCCGCAGCCAGTGCATCTCATGCCCGCGCTCGCATTCGTCCGGCCCGACCGGCGCGATGTTGTTCTCGGCCTGGCAGGCCGAGACGCAGGCCATGCAGCCGATGCAGGCCGAGAGGTCGATCGCCATCGCCCAGGCTTCCTGGTCGTAGGGCCAATCGGGGTAGAGTGATTCCTTTGGTGACGGCGGCGCATCCTTGCGGACGAAATGCGGATCCTGCCGGAAGGCTTCGAGCGACGCATGGCGAATTATGGCGCGTCCCTCCATCGCCTGATGGTGCTGTGTGGTGATGACCCGCACGCTGTTCTCGCGTGGCGTAAGGGCCGCACCGGTCGCGAACCATTCCGAACCGCGGCGCACGTGAAAGGCGTCGTAGCCTTCAGCCAGCGCGGCAACGGAACCGGCCTTGCGTCGGAAGCCGAAGGAAAGCGTCACTGTCCCGTCCGGATGACCCGGCACGATCCAGGCCGGCGCATCGATATCCGCCCCGTTGGATGCGACGTTGATGACCTTGCCATTGGCGATCTTCAGCCGCTCCGCCATGGCGGGCGAGATGAGCGCCGCATTACCCCAGACGATCTTGGTCAGCGGCCGCGGCAGCTCCTGCAGCCACGACGCATTGGCAAAGCGCCCATCGCGCAGCCACGGATCGGCGACGAAGCGTATCTCGAAGCCGTCGGCGGCTTTGGCGGCAGGCGCCAGGCCGCCCAGATCAGGCGGCACGGTGACGGACACGGGCTTGGCAGCGCTGTTCGCGAGAACACCGTCGCGCAAGGCCCTCTTCCAGGCATCGTCATCAAGTGATGCCCAATGCTGCCTGACGAGCGAAAGCGGATCGGTCCCGAACTGGCCGCCAAGCACGGCGAGCAGTTCATGCCTCGTCTTGCCGTCGTAAAGCGGCCTGATCAGCGGCTGCACCAGCGAGGCAGTTCCGTCATAAGCGCGGATGTCGCTCCAGCTCTCGAGCTCATGCGCCGTTGGCACATGCCACTGCGCCAGGAACGCCGTCTCGTCGCGATAGAGCCCGTGATGGACAAGCAGCTTCAGGCTGGAGAATGCCTTATGCGCATCGAGCTCCGCTGGAGCCGTATGCAGCGGGTTTGCGCCCAGCGTCACGACCGTGTCGATCGCGCCATCGCCGATTGCCTCACACAGCGCTCCGAGATCGCCGTCGACCGGCAGCGCGTCCGGCGGCTCGATCAGCTCCACCGTGTTGCCAAGCGCGCCAAGCCTCGCATTGGCGGCCAGCGCTGCGGCTTGAACGAAGGCGCTCTGATGCGCCCCCGCAATGACCAGCGCGGTTCGGCCTGCCGCTTTCAGATCGTCGACCAGCGCCGTCATCCAGGCCTGGTCGATCGGCGAGCCGGAACCTTCGGTTTGGCCGGTCAACGCCGCGTTCAATCCGGCGGCCACGGCTTCCCCCTCGCTCGGCTTGATCGCAAGTCGATGATCGGCTGCGGCACCGGTGATTGTCGGCGTCGACTCCACCGCATAAAGCCGGCTCATCCGGTCGGACGGATCGCGTACACGTCGCCGCGCGGCAAAGTCGCGCGCATAAGCGAGCCGCCCGGGACCTTCGCTGAGGAAATCGGCATCGAGGCTGATGATCGTTTCGGCACGGTCGAAGCGATAGATCGGCACCAGCGGCGATCCGAACAGCGCGCGCGATGCTGCCTCCGCGGCCGGCGTCGCCAATGGGTCGTGGCGATAGATTTTCAGGTTCGGATAGCGTGCCCGCAGCGCATCGATCTGCGCTGCAGCGGTCGGCGATGTCGTAGCTTCAACCAGCAATGCCCCGCCTTGCCCTTGCGATGCCGCCCATCGCGAGACGAGCGCCGCCATGTCCTTGAGGAAATCGCCATACGATGCCGGCTGACCACGCTTGAGCGGCGTGCGCGAGCGGTCGGGATCGAACAGCGTCAGCACCGCTGCCTGCATCACCGCGTCGGTCGCGCCGCGCGATGCCGGATGGTCGGGATTGCCCTCGATCTTGGTCGGTCGCCCCTCATGGCTTTCGACAATGGCTCCGATACCGAAGCCGTCGCTCGGCAGCGTCGTCGCGTAGTAGACGGGCTTGCCGGGGACCAGGATTTCCGGCTGGCGCACATAGGGCACGATGCTTTCCGCCCTGCTGCAGGCGGCCAACCCGGCAAGCGACAGCGAGGCGCCCATCAGCTTCAGCAGCGTCCGCCGGTTCGGCCTTGCCGGCAGACGCTCTGCGATTGCCGGGAACTCGGCCTCGACGAAGCGGCGGAATTCGGCAGTGCCGGCGATCTCGTCCAGGCTGCGCCATATTTCGCCGCGATGCGCCAGCCGTTTGGGCAGAGCCGCGATGTCGATGGCGGAGCCGGGCCTGTCGTCAGCGATGACAGACATAGCAATCCGTCATCGTCTCGGGGTGGATGTCGAGTATGCCGACCAGCTGTCGCCTGATCTCATCGATATCCGCAGGCGGTTGCCAGGGCATCAGGAACACGTCCTGCGGCGGACGCAGATTGGGTTCCGGATTGCGATGGCAGCCGAGACACCATTCCATGCTCAGCGTATGCGCCCGTCTCGTCAGCGGCATCTCGTCGATCTCGCCATGACAGGTCTCGCAGGCGACGCCCTTGTTGACGTGGATTGCGTGATTGAAGAACACGAAATCGGGCACGCTGTTGACGCGCTGCCATTCGATCGGCTTGCCGCTGGCCAGGCTCGCGCGCACCGGGGCCAGCATGTCGGCGTTGGTGAAAAGTTGCGAATGGCAGGTCATGCAGATTTCGGTGGCCGGCAGACCCGCCGAAGAGGAGGTCTCGACGCCATTGTGGCAATAACGGCAGTCGATGCCGAGCTGGCCGACATGGTGCTTGTGGCTGAACGGCACCGGCTGCGCCAATGGCTCACCTACTCCCGTTACCAGGTCCGAGCGGGGCAGGATTGTCCCGATCGCGGCGGCGATCAGCAGAACTGCACAACTTCCCCAGATGACAAAGCGCGCAACGCCATTGGCGTTTTTCGAGAAGATCTGCGGCATCCCCTCGCCGATTCTGCTGAAGGCAAACCCAGAGTTGACGACACCTAACGGTGCTTTCGCCACCCCTAACGGTGCTTTCGCCGCCAAGGTTCCGAGCCCGTGTCGGAATCACAGAATGGTGACCGCGGCCAGGAACGGGTCGCGGATTTAATCGGTGATAGGTGGTTGAGTTAGGCTCGAGTCTTCAGCGCTTCAGGTCGCCGTTGCGACGCCGTCCCGTCGGCTGTGATGGACGACCCCTCCGCTCCGCCGGCCGCCGGCTTCGGCGCCTGGCGAGGAAATACATCCAGATCAGAATGAGGATCAGGGGAATGCCGGCGATGGGCAGCATCCACATGCCAAGGTGAAACATAAACGACACTCTGTCCTGCTGCGGTCAGGTTGACCGTTACTCAAACCGGTGTGGGAAAAAACAGTTCCAAGGACGCCGCGTCCTTCGCCCGCCGTTTCGGCGACGGCACACGGCTGGATACACGGATGAGCGACGGCCGCTTCCCGGCCCTGCAAAAGCCTCTTCTCGAGCGCGTTGCCGGTCGAAGGGAGTAGCAGGGCTGTCAGACGAGCAGCTGCTCGACCCTTATCGGCAGGTCGCGGATGCGCTTGCCGGTCGCGTGGTAGACCGCGCTGGCGACGGCTGCGGCCGTACCGACATTGCCCAACTCGCCCAAGCCTTTCACGCCGGCCGGGTTGACCGCATGGTCGACCTCCGGAACCAGGATCACCTGCAGGTCCTTGATGTCGGCATTGACCGGCACGAGGTAGTCCTGCAGATCGCGGTTCACGTAGCGGGCGTAGCGCCTGTCCACCTCGGTCGCCTCGTGCAGCGCCTGGCCGATGCCCCAGATCATCCCGCCCATCAGCTGGCTGCGCGCGGTGCGCGTGTTCATGATACGGCCGGCCGCAAACGCGCCGACGATGCGCGGCACGCGGATTTCCCTGGTGTAGCGGTTGATGCGCACTTCGACGAACTCGGCGCCGAAGGCATATTTGACCGAATCCTCGTCCTGCTCGCCGCCGTGGAATTCCGGCGTGCCGGCATAGAGCTTCTTCAGCGCCTCCGGCGTCGCGCCCTTGGGCGCGAACTCGGCATATTCCTCGATCGCGCCGACCTGCATGGCTTTCAGGACGTCCTCGACCTTGGCCGACGCGCCGCTCTTGGCCACGATCTTTCCGTCCGCAAGCTCGAACTCCTCATTGTGGGAGCCGGCCAGCGGACCGCCCTCAGCAGTCGCGGCGGCATACAGCTTGGTCCGGATGGCGTCGCAGGCCTTGAGCACCGCCGAACACACGCTGGCCGTGGAGATCGAGCCGCCTGAGACGGGCGCAGGAGGTAGGCTGCTGTCGCCCATTTCGACGCTGATCTTGTCGATAGCGACGCCGAGCCGCTCGGATGCCATCTGGCCGGCCACGGTGCGAATACCCGTGCCGATCTCGTGCGAACCGCATTGCAGGCGCACATCGCCATCGACCGTCAGGCGCACGCGCGCCGCGCATGGCGCGACGGCGGTTGGATAGATCGCCGTGGCGCAGCCCATGCCGACCAGCCAGTCGCCGTCGCGCATCGCGCCGACCTTCGGATCGCGCTTGGTCCATCCGAAGGCCGCCGCTGCCTGGTCGTAGCACTGGATCAGCGAGCGGCTGGAGAACGGTTTCTTGCCGATCGGCTCTGTCTTCGGTTCGTTGATCCGGCGGAACTCGACAGGATCCATGCCGAGCGCCACCGCCATCTCGTCCATGGCGTTTTCGAGCGCATAGACATAAGGCGTCTCGGGCGGCGAACGCATGTAGCCCGGCGTGTTGCGGTCCGCCTGCACCAGCGAGACATGGGTCAGCACCGAACCGTAGCCGTACATGCGTCCGGTCGCTGACGTGCCGCCGACGACATAGAGATCGGGGCGAGAGGTCACCTCCCAGCCTTCATGCGCGAAAGCGGTGATGCGGCCGTCCTTGCCGGCGCCGATCCTGATGCGGTGCCGCGTTTCAGCCCGATAGGTCTGGGTGCCGAAAGCCTGCATGCGGCTCGTCACGCAACGCACCGGACGCCCGAGCCGCTTGGCAGCGACGGCCACGATCGCGGTGCGCGGCGTCATCGGCCCTTTCGAGCCGAATGCGCCACCGATGAAGGGACTTACGATGCGCACATTCGCCGGATCCATCTTCAACTGCCTGGCAAGCTCGACTTTCCAGCCGGTGACGTTCTGCGAGGGCTCATGCACGACGAGCTGGTCGCCCTGCCAGTACGCGGTCGTCGAGAACAGCTCGATCGGATTGTGGTGCTGGGTTGGTGTGGAATAACGCTGGTCGATCTTGACCGCCGCCGTGGCAAAGGCGGCGTCGAAGTCGCCGGCCTTCACGTCCTCCTTGAACATCGGGCTTTTGCCGGCCGCCGCAACGGTCTTCGTGCCCGGACTGTCGAAGCTCGCGGTCGGCTTGTCCTCCTCATATTCGGCCCGGATCAGCCGAGCCGCCTCTTCGGCCGCCTCGAAAGTCTCGGCAACGGCGAGCGCAATGATCTGGCCGTCATGGAAGATCGTCCGGTCATGCAGTGGTCCGATCGATGTGGCGCTGGAATTGCCGAATTTCGGCTTGTCGACCTTGTCCATGTCGCCATAGGTGACGATATCGAGCAGGCCCGGCACCGCGCGGGCATCGTCGAGACGAAGCTTCGCCACCTTGCCTCTGGCTATGCTGCTGGTGGCCAGCGCCCCATAGGCAAGGTTGGCGGTCGGCAGGTCGGCGGGGTAGTGCGCCTGCCCGGTGACTTTCAGCCGCGCATCGACGCGCGGCAGCGGTTCGCCCTGGTTTTCCTTGGGTCTTGGAGCGGCAACATCCATGATCACACCTTCATGTCGCGGGTTTCGAGCAGCGCGCGCACCAATGTTCGCTTGCCGAGCTCGATCTTGAATGCGTTGTGCTGGTGCGGCTGGGCCTCGGCGAAGGCGGCATCCGCCGCCGCTCCCGCCGACGCCTCGTCGAGCTTCTTGCCTTGCAGGACTTCCTCGGCTGCGCCGGCGCGCCAAGGCACGGTCGCCACGCCGCCGAGCGCAATCCGTGCATCGCGCACGGTCTGGCCGTCGAGGTCGAGCGCGACGGCCGCCGAAGCCAGCGCAAAGGCATAGGATTCGCGGTCACGGATCTTCAGGTAGAGCGAGCGCCGCGCCCATGGCAGAGCCGGTACCTCGATGGCGGTGATGATCTCATCGGCGGCGAGATCCGTCTCGATATGCGGCGTATCGCCTGGCTGCCGATGCAGCTTGGCAAACGGTATCTGGCGCGCGCCATCGGAGCCCTGGGCGTGAATGACGGCGTCGAGCGCGATCAACGCCTGGGCGAAGTCGCCGTGATAGGTGGCGATACACGCGTTGCTGCCCCCCAGCACCGCATGCTGCCGGTTGAACCCATCCATCGCGGCACAGCCCGACCCCGGCACACGTTTGTTGCAAGCCCAGGATGTCTCGCGGAAATACTCGCAGCGCGTGCGTTGCAGGACATTGCCGGCGAGGCTTGCCACGTTGCGGATCTGGCCGCTTGCCGCCAAACGCAAACTGTCGGCAATGACCGGATAGCGCTTCTTGACCTCGCGGTGATCCGCTGCCTCGCCCATCCGCACCAGGGCACCGAACCGGATGCCGTCGCCCGTTACCCGGATCTGCCTGAGCTTTTGCTCCTCGAGCCGGTTAAGGTCGAGCAGACGGTTCGGCTCGGCGCCCCCTAATTTCATGTAATCGGCGAGATTGGTGCCGCCGGCGATGAACTGCGCATTGGCCCGCGTCGGCTGATCGTCACGGGTCGTGAAGTTGGACGCCAGCGCGACCGCTGCGGAAATGTCGGTCGGCTGTTCATAGATGAAAGGTCGCATCTCATGCCCCTCTCGTCTCGCCGCGCGCCTGCAGAACGGCAGCGACAATATTGGGATAGGCGGCGCAGCGGCAGATGTTGCCGCTCATATATTCGCGGATGTCATTCTCGGATTCGGCGTGACCTTCATTGACGCAGCCGATGGCCGACATGATCTGGCCCGGCGTGCAGTAGCCGCACTGGAAGGCATCGTGATCGATGAAGGCCTGCTGCATAGGATGCAGCCCGCCGTCAGCCGAGGCGAGGCCTTCGATCGTCGTCACATCCTTGCCGTCGTTCATCACGGCGAAGCTCAGACAAGAGAGCACGCGCTTGCCGTCGACCAGCACCGTGCAGGCGCCGCACTGGCCGTGATCACAGCCCTTCTTGGTGCCGGTGAGTCCGACATGGTCGCGCAGGGCATCGAGCAGGCTGGTTCTGGTATCAAGCGAAAGCTCATAGGCCTGCTTGTTGATCCTGAGCGACGTTACGACCGGCTGCCTCAGTTTCGCCTGGGTTGCGATCGGCGCTTCGGCCCGCGCGGTCGAGGCCAGCAACGGCGCGGTCGCAGCCGCCGAGACCGTGCCCGCCATGAACTTTCTTCGGCTGAGACCATTGGTGGACAGGGCTGAAGGCTGGGACATGGCTCGCTCCTGGCTGGCTGGTGTTGGGCGCTAACCTTGCAACGGCGCCATTGTTCCGATGGATAAGCGCAGAACCGCGACGGTTCACCGAACTGTGAAGCGTCCAGCTCGAACCGGAGTGCCGCGAGGCTTCGCCCCCCGGGCTGGAACATGCGGGCCTGGCCGGACGTTCTGCCCCAGTCCATCTCTCCGTCAGCAGGGCATCATGAAATCGAAACTCGTCGCCGAGACCTCCGGACAAAGAATATTCGTAGTCGTGCTCGATCCGGGCGAGGAAGCCTTCGCGTCCCTTACCGCTTTCGCCGGTCGGAACGGACTTACCGGCGCCTCGCTGACGGCCATCGGCGCGTTCGAGAGAGCGACGGTCGGCTGGTTCGATTTCGACTCGAAATCGTACCGGAAAATTCCCGTGGACGAGCAGTGTGAGGTGCTGAGCGCCATCGGCGACGTCGCCGTGGACGACAGCGGCAGACCAAGCCTGCATCTCCATGCCGTGCTCGGACTGAGCGACGGATCGACCCGAGGTGGACATCTGCTCGAAGGCATCGTCCAGCCGACGCTCGAAATCACCGTGACGGAAGCGCCCGTCCATTTGCGGCGCACGAAACGGCCCGAACTCGGTATCGCCCTGATCGATCTCGACGCCTAAGCCGTCCGTCAATTCCAGGCGGAAAGAACGGTCTCCATCTCGACCGTCTCCACCTGCTGGGCAAAGCGTTGGTGATAGACGGTCATCAGCGCATCATGCGTGGCATCGGAAGAGCTGCAAAGCGCGTCGGTGACGAGCACGACGCGGTAGCCGATGTCGATCGCTCCCAGGACGGTGGCAAGCACGCACACATCGGTCTCTCCGCCGGTGACGATCACCGTGTCGATCTGGCGAGCGGCAAGCACAGTCTGCAACCTGCCTTCCGGCCAGGGCGAATAGACATGCTTGTCGATCACCTCGGCCGGCGGACAAAATGGCGACAGCTGCGGCAACAACTCGATCATACCTGGACCGACATTCTCGATCGTCATCGATGCCCAGCGCTCGTAGTAGCGCTTCCAGGTGCCAGCACCCTGCCCCGGCCTCGACGCCGGTATGAAGCGCGTGAAAATCGTTTGCCCGGCCTTTCTCTCCACGAGATTCACAATTCTCGGAAGGACTCTCGTAATCCAGGGCGTCGCCCATTCCGATGGCTCGGCAAACAGCCTCTGCATGTCGACACACAGGTGGACGCAGCGGTCGCCGAGAGGACCGTAGGTCAAGCCAGGAACTGACATCGCAACACCGCGAAGGCTGGGCTCCCGACCCGGTGGGCCGGGGCAGATCGGAAAGGTTTGGAACGGGCAACGTGGTATTTAAGGCGCAAGCTTGGATCCTCGGACTGCGGACCAACGCGTTGCTTCGACAGCCGTTCCGCCGAAACACATCTGCCCCCGACGCGTTCAAGGTGGATGGAAACATCCGTGACCCTCGCCCAAGTTGCTGCCGTCGAACGAGCGGGAGGATGCCTCTGCGGCAAGGTCCGTTATCGCGTCATCGGCGATCCGCGCGTTCACTATTGCCATTGCGACATGTGCCGCCGAGCCACCGGCAGCGCCTTTGCGGTGCTCGCCTGGGTGCCTTGCGCAAACCTCTCCTGGCTTGATGAAGAGCCTGCCAGCCGCCGGTCCTCGCCTATCGCCAGGCGAGGTTTCTGTCGCGACTGCGGTTCTCCGCTGACCCTTTCCTACGATGCCGCCCAGGACGAGATCGCGCTGCATGTCGGAAGTTTCGACGATCCGGCGGAGCTTCCGCCTCGATACAACTACGGATCATCGCAGCGCCTCGGATGGATCTGCTGCGGCCTCGACTTGCCCCATCACGATACGGAAGAGCGATGGTAGCGGCTTCGAGCAAAGGGTTTCCGCTGCCTCCCGGCACACCGCCGATGGAAGCGCACACCGCCGACGCGCTGCCGGAAGAGAAAGACGCCTGGCAGTACGAGCCAAAATGGGATGGATTTCGATGCCTTGCCTTCAAAGGCAGCGAGGTAGTCGACCTGCGGGCGAAATCCGGCAAGCCTCTCGGCCGCTATTTTCCGGAACTGACCGCAATGTTGCGCGGCCTGAGTGCAAAGGATTTCGTTGTCGACGGGGAGATCGTGATCGAAATCGGCGGCAACGCCTCCTTCGACGCGCTGCAGATGCGGCTGCACCCGGCAGAGAGCCGTATCCGCAAGCTGAGCATGGAGACGCCGGCCCGGCTGATCCTGTTCGACATGCTGGTCGCGCCGGGCGGCAAGATTATGCTCGAAAGGCCCTTGGCCGATCGGCGCGACGCTTTGGAGGCCTTTCTGTCCAAGGCACCGAATGCCGCCCTCCGTCTGTCGCCATTCACCACCAATATCGCCACGGCCAGGCAATGGCTGCAAGGCGCCGGCCATGGCTCGACCGATGGTGTCGTCGCCAAGAGGCTCGACGAACCATATCGGCCAGGCGAGCGTGCCATGATCAAAGTCAAACGGCTGCGCACGGCCGACTGCGTGGTCGGCGGCTTCCGCTATCTGAACGGCAGACGGCAGGTCGGGTCGCTGCTGCTCGGCCTCTATAACGACCAAGGGCAGCTCGATCATGTGGGCTTCACATCGACCATTGCCAATGACGACCGCGCTGAGCTGACGAGCAAGCTCGAGGCGTTGCGCGGTGGGCCCGGCTTCACCGGCAAGGCGCCCGGCGGGCCGAGTCGCTGGAGCACCGAACGCAGCGGTGAATGGGAGCCGGTAAAGCCGGAATTGGTGGTCGAGGTTCGTTTCGACCACGTCACCGGCGACCGCTTCCGACATGGCACCAGGCTCTTGCGCTGGCGGCCTGACAAAGCGCCGCGCCAGTGCACATTCGAGCAGATCGAATAGAGCGGCTGATCGATTTCGAACTGGACCAGCGCCGTCGTAGCTGCCGTTGACCCTTTCAGCGGCCCGCGCCTGTCGATGCAAATCACGGAATGGCCATCGCGGGTCAGCGCCTCGGCCATCGTCGCGCCGCTGATCCCCATGCCGACGATCAGGACATCCGTCTTTGCATCTCGGGTCAGGCGACCCGCCGGCACTGCGGCTGAGCGATAGGCGCACCAGACGGGTGTGCCGCCTGTGAGATCGAGCTTGCGGGGCATGAAAGTTCCCGGTTCCGCACGATAAGTCGGAAAAGCACCCTGCCGTTCCGGGGCTCCAACCATTCCGCAGCGGACAGGAAGCGGAACAACTCTTCCTGCGGGAGGTTCTTCAGTCGCAACTCAGCATTGGAGAACGTCATGGACCCGCGCGACAAACAGCGGCCTGCAAGGACCGAAGAAACCGAAGCGCCGACCATCGAGCAACAGGACTGGGATGCTCTGGAGGGTGGTAGAATCCTGCCTGACAGCGTTGCCGTGAACGGTGACCCTCAGGATGATGCTGAAGCGGAAGGTAACCTTCCCGAAGAGGATGACGACAACCCCTTCCAGGGCAGCGACGAAGCGCTGCCTGACGACGAGGAGGAACGCGTCCTGTCCAAGGATCCTTCCAAAGAAGGCAGCCGGTTCGACGAAGTCTAAGGGCGATGGTTCAGATTTCGAGCAGTGCGTAAGGCCGGCCCGTCGGCTTCGTGATGTGCATGGCGACGTTATAGACTTTGGCGCCGCCGGGGGTCTGGCCTTCAAAAGTGCCACGGTGAGCATGTCCATGCACGACAGCGCTCACCTTGAAGCGGTCGATCGTTTCCGCCAGCCGGGAAGAGCCGAGGAACGGAAAGATTTCCGGCGGCTCGCCGGCGACGGTCTCCACGATTGGTGCATAGTGAAGGACCACCAGCGTGCGCTTGGCGCGGACTTGCCGCATGGCATTCTCCAGCCGCATCGCTTCATTGACGCTCTCGGCCACCATGGTCTTGATTGCCGGCTCGCCGAAGGAGCCAAGCATCCTTGGCCCGAAGCCGCCGATAAAACCCTTAACGCCGACAAAGCCGACATCCATCAGTTCCGTCGCCTGACCATCGAGGAGGTAGACACCGGCCTGACGGAGCGTCGCCGCGATCTGGTCAACGCAGCCTGACTCGTAGTCGTGATTGCCGAGCACGGCCACGACGGGGATCGAGCAGGCGCGCAGATCTTCGGCGAGAAGCTCAGCCTCCTTGGGCTTGCCCAGATTGGTGAGATCGCCGGTAAGCACAAGGATGTCGGCCTCGCGCGAAACCTCGCCGAACAGATCGCGGTAGGACGTCTGCGAATCTTCCTGAACATGCAGATCGCCCATGGCGGCGACTCTGAGCTTGCCGTTACCGTTCGCTCTGCGGCCTGCATTGCTCCGTTCAGCCATCGCGGAATTCTCCAACGCCACCGACGCCCGCAAAGCCCCATTCCTTGACGTCGATCTCGTAGTCGACCTGCGACAGCAGCCGGCCGCGGCAGATCTTCATCTTCGGCGACGGCAGCCGCCGCTGTGTGGCCAGCCGCTTGAGCAGATCGTCGAGCAGCCAGTCGGGGATAAGGTCGCGCTCGCTCGGATAGATCCAGCGGAAGTTGAGCAGCTGCATCAAAAGCACCTCCCAGTGGATGTCGAGGTAGGAAAGCAGCCTGTGCCAGTCGATCTGGTCATGTGCCTTGAGGATGGTGTGGGCGATGTCGGCGCCATCGTGACGACCCCTGTCCTGGATGAAGCATTTCGACCAGATGAGCTCCGTCGGTCCGATGATCCGGACACGGCTGCCGAGCAGCTCGACCTGGCGGGCATGCTCCAGCCATTGGTCCTCGACCTGCATGGTGCCGTTGGCTGATGCAAAGATCACATCGAAGAAATACGGGCCTTCGAAGACCTTCCCCAACCAGCGATCATCCTCGATTTCGACGGCGTAGCCGATATCCTTGAAATGGGTGAGGATGCGCGGGCAATCGCCGGCCTTGCAGAAGATATCGAGGTCCTTGGTCTGGCGTACGACGCCGGTATAGGCGCTTACCGCATAGGTCCCGGCGACCAGGAAGGGAATGTCGGTGGCGGCGAGTTCGCGGATCGCGTTCGTGTAGAAGGCCTCCGCCTCGGCGCTCTTCAGCGTCGGCTCCGCCTTTGCGTCGATCACCGGCAGCGTCGCCAGCACTCCCGGCAACTCGTCATTGGTCATCAACCGTTGCTCCGGCCTTTGATCTTCATTCACCTGTTCCGGTAAACAGCGGTAGTACGGCGTTGTTCCGCGCTCCACGCAAGACTTCCGTGACGAGCCTCGCCAGGACAGACGCGCTTAGTCCCCTTCCTCTCGATAGAGGCGTTCGACCGCTCGATCGCTCTCGCGCCGCTCCGCCGGTCCTCGGCGGCGACGGGTAACGAGCACGTAGACGATCGCAAGCAGGAGAATGAGGGGACCGCCCGCGACGACGACGAGCCACAAATCGGTGCCGGACATTGGTCTTTCCTTCCCGCTCGAAGGTACCGCCCCGGCAACGAGGATGTTGCCCGGTTCCGTGGGCTAACCAGTGAAGGGTTCAAATGTTCCGGCCGGCACGCCAGACAATCCGCGGGCCGCTGTCGATGGCTTGAGTGCACTTGATCCGGTTTGGCAGATCATTCTCTCGAAAACCCCGCCGCCTCGCTCGCTGGCACTGGAACATAGCGGCGCCGGAAGGGTTGGAAATCAAAGCGATAGCCAACCGAGCTCGATCATGAACCCCTCTACCACCGACCACATCGAAATTCGCGAATACAACCACCCGACCGGCGGGTGGGGGTCGCTCAAATCGCTGATCCGCAATGCTCGTGCAGAAGGTCTGCTGACGTCCGGCATCTGGAGCACGTTGCTCAAGCAGAACAAGGCGGACGGCTATATGTGCGTCTCCTGCTCTTGGGCGAAGCCCGCCGAGCCCCGGCCATTCGAGTTCTGCGAGAACGGCGCCAAGGCTACGATGTGGGACCAGACGAAGCGGCGCTGCGGCCCGGAGTTCTTCGCCGCGCATTCCGTCAATGAGCTGCTCGACTGGCCCGATCACGATCTGGAAAAGCAGGGTCGGTTGCTTGATCCTATGCGCTATAACGAGGTCACCGACAAATATGAGCCGGTCTCGTGGGAGACCGCCTTCCGGGATATCGGCGAAGAGCTGAGGAAGCTCGATCCGAAATCGGTCGTGTTCTACACCTCGGGCCGCGCTTCGCTCGAGGCATCGTTCATGTATCAGCTTTTCGCGCGTATCTACGGCTCGAGCAATCTGCCGGACTCTTCGAATATGTGCCACGAGTCGACCTCGGTCGGTCTGCCGGAGTCGATCGGCTCGCCGGTCGGCACCGTGCAACTGGAGGACTTCAGCCATTGCGACCTGATGTTCTTCTTCGGCCACAATACCGGCGTGACCGCGCCGCGATTGCTTCACCCGATCGAGGAGGCGCGCCAGCGCGGCATACCCGTCATTACCTTCAATCCGCTGCCGGAGCGCGGCCTGAAGCGTTTCAAGAACCCGCAGAACCCGGTTGAAATGCTTTCGCCAGGCGCCGGCACCAAAATGTCCAGCGACTTCTTCCAGATCCGCGGCGGCGGCGACATTGCTGCCATGACCGGCATTGCGAAAGCCGTTCTCGCGCTCGACGACGCGGCGAGGCAGACTGGCGCGCCGCGCGTCCTCGACATGGCCTTCATCGAAGAACACACGGATGGCTTCGACGCGTTTGAGGCCTATCTACGCCGCACTCCTTGGGAAAAAATCGAGATGCGTTCGGGCATCGCGCGCGCCGATCTCGAGCATGTGGCGGATATCTACAGCAAGGC
The DNA here is from genome assembly GCF_056280365.1 of Mesorhizobium sp. USDA 4413. Classification (NCBI taxonomy): domain Bacteria; kingdom Pseudomonadati; phylum Pseudomonadota; class Alphaproteobacteria; order Hyphomicrobiales; family Phyllobacteriaceae; genus Mesorhizobium; species Mesorhizobium sp. USDA 4413. Next base: position 5,590,649 of record NZ_JBVPRP010000001.1, read on the forward strand.
TTCGGCGGTTATCGGCAATTACGGCATGGGCCTGACGCAGCACCGGCATGGGACCGAGAACGTCCACATGCTTTGCAACCTGCTGCTGATGCGCGGCAATATCGGCAAACCGGGGGCCGGCGTATCCCCGCTTCGCGGCCACTCCAATGTTCAAGGCCAAAGAACCGTCGGCATCTCCGAAAAGCCCGAGCTGGTGCCGCTCGACAAGTTTGCCGAATTTTATCACTTCGAACCGCCACGTGAGAAAGGGCGCGATACCGTCGAGACATGCGAAGGGGTGATCGACGGCTCGGTGAGGGCGTTCATTGGATTGGGCGGCAATTTCGTACGGGCCGTTCCGGAAACCGGGCTTGTCGAAGACGCCTGGCGGCACCTGAGATTGCATGTCCAGATCGCCACGAAGCTCAACCGCAGTCACCTGATACCGGGAGCCGTCACTTATTTGCTGCCTTGCCTTTCGCGCATCGAGACGGACCTGCAGGATACCGGCGAGCAGCATGTGTCCATGGAGGATTCCACGGCCTGCATCCATGGCTCCTTCGGCTATCGCCCCCCGGCCGGACCCAACCTGCTCTCCGAACCGAAGATCATCGCCGAGCTTGCCAAGGCTACGGTGCCTGGAAAGAGCTCGATCCCATGGGATGAGTGGGTTGCCGACTATTCCCGCGTGAGGGACGAAATCGAACGTTGCTTCCCCGCCCATTTCAAGGACTTCAACAGACGCTTCCTGGCGCCGGGCGGGTTTCATCGCGACATCAAGGCTTCGAAGCGTGTGTGGCAGACCCCCAACAAGAAGGCCAACTTCAAGCCGCCGACGATGCTGGAAACGGATCCGGACGTCGACGTCTCGAAATCGGACGTGCTGACGCTGATCACGGTTCGCTCCAATGATCAGTTCAACACCACCGTCTACGGCTATCGCGATCGCCTTCGCGGCATCTACGGAACGCGGATGGTGTTGCTCATGAACGACCACGACATTGAACGGCTGGGACTCCACGACGGACAAGAGGTCGATCTGGAATCCGCGGCAGGCGACGGTGTCGAGCGCCGAGTGCACGGATTGCGCGTCACTCCCTATTCAATTCCACGCGGCGATTGCGCCGGCTATTATCCCGAGCTCAATCCGCTCATTCCGCTATGGCACCGGGCCGAAAAGGCACATGTGCCGGCGGCAAAGTCGGTGCCGGTCCGCGTCATGATGACCCCGTCGGCGCCATCCCGCTAGAGCATGATCCCGAAAAAGTGAAACCGATTTTCGGAGAAAGATCATGCTCCAACAAAGGGTGGAACCGCCATGGCGATTCAACGAAACGCCATGGCGCTCTAGCGCCGACTTTGCGATTGACCAGGCAACGGGGTTTGACCAGGTAACGGGGTATTGGCGCAGGAGTCCACAGCGGACGCTGAAGACGTCTCCCCCAGGTCTTCAAGCAACGACGTTCGCGCACGGTTCAACCGGCTCTTGATGGTTCCGATTGCGCAGCCGCAGATGCTCGCCGTCTCCTCATAACTTACGCCGAGGATGGCGATCAGCACCAAGACCTCCCGCTGCCGGGGAGGCAGTTTGCCGATAGCGGCGTGAACCTCCTGGCTGCGAAGATGCCACTCCTGGTCACCATACGTGATCGAACGGGCCGATGCGCAATCATTGGCTCCTGGAGCCTCGCGCGTATAGATTTTGTGCTTCGTGTAGAAGGTATTGCGCATGATCGTGAACAGCCACGACTTGATCCGGGTGCCAGGTTCGAATTGATCGATATGCGCTATCCCCTTGAGCAAGGTCTCTTGCACGAGATCGTCGGCGTCGGTCTTGTCCCTGCAGAAGGTACGCGCGAAAGCTCTCAAAGCCGGGATCAGATCGACGATCGCCGCCTCGTTTTGGAGGGCCGACGAGCCGGAATTCATCATCCGCAAAAATGCCTCCGCAGGGAACCGTTTGGATTGGATAGCCAGGGGGCTAATGCGCTGTGAGCACGGAGGTTCCTGTTGCCTCAGCAATTGTGCTCATTCCGGTCATAATTTCGCGTGTCGCCTTTGCTCCGGGCAGCCGCTCGGCACGAGTGGGATGTGGCGACCGGAGGCGTGAGCGCGCGCGCCATCCCGATCATGACCGCGAATGGCCGCCCGGCTGCTACACGATTCCCGGCGTGCCCGGCGCGCAGGGCCAGGTCGGGCCGCGCCTCGACGGCAGCCTCGCCGGGCGCGTCTATATCGGCAGCGTGCTGGCGAACAATCCGGAGAACCTGATCCGCGGAATCCGCTCAGCAAGGGAAGTCAACCCGCACTCGGCCATGCCGTCGACGAGGATCACCGAGCAGCAGGCGCGCGATATCGCGGCCCACCTTTACAGGTTGAGCTAATCAGCAGGACCGGGAGCCGCCTCGCGGATCATAGCGGTTCCAGGATGGCGCAACGAAACAGGCAGACGAGGCAGACCGCCCGCCGAAACCAATTCCAGGAAAACTGTGAGCCGTTTTCGTCCCAACGGCATGAGGATAGCGGTTCGCCGCATTGGTCGAACGGTGAACCGCTCTCATCGGTCGCCGGTCAGCGCTTGGCGCTGTCGCTGTCGACGTCCGCCCGCGCCAGGAACCGTTCCGTGACCTGCGGCAGATTATTCTTCAGCCACTCGGCCATAGCTTCCTCTTCCCGCAAATTCTGTTCGCACACGCGGGCAATCTCGGCCTCGCCGGCGGCATTGGCTGCGGCGATGAGGATCGTATAGGACGCGATTTCCATATGCTCGAACGTGTAGCTCGCCAGAGAGCCTTTCATGACCTCATCGCCGGCAAACACGCCGCTGACCGACTGGGCCGTGGCGGTCAGCTTGCCGCCTGCGTCCTTCAGCATGGACGTCCCTTCGTCAAGCCCATCCAGGCAGGTCTTCAGCCGCCTGGCCTGCTCCCTCGTTTCTTCCAGATGGCTGCGAATTCGCTCGCTGAGCTCGGGGTAGCTGTCTATCCGGCTCAATTGGCCCGACAGCATGGTCTCGGCCTGTTCCTCCATTGCGTGAGCGTCCCTTAACCATTGGACAAGCCATTCGCGTGATTCAGCCATTTGGTGTCTCCATCCGTCTAACGCCGCCCGAACCGCCGGTGGCGTGGATTGTTCCTTGAACGCGAGGTCCGGTTACGATTTCCGGGACGAGGACGGATCGGAATCGGAGAGCTTCTCGCGCACCGATTCATCTGTCTTGTCGGCCGTGGCCCTGACGACACGGCTGACCTTGTCGGCCAGCGTCCCTTCGCTTGATGCTTGCCGCTCGGCTTCGTCGCTTGCCGTCCGGTAGGCTTCGGCCGCGACCTGCTTTGCAGCGTCGAGCCCTTCTTTCAAAGTGTCTTCGGCGCTCTCCCGAAGCCTTTCGCGATAGGCGCCCAATCGCTCATCCTCGATCTCGGTGTGGGGCAGCATGGCCCCGATCGCAGCTCCGATGGCGAGGCCGACGGCCGCCGCAGCGAGAGGCTGTTCCTGAAGCAGATTATGCGCGGAGCGGCCGGCACTCGTTGCCATATCGGCCGTAGCTGCCGCCGAACCCGCGAGTGTGTCCGCAGCGCTGCTTGCCATGTTCGACACTGCGCCGGCTGCGTCGCTTGCCATTCCGGAGACAGTTCCGGCCGCTCCGCTGGCCGCTTCGGCAACAGAGCCCGCCGCGTCCGAGGCTCTCGAAGCCATTCCAGCGCCGAATGCTCCATAATCGAGGCGAGGATCACGCCGCGTCACACCATCGGTACCGGCCGGGGTGGTGGAAGCGCCGCTGCCCAACATCAGCCAGGCCAGTCCCGCGCCGATCACCGTCAGCGGTAACGGATTGTCCCTCACCTGGACCTTCAAATTGTGGAGCATGTCAGAGCCCACGCCTCCCCGGAAAAGCCCAGTGAATTCGTCGAAGAGCTGTCCGGGGGTCATCTTGTCGCGAATGGAGTCGGCGGTCGCCACCACCCTGGCGCGCGTGGCTTCCGCCTCACGTTCGAGCTCGGCTGCGGATTTCTCGGTCATCTCGCTTGTTCCTTGATCACGTTCACGTCACGCTTGAGCTGTTCCTGTGTGCGATCCGGCGCGAGTTCGGAGGGCGCCATGCTTGCCATGCCAGTCCGCAACAGGATCACGCCCAGCACGGCAACCACCACGCCGACGAGCAAAGCGGACCACCCGGCGCCCAGACCAAGGCGGGCCAGGGCGATGACGAGCGCCTGCAACAAAATCAGTAGCGCGGCGAGCAGGCATATCGCGCCGCCCAGCACCTCCACGGCGCCCGTGCCAGCCTTGGTGAGGTTTTCCGATATCTCCGCTCTCAGGAGCCTGGCCTCCGTTTGCACGAGCGTGCTCACCTGTTGCGCCAGATCGGCGACCAATGTGCCGAGACTTGGATTGTCCTGAGTGCTCATTTCTTCAGCTCCGCTGCCTTCCCGGGTATACCGCCGTCCGAACCCCAGTTTGCTGGAGCGTTATCCCGGCGCGCGGTCGTTCCCGCGCCGGTTTGCCCTGAATGTTCAGGCTTGGCGGCGCCCTGCGTCGGACGGTGTGTGCCGGGCGGCGAAGCCTTTATGAATCGGCCAAGTGCCAGTCCCGCCAGAACCGAACCCGCAAGAAGCATTCCAGGATTCTGGCGGCCAAAGGCCTGAACGTCCTCGAGCACCTGCCCGAACGGCTTCTCTTTCAATGAAGAGGACAGCCGCTCCAAACCGCTCGCGGCATCCTGCATGAATTTCGAGGCCGCGCTCTGGTCGCTGTTGGCCAAGTGGTCGCTCGCGGCGCGCAAGGCGCCGCCGAAGGCGGACAGGCTCGATCCGATATCGCGCTGCGTCGCCTCGGCCCTTTCGGCGACGGCCTGCTGAGCTTCGGCGGCATAGGCCCCCGCCCTGCGGGCGACGTCGTCGCGGGCATCGTGGAGCGCTTCGCTGGCGCTTTGGGTTTCTTGCTGGATTCGCTCGGAAACTTCGTCCTTCGCCTCGGCGAAGTCGGCGGGCTCGCGGCCCCGATCATTCTCGCGCTGCATGGTGCCTCCTAGTGAAAGCCGAGGAAGGAAAGCACGGCGAGCACGACGACGATCAGACCGATGAGATAAATGACACTGTTCATGGCACAGCCTCCTCGATGACAGTCCAACTTCGCGTCGGCTGCTATGTTCCGCTGCGCGAGAAGCTTTTTTAGCCAGTCCTCATTTGCCCACGGGGCTGCGCCTTCAAAGTTGCAAGCTCCTCGTCTGGGCAAAGTAGCCTCGGGCGTTCCGGGTCCGAAATATCGAGCTTGTCCCAGGGAATGCGATAGAGCCCCTCGCGACGCCGCAACCCGAAGAAGTCGAGCAAGGCGGTACCGATGGTCGAAGCGGACAGGCGCTCGAACGCGGCAAAGATGCCGACATGAAATTCGGTGACGACGAGGTCGCTGCCGTCCTGCTCGGCGATGATCTCCTCGATATAGCCGATGCTCCTGCCGTGCTCGGAAAACACGCGCCTGCCGGCAAGGTGATCGAGGTGCACAGTCGCCATATTCAGGCTCCCGGGATCCGGCCAACCACATGGTCGCGCAGCCAATCCTGCCAGGCGAAGATCTTGGTGCGGCGCACGTCGATGTCGAATTCGATGTCCACGCCGATGTCGCGCACCTTGTTCCACGCGATCCGGTGCGGCCGCGCCTGGCGCTTGCCGCTAAGCTTTGCCGCGAGCTGCGCGGTCCATCGCCCGGGCCGCGCTCCAAGCCGGCGCGAAAGCGCAATCGAGCCAAGTTCGACGGCAACGACCCTGGGCGGCTTGCCACGCCTCAGTTCGGCAACAAGGCCATCGACCTTGCCGATCTTGACCTGCTCGCGATCGACAACCTGCTTATCCAATATATCGCGCAGCAGCTGCATCACGTGCCCCCGAATATCTGCAGCGGAATGGTCACCACCGCCAGCACGAAGCCGAGCGCGATGACGAAGATCACGGCCGCGTTCGAAATGACGCCGTTGCGATGCTTGCCGACATAGCGCTCGTCGTTGAGCAGGAAAAGGAACGGCACGACCGTCAGCGGCAGGCTGGCCGCTGTGAGCGCCATCGAGAAGATGGTGAGCTTCAACGGATCCAGACCGAGCGCTATCGGAACGGCGGCGAGGAAGAGCGTCAGCGTGTAGACGAGGCTGAAGCCGGGATCGTCGCGCGGCCTCAGATCCTCACCCCATGTCCAGCCAAACCCCTGCGCGACGAGATAGGCCTGCTGCAACGCCACTTCGAGCGCGGCGCCGAAGCAGGCGATGGCCAGCGAGGCAACGAAAAGGACGAAACCCCAGAAGCCGAATATCGGGATCAGCATCAATGGTAACTGGTTGTAGTCGTCCACTTCGGTAACGCCATGAGCGCCAAGCACGAGCGCGGCCACGATCAGAACGCCCACCGAGATCGTTCCGCCAAAACTCATGCCGAGCCCGGCTATCGCCCGATTGGCGCCGAGATAGCTCTTGTCCCACTGATCTTCGATCGCGCCTGAGGAATAGAACATGAAAAGGTAAGGCGATATCGAGGCGCCGAGAATGCTGACGGCCATGAACCAGTATTTTGCCGTATCGTGGTGCGGCAGGCTCGGCACGGCGCCGGCCGCCACCTCTTTCCATTCGGGACGGAGCATCACGGCCGCGACGACGAAGCAGAGCGTGACCAGGCCCAGCATCGACACGCCTTTCTCGATCAGGCCGAACGTGCCTTTCCACAACAGCAGCCACGCCAGGAAGGCGACCGGCAGCGCCCACCACCGGAAGCTGATTCCCGTAGCAAGTTCGGCGGCAACGGCGACACCGCCGATCTCGGCGGAAAGCACCAGGAAGTTCACCAGCAAGGTTGCTAGCAGCGGCCAGATGAAAGCATTGAAGCCGAACCGTTCGCGAATGCCGTCGGCGATGGTGTGATGGCTCACCGCAGCGAAGCGACCGGCCATTTCGACCAGGAAGATGATGCAGATGGTGCCGAGCACGACTGCCCAGATGAGCTGGAAGCCGAACAGCGCGCCGGCCTGCGCCGCCGTCGCCATCGACCCGACCTCCAGGAAGCCGCCGACGCTGGTGACGACACCAAGCGATATCTCCAGCAGCTTCTTCATCTGTCGGGCGAGAAATATTGTCGGTAGGCGGTGGCGAGATCGCCTTGGGCGGCGCGCAGCTCCTGGAGGGCCTGGCCGGCCTGCGCGTGCTGTTCGGCCTCGACTGCGTCCTTGGCCCGCTTTGCCGCGTTCGACAGCCGGCTGGCAGCCACTGCCAACGCATCCCGCTTTGCCGGGTTCGATACAGACGCCGATTCCAATTGCCGGCCCGCGTCGGCGAGTGTCTCGGCGAAGGATTGCAAGGCGGAGGATGCGTAGCGGGACGGCGCGGCGCCGGAGAGCCAGGCATCACTCACCAGCGCTGCCGCCTGCGCCGTCGAGGCTGCAAGCTTCGATTGCTGGTCAACGGTTTCAGATGAGGAGCAGGAGGCAAGCGCCAGCATCAGCAGGGGCAGGAAGGCCCGGCTCGGCCGGGCAACGGTACGCAACATCTTCCCCTCGTCGCAATTGCTTGAAATCACGATAATAAATCCGAAGCCGCGGGAAAGTTCCTTCGTCATCGGGATTTGCGGGGGCGAACGCCACGACCGGCCTAGCTTCGCAAGTATTTCAACGGTATCAGGACGCTCATGAACCGCGACTTAGCCAAAACGTTGCCTGAGCGTGCCAGCAGCTGGGCGATCGCGCTCACCGAGCAGAAGAGCGTCACCGGCACGCAGGACGAAGCTGTATTCGGTCCGTGGCTGGCGGCGCAGTTGCGGGAGAATCCCGCCTTCAGCCATGCGGATATCTGGACGATCGAGGTCGGGCCTGGAGATGGCCGGCATTGCGTGGCGATGCTGCTTCGCGGGACGGGCCGCTCGACCGTGCTTCTGACCGGTCATTACGATACGGTGGCAACGCGGGACTATGGCGAGCTGGAAGAGCTGGCCACGCGGCCTGAGGCTTTGACGCGCGCCTTGCGCGATTCCCTGGCGGACGCCGATACGCCTGCCGCCCGGTTGGCCCTTGCCGACCTGGAGAGCGGCCAATTCCTGGCCGGACGCGGCTTGCTGGACATGAAGGCTGGTCTCGCCGTCGGACTGGCGGTATGCGCGGATTTCGCCGAAAGCGCCAATGTCGCGGGCAATCTGCTGTTCATCGCGGTGCCGGATGAAGAGAACAATTCGGCCGGCGCCCGCAAGGCCGCCCCAGCGCTGCCCGGCATCTGTGAGCAGCACGGCCTCGATCTTGTCGCGGCGGTCAATCTCGACGCCATCGCCGATGACGGCGACGGATCGAAAGGACGGATAATCGCGCTCGGGACAGTCGGCAAGCTGCTTCCGACCGCCTATGTGGTTGGCGTCCCGACACATAGCGGCTTTCCGCTGAACGGCATCAATGCGGCCGCGCTCGCCGGTTCTATAGCCGCGCGCGTCGAATGGGCAACCGAGCTGACCGACCATTGCTGTTCCTCGCCAGGCACCCCGCCCAGCCTGCTCGGTATTCGTGACGGGAAGACTGGATATGACGTCACGACGCCGGCAACCGCCTTCGCCACGTTCAACGTACTCAGCTATCGCCGCACGCCGGATGAAGTGCTTGACCGCTTCGACCGGCTTTGCGCGGAAGCAGCATCGAACCTTCTGGGCGAACTCAAATGCCGAAGCCAGGCTCCGGACGGCATCGCAAATCTTGCAAGACCTGTCCCGCTCTACCGGTTCGAAGCGCTGGTCGAGCGTCTCGGCCCGCAGGAGAAGCACAGGCTCGATGCATACTCCGCCTCGATCGCTGGCGATCTTCCACTGCCGGAGAAATGCCGGCTGATCACCGAGGAAGCTTGGGATTTGAGCCGCCTCGCCGGCCCAGCGATCGTCACCGGTTTCGGCTCGATACCCTATCTTCCGACGAACCTTTCAAACGCGCCGGCGGCCATGCGGTTGAAAGCAATTGCCATGCAAATCGCGCGCGGTTCGGCCGAACGCTATGGCAGCACCATCGCCTGCGCCGATTATTTCGCCGGAATTTCGGACATGAGCTTTTTCGGCGAGGCAGCCGAGCCCTCGCTCGATATCGTTGCCCGCAACACGCCTGCCTGGAAAGACAGCGTGCGCTGGCCGATGCGACAGGCTCTCGCCAACGTGCCGACGATCAACATCGGCCCGTGGGGACGCGATTACCATACGCCGCTTGAAAGACTGCACATGGGCTATGCATTCGACGTCCTGCCTCAAGCCATCCGGGACTTGTGTGCCACCCTGCTGCAGCCATCCGGTTCCTGACCGGATGGCTCGCCGCATGGCGGACGCGGACGTGTCTTACGAACCGGAGACTTAACGAGTGCTCCCGGGCCGGCAGCGCTTGCGAGAGCGGCAACCTTGTCGATCATCGCCAAGACCGCCTGCGGCTTGCTTTGATGCACCATATGTCCGGCATCCAGGACGATATCCAGCAGCGAGTGGCTTATCTCCGCGTGCAGCCGCAGCGCCTCGGCCTTGGCATCGAACAGCTGATCGCCGGCGCCGGCAATTATCCCGACAGGGATGGCGATATCGGCATACCGACGATTTGGGAACAGTGCCGACGCCAGCATCAGGAAGGATTCCGTGGAGATGGACCGCAGTTGCGAGGGGCGGCTCGCCAGCTCCCTTGTCATTGCCGCGAAAGGAGTTGCGATCATTGCCGGATGGAAAATCTTCTTCATAGCCCAGCGCCAGTTCAGCCTGACCAGCGAAGGCAGCACGGTGTGGCGCAACACCGTCCCGATCAACGGAACCGCCGGCAACGCGGAGATGGCGAGGGCCAGCCTTGGCGGCGGGTAATGATAGCCGGCGACAACGACAATCCCGGCGACGGATCGGGGATGCCGACGCGCCATCTCGAGCGCCACGGCGGCCCCCCAGGAATGGCCGACAACCATGTAGCGCTCGATGCCGAGTTTCGCGGCCGCGGCCTGGATGAGATCGGCCTGGGCGCCGGCGGTCCAAGGTCTGCCTGCCCGGCGTGAGCTCAGGCCGAAGCCGGGCCTGTCGAAGGCAAGCACGCGATATTTGGCAGCGGCTTTGTGGAAGATGCCGCTTGTCGTGAAGTCTTCCGCCGAAGCGCCGTTGCCGTGCAAGAGCAGCAGCGGTTGCCCACTGCCCGCCTCCAGGAAATGCAGCTTCGTTCCGCGAAGGTGGATGAAGCGCCCGAGCGGTCGTGAAGCCAATGCCCGTTGCGCGAGGAGATTGTTGTAGAGCGCCAGTCCGACCGTTGCGGCCGCAAGCAACAGAAGCAGGTTTCGCCTGGGCTTTGCTGTCATGACTGGAAATTGCGGAAGCAGGCGATGCGGCGCTGCTTGCTCTCAGGCCGACCCCTTCTGAGGCAGCTCCGTCTCTTCCTCGACCTGGTCCCGCAGCGCCTGTCGCCCGGACTTTCGATCCTCGGCCTCGGGCGAGCGCTTTTGCCGCTCCAACTCGTGATCCACCGTCCTGCGCGATCCTTCCGCGGGATCTTGCTCCGGCGATGTCTCTGTTTGCCGCTTCGCCTGACCGCTGCTTGATCCCGGCGCGGCAGGATCGCTCTTTCCGGGGGACTTCGTCATTGTAGGCTTCTCTGTTCGACCAAATGTGTGCATGGCTGCCGGGATGAATCGAGAGCCAAACCTCTGGCGTCGACCTTTGTTCCGCTACTGCTGACCATTACCGCGGCCCTCGGCATCGTCCGATGCCTCATGGTCGGGCTCGGAAGCTTCCAAGGCATCGATAACCGGCGCCAGTGAATTCTCCTCGTCGGCATTCGATTCCGGCTCCGCATTTTCCTCGCCGGTTTTATCGAGCGCGCGTCGGATGGCATCTTCGATATTGCCGACCTCCTGCTCCCGCACTTCGCGACCGTAGCCGGCGGCATCGGCATCCTCCTCGAACTGCTGCGCCAACATCGGAACGCTGATCTCGGTGTCGGCAGGCAAATTGCCGACATTCTCTTCAAGCCAGCTGCGCAGGAATTCTTTCGTCGCGTTCATGGAGAGCCTCCTCGCAGCGAAATAACCGGCCTGTGGCGTCGATGTTCCCGAATCCGAAACCGCGAGGAACGAACGGATCGATGAATGGTTGGGATCTCGAGCATCCCGGCGAGACATTCCATGACTTTCCACGACGACAGCGTTTCACACGAGCAGGACGGCTCCGCCCCGAGCCGGGACAAGCTCCTGTTCCAGCCCAATATCTCCATCAACGGGCTGATCGATGATGAAACGGTCAGCTTCTTCCTCGGTCGCCTGGAGACGGTCCGAAAAGACGGTCAGGACATGCTAATGGAGTTGAACACCAGCGGCGGCGATGCGGACGCCGCGCGGCGCATCGCGCTGGAGGTTCGGCTGTTCCGGCGGCATTCCAGCCGCAACGCTTTCTGCGTCGGGAAGACGAAAGTTTATTCGGCGGGAGTGACGATCTTCGCCGCCTTCCCTAGGCAGAACCGTTTCCTGACCGAAGACGCCGTTCTTCTCGTGCATGAGCGGCGCATGGAAACGAGCATTGCGCTCAACGGCCCGATGCGATCCTGCATCCAGATCGTTCGCGAGCAGCTCGCCTTGCTGGAGACATCGCAACGTCTGGAGATGGAAGGCTTCAGGGAACTTGTCGAAGGCAGTTCGCTCAGCGCGGACGAACTTTACCGACGGGCGACGCAGAATTGCTACATCCATGCCGCCGAGGCGCTCAGTCTTGGAATGATAGGTGGCATTCTGCGTTAAGTTAGGACACGCGAACTTTTCTATTGGAGACCGATGGTCGCGCGGTTTGTTCGGTACCGGAGCAAACCGGCCGGTCTTCGGTTGGCGTAGATACGCGTTGCACCTCGCGCTGCCAAGCCGACTCGGCGGGAACCCGGATTGCCGTCAGCCGTTCGCAGGCATGGCGACATTGCAGATTCGAGAGGCGCTGACCAAGGTCGGCACATTGACGTCCCGACCAGCAGCTTTTTTGATTTTGGGCGGCTACACCGTCTCTTGGTTTATCTTCGAGCGGGAAACGCTTGACTGGCACGGCGTCGCGACGCTGATCACCTGGGCGATGACGCTGTTTATCCAAAGGGCCGAGCATCGCGACACCCAAGCCCTCCAGGCGAAACTCGATGAGCTAATCAAGGCGAACGACAAGGCTCGCAACGAGATCGCCGAAATGGACGACAAGGAGCCGGAAGAAATCGAGGAAATGCGAGACTCCAGCGAACGAAGCTGAGCCCAACACCCCGCCGCTATATCTCGGCGAGTTCGTCAGAGGCTTCCTGGAGACCGTGCGCAGCCGCCCGCTCGAGCCAGATGCGGGCGGCTGCGGAGTCATGCTCGCCGGCAATGCCTCTGGAGAGATAGCGGCCAAGCATGAGTTGCGCATGCCCGTGGCCTCTCTCTGCCGCCGCTGCAAACCATTCCTGGGCCGCCTTACGGTTGATCGACAGGCCTTGTCCGGTCTCGTACAATGCCCCGATCGCGAACATCGCCCCGGCATGTCCAGCAGCGGCGGCTTGCTTGAAAAGATGGGCGGCGGCAACGACGGAGCGTTCTCCACCACGACCGTTGTAAAGCATTTCGGCAAGAGCAACCTGCGCGTCCACGATGCCAGCTTTTGCCGCCCGCTCAAACCAGACGCGGGCTTGCCTCTGATCGGCAGCCATGCCTCGTCCTTCCTGAAGCATGCGGGCATACATGTATTGCGCCTCGGCAATGCCTTCGGCCGCGCGGCCCATCCAACGCGCCGCACGCTCCTGGTCCTTGCCGACGCCAACGCCTTCGGCAAAGCAGAGACCGAGATTGAACGCCGCAACCAGATCGCCCGATGACGCGGTTGCCCCAAACCATCCAGCAATGCTGATAGCGTCATCTGGTTCGCCCGCGCCTTCGAGGACGAGGTTTGCCAGATCAACTTGGGACTGGCGATCGCCACTGGCTGCTGCGGACCGCAGCAAGCGAGTTCCTTCCTCAGCGTCCTGAGCCACACCATTGCCCGAAAGATAGAGCGAAGCCAATGCACGTGACGCTGGCTGGTGACCTCCATCGGCAGCCCGGCGATACCAGGTCGCTGCCTCCGCAAAGTCCCGCCGAGGCCGGCTGGCATACAGCTCGCCCAAGCGATAAGCGGCATCGACATTTCCAGCCAAGGCGGCGCGACGCAACCAGGCTTCACCGGCGACAGGGTCCCGATCCACCAGGCTACCCTCGATGAGTGCTAGCCCCAGGCGGAATTGAGCGGATGAGAGTCCCCTCTCCGCCGCATTCCTATAAAGCCTCCGAGCTGCGTGCAGATCGACAGGCACCCCCATTCCGTGCTCGGTGAGGACCGCATACAGATAGATCGCCGTTAGGAGCCCGGCATCCGCGGCCCGACGAAGCTCTGTGGCGATTCTGGTTCTCTGCTCCGGCTGCCTCAACCGGATTAGAGAAAGGGCCAGCCCAAGGCATCCTTCCGGGCAACCGGCCGCGGCTGATTTTTCGTACCAGCCATGCGCGGCATCGAGATCGCACATCGCCTTTGGACCCTTGCTCAGTATATAGCCGAGCAGGGCCTGTCCTGTCGCGGACCCGGCTTCGGCGGCTTTCCGCGCAAGGTCGAGCGCTGCCGCGAAGTCCGGTTCTCCCGAGGAATTTCGTTCGAACAAGCCTTCCGAACCAGCCCCGATTTCCCGTGGCGCCAGCCCGGCTACACACAGCGCAGCAAGAAGGGCCTGCGCATCGGAGCTGCCGCGATCGGCTGCCCGCCGCAACCAACGCGCGCCCTCAGAATGGCTCGGCGGTACGCCAATGCCTTCCAGATAAAAGCGGCCGACCTGATATTGCGCTTCCACAATGCCGCCGCGTGCTGCGATGGCCATCAGCGCAAAAGCTTCCGCAGGCTTGCCGCTGACAGAGAGCTGGACTGCCCGGCGAAGTGCCAGCGCGGGATGAATGCGTGCAGTCAGGCGGTCGAGGATCGCCATCTAGGGCTCCCGCATCGCTTCCTGTCCGATCGGCAGCATGGCGCCCAACAGATATTTTAGCACTGTGCGGCGGCCCACTTTCACATCAGCAGTCACAGGCATGCCGGGACTGATCGCGAAGTCCGCCGGCAAACCATGGAGTGCAACATCGTCTATGGAGATTTGGGTGCGATAGAACAGATCCGCATCGGCGGGCAGCATGGCCAGCGAACTGTTTGGATCGCGCGCTTGTTCCCTGGCTGAAAAGGAGTCTGGGCTGACTGCGCGAACGGTGCCATGCGCCAGGCCATATTGCGAATAGGGAAAGGTATCGAACTTGATGGCCACAGGGTCGCCGACATGGACGAAGCCGCTGCTGCGCCCGACTATGTTGGTCTCGACCTCGAGGGTCGCGTCGGCTGGAACAAGTGTGATCAGGCGCTCGCCGGACTGCAGGACCGAGCCCACCGATACCTTGGCTACCGACTGAACAGTCGCATCGGCTTCGCTCTTCAATTCCACCAACTGCTTGCGCAGCTTCGCCTTGTTTAGGAGCTCACGCGCGTCCGACATCCGTGAAGTCGCTTCCGAAAGGCTTTGCGATACATCGGCGCGCCAGTTCTGCACGTAAGCGTCACGCTCGGCTGCGGCTGCGGCCTGCTGGCGCTTGGCAGCCTCGGTCGTCTGCTCGGCATTCTTGAGCGAGCGCGACATCTCCGCCGAGTTGTCTTCGGCGAGAAGCGTGTTGAGACGGCTCCCAACCTGCCGCTCTTCAAGCTGCTGCCGCATCTTTTCGATGGACGCCGCGACAGCCAGACGCTGCCGATAGCCCTCTGCGTCGGATTGTGAGCGCGAGATGACGGAGCTCAACTCGTCACGCTGCCTGTCGAAGCTTTCAAGCTTTGCGTCGTATACCGCCTTGCGGCGATCGAAGATCGCGGCCTGCAGTGTCCAGCTTGGGTCCAGTCCATCATAGCTGAAAGGCTTGCCGTCGGCCTCTGCCTTGAGGCGCGCCACTTCGGCTTCGAGGGTCGAGACCTGGGTGGCCAGCGCGGTCAGATCCGCTGAAGCGAAAGTGGCATCGAGGCGAGCCAGCAACTGGCCCGCCTTTACCCGCTGTCCTTCGCGCACCTCGATCGACCGCACGATCGCGGTCTCCAATGGCTGGACAATGATGTTGGGCGATTGCGAAACCACAAGTCCCCGTGTCGTGACGACCTGGTCGACGGGTATCAGCGCGGCGAGCGCAATCAAGGCGGCGACCATGCTGGAGATGATCCACACGATACTGCGCGCCATCAAAGGAATCGGTGCATTGGCGACTGCCGTCGACGGCCATTTGAACTCAAGGATGGCGGGCGCAGTCGGATCGCTCGCATCTCGCCGGCGCCGGTGAACTGGAAGGGTGGAATAAGTGGTGCTGCTCATTGCCGGCCAGCTCAGTCAGGTCGAGACGGCACAGCCGCCAGGCGGCCATGGCGGCCGTCAAGATGCCGGTTCTGCTGGAACCAGAGCTGGCGATAGACACCGCACCGCTCCAGAAGCACCGTATGGGGGGCAACATCGAGCACCTTACCCTGGTCCATGACGAGAATCTGGTCGCATTCGGTCAAGGAGGCGAGCCGGTGCGAAACGATGATCATCGTGCGCCCGCTGGCAATGCGCATCAGGTTCGCGCTCACCACGGCCTCGCTCTCCGGATCGAGCGCGCTCGTCGCCTCGTCTAGGATCAGGATCGTCGGATCGTGAATGAGCGCACGAGCGATTGCCAGCCGCTGCTTCTGGCCTCCAGAGAGATTGGGCGAACCTTCCTCGATATAGGTGTCGTAGCCGTTCGGCATGCGTTCGATGAATTCGGCAGCACCTGCCAATTGAGCGGCACGCATGGCGTCGGACAGCGTCAGCCCGGAACGTCCTGCAATGATGTTGTCCTTGATCGAGCCGCGGAACAGAAAATTGTCCTGAAGGACGACGCCCAGTCCCTGGCGCAAATGGCGGAGGTTGATTTCCTTGAGATCAACCCCATCGAGCTTGAGGAACCCGCTGTAGTCGCGGTTTATTCCCTGCAACAGGCGCGCGATCGTCGATTTGCCCGATCCGCTGCGCCCGACAATGCCGAACATAGTACCGGCCGGAATGTCGAAGCTGACCCGGTCGAGCGCAGGTGTTTTGGTGCCGATGTAACTGAAGGTCAGATCGCTGAACTTGATCTCGCCGACGAGCCTCGGCCGCAGCCCGGCGGAATTGGAACTGCTCTCCAATGGCCGGTTGAGAACCGAAGCGGCTTCCCCGATCGCGGCGCTGACCTCCTCATAGTCCTCGACTAGCCGTGCCAGTCCGACCAGAGGTTGCGCGACGCGTTGTGCGATCATCATGAAAGCGAACAGGCTGCCGACCATGTAGCCTGACGGGTCGTTCATCGCGAGATAGGCGCCGATCAGCATTGTGCCGAGAACCATGACGCGCTCGATCGGCGTGACGAGGGTCTGCGGCCAGTTGGCCAGTTCCCCGAAGGCGAGACGCGCCTTGCCCGCGTCGGCCACCCGTTCGTCCCACAGCGCCTTGCGCTGCGGTTCGAGCCCGAGCGCTTTGACTGTCTTGATGCCGACGACGGTCTCGCCGAGCGCGGCTGCCTTCCAGGTCTCCGCGTCCACGACGCGCTGATAACGCCGACGCAGCGGCGCAAGAAAGGCGAAGATCGTCGCCATGATCAGGACCGCGCAGGCGAGCACCATCCAGGCCAGTATGGGATTTATGTAGAAGATGACCGGGATCAGCACACACAACGTGATCAGATCCAGGAAGGTGCTGAGGAGCTTACCGGTCAGGAACTCACGAATGCGATAAACCTGGGCAAGGTGATACATCGTCTCGCCTGCAGGATGCCGCTCGAAATAGTCGAGCGGCAGGCGCAACAGCCTGCCGAAAACATGCAGATTGAGCTTCGTGTCCAGACGCGTGCCGACAACATTGACGATGAGCCGCCGAGCATGACCGAGTAGCGTCTCGTAGGCGAACACAACAGCGATCACAGCCGAGAGAAGCACCAGGGTCGAAACGCTGCTGAACTGCAGCACCTTGTTGACCACCGTCATTACGATGAGGGGCGGCAGAACGGTAAGAATGCTGAGCGTAAACGAGGCGATGCCAATATCACGCAGCGGGCGGCTCTCAAGCCGCACCAGATCGATCAGCCAACCAAACGTGAATGGCGCGTCCGCCGCGACGTAGGACCGCGCCGCCCGCAACAGGACAGCCTCGCCAGACCACACCTGGGCGAGGCGGAGCTCGTCGATCGGTAGAGCGTCCGCGTCATCGGAAGCGTCGACGCTCTTGAGGAAAACGAGGTTGTGTTCAGCGCTTGCCCCGATGAGGAGACCGGCTCCGCCATCGTTGAACAGGAGGACGATTGGCCCCACATGCTCAAAACGCAACAGATGCGACCAGCGGATCCGCAACGCACGAGACCACATCCCGGCGTCCTGGGCCCACTGCGAGAGGTCGGAGGCGGTCGGAAACGACCCTTCGTTCGTTGCCCTGAATTCGTTAGGATCGAGCTCGACACCGTGATAGCGGGCGACCTGGAGCATTGCTTTGATCCGCGGCTCGATCCGATCGAAAGCGGTGGGGCCGCCAGGGACCCGGTCCTCTCCGATCTTGTGACCTTGCCCGGCCTTGTCCGCTTCCAAGTCCGTGCGGATTGGGACCGGCTGAGCTACGGTATGTTGAGGAACGCTCACCATCTGCTTCCTCTGCCACCTGCAAGCGAGGTTTCGAGAACGCTGCCGCCACGACCGCGCCGGCGTGGGTGCCCGGCAACTCTATTGTAGTGCGAATAAGGCCGCGGCACGAGGCCTTTCCTTCTTTCCAAGACGCGAGGACGCGGGCCCTGCGTTTCCGCAGGGCCCGCGTGAGCTTTTCTCGACCGACACTCAGTCATTCGGCTTCAGAATATCCTTCAGAGCCTTTTTCAGCGTGTCGTCGGCCTGACCGTATCCAGCACCTTGCTTGCCCTTGTCCGATAGCAGGTCGGATGCGGCGCCGGACGGCTTGTTCTGGTTCTGACCAAAGCCCTTGACCGCATTGAGCACGTTCAAGAGATCGGTCGTCGCCGAACTGGCAGCCTGGCTCACGAGCTTCCCGAACGAGGCGGGGCTGGCTGCGCCGGACGATCCGGACTGCAAGAACTGCTTGGAGTCCGTCAGCCCGAGCGTGCCCGCCGTCAAGGTGGCGTGGGGTCCGCCATTTCCATTGCCTTGGCCACCGGCAGAGTTGCCCTGTCCTTGGTGCGAGCTGTTATCGGCATTGTTGTGGTCGCCGGAATTGCCTGGCGCGTCCTGCTGGCCATTGCCGTGCCCGTTGTTGCCCTGCGGACCTTGATGCCCGGTTTCGCCGCCCGGGCCTGTCGGTCCGGTAGCCCCCGTCGGACCGCCGCTACCCGTCGCTCCGGTTGAGCCGGTGGCACCAGTCGAGCCAGTCGCTCCAGTGGCGCCGGTCGCACCTGTGGCTCCGGTTGCTCCGGTCGAGCCCGTGGCACCAGTCGAACCAGTCGCTCCAGTTGCGCCGGTATCACCTGTCGCACCGGTGGCTCCAGTAGCTCCGGTCGAGCCCGTGGCACCAGTCGCTCCGGTCGAGCCGGTTGCTCCAGTTGCGCCGGTCGCACCTGTGGCTCCGGTTGCTCCCGTCGAGCCCGTGGCACCAGTCGCTCCGGTCGAGCCGGTCGCTCCAGTTGCACCGGTATCACCCGTCGCCCCTGTGGCTCCGGTCGCGCCAGTCGAACCGGTTGCTCCGGTCGCACCTGTGGCTCCGGTTGCTCCCGTCGAACCCGTGGCACCAGTCGCTCCGGTCGAGCCGGTTGCTCCGGTTGCGCCGGTCGCACCTGTGGCTCCGGTCGAGCCGGTTGCTCCAGTTGCACCGGTATCACCCGTCGCACCTGTGGCTCCGGTCGAGCCCGTGGCACCAGTCGCTCCGGTCGAGCCGGTCGCTCCAGTTGCACCGGTATCACCCGTCGCACCTGTGGCTCCGGTCGCCCCCGTTGAGCCCGTCGCACCAGTCGCACCAGTCGCTCCGGTCGAGCCAGTCGCTCCAGTTGCGCCGGTATCGCCCGTCGCACCTGTGGCTCCGGTTGCTCCCGTCGAGCCCGTGGCACCAGTCGCGCCAGTCGAGCCGGTTGCTCCAGTTGCACCGGTAGCACCCGTCGCACCTGTGGCTCCGGTCGCCCCCGTTGAGCCCGTCGCACCAGTCGCTCCGGTCGAGCCAGTCGCTCCGGTATCGCCCGTCGCACCTGTGGCTCCGGTTGCTCCCGTCGAGCCCGTCGCACCAGTCGCTCCGGTCGAGCCAGTCGCTCCGGTATCGCCCGTCGCACCTGTGGCTCCGGTTGCTCCCGTCGAGCCCGTGGCACCAGTCGAGCCGGTCGCTCCAGTTGCGCCGGTTGCTCCTGTCGAGCCCGTGGCTCCGGTCGAGCCGGTTGCACCAGTCGCCCCGGTCGAGCCAGTCGCTCCGGTATCGCCAGTCGAGCCCGTGGCTCCAGTCGCTCCGGTCGAACCTGTTGCTCCAGTTGCGCCGGTTGCTCCTGTCGAGCCCGTGGCTCCGGTCGTCCCGGTCGAGCCCGTGGCACCATTCGCGCCAGTCGAGCCGGTCGCTCCAGTTGCGCCGGTATCGCCCGTCGCACCTGTGGCTCCAGTCGAGCCCGTGGCTCCAGTTGCGCCAGTCGAGCCCGTGGCACCAGTCGCTCCGGTCGAGCCTGTTGCTCCAGTTGCGCCGGTAGCGCCGGTTGCACCTGTGGCTCCGGTTGCGCCCGTAGCACCAGTCGCTCCGGTCGAGCCGGTTGCTCCAGTTGCACCGGTATCACCCGTCGCACCCGTGGCTCCAGTTGCGCCAGTCGAGCCCGTGGCGCCAGTCGCTCCGGTCGAGCCGGTTGCTCCAGTTGCACCGGTATCACCCGTCGCACCTGTGGCTCCGGTGGCTCCCGTCGAGCCTGTGGCACCAGTCGCTCCGGTCGAGCCAGTCGCACCGGTGGCTCCGGTATCGCCGGTCGCACCCGTAGCTCCGGTGGCTCCCGTCGAGCCCGTGGCACCAGTCGCTCCGGTCGGACCGGTCGCTCCAGTTGCACCGGTATCGCCGGTCGCACCCGTAGCTCCGATGGCTCCCGTCGAGCCCGTGGCACCAGTCGCTCCGGTTGCTCCAGTTGCACCGGTATCGCCCGTCGCACCTGTGGCTCCGGTCGCCCCAGTCGAGCCAGTCGAACCGGTTGCTCCAGTTGCGCCGGTGTCGCCGGTCGCACCCGTAGCTCCGGTGGCTCCCGTCGAGCCCGTGGCACCAGTCGCTCCGGTCGAACCGGTCGCTCCAGTTGCACCGGTATCGCCGGTCGCACCCGTAGCTCCGGTGGCTCCCGTCGAGCCCGTGGCACCAGTCGCTCCGGTCGAGCCGGTTGCTCCAGTTGCACCGGTATCGCCCGTCGCACCTGTGGCTCCGGTGGCTCCCGTCGAGCCTGTGGCACCAGTCGCTCCGGTCGAGCCAGTCGCACCAGTATCGCCCGTCGCACCCGTGGCTCCGGTCGCCCCAGTCGAACCTGTCGCGCCGGTGGACCCAGTGGCACCGGTATCACCGGTCGCGCCTGTGGCTCCGGTTGCCCCGGTCGAGCCCGTGGCACCAGTCGAGCCGGCGGCTCCAGTTGCACCGGTATCACCCGTCGCACCTGTCGCTCCGGTTGCTCCCGTCGAGCCAGTCGCGCCGGTATCGCCCGTCGCACCCGTAGCTCCGGTCGAGCCTGTGGCACCTGTCGCTCCAGTGGCACCGGTCTCGCCCGTCGCACCTGTGGCCCCGGTCGAGCCAGTCGCTCCAGCAGCGCCAGTCGAGCCGGTCGCACCAGTAGCTCCGGTTGCTCCCGTCGCGCCTGCGGCACCAGTCGAGCCCGTCGCGCCGGTGGCCCCAGAGGCACCCGTCGCGCCAGTCGGTCCCGTTGTGCCAGTCGCACCGGTGGCTCCGGTTGCGCCCGTCGCTCCAGTCGCGCCAGCCGGGCCAGTCGGACCGACTTGGCCTTGGCCTGTGATGGTCAGAAGCCCGCCGTTGAATGTATCGCCGTTGTCGCCGTTATTTCCTTCGTCAGTGGTAAAAGAGTAGGCATTCCCACCGGCAGGGGAAAGCGTGCCATATAAATTGAAGCCGCTGCTATAGATGGCATAAGTATGGGTAGTATCAGGGACTGTTATCGTTATGGCAAAATTAGTAGCTACGCTGTTTGCCGCAGAAGGGAGGACAAAACTTCCAACAACCGTGGCAGGGCTTGTTGTTGTGTCGATCAGATAGAAAGTGTTGATACTTTTGCTGCTGCCGGCATCGATCGTGCCAGTAAGCGTAAGATCACCAGAGGCGAGCACCGCCATATAATCGGCAATGCCGATTGCCGTTATCGGCGGCAACTGCTCCAAGGAGTTCCGCTGAGCCGAGAGCTCCCAAGAACCGCCAAGGGCGGCCGCACCTACCAGCGATATCGAGGCGCAAACGCTAGCGCCGACGGCTGCTTCCAAGGCCTCTATAAAAGCTTCGCCAACATCCCCGGAGGCTGTGTGGCAGCTCCAAAGTCGCAACGCGCCATCTTCGGCAAGCGCCCTGCCGATTTCGGCGAGATCATCAGCCGCGTCCTTCAGAGTCAAGGCGGACCATTCGCCCGAGGTGAAATTCACTCGCCCTGGTGCGCCGTGGGCGATGATATGAATGGCGCCGAACTCTTTGTGTCCAGCGAGAGCTGCAGCGATCTGCTGCGCCGCTGGCCGGCACCCATCAAGCAACACCGCCCTGACTTCGGGCCTCAAATTGCAGAGGACGGTCTCGACATCGGAAACTGAAGGATCCACAAACAGAATTTCAGATGCGCGGGCCATAACTGGCTCCTGTTGGCTTCGAATTCAATTCAGGGGGGAAGAGCTGTCCACCGATCCGGCAGGCGAGCGTTTGGGCTAAAGAGTTTGGCCCGCGATCACCGTCCAGACGGTCCGGCGGCGCCGGCTGGCCGATGAACGGCCGGATTTTCGACCCGCAGGAAACTGGCGGCTTGGAAATTCCCACCGTCATCGAACGTGCCGATCGCAAATGAGCCAGCGGTGCTGGGGACCTTGACGGTGAGTGATACAGCGAGGCTTTGCTTGGCGGCCTTGGGAAGAATGACCTGGCCAACGATCGTGTTCTTGGCCGAGTCCAGAATAAAGTAGGTCACATTTTCGGTCGTGTCGCCAATCGGCAGCACGCCCCGAACACTGACCTCCATTGCCGCGAAACTCGCTGTATAACTCATAACGTCCTCCTTGCTGGCCGGCGGCTGCGCCGCCGCTTGTCCGGTTCGTATCTCGGTGTTCAGTCGGTGCCGCGCGCCCGCGATCGAACCAGGTGGCTCGAGCTCGCGGATCCCGAAAATCGGCCGATTGCGAGGTGTGATTTCACTCGTTGGAACGCGTCAGCAAACGAGCGACCGGCGGCTGCCCGCAAGTCGACGAGAGCTGAGAGGTTCGGATCAATTGGGGGTGCGGCCACACGGACTGCCGCATCGGTACAGGGGGGGTGGCCGGAGGGTATCACTCGAAGCACCGGGAACTCCATCACGCGCGTCGCAATCTTTCGACTGGACTAGTGAGGGAACCGACCCGCTCGCGAGGGGACACCAGTGGAAGGCACCAAGGACTGACAAAACCCCGGTCGACCACGATGCTGCACCCTCACGCAGCAAGTGGCTTTACTTCCGGACTCCAAGCTTCGCAGATATCCCGACCGACGGTGTCCCCGCAGGCCGCGATTACCCTCTCGTTAGTTAGACATTAGTAAATTCGAAAATTATAAACTTGTAAATGGCTTGGTTAATAAATTACGAATTCTACGAGAGCAGCAACACCCGTACGGTCAAAGCCCAAGTCCAAACATCGTGGGAAATCCGAGGTTTAGATCGAGCCCCTCTTTGGAACAAAAAAATGCAGCAGGATCCGAACACGGCCCGCCGAACAACTGGTGCCGGTCAGCTCAAGGGGCTCGTCCGGAAGTTGCAGCGGCCCGTCCAGAGCGCGATGCCGTCGTTGGATGTCTGAAGATGCCGGACGGAAGGAGCGAGATTGGAGCGGACCGGGCAAAACCCGATCCAGTGCTTTTACGAAATCATCCAAACGACCGAAGCAGCTGCTGCTGCGTTCCGCAAGAATATGGATGGTTGCGCATCCGAATAAATCGCTGTCTCATATGACGCCGCGAGACCATCACCAAAGCCTCTGCTAACAATGTTCTGTGGGGTCCACAGTCAGCGAATGAGTACCGCAAAACGTCTCTGCCTAAATATGATCGTCAAGAACGAGATGGCCAATCTTGAGCGTTGTCTCGGTGCGGTCGCCGATCACATTGATTGCTGGGTGATTGGCGACACCGGCTCGACCGACGGAACGCAGGATTTCATCCGCTCTTTCTTCGCCGCCCGCAGCATACCCGGCGAGTTGCATGAATTCCCGTTTCACAATTTCGAGCAGGCGCGTAACGCGGCCCTCGAGCATGCCTACGCCTCCAGCCTCGGCTACGACTACCTGCTCTTCGACGACGCCGACATGGAGCTCGTCGTTGAGGATCACCGCTTTCGAGAACAGCTCGATGCGCCGGGCTATCGGCTTCTGCAAAAGTCGGAGTCGGGCCTTGCCTATTGGAACACGCGTCTGGTGAGGCGCACATCGGGCGCGCGCTACCACGGTGTGACCCACGAATACATAGACGTGCCTGATGGCGTGCACGAACTGCGGTGTATCTGGTACAAGGACCATGCCACAGGTTCGAACCGCGTCGACAAGTTCGAGCGTGACATAAAGCTCCTATTGGGAGCTCTGGACAAGGATCCGGAAAACCATCGCTACTGGTTCTACCTTGCGCAATCCTACCGTGACGCCGGGCGGACGGCGGAGGCGGCGGTGGCGTACGCCAAACGCGCCGCGATGGGCGGCTGGGACGAGGAGGCATGGAACGCCCGCCTCCAGGAGGCTCGGTGCCTCAAAAAGATGGGCGACGATGCCGGTTTCATCCACCAGGCCCTCGCCGCGTTCAACGCGCGCCCGCAACGCGCCGAGCCGCTTTATGATCTTGCGCACCATTATCGCGAGAAGGGCATGAACGACGCCAGCGTGCTGTTTTCGGAAGCCGGACTGGCAATCAAGCGACCCGAGCAGGACATCCTGTTTCTCGAGGATTTTGTCTACACCGCAGGACTGCGGGAGGAGTATTCGATTGCCGCGAACTACGCCCGCGATCCGGCGCGTAAGGACCGCGGTTTCGCAGTTTGCAACTGGCTTGCGCTTGATCGGGAAATCGGCGACGGGCCGAGGGACCTGGCGCGATCCAATCTTTATTTTTACATGCGGCCGGCGAACGAAATCATGCCGTCCTTTAAGGCACGACGGATCGATTTTGCCGCGCCTGAGGGTTATGTGGCAACCAACCCGTCGGTAGCGCGCCTGGGCGAAGGAATCGTGCTGCTGCAGCCAACCGTCAACTCGACGCCGACCGTTGCCGCCCAATACCCAACGCCCGGCGAGGCGCCGATCACAACGCGCAATTTCCTGCTGCGTCTCGACAGCGATCTCGTCACGAAGGACGCTCGCGAAGTGCTGCCACCGGCTGATCTGCCGTCGCCCGCCTACGATCGGGTGATCGGTTTTGCGGATATGCGGCTGTTAGCCTGGCGCGACAAGCTTTGGGGACTTGCCTGCGTGCGGCAGCTCACGCCGGAGGGACGGTGCGAGCAGGTACTGGCAAGAATTGAAGACACTGGGCTCGGACCACACACTCTCACCGATTGGCGAGTGATTCGCCCGGCCGGCCAACGGCAGCACGAGAAGAACTGGATGCCGCTGGTCGAGCCCAGTTCTGACGGCAGCGACCGGCTCCGTTTTGTCTATCGGTGCGACCCCACGAAGATACTGGACGAGAGCGGCCGGACGGTTTCGGAGCAAGCGCCGATGATCGCGGCGCCACAGTTCAGCGGCAGCTCGCAGGCGATCGTGTTCGACGGCGGCTGGCTGGCGCTGGTGCACGAGGCACGCGCGAGGCCAAACGAGGGCCGGCATTATCACCAGCACCGCTTCGTCTGGTTCGACGATGGCCACCGACTGACCAAAGTCTCGCGACCCTTTTACTTCCATGACAAGGGCTTGGAGTTCGCTGCCGGGCTCGCCTGGCATCCTGATGCCAAGCGCCTGATGATCTCCTACGGCGCAGGCGATAGCGAGTCATGGATCGCGACCGTGCAGGCTGACCAGGTCGCCGCGTTGCTCGACGACGTTGCGCAACTGGCTTCGGGTGTGAACATTGCCCGTCTCGAGCCGACGCCACCTCACACCCCGCATGGCGCGGGAGATGCCGACAGGATCAGATTTGGCGGCAGCGGCAGCCGACCCATTGGCGCCGACGCACCTGCCGAACCGAAGCCTTTCGGTTTTCTTTCGAGCCGGACGACGGAGGAGTTCTTCCGCAAGTTCGCGCCGTTCCTGGAAGCGGCCGATTCGCCGGCGGAACGGCAAAGGCAATCGCGGGATTTCGATCGGCGCATCGCGCCGTTCTTCAGCGATGGCGCGGCGCTACCGCAGATCCACTGCTTCTACGAAGTGCTTTCCGAAAAGGCCGAGCATCGCACCCTGATTGCCGCCACCGCCTCGATGCGGGCGGCTGGCCATCCGGTGCGCGTTTGGAGTTATTCTCCGAAGAGATTGGACTTCCTGTTGCCGCATGGCGTTGAGGTTAGCGCTGCCGACGAGGTGATGCCTCGGGCTACGTTCGAGCGCATCGTCGCTGGTTCCGAGATCAGGTATTTCAGCGATGTCTTTCGCTACGCTGTGCTGTACGAGCATGGCGGCCTATGGATGGATTCCGACATCATCATGCTAAGGCCGTTTGCCTTCAGCGGCGATCATTTCTTCAATCTGCAATGGCGTGGATCGCACAAGGGTCATTTTGTTTGCGGCAACGTCATTTACGCCAAGCCCTACAGCCGACACCTCAGGGCGCTTTATGAAATGTCTATCGAGCGCTTCCACGCGGCACCGGGCAAGGAATTTGGTGACATCGGACCAAAGCTGCTGTCCGACTACATAGCCTCGGATGCCGGCTCCGAGTTGCACGACCAGGTCTTCAGCCCGATGTTCTTCAACTCGATCGACTGGACGGAAACAGACAGGTTTGAAAAGCCGATCGCGGAACTGGCGGACTATTTGAACGACGATCGCGTTTTCGGAATCCACCTTTGGACGGCGCGCAACGAAGCCAGGCCCGACGAAAAGAGCGCCGCGTTCATCGAGCAGCTTATCAAGCCGCTGGAGGGCTTTCCTTCCTTCACAACGCTTGCCGACAAGTTCAACACCGACAAGAACCGGCATACCGGCAACCGACACTGCTATGCGAGAATCTACGATCGCCTGCTGTCGGCGCGGCGCTTGTCCATGCGGCGACTGATGGAGATTGGGCTCTGCCGCGGGTTGGCGGAACACAGCCAGACCGAGACGCCTTCGGTGACCCTGTGGCAGAGTTATTTTCCATTTTGCCAAGTTATCGGCATCGACCTGACGGATTTTTCATGGCTCAACAACGAGAGGTTCAGATCCTTCGTCTGCGACCAGTCCAACGTGGAGGACCTTCGCCGGGTGGCGGCGACGATCGGAGCGCGGTCGCTCGACGTCATTGTAGACGATGGCAGCCATGCGTCCTTCGACGAACAACTTACGCTGCGCGAGTTCTTTCCGCTTCTTGCCGAGGATGGTTGGTATTTCATCGAGGACCTCGACTGGCAGCCGCCTGGCGAAGACCCCACCAAGATTACGCCGACCAAGGCCTTGTTGCGGGAAATCAAGGAATGCGGGACGGCGCGGTCGGTCGATCCGCTGGGTGTCAGTACGCTTGCCGGACAATTCGCCGAAATTCTCTTCTTCGATAGCCATTATGAGCTCGACCGGGCGCAATTGCTCGGTGGGCTCGTGGCCATCCGCAAGCGCGCAAATCCAGCTTATCCGTATGACAGCGTCGCACGCATGGGCAAGGCGTCGTGAAAGTCGCAGTCTATACCATCGCGTTGAACGAAGCCGCCAACGCGGAACGGTGGGCCAATTCGGCCGCGGACGCGGACTATCGGATAGTCGCCGACACTGGCAGCAGTGACGGTACGGTGGAACGGCTGACCGCCGCTGGGGTCACGGTGCATAAGATTGCAGTCCGCCCTTGGCGCTTCGACGATGCCCGCAATGCCGCCATGGCGCTCCTGCCCGATGACGTGGACGTATGCTGTACGATGGATATGGATCGATTTCTCGAAGCCGGCTGGCGACAGAAGCTAGAGGCTGCCTGGACCCCCGAAACCTCAGCCCTCTTTTGCAAGACCATTTACAGGTCCAGCGTCGACGATCCGACACCGCTGCGAGGGTGGTCGACAAAGAATTTTCACCACCGATGGGGATATCGCTTTAAGCGACCGGTCCACGAGGCGCTCGTCTTCACCGGAGAGAGAGAGGTCACGGCGAACAGCAGCGACATAGTGATGTACGAGGTGCAGGATTTATCCAAGCCTACGCGGAGCAACTACCTGCCGTTGATGCAAGTGGCGCACGAGGAAGATCCCCAAGACGCGCAAATCTGTTTCTGGCTCGGACGAGACTTGATGTGGGCGGGCCAACAAGAGCGGGCAGTCGAACTGCTTGAACGCTACCTGGCCCTGCCGACAAGCAGATGGGACGAAGAGCGATCCGAGGCCATGCGCTATATAGCCCGCATGCAGCCGGAGCAAAGGTTGGCCTGGCTGGACAAGGCCAGGATGGAAGCGCCGCATCGACGTGAAATCTGGCTTGACCTTGCCGAGGAGTTTCACGGCAAGGCCGACTGGCTCAATCTGTTCTGGGCCTGTAGCAACGGCATCGAGAAGACGCGTCGCACTGGAAGCTATCTCGATGACGCGAGCTGCTGGGGTTTTCGGCTCTACGATCTCGGGGCAATTGCCTCGTGGCACCTGAATGCGATGGACCGTGCCGTCGAATGGGGGCAGTTGGCGCTGCAACTCGACCCAGGCAACCAGCGACTTAAGACTAACCTCGATTTCTTCGTTCGGCAGCGCAACGAGGATCGAGAAAAGCGACCTTAACTCATCTCTTGGCCCGGAGAGCCGATGAATTCATTGGGGACCAGAATGGGCTAATCGACGTGGAAGACGTCTCACCTGACGCCTCACGTATTGATGCGCACCGAGTCTTCGGGCTGTTCATTGCTGATCACAAGGGGTGGGAGGCAGACATATGCCTTCAGTGAAGGCATGACTCCGTTCATTAGGCAATCGATTCCCGTGTTGCTTAATCTGAGGCCAAATCCGGCAAAATCCACGATCATGGGGCGTATCGGCAGGCACCAGTCGAGCAATGCCCGCGCCCCACGAGGGGAAACCGAGTAGCAGACTAGCCCCAGAAGATGGCGTGCGCGAAGAAGGCGGGGTTCGGTTTGTGCTTCTTGGAAATTTTGGATGTTAGCCATCACCTCACCGGAAAAAAATTCGAGCCTTGCACCGGTTCCTCCTGGAAGTGCGTCTAGCCAAGCATAGCATCGCAAACTTGCGCTCCACAGGATGAAGTCCCAATCAGCTTTGACGGAGGCCACAAGCGAGGGCATTTCAATTTCAAAGCGGCGCGAAAAAATCGCGTCGTCTTCTGCGATGGTGATGGGCTGATCGCGTTGCACCGCCTCCTTCCACAACTCGATGTGAGACACGGCGCAGCCCAGGCTGCCGGCAGTGTATTCCAGATCCTGGGAGACGATGTTTTCCTCGATAAGCCGACCGCGATCCAAGCTGCGCCCATCCGTACCGGCAAATCTCTCTACATTGCTCAGATGGGCGTTCACCGTGCGAAATTTCGCCAGTCGATCCAAGCTGCGATCGAGATTGATCACGTGCACGCGGTCCATGATCGCCTGCTCACCCCTGCCTCTTGAAGATTGTAGATGCTATTCCAGTTTCGGCTTGTCCGATATCGAGAATTACAGTGGTAAGGCGAGATCTTGTTCGGGTACTTGGCTCGGTGGCCGGCATTTTCGTTATAGCGGCCTCCACCGCTAAAGACGCCTTTCGAAAGGTCCCCTACGCCATGGCGGCAAACAGGCTTCATAACAATCGGCCTGCTACGCTCCTCACCGCCCCAATCGAGCTCGCCGGCGATTGGGGGCGTATGCTTCCGCGTGCCGCGCAACAGGTCGTTGAGCGCACGCGTCACGCCTGCCTTGACGAAGTCCGTCTTCTTTCCGACCGCCAGCCGGAGCGGCTTCGCGTCGACGAGCACACTTCAGGACAGCCTGCCATCTGGCTTCACCCGGATGGCAGCAACATGGCGTGGATCATCGTCGACATCGGTGAACGCGACTGGTCGAAGCTAGCCTATCAGTTCGGGCATGAGCTCGGCCATGTCTTTGCCAACAGTTGGCAAGCCGATGCCAAGCCGGCCCCCCCATGCCAATGGTTGGAGGAAGCGATCGTGGAGGCGTTCTCGCTGCGTGGCCTAGGACGCTTGGCGAGGGGCTGGAAACAAAACCCGCCCTTCGCCGGCGACAACGCCTTCGGCGATGCCATTGCCGAATACCGCGAGAACATCATCAAAGGCTATGAGGCGCTCGCCGGTAGGCAGGGCCTCACCCGCGACCCTGCAGCATGGTTTGCCGACCACCGCAGCGAGATCGAAATTCCGGGTCTTAATCCATTCGCGCAAGCGATGTCCTTGACCTTTCTAGAAGAATACGAGCGGGTTCCAGAATCCATCGAGGCAATTGCCGCACTCAATCGCTGGCCTGGTCGGAGCGGCATTCCAGTCGCCGAATATCTCCAGCGATGGAAAGACAGCTGTGCCGAGTTGCATGCGTCACCTCGCTTGCCGCTCCGCCTGGGAGAACTTTTGGGAGCACGGCCTGGCATCAAGTGAGGAGCATGCCGGGATACTGAGAACCAAGCCCCGGTAGCGGGCCTGATGTAGCTCGGCACGGGCGACTGCTGCGAGCGCGGCAAACCGAACCTCTGATTTGTCCCAACCGTGGTGTTCGCCCAGTTCGGTTCGGTAGGACATGTGGGATGACGTCAGGCATGCTTACTGCCGGCTCTGCCCTCTGGTCGCCGGCAAGCTAGGCGGCGCCTCAGGATGCAGATGCGCGTCAAAGATGGCGAGCTTGAGCCCATATGTGAGGCGAGTTTGCGTGCTGCAGGCGTCGCAGATGAAGACCTTGGCGCTCTTGATCCACGACCCTTTTCGGACCACTGGTGTTTCACACCCGGGGCAATGGAAAGTTAGATCAGCCTCGAACAGTTCGCGTGAAAGTGTCATCGTTTCGTCTCCGCCGCTGGCGGCGACGCAAAATTTGTGCCGAGCTTGATGTTCGAGGTTGATACACGTCATCCGTTCACATGGCAGAAACATTAGTGATTGCTGATAAAATTGCTTAGCCGGTGTGATGCCCAACAAGCCTGCGCCGGTCAGGCCCGGCTTGTGGTCTACCCCGCTACCGGCCGGGCCGCCCGTTGCCAAACATGGCTTCCGCTACTCCTCTCAAGCGTCAAAGCAGGGGCTGGCGACTTGCGTTCGGCAATCTCGGTCGGCGGGGCGCCAGTCGCTAGCGGTCGAATTTGAGATCCCAATGCAAGCGGCGCTGATCTGGCTCGCACTGATTGGCCAACGCTAAGGCAGCGCTCGTCTGCACTGAGCAATCCAGCGGCAGTGCTGTTCCGGCAAAGTTTTCTGGGGTGCCGCCCGATGCCCGGCATTTCATCTTCATCGCTGTTGTTCCAAGTTCGCTCGTCGTGCCGAGGAGGATTGGATTGCTCGCGGTGCCGGACAAAATGGCGAGAAGGACGTTGGGCCTAATGGGACCGGGCCCTCAGTCCAAATTGCTGGTTTTCATCAGGCCAAATAGCTTGCTCTGTGGGAAAGGCGGAGCAGATGGTGGGAAACCGGGCGATTGCGGTACGAGATTGGTCTTGCGCCATGAGTGACGAGATTGGCCGTGTGGTGTTGGCCATAAACTCGACGGATGGTGACACGACCTACGTTCTCATGACGATCTTCCAGGCGGCAAAAATGGCCCAGGAGTTGCGATCGCCGAAGTTGGTTCCCCGATACGACATGTAGCCGCCAGCCGACGAGCGATCGCCTAAAGGCAATCCATTTCCACAAAAAAGGCCGATCGCTGCAGAATTGGCGAGGCCTGAAGGTTTGGCCATAGGCTACGGTCGGAACATCACAGAAAACGCAATACTATGTGTGATCGGGAGCACACTGTGCCGATCGCAACAATGGCTGTCAGCGATGGACCCCGCTTCCAGGGCGATCCGCAATTGCATGGTCGAGACCGGCTGAACGCGCGAAAGGCCCAGTTCCAAAGTTGCGGCTACATGGCGATCAATGGCGGCGAGCGCCATGCAGGTCTTTAGAAGCGTTATCTCGGTTGCCCGCTGGCTGTCTTTTAGGGGCCTGTGCCGCCGGCTGGTCAACGCGCGGCTTGTGATATGTCAGGCCGAGAACCAGCCCGAAGTACCCCACCTGCAAAAGCAGTGCTGCTGCTACGGTCCAACCGCCTGCAAGCCACACTGATCCAGTGGCAGCGAAAACCCACGCCGCCACAGCGATGAGGATCGCGATCATCCCCACCAAAAACTGCGGAAAATACATCTCCTGCACATTCCCCAACGGAAGCGCACGTCGTATTTCATTATTTTAGAAAATACGCAAGTACCTTCTGCCCACTGGCGGTCGCCCGTTGTGCTCGCAGCCGAGACGTAGACGGCGAGTTGGCCCAGATTGTCCGAGATCTTGCTGTTGGGTGGCAACATGGCCGGCACGCTCGCGCAAGGCTTGGCAAAAAGGCACGACCCTGACCATGGTCCCCTCGCAGGCCGATCCGGTCGGGGCCGCGAAGATAACGCCGGCGGCGGGCCCGTTATACTGGGTTGTCGCATAGTCCATGCCGACGAGCGCCTGCATGGGATACTTGTCGGCGGCCTGGTCGTTCCAGGACGACTTCACGCCGAACTTCGTGCCATTGGTCAGAACCTGCCCGAGAACCGGGAAGACTTCGAGCAGGCTTGTACGCCCGCCTGCTTCACGTTGCTGGAGAAAAGGCGAGTCGGGGAGCGACGGGTCCGCGGCGACTTCTGCCCGCGCCGGGGTCCCGGCACCAATCAGACTTGCGATCGCGGCGTAGTTCGCCGCGGCGTAGCCCACGCCCACCATCGCCAAGGCCAAAAGCAGGACGCCCAAGGAAGTGCGGCCATCTCCGCTTAGGTTCGACAAGGCGCTGGACGTCCGCCTCGACGGTCGGGCTGCGGCGGGGTGCCGGGATAAACTGGTCTTGCTGGCTCATCTGTCCTGCCATTTAGTCGGCAGGCGCAACACGGCCATCAGGCGGCGCCGGGGCGACCGGCTGTCGAGGGTAGCTGAAAGCCAGCTGCCGGCGAAGCTGCGACCAATGTCCATTTTGCGCCCTCCGTCTGATCGCAGCATTCGCACCGCCTGGGGCCCCGTTTTCGAGTTGCTAAACGCCCGCCAAGGCCTTGAGCCTGTCGAGCGCCGGAGCGAGGCCCTTCAGCGAGACCGACAGCGTCAGATCCTTCTGGTCGGTGCTTCTGAGCTTGACCTTCAGCACGGAGCCGGCGCGCAAGGCCGAAGCGGTCTGTCCGTCGAAGCTGAGCGGCACGACGCAGCCGGCCGGCAGGCAGGTCGAGAAACGCAGCGGCTCGAGCGGCTGGCCGTCATCGACCTGCAAGGTGGCGCCGGCCTCGAGCAGCAGCCCGAACGGCAGAATGAGCGTGCCGGCAAGGCTGTCATCGGCGTTGTGCCTCAGTTCCACGGCCAGGATGCGCTGGCCGTTCTGCTGCGTCTGCTGCTGCGAGATCGCGCACACCACATTGGATGCGTTGCTTTGGCATGTCAGGCTCCAGTCCTGATAGGTCTCCTGCAGCGAGGACGCTCCGCCGGGCAGCGCCGGCCCCTTCTGCTGAGCGAACACCGGTGCGGCAAACATCACCAATGCCAAGGCTGCCGCGGCTGTTCGTGGGAGCTTCGAAAATCGCAACTCAATCATTCCTTCTTCCGGCGCCTGACGGCGATTTGGTTACCACTTGACGCTGAAGCCGAGCTTGGCGCCGATCGATCGGCTGTCGCCGAACTCTTTGAGGCTCGATTTGGCAAAGGCCTCGCCGAAGACCGTGTAGCGGTCGTCGGCCCAGGAGAGCGAGCCGCCCACACCCAGCCCGCCCCACAGCGGCTGGTCGCGCTCGTGGAAGCCGACCCCCGACACATCGACGTCATTGCCGTCGAGGAAGTCGTAATAGAGGTTGGCGATGCCGTAGAGATGCGAGCGGCTGACCTTGCCCTGGGCGCCCGTCCAGGCATCCTCATAGTCCAGCGACAGCCCGGCGCGGCCGACGAGGGTATCGCTGTTGCCCAGCGACACCGCCGCGTCGAACGGATCGGTGAAGCTGTTGAAGCGCACGGAGGAATAGGAGAGCTGCGCCTGCGGCGTCAGCGTCCACTTGCCCTGCAGCGCAAGCTTCTGGCCGGCCTCTAAGCTCAGCGCATAGCCAAAGCCGTTGTTGCCCTTGGCAAGATCGCTGCCCAGCGTGGCGGACTTGAGATCACTGTCATACCAGGTCGCCTCGGCCTGGGCGTCGGCATAGAAGCCGCTGTCGCCATACCAGGTCAGCGTGCCGCCGAAGCCGTAGCCGGTGGCCCGGATGGAGCCGAGGCCGTAGATCGAGGCAATGTCGGACGAGGCCGTGCCATAGTGGAAGGTCAGCCCGCCGAGCAGGATGCCGGTGGCGTCCTCATAGAGAAGGCCATCGAAGCCCGACTGCAGCTTCCAGGTGGTCACGTCGTAATCCGAGACGGTGGTGGCGCTGTCGGGGCTCTGCCTGGTGTGCGCCGCCTCGATGCGGGCCCAGATCGCGCTCTGGGCCGGCACGCTGCCGATCTCGTCGGCGCCTTGGCTGGCGCCGGTCCAGGAGCGGTTGCCGACGCGCTGCTGCAGGGTGCCGAGCTCGTTCAGGCTCTGCAGCACGCCGGGATAGGCCTCGTAGATCGGCACGGCCGGCGAATAGAGCGGCTGCGGCTGGCCGTTGATCAGCGCCGAGCGCAGATACCAGTCGCCGTCCGCCGGCGTGCTGACGCCGTTCTTGTAGAGCCGATAGGCATAGGCGCCGCCGACCACCGCCTGGTCGCCCTCGAAGACATAGTCGCCGGCGAGCGAGAAGGTGCCGTCGGAGCTGCCGCCGACATCGATGATCTTGATGCCTTCGACCGTCTGCGCGCCGCCGCCGCCGAGATTGGCGACTTTGAGCGTGGTGGTGCCGGAGGTGTTGCCGGTGACGACCAGCCGGTCGGTGGCGGAGCCATCGCCGCCGAGCACCGTCTCGATCTCCAGCGTGCCGCCATTGCCGGTGTAGTTGCCCGCGACGGTGAGCGTGCCCGGCACGCCGGCATTGCCGGCGGCGATCGTGCCGCCCGCGGCATTGGTGGTGTCGCAGACCGTGCCGGTGCCTTCGAGCCGCCCGCCGGAGAGCACATTGACCGTGCCGCACAGCCTCCCCGAGACATTGAGCGTGCCGCCGCCGATCGCCGTGGTGCCGGTGAAGCCGGAGGAGTCGGCCGTCAGCGAAAGCGTGCCCGATCCGCTCTTGGTCAAGGCGCCGGCGCCGGAGATTGCCCCGTTGAGCGTCAGCGTGGTCGCGGCGTCGGTTGCGATCGTGCCCTGGCCCAGCATGTCGACGGCGCGGCCGCTCGTAAAGCTGGCGCTGGTGTTGAGCGTGCCGCCATTGAAGGAGAGCCCGCCCGCCGCATCGCCGAGATTGCTGTCCGACGAGACCCTGAGCGTGCCGCCATTGATGGCCGTGCCGCCCGTGTAGCTGTTGGCGCCGGTCAGCACCAGCGTTCCGGCATCCGTCTTCACCAGTTGGGCATTGCCGGTGAGCGCCGAGGCGATCGTTGCCGTGTAGCCTGCGCCCGCGCTGGTGCCGTCGCCGACCCGGATGGTCGAGGCCGGCCCGACAAGGCCGATGTCGCCGCCCTTAATGACATAGCCGTCGGTCGAGAACTGCATGCCGGCAGCGCTCACCTGGCCGGGCCCATTATCCACCGTCACCGTGCCGGCCTGGCCGGCGAGGATGGCGAAGGCGCCGTCCGAATAGGCCGCGTTGATCGACCCAGTGTCTTCGGTCCAGTTGTTGTTGCCCGAAGAATTCTGCCAGGTGCCGTTGCCGCCATTGACCGTGCCGTCGAACTTCGGGCCGGCATCGCCGTCCCAATAGTTGAGGTTGAGCCCTTCCGTGTTGACCAGGTTGACCTGGTGGTCGATGGAGGTCTGGACAAAATAGTTCGAGGACGGGATGGAGCCGATCGCAAGCCCGTTGTTGGTCAGCGTGCCGGCATAGTTGAAGACGCGATAGATGCCGGGGCCAAAGGTGCCGCCCGGCGAGAGGGTGACATTGAGCGTGCCGTCGAGCGTCAGATTGCCGCCGACGCTGGTGAGGTCGTTGAGCGACCCGCCGGCGACATTGGCCTGGCCAAAACTGTAATTGAGGATCGAGCCGCCGGAGAGCGAGAGGTCCCCGAGGATCGCCAGCGTGCCCGGCGTGCCGTCGGCCGATCCCGGCGAGAGCGTCGCGCCGTCGGCCACCGTGACATTGCCGCCGATGATGCCCTTGCCGCCAAGCGTGGCGCCGAGCTCGACCGAGGTCGGCCCCGTGGCCAGGCTGTTGTCGCCGTCGACATAGAGGCCGCCGGCGGAAATCGTGGTCGGCCCGGCATAGGCGTTGGTCCCGGTCAGCGTCAGCGCCGCCCCGCCCGTCTTGGTGAAGCCGCCCGCGCCGCCGATCACGCCATTGAGGGTCAGATCGCCGAGCGTCTCGAAGGTGCCGTTGCCGGCGCCGAGCGTGGCGCCGCGCGCCAGCGCAATCGCGCTCGTGTTGCGCAGCGTGCCGCCATCAAGGGTGAGGTTGCCGGACGCATCGCCCAGATTAGCGTCTCTGGTGAACTGCAGCGTGCCCTGGTTGATCCGAGTGCCGCCGGTGTAGGTGTTGTTGCCGGTCAGCACCAGCGTGCCGAGATCGGTCTTGACGAGCTGCGCATTGCCCTGGAGCACCGATGCGATGGTCGCCGTATAGTTTGCGCCCGGCACGGTGCCGTCGCCGATGCGGATGATTGCCTGCGTCCCGACCAGCGCGATGCTCTGGCCCTCGACCAGATAGCCGCTGGTGGCGAACTGCATACCCGCGGCCTCAACCTGGCCGTTGGTCGTGCTGTCGACATCGACCGTGCCGGCAGTGCCTGCGAAGATGGCGAAGCTGCCATTGGAGAACGGCGCGTTGATATGGCCCGTATCGTTGGTCCAGTTGTCGCCGCCGGCGGCCTGCCAGGTGCCGTTGCCGCCATTCACCCGATCGTTGCCCTTAGGCCCGGCATCGCCGTCCCAGTAATTGAGCGTGACGCCGGCGATGTTGATCAGGTTGACCTGGTTTGCGACCGAGGTCTGCACGATATGGTCGGGCGCGTTGCTGACCAGCCCGTTGTCGGTCAGCGCCCCGTCATAGCTGATGATGCGGTAGATGCCTGGCCCGAAATCGCCGCCCGGCGTCTGCGCGACGTTCACGGCGCCGTCAAGCGTGAGGGCGCCATGCACGACGGTGAGGTCGTTATAGGCGCCGCCGACCACGTCCGCCTGCCCGAAATTGTAGTTGAGCGTCGCATTGGCCGCGAGATCGAGATTGCCGTTGATGGTCAGCGTGCCTGGCGTGGTGCCGATGTCGCCGGGGTTGAGCGCGCCGCCGTCGAGCACGCTGACAGCGCCGCCGATCGTGCCGGTGCCGCCGAGCGCGCCGCCGGCCGCCACCGTGGTATCCCCGGTCGCTGCCGACTGGTTGCCGTCAATAATCAGCGTGCCCGCGCCCACATTGGTGGCGCCGGCATAGCTGTTGTCAGCGGTGAGGATGGTGACGCCGCTGCCGATCTGGTCGAGGCCGCCGCTGCCGGAGATCAGCCCGGCGAAGCCGTAGCTGTTGTTGCGGTCGAAGGCGAGCGTGCCGTTGTCGACCACATCGCCGGTGATGGAGCCGGTCGCGCCGCCATTGCCGAGCTGCAAGGTGCCGGCCGCAATCGTCGTGCCGCCGGCATAGCTATTGTCGGCGGCAAGCACGAGCGTGCCAGCGCCGTCCTTGACCAGCGCCCCCGCTCCCTCGACCGCGCTGGTCAGCGTCAGCGTCGTCGAATTGTCGGTGACGAAGGTGCCGCCGCCGGCATTGAGCGTCGCGCTGCGCGCTGCGGTGAATGTGCCGGTCGTATGCAGCGTGCCGCCGTTGAGGGTAAGCGCCCCGGCCGCATTGCCGAGATTGGCGTCGGCCGAAACCTCGACCGCGCCGCCATCGATGACGGTGCCGCCCTGGTAGCTGTTGGCGCCGGTCAGCACCAGCGTGCCGGCATCCGTCTTGGTCAAGGTCCCGGCGCCGCCGACCGTGCCGGTGAGCGTCAGCCGCGTCAGGGCGTTCGTATCGAATGTGCCGCCGCCGGTGGCGATGCTGACGGTGCGCGCCGACGTGAAGGTGTCGGTGGTGTGCAGCGTGCCGCCGTCGAGCGAAAGACCGCCGGAAGCGGCACCAAGGCTGCCATTGCTGCCGACCTGGACCGTGCCGCCATTGATGGCCGTGCCGCCCGTGTAGCTGTTGGTGCCCCCGAGCACCAGTGTGCCGAGATCGGTCTTCACCAGCTGGGTGGCGCCCGTCAGGTTGGAGGCGATCGTCGCGACATAGGCCGCACCCGCCGCCGTGCCGTCGCCGACGCGGATGATCGACTGCGGCCCGACCAAGCCGACATCCGCGCCCTGGATCAGATAGCCGTCGGTGGCGAACTGCATGCCGGCTGCCTGCACCGCGCCGTTGGTGCCGTCCACGGTCACCGTGCCGGCAGTTCCTTGGAAGACGGCGAAGCTGGCATTGGCGAAAGGTGCTGCGAAGAGGCCGGTCGCGTCGGTCCAGTTCTGGTCGCCTGCGGCGCGCCAGGTGCCGTTGCCGCCATCGACAGCGCTGTTGGAATGCGGACCTAAATTGCCATCCCAGTAGCTCAGCGTCAGCCCGGCCGAGTTGACCAAATTGACCTGCTTGGACACGGACGTCTGCACGAAATAATCGGGATCGGTGACGGTGAGCCCGTTGTCGGTCAGCGAACCGCTATAGTTCATGATGCGGTAGACGCCCGGCCCGAAGCTGCCTCCCGCTGTCTGCGTGATGTTCAGTGTGCCGTCGAGCGTCAGGTTGCCGCCGACATTGATCAGGTCGTTGAACTGACCGCCGGGCACGTTGGCCTGGCCGAAATTGACATTGAGGTTGGAGTTGCCGAGCGCGAGATTGCCGTTGATGGTCAGAGTGCCGGGGGCATTGCCGGCGCCGCCGGGGGCGAGCGTGCCGCCATCGGCCACGGTGACGCTGCCGCCGATGGTGCCGCTGCCCCCAAGGGTGGCGCCGCTCGCGACATTGGTCTGGCCGGTGGCGGCGGACTGATTGCCATTGATCAGCAGCGTGCCCGCATTGACGTTGGTGGCGCCGCTATAGCTGTTGGTGCCGGTCAGCGTCGTGGTGCCTGTGCCGATCTGGTTGACCGCACCCGTACCCGAGATCGGGCCATCAACTGTCAGCTCGTCAGAGCGGTTGAAGGCCAGCACGCTGTTATCCGTGATCGGACCGGCGAGTGTGCCGGACGTGCCGCCATTGCCGATCTGCAGCGTCCCGGCGGAAATCGTCGTTCCGGCGCTGTAGCTGTGATCGCCCGTCAGCGTCAGCGTGGCAGCGCCTTGCTTCAGCAGGCTCTCGAAGCCGGTAATTTGAGCGCCGTTGAGCGTGCGGCTCAAGGTGGTGGTCACCTGCAGGGTATCGGAGCCGCCACCGCCGTCTACGCCTACTCCGGCGATCGTCGCGAGACCGCTCAACAGGAAAGTGTCGTTGCCGCTGCCGAGATTCAATGCGGCTGCGCCGGTGCTGAGCGAGCCGGCGGTGAGATTGACAGTGTTGCCGCCTCCCCCAAGCGTACCGTTGCCGAGCAGCGAGCCGCCCGTGATGTTGATCGTGGCGCCGCCGGTCCCGCCCGTGAACAAGGTCTGAGTGCCACCGGCTGCCTGGACCGTTCCGCCGCCGACGTTGAGCTTCGAGCCGGCGTTCATCGTGATCGTTGGCGTGGTTATCGAGGCGCCCCCGCCACTGTTCTGCAGCGTGCCGGCGTTGATCGTAGTTCCGCCGGTGCTCGTGAGGCTGCCGTTCACCTGCAATGTGCCAGCGTCGACTCGCGTGGCGCCGACCTTGTTTGTCGCCGTAAGTATGGTCGAGCCGGTGCCGACCTGCGCGATCGTGCCGATGGCCGCCTGCGGATCGGGGTTGATCGTGCCGGTGAAACTGAAGGTGTCGCTGCGGTTGAACGACAATGTCGAGGTCGAGTTGACGATGATGACGTTGCCGGTGCCGGCATTGCCCGACGTGCCGCCATTGCCGATCATCAGATTGCCGTCATTGATGACGGTGTTGCCGGAATAGCTGTTGTTGCCCGTCAGCACCCAGGTGCCAGAGCCGCTCTTGCCGAGCGTGGTCGCGCCACCGGCACCGTCGGTGATCGCGCCGCCCATCGTATTGGTGCCGGTATTGGTGCCGCCCAGCCCCAGCGTGCGCGGGCCGCTGCCCGAATAGGTCACGGCCGCCGTATTGGTGAAATTGATTGCGCCGGTCCCGGAAGATTCGATCGAGGTGGTGCCCGCCGCCAGCGTGAAAAGCCGGTTCGTGCTGTCGCCCGTACCGGTGTAGCGCAGCGTCGCGTTGTTGCCGATCACCAGGTTCGCGGCCGCGCCGGTGGACTGGCCGATCGAGCTTGCCTGACCGCCATCGGCGAGTTTGTCGACGCCAAGCACACCGCCGGTGATTGAAGTCACACCTGTGTAGGTGCTGGCCTGGTTCTTCAGGATCCAGGTGCCGGTGCCGGTCTTGTTGAGCGAAGTCTTGCCGGTGCCGTTGTCGGCAAGCAACCCCGACAGGCTGTTGTTGCCGGTATTGCTGCCGGTGAGCGTCAGCGCGCGCGCCGTGTTGGTGCCAGTCAGCCCGATCGCACCCTGATTGGTGAAGCTCACCGCGCCCGTGCCCGACGCATCGAGAGTTCCACCGCCCGTGCCAAGCGTGAACAGGCGATCGGTCGTCCCCGCGGCTCCACCAGATCCGGTATATTGCAGCGTCCCGTTATTGAGGACGAGGTTGCTCGCCGATGTGCTCGCGGCGCCGATGCCGCTCGCCTGGCCGCCATTCGCCAAACAGTTGACGCTCATTGATCCGGAACTGATGGTCGTGGCGCCGGTATAGGTGTTGTTGCAGCCTTGCATAGTATGCGCGGACCCGCCGCCCGTGGCGTTTAGGCCGCCTGAGCCGCTGATGACGCCGCTGAAGGTG
The DNA here is from genome assembly GCF_056280365.1 of Mesorhizobium sp. USDA 4413. Lineage (NCBI taxonomy): Bacteria > Pseudomonadati > Pseudomonadota > Alphaproteobacteria > Hyphomicrobiales > Phyllobacteriaceae > Mesorhizobium > Mesorhizobium sp. USDA 4413. The sequence continues at coordinate 5,631,054 of NZ_JBVPRP010000001.1, forward strand.
CCCGCGTAGTAGCCGTTGAGCGTCAGCGTGCCCGTGCCCAGCATCACGTTGCCCGCGCCACTGAGGCTGTAGAACGTGTTGTTGAACCCATTGAGGTCCAACGTCGCCCCCGATGCGACGCCCGCGCCCCCAGAGCCAAAGGCCTGCGTCGAGCCGGCGCGCAAGATGCCAGCATCGACCTGCGTGCCGCCGGTCATGGTGTTGGCACCCGAGAGCACCAGCGTGCCGGCTCCCCTCTTGTAGAGGCCACCGGCGCCGGTCGCTATGCCGGTGAATGTGAGTGTCGTGCCAGCGTCGCCTACATTGATGACGCCTGTGCTCGCCAGGGTGAAGCCGCGGTCCGTGCTGGTTGTGCCTCCAGTATAGGTCAAAGTGCCGTTGTTGAAAACCAGATTGGACGAAGCATTGCTGGACGCACCAATGCCACTCGCCGCCCCGCCGTTCGCCAGGCAGTCGGTGCTTATGCCTCCACCGCTCAACGTTGTGACGCCGGTGTAAGTGTTCTGGCACCCCTGCATGATCTGCGGAAAACCACCTTGGGCGGTGGTTATTCCGCCGCTGCCGCTGACCACCCCGCTGAACGTCGCGCCGTAATAGCCGTTCAGTGTCAGCACGGCCCCGCTGGTCAGCGCGACATTGCCGCTGCCGGCTATGCCGTAGAGCGTATTGTTGTACCCGTTGAGGTCGAGCGTCGCGCCGCTCGCCACCGTCGCGGTGCCGGCGATCGCGCCCCCGAAGGCCTGCGTCGAGCCGGCCTTGAGGGTGCCCGCATTGATCGCTAAACCCCCAGTGAACGTGTTGGTGCCGCCGAGCACCAGCGTGCCCGCTCCGTTCTTGATAAGCGCGCCCGATCCGGAAGCGCCGATGCCTGTGCCGCTGACGGTCAGCGTCGTGCCGGCGTCGCTCACGTCGAAGCCGCCGCCACCGCTCCCAAGGGTGAAGCCGCGATCTGTGCTGGTCGTAGCCCCGACAGCCGTATATTGCAGCGTGCCGCCGCCCGACATGGTGAGATTGGTCGACGCGTTGCTCGACGCACCGATGCCGCTCGCGGTGCCCCCGTTGGCCAGCGTGTTCACCGAGAGCACACCACCGGTGATCGAAGTTGCACCGGTGTAATTGTTTGCCGCGTTGGAGAGGGTCAGGGTACCGGCGCCGGCTTTCGTAAAACCAGAGCCGTCGGGGCTAGTGACCAGACCGCTGAACGTCAGGTTTGCGGCACTATTGGAGACATCGATCGTGCGCGACGGACCGCCATTGACAAGTGTAAATCCGCGGTCGCTCGTGGCCGTCGTTCCCGAATAGAACAGCCTGCCATTCTCCAGCACCAGGTTGGAAGACGCGTTGGACGATGCGCCTATACCGCTCGCAACACCTCCGTCGGCGATCGTGCCCACCCAGAGCGTGCCGCCGCTGATCCTCGTCGCGCCGGTATAGCTGTTGGTGCCGGCGAGATTCACTGTGCCCGTGCCCGCCACGGTGAAGCCGGTCGGGCCCCCATTGTCGACGATGGAGGACTGGATGACGAACGTCCCCGTGCTGTTTTGCAGCACGCCGAGCGTACCGCCACCCGCTGGCCCAGTCAGTTGCCCGCCGGTGATGGTCTGATTGTTATTGCCGACTGAGGAAGAGACGATGATCGTGCCGTCCACTCCCAACGTGTTCCCGCCGCCGATCGTAACCGTGCTGGCTCTGGCCACAGTGTATTTAAGGCCGCCAAGCTGGACGTTACTCCCGACGATGCCGAAGTAAGGCGTATTCGCCGCGCCTCCGGTATCGCTGACGACATCGCCGGTTACCCAGGTGCCGGCATCGTCCTTGGTTGCATAGGTCGTCCGCGCGACGATGTTGCCGCTGCCGTCGACCTGGGCGTAGTCGGTGGTCGTTCCGCTGGTGACCGTCGCCCATCCGCCCAGCACCGCGCCCGGCGTGGTCGTGATGTTGCCGGTCGTGGGCAGAACGAAGTTGGCGAGACCGCCGCTGTGGTTGATCGCGCCCAGATTGACTGTGACATTGCCCGAACCGGCGATGGTATTGCTGCCGGCGGTGAAGTTGGTCGCGGCGAAGCTCTGGGTCTGGCCCGTTGTTCCTGTGACAGTCAGAGTGCCCCCTGCCATAGTGAGCGTGGACGCGCTCGATATGATGTTGCTGGCTGGGGCGCCGGCTGCGCCGAAATTGAGCGCCAGCGTGCCGCCATTGACAATGGTCGAGCCGGTATAGGTATTGGCACCCGTCAGCGTCAGCGTGTTCGTGCCGGCCTTGATGAGGTTGCCGGAGCCGGTAATGCTGCCGGCATAGGACCCGGCGCTGCCGCTCGTGGTTGTGCCGGGGTTGATCGTGAGATTGTTCGCGCCCAGCGCCACGCTGCCGCCGGTGCCGACGAGGGACGAAAAGGTCGTGTCGAAGCCACCGAGATCGAGCGTACCGCCATTGACGACTGCCGCTGGCGCTACCGTGCTCGCTGCGCCGAAAGCCTGAGCGCTGCCGGCTCGCAGTGTGCCTCCTTGGACGGTGATGATTTGAGCAGTGGTGCTATTGGGGCCTGTAAACGTGTTGGCTCCAGCGAGCACCCAGACGTTGGAGGCACCACCGTTCATGGTGACGTTGCCGACACCTGAAATGACGTCGGCCAGCGTGTTCGTGCCGGCGTAGCTCCCGCCCAGCGTGAGCGTGTAAGCTGAGCTGGAGCCAAGCGTGATCGTTCCGCCGCTGAGCGTCAATGCACCCGAGGCGCTGTTGTTCTGGATGGCGCCGCCGCTGCTGCCAATGGCCACAGTGTAGTTGGTGCTGGCGGCGCTCGCGCCGACATAGCTCAGCACGCCGCCGTTGATCGTGAGGGCGGGGCCACCTGCGAGCGCCGTCGCCGAGCCGAGCGAGCTGTTGCTGCCGATATCCGCCAGGCTGCCGACATTCAAGGTGACGGTGTTGATGTTCGTTGGGCTGGTATAGGTGTTGGCGCTGTTGCCGAGCGTGATGGACCGGTTGATGCCGCCACCGGTGAAAACATTCACGGAGTTGTTCTTGGTGGTGTCGACGATGCTGCTGATCACGCCGTTCAGGACGAGGTCTGCCGACTGTGCGCTGAAGGTGTACCCTACGCCCGAGGGATAGCCGGGCGTTTGATAGCTTTCCGTAATGTCGCCGTTCAGCGTGAGCGTACCCGTGCCGCCGTTGATCAGCGTTTGCCCGCTGTAATAGGCACCCATCAGGTTCCAGTTGCGATTCGAGCTGTCTCCGGTCCCCTTGTAGACAATGCTCCCGAGGTAGACATTGGCGTTGATCGTACCGTTCGCCGCGGTTGTCGGCGCGCCAAGTGCGCTCGGTCCGGCGCCGACGTCGCGGATCGAGCTGAAGGTGACCGTGCCCCCGCCACCGAATGTGGTCTGTCCTGTGTAGTTGTTGTTGGCGTTCGTGAGATTGACGTTCGCGCCCGCGATCAGTCCTCCCGCGCCTGTGTAAAGGGCCGCGCCAAGGTCGCCCGCGCTCGTTGTCGCGGCTAACGTGAGGGTTCCGCTCGAGATCGTGACCGTGCGGCTGGCACTGAGCGCCGTCGACCCGCTGTTCGTCAGGCCTGCCGCTCCGGTTGTGACGATGTTGTTGCTGGTCGGGCCGAGCGCGGCGTCGCCGTTGAATGTCAGAGTGGCGTTGTTGACATTGATCCCGCCGGTGAACGTGTTCGCGCCGTTCAGGGTCAGAATGCTGCTGGTGTTTGTCCCGGTGACGGTGAGGCCGGCGGTCCCGGCGAGAATTGAGCCGACGGTTGCGGCGATGCTCGTGCTGGTGTTCGTGATGGTAACGGTCGGCGTGGTCCCGCCGAGCGTCAGCGTGCCGCCATTGATGACGTAGCCCGTCGTCTGGAACGTAAGGCCGTTCGCAGTGATCGGCGCACCCAGAGTGACGGTGCCGGCCGTGCCGCCAAAAACGGCAACGTCCGGCGAGCCGGCATTGTTCACCCAAGGCGTGTAAGGCCCGCTCAGACCGTCGCCATTGTTGCTCCAGAAACTGGAGCTGACGTCCCACGTACCGGAACCGCCGAGGCCAGCCGTGGTGCCATTTACGTCCCAGTACCTGGAGGCGGCGCTCGCGGAACCTGCCGCGAATCCTGCGATCAGCAGGGCAGGCACAAGCCGCCCCGCCAACCTGCAAGCGATCGAAAGCATCGGCTGGATGGCCTGCGGCGCATAGCTGGCCGCCTCACCTTTATATTTGGTCATGCGACCGCCGCGCAGAAGATGAGAGAAGTCAGGCCTGCGGGCCAACTCTGGTCGTCGCCCCCGGCTACCCGAACGCGCCTGGGAGGATGCGCGTCCGGGATGCTGGCGGTCGGCCTTCGGTCTCTGGTGGCCGCTGTCGCCGTCGGCCTTTTGATCTTGGATCGTCCCGCCGCAGGCCAACCCAGCCATGTATTCCCCCTAAATTAGAAAGTCTTAATACATCGTATTCCGATGAATCAGAGCACGATGACAAAAGGAGGCATGGAAATGCTGCCACGTATTTCAGAAAAGTTCTGCGTTTTGCAAAAACGCCCGCTCCGCACAAACGCTTCGTCCGGAACGTCAACAAAGTGTTGTGAAAACAACACACGTCGTTATTTCACAATCCTAACATAGTCTTAAAGAACCGGAGGAGATTGAGCATTTCAGATGGAGGCGCGCAGGCGAGTCGGAGTCGTGCCCCGGTATTTTTTCAGCGCGGCTGTCAGATGGCTTTGGCTGGAGAAACCACTGAGATAAGCAACATCCGCAATGGTCAATTTTCCCTCCGCAAGCAATCGGGCGGCGTGGTCGAGGCGCAAGTCAAGGAGATAGCGATGCGGCGATCTTCCGAAGGTCCTGCGGAATGCCTGGGTAAAGTGTTTTGGTGACAAATTCGCGAGCGCGGCAAGTTCGCTGACGGAGATCTTCCGGGCAAGGTTGGCGCTCAGAAAATCCTGCAAACTACGCGCGGACTTTCGCGCTAACCCGCCTCCGAACTGCTTGGGCTCCTTCTCCTGCGAGGCATAGGCGTGAAGTAGGTGGACACCAAGGATCGCAATGAGATGCTCGACGTAGAACTCGCTAGGGCCATGCTCTTTTGTCAGTTCGGCTTTGAGCAATTGCGCAACGCGCAAGGCAGTATGGTCCACCGTACCGAGCGCTGGGGGCTTTAGGTCGGCTTCAGCAGCCCCGAATTGCTGCAGGGCAAGTTCTTTGAGACTGCGATCCGGGTAAACAATGATTGAGCTTTCTCTGGCCCTCGACAGGTGGAGACGAGCCTCAAGATGCGCCGGCTTCAGGATAATGCCGCCTGCAGGCGCGTCGTGACTTTCTCCGTCGCCTTCCCCTACAGTTGCAGATACGCCTGGGGCCGGTTCGAGACCAACATATACGACAAGGTGGCGGGCTTTAAACGTATGCGATCCGGGCGGCAACCGAGAGTATGCAGCTGCTCCTCGCCCTGTTGATATTGCTGACCCGTCAGCTACCGAAACGACGGATTCCAAGTCATTGACAGGATGTGCACCAGCATCAAGGTCATCCCCAGAAGGAGTCATGCCGTTTGGTCCATTATTTAGCATAGGCTAACATTAGTATTAGCATTGTGGTGCAACGTTGATCTATACGATCACGTTCCAACCGAGCCGTTGTAAAGCGAGCTACATTGAGCCACCTGTCGGCGTCGGCACGGGAGCGCAATTACATTTGATACCGGCCGGACCGCCGCAACGAATACGACTTTTATCATCCCGTCCCTGCAAATGTCCTCCCAGCCCAGCATGTGTAGCGTGACAAGCCTGAGAGTGTCGGCCTTCACAGGTTGACTGTGACCTTGCCGGCTTCCTCGTCGACCTCGGTAACATCTACAGTAAGCTCGGTTTCCTGGCCCTGCTTCACCTTAGACGTTCGGTCCACGATTGAAGCGGCTGACCATAGGAGGGAATCGACACGCTCACTCGGTCCTCTGTGACCCGTCTGTGCACCTTGGCCGTGATGGCCACCTCATCGCCAATGTTGAAAGAGCCCTTCGCCATGTCATGAGTCTGGGGCGGGGAGCGCATTATTCAAGCGCTTGCTAATGGAACATCGAACGCAGGGTGAGGGTGATCAAGCAGTCGGCGCGCGGGCTGACCTGCTTCCAATCGTGCGCCGCGTCGGGAGGGTTCATCGCAACCAGGCCCACACCCGGAAATGCGAATCCGCAGGAGGCCCGATAAAGAGCCCGTCTGGCACCCAGGCAGGCGGGCTCTTTCTCGACAGTCACAATAGACCATCGCAGGTTGCGTAGTGGGACCTCAATCCTCGTGCAGTACGAGAGGTTATCGAAGATTTTTACCTTGCCGCCGATTGTTGCGACCACTTCCCCGGAATGTGCATCGGCGGCTAGGCCCGGCTCGCATAATCCTGTGTCACCGCGATCTGCGAGCCGGGCTTGGCGTTCTATTTGGTGTGGCGACGAAGCCGTTCGACCTCCGCCTCAGCAACCGAAAATAGGCTGTCGAGATCGTCCATATCGGACGTGAAGCCGTCTTCTGCAAACTCCCGGCGTAGCGCACCAACTTGGGCTTTGGTGCGAGAGAGCGCAGCGTCCCAGCGGTCCTCGCGGGCTGGTGCTCACCCCCCACATTTTCGACAATCCATGCTGAGTCGAGCGTGAGGATGCTCTAAAGACGTACCGCCCGGCGTCGTCGCGCACCTTGACCAGGAACGTCCGCCTGGGGCCATTGGGCAATTGCTCGCGGGCGATGTCGGGCAACACGTCAATCGCCTTGTCGCTAACCTCCGCCAACGATGAACATTCCACGCCAGAATCGTCTCTCGCCAACTCGCTCCCATCGTGAATATCGAAAAAGAACAACGGCATACCTCCACACTCTGAGATATTTTCTCGGGCCTTTCAGCTCGACTTTCCATCGAAATGAATGTTCCTGGGTGCTGTAAAAGGCTGCTTGCGCACCTGTGTCAAATGTGAATGCGGGGCGCTTCTGTAAGGCTTAAGGTTCATACGTCGTCCGGTTTTGTCATGGGGCACGGACGCTGGGAGCGAATAGCACTCTCGCCCAACCGCTAAGGCGCTGAGATGCACACCCAAATCATGGAACCGTCCGACCTCGAAATGCTCACTCGCGTGCTGCACCACATGTGCAGGCAAGAAGGGCATCAAATGGACTCTGACGATGGGCAGAACCTCGCCAGGAAGCTGGTCTATCTCTTCCAGAGCGGCGTCGTGGATGAGTTCGACCTTATGGATACCATGGAAGCTTGGTCCCGGGAGAACCAACGCCGCTTTGGCTGAACGAGCGGGGGAGGCAAGTTCTCCAAAATCGGAGCCAGCCTGCCGGGCCTAACCCGCTGCTCATGGCGCGGCTCAGCCATTCGAAACTATCAGGATCAGCGGTCTCGATCTCGCAGTCGACGTTCGCGATCGCCCTGCATCGCAGGACCAAACTGCGGAACTCGGTATTCTCCATCGACTACATACTGGCCGACAAGGGAAACGAATGATGGAAGCAGCCCCCCTTGACCAAACCACGATCCTGAGTGCAATCGCAGCCGATGTCCGCTTTCGGGAAGCGGCAAAGCTGATCCCCACGACCGACATGCGGCGCAAAAGCGGATCTCGGAAGCATCAACCTGTCTGTATCAGTTGGCGGTTTCGGACGATCTGAAGGAGACTGGCCGTGCTTTCGCCTCATGTCTCCGAAACTGTCGAACGCAGAAGAGCCTGAATGTGTTCTGGTAGATCGAGTTCGCCCCGTGCCTCGATCTGCAAAAGATATCGGGCCTTGGCCAATCGATCCCCTTCGCTGACAGCAGGGTAGGCGCAAATGGCCAGTAACGTCCTTTCCTCCTGCCGGCTGGCTCTGTCGTGGTCGCCACTGCTGCCACCCACTTTGTGAATCGCCTTGCCGAACGCGGCGTATGCCGCCATGTGCGCTTCAATCAACGCCTGCAGCTTGTCGGTTGTTACGAGGTCTCGACGCATCCCCTTTGCGGCAGAAGTCGTTGCCGCCACTGTCGACCCCAAAACGGCGGCGCCAGAGTGGGCGAGCAAGGCGCGGCGGTTGATCCTGGTCGTGGTGATCTCTCCTCTTCGTTTCAGCCCGAAGGCACATCCGAATCCGAAACCTGACCACCGTAACACGATGGCTCGCGCATTCATGTCAGGATGGTTGGCGCCACGGCCGAACCAGGCGCCGGCACTCCGAACGCGCCCCTTCGCGGCACCAACCCTGCCCCTGTCGCTGAGTGATGGCCCTTCGATACAAATACCCATCAACCGGACTGCCTTGGTGTCCCAGTCTTGCATTCCACGTGGCCTGGTTGGGCTTGCGCTCCTGAAGAGCGTTCATGGCGTGTTGAACAATTCTCTTTTGCCGGGCCATTTCAGCCTCGCCATTGTCCACCACCAACAGTCGGCGCCGCCGTTTCATGTCGAGGTCAAGAGGGAACAAGAGGCAATGAAAACGACAAGTTCGAGAACATCCTTGGGGCTCGCCGTTGTCGCGTCCCTCATTGCCATCACGGCAGCGAGGGCCGACATCACAATTGGCCTGGTCGCACCACTTACCGGCCCCGTCGCGGCGTACGGCGACCAGGTGAAGAACGGAGCCCAGGCCGCGGTGGACAACATAAACCAGTCAGGCGGCATAGGCGGCGAAAAGGTCGTGTTGAAGCTGGCCGATGACGCCGGCGACCCGAAACAGGGCGTGTCGGTAGCCAACCAGTTGGTCGGAGAAGGAGTGCATTTCGTCGTCGGCCCGGTCACGTCGGGTGTGGCGATTCCCACGTCCGATGTCTTCGCCGAAAACGATGTTTTGATGGTGACGCCGACGGCCACTGCGCCCGATCTGACGGCGCGTGGTCTCACCAACGTTCTTCGCACCTGCGGTCGTGACGACCAGCAGGCCGACGTGGCTGCGAACTATGTACTTCAGCACCTCAAAGACAAGCGCGTCGCCATCATTCATGACAACGGCACCTATGGCAAAGGCCTTGCCGATGCGTTCAAGAGAGCCATCAACGGCGGGGGCATCAATGAGGTCCTCTACGCTTCATTGACACCCGGCGAGAAGGACCTTTCGGCCCTCGTCGCGAGGCTGAGGTCGGAGAAGGCGGACGTGGTCTATTTCGGCGGCTTCCACCCTGAAGGAGGACTGCTCGCCCGGCAGCTCGCCGACATCCAGGTCAAGGCGCAGATTATCGGCGGCGAGGGCATTTCCAATACTGAATACTGGGCCATTGCAAACGAGGCCGCCGCCGGCACAATCTTCACAAACGCCAGCGACGCCGCAAAGAATCCAGCCTCGGCCGACGCTGTCAAAACATTGAAGGAAAAGAACATTCCGCCGGAAGCCTTTACCCTTAATGCCTATGCAGCGGTCGAGGTCTTGAAATACGGAATCGAAAAGGCCGGAAAAACCGCGGATGCCGGCGCCGTCTCGGCGGCGATCAAGTCCGGCGAGGCGATCCCGACCGCCATAGGCCAGTTGACCTACAGCAAGAACGGCGACCTCAGCTCTCCCCGTTTCAGCCTGTTCACATGGAAAGACGGCAAGATCGTCGACATGGAAGGACGGCATCGCAAAATACAGGCAAAAGACGGGTAAACGCGGCCTTCTGTGCGCTCAAAGATCGCCATAAGAGCTGGAAGCTCGCCCACAACGAAGCGTGGGCGGACAAGCTACCAGCCGCCGCTCGCCAGCCACCGATCGACCATCGCCAACCGATCGGATCCCCAGAACCCCTCACCGTCGACCACGAAAAATGGCGAGCCGAATATGCCGCGCTCGACTGCTTCTTCGTTTCGGGCCGGCAGCGCGTCCTTCCATCGTTGGTCCGACGCGGCATCGGCAAGCATCTGCTCGTCATGCCCAAGCTCGGCGCCAAGGCGCGCCGAGGTGGACACCTCGGCTATATTGGCTCCCCGTTCGTACATCGCGGCAAGGAGATGACGAGCCAAGGCGCCAGCCATGTCCGGGCCCATGGCATCCACGGCATAAGTCATACGGGCCGGGGCAAGCGAGATGATCGGAAAAACCGCGGGCAAGGAGAACGGCACCCGACGCAATCTCGCCAGGCGCTGCCAGTCATGAATTGCATAAGCACCGCGCATTGGCTGGCCGGGCAACGGCTCCATCCTGGTCACCTTGAACACGGCGCCGAGCAGAAAAGGACGCCAGACAATCGACCGCGAATGGCGCTTGGCGATGTCACCGATCTCGAACGCCGCGAAATAGGCGTAGGGGGAGCTGTATTCGAACCAGAATTCGATTGGTCCGTGCCTCATCGGTCCGCTCCTGCCAGCGCCACCCAACGCGAACTCGGCGCGAGGAAAAAGGTGGAACGGTCAACAGGTCACTGAGACCGCTGAAGGAATGGGAGTCCTTGGCGATTTCCGTTCGTTGACCGTTCCGACGAGCCGTCCGCTAGCCCATCCACAAGCAGCGGGCGGCCCGAAGTCATGTGGGTACGCCGTCTTGGTAGCCAGCTCCCCAGCTATGTCACAAGCGAACTATCTTCAGCCGCTCATTAGCAGCGCTCATGCCGAAAACGCGCCGGTCACAGCGCGCGTGAGCGATCCTCACTCGGGGGCGAAAACAACTCGCTTGAGACGCCCATCCGCACGCCTTCTGTTGCGCCGACGAAGAGGGCTCCAATCACCAGCAAGAGGCCTAGATGGAATATTTCGCCCAGCAAGTTTTCAACGGCCTGACCTTGGGCGCCATCTACGCGCTGATCGCCCTTGGCTACACGATGGTCTACGGGATCATCGGCATGATCAATTTTGCCCATGGCGACATCTTCATGCTTGGCGCCTTCGCCGCGATGATGGTGTTCCTGATCCTGGTGGCGATTTTTCATTCCTTGCCCGCGGCGGTCGCCTTGCTGGTCATGGCGATCGTCGCGATGGTCCTGACCAGTCTCTGGAGCTGGATGATCGAGCGGATCGCTTATCGGCCTTTGAGAGGCTCCTTTCGGCTGGCGCCTCTGATAACGGCCATCGGGATCTCGATCGCGCTTTCGAATTTCGTGCAGGTGGTCCAGGGGCCGCGCAACAAGCCGATCGCGCCGATGATCTCCCAGACCTTTGACGTCTTCGGCGTTGTCGTGGCGCTGAAGCAGATTGTGATCATCGGCGTGACCGCGGTGCTGCTTGCGGTCTTTTGGTATCTCGTCAACAAGACACCGCTCGGGCGCGCCCAACGTGCCTGCGAGCAGGACCCGAAGATGGCGGCGATGGTCGGCATCGACATCAATCGCACTATTTCGGTCACGTTCATCATGGGTGCCGCGCTGGCCGCGGTCGCCGGCACAATGTTTGTCATGTACTACGGCGTGATCTCGTTCTCGAGCGGCTTCATCCCCGGCGTCAAGGCATTCACCGCGGCAGTTCTGGGCGGCATCGGTTCGATTCAGGGCGCCGTTCTCGGCGGGCTGCTTATCGGGCCTGATCGAGGCACTTTGGTCGGCCTATTTCTCCGTCGACTACAAGGATGTGGCGGCATTCTCGATCCTTGTCGTGGTGCTGATCTTTCTTCCTTCGGGCCTTCTGGGCAGGGCCGAAGTCGAGAAAGTCTGAACACTCGCAAATCCCCACAGCGATCCCGCTAGCCGGGTCATCGTCGGACACAACGAATTCCCGTGGCGAGGGGTGAGGGCTGCGGGGGAAGCCAGCATTCTCACCATTTAACCAATGGAGCATAGGCATGAGAAAACGACTTGTCCCAGTCCTGGCCGCAGCAACACTTGCGGCTTTCGCAGCCAGCGCGCATGCCGACATCCTACTTGGTGTCGGCGCGCCGATAACCGGTCCGAATGCTGCGTTCGGCGCGCAGATCCTGCGTGGCGCCCAGCAGGCGGTGGACGACATCAATGCGGCGGGCGGCGTCAATGGCGAAAAGTTCAAGATCGTTGTCGGCGACGACGTCTCCGATCCCAAGCAAGGCATTTCCGTTGCCAACAAGTTCATCGCAGACGGGGTAAAGTTCGTTGTCGGTCACTATAATTCGGGTGTCTCCATACCGGTCTCAGAGGTTCTGGCGGAGAACGGCGTCCTGGAAATCACCCCCGCCTCGACCAACCCTCGCTACACCGAACGAGGCCTGTGGAACACATTCCGCATGTGCGGCCGCGACGATCAGCAAGGTGTCGTCGCGGGGGCCTATCTGACGAAGACTTTTCCGGGCGCCAAGATAGCGATCGTTCACGACAAGACGCCCTACGGCCAGGGCCTCGCGGACGAAACGAAGAAGGCGCTGAATGGAGCTGGCGTGCATGAGGTAATGTATGAGGGTATCAATCCGGGAGACGTCGACTTCTCGGTCCTCATCGCCAAGATGAAAGATGCCGGGATCTCTGTCGTCTACTATGGCGGCCTGCACACCGAAGCCGGTCTGATCCTTCGCCAGCTTGTCGATCAGGGACTCAAGGCCACGGTCATGTCGGACGACGGCACCGTCTCCACTGAAATCTCGTCGATCGCGGGAGACGCCATTGACGGCTTCACCTTCACCTTCCCGCCGGACCCCCGCAATCGTCCCGCCGCCAAGGCAGTCGTTGAAACATTCCGCAAGGCAGGCTTCGAGCCCGAGGCCTATACGCTCTATTCCTATGCCTCGGTCCAGGTGATCGCCGAGGCGGCCAAGGCCGCCAACAGTCTCGATCCGACGGCGGTTGCCGAGGAGATCAAGAAGCATGGCAAATTCAACACCGTGCTTGGCGATCGCAGCTTCAACGAAAAAGGCGACACCACAAACCCCGACTATGTCGTCTATCGCTGGAAAAAGGGGGAGGATGGCAAATACAATTACAGCCAGCTCTGATGGCGGCAACGCTCGGCTTGTGACCGCGGCGTGAACAACCTTCCCCTCAGGTGAGCCATTCTCGCACGCCTGAACCTCGTCGGCTGGCTATCATCCGCCAGCCGACATTCTTCCTGGAGATCACTGGTGAGCCGTTCTGTCGCCCATTCGAGCGAAGTACCACGGCCGAGCTTGTCACCGTCACCGTTGCGGATGATCATCGTAGCCGCAGCCGTGCTCTCGATCTGCATGGGGCTGCGACAGAGCTTCGGCCTTTTCCTTCAACCCATGCGCGCCGACATCGGCGTTTCGGCGAGCGCGTTCGGCTTCGCGCTTGCCGTGCAAAACCTGGTATGGGGCCTGGCTCAGCCTATCATCGGGATGGCCGGCGACCGTTACGGTCCGCGGCCGGTGCTGATCGGTTGCGCTGCCACTTACTCACTTGGCCTTGTGCTGATGAGTTGGGGCGGGCCGATATTGGGGCTCAATCTCGGCGCCGGAGTGCTGGTTGGCGTTGGGATCGCAGGATGTGGCTTCGGCGTCGTCCTCGGCGCCGTATCGCGTAGCGTTCCGCCGGAAAGACGCGTTCAGGCGGTCGGCATCGTTTCGGCCGCCGGTTCGATGGCGACCCTGGTGATAGCTCCTCTGGGGCAATCCATCATCGAGAGGGCCGGTTGGCAGGCAGCGGCACTTGTCTTCGCCGCGCTCGCGCTCGCCATCGGTGCCATCTCGATTTTCATCGGCGGCCGGACGGCGCTTCTGGAGGACGCCGCGCGACGGCCCTTCTCCACGAAGGCCTCTATCAGCAGGGCAATGCGTCACCCCGGCTTCCTGGCTATGACGCTCGCTTTCTTCGCCTGCGGATTCCAGCTTCAGTTCATCACGGTCCATTTGCCCACTTATCTCGGGATTTGCGGCATTTCCAGCGACGTCAGCGCGCTTGCGCTCGGAGTTATCGGGATCGCGAATGCGATCGGCTCATACGTTGCAGGGAGACTGGGGGCCCGCCATAGCCCGAAACAGCTTCTGGCTCTTATCTATCTCCTGCGCACCCTTGCCATCATCGGCTTTGTGGCAGCGCCGGTGACGGCGTTTTCGACCCTGGGCTTCGCCGCTGTGATGGGCTTCCTTTGGCTGGGAGTGGTTCCCCTCGTTTCCGGCCTCGTCTCGAAACTGTTCGGCCTGCAGCATTTCAATACGCTGTTTGGAATTGCCTTTCTCAGTCATCAGCTCGGCGGCTTTGCGGGAGCGTGGCTGGGCGGTTTGTCCTACGACCTTACGAACTCATACATGACCGCCTGGGCTTCCATGGTCGTGGTGGGCCTTGCGGCCTTCCTGCTGCAATGGTCGATGGACGATCGCGACCGTTCGCCCGCAGATCCTGCCAACGATCTCGTCGGGCGCGCCGCTTAGACAATTAAGCCTTGGGGGACCGCAACCTTAAAGGTCAACACCCCGGCGCCGTGCGATTTCGCGAAGCGCGTCGGCGGGGTCCATGGAAAGCGGGAGTTTCAGCACCAGCCGCACGTCGTGGCTCGACAATCCAATATCGTTCAATTCGTGGTCGCTCAATTCCAAGAGCGCGGAGACCCTCCTCCTGCTCGCCAAGATCCTGCAGAATCTTATCGGCCAGCGTAACGGAGAGCTTTGACCAAGGGCGGCGATGTCGCAGCGGGGCATCGTCACGGCAATCTCCTCGACATGATTTTCGCCCGGGAAGATCAGGCCGGGGGTAAGAGCCCGCAAACGAATCTTGCTTGCCGCCGATGAAGCTGGCTCACGCGCGAACAGCTGGCAGGCCGGAAAATTGTATCAGATACAATATCAATATTGACTTAGAGACGCCGCCGGTGTGACTACTCGGGGTGCAGCCGGCTCTTGGGCATGCCGGCATCTGGGGACGAGGAAGATCATGGGTTTCAGGCTTCCCCCGATGAACACGCTGCGCCTTTTCGAGGCCGCGGCGAGGCTCGGCAGTTTTAAACAGGCCGCCGAAGAGGTCCATGTCACCCCAAGCGCGGTAAGTCACGGCCTGCGGACGCTCGAACACTGGTTGGGGGCGGAGCTTTTTCTGCGGGACGCCCGGGGCCTTACTCTCACTCCCGCGGGGGAGACCTATGCGTCGGAAGTCCACCATGCGCTGAAAATCCTGGCGAGCGCGACGGAGGGATTTCCCGGCCGCCGGAAGGCGACTGGCGCGCTGTCGGTCAGCGTGGCGCCGACATTCGCAAATCGCTGGCTGCTGCCAAGACTGCCAAAGTTCACGGAACGCTACCCGGACATAAGCATCACGATTGACACGGCGCGAAGGCATGTGGATTTCCTCACTGATGGGTTCGATCTCGCCATCCGGATGGCCACGTCGTCGCGCTCGAGCGAATCGTGGACGGAACTGGTCGCCGAAACATTTGTGCCAGTCTGCTCCCCCGAATTGTTGCGCAAGCATGGGCCCAACGACGAGATCCGTCTGATCGAGCGGGTTCCGACGATTCATGTCACCGCCGCCTCCGAAGACTGGGCAGCGTGGTTCCGTGCCAAGGACATGACTGCTGTTACCGGGTCGCGGCGGATCAACGTCGATACCATCCAGCTGGCCGCGGAAGCGGCTATTCAGGGGCTCGGCATCGCGATGGGGCGCAAGCCCTTGATGAACGGCTACATTGACGCTGGCGACCTTATCGAGATAGCTGGACCGCCTGTTCCGGTCGCGACGAGATACTGGCTAGTGGGAAGCCACAAATCGTTTGACCGGCCCGAAATCAAATCGTTCCGAAACTGGATCCTGCAGGAGCTCAAGTCACGCCCCTCACCACAGGCGCCATCGCATTCGCACGACGCAAGGATTTCGATGAGCGGCTTGCCGAATTTGGGGCTGGTTGCGCAGGGTCAGGAATAGCCCCGCGACCCACTCCACCGTTGGTCCAAGCGCAATGCCGGGCAGAAAACGTTCGGATTCTCTAGACGACAGCAGCGGAGGGGCCCGACATCTCGTCCTTCAGCGCGTGCAACACTATCCCTAGCGCTCGTTGAAGTGCGGAGCGATCCGTAACACTGCCAAGGCATATCCTCAGTCCGCTTATGCTGTGATCCACCATGGGCGCGTCGGGCGGCGTAATCTGCACGCCCGCCCGAAGGGCGCGGCCATAGGCACGTTCCGCCCGCAGCGAATCCAGCGGCATCCACACATGCAACGTCTGGTCAGCGCCCGGCTTAGAAACCGCGTCCCCCAATATGCGCAAGGCCATGGCGGTGCGCGCCTGCATTTCCTGGAGCACGTTACCGACAAGGGCATCGACAGTGCCATCCTCCACCCACTGAGCGAATACGAGGGCGTTCTGAGCAGGTGGCGCGTAGCCTGTCGCAACGATGTTATCCAATATCCGCTCGCGCCATGAGGTATCGGGCGGCAGCAGAAAAGCCAGCCTGAGGCCAGGCGAAATACTTTTGGAGATGGACGCGACATAGAATGTGCGCTCCGGCGCAAGATCAGCAAACGCGGGCGGCATGCGAGAAGAACCGCGCGCAATGGCGCGATATGCGTCGTCTTCGATTATGAGAACATCGTGGCGGCGGGCGATCGCCACAATCTCCCGCCGCCGTGCGGCGGACATGGTGGCGGCCGTCGGGTTTTGCAGAGTTGGCACGGTGTAGAGAACCTTGCTTCCCGTCGAGGCGATCGCCCTTTCCAGCGCTTCAGGCAGCAGGCCCTGCGGGTCCAGGGCGATGCCGCGGAGCTTCAGATTCGCGGCCCTGGCTATCAGCTTGAGGCCGTGGAAAGTCACGGCCTCGCAAAGCACGGTGTCGCCGCTTCTGCAAAGCGTCTGCAGAAGCAACGAAAGTCCGTGCTGACCGCCATTGGTCTGGATGAGATTGCCGGCGGAAGCGACCTCGAGCTCATGCCGGTCGCGAATCCACCGGGATGCCGCAGAGCGCACGCTGTCGAGGCCTTCCGGGGCAGTGTATCGGCTGGTCGCAGTAAAGTCCTGGCGGCGCCAGAGCCTGCCCATGGCCTCCGCCAGGTAGCGTGATGTCAGCCCCACCGGCGGGAAATTGTATGCTAGGTCGACAGGCCCGGCTGCGGCGCGATCTTGCGCCTCGATTGGAGCGGTGACGAACGATCCCCGACCGACCTGAGAGGACAGAAGGCCGCGTCGCTCGGCTTCGCCGTAGGCCTTGGTCACAGTCCCGGTGCCGATGGACAGCGCGTGCGCCAGATCACGATGCGCCGGCAGGCGCGCACCTGGCGCCAGCCGGCTCTCATGAATGTCACGCTCGATCGCGTCTGCGATGCGTTCGTAAAGCGGCGCCGGCCCTTCCTCGATGTTTGGCTTCCAGGACTCCATCGCATCACCCGGGATCACAGCGCGATCCAACATACGCCAATCCTCCCATCGGAGTCCTATCGCGAAAGCAGAGGCGTTGATCAAGCCTCCGTCGGCGCAACCCAGGAGAATTCGATCAGGGCCTGATCGCCAGCGGTCGGGCGGAAGCCGGCTGCCAAGGCCAATCGAAGCATGATCCTGTTATCAGACATGACGTGGCCAACGAGTCGTCGCAGTCCAGCGGCCCTCGTCCACGTCATGACGTGTCGCAGCAACGCAGATCCGATCCCCCGTCGCTTCAAATCCGAGCGGACGACCAAGGCAATCTCCGCTGTGGCCGGATCAAGATACTCGACGTTGAGGATGGCGAGGATGTCCCCCGACATATTGGCGGCAGCAAATGCGAGGCTGCGCCGGCCCGCCACGCGAGCAGGCAAGAGGCAAGCCCCGGATAAACGTGGCCCACCAAATCGCCACCGGACATCGTGGCTGCAAAGGCGGCTGAAGAAGGCGTCGCAGGCTTCGGTTTCCGTACTTCGCAGCTTTCGGATTGTGTAGGATTCGCCGATCTCCAAAGCCACGAGAACAGCGTTCAGTGGTTCAGAGTTCTCGGCCATCGTGACAATATCCGCAAGCTGCTCGCCGCATCGCGTGCGCCTGTCTGCTATTCGGCGCATCGGTCGGAAACGACAAGTGAAAGCTGCTCACCTTCTCCGACAGCTTATCATTGGCCTGCTTGGCGCCTCTGCGTAGGTAATGCGCGCAAACCCAGCGGCGACGCGCGGCGTCGCACGGGGTGTACTGGCTATGCGCGCGGGAGATCGGTTATGGCCACGCCCGGCATAGGTAAGATGGAGGTGAGCAAATGGCGCTTCGTGACAAGGTGCTCGGAGTCCTGATCGCTGCCGTCTGGGGCTTCAATTTCATCATCATCCGAATAGGGCTGCAGAGTTTTCCACCACTTCTGCTCGCGGCGCTCCGTTTCAGCGTGGCGGCGACCGCGATCGTCATCGTCTCCCGACCCCCGCTGCCCTGGCGCTGGCTGGTCCTGGTCGGGATGATCTGGTTCACAGGGCAGTTCGCGTTCCTCTTCGTCGGGATGCAGGTCGGGATGCCGGCGGGTCTGGCCTCGGTGCTCATGCAGACGCAGGTTATCCTCACCGTGCTTCTGGCGGGATTGCTCGGCGAGCACATCCTGCCCTGGCAGATCGCCGGAATCTCTGTAGCATTCGGCGGACTCGCGGTCATTGGCTGGACCGTGACCGACGCTGCACACGACATAACGATCGCCGGTCTGGCTTGCATCGCCGCCGGCGCTACGAGTTGGGCCTTCGGCAACATCCTCGTGCGTCGTTCGGGCAAGGTCGATATGCTCGCCTTGGTGACATGGCTGTGCCTGGTGCCACCCCTGCCCTTGCTGTTCCTTTCTGTGCGCTATGAGGGCCAGGACGCGATCCTGCCCGCGTTGCGACATCCGGCCTGGCAAGGGATCGGGGCGGTTTTCTTCCTTGGTTTTGTCGCCACGACCGCATGTTTTGCCGGCTGGGGTCAATTGATCAAGCAATACGGCGCCGCAGCAACGGCGCCTTTTGCGTTGCTTGTACCTGTCTTTGGCGCTCTCTCCGCCTGGATCTTCCTGGGAGAAACCTTCAACCTAACCCGCCTGACTGGGATGGCGCTCATCGTCATCGGCGTGGCCGCCGTCATTCTCTCGCCTAGGCACTCAATCGCGTCGGCCAACCAATCCAGACGGCCCCTCGATCATCTTCCCAGTCATGATGGGGGCGACAGCAGCGAACATACGGCTGACAGAGTGGGCTGAACTTTCTTCCTCGGCCCAGAAAGAGACTCGTTTGTTGACGGGTCACGGTACTGCCATGGTTGCCGGCGGAACGCCGAGATCGCGTTTGCGGTCGTGCCGGGCGAAGGATCGTTGCTCGACCGGCGGTCCAAACGCTGCGAGATCTTGCCGATGGTCTACTTCAACGGAGTGCAGGACAACCGCCACGAGGGCTCGCTTCGGCTTGCTCGCTGATGCACTGGCTTCGCTCGATCGCAGTGCTGGCGAGTTCGTTGGTGCGGAACGCCCTGCGACGCAAGGCTCAGGTGGAGTTGAGCAAACTCAGCGACTTCACGCTGCTGAGGTTGGGGGTTCAGCGCAACGCAATCCCGACCGCGGCCGACAAGTATGCGCGTCGCGTTTGGCCCCGGCGACCGAAGGGCGAACGGCGTCCCGGACCGGCTGCGCGCAAGGGCAATAAAGTCACCTGATCGCCGCGGAGCCTTGAGCGCATTTTCTGAACCGCGAAAATGGGGGCAGGAGAGCGTGTTGAATATTGCTCCCAGTCCCTGAAAATCACTCCTTTGCGAGGGGTTACGCGGCCTGACATCCTCATTCGGTAGCGAAGCGCGAAGGAGACTCCGGTTGCCAGATTTTCGCAAAAACTGCGCACATCTGGGCCGGCCCGTCCGAGGTCTTGGTGGGCAAGATGGCCCGTGACGAGATGAAGTCGGGCGCTTGGCAATCTAAGAGAAAGTCCGTAATGGTTTCTTGTTTGCGCTCGCGAGAATTCTGCGAGCAACACGGCCTCGAGATCCCCTTGCTTCTGGCACCGATGGCCGGTGTTCCGGCTCCCCGATTGTCAGCAGCGGTGGCACAAGCTGGTGGGCTTGGCGCTTTGGGAGCGTTGCTCATGCAGCCCGGCGAGATCGGATCTTGGGTGAGCACCTTCCGATCCATGACCGACGGACCGTTTCAGCTCAATCTCTGGGTTCCCGATCCCGCGCCGGCGCGCGACGCGAGAAGGGAGGAAGAGGTTCGCGAGTTCCTGGCTCAGTGGGGACCAGATGTGCCAGCGGCGGCAGGCGATGCGGTACCACCCGATTTCGAGGCACAATGCGACGCCCTCATTGTGGCGAGGCCGCCGATCGTGTCATCAGTTATGGGACTCTTTCCGCGCGTGTACGTGGAGAGGCTCAGGCAGCATGGGATCTCTTGGTTCGCTGTCGTGTCAACATTGAGCGAAGCTCTGGAGGCAGAGGCAGCCGGCGCCGACGCTATTGTCGTCCAGGGCATGGAAGCAGGAGGACACAGGGCGGCGTTCAACCCGGAGAATGCGGAGCGGGAGCTGGTTGGCCTTTTTGCGTTGTTGCCAATTGTTGTTGACGCGGTCCACGTTCCGGTGATTGCGACAGGCGGCGTTGCCGACGCACGCGGAATTGTGGCGGCTCTGGCGCTCGGAGCCAGCGCGGTGCAGATCGGAACGGGATATCTGCGCTGCCCGGAAGCAGAAATCCATCCGGCTTGGGCGGATGCCATCGGGCAGTCGGCGCCGGAAGGAACCCTCGTCAGCCGCGTTTTGAGCGGAAGGCCGGGCCGCAGCATCGCAACGCGCTATGTCATCGCGGCGACCGGTCCCGACGCCCCGCCTCCCGCACCATATCCCGTACAAAGGGGCCTGACCGCGCCGATGCGCAGGGAAGCAAACAGGGATACTTCGGTTGACCGGCTCCAGGCGTGGGCTGGCCAAGCAGGCCGATTGTCCCGCTCTGATCCCGCCGGGGAGTTCACGCGTCGGCTCTGGGCCGAAGCGCAAGCAATGCTTGCAGCATGAACCTGCCGAGCCGGTCATCTTGGCGCAACGTCAAAGCCTGACCACCACTGGTTAGATCATGGCGGCGGAGATCAGCATCTCCATATGCTGGAAGGTCTTCTGGCCGTGCGCGCTAAGAACATCAGCTCCCAAACGCCGATCGGATCGGCTCTCGGGCGCGGGCCTTCGGCTGAAAGAAGCGATGGAAACTCCAGTTCCTGCGCCACCGACGTAACGGCGTCGCCAAAGCCGATGTCGACCCGCACAGGAATTGCGGTTCTCCCAATGTCTGTCCATCCAGTTGCACAGCGGTCCGATGCTGCCATGCTTGATCCGGTAATATTCCGCCAACGTCTGGAAGCGATCGCGCTCCTTAGGCTTCCAGGCCGAGTTCGCTCGCCATGCCCTCGATCAGCTTCTCTCATGAAGGGAGTCTCACGCTCATCGAAACACCAGCTCCGACAAAAGCATCGCATTGCGCTCTCGGATGGCTTTTGCGAGTGGAACGATCGGGTCCTCACACATTGCCGAAACTGAGTTCGCTCCCGCGGGCGGTACATGGCGACAACTCCCGAACCCGGAGGTGGATGGAGTGTTCCCCCGCTCAGCCGTGAGAGATCAGAGGATCGCCAGATACTCCGGTCAGGCTCGCGAGAAGCCTCAGAGCTGACATCCAGCAGGCCAAGTGGAGAGCGGCTTGGCTTCGGTCCTCTCAGCATCGACGAATTGCGAGGGCGAGATCGGTGGCGAACGGCGGCACCTCCAGCTTCAACCAGCCGTCGGATTGCGCCTGCCATTCCGCCGTTTGCCTGCCGGCCCCAGTAGCCCAGCCGACTATGCGGTAGCTACCGGGAGCCATCCAGGGCAGGTCGATTGTGACGGGCTCGGGTTGCGCGTCGGCCCGCAGCATGCCGTTGGGCCCGATCGTTGCGCGCCGCACCAGCCAGGCCACTGCCTGGGCATCGTCGCCGCAGGCCACCGCCGCGACATCGGGCCGCGAAACCCGGGCCCGGCCGCCGAGATGGACACGCCGGAACCGGCGCCAGTCGATTAGGGGCAGGAAACCGGCCATCGAGCGCTGCGCCCGCCGCATGCCGGGTGTGAGCACATGCGGCTTGCGGTTTGGCCAGCGCATGCCGCCGCCGGCACCACCGGCAGCCAGGTGCGCCCATTGCATATGGCGGAAATACTCATCATCGAAGGGCTCGGGCAGTGTGATCTTCTTGTCCTTGAAGGAATGGATTGGGCCATGTTCGGTGTCGAGGAAAGGGCGTCCGTCGCGGATTTCGGCCAAGGCTTCGCCGACCATCCGCCCCATGCCAAGAGCCGGGGCGACCGTGTCGCGGGGATCGTCGATCGTGCCCTCCTCGTAGATGTGGAGGGAGGCAAAATCGAGATCTGGATGTCGGAAGATTGGGTCGCGTAGCGGCATGTGCGCCCGCCAGCGAAGCTCCGGTCCGAAGAGCGAAACCGTTTTCGGGTGGGAGCGGCCGTAGAGCGAAACTTCCAACCGGCGAACGAAATCACTGAGGTCGTGGATGAAGTCGCCGAAATCGTCAGCCCTGCCCTCAGCCTGCTCGGGGTGGATCTCGTTCCAGAGGTCCCAAGCAAAGAGTGCGCCGCTGCCTCCCCATCTGCGTACCGCGAATTCCAGCCTTGCCTTGATGGCGCGTCGCGTGGCTCTGCAGACCAGGAACCGGGAGGGGTGATCCAGCACGCCTCCTTTGCCTTGATTATAGGGGTGATGACGCCAGTGCCGCCACTGCCAGAACGTATCGAACGGGGTGAGCAATATCCTCAAACCGTGTTTCTCGCAGAGACGAAAAAGGTCGTCCCACAGCCGCACCATGGCCGGAACGAAGCGACCCAGCGGCCGCTCGAAATAGCGGTGACGTACCTGAGCATATTCCAGCATCAGCCTGAGGCAGGTGACGCCGCTTTCCTTAAGCCGGCAAAGATGTGCCTCCACCCCGGCTATGTTCCTGCGCCGGAACAGCCCGTTGAGTTCGGGCCAGCTTATCGCATCATTCTGCCCGATCGGGATCCATGGATCGCCGTCCTCGGTAGCGAAATATGAGCCGGCCGTCGTGACCCACTGCAGCGCCACGGCCCGGGCGGGCGGTGTCCGCTCCGCGTCACCGCTCGTCCTGACCGTTAATCCGGTATTGTCCAAAGTGGTTTTCCAATATTTTCCCCAAGGCACTCCAAACCATTTCAAGGGAAAAATGTTCACCGTCCTCCGGGACGCAGCATCGCAGCCCGCTCAGTCGTCACCGCTGGGTTGCTGCAACCTTCAAGCGTAACGCTGCCGTTCCCGAGAAGACAGATGCGGTCGTCGAGGGGCTGTATCAGCTTCGTCAATCAAGTTGGGCGAACTGCCTCGTAGTCTATCGGCAAATAACGATAATGGTGGGCCCGGAGCGTCGCCGATTGATTTAGACACCAGCCAAAGCCTTAAGAATCCACGCGGCATTCACCCAACTTAGTGGCTGATCGAACGTCGGTTAGCGATTGCTTGATTAAACCGCTGCTCGCTCCAGACTAGCTTTATAGCAGCATCAACGTCGGCGACGATCGTCTGTGACCCCCATCGAGCGTCTGCCGGCTGAGCCTAGCCATCCTGCTCCTGCGGTAGGCCATCGGTTAGATCATAAAAATCGGATTTCGAACCCACGAAAATATGCTTGGCGAGGCGCAGGCCTGTCGGTCGGTCAAGGGTTCCGGCAGCGACGAAGGTTTGAATGCCCGGAGCCGCCTTCCAGAATAGATTACCGCCGCAACGCGAGCAGAAGCCGCGCTCGACGTTTTCTGACGAGCGGTACCAACTGAGGGTAGACGACGCTAGCAGTTCAAGATCCTCCGAACGACAGGCCGCCATAGCCGCGAAGTTGCCGCTGGTGCGGGCGCATTGGGTGCAGTGACAGGCTATAGGCTGTGCAAGCACACCCGCGATTTCGTAGCGCACTGACCCGCATAGACAACGACCCGTTGACATGGAGACCTTACCCGCCGAGGGAGATTTTGTTCCATGAAGTTGCGAAGCTGGAGTCATTGAGCTGGGTCTTTCAGAAGCGTTTCAGCGAGCGTGACGCAGCTTCTCCTTCGCCTGCAGCGTTTCGACCTCGCCGATCAGGCCAGGCTCGGCCACTGCGCTTTTTCCTTTTTCAGCTCCTTGGGCGATGGCGCGAAGCGGCCGAAGTCTAAGGCGTCTTCTGAATCCGCTCGCGGCCACGGCGAAGGGCTTCAGATATGCAAATGGCATACCGCCGTTCGACCAGCTTGCGTTGCTCGTCAGCCAAATCGCTCCGCTCCAAAATGCGCACAAAGTAGCTGATCAGGCGGCGGAGATCGCTGTCGCTCAGATTTGCAAGAATCTTTGGCATTGGAGGAAAATTGGTTGAGTTCGCCCATCTGCTGTGCCTGGGGCGCGCGCCGTCATTAAAAAAAGATGTGGCGTCCCTAAAATTAGCCTGTGCACTGTTCCCTTTTCTGTTCCTTGAAGGCAACCCGGCCGCGTATCTCTGATCTTGCGGCGAAGCTTCCGATTCGCCGGGCCGGCGCCGGGATTCCAACCCCAACAGGCAACGGGCGCCGGTCACTTTGCAAGCTGACGGCCGTGGGCTTGGTTGCGATTACACCCAACCCGACGCGGCGCGCGGATGGAAGCAGCCCAGCCCGCGCGCCGACTGCTTGATCACCCTCGCCCTGCGTTGATGTTCCATTAGCAAGCGCTTGAATAATGCGCTCCCCGCCCCAGACTCATGACATGGCGAAGGGCTCTTTCAACATTGGCGATGAGGTCGCCATCACGGCCAAGGTGCACAGACGGGTCACAGAGGACCGAGTGAGCGTGTCGATTCCCTCCTATGGTCAGCCGCATTCAATCCTGGACCGAACGTCTAAGGTGAAGCAGGGCCAGGAAATCGAGCTTATTGGAGATGTCACCTACGTCGACGAGGAAGCCGGCAAGGTCACAGTCAACCTGGGTATTCCAGTAACCGTGAAAGCCGACACGCTCAGGCTTGTCACGCGCTATATGCCGCCGAAGCGGAAGACGCCCTTGGTGGACAAGGCGACATGACGAAGCTCTCGGAGCTCGGCCCATTCGAACCTCATCTCTACGGGAAGGTTCGCGAGCACGAAAGTGAGTATTTCTACCGCTGTCCCCGGTGCGGCCAGATGGTGGATGAACGGGACGCGCGGCAGGTGGTCTGGCACGCTTTCTTGGAGCACGAGCGTCTCGTGATCGATGGGGACGCGCCTCACTTGCCATAAAGCGGCGGAATCGCAGCCAGGCTGCTGCTGTTGCCGGCCTACTTGCCCGATCTCAATCCACCGTTGCCTTTGGCGATTCTGAGATCAATCGCTGGGCGTGGGGTATTTTTTGTGGTCGGAAAGAGGGCTCGAGTCCACATTGTGGGCTGTCTCGTAAACGTGCAGCAAAACCTTAAATGGTGCTTTTGGCAGGTGCGGAGGATGTAGCAAGTGCATTGATCTATTGCTTTTTTCGAGAGTCAAACCTGCGAAGCTTCCCGTATCAGCCCCAACCTCTGAAATTGCGATTTGGCCGACCGACAGATGCGAACGCGACCCCTGGACCGCACCACACGCGCAATCACATACAGTGGCAAATCCTCACCAGGAAAAATACACCCACTCCATAAGGGATAAGGAGAAGTCCGAGGGCGATCCAATAGCCCGGCTGCGCCATTGACGCTAAATCTGAACGAAGCTGTTCCATTGCCACCAAACGATGCGCCAACATCGTTGTTCCAAGGGGCAACAGTCCGAGTTGCATATGACCTTCCCGTTTTTTCGGCATGGAACATGTTTGCGAGCTTCCAGTTCGAAGCAGGATCAAAAAGCAGTGGAGATGTTCGGTGGCTCGCCTGACGCCAGAGCAGGTAGCGGCGGCTAGAGCCTTGTTGAACCGGCCTCGGGTCCGGCTGGGGCCAAGTGCGATTTGAGCGAGGCGAGTATTCGGAATTTGAGCGTGGTGGGCGTCTCCCCTCGCCAGAAAGCTGCTTGCCATGCGCTAGGCATTCCAGGCCGCCGGCATCGTGCTTTTCGGCCAGGCAAACCTGTCCTTCGATTGCAAACACCGGTTCGTGTTCCGGTCACCAATCTTAGTGCTGGCGAGGCTGGGATAATCGGCAACAGCGAAATGTAGCCGCGGCTCATCCCCGATCGGGATGAGGAGCAGTTCGGGAAATTCGCCTCTCAGACCGGCAAGATAGCTTAGCAATCCTGCTGCCGTCGCAAAAAATGCCGAGGCCATGATCCGACCTGTCGCCGACGCATTTGATGCGGCCGGTGATCAGATTGAATCCGCTGCTTGGCGTCCTTCCACACCCGCTGACTTGGTCGGCTACCAATCTTTTCATGAACGAGGAACAAAGCAGACGATTGCCAGTTCGGTAACATCAACAAACGTTCTCAAATGTTTTCAAACGTTTCCGGATCATGGCTCATCGTCGGTTTTCGTTGGTAGCTCTGGGCCTTCTGGTCTTGGCGTTTGGCTTGATGCAGAGTGCGGCTCGCGCCCAAGCGCCCTGTCCAGCCGATCACGACAAGCTGCTCTCGGCCTTGAAGGCCAATGTGAAGGCGAGCGGCGGTCCCGCGAATGGCGGCTTCGAGACCAATGAATGGGCCGCGATCGTCAACCGCGACGGTACCGTCTGCGCGGTCGCCTTCAGTGGGCCAACCGCTGATGCGCAGTGGCCCGGCAGCCGGCTGATCGCGGCTGAGAAGGCCAACACGGCCAATGGGCTCAGCCTGGCGAGCATGGCGCTTTCGACAGCCAATCTCTATGCCGGAGTGCAGCCGGGTGGTCCTCTGTTCGGCCTGCAGGCTACCAACCCCGTCAACGAGGCAGCGGCTTACGCCGGCGACCCTAAGACGTTTGGCAGCGCCAATGACCCGCTGATAGGCAAGCCTATCGGAGGCGTCATCGTGTTCGGCGGAGGCTTGGCTCTGTATGACGGCAAAACAATCGTCGGGGCGCTCGGCGTGAGCGGCGATTCCTCCTGCGCCGACCACAATGTCGCCTGGCGCGTTCGGACAGCCCTCGGCCTCGACAAGGTTCCGGCGGGCGTCAATCCCAACCGCAAGGATGCCATCATCTATGATCTCGATCCCGGCGGGAAAAGCGCCTCCGGCTGGGGTCATCCGCTTTGTGCCGGGCACGAGGCAGACATTGCGGCGGAACTCGGCGCCGGAGTCGGAGGCGCGGCGCCAAAATGAGGCAAGCAACGCAACCTGCAGCATCCTGCATTGACTTGGCGCGTATCGATCGTCCAGCGGTATCCCGAAAACATCTTGGCGTTGGTACAGCGATGCTGCTGGTCTGCATCCCCTTGCTGACAGCCGCTTCGGAAACTCCGCCGTCCCCAGCGATCTCTCCGCCTGCCGCGGCCGCGCCGCCCGATGACGGGCAATGGACGATGCCGGCCAAGAACTACGCCTCGACCCGCTATAGCGAGCTCGCGGAAATCAACGAAGGCAACGTCAAGAACCTGCGGGTCGCCTTCACCTTCTCGACCGGAGTGAACAAGGGCCAGGAAGCGGCGCCGCTGGTCATCGGGAACACGATGTATCTCGTGACGCCGTTTCCCAACATCGTCTACGCGCTCGACCTGTCCAAGCCCGGCGCGCCGATCAAATGGAAATACGAGCCCAATCCTGAACCCGCCGCGCAAGGGGTTGCCTGCTGCGACGTCGTCAACCGCGGCGCGGCTTTCGCGGACGGGCGCATCTTCTTCAACACGCTTGACGGCCATACCATCGCGCTCGATGCGAACAGCGGCCAGCCGATCTGGAACGCCCATATCGGCAACATCAATATCGGCGAGACCATCACCATGGCGCCGCTTGTGTTGAAAGGCAAAGTGCTGGTCG
This sequence comes from Mesorhizobium sp. USDA 4413, assembly GCF_056280365.1. Lineage (NCBI taxonomy): Bacteria > Pseudomonadati > Pseudomonadota > Alphaproteobacteria > Hyphomicrobiales > Phyllobacteriaceae > Mesorhizobium > Mesorhizobium sp. USDA 4413. The sequence goes on from NZ_JBVPRP010000001.1 coordinate 5,658,644, forward strand.
GCAATTCCGGCGGCGAGATGGGCGTTCGCGGCTGGGTCAAGGCGCTCGACGCCGGCGACGGTCATGTCGTGTGGACGGCTTACAATACCGGACCCGACAAGGACGTGCTGATCGGGCCCGACTTCAAACCGCATTACGACATGGACAAGGGCAAGGACCTCGGCGTCACGACATGGCCGCCGGAAGCCTGGAAGATCGGCGGCGGCAACATGTGGGGCTGGATTTCCTACGATCCGGACCTCAACCTGATCTTCCACGGCACCGGCAATCCCGGCCCCTGGAATCCCGATCTGCGGCCCGGCGACAACAAATGGACATCAGGCATCTTTGCCCGCGATCCTGATACCGGGGCGGCGAAATGGTTCTACCAGTGGACCCCGCACGACCTGCACGATTATGACGGCATCAACGAGCAGGTCCTGCTCGACATGAACTGGCAGGGCACGCCACGCAAGGTGCTGGTCCGGCCGGAACGCAACGGCTATCTCTACGTCCTTGATCGCACCACCGGCGAGGTCCTGTCTGCAAAACCTTATGGCCCCGTCAACTCCAGCAAGGGTGTCGACCTCAAAACCGGCCGCCTGATCGAAAACCCGGACAAGCTGACCGGTACCGGCAAGGTCGTCCGCGACATCTGCCCTACCGCGTCCGGCCTCAAGGACTGGCAGCCTTCGGCCTTCTCGCCGAAGACAGGCCTGCTCTACATCCCGCACAACAACCTGTGCATGGACGAAGAAGGGGTCGAGGTGAACTACATCGCCGGCACGCCCTATGTCGGGATGAACGTGCGCATGATCCCCGGGCCCGGCGGTAACCGCGGCGCCTTCACCGCCTGGGATATCGCGGCCGAGAAACCCGCCTGGAGCCTCAAGGAGAACTTTCCGGTCTGGAGCGGCGCGGTCGTAACCGCCGGCGACGTGGTCTTCTATGGAACGATGGAAGGCTGGTTCAAAGCCGTGAGCGCCAAGACCGGCGACCTGCTTTGGCAGTTCAAGACGTCCTCAGGCATCATTGGTCAACCCATCACCTATCGCGGCCCGGACGGCCACCAATATGTGGCTGTGTTGTCTGGCGTCGGGGGCTGGGCCGGCGCCATCGTCTCGGGCGACCTCGACCCGCGCGACGCCACCGCCGCGCTCGGTTTCGTCAATGCGATGAAGGACCTGAAGAATGCGACCACGGCGGGAGGCACGCTCTATGTGTTTCGTCTGCCCTGATGTATTCGGCTTGATCCACAGCGTCGCACGGAAGCTGTTCCCGCGCATCGCGCTCGGCATCACCGCGCTTGCCTTCCTGCTCCTGCCGGCGACAGCCGGCGCTCGTGAGCTCAGGGTCTGTGCCGACCCGAACAACCTTCCATTTTCCAATGCGGCCGGTCAGGGCTTCGAGAACAGGATCGCCGAAATCATCGCCGGCGATCTCGGCGCCAAGCTGACCTACACCTGGTGGGCGCAGCGCCGCGGCTTCGTGCGCAACACGCTGAAGGCGGGCCTGTGCGATCTTGTGCCCGGCACGCCGGCCAATCTCGAAATGCTGCGCACCACCAGGCCTTACTACCGCTCATCCTATGTCTTCGTGACCCGCCAGAGCACCCCGGACGTGACCTCCTTCAACGATCCGCGGCTGCGCGCCTTGCGCATCGGCGTCCAGCTCATCGGCGACGACGGCGCGAACTCGCCTCCCGTGCAGGCCCTTGGCCGCCGCGGCATCGTCGGGCATCTCATCGGCTACCCCGTCTATGGCGATTACTCCGCTCCCAATCCTCCGGCGCGCATCATCGAAGCGGTGGCGAGCGGCGAGATTGACCTTGCGGTGGTCTGGGGTCCGCTCGCCGGCTACTTCGCCCAGAAACAGGAGGTGCCGCTGCGGATCACACCGGTTACGCCTCGCATCGACGGGCCGCAATTGCCGCTGATATACGACATCTCTATGGGCGTTCGGCGCGAGGACGATGCGCTCTGTAGCGAGGTGAACAGCGCGCTCGCCAGGCACAAGGCGGAAATCGACGCGATTCTGACGCAATATGGCGTGCCGCGTCTCGACATGGCCGGGAGCCCGGTGCGATGAGACCGACCGCCGCCATGCTTCTCCTGGCGATCTTAGCGCTGGCGGCCTGCCAGCGCGAGGAGCGGGACACACGCCCGCAATCGGCGCTCGGCTCCGGTGAGCAGCCGACGCCGGTGACAACTCTGGAACCCGGCGGCCAGCGGCCCTCCCCCACAGACAACAAGGCCGCAAGCTTCGAGGCCAATGCCTTTCATCTGAGCGAAGGCAAGCGCCTTTTCGGCTGGTTCAACTGCTCGGGGTGCCATGCCAATGGCGGTGGCGGCATGGGCCCGGCTCTGATGGACGAAAAGTGGATCTATGGCAGCTCGATGGAAAGCATCCACGCCACGATCCGCGACGGTCGTCCGAACGGCATGCCGAGCTTCCGCGACAAGATCCCCGACGACCAGATTTGGGAACTCGCGGCCTTCGTTCGCTCGTTGAGCGGCAATGCGCCCTCCTCCGCCGCGCCGTCGCGCAATGACGACATGATGGCGCACCCGTCGGAAAACCGCATGCCGGATGCCGCCACGCTGGGGAAGTCACCGTGAAACGCCTCGCCTCGATTGCGTTCGCCACGGCAATCGCCCTGTTTCTTCAGGGATGCGCGGGCTGGCAATCGGCTCTCGACCCGAAAGGTCCCGCGGCGAGCGAGCTCGCATGGCTGATCTGGTTCTTCACCGGGCTATGCGCAGTGGTGTGGGTGCTGGTGATGATCGCCCTGGCCATACCATTGATGATGCGATCGCGGGTGCGCGCTGAGCCGCTCGTGCTCGACGCCGGCGCCGACAGTCGCAAGCTGCGCGTGGTGATGACCGCCGTCGGGCTGACCGCCGTGATCCTGGTCGGCCTCACGCTCCTTAGCTTCTTCGCCAACAGGACCCTTGCCGCGATCGGCTCGGATGCCGCCCTGACCATCCGCGTCACTGGCCATCAATGGTGGTGGGAGGTGCGCTACGAGGACGCCACGCCGAGCCGTATCCTGACCACCGCGAACGAAATCCATATTCCGGCCGGCGAGCCGGTGCGGCTTCTTCTCACCTCGACCGACGTCATCCACTCCTTCTGGGTCCCGAGCCTTTCCGGCAAGCTCGACCTTATTCCCGGCCGTATGAATGTGCTCGACATCAAGGCCGACAAACCCGGCGTCTACCGAGGCCAATGCGCCGAGTTCTGCGGCGCGCAGCACGCCAACATGAGCACCTTCATCATCGCCGAGCCGCGCGCAAAATTCGACGCCTGGTGGAACGATCAGTTGCAGCCGGCCGCTGAGCCAATGAGCGATGAGGCCAAGGCCGGCGAGATCCTCTTCCTGAAACGCCCCTGCGTCATGTGTCACAAGATCGGCGGCACGCCCGCGGGGGGGACGGTCGCGCCCGATCTCACCCATGTTGCGAGCCGGCAGACGCTCGCGGCCGGAACATTGAGGATGAGCCGCGGCAATCTCGCTGCCTGGATAGCCGATCCGCAAGGCGTGAAGCCCGGCTCTCACATGCCGGTGGTCCAACTTACTGGCGACGAGCTCAACGCGATCGTCGCCTATCTTGAGGGGCTGAAATGAGCAGCGCGGACCTGACCAGCGAACGCGACCTGCCGAGGGAACGTGAGGCGACGCCCAGAGGCGACATCGCGCCCGAGCGTGACGGGCCGCGCGACACCGGTATGGACGACGCCAGCCTGCACCGCTGGCTGGCGCGGACTTGGCGCACGCCCCCCGGCATCATCGGCGCGCTGTCGAGCGTCGACCATAAGGTCATCGCACGCCGCTACCTGATCACCGCCTTCCTGTTCCTCTGTCTGGGTGGGCTCAACGCCGTCGCCATGCGCATCCAGCTCTCGGGCCCGCAACGCGGCCTGATCGGCCCGGATCTCTACAACCAGCTGTTCACGATGCATGGCGTCACCATGATGTTTCTGTTCGCCGTGCCCATCGTCCAGGCGACAGGCATCTATCTGGTGCCGTTGATGGTCGGCACCCGCAACATCGCCTTCCCGCGCCTCAATGCCTTCAGCTACTGGATCTATGTCTCAGGAGGTCTCTTCGCCTGGATATCTTTCGCCCTCTCGATGGCGCCGGATGTCGGCTGGTTCGCCTATGTGCCGCTGTCGGGACCGGAATACAGTCCTGGCAAGCGCGCCGACGTGTGGGCGCAGATGATCACCTATACCGAGGTCTCGTCGCTCGCGGTCGCCGTCGCGACCATCGTCACCGTGTTCAAGCAGCGCTCACCCGGCATGTCGCTGGACAAGATCCCGCTCTATGTCTGGGCGCTCCTGGTCACGTCCTTCGTCGTCGTCTTCGCTATGCCGGCGGTAATGGTTACCTCCACATTTCTGATCCTCGATCGGCTCGTCGGCACGCATATCTTCAACCCGGCGGAGGGTGGCGACGCGTTGCTGTTCCAGCACCTATTTTGGTTCTTCGGCCATCCCGAAGTCTATATCATCTTCCTGCCGGCGACAGGCATGGTCTCCGCCATCATTCCCGCTTTCGCCCGGCGCCCGATGTTCGGCCACCTCGGTTTGGTCCTGTCGTTGATCGCCGTCGGTTTTCTGTCGTTCGGCCTCTGGGTCCACCACATGTTCGCAACCGGGCTGCCGAAGCTCGGCGCCAGCTTCTTCACCGCCTCGAGTATGATGATCGCGATCCCCAACGGCGTTCAGATCTTCTGCTGGCTGGCGACTCTCTGGGACAGCAGACCGGTGATCCGCACGCCGCTGCTGTTCGTCTTCGGCTTCTTCTTCATCTTCGTCATCGGCGGCCTCACCGGTGTCATGCTCGCCTCCGTGCCTCTCGACCTGCAGGTGCACGACACCTATTTCGTCGTCGCGCACTTCCATTACGTGCTGATAGGCGGCTCGGTCTTCCCGCTGCTCGGAGCCGCCTATTTCTGGTTTCCCAAAATCACCGGCCGCATGATGAGCGAGCGCCTCGGGCGCTGGCACTTCTGGTTGGCGATGATCGGCTTCAACGCGGCTTTCTTCCCCATGCACATCGTCGGCCTGTGGGGCATGCCGCGCAGGATCTACACTTATCCGGCCGAGCTTGGCTGGGGGAACATCAACCTCTTCATCACCGGTGGTGCGGTGCTCTTCTTCCTGAGCTTTGTGCTGTTCGCGTTCAACCTCGTGCATGGCGCCTTGAAGGGCACGCCGGCCGGAGACAACCCCTGGGATGCCGGCACGCTTGAATGGGCCACGTCCTCGCCGCCGCCCAGCTATAACTTCGCGCGTATTCCGCTGGTGACGAATGTCGAGCCGCTCTGGGCCGAACGCGAGGCGCTTCCCGTCGCGACCGGGCTTCGCGTCGACGTGCGCGAACTGCTCGTCTCAACCGTGGCGGAAGCCCATCCCGACATCCGCGAGAAATCGGCGACACCGTCGATCTGGCCGCTGCTGGCGGCCATCGCTGTCGGCGGCACCTTCCTCTACTCGATCTTCACGCCCTGGGCGATCGTCTGGGGCGCCGCGCCGATCGCCATCACCTTGATCGGCTGGTTCTGGCCGAAAGGCGATCCGGAGGACGAAGAATGAGCCAGCGTCCCGCCGTCGATCTTTCCGGCCTGCCGACCTTTGGACATGGCCCGCGCAGCCCGACCTGGTGGGGCACGCTAGGCTTCATGGCGTTGGAAGGCACGGGCTTTGCACTGGCCGCCGGCGCCTATCTCTATCTGGCGACGTTGTGGCCCAACTGGCGTCTGAGCGCACCGGAGCCCAACCATTGGCCGGGAACGATCGTGACGCTGCTTCTCGTGGTCAGCCTGGTGCCGAACCACATGCTCAACCGCTATGCCAAGCAATGCGCAATGGGGCCGGTGCGGATCGGCATGGTGGTGATGTCGCTGCTCGGTATCGCGCCGCTCATCGTGCGCTGGTTCGAGTTTCCGGCGCTGAACATCTACTGGGACACGAATGCTTACGGCTCGATGGTCTGGGTGCTGCTCGGTCTGCACACCACGCATCTGATCACCGATGTCGGCGACACGATCGTTCTGACGGTGCTGATGTTTACGCACCATGGCTATAGTGGCCGGCGCTACGGCGATGTCGGCGACAATGTTTTCTACTGGGACTTCGTGGTCCTCACCTGGATCCCGATCTACCTGCTCATCTATTGGCTACCGAGGTTGGGCTGAGATGCGCGCGCTGCGGCTAGGCACGTCCTGGGGTGGTTTGTTGTCGGGGCCTTTGGCCTGGGCAATCTCTACCCAGCTGAACTACGCGCTTGTGCATTGGCAGTGCAATCGCCAGGTACAGCTGGTGCTCCCGGTGGCGCTGTTGCTCGCAATATTTTCGCTGCTCGGCGGCGCGCTGTCATGGCGGGCGAAGCGGCAAGGCGGCGCCGCCTTCAAACCGGAGCGCACGCGCAGCACCGAGCGTTTCGTCGCCGACCTCGGCATGCTCGCGGCACTGCTGTTTGCCCTCGTCATCATCATGCAGGGCAGCGCCGCACTCATCCTCGACGAGTGTCTGCGATGAGCCTCGACGCGTTCTTCTCGACCTCGATCTGCTACGGCGCCGGCGCGCCCGAGGCCGGATGGACGTTAGCGTTCCCCATCACTTTTCCCTTGGCAGGTATCGCGCTCATGTATGGGATCGGTGCAAGCCGGCTTTGGCGGCGCAGCGGCCGAGGCCGGCCCGAGCGGCTTCGCCAAGCTCTGTTATTCGCGGCCGGCTGGGGCGTGCTGACGGCAGCGCTGGTCAGCCCGATCCATGCGCTCGGCGAGCGTTTGTTCTCAGCCCATATGATCGAGCATGAGCTGCTGATGGCCGTGGCGGCGCCGCTTCTTGTCGCCGCCTTCCCCGGCGCGGTCTTGATGTGGGCGTTGCCGGCCACACTTCGCCGCGGGACGGGAAAACTCACCCATGGCAAGTTGCTGCAGGCGGTCTGGGCGTTCGCCGCTCGCCCGCTCAGCGCGACAATCCTTCATGGGATAGCGATCTGGATCTGGCATATTCCGGCGCTGTTCGAGGCAGCGCTGCAGCAGGGCGTGCTGCATTATGCGCAACATGCGAGCTTCCTCGGCACTGCCTTGCTGTTCTGGTGGGCGCTTCTGCCGCGTTCTGGTCGACAGCAAACTTACGGCAGCTCTGTCATGCATCTTTTCTTCACCTCGCTGCATACCGGCCTGCTCGGCGTCCTACTGCTGGTATCGCCCAAACTCTGGTATCCGGAGAATGCCTCCGGCGCGGCGCTTTGGGGCCTGAGCCCGATCGAGGACCAGCAATTGGCCGGGCTCGTGATGTGGGTTCCCGCTGGGCTGATCTACGGTGGTGCCGCCCTGCTGCTCGCCGGCCTCTGGATAAGCCACAGCGGAACCAGGGAGGCGACGCATGCGCTCCGATCTGGCTAGGCTGCTCGGCGGTGTCATCGTCGGGGTCGTGCTTCTGGCCATCGCGATCGCGGCAACCTTGTGGATCGACCGGCGCGAGCGCGTTCGGCATGAGTCGGATGTGGCGACCGGCGGCGTGGGCGCGCGCGCCATTCCGATCATGACCACGAATGGCTGTTCCGGCTGCCACACGATTCCTGGCGTGCCCGGGGCGCAGGGTCAGGTCGGGCCGCGCCTCGACGGCAGCCTCGCCGGTCGCGTCTATATCGGCGGCGTGCTGGCGAACAATCCGGACAACCTGATCCGCTGGATCCGTTCGGCAAGGGAAATCAACCCGCGCACAGCCATGCCTTCGACGAAGATCACCGAGCAGCAAGCGCGCGATATCGCGGCCTATCTCTATGCCCTTAGATAATCAGCCCTCGCCGCCACGCCGGGCCCATAGGCCGCGGCCGGGATCGTAGCCGGCCACCGCCGCCAGGAAGAAAGCCACGAGACAGGCGACAACAACCAGCATGGAAACCATGTGGAACCGCAGGTAGAGCGCGAAGCGGATCAATTCGACCGCCGAGCTGAATGGATTCCACGCAGCGATCGTCGCCAGCACCGGACCGGCTTCAGCGAGGCGCCAGATCGGATAGAGCGCCGTCGAGGCGAAGAACATCGGGAAGATCACGAAGTTCATTACGCCGGCGAAGTTTTCCATCTGAGTGGACATCGAGGACACCAATAGGCCGAACGCGCCGAGCATCAAGCCCGACAGCACGAGCGCCGGGAACACGGCGACATAGCCCAGGATCGGCGGCCGCACGTCCCAGAATCGCGCCACGAAAAGAAACAGATAGACCAGCGGCAGTCCGACAATCACGCTGGCCAGCAGGCGCGCGGCGAGCAGATACCAGCGCGGCAGCGGCGCCGTCAGCAGCAGGCGCATGCTGCCCATCTCGCGGTCATAGACCATGGCCAACGAGCTCGCCATAGCATGGAACAGCAGCATCATAGCCGCCAGCCCAGGCACCACATAGACCTCGTAGAGAACATAGGTCTGGTAGGGCGGCGTGATCGACAGGCCGAGAACGGAGCGAAACCCAGCCGCGAAAATCGCCAGCCACACCAGCGGCCTCACTATCGCGGAGAACAGGCGCGCGCGCTGCCGCAGCGACCGCAGCATTTCCCGCCGCAAGATACCGTCGAGCGCCCTCAATGCGTGACGCATCTTCATGGCGAACCCGTCAGCAAGGCGAATGCCTCAGCGATGCTTCCTACGCCGAGGTCGGGCGCGATGCGATCCGCAGAGCCAGCCCAGCACACCCTACCCCGATCCAGCACCACGACGTCATCGTCGGCCGCCACTTCTTCGAGGAAATGCGTCGCCCACAGTACGGCAATGCCGCGCTCGCGGCAAAGCGCCCTCACATAGCGCTCGAGCGCGCGCCGTCCCGGCACGTCAAGCCCGGTGGTCGGCTCGTCAAGCAGCATCAGGCGCGGGCCGTGCATCAGCGCCCGTGCGATCTCCACGCGCCGGCGCTGGCCGCCGGATAGCGCTCGGGTCGGATCGTCGATCCTGTCGAGCACTTCGAGGCGGCTCAATTCCTCCCTTGAGCGCGCCTTGCTCAGTTCCGTGGGAAGTCCGTGCAGCGCGGCGTGATAGCGCAGGTTCTCGCCCGCCGTCAGATCGAGATCGAGCGTCGGCAGCTGGAAAACGACGCCCATTTGCGCGAGGGCGGCGGATGGGTTCGCCTCCATCGCTATATCGAAGACACGGACCAGCCCTGTGCGCGCGTAATAGAGACCGGTAATCAGCGAGAACAATGTCGTCTTACCGGCGCCGTTGCGGCCGAGCAGGATACACATTCTGCCTTGCGCCACTGTTAACGAGACATTCTGGAGAACCTGCCGGGTTCCGAAACTGTGGCACAAATTCTCGACCGCCAGGGCGTTCATGGGCCGATCACAACTCCCCATGGACCGCGCCCAACCGGCAGCGACTTCACCACCTCCTGGTTCTCCAGGTCGATGAAGGAGATGTCGCCGGAGTTGCCGTTGGCGCTGATCAGTTGTTTCTGGTCGTCAGAGCGCGCGACATGCCAGGGCCGCTGGCCGACAAGATAGAGGCGCTTGACGGTGAATGTCTTCGTGTCGACCTCGGCAATCCTGTTAGCCGGGCCGAGGGCGACATAGGCAGTCGCGCCGTCGCGTGACATCTCGATGCCGACCGCTTGCACACCGTCAGGCCGGATTCCCGGCACCTCGAACTCGATCTTGCCCATTTGAGCGCGTGTCGCAGTGTCGAAGACCGTGACGGTGCCTCGGATTTCGGACGACACCCATAATTGCTTGCCGTCCGGCGAGAACGCCGCGGCGCGCGGCCGCGTGTCGACGAGAAGGTTGTCGATGAGTTCTAGCGTGCCGGCGTCGATGAGATGGACCATGCTTGTCGTCTCCGACGTGCAGGCAACGATTCGGCCATCGGCGGTAACCGCCATCCCCTCCGGCTCGACACCGACGTCGACCGTGCCGATGATTTTGGCGCCAGCTATATCCACCACCGAGACCAGGTTATCGTTCTCATTGGCAACGAAGAGCCGCTTGCCGTCCGGATGCACGACAAAGAATTCCGGATCGGCGCCCGAAGGCAGTTGACCGACGACCTGCCTCTTGGCGAGATCGACCACGTCGATGCGGTTGTCGTCGCCTTCGGCAACGAACAGCGTCTTGTTGTCGACCGAAAGCGCCATTCCGCGCGGGCGCCGGCCGACATCGATCGCGGCCTGCAATATCATGGTCGCCCCGTCGACGACCGCGACGGTGTTGTCCTGTTCGTTGGAGACGTAAATCGTCTCGGCCGCCGCTGGAACGACAAGGACCAGCACAAGCACGAGCGCGATCAGAATTTGCATGTGCTCTCCTCCAGATCGATGCCCAGAGTATCGAGCGGCGTGCGCTGATGCAGAAAGCCCGGTTGTGGCGAACTGGAAACAAGCAGCCGGGGGCCCGCGATCAGAATGGGTTGGCGCATCTGCCCGTCCCACGGACGGAAACTCAGCCCTTGCCCCTTGAAGCCGGCGAGCAGGAAATCGTCGCTGCGCAGATACTTTGCGATCGCGGTCGGATCGAGGCTGTGCAGCCGCGTTGCCGCCTCGCCAATGCTTCTGACGGCTAGCCAGGCGGCGTAGTCGCCGGGCAGCATCCAGCGTCCGGCCTGCTTGTGGAAACGATCCTGGAGCTGCGTGGCGCCCCACTCCTCATTGACCGCGCTCCAGCCGGTGGCGATCAGCCCTTGCGTACCGGCAACCGGCCTCGGAAGGGCGGTGCGCCCTTCCAGATAGGCGCCGAATTCATCGGCCTCGTCGGCAACCACGAGCACATCATAATCACTGACTTGGGTGGCGGCGGGGATTTCGGTCTGCAGCGTGACATGGCCGGTATCGGCACGCCCGTTGGCGGGCCGGAACGTCCAGGGCTGATCGATGGTGATCTCCGCCCCGAAGCGCGCCACAGCGCGCCGGAAGGCAACCGCCATCGCCTGGTCCTCGGGACGCGGCCCGGCCAGCAGGAACCAATGCCGCCAGCGCTTCCAGACCAGATATTGGGCCAGCCCGTCAGCGAGCATCGCACGGCTCGGAATGGTGTGAAGCACGTTCTTGCGGCAATCCTCCTGACGGAGCCGGTCGTCGGGTGCCCTGCTATTGAACAAAACCATCCGCTCGGCGCCCGGAGCGTCGCTCGCCTTGAGCAACAGGTCGGCATCGAGATCGGCGACGACGAAGCTGACACCCGCTGCCGCGAATTCCTTGACGGCTTCGGCCGGCGTCTTGCCGGGCGCCAGGATGACTTGTTGCAGTCGGAATTGCTGACCGAGGAAGCGGCCGGTGCTGGCATCGTCAGCGATGCCGAGGCGGGCGCCTTGAAGGCCGTCATCGGTGACGACCTCGTCCAATGGCCCGAGGGGTGGAGGCGGCTTGCGCTGTTCGCCTACGTAACCGATCACCATCGTCTGCGGCTCGGGAAGCGCCGAGGGGGTTATGGCGAGCAGCATGACAAATGCTAGCGCCAGCCTTATCCGGCTCGGGTCGAGCAGGCCAAGTTGGATTTTTGGAATCGACACGGGCGCTCCAGGATGGAGCGATCCTAATGTTTAGGAACCAGGAATGTTCCCGTCTCCGTGAGCTCAGGCCGCCCGGGTCCAAATTCGGAGCGGGCTTAAAGCAGTGCACCTATGCGGGGAAGACCTGACCGCGAGCCTAGCTGACGGGGACTGCCGACTGTCATTGACCGCGAGTCTCTCCTCGGTCACCGTTTCGCGCTGTCGGTATCCGCCCGCGTCAGGACTGTTCCGCAACCTGCGGCCAGGTTGCTCTTCAGCCACACGGCCATGACTTCCTCTTCACGCAGAACCCACTGCTTTTCCGGGTTCAGGTTCGGGGTAAGAAAAACCCGCCGACCGAAGCCGACGGGCAATCTTCCCTCAAACTGCTTGTGCGCCCCTTTCCCGGATGGTCCGCCGGAACCCAGGAGCCCCGCACAAAGCTCTTCCTAATGCAGTCTCGGCCAAGGGGCTGTAGCTCGGGAGCAACAGTCAGCGAAATCGGTGGAAAGGCATAAAAATCTATATCAATGCGAGGATGCTAATTTAGCCTCTTTTTTTAGCCGACCTTTACCCTACCGAGTCGGCTAGGCCCGGCGGTTCAACCCAACGCACCCCAACGCGGAACTGTCGGGCCGCTTGCTTCGTGCTGTTCCGGCGCGACGGCAAGCTTCGTGAACTGCAGGTTTCAATTATCCGGCTAGCCGCGCGGCGTGCGCTGCGGCAGATGATTTTAAGTCACGAGGACCGCCCATTTGCTCTCCGTTATAAGTTCCACCGCATGATGTTCGTGTGGCGACTGTCCGATTCACGCGCCAGGCGAGCTCTAGTGTTGAAACTGACGGAATCGCCCTTTATGGCCTACGCCCCTCCTGTCGCAGCTTAGTCGGCGGAACTTTCGGCGGCCGGCGGAGTTGATCACGGCCAACGGGGGGATGCTGTTGCAAATATTCGACAGGCTTGAAGCGCTGGTCCACGCAGAGGATGCCTCAGCGGCGGCGAGAGAAGCGCGATTGCTGTTGGCGGAAATCGATCGCCGCGGCTCTGAGATAATCTCGGCCGCCGTCGATGATTTTCTCATCGACATGTTGACGCTGGCATTCGTTGCCGAAGCATTCGAGGGCGGGGCTTTGGAAGCCACTCGCCGGCTGGCTCAGAAGAGATTATCCAAGATCAGGCTGTTGTCGGTGGTTCTGCCGGCTTAATTGCCGCAATTGGCCGGGTCGAGCAAAAGCGTTTTAATTCGACCCAGCGCCGACAAGGCGTCGGAAGCGGGCCGGCTATCGTAGAGCAGTGTCCCACACCGGGCATAGGATCGACTCAAAGCCGCCGATCACGGGCGGGTCAGCGCAGCAGCCCTTCTCCCGCAAAATCTTCCCAGCCGCGCAGCTGGAGCAGGGATCCTCGTCCCAACCGCTGTCGGTTGAGCCTGCGCCCCCGACGCCTCGGCGCGCTCTGATCGTCTCGGCCCATCTTCTCAAGTATTTCATAAGCTGATCTTGCAGCAATTGGCGTGCAAGACTGATCAGAATGCGGTCGCGACGCCAAAGGGTGGCTTGGCGGATTAAAAAACGCGCCGTTTAAGCCATTCTATTTTTTGCGGAGGAACATTCCAGGAGGCGGCCGGTTAGTGAACGTCAACCCTTGGAGGAAGCCTCATGTTCATGCACAACAAGCGACTGCAATACACCGTTCGTGTCTCGGAGCCGAACCCGCGGCTGGCGTGCATGATCATGGAGCAGTTCGGCGGCGCCGATGGCGAGCTTGCCGCGGCGATGCGCTATTTCACCCAGGGACTGGGTGAGGACGATGTCGGCCGCAAGGACATGCTGCTCGACATAGCGACCGAAGAACTCAGCCATCTCGAGGTCGTCGGTTCGATTGTGACCATGCTCAACAAAGGCCTGAAGGCGCAGCTGGCCGAGGGCCAGATGAAGGAGGCCGAGCTGTATTTGATGGTCGGCGCGAGCGGCACGACGGCAAAAGAGTCTATCTTGTTCGGCGGCGCACCTGCATTGTGCGACTCGGCCGGAGTGCCGTGGACTGCCGCCTACGTCGATTCCCGCGGCGAGCCCACCGTCGACCTGCGGTCCAACATTGCTGCGGAGGCGCGTGCCAAGATCGTCTATGAGCGACTGATCAACATTACCGACGATCCCGGGGTCAAGGATGCGCTGGGATTTCTCATGACGCGCGAAATCGCGCATCAAAAATCGTTCGAGAAAGCGTTGTACGCGATCGAGAACAACTTCCCCACGGGCAAGCTCCCCGGCATTGAGAAATTTGCGAGCATGTACGTCAACACGTCACAGGGCGAGGGGGACACGAATGGGCCCTGGAACTCGGGAGACGAATGGGACCGCGTGGATGATCTTGAGGAGGTCATGCCGGCGGACGGTGGCGATGGGACGGCAACAGTCAAGCTGGCGGCCAAGGACATGAAGGTCGTAGCCAAGATGGGCGAACGGACGCTCTCGGATCCCTCTTCCGACCCGACCACAGGCGCGGATCTCGGTGCCGGTCCGGGGGCGGGACGGACCAAGAATGGCGACATGGGCGGCGCCGCCAGTATCAAAGAGGCGCCTGCGCGGGCCGAGGCCACCGCTCGCAAGAAAAATAAGGCTCGGGCTGGTTGAGCCCTGCCGACTTGACGAGGCTCGGTTTCGTCTACCCGTCAGCGTTCTGACGGGTAGCACGAGCCGCCGCCAAGAAGGAGACGCGGAAGCGCCTCCCGCACCCCTCCGCCATCTTCGCTGTTTCGAGCACGCTGGGTGCGCGACCCTGAACTTCTGTCAGACACTGCGGTTGCGTGTCGATATCGGGCAGAGTTCGCGGACTCGTTAGAACAACTCAATTTCGGGTCGTGTGATCATCAGCCAATAGATTGCGGCCACGCATGCAAATGCCGGAAACCCGAAAGCGAACCAAACACGGAAGAGCTGATTGTAGCGCTCTGGCGGCGGAGTGCCGGCGGACGCAGCTTCCACCGCGAGATCCCGCATGCGCATCTGCATCCACACCACGGGCAACCAGAACAGCCCCGTGACGACGTAGAGCAGGATCGACAGCACGATCCAGCCCTCCCGGAGCGAATAGCCTGACTGCCAGGCCAATGCGGCCCCGGTTATCGGTTGGGCGATTACAGCGGTGGCGGTAAACAGGAAATCGGCAATGACGACGATGCGAGCCACGGCGGCAATCGTGGCGGCGCTGCCGGTCCGATGGGCGAGGAGCATGAAGAATGCAATGCCGGCACCGGTGCCGAGCAGCACGGCAGCGCCGATGACGTGCAAGTATTTCAGCACAAAATAAAGCATCAGCGTTCCTCCAGGACCGCCAGCGCGCAGAAGTGCAAGACGAGTATGGGCAGAATCTTCATCAATGGGCCAAGGGGCTCGTTCCACAGGTCCGGGCGCAGAATACTTCCCGCAATTGCATAGAAGCACGAGACTGCGATAGCCCCCCACAACCCTGCCCGGCTCGTCGGCCGCCACGCGATCATGGTGCCGACAACCATATCGGCCAACGCGCCTGCGACAACAGCTGGACCGGCCAACGCCTCGAAGGCGGTGCCGAGGAGAAGCTCCACACCGCTGCGCCATCCGGTGGTGAGCGAAACGATACCGGTTGCGATCCAGAAGAAGGGCAAAACCACGAAGATCGCCGGCTTCACGAAGTAAAGCCCGGCGAACCAGCGCTCTTGTACGGTGGGAGGGCTGGCGGCCAGGGCAGATGCTAGGCTCGAGGGTTCGATTCCCGTTGCAAGCTTCCACGGCTCCAAGGCGCCGGTCGCGCCGCGCGCAATCTCCTTGGCGGCGTTGGTGCGCATCGGAGGCCGCCAGCCGAGGAGGCCTGCAAGGTCCCCAAACCGGTAAAGCATTGCGGCAATCCAACCGGGCAGGACAAACTCCTTCGCCCTCCCCCACCCCAGCCATTCGCGGTAGCGGGAGACGACTTCGCTCATCGTCAATGCTTCTGGCCCTGCGAGTTCGAGCGTCAGGCGCGACGGGCTATCCTTGCTGAGCAGGGTCAAAACAGTTGAGACGACGTCGTCGAGCTGGACGACCTGCAGGCGACCTGTGCCGGGCATTGTCGGAAGCAGAGGCAAGGCGGCCAAGCCGCGAAAAAGAGCGCTTGCGCCGAAGGCTGGCCGCCCGAGCACCACCGAGGGCCGAAGGATCACCCAGTCGAGATTGCGCTCCATCAACGCTCGGTCCCCCGCCAGCTTGCTGGCCGAGAATGGTGAAGGCTGCTCCCGGTCGACACCGATCGCGGAGAAATGAATGACCCGTCCCACGCCGGCGCGTTCGCAGGCAGCAAAGAGAGCCGAGGCGCCGACAGCATGAACGTTGCCCGTATCCTCCCGAGCACTGTCCTGCAGCACGCCCGCGCAGTTCACGACGGCGTCGACCCCCACGAGGTGTGGGAGCCAGTCTTCCGGCTCCAGCGCTTTCGCCATATCGATGACGGCGGTTCGCTCCTTGGAAAGGCCGTTCGGGGCGCGGCCACGGACCACTCGGACGACGCCGTGCCCCTCGCCCACCAGGCGCGCGCACAATGTCGCGCCAATCAGACCCGAAGCGCCAGTGACCAGAACGATCATGGCTTTGGTTGGCCCACTGCATTGGCTCCCGTCTTGATCACACAGCGTTCTCCCAGATGCGTTGCGACCCGGTCTTTGCTTCGCGAGCCGTAACTTCCCAATACTTCAACTTCTTCTATCGAACCTGGCGCGCGTCCTAGTGTTCCAAGCTCCGGAATGGCGATGGCGTCGCATCCCTGATCTATATCGGCAGCACCGTTCTGTTCCGCCCTGCTTGCTGCAGAATGCGGGGCTAACGAAGCCAGTCCCCGGCCCGACATCGCGGGCCCGCGAAAAGCCTGGCGGAACAAGCGGTCCGGCGCCAAGTTCGGATAGCCGCCCGGAGCGACGCAGAACATGAAGACCTACAGGGTTGAACAAATAGGGTCGAGTGGTGGTGTCGCGCCAGGTCGCTGAGGCGGCCGGGTTCGCCGTCTGGGCGTGCGGGGCGATTCTCCGCTTGTTAGCTCCAGGCACATGGCTGGCCGCTCTCCGCTGGAACGCAACCGAACCATGTCCCCTACAGACTTTGTTCCCGACCGCGATCTTGTTGTGAGGACCGGCCGCAGCCCCAAGCGGGACGAAACTTGTCGAATAGGTCCGCGAGCTTGTGAGGATCCGGTCAGGCCACTTTCGAAAGCAGGGACACGTCGAAGCTCGCCAGGCCATAGCGCCAGCGATGGTTCGTCGCCGCAACGCGACTCTGGTAGAAAAGGGTCAGCCGCTCGCCGTCGATCATCACCGTCGAGTGGCCGTTTTCTCCAGGTCCGCCCGGATCAAGCACTGGGCCTATCGAGACGTAAGGTCCGGTAACGGCGTCCGCGATGGCGAAAAACACCCGCTGCCGGCTACCCCTCGGTCCGTGCGGAAGGAAGCAGGTGGCGTTGAGGAGCACGCGACCATCCGGAAGCTCCACCAATTGGGCGCCTTCAATTCCCCATTCGTAGTCAGGGTCTTCCCGCGTGTTGTGGTGGGGAATGTCGTTGTGATCCAGGATTTTGCCCAGGCGCTTCCAAGGCCCGAACCATGAATCGGATTGGCTTCGCGCCAGATAGATGTCCGGCTGCGGGACGCGGGTGAATTTCGGCATGCCGGAATAAACCATGTAGCGTTTGCCGCCGACGAGAGCCGGATGCGGATCATAGATGCCGTCTTCATCCGTTCCCGGCAAGGACAGGATTGCCGGGTTGAGCACCACCCAGTTGAACCCGTCGTTGGACACCGCGTGTTCGCAACGGCCGCCTGATTTCATGAACTCGGTCTGGATGAACATATGGAAGACGCCGTCTTCGTGCACGACACCGGGCGCCGCGACGCCCGAGCCCGTGACCGGAAGCTCGATCGGCGCGTGCTCCGTCCACGGTCCATGCAATTCGGGCGCGGTTGCGTGAAGAATCTTCCAGGTCTCGCTGGTCACCGTGCCGCTCGACCCGAACACATGCCAGAGCCGGCCGTCGTAGACCGGGCATGGGTCCTTCAGATCATCCACCGTCTGAGGGTGAAACAATGGGAACACATTCGTCTCAAAAGCGATCTTCATCTTTCTGCCCTAGCGATTGCCGGTCGTTAAAACGCCGCTCGCGCTTCGGTCCGACGAATCAATTCAGCCATCGAATATTTTAGCTGCTCATTCAACGGAAATGCGGCATCCGAGCGGCCGTCCCCAGAAAGCTGCTGGCAGACATGCCGGACACTCTGGCCCAGCACGCCAGCCTGCATATCGCTCGCGGGCTGGAACAAGTTAATCAGCGGACAGTTAGACATGTGGCAGGAATAGGTTCCTGCATCTCGCGCTTAACAAATGTTAATCGCAGTCTAGCGGCAATGTCTCCAGGGAAAAGCTTATATGGACGCGGCAATAAGAATACCTGTCACCCTCAAGGTCAGAAAAGAACAAGCTTTACTGATATGCTTTTCCCATCTGCGATGGAATTTCGTTTATCAACGCCCGCAGCACATTCTCACGCTTGCCTCGCAAGAGCATCAGATCGTCTACTTCGAGGAACCGATCTTCGAAGAATGCTCGCACTCGTCCATTCGGTTTTGCGATGCGGCGGCGGGCGTTCGGGTCGCGACCCCCTTGCTGCCGATCGGCACCAGCCCCGCCAGGGCCGACGCGATCCAGCGCAGATATCTTGACCGGATCATCGCGTCGACGCCGCACGCTCAGTTGACCGCCTGGTATTATACCCCAATGGCCTTGCGGTTCAGCGCGCATGTCGACTTCGACGTATGCGTCTATGACTGCATGGACGAGCTTTCGGCATTCAAGAATGCGCCGGCCCAACTTGCGCTGATGGAACGGGCGCTCTTCGAGCGCGCCGATCTAGTCTTCACCGGCGGCCTAAGCCTGTTCGAAGCGAAGCGCTGCCAGCATCGGGCAATCTATCCCTTCCCCAGCAGCATCGACGTCAGCCACTTTCACAAGGCGAGGACGCCCGGCGAGGAGCCGGCGGATCAACAGGGCATCCCGCACCCTCGGGTAGGTTTCTTCGGCGTCATCGACGAGCGCCTCGATATCGATCTCGTTGCGCAGGCTTCCAGGACGATGCCGGACGTGCACTTCGTGATGCTTGGTCCGGTCGTCAAGATCGATCCTGATAGCCTGCCCAGAGCGGACAACCTGCATTGGCTCGGCAGCAAAGCCTACAAGGATCTGCCGGACTACCTTCGGCATTGGGACGCCGGTTGGATGCCGTTCGCGCTCAACGAAGCGACACGCTTCATCAGCCCGACAAAAACTCCCGAGTTCCTCGCCGCGGGCCTGCCCGTGGTCTCGACGGCAATCGTCGATGTCGTGCGAAGCTACGGCGCTGCGGGCCTCGTCGATATCGCGGATGCCGAAGATATCGAACCGAAGCTGCGCTCGGTGCTGGCGCAACCGCGTAACATGCGGCTGGCAGCGGTCGATGCCTATCTGGCCAACATGTCCTGGCAGCGAACATGGGAAGCCATGGCCGCCCACATCAAGAAAGCCAGTGCAGGCAAGAAGGTCGTGCCCTTCCGCAGGAGCGCATGATCATGTTCGACTGGCTGATCGTCGGGGCAGGCTTTGCCGGCAGTGTTCTCGCGGAACGGATCGCCTCGCAAAGAGGGGAAAGCGTTCTCCTCATCGACCGCCGTAGCCACATCGGCGGCAACGCCTATGACTGCTACAACGAAGCTGGCATCCTCATTCATCGTTACGGACCGCATATATTCCACACCAACGCCCAGTCGATCGCCGACTATCTGTCGCAGTTCACGACCTGGCGCCCTTACGAACACCGCGTGCTCGCTGCGGTGGACGACAAGCTTCTGCCGATTCCGATAAACCTCGACACGATCAACCGTCTTTATGGTCTCGAGCTAAGCTCGGCAGAGCTGGAAGATTTCTTCGCATCGCGTCGTGAAACCGTTGACGAAATCAATACTGCCGAGGATGTGGTTGTCAGCACCGTGGGCAGAGAACTCTATGAGAAATTCTTCCGCGGCTACACCAGAAAGCAGTGGGGAGTCGATCCCAGCCAGTTGAGCAAGTCCGTGACGGCCCGCGTTCCGACCAGAACGAACCGCGACGATCGCTATTTCGGCGATAGTTTCCAGCAGATGCCGGCGGACGGTTACACGCGCATGTTCGAACGGATGTTGGATAATCCCAACATCAAGATCATGCTGCAGACCGACTATCGCGAGGTCCGAGATCGAATTCCCTTCCGGCGGCTGATCTATACCGGACCGATCGATGAATTCTTTGACTGGAAGCTTGGCCGTTTGCCCTATCGTTCATTGCGCTTCGAGCATGTCACCCTCGACTGCGAGCAGTTTCAGCCGGTGGCCGTGGTCAATTATCCCCAAACGGAAGCCTATACGCGCATCACCGAGTACAAGCATTTGACTGGCCAGAAGAATGTCCGGACGAGCCTCACCTACGAGTACCCGACAGACATTGGCGACCCGTATTACCCGGTGCCGCGTTCGGAAAACGAAGCACTCTACAAACAATATGAAGCGCTTTCTGCAAATTGCCCCGACGTGTGGTTCGTCGGCCGTCTGGCAACGTATCGCTACTACAATATGGATCAGGTCGTAGGGCAGGCCTTGGCCACTTTCGCGCGCATTCAGAAGACGGTACCAATTGCGGATGATGTGCAGACGGCCATCGCGACGCCCGCTTAGCCGTCCCTCCGCTTGTCCGGCACCGCCAGGTCGCGCGGCTCAAGTATGTCAGCGAATAGCTTCTGCTGCCTTGCGAGTTCATCGGCCATCGGTTGACGAACGCGGCGCAAACCATCCGCATGGATGACGGAAAAAAGGCCAACCTCGGCGTGGCGGGAATTGTCCCATCCAGGATAAGCCGTGATCGGATAGAGGCAAATTCCTTGGACCGGGGCTCCTTGACTGATCGCAGTCCGAACTTCATCGCATACGTAGTGAAGCCATGCGGGGCCGGCGGATCCCTCGGAGCCGGTCTCTGCAATATACAAAGGCTTGGTGTAGCGTCGGGCGACCTCGACAAGCATCTCTGATAGAGCCCGGTATTCATGATGGCCCATCGGGATTGTCGGCCCATGCAGGTACCATTGATTGTGCGGATAGAAGTTTAGGCCAATCACATCGATCAGATCCTCGGCTCCTCCGAGCTCTGGCTCGATACGGCCCATCAGCATGTCATATGCTTCGAACTGCCCTTGGCGGGCCTGCTCCGCACGACGGACCTCCTGACGAGTGCGGTCGCGCGGCGCGATGTGAATGAGCGGTTCAGCCCACACGAAACGGCATTCGGGGTCAGCTTCACGCATTGCGCGGATACCCTGTACGGCCGCCTTGACCAGATGCCGCTTGAACCACCCCTTCTTTTTAGGTCCGGCGGGAGGAAAATATCCGACTTCGACCGCCCATGCGAAGAACGATATTTCGTTAATGGGACAGACCACTGCGGCTTTCCCGGTCACCGCTCGGTGCAGTCGGATCGCTTCGGCTGCGAAGGAAGCATAGCTCTGGATCATCTGTTCGCTACCCTGGTCGAGGTGATCGGGGGAGCCGTAGTGAAAGATATCCCAAATGACCTGAACGCCGGCGGCACTCGCGGCATCCAGCATGGACTTCCAATTCGACCAGTTGTAGACGCCCGGCGCCGTTTCGATCAGATGCCACCGCAGTCCATCACGAATGGTTCTCAATCCCAAGTCCGAGCATCGACGGTAGTCGTTCTCCGCGTGGATGTCGTGGCTAGTGGCCCGGACAAGGTCCAGACGTAGGCCATCTTTGCGATGATGCGAAGAACACTCGAACCCCGCCATGAAGAAGCTGTCGAAACTGAGTGGAAGAAGATCGGGCATCAAACTTGTCTTGCTCCGCCGTGCGCCGCCGCATGTTGCGGACCGAAATTGATATTGAAATTCCTTACGGCGCTCTCGGCGATGAAACATTTGCTCCCACGCGACAGGCGCCGAACCCAGAACAGCGCAGGATGTTCCAGGCTTCGACCGCGGCGAAACTCCACGATGCCCTGAGTGACACGGGCTTGCGAGCTGGCCAGACCGGTCTTCGCTCTCGTTCAACGCTGCCCATCGAGCAGCACCGCGGTTTGCGATGCACACGCCATGGCAACTGCTCCGCTATCGGGGTTACCTTTGTCGCTCCTTTCAACAAATGAGATTTCCGCTCTCTTCCCGTCCCGCTAACTTCCGGTCTGACAACAACGTCAGACTGAGTTGAAATGAAGCCGATCGAAAATTGGGCCGATGCCTACGAACCGTCTGAATTCGCAGCCAAGCACGGCCTCACGCTCGATCAGGCAAAGGCGGTCATAAGCTCCAATGGGCCCCCCAGGCACAGCTGCGACATGGGCGCCAGGGCGTTTCTGAGAGCACTCGAAATCAAGCGCTATCGGCAGTCCGCCGCAGGGAAATAGAAGCGGCGGAGTATCCCTCGGCCATCCTTGACGCCGAAACAGCCCCTTCCAATATTTTAGACAAGCCGCGCCCCAGAGCCCTCACGATATTGTGGCCTGTGGCGCCGCACCGGATCACGACGGGAGTAAGCACATGGGAACCGAAGTCTCCCCCAGCCCTGACTTTGCTTCCGAAGAGTATGCGTACGCCTGCGGAGCAGCGGACGAGCGTCCGGAGGCCTTCGCACGTCCCGTTCTCGTCGCTGACGAGTTCCTCGGCTCCCGAAGCATATGCTGCGTCATGGACGCTATTGAATGTCTTGAGGAATGGCCGATTGAGCAGCGTGGGCGCCTGCACTCACGCGCCAGCGATTTCTGCTGTGCCGCCTATGATGGACGCAGCCCAGCCGATCTCGCCCGACAAATGTTCGTCGCTTGGGCTCGGGATGTCGGGATCGCTGTCGGCCTATCAATCGACGCGGAGGCCGTCACCAACACCGGCCACACTGGTTGCGATCTGGGATCAGCCTCCTGTTCCTCGACCGAGTGACTGCCGGATTTTCTCGCCCAGTTCGTCAAGCGTGTAGGGTTTGGTAAGAAGCGCGGTCCCGTGGTCGAGCGTGCCGTTGTGGACGATGGCATTGCGGGTGTAGCCGGTCGTGTAAAGCACTTTCACCGACGGGTGTATCTTCTTGATGCGGTCGACGAGCTCGCGTCCGGACATTTCGGGCATAACGACATCCGTAAACAGGAGGGTCGGCAATTGGCCCGCCTGGACGGCCTCCAGCGCCTCTCGGGGGCTCCTCATCTCAAGGACCGAATACCCCAGTTCCCGAAGGGTTTCGACAGCCATCAGCCGCACGCGGTCCTCGTCCTCGACCACCATAATGACGTCTTCAGCGCGCCCTCGGGGCTGAGCCGGGACGGACACGATCTCGGTATCGGCGGGTGCACCATGCGCCCGGGGCAGGTAGATTCTCACGGTAGTGCCTACCCCTTGCTCCGAATAGATTTTCACGCTGCCGCCGGACTGGCGCACGAATCCATACACTTGGCTGAGACCCAGGCCGGTTCCCTTGCCGACACTCTTGGTGGTGAAGAAAGGATCGAAAGCCTTCGCCAGCACATCGGCTGTCATTCCGGTTCCCGTGTCGGTGACGGCTATCATGACGTACTGCCCGGATACGATGCCGTTTTCCCGGCCGTAACGATCGTCCAAGTGGGCATTTGCCGTTTCGATCGTCAGTTTGCCTCCGCCCGGCATGGCGTCGCGCGCGTTGACGCATAGGTTGAGCAGCGCGCTTTCGAGTTGTCCGGCATCGACCTCGACCTGCCAAAGCCCGGCAGCGAGCACGGTTTCGATCAGGATCGTTTCTCCCAGCGTTCGGTTGAGCAGTTCGCTCATGCCGCGGCGACAAGGCGGTTGGCCTTCAGCCGTTTCGGCGCCAGCGGCTGTTGGCGGGAGAAGGCCAGCAGGCGTTTGGTCAGCTCGGCCGCACGCTGCGCGCCTTCGATTGCACCGTCTACGAAGCTGTGCACATTCGTGTCGCCGTTTCGGAGCTTGCGCTGGACAAGGTTCAATCCTCCGATGATCACGGCGAGCATATTGTTGAAATCATGGGCGATGCCTCCGGTCAATTGACCGATCGCCTCCATCTTCTGCGCCTGCCGAAGATGCTGCTCGGCTTTGGCGCGTTCGGCGACCTCCTCCACGACGCGTTGTTCGAGGGTGGCGTTCAGTGCCTGCAGTTCCTTGAACAGCCGGGAATTGTCGATGGCGGTCGCGGCGTGGCCGGCGAGGCCCAGCAGTGCCGTCTCATGCTCCTTACCGAACACACCGGTTTCAGCATGGCCGAAAAAGAGTCCGCCGAGGACTTCACCGGACCGGGATACAACCGGTACAGCGAGATAAGAGCGCACCGGCAGATGGCCTTCAGGCATTCCTCTCCGCGGCGCATTTTTGCCGTATCGCGGGTCCTGCAGGATGTCGTCGGAGCGAACCACACCCGTTCCGCGAAAGGTGGGCTCGAACACGGCCGTGTTGCGCGGCATCGGGAAGTTCTCGAACGCCGAACGCGGTGCGCCGGACAAGGTGTAGAGCATGTATCTGTCGCCCTTGTCGTCGACGACATTGTAAAAGAACGCGCCAAACTGGGCGCCCGCCAATTCAACGCCGGCGTCGGTGACGGTCTGAACGATGCGACCGACATCGAGCTCAGCGGCGACCAGGGCGGCGGTCGCGTTCATCATCTGAAGATGATGCTCGACGCGCTTGCGTTGGCTGATATCGATCACGGTGCCGATGAAGCGGATCGCGCGTCCATTTTCGAAATAGGCCTGGCCGGTGGCCGAAATCCAGCGCTCCTTCCCATCGCGCAGCCCCACGGTCCGGTATTCGATGTCGTAGCGGGCGCGTTTGTCGGGCGCGATCGCCTCGCGTACAGCCTGATCGGCGCGGTCCCTGTCCTGCGGATGCAGCCCCGCTAGAAAGGCGTCTTCATAGGTCACGTCAGCGTCGGGCGGCAGACCGAACAGGGCCTTGCAGCGATGGTCCCAGCGCAGCATCCCATTGATTAGATCGTAGTCCCATATGCCGATCTCGGCCGCATCCGTCGCCAGTCGTAACCGCTCTTCACTGGCGCGTGCCGCCTGCTCGGCACGGACACGCTCGATATGCGCCCAGGAGCGCTCGGCCACTTCGGTCAGCAGGTTCAATTCGCGCTCGGACCAGACGCGGGGTTGTCTGTCGTGGATCGCCATGAGCGCGGTCAATCGCCCCTGCTTGACGAGAGGCATGCAAATGGTCGCGGTTATGCCGATCTGCTGAAAGGTCCTCGCCTCCTCGGGCGCGATCTCGACCTGATTGTTGTTGATGACCAGAGGAAGATTGGCGCGGAGGTTCTTCACCGCCAAGCGGCCAAAGTCCGCCAGGCTGTAATAGCCTTTGATGCTCGCTGAGCCGGGAGCGCTCCAGTCGCCGCGGATAGTGAAATGGTCCTGGTCCGGCTCCATGTCGGCGTAGGCGCAAATGGACACGCCGAGATGCTCGCCCAGAAGCTGCGTGGTAATCGCCATGATCGCGTCGGCGTCCGTGGCGATCGCCGTTTCTCGTCCGAGCCGATCAAGGAATGCCAGGCGTTCCGCGCTGTCGCGCAACGCGCGCTCGGCCCGCAGGCGCTCGGTGGCCGTGCGGGTTCGCTCGGCTACCTCGGAGATGAGTGACACCTCCTCCACCGCCCAACGTCGCGGCGCCTGATGATTGAGGTATAGTAGCGCCACCAGGCCGCCATGCTCGGTCACCGGCATATTGATCAGCGATTGCGCATTGATGGCTTTGAGGGCGTCGGCATGCCGCCGCGTGCGAGGGTCGGTTTCCGCATTCTCGATGACCACGGTCTCGCCACGCTTGAGGTCCTCGACGTAGGAGCCGTAGTCTCTGAATTGCAACAGACCGGCCAGGCTGTTGACGCCAGGGGCATTCCAGTCGCGTTCGATGGTGATGGTCTCTCGCTTGAGATCCACGGTCCCGTAACCCGCGCGGCTCACGCCGAAATGCGTGCCGAGCAGTTCTGCGGCCGCATAGGCCAGCACCGCAGGGTCTTCGATTTCACGAATCCGGTCGCCCAGCGCAGCCAACAGTTCGAAGCGCTTCTGTTCTGCTCCGCGATCGCGTGAGATATCCCCCATGCCGTCCCCAAATGACCGAAGCCGATAAATGCGCAGGAGCGTAAAGAGTTCCCTTAGGGATGCCATGTTGCCTGGGCTATGCCTCTTGTCAGCCGCTCCGTCGGCGCGGAGCTTGTCGTCACCTGTCGCTTTGCCGACCTTGTCCTTGACCTTGCCCCGGAGTTTCTTGGCAGATCCTTATACTTGGTCCTTGTGCATCATCGTGCTCCTCTGTCCTGGACGACCGAACGTTGGTTTGAGCTGGAATGTTTCTGGTGCAACGGGACGGTGTCTCCGGACGGGAGCGCAGATCCGGCGCCCCGCCTTTTGTTCGGCGCGAAGGCATGGCAGCCGAAGGCTGCCATGCCTTCGCGCTTGCCAAACTGCCGTCTATGGGGTCTGCGCTCCCCAGATTGTGAAACGCTTCAGAATGGCCGGGGAAGTTGCGTGCCAGATGTCGCGCTTACCCTGGCGGACTGAGCAGCAAGGCGGTGGATTTTTTGCCGAATAACCTCGCGATGAGCTGCCCAAATTATGGCTCGAAATTGGATAGAATGCTTGTCAGGTCGGCCGACCTCGGGGAATGTCCTGATGGGCGGAGATGATCCGCGAGACTTGCACCAAAAAAGGCGATGATCATGGAAGCGGCGCCGGGGTCACAGGTTGCTAAACACTACGCGCGAGACAGCCTGATCGCAGATATCCGTGATGGTCTTGCCGCCATGGGCAAGACCGAGAGCACGGTAACCGCCGAGGACCTCTCGCCGGTAGACGAGTTTCACATTGGCGGCCGCGCCGCCACGGGAGAGTTGGCAGAGCAACTTGCGCTGACCGCCGAGGATCGAGTGCTCGACATCGGCTGCGGCCTGGGTGGCCCGGCCAGACAGATCGCTGCGCATTACGGCTGCCAGGTGACCGGCATCGATCTCACTCGCGACTACGTCGAAGCCGGCAACGTCCTCTCCGGCTGGCTGCATCTCGAGGACCGCGTCTCGTTGCAGCAGGGCGATGCTTTAGCGCTGCCCTTCGCAGATGGATCGTTCACTGCCGCATATATGTTGCACGTCGGAATGAACATTGCCGACAAGAGCGCACTGTTTTCGGAGATTGCGCGGGTGCTTCGCGTGGGTTCGCGTTTCGGCGTCTTCGACGTCATGCGCACCGGAGCCGGCGAGCTGTCTTATCCGCTGCCATGGGCGAGTACGGCAGATACGAACGCGATCGCCCAGCCAGAGCAGTACCGCGACGCGCTTTCGGCAGCCGGGTTCGAGATTGTTTCGGAACGCCAGCGGCGCGATGCAGCGCTTGACTATTTCGCGCGGCAGCGCGCGCAGGCGGCTAAAGGGCGGGCAGTACTGGGCGTCCAGACACTCATGGGAGCACGCCGCCCCCAGATGGTCCAAAACATGACCGAAAGCATTTCAGCCAGCCTGATTGCGCCGGTGGAGATTATTGCCCGAAGGCGGTGATGCCTAAGCCGATCTTCAGCTTGCCCCGTAAGCGGATTTGTCAGACGTTCCGGCCGCTTACCGCTGCGAAACTTCTTTCAAATCGATCCGCGACATCATCGACGTCGGACATCGCGAGGCAAAGCGGCGGGCACATCCTGATGACGTTCCGGTAGGGTCCGGAGCGGCTGGCGACGAGCCCGTTGCGGCGGGTTTCTTCGAAGACCGCTAGCGTTTCCTCGGGGGCCGGCTCTTTCGTCGTTCTGTCCCTGACGAGCTCGATCGCCAGCATCAAGCCGCGTCCTCTGACGTCGCCGATGATCGGAAAACGTTGCTTCATGTCCTCAAGACGAACCTTGAGCGCCGCGCCCACATCGCGGGCGTTCTCTTGAAGCCGTTCTTCTTGGATGACTTTGAGGACAGCGCGGCCGGCGGCGCATGCAACCGGGTTGGCGCCATAGGTGTGGAACAGGAACTTGTCGGCCATCGACTCGGCGACCTGCCGTTTAGCGATCACCGCCCCCAGCGGGATTCCGTTGCCCACGCCCTTCGCCACCACCACGATGTCGGGCACCACGCCGTGCGATTCAAATGACCAGAAAGCGTCGCCCGTGCGTCCGACGCCGGCCTGCACCTCGTCAATGATGCAGACACCGCCCGCGTCGCGCACGCGTTCGTATGCACCGGCAATATAGCCTTCGGGGATGGGGACGATACCGCCATAGCCCTGCACGGGTTCGATGATCATACCCGCAAGCTTGCCGCTCGTCGACGTCGCGATCGCCCGGTCAATCTCCTTCAGGTATGGCTCAACGCCTGCGCCGTGAACGCCACGATACTGGTTCGGCTCGGGCACGAAGGTCACGCCGCCAAGCTGTGGGACGCAGTGGCGGAAGCCGGCTATCCCTGTCACCGACTGCGCGCCGAATGTGGCGCCGTGATAGCTGGAGGCAAGCGCCAGCATGTCGATGTTGCCGGTATGCGAGCGCGCCATCAGAAGCGCGAGGTCGATCGCTTCCGCACCGGAGTTGGTGAAATGGACGACCCAGTCATGGCCGGCCGGCATTGTGCCCGCCAGTTCTTCGGCATATTGGGCCGGCACCGGATGGTAGAACATGGTGGTGCAGTGGGTGAGTTCCGCGACCTGTTCGCTCGCCGCCTTGACCACCTGCGGGTGGGCGTGTCCCACCGAAATGCAAAGGTTCATTCCAAGCAGGTCGATGTATTTCCTGTCCTGCTCATCCCATACATATTGTCCCCGGCCACGCTTGATGATCAGCGGATCTTTGTAGGGGACGAATTTGCGTTGGGAGGCGGAGTAGAAGCGGTTCCTGCGGTCTACGATAGCTTGCGTCGACCAGTCGGTCGCGAGCGATGAGTGGGTATGAGGAGCGTTCATATCGTGGCCTCCCGGATTGGATGGCAACAGGATAGAACATGGACGCGCGCCGAAGGCATCCGGCAAAATCCTCCATCAGGATAACTGATGCCGCCGATTAGCAGCTTGCAAATCTGACGAGCACAATGCGCTCTGCCTCATGTTGAAGCGACGGATGGGTCCAAAGCGTAATGGTCCGGAGGCAGATCGGGCAGGCGCTCGTTTATCGTCTCTTTCAGCACCTCCGCCGTGCGCGCGGCAAAGGCCTCGGGCAGATCTCCCAGCTCGCGTTCACGCGCAACCAGGAGGATGTTGCGTGACAGGCTCGTAAACGGCAGCGGATGGATGTCGATTTCCATCCCCTCCGCAAGGCCGTCGATGAGCAGGGTCGGCGTCAGGATGGCAAAGCCCATACCCGCCGCCACGGGCGCCATCACGACGCTGGAACGGTCGCCCTCCATTGCCCGCGGCAATTCTATGCGCAGCCGGCTGAGATGCTGGTCGACGCGCAAGCCGACCGGCGTCTCCCTCGAGAAGCGGACGAATGCGAGTTTTTTAGAAAGCTTGGCGATGTCGCCGACATCGCCGGAAAAGCCCTTCGGCGTCACAAGCAGGAATTTTTCGGTCATGACCGGGTAGCGCGTCAGTCCCTCGATCTCGAACAACTCGCCCGAGGTTACCGCAAGATCGGCGCGGCGGGCGCGAAGCAGCGCCACGTGGTCGGTGGCGAGTCCGGCAAAAAGGCTGAGTTCGGGAATGCCGAAATTCTTGCGCGCCAGCACGGAAAGCGCCGGTGCCAGCGTGGTGGCGATGGACGCCAGCAACGCCACCCTGAGCAGCGGCAGTGGCGCGGCGTTGATGCGGCGGGCGTCGGTGCGCAGCCCCTCGACTTCGGCCAGGATCGCGGTGGCCCGGCGGTGCAGCGCAATCCCCGCCTTGGTGAGTTCGATGGGCCTCAGATTGCGGTCGATCAGGCTAACACCGAGGGCTGTTTCCAGGTTCTTGAGATGCTGCGAGGCGGCGGATTGGGTCATGCCGAGCATCTGCGCCGCCTGCGTCACATGCCGCGTTTCAACGACGGCAGCAAAAACCTCGATCGATCGGAAAAGGTTGAAGTCAAAGCTTCCGCTCTTCACCAGAGTTCCTTCTTGGGACCGTACATAAGTTTTCCTAATGTTGCAGAAATCCCATTGAGCGCAAGCCTGCTTGGCGGGAAAGATCGCCCGTCTCGACCGCAAGGATGTCGTATCGGTGCAGGAAAACGCTCGGATCGTAATCATAGGCGGCGGCGTGATCGGCTTGAGCGTCGCCTATCATCTGGCCGAGCTCGGCGCCACCGATGTCGTTCTCATCGAGCGCAACCAGTTGACGAGCGGCACCTCCTGGCACGCGGCCGGGATCGTGGGGCCGCTCAGGGCAACGCTCAACCTGACGCGCCTGGCGCAATACGCGACCGAACTGTTCCCGAAGCTCGAAGCGTTGACTGGCCAGACCTCAGGTTACCGGCAAACCGGAGGCGTCTGGCTGGCGCGCCGGGAAGAGCGGATGAGCGAGCTCAGACGGATCGCGCATATGGGGGACGTCTGCGGCCTTCGGGTGGAGATCGTCGGAGCGGATGTCGTCGGGGCACGGGTTCCAGGAATCGCGCTGGACGGGCTCGCGGAGGCGCTCTGGGTCGAGGAAGACGGGCAGGCCAATCCCGTCGATATCTGCGCGGCCTACGCCAAGCGGGCACGCGCCGCCGGCATCCGGATCCTGGAAGGAACGGCCTGCCGCGGCTTCGTGATCGAGAAAGGCCGCGTCGCCGGCGTCAAGCTCGCCTCGGGCTTGGCGATCCGCTGCGAGGTCGCGGTGAACTGCGCCGGCGCCTGGGCAAGGCAGATCGGCGCCATGGCTGGCGTGCCGGTGCCGCTGCAGGCGGCCGAGCACATGTATGTGGTGACAGAACCGGTCGCCGGGCTGCCCAATCCTTTCCCGATCGTGCGCGACCTGGACGAGGGCATCTACGTCAAGGGCGATTCCGGCAAGCTGGTGCTCGGCGGCTTCGAGCCGAATGCCAAGGCCCTCGACGTCACCGGCCCGGTCGGCGACAGGCCTTTTCTCGAATTGCCGGAAGACTGGGACCAGTTCGAACCCTTCATGTCGGCCGGGCTGCGGCTCTTTCCGGCGCTTGCCGAAACAGGCATCCGCCACTTCATGAACGGACCGGAGAGTTTCACCCCGGACACCCAGCCGCTGATGGGCGAATCGCCTTACCTCCGCGGCTTCTTCGTCGCCGCCGGTTTCAACTCGACGGGCATGATGTCGTCGGCCGGCGCCGGCAAGGCGATGGCCGAATGGATCGTCGACGGTGAGCCGGGTCTCGATCTGTGGCCGCTCGATATCGCGCGTTTCGACCGCAGCGCCGCGTCGCGCGGCTTCGTGCAGGCGCGCATGGAGGAATCGGTAGCCGACCTCTTCCGCATGCATTGGCCGTATAAACAGTCCGAAGCCGGCCGTGGCCTGCGCCGTTCAGTGTGGCACGACATGCTCGGCGAAGCAGGGGCGGTGTTCGGTGCTCCGACCGGCTGGGAGCGGCCGCTCTGGTATGCCCGCAATGAAGCCGAGCGTGAGCCGCGATATACGTTCGGCAGGCAGCATTGGTGGCCGGCGGCTGAACGCGAGGCGGTCGCCATGGCAAACGGCATCGGACTGTTCGAGCTTTCCCCGTTCACCAAGCTCGATGTCAGCGGACGCGACGCGGTGAAATTGCTGCAACAGCTCGCGGCCAACGATGTCGACGTCGCGGAGGGCAGAGCGGTCTACACGCAAATGCTCAACCGGCATGGCGGGATCGAGGCCGATGTCACGATCACGCGCTGCGGAGAGGCGGCTTTCCGGATCGTCTCCGGCGCGGCGACCCGCCAGAAGGATTTCGCGTGGGTCGCCAGGCATGCCAGCGATCTCGGGCTCGACGCCTCGGTGTTCGACGCCACCTCGGCCGAAGCGGTCCTCGGCGTCATGGGGCCGCGTTCCCGCGAATTGCTGCAGCAACTGACGGACGCGGACTTGTCGGAAGCGGCCTTTCCCTTCTCGACCTCACGACGCATCGACGTCGGCATGGTCGATGTGCGGGCCACACGGGTCAGCTTCGTCGGCGAGCTTGGCTACGAGCTTTATGTTCCCGCCGAATGCGCTGAAAACCTGCTGTCGACCATCCGGGAAGCCGGCAAGGCGCATGACGCGGTCTTTTGCGGCCACTACGCGCTGGATGGTTGCCGGTTGGAAAAAGGCTATCGGCATTGGGGCCATGATGTCGGGCCGAAGGAGACGCCGATCGAGGCGGGATTGGGTTTTGCTGTCTCGTGGACGAAGGGCGGGTTCATCGGCCGTGAAGCCCTCGAAACGCGCAGGGCGAGGGGCTTTGGACGCCGCCTGCTGCATTTCGCCGTCGATGCCGCCAATCCGCTTCTGCTGCATGACGAGCCCATCTATCGGGACGGCAAGTTTGCCGGGCTCACCACTTCGGGCGGCTTCGGTTTTCGCACCGGATTGAGCCTCTGCCTCGGCTACGTCGCCTGCGATCCGGGCGAAACGAAACAGCAGCTCGCCGCTTCTGCTTATGAGATCGCGGTCGCCGGACAGCGCTTCGGCCTCAGGCTTCTCGAAAAACCACCCTACGATCCAACCGGCGGCAGAATGCGCGGCCAACAGGAGACATTATGAGACAGCATGCCCGCGTCGTCGTGATCGGCGGCGGCGCCATGGGGGTTTCCCTTCTCTATCATCTCGCCAAGCGCGGCTGGAACGACGCGATGCTTGTCGAGCGGCAGGAACTCACCGCGGGCTCGACCTGGCACGCCGCCGGGCTTTGCACACACTTCGCCCACAACGCTACGATCATGGAGATGCGCGCTCATTCCGTGCGGCTCTACCGCGAGGTCCTGACGGCCGAAACCGGCCTGCCGACCGGCTTCCATGCAAGCGGCGCGCTGCGCGTGACACGCTCCCCGGAGCGGATGGCCGAGTTTCGTCATGTGCAGGGCCTTGGCCGGTTCGTCGGCCACGACTTCAACATCCTGACGCCGGGCGAGCTGAAGAACATATACCCGCTCTGCGAAACCGACGGCATACTGGGGGCCTTACATGAGCCGCATGACGGCCATGTCGATCCGACGTTGGCCACCAACGCGATGGCTGCGGGCGCGCGTTCGCGCGGCGCCGAGATCGTCCGGCACAATCCTGTGCTGTCGATGGAGCGCACCGGTTCGGGCGAATGGCTGGTCCGCACCGCGCAAGGCGATATCCGGGCGGAGCATCTGGTGAACGCCGCCGGCACCTGGTGCCGCGAGGTCGGCACGATGATGGGCATCGACCTGCCGGTGGTGCCGATGCTGCATCAATATGTCGTCACCGATACCGTGCCCGAAATTGCCGCGCGCGTCGCGGCCGGCGAGAAGGAACTGCCCATCATCCGCGATCCGGAGGAAAGCTGGTACCTGCGGCAGGAGCGGGATGGCTATATCGTCGGGCCCTACGAAAAGGCGGCGCATCCCTGGGCGATCGACGGCGTGCCGCCTGAATTCGGCATGGAACTGCTGCCGCCGGATCTCGATCGCGTCGAGCATATCATCGCGTTAGCGATGGAGCGTGTGCCGGCACTCGCCAGTGCCGGCATCAAGACCGTGGTCAATGGCCCGATCACCTTCACGCCGGACGCCAATCCGCTCGTAGGCCCCGCGTTCGGCCTCAAGAACGGCTGGCTTCTCACAGGATCCAGCATGGGCGTTATGGAAGGCGGCGGCACCGGTGCCTTCCTCGCCGATTGGATCGTCGACGGCGAGCCGCCGCGCGATGCCCTGGCCATCGATCCCCGGCGCTTCGGCAACTATGCCGATCGTGATTACCGTGTCGACAAGGCGGTGGAATGTTTCGGCCTGCAATTCGGCGTCCATTACCCTTACGAGGAACGTGAGGCGGGGCGCCCGCGCCGCACCACGCCGGCGCTCGATATCCAGTTGTCGCAAGGTGCGGTGCTCGGCGCCGCCTACGGCTGGGAGCGGCCCAACTGGTTCGCGACAGCGGGCATTGATCGCGATCCGCCGCTGACCTTCAAACGCCCGGGCTGGCTGGGTGCCGTAAAGGGGGAATGCCTTGCCGTCCGTGACAGCGCGGGCGTCATCGATCTTTCGGCCCTCTCGAAATTCGAGGTCAGCGGGCCGGGCGCCGAAGCCTTCATGGCCTCATTGGGCGCCAACACGCCGCCATCGCGCCTCGGCCGCATCGGTCTCATCCACGTTCTGACGGAGAAAGGCGGTGTCGCGTCCGAGTTCACGGTCACGCGGCTCGAGCAACACCGTTTCTATCTGACCAGCGCGGCTCTGGCCGAACGGCATGACGAAGACCTGCTTCGCGCCCGGTCGGCGTCTTTTCCCGGTGTCGTTGTCGAGAACATCACCGAGAGGCGCGGTGTGCTGGGCATCATGGGCCCGAAAGCGGCCGAGATTCTGCAGGCGATCAGCGAGATCGATCTCTCGAACGCGGCTTTCCCTTGGCTATCGGGGCAGACGATCAGGATCGCGGGCATCAAGGTGACGGCGCTTCGGGTGTCCTACGCAGGCGAGCCGGGATGGGAAGTGCATGTCCAGCTCGCGCAGTTCCGGCGGCTCTACGAGATGATCGTCAAGGCGGGCGCGAAGCATGGCCTGCGTCCCTTCGGCGTGTATGCCTTGAATTTCATGCGGCTGGAGAAGGGCTATCGCGGCTGGGGCGCGGACCTCACGACCGAGCGCACGCCGCTCGAGTCCGGACTGAGCGCCCTGGTCAAGGCGGACGGTCGTTTCTTCATCGGCCGCGAGGCGATGCTCGAACGCCAGAAGGCACGCCCCTGGCGCATGGCGCTGCTGCAGATCGAGGACGATGGCGAACGGCTCCCGTTCTACAGTCACGCCGTCCTGCATGAGGGGCGGCCGGTCGGCGTCGTCACCAGCGGCGGTTACGGCTTCCGTACCAACAAGGTGCTGGCGCTCGCCTATCTCAGGCCGGGGATCTCTGAACGCGAGTTCGGCATCTCTATCCTGGGCAAGGAGCTCGCGGCGCGCGAACTGCAGGAAGCCCCATACGATCCGCGAAATCTGCGGTTGCGCGGGCTGCAGCCCGCCGCATCCGCCTGAACGTCTGGAGGCACACATGCAAGATGTCGTCACACCTGCCGAAGCCGCATCCCCAGCGCGCTCCCGTGGCCGCGCCGCGCGCCTCGTGCAACGCGGCGCGCAGGAACCGCGCCGCCCGTATCTCTGCCGCAGGATCGGCACGTTCAACATCCTCGATGAGGAGGGGCTCAGCCTGATCGAGGCCAATGCCGACCGCCTGCTCAAGGAGGTCGGCATGGAGTTCCATGACGACCCGGAAATCCTCGATCTCTTCCGCGTCGCCGGAGCCGATGTGAAGGGAACGCGCGTGCGCTTTGAGCCCGGCATGTGCCGCAAGCTTATCCAGGCGACGGCGCCCAAGCAATTCAAGCAGCATGCCCGCAACCCGGCCAACACCGTCGTGATCGGCGCCGACAACACGGTGCTTTGCCCATCGTGGGGCCCGCCTTTCGTGCATGATCTCGACCGCGGCCGTCGCTATGCGACGCTGAACGACTTCCGCGACCTGGTGCGGATCCATCAAATGATCCCCTACCTGCATCATTCCGGCGGCGTGGTCTGTGAACCGGTCGATCTTCCGGCGAACAAGCGCCATCTCGACATGCTCTACACGCATGTGCGCTATTCCGACCGGCCTTTCATGGGAGCGTTCATCGGCTCCATGCGGGCGCAGGACGCGGTCGACATCGCCAAGATCGTTTTCGGCGAGGCGTTCGTTGCAAACAATGCCGTGCTCTACAACGTCAGCAACACCAACGCGCCGCTGGTGTTAGATGCCAACATGTCGGGGTCGCTCAAGGTCTATGCGCGCAACAACCAGCCGGTCGCCTGCACGCCATGGACGCTGGCCGGCGCTATGAGCCCCTGCACCGTCGCCGGCACGCTGGCGCAAGTGCTGGCCGAGGCGCTTGCGTGTCTTGCTCTTGTCCAGCTCATCAATCCGGGAGCGCCCTGCCTGATGGGGAGCTTCGCCAGCACCATCTCCATGCAGAGCGGCGCACCGACCTTCGGCACGCCGGAGGCGGCAAAGATGGTTCTGGCGGCCGGCCAGCTGGCGCGGAGGGTTGGTGTTCCGTTCCATACCGTCGGCACGCTCTCGGCATCCAAGCTGCCCGACGCGCAGGCGGAGCAGGAAGGGACCTGGGGCCTGCTGATGTCGCTTCTCGCCGGCGCCAACGTCATCAACCACGCGACGGGATGGCTGGAGGGAGGGCTCGTCACCGGCTTCGAAAAGACCATCATCGACGCCGACCTGTGCGGCAAGGTGATGAGCCTGTTCGAGGGCATCGACCTGTCGGTGAATGCGCAGGCGATGGATGCCATCGAGGAAGTCGGGCCGGGGTCGCATTTCCTCGGCAGCGCCCACACGCAGTCGAATTTCCTGTCGGCCTTCTACCGCTCGACGATCAGCGACAACAATTCGTTCGAGCAGTGGAGTTCCGAAGGCGGACTGGACGCCGCTCAGCGCGCCAATCGCCAGTGGAAGAAGCTTTTGAGCGATTATGCGGACCCCGGCCTCGATCCCGCGATCGACGAAGAATTGCGGGCCTTCATTGCCAGGCGCAAGGAGAGCATGCCCGACCAGGATTATTTCTGAGCGGCAGGCAATCGCTATTTAACATTCGGGCCGGCCGGCGGCGCCTGGTTCCGGGTTTGGTCGGCGCAAACTCCCTGAGAGCATCGGCCCAAACCGGGCATCTACTTAGTTCTTCCCTGCACGATACGGTCGATTATCATGGCGCAGAGAAGAATAGCGAAGCCCGCGAGCAGTCCCTGCCCGACGGCGGCATATTGAAGGGCGTTGAGGACATCTTCTCCTAGTCCCTTGGCGCCGATCAGGGAAGCGATGACCACCATCGAAAGGCACATGAGAATCGTCTGGTTTATGCCGGCCATGATAGAAGGCATTGCAAGCGGGAGGTCGACCCGCGTCAAGAGGAACCATCTCGTAGCGCCGTAGGCTTGCGCGGCCTCTCTTATGGCCGGCGAGACGCCCTGCAGGCCGAGCGCGGTCAAGCGCACGACCGGCGGCGTGCCGAAAATCAGCGTCGCGATGACGCCCGGCGGCTTGCCGATGCCGAACAGCGCGATCACCGGGATCAGATAGACGAATGCCGGCATGGTTTGCATGAAGTCGAGCACCGGCCGCACGGCGGCGTAGACGCGCGGCCGGCGTCCGCACCATATCCCAAGCGGGATTCCGATCGCGAGGCAGAGAATGGCCGATGTTCCCAGCAGGGCGACCGTTTCCAGGCTCTTTTCCCAAAACCCGAGCACGGCAAGATAGGCGAGCGCAGCGGCGGTGAAGATGGCGACGCGTGGCCCGGCCAGTTGCCAGGCAAGGGCGAGAATGATCGCCATAGTCACTGGCCAGGGCATACCCGTCAGCCCATAGGCCAAGCCGTCGAGCACCAACGATATTGCGCCCGTGGTGCCGCCAAAGAAGCCGTCACCGAGATGCGATATCGCCCCCATCAGGCTGTCCAGCCACGATGACAAGGCGGCCTGCCACTCGCGGTTCGAGGGCGCAGCGGTCAGCCAGACGGCTGGTGTCGGTGCGGCGAAGCGATAAGCCGAAAGCCCGTAAGCCGCGACACAGAAGGCAAGAGCGCATAGCGCCAGCGGGTAGTTGAGCCCGCGCTGAAGCGTCGGCTTCGAACGCCAGCGCGCGAAGCGTCGCTCGAGCATCCGATTGGCCAGGAAACCAGCGATCAGCCTGGCGAGGAGCAAAGTGACGACGCCGGACACAATCACACGCGGCGCCTTTGCCTTTGCCGCCTCAGCCTGCAGCCTGGCGTTGTTGGCAGCTTTCTCCAGAGCGGCCGCTGATGATTTCAGTCCTGTCGCATTGTCCGCCCCCGCCGCCTCGGCGGCCCTCGCCTGTTCGGCGCGCGCCTGTGCCTGCTTGGTGACGCGCTCGGCTCGTGCTTGCTCGGCCGCGCCGAGGTTACCCGCCGCACCGACGCCGATCTGAACCACCGCAAGCGTCTCCAGGAAGAAGGTGAGCCAGAACAGCAACGTGAGGCCTCGGGCCGCGGCCCACACCGGCCCAAGCAGCGCGGCCGCCAGGTTGAACGGCCAGACGGGACCGGAAGCCCGCCGAATGCGGGCGAACACCTGGGCGTAATAAGCAGGGTTGCGGACGACGAATTCCCGGACGAGCCCGTCCTCTACCGGTTGAGCGTATTCTATCGACCGCATGGCGACCGAATCATGGGCGTTCACGGGCCTCGCCCTTTCGCAAACCGTCGAGCAGGATCTGCCTGTCAATGACACCGACGACAGACCCACCGGTATCCGTCACAGCGAGCGGTGCGGCATCCTGTGCCGCGAGTTCGACGAGTTCGGCGAGCGGTTCTCGGGAACCGACCCTGCGCAACCGCTCGACATCCAGCTCTGGACGATGACGGCTTCTGAAATTCTCGACCGGCTCCATGATGCGCCCGGCGGTGATCACCTTCAGGCGCGAAATGTCGGCGACGAATTTCGCAACATAGTCATGCTTCGGCGATGTGACGATCTCCTCCGGCGTGTCTGTCTGGACGATGACGCCGTCTTTCATGATCGCGATGCGATCGCCGATCCGGATCGCCTCGTCCAGATCATGGGTTATGAAGATCACCGTCTTGCCCATCGAGCGCGAAAGGGCCAGGAACTCGTCCTGCAGCTGCCGCCTGATCAGCGGATCGAGCGCGCTGAACGGCTCATCCATCAGCAGGATCGCCGGATCGGCAGCCAAGGCGCGGGCGAGTCCGACGCGCTGCTGCATGCCGCCCGATAGTTCGTGACAGTAGCGGTCCCCCCAGCCCGACAGGTTCACCTTGGAAAGCGCCGCCTCGGCGGCATCGAATCTCCGCTGTTTGTTTGCAGCTTGGATCTCCAGCGGAAGCGCGACGTTGTCGCGCACGGTCCGATGCGGAAGCAGACCGAAGCTCTGGAACACCATGGCTATCTTGCGGGACCGCAATGCCCTCAACTCATCGGGCGACTTGGCCATGACGTTTTCGCCATCGACGAAAATCTCGCCGGCGGACGGCTCGAGCAGGCGGTTTATATGGCGGATCAATGTCGATTTGCCACTGCCCGACAGGCCCATGACGCAGAAGATTTCGCCCGGCCGAACCGCGATGTTGACATCGGCCACGCCCACGACACAGCCGAAGCGCCTGGCGGCTTCGTCCTTGTCGAGGCCGTCGCGCAGAATCGCCGCCATCGCCTCCGGCGCGCTGGCGCCAAAGATTTTCCAGACGCCCTTCATGATGATGGCGGCAGCGTCGGTTGCCGCGTCTGCGCGGGCCGGCAAGCCGGCTCCGCCCGATGCGCTGACCGAGGCCGCGTCCACCGCTACAGCTCCCGCCCGATCACGGACTTGAGCGGCCGGACGACGATGCAGGCCCGTTCAGAGCCTGCAATCACAGTTCTGAACCTCAATGACCGAACCACTTCGCCACCTCATCGGGGTGGGCTTTGATCCAATCCTTCGCCACATCGTCCGCCGGCTTCTTATCGACGATGATTGCGTAGGCCCATTTGCTGATGTCGTCCGGATTGAATGTAATCCGATCCAGAGCGGCGGTCAGCTCCGGTTGCCGCTGCGCCAGCGAAGCAGCATAGGCAATGTGCACGGTGGTGTCAGCATAAGCGGACGACACTTTCGATTTCTCGAACCATTGAGGATCCTCGCTCGGCTGCAGCATCACGAACTTGGCTGGGTCGTGTTTCGGTTCGGAAAGAAAGGCAAGTTTGTATCGGGCGAAATTCTGGTGCGGACCGTAGCAGTATCCGACCCATGGCTTGTCGGCCTTCGCGGCGCGGTCAAGCGAGGCGGCAGCCACCGCTTCGTCGGTCACCTGCAGATCGAAGAAATCGGCGAAGCCATAGTCGCGGGCCCGCACCTTTTCGATGTTGGTCGACTGCCAGCCTGACGCGCCGATCCATATCTCGCCTTTGCCGTCGCCATTGGTATCGAAGATCTTGGCGTTGTCCGGGTTGGCGAGATCCGCGACGTCCTTGATCCCGTATTTGTCGACCGTGACCTGCGTTACGCAGTAGCCTTGCTTGGCTTCGTAGCCATTCTGCGCGAGTTTTACCGTGCCCGCGCCCTTGACGTATTTGTCGACGAGGCCCTGCTGGTTCGGGAGCCAGACGTCCGGCCAGATATCGACCTCCCCCTTGTTACGGTCCATCGCTTCCCAAATGACCGGGACGGCGGTGGTAGTGACGGTGGAAACATCGAGCCCGAGCTCCTGCTCGGCGGCGTTCTTGATCACGTTCATGACCGCCGTCGCAGTGGCGTAATTCGGGTCCGGCATGGTGACGTCCGCAGCCGACGCCGATGCGATCGGCGCAAGCAGCAGCATGCCAAGAGCCGGTGCAAGAAGATGATGTTTCATGGTGTTCCCCAGTCGAGTTGCGCTGATTTTTTTCAGTCTATTCGTCACGTTAGCGGAACGTGCAGGCAATCCATCCCAAATTGTGCCGCATTAGCAAAAACGATGAAGCACATAAGGCGGCTGTTTTGAGCAACGGCGCCTAACCGGTTGCCAAGGCGCGCCGTCGGCTCTGGATGTTCAGGCGGTGACATAGATGTCTCCGGCCTCGACAGTGACTGGAAATGTGCGCGCTCGAACGGACGGGTTAACCAGAGCCGCACCCGACTTGATGTCGAATTCCCACCCATGCCAGGCACAGCGGACGATTTCATTCTCGCGGTGGTAGATGAATTCGGGTCCCTCGACGGGAGCGGTCGTTCCGCATTGCGGCCCTTCGCAAAGCGGAGCGCCGCGGTGGGGGCAAACATTCAGCAGCGCATGGAAACTATCGCCGATCCGGAACACGCCGATCGACAGGCTGCGCACCTTGGCGATGAATGGCGTCCCGACCTGGATCTCGTCGGCGCGGCAAATATACGTCTTCTGAGCCATTTTGGTTCTCGTCACGCTGCCGCCGCGGCTTGCGGGCGGGGGATGCGCTTATAGACATCCAACGCATTCTGGCCGAGCACCTTGCCGCGCCATTCCGGCGGGATGTGCAATGTGTTGACGTCATCGTAATCCCAATGCGGGTAGTCGGACGCAAACAGCAGCGTGTTCTCTCCGTCCATCGCCTCCAGAATTGCCCAGAGATGATTGACGTTCGACGGTTGCTCCAGCGGTTGGGTCGAGAAGCGTATGTTGCGCCGGCAATATTCCGACGGCAGCATCTTCAGCCATGGCGTCTCCTTGCGGAGCGCTTTGTAGTCGGCGTCAAGTCGCCAGAGCACCGACGGCACCCAAGCGATGCCGCACTCGATGATGACAAAGTAGAGATCCGGCCATTTCTCGAACACACCATGCGCGATCATGCTCGCGACATGCGACATGGCCGACATGTGCAGGATCGCATGGGTCTCCCAGAAGAAAGTGGTGGGCGCCGGCGCGACGGCATTCCAGTTGATGCCGCCATGCCCGCCAAGATGTATGGCGAACGGCAAGCCGACCTCGGCGCAGGCTTCGAAGATCGGGTGATAGAACGGATCGCCATAAGGCCGCACCGAGCCTTGGGAGGCCAGAACTTGCGCCATCCGGGGATGCGCGCCGAGGCGCCGGATCTCCGCCGCCGCGAGGCGTGGATCCTGCGGCGCGATGACGATGGACCCCATGAAGCGGCTGTCTTTCGGCAGCCATTCATTGATCTGATAGTCATTATAGGCGCTTACCAGCGCGCTGGCGTAATAGGGATTTGCCAGGGTCGAAGCTTCAATGGGCTCGTCGCCCGTCAGGATTGCCACTCCGATATTGTATTTGTCGAGGTGCTTCTCCTTCATGATCAGATAATTGTCCGCCTCGACCTTCGGCCGCACATCCTTGCGGGAGAAATCCTGCGGATGAAACCAGGGGCGATGCCCGTGCGGGAAGGCGCCGACAGGCCCGGTCTTCTCGCCTTCGATGAACATGTCTTTCCAGACGCCGGACAGGTAGGGCTCCAGCACCGTCGCGCTGGACCAGTAGTTGTGGCAATCGCAATCGACTATGAACACTTGTTCCTCTTTTGATGATGCGGGCGCTGCTGGACGCCACTGGGTCCTGAATCGAACTTCCGCCTTGT
The DNA here is from genome assembly GCF_056280365.1 of Mesorhizobium sp. USDA 4413. NCBI lineage: Bacteria > Pseudomonadati > Pseudomonadota > Alphaproteobacteria > Hyphomicrobiales > Phyllobacteriaceae > Mesorhizobium > Mesorhizobium sp. USDA 4413. The sequence continues at coordinate 5,700,276 of NZ_JBVPRP010000001.1, forward strand.
CAGTGTTTGGATCAAGCGTATGATCGGGCGGATACGATCGTAAAAATCGATTGGCTGCCTCATGCAACTGGAACAGGTAGAAACCTTTCTGGACATCATCGAATCGCGGAACTTCAACCGCTCCGCGGAGCGCCTCGGACTGACGCAGTCGACAGTCAGCACCCGTATCAAGAATCTGGAAACCGCCGTTGGATCGGAGCTTTTCCACCGCGGCCGCGCCGGTGCTGAGCCGACCGCGGCAGGACGGCGGTTCGAGGCTTACGCGCGCTCGATGCTGTCGACCTGGTCCCAGGCGCGTCACGACGTGCGCGCCTTCAACAGGTTCGAGGGCAGCCTACGGGTCGCTGCCCAGGTCGGGATGACCCGCTCGATCCTGCCAGGGTGGCTCGAAATGCTGCTGCAAGTCTTGCCCCGATCCTCGATCCACGTCGAATCCGATTATTCGCCGCAGATGATATCGGATCTGAGTCTGGGAAACCTCGATATTGCCGTGGTTTATGCTCCGCGCTACCTGCCCGAGATCACGTATGACCAGCTGATGGTCGAGGAATATGTGATGGTCTCGACCATTGCGCGCCGACTTTGCGACGTAAGCCCCGACAGTTACATCCGTCCGGGTTATACCGTGGCGCTCGAGAAGGCTCATGCGGAGGCGCTGCCAAACCTGACCGCGTGCCGGCTTTCGATGGGTTCGGAAACGCTGGCGGACAATATGCTCAGGCGGGCCGGCGGTACATGCTATATGCGCGCCGACGATGCGCGTCGCTTCGCCGCCGAACGGCCCTCCTACATCGTCGAAGAAGCTCCAACTCTGCATCAGCCCGTCTACACGGCGGTCCTCGCGCAACGTCGACATGAACCGATCATAAAGAAAGGCGTTCGCGCGCTTCACCTCGCCGTCATGTCGCTGGAAGGTTGATCGATATCATCGATCGTAAAGGCCTGTGGTACCTTCTGTATCGAACGCAGCCCTGCTAGCGATCTCGGCTCGTTAAACGCGGGCCAGTTGATGAACGCCTTCAATTTCTTCTCCTCTTCCTGCCTACCCGACCCATCATGGGGGCGCCTGACGCTGATCTGCCGCCGCATCGCACGACGTAAAGACAGTCGTCTTCTCCCCAAAGAGCGCGCAGGTAGGCCCGTTCAAAGGCTGGCCAATTCATCATGCTGCATCTGGTGATCGACGACGCTCCGGTCGTGCGGAATTACTCGATCTCCTCACCGCCGACGCGACCGGATGACCTGTCGGTGCTATTTTGAAACGGCCGAGAAAGCCTCGAACTAGAAGCGGCGCGATGACGTCCGCATCAAACTCGAACAGCCATCGGAAAGCGAAAACTAAGTCGCGGAAATGTCGAAGCTAATTCGGCCTTTTAGGAAAGCCTCGGACAGAGGCGTTTTGGGCGAAAACGGAGTAACGATTCCTGCTGCATCAAGTTGCATCACCGCGATCGTTAGGCGATCCAAACTGCAATTAATCTCCGCTAAGGACCTGATATTAGAGGTTTAATGGTGGGCCCGGAGGATGTGTGCAAGCTATTGATTTTATTGATTTTTTCGCGGGCACAAATCGAGAATCTTCCCGTATTGTCCCGTATGGTTCCGCCGCTTATGTAGCCTGAAGCCCGAACCGCCAGGGGATTTCACAACGTCCATCCCATTGTTAGCTCTGTCGACCACCTACGTCTCGCCGGTGCCAACCGCAAAATGGGGCCGTTGCCGGCCTGGCGGTTTCGGCTGACATTTGCGATAAGCTGCGGTTCGCAGGCGATCTCACAGCCCTCATTCGCAGTCAAATTCGAGAACCAAGATAGCGGCCACTCGTCAGCGTCACGCTCGGCGAACTTGTGTTAGAAAACTCCTTAGGGCGGAGCGCCTCTCAGGGGGAAATGCACGACTTATCAGCCGCTTCTCCAGCGCAAATTCCCCTGCTGAGCGACGAGTTTTCACAAGTCAACCTCTTTTCGTGCTTTGTTGTCTACTGCGGGAGGGCCAAGCCAAGATCGGAGTATATCGGCCCGAGTTCCTCATCGGTCAGTAAACCGGGCGAGGCGGCGATGCTCGGAAAATTGCCCACCACGAAGTAGAGCAACAAGATCGTAGGCAACGCGAATAGCGTCTGGTCCTCTAGCCGATCCTTGATGCGCCCCATGATGAAATCCTTGGTGTTCAGCCAAAGAAGGATGTCTTCGATTGAACTCTCGCCGGCCAGTGGGAGGTACGCGTCGATCAGCTCGCCGTCGAAAGTGGTGACAGTCGCGTCTACGCCGATCTTGTGTCGGTAGTACATGGATAAGGCGTCGATCAATGCTTTGACGCTCTTGACCGATGCGTCGATGAGGTTGCCAACTTGACGGAAGTAGTCGTCAGTCGCTTCGATCAACGCCATCGCCTTAGCCGCAGCCCGCATCATCTCAGGCGTCGATTTGACGCTCGGCTTATAGATCGTATCGTGGGTGACTTCGCTGAAGGCGTGTTGCAGCAGCGTGCGGACCTGGATCTCGCACGGAATGTCCAGCGGTATAGGAACGCCCTCGAAGACTACCCCCGCTTTGGCCCGAACCACGTAGTGGACCGACTGATAGCCGAACTCCCAAGGCTTGCGGGCCCGCTCCTCGGCGAAGTCCCGGGCCTTTTGCCAAAACCAGTATCTGTCGCCGAATTCGGTGATCGCCTTCTCGACGATGGGTATTTCGTCTGAGGTGAGCACGACGAACCGGATTCCCACCTTGTCCTCGATATCATCATACGGGCTTGCATAGCCCTTGCCGCGATAGAGTGCCTTCTGGATAAGCGACTTGTTCTCCTTCAGCCTGTGCTTAACCGGAAGGCGCAAGAACAGATCCGGCGCCTCCACCTGGGTCGAGAGCCCGTCGATGACCGCGTGGACGATGAACCTGCCCCAGGCGTCGTAGTACTGCTGCTCCGCCTCCCAGCGCCGCAGGATCTCGAGCTCGGTCGTCATAGCTGTTCGGTGACTGGCCTGCGGACCGTGATCCTGGTCCAACTTGCAGCCTCGCTATCGGAAACATCGCCAGGCGGGACATCCTCGATTGTCACGGTGCCATTGCGTATCGCGTCCGGGGACGCCGAGAACTCGATGTCTGGACCAAACTTGTACTTCCGGCGCCGCAGCCTACCACCCATCTCGCTAATATCCCGAACCACGGCTCTATCGGTCGGGAATTTCTTGGCCTCGAGGAACCTGTTGAATGGGTCGCGCAATTCGGGTGGCAGATACGCTTCGCCGAACTGTTGCGAGGTGAACGTTGGTGCTTGATCTACCTTAACGAAGGCGAACAGCGCGTCGCCCAGATCCCTTCGGAGATCTCGGTCATTTATCGATGTGCGAACGAATTCCTTGGTGAGGTCGAAGAACTTCGCGGTTTCATATTTTCCGTTCTCAGGAAAGGCGCAGCCAAGAAAGCCGTCGTAGAAATATACGGCCGCGTTCTCTCGGCGGGCGGCAGTGATATTGCTGTCAAATACGAAGCATCGCCAACTTGTGCTTGCCGTGACGGCGACATCTTCAGAAATGAACAGGGCAAGCTTGTAAAGTCTCGTGGCTGGCGTCAGGAAGATGTTCTCGAGAAATTCGGTCACAATTTTTGCGGCATCTAATCGGCGTTGAAAGCCGGACTGCATCTCCGCTTTGATCACCCCTACGAAGGGCTTTCCATCGGCACCGACTTTCCCATCGAAGACTAGAAGCATTCCCCCGGGAATCCCTCGTGATTTCTGTGCGTCAGCGAGAGCATCTGCCATGTGCTTGGAGATATCGGGAAAATCGGTGTCGGCTGCGAGAACAAGACGTCGAGCCGTTCCAACAACGCTTGCGTCGTCGGTCTTCACTATCCGCATCTCTATGCTCTTGGACTGTGCAGAGAGCGCTTCGGTGATACGCATCCCAAAATGACTAAGAGCCTTGGAGTCTAGAACTTCAAGTTCCTTCCCGTAGGATGGTGGCACTACATTAGGCCCGTCTTTCCTCTGGAATACCTCATGCATGACAACTCGGCCGATTGAAAGATTCTCAACAAGCAAAACTCGATCCCCTCCGAAAATACCGAGGAACATTATTCGGAACGGGTTAAGAAAGGATATCAGAACAGATCAAGAACGCAAGGGCCACGCGTGCAGGAAAAATGGCGGCCGTTCCTAAACGCAACCAGCCAGTATCGCTGACCTTCTCGACCCCAACCACGGTGTCTGAATTTTTCACCCAGACGAAAAAGTGCATGCGTTCAAAGCTGCAAGGCCTGGAATTGTCTGTTGGAACGGCTATCAACAGAGCCATTGCAGTCAGTAGAAGGATATACCATGTCCCGAGAATGAGGTGGCCCATCTGATCGACTTTACCGCCGATATCGTCTCCGACTACGTCAGTAAGAACGCTGTGCCAGTTACCTGCCTGCCCGAGCTTATTGAGAGCGTAAACTTGTCGCTTTCCAGAGTTAAGTAACCTGTCGAACCAAAAGCCCCAGCCCAAAACGATGTGGTCAATCCGAAGCGGTCGGTGTTTCCCGACTACATCATCTGCCTTGAGGACGGAAGAAATTCAAATCGCTCAAGCGGCATTTGGCTACGCATTTCGGTCTAACGCCCGATGAATATCGGGAAAAATGGGGACTGCCTCCGGACTACCCGATGGTCGCTCCCACCTATTCAGAAAGCCGCTCCAGTCTTGCCAAAGCGCTCGGTCTTGGCCGCAAGACAGCTACGAAGAAGAAAGCGCCGGTCAAGAGAGGACGAGGACGCTAGTCCGTCGTTTCAAGTGGGGAGAGCCAGCAATTGAGGAACGATCGGCAATCCCGCCGGCACCGGTCGCGCTTACGGCCTGGACGCCGAAGCTCTGTTGCCCGCGCTTCCCGCGGCCGGACGTTTGCAGTCGCATCACTAGCAGTCGCTGGCCTGGCGGCTTCAGCATATGCCGTTTTTCCCCTCGCTGCGGACAGCCATGGCGATCTTGGAGCGACAGTAGCCAACTGGACTGCCGCCAACCCACAGACCATTATGGGGACGGCATCGGTTGTGGACGGTGACACGATCGAAGTCCACGGTCAGCGCATCCGCTTTAACGGAATCGACGCGCCTGAGAGCCGCCAGCTCTGCAAAGATGCAAATAGACTGGATTATCCATGTGGAAGTCGATCCACCGAGGCCCTCGACACCTTTTTTGCCGCATCTCGCCCGGTACAATGCAACTTCGTCGCATGGGATAGGTACCACCGTTTCGTGCGCGACTGTCGTCGCGCGGACGGCGCTAGCGTGGCGTCTTGGATGGTTGAGCACGGTCAGGCTCTTGATTGGCCCCGATACAGCCACGGCGCGTATGCGGAGCAGCAATTACAAGCGAAGACTGCCAGAAATTGGTTGTGGACTGGCGAATTCGAGGCGCCGTGGGATTGGCGCGCCGGTCACTCCGATGATCCAAAGCCTCCAACAAATCGTAAGTTGGACCTAATTACGCACCGGCAGGTCGCGCAGAGCTACTCCTGCCAGCCTCGACGCTTGCTCGCAAATCTCCTCATGTGAGGAAGCGCGTTGGTGCTCATGGGGCGGCAAACTCGACCGAGACGGCGATGGAAACCTTGCGAGGGCCTCCGCTAGTTCGCTGCAGTGGACCTTCCTACGTGCGCAGGTTCACGATCTGGACGTTAGGCTGCGCTGCACATGCGGTGTCGATCGGTGCGAGCCGTGCACTTGGGCCAGCGCTGAGATTGCCTGACAGAACGGCTGACTGATATTCGTTTTCGAGAACTCGAGGAGTTCATTCAGTCCGCTACCGCTCGACAGTCGCAACGCCTCATATCGACAGATGGGAATCTGCCGATTGTTTTTGAACCGCCGGTCGGGTCCGCCGCTCTTGTTGGGGTGTGTCCAGGTGTAACCAATGACTTGGGCGTCGGATGGAACTCGGCCAGTCTCAATGAAATTGCTGGGAGCAAATTGGGTCCGAAGATCAGCATAGCCGACGGCACCGTACCGATTGCCATCTTTCACCAGGACAAGGTCCGGCATGAAATAGAGAACCTGCCGGCCGACGTGGATCGACGGCGGAGTAACGTTGCTGCGAACAACCTGGGGTAACGTGCTTGCTAGTGTCGTCGGCTTCTTGTCGACCAGCATGCTGGCGCCAGCGTTCCGCTTCCAAGTCGTCAGATCCTCAATCTTGCCCCCTGCCGCAACATGCCACCTTCCCGCGCAACCAGTGAGCGTCTCGAATGCAGCCACCAGCCTGCCGTAGGCAGCCTCGGCGTCCTGTTCCAGATCATAGTAAAGCACGCTCACCCGGCGATAGCCGTCGAACCAACCCCCAATCAACATGCCAGATAAGAAGGCGGCTACCCCAACCACCGGCCCTACCCCGCCGATTGCTTTTCCGACAAAGAAACCCACGATGCCGAACAGAACAGCCAGGATCACCGAGAGCCGCGTTTGCGACTGTTTGGCGTTGATTTCGTCCAGCACCTCAGCCGAGGTTTCATCGCGCATATCAATCACGTCGCCGGACTCGATCTCCCTCATCACGACCCCATCGGCGATATATTCTGGGGCTGATGGTTGCGGCGTCATTTGCAGCCCTTGAGGTGCTGGCTGCCGGGCGGTGTTTTTCGCACCAGCCTTCCCGAGCGTCCCTCGGTAGTAGAGACCGCCAAAGCCTGCATGGATGTAATGGCCCCGTGGACCCGTTCCGATCCGAAGCCCCTTCACGCCCACAGAGACACCGACGCCGCCCGATGAAAAATTGAACCGGAACGGTCCCGCGCTGATCGATTTGCGAACGTAAAACCCCATCCCTTCCCCCCGACACAATGCAGTGAACGCTAAGTCACGGCATTGTCCCTCAGTCATGACTTCGATCCCTGTGAAGGCGCGAGGTCCTTTTCACGGGAGCGCTGCCTTACCCTGATTTCAATTCGCCTTCTGGCCTTCACGTCGCCAGCCTGTGCTCCATCGGTCAGACGATCGCCAGGAAGGATCAGCTGCCCGCCGGACATCGGCAAGATGGTGAACCCTCCCAGGTCAGGCATCTCTCGGAGGATGCTCGTGACGGAGATCGCTCGAGCCAAACCGAGGCCAGCGTTGTCGGCAGGATGAAGCGCACCTACCTCAACCTTGCCTGCTAGGACCGGTTGGAGGCCCTTGTCCATGTTCGACGACACGCCCGACATCGCCTGCTCGTCCGTGTGGCCAATCACTTCGATGACGTCGACGCCGTATGAGGTTGCAATACCCGCAATCGTCTTCGACAGGTCGCGTAGCTTGGTCTTGAAGCCATCGGAAAGCTCGGCGCTACCAGATTCGAAATTGTAGCCGTCAAGTTCGCTGAGACTAATGATCGGTGGCCAATCGTGAGGTTTGGCTGCGACTGTGAATTCGTTGGCCTTCTTCAGGACATCGGAGAGGTCCTTCGGAGTCTTGCCTCCGCCGACATAGCCATTCTGCTTCAGAACTTTCATATGCTCGATCATGACCTTGCCTTGGTCGACGTCGACGTCGTTCTCAGCAAGCACTTTGGTGACCGGCGCCCTTTTCACCACCTCTTCGACCGTCAGCCCCGCCTTCTTAAGTGTTTCGACGGCCTCTTTCGCCAGGACGAGTTCGCGCCATTCTTGATCGGAGACATTGCGTCCCGTCGCGGGCTTAAACGCATTTAGTTGAGCAAGCAGGCGCTTGTTTTCTTCGCCGAGTTTGCGAGCGGTCTCCTCGGCAGATTGCGCAATCCTCTGCGCCTCCGCCGCCTCCTTTTCCTTCTTGGCGATGATGGCACCTGCTGCCAAGAGGAGGCAGAAAACGAGAAGTAGCATTGTCTCAGCCATCGTTAGGCCAAGGATCAGGCCGCGGCCATAGCCTTTGCGCTCGAAAGCGACCGACGTTCCGCTGACGTCGCTCACCTGCCCCACCAACTAGATCTTCTCGGCGCTTCAACCTTCTCTGCCTGCGGTGTTCCACTCAAAGTTTGGAAGGAATCGCCTTGCGAGCTCTCGGATATCTTTATTGCTGCGCCCTCGCCGACACCCGGAGTTCCAAAAGGTGCCGGATCGATTGCGATGGGGCCGTTGGCGGAGGGTGTCGGGCGCGAGACCTGAAGGCTCTTTTCAGCAAGAGTCGCGATGAGTTCGCTCGTGTCCTTGCTTTGCTTTTGCACCACGGCTGCGAGCGCCTCGGTCAATCGCTGCTGAGCTTGCACGCTCTCAGCGGTCTTCTCTGCAGCCGCGGCCGCTCGCTCCACACCACTAGCGACCTTTGATACCACCTCTGAAATGCCGGTCATCCGAGCTTGCTGCTCCTGCGAGGCGGTTTCGGTCTTAACGGCATACTGGGCGACAGCGCTGCCAAGCAGCTTCACCATCGGCGCCAAATCGTTCTTCAGCACCTCGTCAGGAACAACAACCTTCTCCAGCTTCGTGGCGACGGTGTCAGCTTGCGTACCGAGCTTGCTTACCGACGAGGACATCGAACCATTAGCTTTATCGAGCAAATCGGCAGCGGCCTCGACTCGCTGCGCAATCGAAGAGAACTGACTTTCGACCTGACCGAAATTATCTTTCAATGCGTCGCTTAGTTTGCCCGACGCCTCCTGGACCGGCTTGATCGCTTCCATAGCGATCTTGTCCAGAGCGGATCTAATATGCTCACCGTTCCGTTCTGCCTGGGCTGCAATCTCGCCAAAGCCCTCCTCAAGCATTTGATGGCTGACGCGACGGAAATCGGCGAACTCTCTGGTCACGCTCTCCATCTCTGCTCTCACTCGCCGAGTCATGTCTGCGAGCTCGTGTCTCGCTGTCCGCTCGATGTCGGCAGGGTCGCGGCGCATCTGATTGTAGAAAATCCTGAGCGCGATACCGGTGATCGTGGAGGTAACGGCGATACCGAAATTCCTCACGATCGTCTCAGTCGAACCCTCCGATCCGAACTGAAATAGCGAGACGCCGAGGCTCGTTAGGGTGAAAAGGAAGCCCATGTAGTAGAGGTTGTCACCAGTTTGCTCGTCGTGCAGCCGAAGCTTCCCCGTGAAGATCGATACACCCAGATAGAAAAACATCAGGCAAACCGGTATGCCCGCCGCTACAATGGGATTCACACCGGACAACTTGGCGACAGCGATAAAGGCGCAGCCGCCTAGAGTTAGGACCGCAAAGACAACCAGCGGAAAACCTGGGTGACCCAACAGGGCCCGGTCGTCTTTCCTAGCCATCAGTTTAACCCTTCCAAGCCAACAAGCTTGTCGAACTCGCCATGATGGCTCTGAACCCACTCCGCCCAGAACTCTGCGTGGTCGAGCGACTGAAAGGGCTTCTTTGCCCTATCGATGTAGAGAATTGTGACGTTCACCCCATCGAGCGAGGTGCCATAGGTTCGGTCGGCAGCACTGGTTAGGTACTTCTGGTAATCGAGTCCCGATCTGTACTGCGAATACAGAGCAGTGTGCTCAATCATATCCGATGCGACAACCAACCGCTTTGCGCTACCTTGTTTCGCCAAGCTGCTATCGAACAGCGACAGTTTGATTTTCTGGATACCAGCCATGATCGGGGACTGGCTTACCGAGTCACCATTTGGAATTTCATCCGGAAGCTTGCTCAGAGGATCGCCAAAAGCGTCTTCCCATTTCTTTTGACGGCGTGCTGGGTTGTTCGTCCAACTATCCACCGTCGACCCATCGCCCGGATTACAGGCATCGAACATCACGGTTAGGTCGCCAGGATCGGAATTCAGCATATAGATTCTCACATAACCGCCTGGCTCGACTCGCGCGATCGCTTTACGGAACTCGTTCTTCAGGTCGGACATCGTCGCCCCCGAAATAGGATCCGTAGCGTCGATCAGCACGGCCGTCAGACTTGTCGGGCCGTCCAAGGGGCAATTCGTGTTCGCGTCGATCTGTCCCTTCCCAGATCGCGACCACATCCAAGCAAAGCCGGTCAACATCGCGACCGACAGGACCCCCGAGAGCGGCGGCCGCTACGATCGTGCCCGCCTGACGCTTCTTGCGCCTACGAGTCCGCTTAGACATTCACGCCGTCCGGATGGAGCTTGTCGAGATCCCGGTACTGCTCAATTCCCCGCTCGCATTCTTGGCCAATCAAGCGAACCTGACCATTGAGCTCGTCCTGCGCTTCGCGGATCGACGCACCGATATCGCTCTCGCTCCATTCCCCGTCGCCCGAAACATAAGGCTTTATTCGATCGAGCTTGTAAGGCGCGCCGAAATGTTTGGGCGCTGGTTCCGTTCTGGCCTGGATGTTGGCTTCCCTGTACTTCGAAAGCAGTTGGTTGCAGGCTCGCTCTAATTGATCCTGGTGCTGTCCAAAAAGCGCCAGGAGCCGCGAGCGGTGATCGATGATAGCGCGATGCTCCCTGCGGCGGCTTCCCAGCTCCTTGACGATTTCCTCGACCTTCTCGCTGTGGTCGTCACGAACGTCTCGCAGTTCTTCAATCAGTTCCTTCTTGCGATCGATGTAGTCCTCACGCTTAGCGACCAGGCGATTTTCCACGCCGGCGTAACCTGGATAAGGGTCGAACACGAACCAGCCGTCAATAAACGCAAATATCGAGAACATGAGTCCGATTGCGAACAGCAGCCACGACTTCACGTCCATGGGGCCCGCCGGATTTGCTAGCATGTTGTGGATGACTTCCGTGCCGGCGCCGTCGGCGAGTGATCCACTCACCTCGCGATAATGCGCCAGTGCCAGATTTATGGTTACGGCTAGGGCCACGTAGAAAAGGATCGATATGGCCCCAACTAGCTTCACGAAAAGCGACCGGTGGGTGACCAGCCGAGCGCAAAAGACGGCGAGAAGCAGCGCTGCGCCAATGTTGATGAACGAGAACGCCGCTGCCTCGAGGATGCCGCCAAAAAAGCCCTGCTCGTTTCCCTTGGCGAGGAAATTACCGTTCATCGCGGTCTCGATGAGAAACAGGAACAGGAGAAGCGACAGCCGAAAAATGTGTGCCGCGCCATGCTGAACGCGTGCAGCCCGGATCAAGCCGTGCTTTTCCTTGAACCAGACGTGCTCTTTCTCCGCATCATTAAGAGCCCTTCTCAAGCCGTGGAGTTCGTCTAAACCGACGGCAACCGAAGCCTTGAAATCCGATACGCTCGCTGCGTTCGCCTGGCGGATTAGGCCGAATTGTTCTTCGAAATCCAGACCAGCGAGACGCCCTCCGAGAAGCTGCAAGCTGTCCTCAAGCGTGTGATACGAGGCCTTCTTCTCGTCCTCGACGCGTTCGATGATGGCGTGTTCGACATCGTCGAGGTTCTTGGCGCTTTTGGGGGGCTGGTTCGCCTCCCCACGTTCCCTCCCGCGGCCAGCGAGATCCATATCGCGATCAATCTTAGCGACGTCCAAGCTGCTAAACAGCTGAGTGCTGGCGCGGAAATCATGATTAGTCTCGCGCAGAGACTCGCGCAGCTTAGTTAGCTTTTCGAATTTGGAACCCACGCCCTGCTACCCAACCCTATAGACCCAGCATAGTGCTTCTATGCACAGTAGAGCCAAAGGGCAACTGAACATTCACAACTGTCCACTTGGAAGTGTCCTGAAGCCTAACTCGGATCAGGATTTGGCAATGTCCGATCAGTCACGCCGGCTCCCGTCGGCCATTTAATTGTTACGATCGAGGCTCAGGCGCGAAAGCGGACGCAGATTGGCTCCGGAATCGACGCCAAATCCTCTGGCGTGGCGCCCCAAACAGGACAGGGTGCGCTGACATGACGACAAGAGTGAAGAAGCATATTCCGATTGTTTCGCTGGGGTGGTGGTCTGAAACCGACAGTCCGAGATGGGTCTCGGCCGGCAGTGCGGTGCTGACGATTTTGGGGAGCGGGTGGATCAGCTACCAGGCTGGTGAGCATTCAGGTCACAACGCTGAGCGTAGTGCGCAGATTCAGGCACTGTTGGATTCGACCCGCGAATTTCAAGTTTATGCGGCTGCGTTTTCCACGGAGATGTTTGCCGACAGAACAGTGAGCACGCCCACCCGTAGCAAGCTGATCAAGAATCTCAACGACCAGTTCTCCAGCATTCGTGCGACCGAACCACTTATCCCCGCCGATGCAAAGAAGGACGTGGAAGCCTTCAGAAAATTTTGACTATGACCGATGCTGTAAACAATGCGGTTGATCTCATGTCGATGAAGAATTTTTGGACGGCAGCGGGTGACCTGACGGACGCCCGGAAAAGCTGAACACCAAGCTAAACTCTGCCATCTAACGAAAGACGTGGACCTAGCACAGCGTCTCGCATGCCACGCCGTCGCTGTCCCGGTCCAGCTTGCCGCCCCATGAGCAGTTCTGCAGATACCATTGGGCCTCGTCGCAGGAACTGATCTGTTTGCATGTCCGTCTCGGTTCGCAGGAAAGGCCGCCGCTCTGCGCGACAAGCTTGCGGCTGACGATGCCGAGCGGCTGGCTCGCCGGCGCCGCGCTGTCGGCATGCGATGCGCGCCAGTCCCAAGGCGCGTCGAATTTGCCGACCCATAGGCCTAGCTTCGCCGCTTTTGCTTTCGCCTGCTCCGCCGCATAGGCGCCGTTGCTGTAGCGCGGCCAATCGAGCGCCTGGCCGTGCTCGACCATCCATGCCGCCGCGCTGGCGCCGTCGGCGCGGCGGCAATCGCCAACGAAGCGGTGATAGCGATCCCAGGTCACGAACGTGCATTGCACCGGCCTCGAGGCGGCCAGGAAGCTATCCAGCGCTTCGGCCGATCGCCGGCCGCAGGGATATTCGAAGCCCTCGGCGTCTTCGCAGTATTGCTTGCTCTCCGGCGCATCAATGCCGTTGAAGCGGATCCGCTGCCCGTGAACTTCGATCGTGTCGCCGTCGATGACAAAGGCGACGCCGGTTATCTGGTCCGGCTTGGCGCCGGCGAAGTTTTGCAAATTGATCTCGTGCAGGAGGTCCGCGTGCTGCATGGTAGTCAGCGCGGCAAGAACGCCGGCCGCGACGACGGTAGCGAAGATCAGCCGTCGCGGCACGCTCGCCCATCGCAACGCGCGTGAGCGCTTGGCGCCGGTACGCTTGCGCCTTTGATTAGATCGATTGTCGTGCCGTAATTTGTCCATCGCCTAAGCCGACCAACCCGGCCACGTGGTGTCGATCATGGGCATGCCAGCGCAATAGTAGTCGTAGACAAACCGGCCGGTCGCCATATCTCGGCACCGCCAAATCACGCTGTAGTTGGCGCCGTAGAACTGGTCCCAGGCGACGCCGTAAGCCTGCGGCCGCGGAACATAGTAGCCGCCACCGCCATTATTGGCAGCCGCCGCGGCCGCTGCGCCACCTACTGCCGCCAGAGCGATTCCAGTCGCGACAGCATTGTCCGTCTGTATCAGCCTCGTGCACTTCTCGGCCGTTGCACCGCGCCGAACTAGAAGCGTTGCCACTCGATTTCGATATTGCTCATCGGTGCTGGTGGCGAGCGAGCGGCAAAGCGTTATGGTGTTTTGAGCCGTAAGCTGGCTGTCGGAAACATTTGTGTTTGTTGAGCACCCGCCGATGAACACGGCCGTGCCCGCAAGAAATGCCTTCGCCTTCATTGATTGATCCCCCACCCCGGCCAATATTGCGGGCAATTCAGGGGGCGTGTCTACAACTTTGTTTTGAGATGACCCGCGTTCCACCGCTTCCGGTGGGGCTGGGCGCAGTGCTGGTGTGGTGCATTTCACATGCGTATCCCAGTTCTGGGCTATGCTCTGGCGGTCGGAATTGCCCGACGCTCAGCTTTGGAGACGACGACATGTCTGGTGGTACGCCCGAAAATGAAGAGATGAAGGACGCCTATGGGAAGGACTCGGAGCCCTTCAGCCAACACAGCATGGCGCATGCTTGGAAGGGCGGCGGACCTGTTTTAGATAGCACTGACGCTGCAGCAGGAGCTATCTACGTTGCGTGGTGCCAAGATTGCCCGTTTGAGGGAGGCTGGAAGGGAACACCCCGACCAACGCGAGAACAGGCTCAGACTGACGCGGATGCTCACGTTGCGAGTTATCCCGATCATAGGGTGACAGTGATCTGACGTCATGTCGCCTTGTCGACGAGCGGCGTCTTTCTCGTCGGCGGCTTATAAGCTGTCACCAGCTTGAGCGTGTCCACGTTCACTGTCACCTGCACGCCAAGATTCACCGTCACCCACTCGCCATCGATATGGGCGACGTCGCCTACCAGTTCTATCGGCCGGCCCTTCTTCACCTTCGACGTTCGGTCGACGATCGAATGCGGAAACCCGTAGGCGGGGATCGAGACGCTGATCCTTTCGTCTGTCACTCGCCGGCGCACGGTCGCGGTGATCGCGACCTCGTCGCCAATGTTGATGCCCCTGGCCATGCCATGACTCTGGCGCGGCCACCGGCCTCGTCAAGGGGTTGCTAATATGCCTTGCCAGCGCGAAGCATCGCCCTCGCTATCGCCAGTTGAGCTTCGACCCTGGCGTTTTCCTTCTGGGTCATGTTGTCGGCGGCGATCAGGCGCCGCACTGCGCGCATCACCTCGCCGCGCTGCCAGCCGGCCTCGATCATGCAATCCACGATCGCCTGAAAGCCTGGCTCCATAGCTTCCTGACAGTCGATCTCCCGATCGGCGTTATCGCCTTCGCGCCTTGATCTGCTGATCATCCGTTGCCGTCCACCGTGCTCTCTTCGTCAACCGCATGAGGCACCGGCAGATACGAGTTGGCGACGAGCCATTCGCCGACGATCGTTTCCACCAGATCTGGCCTAGCCGTGCCAATCTCAGCCGCCAAGCTGGTCAGCGCGTCGTCGGTGCGCGGATCGAGGCTGATCCCGCCGACATTTCGAAGCAGCAAAGCGGCCCGCCGCAACAGCACCTGCAAATCCGCCCGTGAAGCGTCAGCGATGTGGTCGGCCGTGCTTTCCAGTTCATGCACGAATTGATGACGACATCCGGTCATGCTCCTACAGGAATTGCTCGCGTTCGGCCCTGTGCTCGTAGCAGAAACAGTGCGGCGGCTCCATTGGGCGCCAGACTCTCGACCGTCACCTTCTGGTTGGGCAGCGCGCCATCGGCGCGACGTATGTCGGCGAGCGCGTCGATCGTGTCGCCAATGCTGTCAGCGATGTTTGCCAGGTCATTGTCCAGAGCGGCGCCGCTCTCGGCCCAATCCTGACGAGCCTTGTAGCTGTATTGGATGACGGGCCTCTCGGGATTCGGCAGCTTGCATCACTTGCAACTGCACTTTCCCAATCGCGCCGCCGTGGCGCCTGCTCTTAAGATGAGATCGACAGAGGCAAAGTGGTTGACCTTTGCCCCGGAGGCCGGGGCGGTGATGCAGCTGCCCGAGACTGCGGCTGTTCCGGCGCAAAAAATATAGCGCGTTTGACCGGTCAACTCCATAGCAGTATTCGTTAATAATCCTCGTCGATACTCCGCCTATGGCGGACGGGGCTACATCGATGAACAAGCTTTTCTATGGCGACAATCTCGACATATTGCGTAACAAGATTCGGGACGAGAGTGCCGACCTGATCTATCTGGATCCTCCCTTCAAATCAGACGCAAACTACAACGTTTTCTTCCAATCGAATTCGACAAACAGCGAAGCCGACGCGCAGGTTGAAGCATTCAAGGACACCTGGAAATGGGGCGATGCTGCTGAGACCGCATACGACGACGTTCGCAACCACGGCAAACTGGGGCTGGCGCTCTCCGGCATCCGTCGGTGGCTGGGAGATCAAAACGCAATGATGGCGTATCTCGCCATGATGGCTGTGCGCTTCGTTGAACTCCAACGCGTCTTGAAGCCCACCGGCTCGATCTACCTCCACTGCGACCCCACCGCTTCGCACTATCTCAAGATCCTGCTGGACGCGACGTTCGGCCACGACTGGTTCCGCAACGAGATTATCTGGAAGCGAACAAACTCGCGCAGCACGGTTGGCCAGTGGCCTCGCCTGCACGACACGCTGTTGATGTATTCCAGCCCGGAGTCGGCGACTTTTAGCGCGCAGCGGATTCTTGGTGAGGCCGCCAAACTTCCTCATACCCTGATAACCGGTTCGGATGGCATGAAATATCAGACCTATGAGTTGACCGGCGCCGGGATCACCAAGCAGGGCGAGAGCGGGCAACCCTGGCGCGGGTTCAACCCGACGAAGATGGGGCGTCATTGGGGATACAGTTCCATCCAAATGGAGGCGTGGGACTTAGCGGGCTTGATACACTGGCCGAAGAATGGCGGCTGGCCGCGACGTCGCGCCGAAAAGCCGTTCGATGCCTCGCAACGACAAGTCGTCGTCGGCGATGTTTGGACCGATATCGATCGGTTGAACCAAACGGCAAAGGAACGGCTAGGCTATCCTACGCAAAAGCCCTTAGCGCTGCTCGAGCGAGTGCTCGTTGCGTCATCGCGCGAAGGAGATGTCGTGTTGGATCCGTTCTGTGGCTGCGGAACCGCGGTTGATGCAGCCGAAAAGCTTCATCGGCAATGGATTGGAATCGACGTCGCGCACTATGCCGTCACGCTGATCGAGGAGCGCTTAGCGCGTTGGCGAGCGGGCGCCGTGTACGAGGTTTATGGAAGGCCAACCACTCTGGATGGCGCCAGGGAATTGGCGCATCGCGACAAGCATCAATTCCAATGGTGGGCTGCTTGGCTTCTTGGAGCACAGAGCTATCAACGCGACGAGAAGAAGGGGGCAGACCAGGGCATCGACGGTCGAGTAGCCTACAAAAACGGGCCATACGGCGATGGCCAAATCATCATTTCGGTGAAAGGTGGCGAACATATCGGCGTGCAGATGGTTCGGGATCTTCGGGGCGTTGTTGAGCGCGAAGAAGCCGAAATGGGTATCCTGGTTTGCTTAGCGACTCCAACAGGGCCGATGTTGACGGAGGCCGCCCGAGCGGGTTTCGTACCGAGGTCAGCTCACGGACGACTGCCCCGCCTCCAAGTCATCACGATCGAAGACATCCTGGATGGACGACCTCCCAGGATGCCCCCTATTCCCCAACCGGAGCGACATACCCCAGTTCGCCGAAAAACCTCGCGCGATCAACTCGAATTGCTTCTGCCGCACACGGGTGACGCCCAAGTTCAAATACGGGGAGAATTTATCGATCCTCGCTTCATGAAGTTCGGACGCGACAAAAAGCAGAGTTTAGTATCCTCCGATCGCTAGGTTGTTTAGCATCGCATCTACACGCTCATGTTCTGGACGATCGTCGCCACGCTAATTGTCGTGTCCATCGTAGGCCACATTTTACAAGCTAGGGCCGACATGCGGAGCGAAATGCGTTTCGGCCCACGTAGCGAGAATCGATGGATCATCGAGAACGAGCGCATTAACGTTGCCCGGCACGCTCGTAAAGAGTCCCGCCGCTCTCCAACGCCGTGCGAGCCGTCGCGTCCGAAGTGATCGCGCCGCCGGCGCGCATGGCCCCTGCGCCGCAGTATGCGCCGTGGACTTCCTGGCGGGTTCCATCTTATCGGCAATAGAGCGTACTGCCTGCTTCGGCCGCCGAGCGTCCCAATGCATCAGCGATGCCGATCCTGGCGCCGCGGTTGTTCGCGTTGCGAATGAGCTCGACCGACTGCGGATGGATGAACATGTCGGCCAGCGCGCGGAGGTTGCTGCGCAGGGCAGCGCGCTTGACCGCATCGCCCGCCCCGTTGACCGACGTGCTCAAAGACCGCACGAGGTATCACCAAGCCGGTGGGCGAGGCAGCGCCGCCCAGGTCGGCGTTCAGCGACCGGTTGAACTCCGTCGCACTGCCGATCTCGACGCGGTACACGTAATGTTATGACCGAGCCAATTTGAACCTATAGTGAGACCAATACAAGAATCCGCGCTTGACGGTGTCAGGGGCAGGGTATGTGATGCGCAGTTTCCACCTATATGATGTTCACTGCTTGAAACTGTTCAAAATCGCCTACTGGCGTGCCGTTGCCGCCAGTCAGCTCACGCATCAAATGAGTCTTCTCATTCGCGAGTGGGGATATGTCATCGCAATTGAAGGCGGTAGAATACTTCCAAAAGTTGCGCGACGGTTTGAGCGAGAAGGCAACCTGTCGGGTACGAAATGGCCAAACAGCAGCAGTGTTCAGGGCTGGAACGATTCGTGAGTGCTGAAATTGGGCGGTCGGCCCCACTTCCGCTTCCCCATATTGGGTCACGTCGAGTGCTGCGAACTATTCGCCGTTCGCAGCTGCGAGCAATCGTCCCGCTGTCGGACACTACGATCTATGAGATGGAGCAGCGTGGCGAATTCCCAAGACGCTTCAATCTCACACCCCGCTGTGTTGTCTGGGACTTGGCAGAGGTCGAAGCTTGGATCGAGGAGCGGCGGACTGCATCATCTGCTGGAAGAATCGAGCGCGGGCCAGCTCCCAACGTGAGGCTACGAAAGACTCGACCCGTCAAATCGGATCGAGAGTAATCACTCCTCCTGTAGGCGGCTGAAGTGCAGGCGTATGCTTCTTGCCTGCTGTCCAGGAGTCGACCATGTCAGCCCACTCCTGCAGCATATGACGACGCTGCAACTCATATTCAGCCCTGTTGTAGACACCGCGCGATGAGCGGCCGTCTTCGTGGGCAAGACATTTTTCAATCCAGTCGCGATTGAACCCGATTTCGTTCAAAAGTGTAGACCCGGTGCGCCGGAGATCGTGCACCGTGAAAGGCGCAAGTGGAAGATCTTGCTTCCTTGCGCGCTCGACAATCGCTGCAGTTACGCGATTGAAGGTCGCGCGTGATATGGTTTCATCGGCATCGTAGCGAGACGGCAGCACATACCGCGAATTAGCCGCGCAAGTCTTAAGCGCTATCATGATATCGAGCGATTGCCGTGAAAGGTACACATTATGCGGCTTCTTCCGCTTCATGCGTTCCTTTGGGATATTCCAGACGGCGTTCTCGAAATCGACCTCAGCCCACGTTGCGTCGAGCAGTTCACCCTTGCGGACCATCGTGAGCAAGATAAGCTTTAGGCCAAGCCGAATGGTCGGCAACGTCGGCACATTCTCCAACTCTTTCAGCATGATCCGGATCTCTGCGGGCGACAGTGCTCGATCTTTCGCCTCGAAGGTGGCTATCGACGCCGGCCCCACTTCGTCCGCAGGATTGCTAATCTTTTTGCCATGCAGAATGGCGTGAGCATAGATCTGCTTAACAATATCCCTGATATGAATGGCTGTTGCAGGCGCGCCGCGGTCCTTCACTCTCACGCAAAGTGCCCGCAAGTCGTCAGGTGAGATCTCGGTTAGGAGCCTTTTCTGCCAAATCGGCGAAATGTCTCGATCGAAAATCGCCTTCCGCATCGAACGGGTGCTCTCCGCCATCTTTGCGTCCTTGAACCAGCGTCTACTTGCATCGCCGAAGGTCGCCGCGGCTGACAGCCGATGCTTTTCGCGCTGCTTTTCCTGCGCGGGAGACTTTCCGGCTGCCACCATCTTCCGCGCTGCGATGCAGCGGTCGCGCGCCTCCGCCAGCGTGATACCTCCCTCACCGTAGCGGCCCAGCGTCAGAGTCTCCCGCCGGCCGTTCATCCGGTAGTCATACCGAAATGCAATCTGCCCCGTTGGAGAAACCGTCGCGTACATACCGTCACGATCGGAAACCTTGTACATTTTCTCCTTTGGTTTCAACTTCTTAAGCGCAATGTCGGTTAACATGGCTCCATAACCATCGGGAAAAAAAGGACGAGTCAGAAATCGATTTTACCGTCAATGATTTTACCGTCAACCTTTAAGGATAACGATTGCATTTCAAATGGTTAATGGGAAAAGCAGGGTGATCTATAGACCGGCGTCATGTCGGTATTGGGCGGCAAGACAGGGGGCGGGGAAACCTTTACCGTCAGATTTACCGTCAAATGCCATCGCTTAGGGGCGATAGTTAGCGATAGCCTGAGAAAGGAAAAACATTTTTCTTCAGACATTTACGGATTCAGTTTTGACAATTACCAAAAGTCAGCGAGCGAAGCTGCCTCATTCCCACTCGATCGTGCCGGGCGGCTTCGACGTCACGTCGTAGACGACACGGTTGATGCCTTTGACCTCATTGATGATGCGCGTGGCGGCGGCGCCGAGGAAGGCCATGTCGTAGTGGTAGAAGTCGGCCGTCATGCCGTCGACGGAAGTCACGGCGCGCAGCGCGCAGACGAATTCATAGGTGCGGCCATCGCCCATCACGCCCACCGTCTGCACCGGAAGCAGCACCGCGAAGGCCTGCCAGATTGGCGTCGTAGAGGCCGGCCTTGCGGATTTCGTCGAGATAAATGGCATCGGCCTCGCGCAGGATCTCCAGCTTTTCGCGCGTGATGCCGCCCGGGCAGCGAATGGCAAGGCCGGGACCAGGGAAGGGATGGCGGCCGATGAAGCTTTCGGGCAGGCCGAGCTCTCGACCCAGCGCCCTCACCTCGTCCTTGAACAATTCGCGCAGCGGCTCGACCAGCTTCATGTTCATGCGCTCGGGCAGACCGCCGACATTGTGGTGCGACTTGATCGTCACCGACGGACCGCCGGAGAAGGAGACGCTTTCGATGACGTCGGGATAGAGTGTGCCCTGGGCCAGGAAATCGGCGCCGCCGAGTTTCTTCGCCTCTTCCTCGAAAACCTCGATGAACAGCCGGCCGATGGTCTTGCGCTTCTTTTCAGGATCAGCCTCGCCTTCCAGCGCCGAGATGAAGCGGTCGGAGGCGTCGACCAAGATCAGCGGCAGGTTGTAGTGCTGGCGGAACATCTCCACCACGCTCTTGGCCTCGTCCTTACGCATCAGACCATGGTCGACGAGGATACAGGTCAGCTGGTCGCCGACCGCCTCATGGATGAGAAGCGCCGCGACGGAGGAGTCGACGCCGCCCGAGAGCGCGCAGATGACCTTGCCCTTGCCGACCTGCTTGCGGATCGTCTCCACCGCGTGCTCGCGATAGGCCCGCATCGTCCAGTCGCCCTCGATGCCGGCGATGTTGTGGACGAAGTTCCGGAGCAGCCTGGCACCGTCCGGCGTATGCACCACTTCCGGATGGAACATGATGCCGTACATCTTGCGCTCGATATCGCCGAAGATGGCGAAGGGAGAGCTTTCCGACTTGCCAAGCACCTTGAAGCCTGGCGGCAATTCGATGACGCGGTCGCCATGGCTCATCCATACCTGGTGGCGCTGGCCGGGCGCCCACAGGCCTTCGAACAGCGGGCTCTCCTTTTCGATCTCGACGAAGGCGCGGCCGAACTCGCGATGGTTGGAGCTTTCGGCGAGGCCGCCCATCTGCACGCAGAGCGCCATCTGGCCATAGCAGATGCCAAGCACGGGCACGCCAGCGTCGAAGACGACCTGCGGCGCGCGCGGGCTGCCGATGTCGGTGGTCGAGGCCGGGCCGCCCGACAGGATCACCGCTTTCGGCTTGATGCGCTTGAAGGCAGCTTCCGCCGATTGGAACGGCACGATCTCGGAAAAGACGCCGGCCTCGCGGATGCGGCGGGCGATGAGCTGCGTGAACTGGCTGCCGAAATCGACAATCAGGACGGTGTCGGGATGATTGGCTGTCGTCGTCATGGCGAGCCTTTAGAGAAAGAAACGAGTCGACGCAATGGGCTCCGCGCTGCGGCTTTCGGTCCCTTCGGGCCTAATCCAGGCGGATCGCGCCGGATTCGATCGCCTGCTCCAGCAAGCCGACGGCCGCAGCCAGCTTCTCATCGATCACATGCAAATATTCCGTCCAGTCGCTGACGTGCCTGAGATCGGCCGCGCCGTCGGAAATGCCGCGCAGCCCGATCAGCGGCACGCCGAACAGTTGGCAGGCGCGCAGGCAGGCGAAGGTCTCCATGTCGACCATGTCGGCGTCGACGGCATCATAGGCGGCACCGGAGATGATCGCGCCGCCGGTCGAGAGCGAGGCTGTCTTGATGCCCGGGATGAGGAGAGGCAGCGGCACCGCCACCGGCAGGTCGAGGAAAGGCGTCGCCCCCTTCTCGAAGCCGAGCGGCGAAGCGTCCATGTCGCGATAGCTCACCGACACGGCCTGATAGATTTCGGCCTGTTCCAGTTTGCGGCTGCCGGCCGAGCCCAACGAGACGATCAGGTCCGGCAGCGCTCCCTCGGCCTTCAACGCGGCCAGCTCGGCGCCCAGCCTGACACCGGCCTCGACCGGACCGACGCCGGTCATCAACGGCGTGAACAGGTTTTTGAGGTGCGGGCCATATTCGGCCTCCACCGCCATGACGAAGAGAACGGATTTGTCCGACAGGTGTGACACTTCCACAGTCATGAAGCTTTACCCCTATTTGCTACGACGAAGGGAAAGGGACAACGTGCCGCTTGCCGCCTGCCGGCCCTTCCCCATGGCTCCGGGCGTTCGTCGCTCGAAAAGCCCGTTCGGGGGCTTTTCGCCTGTTGTGCTGACCGCTCCTCATCCCTCAATACCGTCGCGGCCAACCACCGTCATCATGGTGCCGGTCATGGTGGCAATCAGCTTGGCCTCGCCGTCGGCTGCGAAGGCATAGGCCTGGCCGTCGGCGACGATGATGGTGCGGCCGGGCTTCGTCACGGAGCCGCGGAACAGGAAGCGCTCGCCCCTGCCCGGCGCGAGCAGGTTCACCTTGAACTCGATGGTCAGAACGCCGGAATTCTCCGGCATCAGCGAGAAAGCCGCGTAGCCGCAGGCGGAGTCCAGCGCTGTGGAGATAACGCCGGCATGCAGGAAGCCGTGCTGCTGGGTAAGCGAGGTGGAATAAGGCATCTCGATCTCGATGATGCCTGGCGTCACCAAGGTCAGCTCGGCACCGATCGTCGCCATTGCTTTCTGCCGGGCAAAGGAGGTCCTGACGCGTTCCTCGAAGTCGGGAGCGGGTACGATCTTAGCTGCCATGGAGCTTCGCCTCCTATTTGCTGGCGAAGCTTATTGCAGAGGCAGGCAAGACAGGCAATCTCCTATGTTGCAGCGCAGCAAAAGGACGGCCGTCCTCAAGCAGCCCTGCGCAAGGCGTGGAAATAGAATCCGTCGGTGCCGCTCAGCGCCGGCGACAGCGAGATGCCGCCGCCTGCGCCGATACGCGCGGCCGCCTGGTGGCCGGGGAAGCGGCTGTCCCAGAGCTGGCGATGGTCGACCGGCGCAAAACCTTCATGGCGTTCGCAGAAGGCCGCGACCTGCTCGCCGTTCTCTGCATCGAACACCGAACAGGTGATGTAGACCAGCAGGCCGCCCGGCTTGACGAAGGCCTGCGCGGTATCGAGGATTGCCTGCTGCTCTCCTTTTCGGGCATCGAGCTGTCGCTCGGTCAGCCGCCATTTGGCGTCGGGCCGTCGCCGCCAGGTGCCGCTGCCGGTGCAGGGCGCGTCGATCAGCACGAGGTCCATATGCCCGGTGAGCGGCGCAAGCTCCGCCGGCTTGCTGACGACCTGGACGTTGCGGTTGTGCGAGCGGCGGATGCGCTCGAAGATCGGCGCCAGCCGCACCTTTTCCGCGTCATGGGCGAAGAGCTGGCCCCGATTGTCCATCTCGGCCGACAGCGCCAGCGTCTTGCCGCCGGCGCCCGCACAATAGTCTAGCACCTGCATGCCGGGCGCAGCACCGGCGAGCGCCGCGGCAAGCTGCGAGCCCTCGTCCTGCACCTCGAACCAGCCTTTCTGGAAGGCGGGCTCGGCCTGCACGTTCGGATGCCTGCCGTCGCCGTCGATCGGCGGGATGCGGATGCCGTTCGGCGCGATTCTCGCGGGCGCGGCACCCGTGCCCTGGAGCTCGGCCAGCACCTTGGCGCGATCGGCCTGGAGCGTGTTGACCCTGAGATCCAGCGGCGGGCGCTGGGCGAGCGCCGCGCCTTCCTCGACCCAGGCGTCGCCATAGGTTTGCTCGAGCAGCGGTGCGCACCAGTCCGGAACATCCGCCCGCACGGCATCGGGGGCCTTACCAAGCCTGCGCTCGGCCGCCGCCTTCAACTCGGATGCGCTGAGCAGCGGCGGCGCGAATCTGTCGCCGTCCAGCGCGTCGTTGAGCGACTGCGCCGTCTGCCCCCACTCCAAGAGAAGCGCGCCGAAGCCGATGGCGCGCGGCGTGTCCTCGCCGAACAGCCAGCCGGCCGAGCGTTTGCGGCGCAGCGCGTCATAGACGATGTTGCCGATCGCCGCGCGATCGCCGCCGCCGGCGAAGCGATGCGACAGGCCCCAGTCGCGCAAAGCGTCGGCCACCGGCCGGTGGCGCCGGCCGATGTCTTCAAGAACCTCTATCGCCGCCGCCAGCCTTCCGCCCAGTCGCATCCCGTTTTCCGTAGCTGTTACAAATCGGTTTCAGCCCGCTCATAAAGCCTTTCAGGCCAGGATTGAAACAGTTCCGTTCGGTTTGCCGATGAAACGACGTTTCAAGACCGGAGGATTTGGTCGAACGCTTTTTCCATGGTGAGCGGCTGAGCCGGGAAACAAGAACAATCGATCAGAACATGAAAGACTTCTAATGTTTTTGATCGACCCCTGCAAGAAAGCTCACCGGCTTAACCTCTCAGCTTTCCAAGTGTTTCCTGCAGGAATACTCTTCCGGAAGTGATTCGCGACGTGGGAAATGCAGTTCGACGGATCCTATGAGGAGAGGGCAATGAAGACTTATCTGGCAGAAGTTCTCGGCACGTTTTTGTTGGTGTTCATCGGTACGGCCTCCGTGGTCACGGGCGGTTTCGGCGGCGCGCTGCCGCTCGGACAGGAAGGCATTGGCCTGGCGTTCGGCATCGGCCTGATCGCCGCGGCCTATGCGATCGGCCCGATCTCGGGCGCGCATCTCAACC
Source organism: Mesorhizobium sp. USDA 4413 (assembly GCF_056280365.1). NCBI lineage: Bacteria > Pseudomonadati > Pseudomonadota > Alphaproteobacteria > Hyphomicrobiales > Phyllobacteriaceae > Mesorhizobium > Mesorhizobium sp. USDA 4413. The sequence continues at coordinate 5,725,009 of NZ_JBVPRP010000001.1, forward strand.
CGGCGGTAACGCTCGGCGTGTTCCTGGCAGGGCGGATGCCGGCCAAGGACGTCGTCCCCTACTGGATCGCGCAGATCATCGGCGCCATCATCGCCTCGCTGGCGCTGTGGATCATCGTTTCCGGCCAGGCCGGCGGCCACACCGGCGGCTTCGGCGCCAATGGCTGGGACGAAACGAAATGGGGCATGAGCTCGGCCTTCCTGTGGGAGCTGATCGGCACCTTCACCTTCGTCACGGTGATCCTCGGCGTCACCAACGCCAAGCACACGACCGCCTTCGCCGGCCTGGTCATCGGCCTGACGCTGGCAGGCATCCACTTCGCCATGATCCCGGTGACCGGCACCTCGGTCAATCCGGCCCGCTCGATCGGCCCGGCGCTGTTTTCGGGAGGTGCTGCGCTTAGCCAGCTCTGGCTGTTCATCGTCGCGCCGCTGATCGGCGGGGCGATTGCCGGTGTCGTCGCCAAGGCCGGCATCTTCGAAAAAGACTGATCCGTCTTTTTCGTTGAAGCAATTCCGGACGGAAAACCGCAGAACACTTTTCCTGGAATTGCTTCGGCCGAACAAGCAAAAAGGCGCGGGCATGACCCGCGCCTTTTTTTCTTGGGAGGTACGACCTTATTTCGCGATGTCGAAGCGGTCGGCGTTCATCACCTTCGTCCATGCCTTGACGAAATCCTTGACGAATTTCGCCTTGGCGTCAGCCGAGCCGTAGACCTCGGACAGCGCGCGCAGCTGCGCGTGCGAGCCGAAGATCAGGTCGGCGCGGGTGCCGGTCCACTTCACCTCTTTGGTCTTGCGGTCACGTGCTTCATAAACTTCATCGGAACCCGGCTCGGAGCCGGCCGCCGGCTCCCAGATAGTGGCCATCGAGAGCAGGTTGACGAAAAAGTCGTTGGTGAGCTGGCCCGGCCTGTCGGTGAAGACGCCGTGCTTCGAGCCGCCGACATTGGCGCCGAGCACGCGCAAACCGCCGACAAGCACCGTCATCTCCGGCGCCGTCAGCGTCAGCAACTGGGCGCGATCGACCAGCATCGCTTCGACCGACATCGGCAGCCTGCCGCGGGCATAGTTGCGGAAGCCGTCGACCTTCGGTTCCAGCGGCGCGAAAGAGGCGACATCCGTCTGCTCCTGCGAAGCATCCATGCGGCCCGGCGTGAACGGCACCTTGACCTCATTGCCGCCATCCTTCGCTGCCTTCTCGACCGCGGCGACGCCCCCAAGCACGATGAGGTCGGCAAGCGAGACCTTCTTGTCGCCGGTCTGGGCCGCGTTGAACTCCTTCTGGATGGCTTCCAGCTTGCTGAGCACCTTGGCGAGCTGAGCCGGCTGGTTGACGTCCCAGTTCTTCTGCGGCGCCAGCCGGATGCGGCCGCCATTGGCGCCACCGCGCTTGTCCGAGCCGCGGAAGGTCGAGGCCGAGGCCCAGGCGGTCGAAACCAGTTCGGAGACGGACAGGCCCGAAGCCAGGATCTTCGCCTTGAGCGCAGCGATGTCGGCCTCGCTCACCAGCTCGTGGTCGATGGCCGGGATCGGATCCTGCCAGATCAGCTCTTCCTTCGGCACGAGCGGGCCGAGATAGCGCACGACCGGGCCCATGTCGCGGTGGGTGAGCTTGAACCAGGCGCGGGCGAAGGCGTCGGCGAACTGGTCCGGGTTCTGGTGGAACCGGCGCGAGATCTTCTCATAGGCCGGATCGAAACGCAGCGCGAGGTCGGTGGTGAGCATGGCCGGCGCGTGACGCTTGGAGGGATTGTGCGCATCCGGAACCGTGCCGGCGCCGGCGCCGCCCTTCGGCGTCCACTGATGGGCGCCGGCCGGGCTCTTCGTCAGCTCCCATTCGAAGTTGAAGAGGTTGTCGAAGAAGTTGTTGCTCCATTTGGTCGGCGTCGTTGTCCAGGTGACCTCGAGGCCCGAGGTGATGGCGTCGCCGGCAATGCCGGAGGCGTATTTGCTCGACCAGCCGAGGCCCTGCGCCTCGATGCCGGCGCCTTCCGGCTCGGCGCCCACCAGCGAGGCGTCGCCGGCGCCATGCGTCTTGCCGAAAGTGTGGCCGCCGGCGATCAGCGCCACGGTCTCCTCGTCGTTCATGGCCATGCGGCCGAAGGTCTCGCGGATGTCGCGCGCGGCGGCGACCGGGTCCGGCTTGCCGTTCGGGCCTTCCGGGTTGACATAGATCAGGCCCATCTGCACGGCGCCGAGATGGCCGCGAAGCTCACGGTCGCCCGAATAGCGCTCGTCGCCGAGCCACTTGGTTTCGGAGCCCCAGTCCACATCCTGCTCCGGCTCCCACACATCGGCGCGGCCGCCGGCGAAGCCGAAGGTCTTGAAGCCCATCGATTCCAGCGCGACGTTGCCGGTGAGGATCAGAAGGTCGGCCCAGGAGATCTTGCGGCCGTATTTCTGCTTGACCGGCCACAGCAGCCGGCGCGCCTTGTCGAGATTGGCATTGTCCGGCCAGCTGTTCAGCGGTGCGAAACGCTGCTGACCGGCGCCGGCGCCGCCGCGGCCGTCGCCGATGCGATAGGTGCCGGCGCTGTGCCAGGCCATGCGGATGAAGAGCGGCCCGTAATGACCGAAGTCGGCCGGCCACCAGTCCTGCGAATCCGTCATCACCTTATGCAGGTCTGCGATCACCCCATCGAGGTCGAGCGTTGCGAACTCCTTGGCGTAGTCGAAGTCTTCGTCCATCGGATCCGACAGGTTCGACTGCTGGTGGAGAACGGAAAGGTCGAGCTGGTTCGGCCACCAGTCGCGGTTGGTCCGCGCGGATCCATGCGCCACAGGGCATTTGCCCGCGCTGTTGTCTTCGGTTTTCGCGTCCATCTTAATCTCCCGTTCTGCCGAGGTTTTTTGCCGAGGTTGATTTTGCCGAAATTTCCGGGGGCAGCCATTGGCCGCGCCAAGCTGGAATGATTCCAGACTAGGCCGGCCAGCCGATAAAGACAAATTGCCTTTCCTGTTTCATTTGATAGGATTTTCTTATGATTGGCCTCACCGTTCGGCAGATGCAATATTTCGACGCGCTGGCGCAGACGCTGCATTTCGGCCGCGCGGCGAAGCTTGCCGGCGTCAGCCAGCCGGCCCTTTCCGCGCAGATCGCCGAGATGGAAGAGCGGCTGAACTGCCTGTTGTTCGAGCGCGGCGGCAAGACCGTGCGCATGACCGACGAGGCGCTTGCCTTGCGGCCGCGTATCGAGCGCATTCTGGCCGATATACGTGACGTCGAGACGACTGCCCGGCGCGGCCGCCCGACCATGGAAGGGCGCTTCCGGCTGGGCATCATCCCGACGGTCGCGCCCTACCTCCTGCCGCATGTGCTGCCGGAGCTGAAAAAGCACTATCCTTCCCTCCAGCTCGAGCTGCGCGAGGCGGTGACCGCGTCGCTCGTCGAGGATGCGACGTCAGGCCGGCTCGATGCCTTCATCGCGGCCTTGCCGCTCGATCAGCCGGCGATCGTCACCGAACGGCTTTTTCCAGACCGCTTCTTCCTTGCCGTTCCCGCCGGCGATCCGGCCTTCGCCTCGCCGCCGGTGCCCCCGGAAAGTCCGGCACTGGAGCGGCTGATGCTTCTGGAGGAAGGCCACTGCCTGCGCGAGCAGGCACTGGCCGTCTGCGGCAATGTCAGGCCCGTGGCGATGGCAAGCTACGGCGCGACCAGCCTGACGACGCTCCTGCAGATGGTGGCGCATGGGCTCGGCGTCACGTTGGTGCCGGAAATGGCGGCAAGTGCGGCCGGCGTCATGCCGGATTTGAGAATCGTGCCGTTCCAGGAGCCGATGCCGCAACGCATGATCTGCATGGCCTGGCGGAAGAACAAGGTGCGCCAGGACGAGTGCGTGGAACTGGCGAAAATCATCCGCGGATTGGATCGGGCGGTGCTTGCGGCGTGAGGGGCCGTCAAACCTTAAAGAACCCGCGACAGGAATTCGCGCGTGCGCGGCGACTGCGGCTCGGCGATCATTTCGCGCGGCGCGCCGCGCTCGACGATCACGCCGCCATCCATGAAGACGAGCTGGTCGCCGATCTCGCGGGCAAATCCGATCTCGTGGGTGACGACGACCATGGACATGCCGCTCTCGGCGAGATCGCGCATCACCTGCAGCACCTCGCCGACGAGCTCGGGATCGAGCGCCGAGGTCGGTTCGTCGAAGAGCAGCACCTTCGGCTTCATCGCCATGGCGCGTGCGATCGCCACGCGCTGCTGCTGACCGCCGGACAGCTCGCGCGGATAGCGGTCGATCTTGTCGAGGAGACCGACACGCTTGAGCAGGATTTCGGCTTCAGCCTTTGCCTGGTCGGGCGGAATGCGCCGCACCTGCGTCGGCGCCTCGATAAGGTTCTCCATCACGGTCATGTGCGAGAACAGGTTGAAGGATTGGAACAGCATGCCGATCTCGGCCCGCCGCCGGCACAGCAGATCGTCCTTCACCTCGTAGAGCTTGTCGTCGCGGAGGTCGTAGCCGACGAACTGGCTGTCGACGAGCAGGAGCCCGCCGCTGATCTTCTCCAGATGGTTGATGCAGCGCAGGAACGTGCTCTTGCCCGAGCCCGAAGGGCCGATGATGCAGGCAACGGAGCCAGCCGGGACATCGAGATCGATCCCCTTGAGCACTTCCAGCTGGCCGTAGGATTTGCGCACGCCGCGCGCGAACACCATGGAATCGGCGGGCACGCCGAATCGGGCCCGGTTCTCGGATCTCACGTCGCTCATCGGGCGATGCCGCGCAGGCTGATGGCGTTGCGCAGCGCGCGCATGGTCAGCGGATCGCGGCGTGTGTCGCTGCGGCCGAAATGGCGCTCGAGGAAATGCTGCCCGACCGACATGATGCTGACCACCGTGAGATACCAGAACGCCACGACGATCAGGAGCGGGATCGTCTCGAAGGTGCGGGCGTAGATGCTCTGGGCCGAATAGAACAGATCGTCGACCGCGATGAAGGTCACCAGCGATGTCATCTTCAAGAGATTGATGGCCTCGTTGCCGGTCGGCGGCAGCACGAAGCGCATGGCCTGCGGCAGTGTGATGCGTTTGAGGATCATACGGTAGGGCATGCCGAGCGCGCTCGCCGCCTCCGCCTGGCCGGACGGCACCGACTTGATGCCGGCGCGGATGATCTCGGCCATGTAGCCCGCCTCGCAGAGCGAAAGGGCCACGACGGCCGAGAAGAACGGCGTCATGAAATCATTGGTGCGGGCGGAGAAGATCGTGCCCAGGAATGGCAGGGTCAGCGAGACCTCGCGCACCAGAAGCGACAGGTTGAACCAGAAGATGAGCTGGATCAGCGCCGGCACGCCGCGGAAGAACCAGACATAGACGCCGGCGAAGCCGCGCAGCACCGGGCTCGGCGACACGCGCATGATGGCGATGACGGTGCCGATGATGATCGCCAGCACCATGATCACCACAGTGAGGATCAAAGTGTTGGCGAGGCCGCGCATGATCGAGGGATGGAAGAGATAACCCGCGGCCGTGCCCCAGGCAAAGGCTGGGTTGCTGGCGAAGGCCCGGACGACGAGGAAGGCCAGCAGGAGGGCGAACGCCGTGCCGATCCAGATGCCGTAGCGACGCTGCGGCACCACGGTGAGCCGCGCCGCCGCTGCGGCGGCGCCCTGATCGAGGCTCAACTCTCTCGGGTGGGCCACGCCCATCGCAGAACTCCTGATCTCTCTGTCGGGCGTCCAGTCTACCGGACGCCGGTGTCCCCGCTCAAAACGCCCGCGCGCCCTGTCGGGCGCGCAAACATGTCGTACTGAATTTGCGCATGATCAGCCGCGAAAATCGATGCCGATTTCAGGTTGATGCCTCAGTCGGCACGCAGCGCATCCATGCTGTTGACGAAATAGGGTTCCTTGATCGCGTAGGCGCCCATTCCGTATTTCTCGAGGATGGTCTTGTAAGTGCCGTTCTTGAACAGCTCCGACAGTGCGGCGACCATCATGTCGGCGGTCCCCTTGTCGTCCTTGGCGATGGCAAGGCCCAGGGGCGCCACGTCATAGAGGGTTGGCAGGACGACGAGCTGGCCCTTGCTGGTCACCTCGAAATAGCTCGACGCGGTCGCATCGTCCATGCGGGCGTCGACGCGGTCGGAGAGGACAGCCTGGACGATGTCGGTCGAGGAGTTGAAGACCGATTTCTCGATCGCCTTCTGGCCCTTGTCGGTGCAGTCCTTGCTGAGCTTGTCGACCAGGAAGTCGGACGCGCTGCCGGCAGAGACGCCGATCCGCTTGCCGCAGAGCGGCGTGTCGCCACTGAAGCTCGCCTTCTTGTCCGGCGATGTCGAGACGGCGAGGCCGGCCTTGAGGAACATGACGAAGTCGACTTGCTTCAGCCGCTCCGGAGTGGCCGAGAAGGTCTCCCAGGCGATCTTGAAGCGACCGGCCGCAAGGCCCGGAATCATTGACGGAAACGGCGTGCGCTGGACGTCCAGCTTGGCGCCGACCAGCTTGGCGACCTCGCCGGCCAGTTCGATAATGATGCCGGTCTGCTTGCCGTCGGCATCGAGATATTCGAACGGCGCGTAGTCCAGCGTGTTGGCGACGGCGAGCGTGCCTGTCTGCTGGACCTCCGCCGATTTCGGAACCTCGGCAGCAGTCGAAAACCCGCTCCAGGAAGTGGCAAATGCGGCCAACGCCAGGCTGGCCATGCACAGATACGTTCTCATGTTCGTTCCCCTTTTGCTCATTGCATTGGCTGCAAATCTGTTCAGCACCTCCGCGCCGCGCGGATGACCGGCGCGGAGGCGGAAGTTCGATCGCTTACGCGCTCGCCGCTTCGGCCTTCTTCTTGCGGTAGTGGTAGTTCTTGTCGATGCGCTCCATCAGGTAGTCGCCATAGAGCACCGGCTCGTATTTCGGCTTGGCGCCGGCCGGCACGCAGACGGGGAGCGCCTCGATGGTCTCGTCCATCGACGGGTCGAAAAAGAAGGGCTGGGAATAGCGCTCACGCCCCGATCGGTTGATGACGCGGTGCGGCGTCGAGACGAACTGGTCGTTCGACCAGCGCGCCAGTATGTCGCCGACATTCATCACGAAGGAGTCTGGAATCGGCGGCGCGGGCACCCAGTCGCCCGCCTTGTTCTTGACTTCGAGGCCTCCGACGTCGTCCTGCGCGAGCAAGGTGATGAAGCCGTAGTCGGTGTGCGGCGCCGAGCCGAACAGCCCCTCTTCCTGTGGCTGCGTCGGATAATGCAGCAACCTGAGGAAGGTGGTCGGCTGTTCGAAATATCGGTCGAGACTGTCGGCCGGCAAACCGAGCGACAGCGCGATGGCGCCGACCATTTTGCGGGCGAGCGTGCCCATCTCCTCGACATAGCGTTCGATCGTTTCCCTGAAGCCGTTCAGCATCGCCTCCTCCGGCCATTGGTTCGGACCCTGCAGTGGCTTTTCGGCGAGCGCACGCGGATCGTCTTCGTCGACTTCATGCATGAAGAAGATCGACTCGCTCTGGTTCGGCTTGCTGACGGTCGCAACCGATGAAGTCACAATAGTCGAGCCGGCAAAGGGCAGGTAGCCACGGAAGTTCCTGTCGATCTTCAGCTTGAGCTTCTCTTCTTCCGGCAAGGCGAAGAAGCGCTTGCTCGCCTCGCGGACCGCCTCGACATCGGCGCGCGGGATCGGATGGCCGACGACATAGAGGAAGCCGATCGTCTCGAGATAGCGGCGCAGCGTTGCCGCCGTCGCCCGGATCGCGTCCTGGTCGGCGCCGTAGAGAGCCGACACGTCGAGGATCGGAATTTCGGAAAAGTCGCCGCGTTCTCGTTCGTCCATTGTCGAAGACCCTGTCTTGAACATAAGATACAGTACTGTATTTCTACACATCCGAACGGGCTCATCAATAGGCATTCGCAAGGCAGGCACGACATGGCACCACGCAAGATCATCATCGACACCGATCCCGGCCAGGACGACGCCTTCGCGATCCTGTTTGCGCTCGGCTCGCCAGCCGAACTCGAAGTGGTAGGCATCACCACGGTCGGCGGCAACGTGCCGCTGCCGCTGACCTCGAAGAACGCGCTGAAGGTGGTCGAGCTCGCCGGGCGGCCCGACGTGCCGGTGTATGCCGGCTGCCCGGGCCCGATGGTGAAAAAGCTGATGACGGCCGAATATGTGCACGGCAAGACCGGGCTCGACGGCGCCGATCTTCCCGAGCCGGTGACGCCGCTGCAGAGCGAGCATGGGGTCAACTATCTCGTGCGGGCGATCATGGACGCGCCGGAGGGCGAGCTCACCGTCTGCACGCTCGGACCGATGACCAATCTGGCGATGGCCATGACCATGGAGCCGAGGATCATTCCGCGGCTGCGCGAGGTGGTGCTGATGGGCGGCGGCTTCTTCGAGGGCGGCAACGCGACGCCCGCCGCAGAGTTCAACATCTTCGTCGACCCGCATGCGGCGCACAAAGTGTTCGACAGCGGCGTGCCGCTGACCATGGCGGGCATCGACTGCACCTACACCGCGATGATGACGCTGGAATGGCTGGACCGCCTGCGCGCCACCGGCAGCAGGGCCGCGATCGAGGCCGCCAACCTCGCCGATTTCTACCGCCAGTATGGCAGCCATAAATTCGGCACGCCGGGGCGGCCGATCCATGACGCCTGCGTCACCGGTTACCTGCTGGCGCCGGAGATCTACGAAAAGCGCCAATGCGCGGTGACGGTGGATATAGTCTCGCCCGAGACGATCGGCATGACCGTTGTCGACTGGTGGCATGTCACCGGCCGCCGCAAAAATTGCAACGTGCTGCGCCGCATCGAATCGGCGCCGTTCTTCGAGCTTATGCTGCAGCGGATCAGCGCCCTACCTTAAGCCTTATGTTCCGTAGTGGACGAGCACGGTTGCGGGTTGCGAAGCGGGCAAACATCGGCTTGATCGAGAACGGCTCGGCGAATTGCCGCCTGGCACCATGGAGGCCTGGAAGCAATTGAAAGCGGATGTCGCCTCGGCAAAGACGAAACGACCGGCCAGGACGCGGGCCCGGTTGACGACGGCCCGGCAGACGCTGAGCCGCGATGCCTGGATCGCAGCGGCCCGCAAGGTGCTGGAAAAGCGCGGCATCGCCGAGGTCAAGATCGACCGCCTGGCCAAGCAGCTGAAGGTGACGCGCGGCAGCTTCTATTTCCATTTCACCAGCCTCGCCGACCTCCGTGATGGCCTCTTGCAGGAATGGCGCAACATCAACTGCGCTCCGTTTTGGGCAATGCGCGAGATGCACGACATAGACGGCCTGCAGTTCTTCACCGACATCGTGCACGTCTGGGTCGACGAAAACCCGTTCAGCCCGTTGCTGGACCTTGCCGTGCGCGACTGGGCGCGGACATCGAAGAAGCTGACGCAGGAAGTGAAGGACATGGACGATCTCAGGATTGCGCTGCTCGTCCGCTCGTTTCGCGCCATGGGCTATTCGCCGGACGAAAGCCTGGTCAGGGCGCGCATCACCTACTTCCATCAGATCGGCCAGTACGCGCTGTCCTTTAAGGAAGACCCTGCCGTGCGCCGCAGCTATCAGCCGCTGTTCGGCGAAGTACTGCTCGGCCCGCTTGTCCAGAAGCCAGGTTCGGCGCCGAGGCCGTCGGAGATACGGACAGGGCGGCGGTAGAGGAAGGCTTGCACGGCGAGCGCAACTCTTGACCGTACTCCTGGCAAGGTATGGCGCCTCTAAGCTCGCGGCTTTACCCCGGTTGCCAGCTTTCACCCGAGGCTTCACGGCACAAAGATCAGAAATACATAAGTAAAGAACAACACGACATGAACCATGCCGGTCAGGAATGTCGTTCGTTCGGTGCTGAAGCTGACGCTGCATATGAAAAGGGCCAGCACCAGGAGCACGGCATCGGAGGCCGTAAGCCCAAGCGTCAATCCCCTCCCCGTCAGCAGGCTGGCGGCCGCGACCGCCGGTATCGTCAAACCGATCGTGGCGCAGGCCGAACCCATCGCGACGTTCAGGCTGCGCTGCAGCTCGTTCTTGAACGAGGCGCGGATCGCCGAGACCGCCTCCGGCATCAAAACCAGCGCCGCGATCAACGCCCCCACGATGCTGTCGGCCTGGGTCACCTTATAGGCGGCGAGCGCATCCTCCACACTTGCGGCGACCTGCTCGGCGAGCAGGACTATTCCGATCAGCCCGCTCAACAGCAGCAGGGCACTGACGGAAACGCTATCGTGGGAGGCAGTTCGCATCGGAGCGTCATGCGCCTGTCCTTGGACGAAGTCCTCCCGGTGCCGGACGGTCTGGGCGAACACGAAGCTCGCATAGAGCAGCACCGAAAGGACACTGACGAAACCGAGCTGAGCCGCCGAAAACGTGCCGGGATCCGTAGCCTGGGTGTAGGTCGGAAGAATAAGCGTCATCACGGCCAGCGCGATGAGAACCGACAGGTAAGCGTTGGTTCCTTGCCGGAGGATCGCCTGCTTGCGATAGCGCCAGCCGCCGAGCGTGAGACATATGCCGACAACACCGGTGGAGGTGATCATCACCGTCGAGAAAACGGACTCTCGCGCCAGCGTCGGGTTGTTTTCTCCATGCAGCATCATGGAGACGATGATCGACACCTCGATTGCGGTCACGGCAAAAGTCAGCACCAAAGTTCCATACGGCTCCCCCACGCGCCGGGCGACTGCCTCGGCGTGGTCGAGTACCACGAAAATGGTGGTGAACATGATGGCGCTGGACAGCGCCCCGACGAGGATCCTGGCATTCAGCGACCCTTCGTCCGCCGAAAGACCGCTGGCCTTGACCGCGACAGCCATCGCCAGCGCGGCCAGCGGCATCGCGTAGGACGTCACCGACCGGACATAACCAGTCATTCAAGCCCCCCCGAACGCCCATGCGTTTTCGTGACTTTAGCGGAAAAGCGCGCGGAGAACACCTCTCACCGGCATCTTAAAGCATTCAAAAGATGATTGAGGATTGGGCACCATTTCTAGCGTCGAATGCCTCAATGGCCCTGCGAACCGCCCCACAGAATTTTTCCAGAAGTTCCGGTTCGTTCCCCAGCCGGCGGCGCAACGAGAGGGGCACTTCCAGTTGCGCTCCTTTCCCAGTCAGTCCCCGGTTGACGATGTTCGAATCCTGGATGCCGGGAAACGGATGGTTGTCTCTTTTCGTCTGGAAGCCGGCCTCCTGAAGACGCCAGGCTATTTCTGAAACCAACGCGGCGTCCTTGCCGCCCAGATAGACTGTCGTGAGATCATCCCGATCCTGGCGGCCGTGGATCGCAACGACAGTGGATTTCGTCCGCAACAGTTCCAGCGCGGATTCCTCGTCGAAGTTCCTGGAGGTTATGTGCAACTCGCGGTTGCTTTCCGGCATAAGCCCTTCGAAGCAATACATATCGAGATCGCCCCCGGCTATCGTCTCTGCGATAAGGGAGGTGCGGGGTTCGATCTTGCCGCCATGCGGGGCCATGACGATCGCACTGCCGGTTCGCGCGCCGCGCCGGATGACTATGCGATAGTCCAAGTTTTCGATCTTGGCGGCTTTCAGCGCCGCGAAATTTGGAAACTCGTTGTCCATAAATGCCGTTTCACGCCGTCTTCTGCGCCACCAGCCCCAATTCCTCGACCATCGCCTCGCGCATCAGAAATTTCTGCGGCTTGCCGGTCACCGTCATCGGCAGTTCCGTGCGGAAGCGGATGTAGCGCGGCACCTTGTAATGCGCGATCTGGCCGGCGCAAAAGGCCTTGATCTCCTCGGCGGTGGCGATCTGGCCGGGCTTCAGCACGATCCAGGCGCAGAGCTCCTCGCCATATTTGTCGTCGGGAATGCCGAAAACCTGCACCTCCTTGACCTTGGGATGGCGATAGAGGAATTCCTCGACCTCGCGCGGATAGACGTTCTCGCCGCCGCGGATCACCATATCCTTCACCCGGCCGACGATGTTGCAATAGCCCTCGGCATCGATGGTGGCGAGGTCGCCGGTGTGCATCCAGCCGTCGGCATCGATTGCCTCGCGGGTCTTTTCGGCGTCGTCCCAATAGCCCTTCATCACCGAATAGCCGCGCGTGCAGAGCTCGCCCGGCGCGCCGACTGCGACAGTGGCGCCATCCGCGCCGATCGCCTTCACCTCGACATGCGGGTGGATGCGGCCGACGGTGGAGACGCGCTTTTCCAGCGGATCGTCGACGCTGCTCTGGAAGGAGACGGGACTGGTCTCCGTCATGCCATAGGCGATCGTCACTTGGCTCATATGCATCAGCGACACGACCTTCTTCATCACCTCGATCGGGCAAGGCGAGCCGGCCATGATGCCGGTGCGCAGGCTGGAGAGATCGAAGCTCGCAAAATCCGCGTGGTCGAGCATGGCGACGAACATGGTCGGCACGCCGTAGAGGCCGGTGCAGCGTTCCTGCGCGACCGCTTTCAGCGTCGCGCCGGCGTCAAAACCTTCGCCGGGAAAGACCATGGTCGCGCCTTTCGACACGCAGCCCATCGTGCCCATCGACATGCCGAAGCAATGATAGAGCGGCACCGGGATGCAGAGCCGGTCGTCGACGGTGAGTTTTATGGCCGAGGTGACGAAATTGCCGTTGTTGACGATGTTGGAATGCGTCAGCGTCGCGCCCTTCGGCGCGCCGGTGGTGCCGCTGGTGAACTGGATGTTGATGGCCTCGCCCGGCTTCAGGCCTTCGGAGATGCGGTCGAGGCTGTCATGCTCGTCGCGGCCGGCCATAGCCAGCACGTCGCCAAAATTGTACATGCCGGGCGAGTTGTCGTCGCCCATGCGGATGACGATTTCCAGCGAAGGCAGCTTTTTCGCCTTCAGCTTGCCGGGTTCTGCCGTGGCAAGCTCCGGAGCCAGCGTCTGTATCATGCCGAGATAGTCGGAGGTCTTGAACTGGGCGGCCGTGACGAGCGCCTTGCAGCCGACCTTGTTGAGGGCGTATTCCAGCTCGGTCAGCCGGTAGGCCGGGTTGATGTTGACGAGGATCAGGCCGATGCGCGCGGTGGCGAACTGGGTTACCAGCCATTCCCAGCGATTCGGTGACCAGATGCCGACCCGGTCGCCCTTTTCCAGCCCGAGCGCCAGGAACCCGGCAGCCAAGGCGTCGACCGCGTCCGACAGCTCGCTCCAGGTGAAGCGCTTGTCCTGACCGACGAAGATAGCGGCATCGAGTGTGGCGTATTTGCCCACCGTTTCAGAAAACAATTCAGGAATGGTCTTGTCGAGCAGGGGCACCGAGCGGTCGCCCGACACATGCGCCTTGCCGCCCAGCGGAGCGATGAAGGTGCCGCTTGCGCCACGCCCGCGCAGATTGGTGGCGTTCATGAGCTCGTCGAGTTTGATCGCCATCGCCGTCTCCTCCCGGGATGATTGAGCCTATCAGCCTGCAAAGGCGGTGGAAACCCGCCGAAGGTAGAGGTGGTGAAAGCGTTTCACCGTTCATGAAGCGGGTGAAACGCTTGAGCCCTCTGGTTTGACGCAATTCCCGACGGAAAACCGCGTCACACTTTTCCTGGAAGTGCTTTCAGGCGACCAGCGCGGCCATTTTGGCGGCAATATCGCGCACCTGCGCCTCGTCCGCCGTATCACGCCGCTTCCTCGAAGCGACCAGACAGGCCTGCGACTTCAGGATCGTGCCGTCGCCCAGCACCTTGAGATGGTTGGCGCGCAGCGTCGAGCCGGTGGTGGTGATGTCGACGATGATGTCCGCCAGACCGGCGGCCGGGGCGCCTTCGGTGGCGCCGAGGCTTTCGACGATGCGATAGACCTGGATGCCGTGCTTCAGCGAAAAGAACTGCTGCGTCAGCCGCCAGTATTTGGTGGCTATCCTGAGCCTGCGGCCATGGCGCTGGCGGAAATCGGCGGCGACGTCGTCAAGGTCGGCCATCGTGTCGACATCGAGCCAGATGTCGGGCACCGCCACCACGACATCGGCGTGGCCGAAACCGAGGCGGGCGACGATCTCGGCGCGCGCTTCCCAATCGGCAAGATTCTCGCGCAAAAGGTCCTCGCCGGTGATGCCGAGATCGACCGCGCCCTGGCCGATTTCGCCGGCGATCTCGGATGCGGAGAGAAAGGCCACCTCGACATTGTCGAGACCGTCGATGTGAGCACGATATTTGCGGTCGTCCTCGGGCAAGGTGACGGCCAGGCCGGCCTTGGCCAGCACGCCGAGGGACTGCTCCTTGAGACGGCCCTTGGAGGGGATCGCCAACGTGATCATTCGGCGTTCTCCCGCAAGGCTTCGATGCGGTCGAGCCAGACCGAGAAGCCGACGCCGGGGATCGGCTTTTTTGCTCCCAGCAGCGTCAGCAGCCTGTCGTAGCGACCGCCGCCGACCAGCGGGCGGTCGCCATCCGCCGCCGCGATCTCGAAGACGACACCGGTATAGTAATCGAGCGGGCGGCCGAAGGCGGCGTCGTAATGGATTTGCGCCGCGGACAGGCCATGCGCCTCGATCGCCTTGGCGCGGGCGGCGAAATTCTCCAGCGCCGGCCCCAGCGACAGGCCGGCGTCGGCGGCGAATTCTTCCAGCGCCGCGGTCGCGCCGTCGAGTGCGACGTCGATCTCGAGAAAACTCTTCAGCGCGGAGAAGGCCTCGTCTGACAGACGCACGCTGCGCAGCTGCGCTTTCTCGATCAGCCTGCGCGCAATGTCGGCCGGCGCGCGGCCGGACGATGCCGACAGCCCCGCCTCCTCCATGCCTTCGGCAATGTGCGCGGCAAGGCCTTCCGCATCGCCGTCGAGCGCCAGCAGGGCGACCGGGCCAGAGAGCTGGCTGTTGCGCGGCGGGTTGGCAAGATCGGCAAGGGCGGCCTCCAACATAGGCGCCGAGCCGAAGGCGCGGGCGAGGCGCATGCGCCAGCCGCGCGGCAGGCCTAGCGCTGCCAGCACGGCCTCGAACACGGTCTGGTCGCCGAGCGTGACGGCGAGCTTCCGTCCAGGCAGCGCCAGTGACAGCAGCGCATGCGCGTCGGCGAGCGAACGGGCATCGGCGGCGGCCGTGTCGCTGTCGCCGAGATCCTCGATGCCGGCCTGAAAGAACTCGTTGCCGCCGTCGCGGCGCTGGCGGAACACTTCGCCGAGATAGGAGTAGCGGCGCGGCGTGCCGGCCTGGCTGGCAATGTGGTCGAGGCAGACCGGAATGGTGAATTCGGGCCTGAGACACAGCGTCTTGCCGGTCTCGCTTTCGGTCAGGAAGATGCGGCGGCGCAAATCCTCGCCCGCCATGTCGAGGAACGGATCGGCTGGCTGCAGCACCGCGACCTCGACCGCGTGGGTGTCGCTGGTGGCGAAGAGGTTGACGATGTCGGCGGCGATAGCGGGACGGGAGGTCATAAAGCGCCACCTCCCCTTCTCCCCTTGTGGGAGAAGGTGGATCGGCGCGCAGCGCCGAGACGGATGAGGGGTGGGTGACGGAGTGAGACGCTGGCGTTCGCTGGAACACCCCTCATCCGACCGAGCTTCGCTCGGCCACCTTCCCCCACAAGGGGAGAAGGGGAGGTCGGCGCTCTACTTGCCACGTGCTCGCTCCTCGGCCTGCGCGGCGAGTATCTTCTTCACCTCGGCAACCAGCTCACCTTCCGCGACCGTCACCTGCGCCGGCCGCGCGGCCCGCCATTCGGCATTGTCGGTGATCTCGGCTGACAGCCGCGCGCCTTCGATCAGGTCCTTGATCTGCACCTCGCCCTTGGCGCGCTCGTCGCCGCCCTGGATGATGGCGGCCGGGCTGCCCCGGCGGTCGGCATATTTCAGCTGCGCCTTCATGCCGGCGCCGCCCAAATACATTTCGGAGCGGATGCCGGCGGCACGCAGGCCGGCGACCATCTTCTGGTAGCGGCCGAGGCTTTCCGTGTCCTTGTCCATGACGAGCACCACGACCGGCGCGACGACATCGGATGTGTCGAGCTTGCCAAGGTTCTTCAGCGCAGTCATCAGCCGGGAGACGCCGATCGAGAAGCCGGTCGCCGGCACCGGCTCGCCGCGGAAGCGCGAGACCAGCCCGTCATAGCGCCCGCCGCCGCCGACCGAGCCGAAGCGAACGATCTGGCCTTCGTCATTGGGGATCTCGGCCAGGAGCTCGGCCTCGAAGACAGGGCCGGTGTAATATTCGAGGCCGCGCACGACGGAGCGGTCCATCACGATGCGGTCTTCGCCGTAGCCTGCGGCTCTAACCAGCGCCTCGATAGTTGCCAGTTCGCCGACGCCTTCCTGATAGACAGCGTTGGCATTGACGCTTGCATCCTGGGCGGCCTGCCCATTCCTTGCCGTTGCCAGAAGAACCGCCTCGGCTTGCGTGTCGTTCAATCCGGCGCCCTTGGCGAAGTCGCCCTCCCCTTCCTTGCCGCCATCCCAACGTCCGGGACCAAGCAGGAGCCTGACGCCTTCGGGTCCGAGCTTGTCGAGCTTGTCGATGGCGCGCAGCACGGTCAGCCGGCGGCCGGCATTCTGGTCGCCGCCGAGCCCGATCGCCTCCAATACCCCATCCAGCACCTTGCGGTTGTTGACGCGGATGACATAGTCGCCGCGCTTGATGCCGAGCGCCTCCATCACGTCGGCCATCATCATCGCCATCTCGGCGTCGGCGGCGACGCCCGGCGTGCCGATCGTGTCGGCGTCGAACTGCATGAACTGGCGGAAGCGGCCGGGACCGGGCTTCTCGTTGCGGAACACCCAGCCGGAGCGGTAGCTGCGATAAGGTTTCGGCAGCCTGTCGTAATTCTCGGCGACGAAGCGGGCCGTCGGCGCGGTGAGATCATAGCGTAGCGACAGCCACTGGTCGTCGTCATCCTGGAAGGAGAAGACGCCTTCGTTCGGACGATCCTGGTCGGGCAGGAATTTGCCGAGAGCATCGGTGTATTCGATCATCGGCTGGTCGACCGGCTCGAAACCATAGAGCTCATAGACCGAACGGATGGTCGCCATCATCTTCTCGACGGCGCGGACGTCTTCGGCGCTGCGGTCGGCAAAACCGCGCGGCAACCGCGCTTTCGTCTTTTCGGATTTGTCGGCCATGAGTTGATCTTTTCTGGTAATGGGCGCGCGTTTCCTAAACGATGCCGCTTGGAGCGGCAAGGGTTAGCGCCTTTCCTTCTCCCCATGCGGGGAGAGCGACTATCTGGGCTGTCAAGTTGCATTTGCGAACTCGGTTCTCGCGTCGCGTGCTTTTGCGTTGAGGATGACGAGAAGTTTTCTGGCGAGTGCGATGCGGATAAGCATTTTGGGCTTTCCTGCCTGCTGCAAGCGTTGAGCGAACGCTTTGAGATGCGGATCGAACTTGGCCACGATGGCCGCGACGACAAAGAGGATGCCACGCGGCCCGGCGCGTCCGCCGCGCACATGCCTGTTGCCGCTGCGCCTGCCGCTGTCGTTGGCGATGGGGGCGAGGCCGGCCAGTTTGGCGATGGCTTTGTTGGAGATAAGGCCGATCTCGGGCAGTTCGGCCATCAGGCGGGCAACGGTGCGGCCAGCCACACCCTTGAGCGAACGAAAGGCCGACCCCAGCTTGGCCCACAGCGGATCGTCATCGATCATCGAGGCGATCTCGCCTTCCAGACGCCGCTCCTCGCGCTTGAGGAAGGCCAGCATGGCCTCGATACTGGCGCATACCTCGGCATCGCGTGCGGCGCTTTTGCGCTGCTTGTTGATGGTGGCATCGCCGACTACCTGGCAAAGCCGCCCGACAGCGCAGTAAGGCGTTGCTGGGAGTTGCTCGGCGGTGCCGTCGGGACCGTCTTCTTGACTGCGCCATAATGGGCAATGACAGCCGCATCGATCCGATCGGTCTTCTCCAGATAGCCCATCGCCTCGGCGAAGCGGCGCACGCTTCTGGCATTGACCAGGGCGCATGGCATGCCGTGCGCCCACAAAAGCATGAAGCCAAGCCGCTCATAGCCGCCCGAGGCCTCCATCACCGCAAGAGCTGCGCCGTGGCTGCGGCAGAACAGCCAAAGAGCTGCGATCCCCGTTACATCGTTGGCGAAGCGCTCTATCGCCCCACTCGGCCAGACATGCGCGTCCAGCCAATCCTTAGAAACATCAACTCCACAAATGATCCTGTTCACGGTAACCTGCCTTGTACGTACGGTTGGAACCAAGCGACTGTTCGGTCGTGCGTGACGAAGGCGAAGATCCCAAGCTCTCCCGCGGCTGTAACCTCAGGTGGTACGGGCGTCTTCGCCAAGCCAAGATCCGGCTGCCCAGCCGGATCTTGGCTCAATCGCTTCAATCCCACGAAATCTCTCTCGTGGAGATACAAGGTGGATCGGCGCGATAGCGCTGCCTTTCCCTGGCGCACCCCCTCATCCGTCGCCTTCGGCGAAACCTTCTCCCACAAGAGAAGGAGGAAAAGCTGAAACAAAACCACACCAAAGCGAAACAATTCCGCCATCGGTGCGGCATGCTGCCGACACAATCCGCGACCATAAAGCGCGCCGAAACAAGGGGTTCGGAACCATGGCGACGGCTGGAGACATCATCGAGAGCGGCACATCGGCCAGGCTGCGGCCTGCCGGCGGCTTTGCGCTCAAATCGGCGCAGCAACCGGCTGGGCCGTTCGAGGTCGCGGCCGGGGCGCGCAAGCCGACCATGCGCGACGCGCTGGTGACCGGGCTGCTGGTGATCTATCCGGCCTTCGCGGCCGTGGCGGCGATCATTGCCGGGCTGTTCCTGGCCGGCGCCGGCAGCGTCTGACTTTCATTCAACGATCGGGGGGATCATCATGGGGTTGCGATTTGCTGGCGCGCTTGCCAGCGCGCTTTTCTTTAGCATGCCCGTTGCCGCCAACGCGTGCCAGCCGGGCGATGCCCGTCTTGCCGGCCATTATTATCTGAACGGCGTCATGGAAGTCGGTTCCGAGCTGCTTTTGAAGAAAGACGGCAGCTTCGAATTCGCGCTCGCCTATGGCGCCAACGACCAGTACGGCAAGGGCTGCTGGGTGAGGAAAGGCGCGACCCTCGAGGTCATCCCGGCGGGCCGCAGCTCCGCGTCCACGCATCACACGCCCGACGATCGCGGCTTCAGCGGACTGGTGCTGACGGTGTCCGGCTCCAGCCTGGTCTGGGACATCAACGGCAGCGGCCATAAGGGCAGGTTCGAGAAGTAGCCGCGCTATTTCGGCCGCTTGAGCTTCTTGCGCTCTTTTTCCACCTCCGCCCTGCAGTAGCAGCCTTCGAGATGGTCGTTGACCAGGCCCATCGCTTGCATGAAGGCATAGACCGTCGTCGGGCCGACAAAGCTCCAGCCGCGCTTCTTCAATTCCTTCGATATCCTGACCGACACCGCCGTCGTCGGATTGGCGCGCAGATGCGCCAGGTCGACGATTTCGGGCCGCTCGTCCGGACCCGGCTCGAACTTCCAAAACCAGGCGGCTAAAGAGCCGAACTCGTCCACCATCTCGCGGGCGCGTTTGGCGTTGTTGATGGTCGAGACGATCTTGCCGCGATGGCGGATGATGCCGGCATTGCCGAGCAGGCGCTCGACATCCTCATCGGTGAACGCCGCCACCGTGTCGAAGTCGAAACCGGCGAAGGCCTCGCGGAAATTTTCGCGCTTGCGCAGGATGGTCAGCCAAGACAGCCCCGACTGGAAGCCTTCCAGGCAGATCTTTTCGAACAGCCGGCGATCATCCGTTACCGGCCGGCCCCACTCATGATCGTGGTAATGAAGATAGTCCGGCAGGTTGCCGTGCCAGAAGCAGCGCGCCTTGCCATCAGGGCCGTCGAGAATACCGGCATTTTCAGTCGCCATCGTCAGCAAATCCATGCGTTAATGCGCTTCAGCGCAGCTTTTACCGTGGCTTTACCAGATTCCTGAACCGGCCGGTAACCACACCAAAAGGTTTACTGACAGTTCCGCATTTTACGCATTCCGATTCATGTTTTGCTTGCCGCTCCGCGCCAAGGATCGCGAAACCGAGGGCGCCCTCTCCGCCCCGGATGAGTTCGATCAAGGTGCGTTCCCGATGAAGACAGCGTTTTGTTCCCTGCTCGGCGCGGTGGCCATTCTTGCCGCCGGCGCCACGACCTCCCTTGCCAACGACCGCTATGCCGACGTGCCGCCGGTCATGGTGAGCCCCGACCTTTCGGCGCCCTGGGTGCTGCAGCTCGGCCACGCGCCGGGCATCGTGCGCCCGACGCGCCAGGCGACGCAGCAGCCATTGCGGCGCCTGTTCCAGGCGCAGCCCGAGCGGCAGAAGACGGCGGCCGTGCAGCAGCCGGCCAGACGCATGGTGATGCGGCCGCAGATCAACCCGATCTACCTGCCGCAGGAAGTCGCCTATGACGGCCCGCAGAAGCCGGGCACAATCGTCATCGATACGCACCAGAACTTCCTCTATCTGGTCGAGAAGAACGGCAAGGCGCGCCGCTACGGCGTCGGCACCGGCAAGCCGGGCTTCGAATGGTCGGGCACCCACAAGATCACCGACAAGAAGGTTTGGCCGGATTGGCGTCCGCCGAAGGAAATGATCGCCCGCGAAGCCGCCAAGGGCCGCTACCTGCCGACCTATCTGGCCGGCGGCATCGAGAACCCGCTCGGCGCGCGCGCGCTCTATCTCGGCACCACCGAATACCGCATCCACGGCACCAACCAGCCTTGGACGATCGGCGGTGCGGTGTCTTCGGGCTGCATCCGCATGCGCAACGAAGATGTCGTCGACCTCTACGAGCGCGTGAATGTCGGAACCACGGTCGAGGTGATATAGTCACAGCGAATCAGCCGGTTAGACGGCGCATCAGTTTTTGTTCGACGCTGTTGCCGCTAAGTCATAGTGCGATCCCGCGGGATGTGCTTAAACCGGTGTCAGGGGTTTACGGGGGACGGGCCGTGTGGGGATACGGCCGGTCACGAAAAGGCAGCGCGGCCAACCGCGCTGCCTTTTTCGTTTTTGAGTTTCCCTTTGATGCATGGCGCGGCAAGTCGCCCCGAAAGCAGGCGGTTTCGCTTTCGGGGCTGATTTCCCGGCGCGCCTCTGCTATTGCAGCGCAAAATCCCGATCGTTACGCAATTCCGGACGCAACGCCGCTTACGCGCTTCTCCCTGAATTGCTTCAGAAGGCAGAGGTGCCAGCCATGACCCGAACCGACGACAGCCGCTATCTGAAAGGCGGCCCGGTGGCCCAGCGCATCATCGCTTCGGTGCGCGAAGACGCGGCGATCGCCACGGCCGAAGGTTTCCCGCCGAAGCTGGTGTCGATCACCGTCGGCGATACCGCAGCGGTCGATGTCTATGTGCGCAACCAGCGTGCCAAGGCCGCCCTTGCCGGCATCGGCTTCGAGGAACGCCGCTTCGCCGCCGACATCACCGCCGGTGAACTGGAAGCCGCCATTCATGGCCTCAACGCCGACCCGCGCGTCACCGGCATCATCATCCAGCGGCCGGTGCCGGCGCATATCCCGATCAAGACGCTGCAGGCGGCGGTGCATCCGCTGAAGGACGTCGAGGGCATGCACCCGGCCTCGATCGGCAACATCGTCTACAACCAGCTCGACCTGGCGCCCTGCACGGCGGCGGCCTCGGTCGAGCTGCTCAAGGAAACCGGCCTCGACCTCAAGGGGCTCGAAGTGGTGGTCGTCGGTCATTCCGAGATCGTCGGCAAGCCGATCGCCTTCCTGTTGATGAGCGAAGGCGCGACGGTGACGGTCTGCCACCACATGACGCGCTCGCTGGCGGCGCATGCGCGGCGCGCCGACGCGCTGTTCGTCGCCGTCGGCAAGCCCCGGCTGATCAAGGCCGACATGGTGAAGCCGGGCGCTGCCGTCATCGATATCGGCATCAATTCCGAGGTCGGGCCGGACGGCGAAACCCGTATCGTCGGCGATGCCGACACCGACAGCGTCAAGGAAGTGGCGTCCTGGATCACGCCGGTGCCGGGCGGCGTCGGCCCGCTCACGGTGGCGATCCTCTTGCGCAACACCATGGTGGCGCTCAACCGCCAGCGCGCGCTCTACCGGGCGACCTATGGCGTACCGGACCAGCTCGCCGCGGAGTAGTATTCGGCCGCTATCAAGCCGCTGTCGGAAACACCCTCAGGCTTCGGGCCGCCATAGGCCCAGTCGAGCAATTTGACCGTGTGCACGACGGGCAGCTTGGCCGCGGACGCGATCTGCGTGATGCAGCCGATATTGCCGGTGGCGACGATTTCGGCGCCGGTCGCCTCGATGTTTTTCACCTTGCGGTCGCGCAGCTTGGCTGAAATCTCAGGTTGCAGGATGTTGTAGGTGCCGGCCGAGCCACAGCACAGATGCCCCTCGCGCGGCTCGCGCACGACGAAGCCCGCCTTGGCCAGAAGCTCCTTCGGCTGGCGCGTGATCTTCTGGCCATGCTGCATCGAGCAGGCGGAATGATAGGCGACGACCGTGCCCGGCCTGCGCACCGGCTCGGGCAGGTCGAGGGCGGCGAGATATTCCGTGACGTCTTTTGCGAGAGCCGAGACGCGCGCGGCCTTTTCCGCATAGGCAGGATCGAGGCGCAGCATGAAGCCGTAATCCTTGATCGTCGTGCCGCAGCCGGATGCGGTGATGACGATGGCATCGAGCCCGCCCTTCTCGATCGCGCGCGTCCAGGCGTCGACATTCCGCCTTGCCGAGGCAAGGGCCTGATCCTCGCGACCCATATGATGAACGAGCGCGCCGCAACAGCCCTCGCCTTCCGGAACGACGACTTCGACGCCGAGGCGGGTCAGCAACGAGATGGTCGTTTCGTTGATGGCGGGGTCCAGCACGGACTGTGCGCAACCAGTGAGGATGGCGACGCGGCCGCGTTTCTTGGTCCCCTGCCCGGCATGTGTGCCCGGCTTGGCCATCGGCGATGCCGAGTGGATCGACGTGGGGGCGAGCTTCAGCATGGCGGCGACCGGCTTCAGCGCCGGCAGCTTTTCGAACAGGCCGATGAACGGACGTCCGAGACCGGCGAGCTTCAACGCGGCGCGGAAACGGCTTGGGTAAGGCAGCACGAAAGCCAGCATGGCGCGCGTCAGCCGGTCGAGCAGCGGGCGCTTGTAGGTCGCCTGGATATGGGCGCGGGCATGGTCGACCAGATGCATGTAGTTCACGCCAGAGGGGCAGGTCGTCATGCAGGCGAGGCAGGACAGGCAGCGATCGATATGAGTGACGATCTCCTTGTCCGCCGGCCGGCCGTTCTCCAGCATGTCCTTGATGAGGTAGATGCGGCCGCGCGGCGAATCCAGCTCGTTGCCCAATGTCACATAGGTCGGGCAGGTGGCGGTGCAGAAGCCGCAATGCACGCATTTGCGCAGGATCTTTTCCGATTCCGCGACATGCGGGTCGGCAAGCTGCGCGGCGGAGAAATTGGTTTGCATCGCGTTTGCTCTAAGCCATGCGGCCAGGATTGAGAATCTGCTTGGGATCGAACTCGGCCTTGAGCCGCGCCGACAGCGCCGCCAGATGCGGCGGCTGCGGTTCGAATACCGGCAGGGCCGCACGATGCGGGGCAGAGGCGCGCACCAGCGTCGCGTGGCCGCCGCCGTGCTTGCGGATCAGCGCGCGCAGCAGCTCGGCCTCGGGATCATCCTCGCGCATCGACAGCCAGACAAGGCCGCCTTGCCAGTCATAGAAGGCATCGACCGCCGCCTGCATGCGCAGCGACATCACCATGTGATGCGCCTCGGACGGTGCCATCGAAACGCGCCACACCGGCCGCGTGCCGCCATCGGCGAAAGGCCGGCAATCGCGGACATCGCGCCAGATCGTCTTCGATGCCTCGCCGGCAATGTCTTCCAGCGGCCCCGCCTTGCCGAGCAGTTGCTTGAGCGTCTCGATGCGATAGACAACCGAAGGGCCAAACCCCTCGACGCGCAGCAGCGTGGCGGCATCGCTGCCATGCCTGCCTCCGGCGACCTTCGCGGCGATGCGCTCCGGCAGATGCGCCGCGCTCGACACTTCCGCGCTGGAGCCCAGCGCGAGCGCCATGGCAGCCACGGCGGCATCGTCGAGCAGGCCGCGAATGGCCAAGGTCACTTCGGTTTCCGCGGCCGGCAGCACCTTGAAGGTGACGTCGGTGAGAACGGCCAGCGTGCCCCAGCTGTTGGCCATCAGCTTGGAAAGATCATAGCCGGTGACGTTCTTGACCACGCGGCCGCCCGACTTGAAGGCTTCGCCACGGCCGGAGACGGCGGCCACGCCGAGGATATGGTCGCGCGCCGCGCCCGCCTTGAGACGGCGCGGGCCGGACAGGTTGGAAGCCAGCGCGCCGCCGATCGTGCCGTTCTTGCTCCCTTGGCCCGGTTCGCCGCCGAGCAATGGGCCGTAGTCCATCGGCTCGAAGGCGAATTGCTGGCCGTTCTCAGCCAGCAGTTGCTCGATTTCGCCGAGCGGTGTGCCGGCGCGTGCGGACAGAACGAGCTCGGCCGGCTCGTAGAGGGTTACGCCGGAAAGCTTGGAGAGGTCGAGCGTGTGTTCGGTTTGCAATGGACGGCCGATGCCGCGCTTGGAGCCATGGCCGAGGATTTCCAGCGGCGCTTCCTCCGCTGCTGCCCATTGGATGGTGGAGAGGACTTCGGCTGGGGAGGAGGGGGTGAAGGTGGTCATGGATGCGCACCTTTCCTCGCCCCCGCAAAGCGGGGGAGAGGTGGCTCGGGCGAAGCCCGAGACGGAGAGGGGGCCATCATAGAGCACTGTCTCCGATCTTCTTGGCCGCAAATACAAACCTGAGGTCCAGCGCAACGGCATCTTCAGCAAGCCGCCCTTCAAGGGCTGCGAGGATCGTCTCGCAAACACTCCTCGTGTTTTTCAAAACATCGAAGCTCCAGAACCGCAAAACCGAGAAGCCTTCACCACGCATGAAATCGTCGCGTTGCGTGTCATATGGACTGTCCGCATGATGGCTGCCATCCAGTTCCACGATCAGTTTTTTGCTCCTGCAGGCGAAATCCGCGAAGTATGGACCGATAGGCATCTGGCGAACGAATTTGTATCCGCCCAGCCTTCTTGCCTTCAGTTCGT
The DNA here is from genome assembly GCF_056280365.1 of Mesorhizobium sp. USDA 4413. NCBI lineage: Bacteria > Pseudomonadati > Pseudomonadota > Alphaproteobacteria > Hyphomicrobiales > Phyllobacteriaceae > Mesorhizobium > Mesorhizobium sp. USDA 4413. Next base: position 5,749,912 of record NZ_JBVPRP010000001.1, read on the forward strand.
TCCAGAGGGTCGCTTCCGCTTGATTGTCACCGTGGCGCAGCTCGCGCGCCCGGGCGATGCTTTCGGGCGAGCGGCGGCTTGGCTGAGAGGGCGTCCCCCTCTCCGTCTCGGGCTTCACCCGAGCCACCTCTCCCCCGCTTTGCGGGGGCGAGGAATTTTGATCCCAAGCCCCCATCAAAACCTCGGAATGTCCGGAAACGCCATCTGCCCGCGATGCACATGCATCCGTCCCAGCTCCGCGCAGCGGCGCAGCTGCGGAAACACCTTGCCGGGGTTGAGCAGATGGTTGGGATCGAAGGCGCATTTGACGCGCATCTGCTGGTCGAGGTCGATCTGGTTGAACATTTCCGGCATCAGGTCGCGCTTCTCGACGCCGACGCCGTGCTCGCCGGTCAAGACGCCGCCGACCTCAACGCAAAGCCGCAAGATGTCGGCGCCGAAGCTTTCGGCCTTGTCGAGCTCGCCCGGCACGTTGGCGTCGTATAGGATCAGCGGGTGCAGATTGCCGTCGCCGGCATGGAAGACATTGGCGACACCGAGGCCGTATTTCTGCGAGAGATCGCGCATGCCGGCCAGCACGCGGGGCAGTTCCTTGCGCGGGATGGTGCCGTCCATGCAGTAATAATCCGGCGAGATGCGGCCGACGGCCGGGAAAGCCGCCTTGCGGCCGGCCCAGAAGCTCAGCCGCTCCTGTTCGGATTGCGAGATGCGGCAAATGCTCGAGCCGTTCCTGTAGGCGATCGCCTCGACAAGACCGATCAGGTGGTCGACCTCGACGCTCGGGCCGTCGAGCTCGACGATCAAGAGCGCTTCGACATCAAGCGGGTAGCCGGCATGGACGAAATCCTCTGCCGCGTGGATCGCCGGGCGATCCATCATCTCCATGCCGCCCGGGATGATGCCGGCGCCGATGATGTCGGCGACGCATTGGCCGCCCTGTTCGCTGGTCGGAAAGCCGATCAGCAGCGCACGCGCCGTTTCCGGCTTCTTCAGGATGCGGACGGTCACCTCGGTGACGACGCCAAGCAGGCCTTCCGAGCCGGTCATGACGCCGAGTAGGTCGTAACCTTCCTGGTCGAGATGGCTGCCGCCGAGCCGCACCACCTCGCCATTCATCAGCACCATCTCGATGCCCAGCACATTGTTGGCGGTGAGGCCGTATTTCAGGCAATGCACGCCGCCCGAATTCTCCGCGACGTTGCCGCCGATCGAGCAGGCGATTTGGGAGGATGGATCGGGGGCGTAGTAAAAGCCCTCCTGCTCGACGGCGGTGGTGATGCCGAGATTGGTGACGCCGGGTTGGGCGACGACCACACGGTTCGGGTAATCGATCGCGAGGATGCGGTTGAAGCGGCTCATCACCAGCAGCACCGCGTCCTCGAGCGGCAGCGCGCCTCCGGACAGCGAAGTGCCGGAGCCGCGCGGCACGACGCGAATGTTGCGCTCGTTGCAGTATTTCAGCACGCGGGAAACCTGGGCGACCGTTTCCGGCAACACCACCACCAGTGGCAATTGCCGGTAGGCGGTGAGGCCGTCGCTTTCGAAGGCGCGCATTTCGTTTGCCGCGTCGACCACACCCTCGCCCGGCACGATGATGCGCATGTCGGCGACGATCTCGGCGCGCCGGCGCATCGTCTCGGCATCTGGCTTGGGCATGGCTAGGCCGGACATCGGTCTCTCGCTTAACTGGTCAAAATCTTTTACCAGCCTGACCGTTTTGTTGCAAACGCTGCTTTGGTCGCATCGGGCGGCGAGCGTGACGCCAGGCTTCCGCAGCGGCAATCTGCCGCTGGCGCCCTACCCTCCCCCTTATGGGAAGGGTGGCGAACGAAGCGACCGGGCTGGGCCGCGTCGGCGAGGCGCTTTACGAGCCCCTTCCCGATCCGCTCCGCAGATCGACCCTCCCCACAAAGGGGAGGGTAAAAGAGCTGCCCTACCCTACTCGCCCGGATGCTTCGCCGGCTCGGAATGCATTTTCCGCACACGGCGCACGCCCCACCAGACCAGCAGGACGGCGACCGGGACGGAGGCCGCGGTGACGACCTCGGGCGCGAAGGCGTGACCGAAGATCGAGGCGCCCTTGGCGACATAACCGATGAGACCGACGACATAATAGGACACGGCGGCGACCGACAGGCCTTCGACGGTCTGCTGCAGGCGCAGTTGCAGCCGGGCGCGGTTGTTCATCGAGGCCAGCAAGTCGCGGTTCTGCTTCTCGACGTCGACATCGACCCAGGTCCGTAAGAGCGTCGTCGCGCGGGTGAGTTTTCGCGATAGATTGGCCTGGCGCTCCTCGACCGAGCGGCAGGTGCGCATGGCCGGCGCCATGCGGCGCTGCAAGAAGCCCGCCCATGTGTCGTAACCCTGCACCGATTCCTCATCGAGCGCCTCAAGGCGTTCGGTGACTATGCCGTCATAGGCGCGGCTGGCGCCGAAGCGGTAAAGGCTGGACGCAGCATCGGCCTCGAGCTCGGCGGCGAGTTCGGTGAGATCCGCGAGCAGCGTCTGGCTGTCGCGGGTCTCAACCGCCTTCATCTCCAACGTGGTCTGCGCCAGGCGATCCTCAATGCGGCGGGCGCGGCCGGACAGCGTCAGCGCCAGCGGCAGGCCGAGCATGGCCAGCGTCCGGTAGGTCTCGATATCGATCAGCCGCTGCGACAAGGCGCCGGTGCTGGCGGGCGTCAAGCCGCGATCAAGCACCAGCATGCGGGTCAGGCCGTCGCCGTCCTGGCGGAAATCGGTGATGATGGCGGCGGCACCCCGCTCGACCAGCGAGTAGCACAGGCTCGTCGGGTCGAAGCCGGCGATCAGCCTTTCGCTTGCCTGCGTCCATTTACGAATTTCGAGGCGGATGCCGGAAATCACGGTGCCGGGCGGCGAGAAGCCATTGCCGAAGGGCGAATCCTCCTGCCCGCGGCCGTTTTCGGCCAGCGGCCCTTCCCAGAGATAGGTCGAGAATTCCGTATGCCGCTCCCAGCGCAGCGTGCCCTTGCCCCATTTCATGGCATGATGGCGCGCGTTGCGCTCGGGCGCGGCGATGCCCAGCCGCCGCGACAATTCCGAGAGCACGGCATGGTCGACCGCGGCGCCACCCTCGGTCATGAAGGAAAGCTGGATGAGCACGCGCGGTTTTTCGATCAGCGGATGCGGACGCGCATGGACCTCGCCCAGCGCGCCAGGTCGACCCTGATGCGCCGGGAAGCCCATCACGCTGCCTTGCGCGCGCGGCTGGAATTCGAGCTTGGACGTCTCGTCCGACACGGCTGGTCCCCCTGATTTCGACCCATCGTGCAATCCGGTCGTCTTGCTGCAATCGGCCGGACGCGTAAACAGCAAATATTGGCGTCCGGGGACAGCGACGCGCGGCAGGCAATGCAACCGGGCTGGACAAATTGGATAAATAATTTGACCAGTTGGCGACGGACGCTTTAATCTGAGTGACCTCCGTCCCGTTCTCCAGGCGTCCCTTTGAGCGACATTTTCTCCAGGATCGAGCATTCGCGCACCGCCGACGAGGTGGTGCAGCAGATCGAGAGCCTGATCCTCGAAGGCGTGCTGCGCACCGGCGACCGGCTGCCCGGCGAGCGCGAGCTGGCGCGCCAGTTCGACGTGTCGCGACCGATCCTGCGCGATGCGCTGAAAGCGCTGGAGAGCCGCGGGCTGCTGACGACCAAGGCCGGCGGCGGCACGCATGTCGCCGACGTCATCGGCCAGCTCTTCACCAAGCCGGTGACGGACCTGATCTCCACGCACCGCAAGGCGGTGACCGACTACCTGGAATACCGGCGTGAGATCGAGGCGGTGGCGGCCGAGTACGCGGCGCGCCGGGCGACGCCGGAGGATCTGGCGCTGCTCGATCGCATCATGGCGCGCATGGACGAGGCGCACCGGACCGGCGATTTCGACGACGAGGCGGAAATCGACGTCGAGTTCCATCATGCGGTGTGCGAATGCGCGCACAACATCATCCTGCTGCATACGCTGCGCTCCTGCTACCGGCTGCTGTCGGAGGGCGTTTTCCAGAACCGCCTTCTGGTGTTCGGGGTGCCCGGCGCGCGCGAGGCGCTGCTCGAGCAGCACCGGGCGATCCATGCCGCGATCAAAGCCTGCGATCCAATCGCGGCGCGCAGGGCGGCGATGGACCACATCACCTATGTCGAGCGCTCGATGGCGGAAGCCGAGCGCAGCGGCGACTGGCAGCGGGTGTCCAGGTTGCGCCTCAGGCAACGCTCGGAGCCCGGCGACATCGAACCCACACGAAAACGCTCCTAAGCAAATTTAGCGGGGACCACCATGAGCGACATCCTCACCATCGCCGACCTCAAGGACTTGGCACGCCGCAGGGTGCCGAAGATGTTCTTCGATTATGCCGATTCAGGCGCCTGGACGGAGAGCACCTATCGGGCCAACGAAGAAGACTTCGGCAAGATAAAATTCCGCCAGCGCGTGCTGGTCGACATGAGCAACCGTTCGCTGGAATCGACCATGATCGGTGAGAAGGTGGCGATGCCGGTGGCGCTGGCGCCGACTGGGCTGACGGGCATGCAGCATGCCGACGGCGAGATGCTGGCGGCGCAGGCAGCGGAAGAATTCGGCGTGCCGTTCACGCTTTCCACCATGAGCATCTGCTCGATCGAGGATGTTGCCTCGGCGACCAAAAAACCGTTCTGGTTCCAGCTCTATGTGCTGCGCGACAAGGATTTCGTGCTCAACCTGATCGACAGGGCCAAGGCGGCGAAATGCTCAGCGCTGGTGCTGACGCTCGACCTGCAGATCCTGGGGCAGCGCCACAAGGACGTCCGCAACGGGCTCTCGGCGCCGCCCAAGATGACGCTTGCCAATATCCTCGACCTGGCGCTGAAGCCTCGCTGGTGCCTGGGGATCGCCGGCACGCCGCGCCGCACCTTCCGTAACATCGTCGGCCACGCCAAGGGTGTCGGAGACGTCTCCTCGCTGTCCTCCTGGACGACGGAGCAGTTCGATCCGCACTTGTCGTGGAAGGACGTCGCCTGGATCAAGGAGCGCTGGGGCGGCAAGCTGATCCTGAAGGGTATCCTCGACAAGGAGGACGCGCTGATGGCGGCCGAGACCGGAGCGGACGCGATCGTGGTCTCGAACCATGGCGGGCGTCAGCTCGACGGCGCCGCCTCCTCAATCTCGGTGCTGGAAGAAATCGCCGATGCGGTCGGCGACCGGATCGAAGTGCATATGGACGGCGGCATCCGCTCCGGCCAGGACGTGCTTAAGGCGCTCTGCCTCGGCGCCAAGGGCACCTATATCGGCAGGCCGTTCCTCTACGGCCTCGGCGCGATGGGCAAGGACGGCGTCACCAAGGCGCTGGAGATCATCCGCAAGGAGATGGACATCACGCTGGCGCTCTGCGGTAAGCGTCTGGTAACCGACATGGGCAAGGACCAGTTGCGGCGCTAGTCCTTATTCACCGATCCGCCCTAGTTTCCCGTGATGAACGAAACGGGAAGACGCTCGCCTTGACCGAAACCGGCATCCATTATCTCGACGCGCGCGGGCCGGACGGCATGCGGCTCTACGCCATCGGCGATGTGCATGGACGCCACGACCTTCTCGCCGCCATGCACCGGCGTATCGAAAGCCAGCTGGAATATGCTCCCGCATCCGACTGGCGTATCATCCATCTCGGCGACTATGTCGACCGCGGGCCGGACTCGAAAAGCGTCATCGACTTCCTGATCGAGGCGCGAAAGCGCGATCCGCGCAACATCATGCTCGCCGGCAACCACGATATCGGCATGCTCGAATTCCTGGCCGATGCCGAGCCGGACGGCCTGTTCATGAATTATGGCGGCATCCAGACGGCGCAGTCCTATGGCGTGGATTTCACGCGGGACATGCATTGGGTCGGCAAGGCGGAGGCCATCGCGAGAGGACACGCCGCGCTGGTGAAAGCGGTGCCGCGCAGCCATATCGATTTCCTGCAATCGCTGACGTTTTCGGCCAGTTTCGGCGACTTCTTCTTCTGCCATGCCGGGATAAGGCCGGGCGCGCCGCTCGACCGTCAGAACCAGCAGGACCTGATCTGGATCCGCGATGCCTTCCACGACCACCAGGAGCTTTTTTCAAAGGTGATCGTGCACGGGCACACGCCAGTCCCGGAAGCCGAGGTGAAGGCCAACCGCGTCAATGTCGACACGCTCGCCTGGAAATCGGGGACGCTGAGCGCGCTCGCCATCAACGGTGGCGACAAGCAGATCATCGACGTGCAAGGCAAAGCGCTCTAAGCGCGATCCCCGGCGCGGGCGTGCTTGCGATTTTTTGTCGAGGCTTAGTTCAGCGAGGCGGTGACGCCATAGCCGTCGACGGCCCGGTGATTGGTCGCTGCATCGGCGGCATAAATGCCCAGGCCGCAGAGCACGATGGCAGACAGCATGACAAAAGACAGGAGGGCTGCTTTCACGGACGTCATCTCTGGTTAAGCTTTCTGCATCTGGGCACGAGGCGGTTACCAATGCGTTGAAACGATAAAATGCGTCTCAATGTTTCGACGATTTCGCGCTTCTAAGCAGATTCTGTATCGCCGGTGTGTCGGCTGGATCACACAAAAGGTTCATAGCGGTTGCACCGGCGATACAAAGCGCGCCCGCTTTCTTCTGTCCCGGCGCAATTCCGGACGGAAAACCGCTTCGCACTTTTCCTGGAATTGCTCTAGGCGAGCGGCCGGACACAAACCAAGGAAGAAGAATGTTGTCCCCAGGCGGAAGCGTGCGGGCGTGCCAATTATGCCACGCTTCGCCCGATCGGGGTTGGATGCTCAGATAGTAGCCACCCAGGCGCGGGCTATCGCGAGCCCGGCCGCGTCGGCGTCGGCGCCATTGCGGGCCAGTTCGTCGCCGAGGCGGTCGTCCCAGTCGGGATGGCGCTCGGCGATCGTTGCCGCGAAGGACGTGCTCCAGTCGCGCACCATCGGCGTGTCCGCCTCGAAGTGGAACTGGAAACCATAGAGGGCGCGGCCGAGGCGGAAGGCCTGGTTTTCGGCGACCGCGCTGCCGGCGAGCCGCACGGCGTTTTCCGGTAGGCCGAACGTGTCGTCATGCCATTCGAAGATCGGAAATTTCTCGGGCAGCGCCGCCAGCACCGGATCAGACTTGGCGGCCGGCGTCAGCGAGACTTTGTGCCAGCCGAACTCGGTGGCGCCGCCGATGTGGTTGTCGCCGCCGAACGCGCGGGCAAGGAGTTGGCTGCCGAGGCAGATGCCGAGCACCGAGCGGTCCTTGTCGGCGAAATCACGCGTCAGCTCGAGGAGCGCCGGGAAATAGGGATAGTCTTCGTCGGCCAGCGCATTCTGCCCGCCGCCCAGCAAGACCATCGCATCATACCCGCCTGCATCCTGTGGCAACGGATCGCCCTGGTAGGGGCGCCGCAGGTCGAGATCGGCGCCCGCTTCGGCCAGAGCGGCACCGACCTGACCGAGGCCGGTGTTGTCGTAGTTCTGGACCACCAGCACGCGCATCGAGAATCCTGCTGACATGAAAATGCTGGGGCGAGCGATATCATGCGGCCCGCGTTTCAGCCAAGATGCGTGCCGGAGAGAAAGCTATGCCACTGCAGAACCGGGTCGATCCTTTCGGCGTCATCCATGCCGTGCCGGAACGCGGCCTGTTCACCGGCAATCGCGGCATCATCCATGATCCGGAGACCAGGACGCTGCTCAAGAAGCGCTGGGCCTTGCAGGCTTGGATCATCTGCGTTTGCCGGTTCCGCGACGTGCGGCGCGAGCCGATGGGCCGCAACAGGCCGGGTGGCAAGGCAGGCTGGACGGAACTGTTCTTCCTCGACGAGGTGACGGCTTTGGCTGCCGGCCACCGGCCCTGTTTCTTCTGCCGGCGCGAGCGGGCGACCGATTTCGTCCACCGCTTCGGCGAGGCCTTCGGGATTGATGAGCCGCGCGCCCCGATGGTCGATAAAAGGCTACACAAGGAACGGCTGGCTTCGGGGGGACGCCCGCCTGGTGTGCTCGTGGAAGACCTCAACAGCTTGCCTGATGGCTCCATGATTGCCAGTGGCGATACTGCCTATGCGATCCGCGCCGGCAAGGCACTCGAATGGTCATTCGCGGGCTATGCTGCTCCCCTCCCCTTCGAGCGCCTGGCAGGACAGAAGCTGCGGATGCTGACACCGGCGACCAGCGTTTCCGTGTTGAAACATGGTTTCACGCCGGTCTGGCATCCCAGCGGCGATACTTGACGACAGTCAATGCCTCGCCCATTCCTCAGCCATGCGCGCCAACTATAAAATGCAGCGGCTGTTCGTGCCGGATGATCTTGGGCCCGGCCTCGAATTCGACGCCGGCCAGCAGCAGAGCCATTATCTCGCCCATGTGCTGCGGCTGGGCGAAGGCGCCGAGGTGCTGCTTTTCAACGGCCGCGACGGCGAATGGTCGGCGTCGATCGCCGCGAAGTCCAAGAAGGCGGTCCGGCTGAAGGTGCTGGACCTGCAGCGGCCGCAGCCGCCGCTGCCCGATCTCGTCTACTGTTTCGCACCGCTGAAGCAGGGCCGGCTCGACTATTTGGTGCAAAAAGCCGTCGAGATGGGCGCCGGCGCGCTGCAGCCGGTCATCACCCAGCACACGCAGGTGAAGAAGCCCGGCATCGAGCGGCTGCGCGCCAATGTCGTCGAGGCTGCCGAGCAATGCGGCATCCTGGCAGTGCCGGAAGTTCGTGAGGCGGAAAGGCTGGAGCGGCTTCTTGCCAATTGGGACAAGGAACGGCGGCTGATCTTCTGTGACGAGGATGCCGCGACCAACAATCCGCTGCCGGCCTTGCAAGCGGTCAAAGAGCAGAAACTTGCGCTTGTGGTCGGGCCGGAAGGCGGATTTTCCGACGAGGAGCGCAAGATGCTGCGGGCCTTGCCTTTCGTCACCGCCATCCCGCTCGGGCCTCGCATCCTGCGTGCCGACACCGCGGCGGTGGCGGCATTGGCGGTAATGCAGGCGACGATCGGCGACTGGTAATCAAATCCAGTTGAGCCGTGGCTCAGGATTTTTCGCTTGATCGGCTGCTGACATTTCGTCCATCTAGCGCCCGGCGGCCAGCTGACCGCCTACAGCGCCGCGCGTCCTTTCGGACGCGCAAAGGACGCTGTAGCACTTTGTTTGGCCGCATGATCCGTTCCGAAAATCGAAGCCGATTTTCGGGGTCATGCGGTGGGAGGGCTTCCTTATGGCGCGCGACACAACCGATACCCAGCCCATCGAAGGCATCGACGAACTGGTCGGCTATCTGGCCGCCGGCAACAAGCCGCGCGACAAATGGCGCATCGGCACCGAACACGAAAAATTCCCCTTCTATGTCGACGGCAACGCGCCTGTGCCCTATGGCGGCGAGCGCGGCATCCGCGCCATCCTGGAAGGCATGCAGGAAAAGCTCGGCTGGGATCCGATCATGGATGCCGGCCGCATCATCGGCCTTGTCGAGCCGACCGGCCAAGGCGCGATCTCGCTGGAGCCCGGCGGCCAGTTCGAGCTTTCCGGCGCGCCGCTGGAGTCGATCCACCAGACCTGCCGCGAGGGCAACGCGCATCTGGCGCAGGTGCGCGAGATCGCCGAGCCGCTCGGCATCCGCTTTCTCGGCCTCGGCGGCAGCCCGAAATGGTCGCTGGCCGACACGCCGAAAATGCCGAAATCGCGCTACGAGATCATGACGCGCTACATGCCGAAGGTCGGCACCAAGGGCCTCGACATGATGTACCGCACCTGCACGATCCAGGTGAATCTCGACTTCGAGAGCGAAGCCGACATGCGCCGCAAGATGCAGGTGTCGCTCAAGCTGCAGCCGCTGTCGACGGCGCTGTTTGCCAACTCGCCTTTTACCGAGAGCCGGCCGAATGGCCTCCAGAGCTGGCGCGGCGACATCTGGCGCGATACCGACAACCAGCGTTCCGGCATGCTCGAATTCTGCTTCGCCCCGGATTTCGGCTTTGCCGATTATGTCGAATGGGCGCTCGACGTGCCGATGTATTTCGTCATCCGCGACGGCCACTATCACGACATGACGCGCTACACGTTCCGCCAGTTCATGGCGGGTGCGGCGCGCAGCGAAGTGCCCGATGGCCTGCCGACGATGGGCGACTGGGCGAACCATCTCTCCACTTTGTTCCCCGACGTGCGGCTGAAGCGCTTCCTGGAAATGCGCGGCGCCGATGGCGGCCCGTGGCGGCGCATCTGCGCCCTGCCCGCCTTCTGGGTCGGGCTGCTCTATGACGAGCAGGCGCTGGATGCCGCCGAGGCGCTGACGTCGAGCTGGACTTATGCGGAAGCGCTGGCGATGCGCAATGCCGTGCCGGAACTGGGCATTGCCGCGCCGTTCCGCAACGCCACCTTGCGCGACGTCGCCCGCGACGTGCTCGCCATTTCCCGCATGGGACTGAAGAATCGGGCTAAGAAGAACCGCGACGGCTATGACGAGACGTCATTCCTCAACACGCTGGACGAGGTCGTGGCGCGCGGCACCACCAGCGCCGAGGAGATGCTGTCGGCCTACCACACGCGCTGGGGTGGCTCGATCGAGCCGGTGTTCATGGAATATGCCTATTAAACCGTCCGGCCTGCGCCGAGCGGTTGGGCAGCAAAAGCCGCTTCAATCGGTGATGGAAACGAACTAGGCTCGCCACGAGGATATTCTCGGAGGAGAAACCGATGCCTTCCCTGTTCGACATTTTTACCCAGGCCCAGAACGGTGCCGGCATGCAGGCGCTGGCGCAGCAATACGGGCTTTCGATGCAGCAGACCCAGGCCGCGGTTCAGGCGCTGCTGCCCGCGTTCTCGCAAGGGTTGCAGCGCAACACCGCCGATCCTTACGGTCTCGGCGCCTTCATGACGGCGATGGCTAGCGGCCAGCACGCGAAATATTTCGAGGACGCCACGAGGGCCTTTTCGCCGCAAGGCATCGATGAGGGCAACGGCATTCTCGGCCATCTGTTCGGCTCGAAGGATCTGTCGCGCGCCGTGGCAGCCCAAGCCGCGCAAGCGACGGGGCTCAGCCAGCAGGTGCTGCAGCAGATGCTGCCGGCCATGGCCTCGATGATGATGGGTGGCCTCTTCAAGCAGACCAACAATCAATTGAGTGGGGGGCAGATGCAGGCCGCCGGCGGTTTGGGCGGCAGCGGCAACCCGCTCGGCGAGATCATCGAGGAGATGATGCGGCAAAGCGGCGTCGCGCCTGCGCCGCAGCCGGCGCCCAACCCTTATGGCGAGAACCCGCTCGGCAAAGTGCTGCAGGATATGTTCGGCGGCGGTGCGTCCCAGTCCCAACCGCAACCATCGCCTAACCCTTACGGCGAAAACCCGCTGGGCAAGGTGCTGCAGGACATGTTCGGCGGCGGCGTGGCGCAGCAGCCGCAGCAAACTCGACCAGAGACGCAAAGCCCCTATGGCGACAACCCGCTCGGCAAGATCTTCGAAGAGATGCTGCGCCAGGGCGGCGGCGGCTTCGGTCTGCCCGGCGGGCAACCGGCGCCGCAACCGCAACAGAGCGCGCCGCAACAGCCGCAGACCAACCCGAGCGGCCGGCCGCGAAACCCGTTCGACGACATCTTCGGCAAGATGTTCGAGACCGGCGCTCAGCAGCGCGACGAATATGAGAAGAGCGTCGGCACGATCTTCGACCAGTTCAAGCGCGACATGGATCGGGGGTAGATCCGCGCAGCCCCAAAGGTGTGCCGAGATTCAGGTCAGGCCGAGCCGAAAACGGTGGTTTCCGAGAACCGGAGCGGAGCGTACTTAAGTACGTGAGCACCGGAAGCGCAGGAAGCCGCCGTTTGCAGGCCGGCCTCACCTGAAGGTCGGTACATCTTAAAAAAATGCCCGGTCCTGGAGGGGAACCGGGCAATGTGCAGGCTGGCCGGCGGGGAACCGGCAGGGAGTGTGGGAGCCTGCATGAAATTTGGTCGCGCCGGGCCGTGAAAAGGTTCAACGCGACCGGAATCCAGGCAACGCGGCCGTTCAGGCCACCTGACGAGCGAGATCCTCGATCGTGTCGGCGCGCTCGCTGGCAATGGCGCGCAGCTTCACGGTCGGATCGCGGCCGAACGGCACGGCGACGGCGACATGGAGGTCCGCGCGCGTCAGGCCGATATCGGCAAGCTCGGCATCTGTCATCTCGCCCAGGCGATAGAAGGCGCGGCGGTTTTTCCAGGCGACATAGGCGTTGGCGAGAGCATTGAGCACGCGCGTCGCAACGGCCGGACGCGTGGTGATGCGCGGGGTCTCGGAAGCGAATTCAATCGTGGTCATGTCAGTCTCTCCTGCGGAGCCGAGCGGACGAAACCAGGCAATCGGCGCCTTGGGAGAAGCGCCGTTCCGGTTTCCATTCACATGCTGTCATGTGGACGATGCCAATTTGCCATCGCGCGATTGATTAATCCAACGAATGTTTTTAATCTCTAGCATCAACATCAATGATAGGTTGGACCGATGAAAGCGCCGCTCGACCTCGATCAGTTGCAAACCTTCATCTCGATTGCAGACACGGGAAGCTTCACCCGCGCCGCCGAAGAGGTGCACCGGACACAGTCGGCCGTGTCGATGCAGATGCGGCGGCTGGAGGAGCGGATCGGCAAGCCGCTGTTCGAAAAGGACGGCCGCACCAACAAGCTGACCGAGGAAGGCGACCGGCTGCTTTCCTATGCGCGGCGGCTGATCTACCTCAACCGCGAGACGCTCGCCGCCTTCGACGACCAGCGGCTCGAAGGCACGATCCGCATCGGCACCCCGGACGACTATGCCGACCGCTTCCTGCCCGAGATCATGGCGCGCTTCTCGCGCTCCAACCCGCGCGTCGAACTGACGGTGGTCTGCGAGCCCACGCCGGGGCTGGTCGAGCATATCAAGCGCGGCAATCTCGATCTTGCGCTGGTGACGCATAATGACACGCGCGGCCAGTCGGAAGTGGTGCGGCGCGAGCCGCTTTTGTGGGTCACCTCGGCCAACCACGCCACGCATGAGCAGGAAATCCTGCCGATGGCGTTCGGCCGGCCGAACTGCATCTGGCGGCGCGCCGCCGTCGACGTGCTCGACCGGCAGAACCGCGACTACCGTGTGCTGTTCTCCAGCTTCTCGGCCACGGTGATCACCGCCGCCGTGCTTTCCGGCCTGGCGGTCTCGGTGCTGCCGGAATGCGCGCTTCGGCCCGGCATGCGCGTGCTCGGCGAGGCCGACGGGTTTGGCCAGTTGCCGGATTGCCGCATCGGCATCATGCGCGGCCAGACCTCGCAGCCGGAGATCGTCGACGCTTTGGCCCGCCACATCGCCGAAAGCCTCGACAATATTTCCGTGCCGGTGAGCGAAGAGGCTGGAAGCTTCGACTTCGCTGCGCTCGCCTTCGCGAAGATGAAGCGGGTCAAGCCGAGCCAAATCATGCCTGGATGGTAGATCAAGCTCGAGCGGCGGAACGCTCCTGATCGGCTGACGAGATACCCGGCAGCGCAAGCAGCCGGCCGGGCTCCAGCGGCGGCGACAGCAGATAGCCCTGCAATTGCCGGCAGCCCATGCCGACCAGCAGGTTTTTTTGCGCGTCGGTCTCGACGCCCTCGGCGGTCACCTCAACCTTAAGCGCCAGCGCCAGCTCGATCAGCGTCTTGGCGATCGCGCGGGCGCTTTCGTCCTCGTCGAGCAGACGCACGAAGGAGCGGTCGATCTTCAACTTGTCGATCGCCTGGCGCCGCAGATAGCTCAGCGAGGAATAGCCGGTGCCGAAATCGTCGAGCACGATGCGCACGCCGGACTGGCGCAGCGCGGCAATCACCGTGCCGATCGTGTCATTGTGCTCGAGCAGAACGCTTTCGGTGGTTTCGAGCTGCAGGCGGGACGGATCGAGCCCGGTTTCCTCCAAGATTGCGGCGACCTGTCCGGCAAAACCGATATCGCGCAACTGCATCGGCGAGATGTTGACCGCGATCCAGGGCAGTTCGGTCCCGGCGGCAAAGCGGCAGGCCTCGCTCAGCGCCCATTTGCCCAAATCGCCGATGAGACCGCGCTCCTCGGCGATGGCGATGAACTGCGCCGCGGGCAGGGCGCCATGCACCTCATGCCACCCAGCGGATCAGCGCCTCGGCCCCGAGAATCCGGTGGCCGTCGGCCGCGAAAACCGGCTGATAGGCGAGCTTTATGCCGCCGTCGCCCTCAAGCGCCCTGCGGAGTTCGGATTCGACCTTGCGCTTGCGCAGCAACAGATCGTCCATGTCGCCGGCGAACACCTCGCAGCGTCCACGACCGTTCTTCTTGGCCTCGTAAAGCGCGATGTCGGCCTTGCGCAGCAGGTCATCCGCATCCGTCTCCGATCCGGACGACAGCGCGATGCCGACGCTCGCGCTGACGAACACCTGGTCGTCGATCAGCCGGAACGGCTCGCGCAGCTTCATGAGCAGCCTCTCGGCGATGTCCTCGGCGCTTCCGACATCGGGAACTTCGAGCAGGATGATGGCGAACTCGTCGCCGCCGAGCCGCGCGACGGTGTCGACTTCGCGGATCGTGTGCCTGAGCCGCGCCGCCGTCTGGCGCACGAGCTCGTCACCGGCCGGATGGCCCAGCGTGTCGTTGATATGCTTGAATCGATCGAGATCGAGGTAAAGCAGCGCCACGCGCGTTCCGTCCTTGCTGGCGAAGAGCAGCGTGCGCCGCAAGCGGTCCTCAAACAGCGCCCGGTTGGGCAGGCCGGTGAGCGTGTCGTGGAAGGCAAGATATTGCGCCTGGTCCTGGCTGGTCTGCAACGCCGCCGAGGCGCGACGCAACCTGCTCAAAAGGAACACCAGCACGCCGCCCGCCAGGAGCAGCGCGATCGCCAGGGCAGGAGCGATCTTACGCACCAAAGCGAGGCCAGGCCGCAATTGGTCCCAGCCGATATAACCGAGGATCACGCCGCGCGAATCGACCAGCGGCACGGCGGCCGGGCCAACCGGCTCCGACAACGGCACCAGACGCGCTCCCTCGAGCAGATATTTCCCGGCGATCTTGTGCACCACGGCGTCGCTGATGAATTCGACCGATACATGCAGATATTCGGTGCCTTGCGCCTGGCTAACCCTGTCCGAGCTCGGCACGAGCGGCGCGACGCTGACGATCGCCAGCGCGCCGTCGAGCGACACCAGATCCTCGGCCACCATCTTCATAGGCTGGCCGTGCGCATCGGTTTGCGGCGGCCCAGCCAGCATGCGACGCAGTTTTTCGATGATGGGAAGAAGCGTGGGCTGGTCCTCGCCATAGGCGGAAACTTCTACCAGCTTGCCCTCACGCATGGCGTGGATCGGATGGTTGGCGCTGTCGAGAACGTAGACCCGGTTATGGCCGTAATAAGTGTACATCCAGACGCTGAGGTTCTCGGCCATCCAAAGCTGGTTGCCGGCCTTTGCATTGATGACGGAATGGTCCCAGACCGAGATGCTTTCCTGCTCCCGCTCAACGGCCGCGATCTTGTCCTGCAGGCCGTCGGCAATAAACATCTTCTGCCGTTCGAGCGAGGCATCGTCGGCCTGGCCGGCGGCGTAGAAGCCGAAGCCGACGACGATGGCCAAAGCGAAAGCCGCGAGCGTCAGCACGGTCAGCGTGACCTGACGCGTCAAAGGGCTGCTGTTGTGGCGTGCGCTCATCGCGTCCCTGGCCGGCTCTCCTGCCGCCAGTCAAAGCAAACCGGGCTTAAGATCGCGTTATAATATTAGCGAGGTTTCTCCGCGCTTGACGCGGGCCGATAAGCGCTCCCCAATCGCCAAATGAGTGAAACAGCAACCGAATCACGCAGCAACGCCACCGAATACACGGTGAGCGAGATTTCCGGCGCGCTGAAGCGCACGGTCGAGGACGCCTTCGGCAATGTGCGGGTGCGCGGCGAAATTTCCGGCTATCGCGGCCCGCATTCGTCCGGCCACGCCTACTTCGCACTGAAGGACGACCGCGCGCGGATCGATGCCGTGGTCTGGAAGACCACCATGGCGCGGCTGAAATTCCGCCCAGAGGAAGGCATGGAGGTGATCGCCAGCGGCAGGCTGACGACCTACCCCGGCAAATCCAATTACCAGATCGTCATCGACAATCTGGAGCCCGCGGGCGCCGGTGCGCTGATGGCGCTGCTCGAAGAACGCAAGCGCCGGCTGCAGGCCGAAGGCCTGTTCGACGCCGGTCGCAAGCGGCGGCTGCCGTTCATGCCACGGGTCATCGGCGTCGTCACCTCGCCGACCGGCTCGGTGATCCGCGACATCATCCATCGCATCAAGGACCGGTTCCCGCTCCATGTGCTGGTCTGGCCGGTGCGGGTCCAGGGCGAGACGACCGCCAAGGAAGTGACGGCAGCCGTCAACGGTTTCAACGCGCTGACATGGGACGGGTCCATCCGCCAGCCCGATCTTCTGATCGTGGCGCGCGGCGGCGGCAGCCTTGAGGACCTCTGGGGCTTCAACGACGAAGGGCTGGCGCGCGCCGTTGCGGCCTCAGGTATCCCGGTAATCTCCGCCGTCGGGCACGAGACCGACACGACCCTGATCGACTTCGTGGCCGACATGCGCGCACCGACGCCCACGGGCGCGGCCGAGATCGCCGTGCCGGTCAGGGCGGATCTGGAGGCAACCTTGGCCAGCCTCGGCGCGCGGCTCAACGCCTGCGCCTCGCGGCATCTGGAGCGCAAGCGCCAGGCGGTGCGCGCGGCGGGGCGCGCACTCCCCTCGCCCGACCAGTTGCTGGCGCTGCCGCGCCGCCGTTTCGACGACGCGACCAGCCGCCTCGGGCGGGGGCTGACGGTGAATATCGAGCGCAAGCGGGCGACGCTGGAGCGGCAAAGGCTGACACCCGCGACCCTGTCGCGGCGCTTGAACGAAGCCCGCCTGCTGACCGGCCGCGACATCGCGCGTGCCCGCGCGGCGTTCTTCGCCATCGTGCGCGAGCGGCGCGCGCGCTTCCAGCGCAATTCGACGCGCCTGTCGCCGGCGCCGATCGCCCGGCGGCAAAAGCTGCAGGCCGACGCATTGGCCGGACTGTCGCGCAGGCAGGACCAGGCCTTGGCACGGCGGCTCGACCGGCTGCGCGCGGCGCTGACCCAGGCCGACCGGCTCTTGTCGACGCTGTCGCACAAGGCCGTGCTGGCGCGCGGCTTCGCGCTGGTCAAGGATGCTGACGGCGCCGTCATCAAACGGGTCGCGGAACTGGCGCCGGGCGCGGCGCTGCAGCTGGAATTCGCAGACGGCGCTGCCGAGGCTATCGCGACCTCCGGCGGGGCGCGGCCGAAGCTGGCGGCGAAGTCGCCAGCCAAGGAACCGGGCATCAGGGCTCGTTGTTCTGAGGTTTCCATGAGCAACCACGACCCGCATCTTCGCACCCCGTCCGGCAAGCCGCGCCTGCGCGCCATCGGCATCGCGCTCGACGGGACGCCCGGCCGTTTCAATGCCATCACCGACGTTTCGGGCGTGTCGGTGGGCTATACGACGCTGATTTCCGGCGAGGGTCCGCTGCGGGTCGGCGCCGGACCGGTGCGCACCGGCGTCACCGCGATCCTGCCAAGGCCGGTTCAAGAACTCGCGACACCGGTATTCGCCGGCGTGTTCAGCCAGAACGGCAATGGCGAGCTGACAGGCACGCACATCATCGAGGAGACCGGCGCGTTCAACTTCCCGGTCACCATCACCAACACGCATTCCTGCGGCGTCACCCGCGACGCCACGCTGCGCTGGATGCACAAGGTGTTGCCGGCCGCGCTCGACAGCGGCTGGGGCCTGCCGGTGGCGGCCGAGACCTATGACGGCTTCCTCAACGACATCAACGGCCATCATGTGAGCGTCGACCACGTGGCCGCGGCACTCGACAGCGCCAGCGGCGGGGCCATCGAGGAAGGTAGCGTCGGCGGCGGCACCGGCATGATCAGCTTCGGCTTCAAGGCCGGATCCGGCACCGCCTCGCGCGTCGTCCAATGGCAGGACAAACGCTACATGCTCGGCGTGTTCGTTCAGGCGAATTTCGGCAAAAGGCACAATTTTACCATTCGCGGCCAGCGTGTCGGCCCGGAATTGGCCCAGCCGGCAATCCGCGAGGCGACGGCGCGCGCCGAAAAGGGTTCGATCATCGCCGTCGTCGCCACCGACGCGCCGTTCCTGCCGCATCAGATGAAGCGGCTCGCCCGGCGCGTGCCGCTCGGCATCGCCCTGACCGGCGGCTATGGCTACCACAGCTCGGGCGACATCTTCCTAGCGTTCTCGACTGCCAATCCGCAGGCAGCGCTTGGCGCTTCGGGAAGCGTCGGACAGGCTGAGTTCATCCCGGATGCCGACATCGACCCGTTCTTCGACGCGGTCGTGCAAGGCGTCGAGGAGGCGATCCTCAACGCCTTGGTCGCCAATGAGGACATGACGGGACGCGACGGCAATTTCGTGCCGGCGCTGCCGAAGGATTGGCTGAAGGAGATGTTCGGCTAAGAGATACCGCTGCTGGCCTGTGCCAGGCGGGGATTATTCCGCCGGCTTGTCGGGCATTGCTTCGCTGCTGCCCTCTTCGGCGGCTTCCTCGAGGCGCGACGCGATCAGCTCCTGGATGTCGCCGACCTCTTCCTGAATGTCCTCGAGCAGAATGCCTGCCTCGGCGGCTTTGGCGCAGCACTCCCTGGCGAGGGTCTCCGCCTGCTTGTCGATCTTGATCGGCGAATGCTGGCATTGGACTTTCTCGCCAATCCATCCGCGCAAAAACTCGATCGCATGTTCACTCATACTGCTTCTTTCCTAGCGGCAAAGCCGGTTGGTAGCCATGAACGTCCGCACTCCTGCAGAGGATGCCTGCCCATTCGAGCCGAGTCGGCCTCGACCGGCAAGACATCTTGTCCGTGGGACAAGACAACTTGCCCATGGGACAAGGTATATTGCCCATGGTCCGCGGAGCCGAAGGAATGGAGGGGGTGGAGGTGCACGTTCAGATCATTGAGAATGATGGGTCGTTGGCCGGGATCGATAGAAAGCCGCTTTGTTGTTTTTGCTTGCTTTTTTCTAACTTTGACAGCGCATTCGTATCACAAACCGTATCGCGGTTTCCCGGTCGGTGCTGGCCCGGCCTCAGCCGGAGCAGGCGCTATATAGTGGCATCTTCATGCAATGTCGACTCGGGCTCCGTCGTCCGAGCGACTACCTCCCCAGAAGATTGCGCTCGACGGTCCTCAGATGCGTCAGCATAGCATTGCTGGCGCCTTCGGAATCGCGTGCCAGCAACGCATCCAGGACGAGTTGGTGCTCGCTGCAATAGGTGGCGCGGCGTTCCTCCGAGAAGGAACGCTTCTTCATCTCGAACCACGGCCGCTGATTGCGCAGGATGCGCATGAGATTGTGGATCTCCTTGAGGAAGTCGTTGCGCGAGCACGCGAAGATGCGGTGGTGGAATTCCGCGTCCCAGTGCTCGAAAGTGGGCATGTCCTGGGATGCACAGGCGATCTTGTGCGCCTCGCGCACGGCGTTCAATTCGCCGGCGCTTGCATTGGTCGCGGCAAAGGACGCCGCCGCCGGCTCCAGCAGTTGCCTGATCTCCATCATGTCGGCGGGGCTGGTTCCTTCCATGCGGGCGACGGTCGCGGCCATGGAATCGGGGTTGCCCGCCGTCAAAAAGGTCCCGCGCCCTACGTGCCGTACGACCGTGCCGTCACCCTCGAGCATGCTGACGGCACGCCGCACCGTGTTGCGCGCCACGCCGAACTCGCTGGCGAGGTCGCGCTCCGGCGGCATGCGGCCGTTCTCCAGCCACTCGCCCAGCGAAATCCGCTTCTTCAGGGCGATGGCGATATCGTTGGCAACCAGTTTGGGCATGTTTGGGAGCGTTTATCTGATCCAATAATGAACCATTTATAGCAGCTTTTCATGTGCCCGTCCATCAGGCAAGCCCACGAACACTTCTGCATTCGTGCGCCGTAGGGGTACCGGGATTATTTGATGAAGCCAATCAGAATCCGGCTTGCGGCCTAAGCCAATTGGGGCTAGCGTGTTTCAAAAGAGCAGAAAATTGGCTCAAAATTGGTTCACGGGAGGAACTTCATGCGGGTCGCGACTTTCTCGCTCGCCGGCGAACGGCGCGTCGGCCTGGTCGATCTTGCCGCCCAGACCGTCGCCCCCTTCGATTTGCCCATCGAGCGCGCCGAGGCCGGGTTGCTCGCGCTGATCGAACGCGACGGAGCCGGGCTGCCGCGCACCCTCTCCCCGGTTCCGCTGGCAGGGGTAGAGATCGAAGCTCCGATTCCACAGCCGCGCCGCAATATCTTCTGCGTGGGCAAGAACTACCACGAGCACGCGCACGAGTTTGCCCGCTCAGGCTTCGATTCCAGCGCCGGCGCCGGCGCGGTGCCGAAGCATCCGATCATCTTCTCCAAAGTGCCGGAATCGGTCGTCCCCAACCACGCCAGCGTGCTGATCGATTCCGCCGTATCGACGGCGATCGACTATGAGGCGGAGCTTGCCGTCATCATCGGCAAGGGCGGGCGCGGCATCTCGAAGGAGGATGCCCTCGACCACGTTTGGGGCTATACGATCGTCAACGACGTCACGGCGCGCGACCTGCAAGGCAAATACAGCCAGTGGCTGATCGGCAAGTCGCAGGACACGTTCTGTCCGATGGGTCCGTGGGCCGTCACCAGGGACGAGTTCGATCTCGCCAGCGCCGGCATCCGCTGTTTCGTCAATGAGGACCTGCGCCAGGACTCCCGTATATCGCTGCTCATTTTCGATATCCCGACCATTATCGCAACGCTGTCGCAAGGCATCACACTCAAGCCCGGCGACATCATCGCCACCGGCACGCCGGTCGGGGTCGGCATCGGTTTCGACCCGCCCAAATATCTCAAGCCCGGTGACGTCGTGCGCATCGAGATCGACGGCATCGGCACGCTGGAGAACCGTTTCGTGGAGAGGCCGCAATGACGACCGTGACTGTCGGCCAGGTCGTTGCGGAGGTCGTCGGCGAAGGCGCGGCCGTAGTGATGATCCATGGCCTCGGCGGGACCTCGAACATGTTCCAGCCGCAGATGGGCGCGCTCTCCGGCTATCGCGTCATCCGGCTCGACCTGCCGGGGTCGGGCCGCTCGCCGCGGCCGATCGAGCCGCTCACCATCGAAGGGATGAGCGAAGCCGTCATCCGCGCCATGACCGGCATGGGCGTTCCATCGGCGCATTTCGTCGGCCATTCGATGGGCACCATCGTGTGTCAGCAGATCGCCGCGATGCAGCCCGCGCTGGTAAGATCGCTGACGCTGTTCGGCGCCCTGGCCGAACCGGGCGAGGCAACCCGGCAGGGGCTCGGCAACCGGGCGCGCCTGGCGCGCTCCGGCGGCATTGCCGACATCGCCGATCAGATCGTCGCCAACGCGATCTCGGCGCATACGAGGGAGACGTCGCCCGCGGTGGCGGCCTTCGTGCGGGAATCCATCACCCGCCAGGACCCCGAATCCTATGCCCGCACCTGTGAGGCGCTGGCGAAAGCCGTCGCCGTCGATGCGCGGAGGATTTCGGCGCCGACCCTGCTCGTCACCGGCGATGCCGACACGGTCAATCCGCCTGGCGTCGCCCAGGCGCTTGCCGACAAGATCAAGGGAGCCGTATTCTCCTCGCTCGATCGGTGCGGACACTGGGCCACTGTGGAAAGTCCGCGCGAGAGCAGCTCGAAGCTCGCCGATTTTTTGAGACGGGTTGATAGGTGAGGATTTCGCATCGGGCGTAGAATTACGCTCGGCAAGTTGGGAGGCTTGTTATGGCAGACGAAAGCTGGGCCGGAAACGGATCGGGAAGCACGCTCTTCACCAATGTGCGCGTGCTCGACGCCACCGGCGAATACCCTTACACCGGCGAGGTGCTGGTGCAGGGCAACCGCATCAAGCAGATCACCAGGGGCTCGTCCCGCTTCGGCGCCTCCTCGTCGCCTTCCTACAGCGGCGGCGCGCCAGGGGGCGCCACCGTGATCGACGGCATGGGCGCGATGCTGATGCCCGGCATGATCGATGCGCATCTGCATCTGTCCTGGAACAACGCGCCTGGCATCGATCCCATCCAGATGATGGAGATCGAGGAGCACATGCTGGTCACCATGGAGATGGCCAAGCTGGTGCTCGATGCCGGCTTCACCGCAGGCCGCGGCGCGGCCGCCGCCAAGCCGCGGCTCGACGTCGTCGCCAAGAAATTCATCAACCAGGGCCGGTTTCCCGGCCCGCGTTACCTCGCGGCCGGGCCTGAGATCACGACGGTCGGCGGCCTCGGCGATTCCGCGCCCTCGCATATCCCGCATGAGGGCCTCAATCTCGGCATCGTCGTCTCGGGTCCGGAGGAAATCCGCCGCACGGTGCGCCAGCTGATCAAGTACGGCGTCGATTCCATCAAGCTCAACCTCTCCGGCGAGAGCATCACCGGCATGGGCGCGGAGGAAACCCCGATGTCCGAGGAAGAGGTCGCCATGGCCGCTTCCGAGGCGCGCTGCCGCAACAAGGTGCTGTCGGCGCATGCGCGCTCTTCCGGCTCGGTCAAGCAATGCGTCCGCCACGGGATCCAGAACATCTACCACGCTTCCTTCGCCGACGAGGAAGCGCTCGACATGCTGGAGGCGGTCAAGGACAAGCACTTCGTCGCACCAGGCATCGCCTGGCTGATCAATACCGCGCGCCATGCCGAGCAATGGGGCATCAAGCCCGGCTCGCCGCTGTCGCTCGAATATGAGCGTGAGCTGGAAATGTGCATCGAGACGATGAAGAAGATGCACCGGCGCGGCATTCGCGTATGCATCGGAGGCGACTATGGATTCGCCTGGACGCCGCAAGGCACCAACGCCAAGGACATCCAGACCTTCGTCGAGATGCTCGGCTTCTCGCCGATGGAGGCGATCCAGGCCGGCACCAAATATGGCGGCCAGATCATGGGCATGGGCGACGAGCTCGGCCTGATCAAGGAAGGCTATCTGGCAGACATCCTTTTGATCGACGGCGATCCGATTTCCGACGTGCGCATCCTGCAGGACAAGAACCGCATCCTTGCCATCATGAAGGACGGCAAGTTCCACAAGGCGCCGCGCATGAACGAGCAGCGCCGACGGCTGACCGCATGAGCACACTCGACCAGCCATCGTCTTCGTCGCTGTCGGGCGGCGGCATGACGCGCCGCCAGATTTGGGGCCTCGTCGGCCTGCTGGCCGCGGCGATCGTCGCCTGGCTGGTCTTCGCCGTCTGGCCCGCCTGGCTGAACGCGATCCTCATTTCCAAGAAGGCGTTCGTCAGCGCCATCCTCAACGGCCTGACGCTGGCCGGCCTCTATTTCCTGGTCGCCAGCGGGTTCACGCTGATCTTCGGCCTAATGCGTAACATCAACCTGGCGCATGGTTCGCTCTACCTGCTTGGCGCCTATATCGGCTACGAGGTCACCAGCCGCACCGGCTACTGGCTGCTCGGCGTCGCAGCCGGCTTCGCGGTGCTCGCCATCATCGGTGTCGTCATGCAGGTTTTCGTCTTTCGCCGCCTCGAGGGCGATGATCTCAGGCAGACCCTGGTCACCATCGGCATCTCGACCGTCGCCGCCGACCTGATGCTGGCGGTCTGGGCCGGCGGCACCTACCAGATCGCCACGCCGGAATGGCTCGACGGCGCCCTGACCTTGCCCGTCATCACGGCGGTACGCTCGAACGGCGCCTCGGTTTTTCTCACCTATCCGCTTTACCGCGTGGTCGTGCTGGCGGCAGCGATCGTCATCGGGGTCGGGCTCTGGCTGATGCTCAACAAGACGCGCGTCGGCATGATGATCCGCGCCGGCGTCGACGACCGCGCCATGCTGTCGGCTTCGGGCGTCAATGTGCATGCGGTGTTCGCCATCGTCTTCGCGGTCGGCGCCGGACTTGCCGGTTTCGCCGGGGTCGTCGGCGGATCGGCGCTCTCGGTCGCGCCGGGCGAAGACGTGCGCTATCTGCTTGCCTCGCTGGTCGTGGTCATCGTCGGCGGCATGGGCTCCATCACCGGCGCGGCGATCGGGGCGCTGCTCATCGGGCTGGCCGAGCAGATCGGCCTCGTCTATTTCCCGACCTATGGCGTGGTGCTCACCTTCGTCATCATGGTGGTGACACTGGCGGTGCGGCCGCAAGGCATCATGGGGAAGGCGCGATGAGCCTGGCCACAGCCGCAGAGGGCGCGGCGCCGCAGGAGAACTGGCTGGACAAGATCGGCGCGGGTCATGTCATCCTTGCCGTCGCGCTCCTTCTCTATCCGCTGGTGGCCTCGGATTTCTTCCTGACGCAGATCGCCGGCTATTCGATGATCTTCGGCGTGCTCTCGCTGTCGCTGATGCTGCTTGCCGGCTATGGCGGAATGCTCAGCCTGGCGCAGATCACGGTCGCCGGCATCGCCGCCTATGCCGTCGCCATCCTCGGCAGCAACAATTCCAACGTGCTGGGGTTCGGCTGGCCGTGGTGGATCGTCGTCCCCTTCGCGGTTGCCGCGGCGGCGGTGTCGTCGGCGCTGATCGGCTGGATCTCGGTGCGGACGGAAGGCATCTACACGCTCATGATCACGCTGGCGATCGCGACCGCGACCTTCTATTTCGCCCAGCAGAACTATGCGATCTTCAACGGCCATTCCGGCTATGCCGGCATCCACGCGCCGGTGTTCTGGGGTGTCAACTGGCGGGACCCGAAACCCTTCTATTATCTCTGTCTCGGCCTTGCGATGCTGTCCTACGCGGCGGTGCTCTACGGCTCACGCTCCACCTTCGGCATGACCTTGCAGGCGATTCGCGACAACCCGCGAAGGATGCGGGCGCTGGGCTACCACGTCACCGCGCACAAGGTCTTCGCCTGGTTCCTGGCCGGCATCCTCGCCGGGCTCGCCGGCGTGCTGCTGGTGTGGTTCAACGGACGCGTCTCGCCCGGCACGATCGGTGTCGACGTGGCGATCGACATCCTGATCATCGCCGTCATCGGCGGCCTGCGGCATCCGATCGGGCCGTTCGTGGGCGCGATCGTCGTCATACTGATGCAGACCTTCGCCATCGACATCGTCGGCGCCGAGCGTTTCAACACGCTGATCGGCCTGGTGTTCCTGGTGATCGTCTTCGTCTCGCCGGATGGAATTCTTGGGTTGTGGGGGAGGATCAAGCCACATCTTGCCCAGGAGTCCTTGCGCGCCGGCCCCTAGCGGCCGACGCGGATGAAGCACTGCAGATCAATGCAATTCAATGGGAGGAACCGAGGATGCATAGACGTACACTGCTGGCCCTGGCACTGTTCACCGGGCTGATCGCGCCTTCGATGGCGCTCGCCGCCGACGACACGATCAAGATCGGCCTGCTCGCCACCTTCGAGGGACCGTTCACGGTGCTCGGCGAGGACGGCGAGCGCGGCGCCATGACGGCGGTCGCCGAGACGAACGGCACCGTCGCCGGCAAGAAGATCGAGATCGTCAAGGGCTCGTCCGACGCCTCGCCCGACAGCGCCGTGCGCGCGGCGCGCAAGCTGGTCGAGCAGGACGGCGTGAAGGTGCTGGTCGGCCCGCTTTCGGGCGATGAGGGCCTTGCCGTCAAGGACTACGCGAAGACGAAGCCCGACGTGACATTCATCAACGGCACCTCGGCCGCGCAGGACACGACGCTGCGCAATCCGGCCGAGAACTTTTTCCGCTTCTCCACCGACGGCGCGCAATGGATGGCGGGCCTCGGCACCTATGCCTTCAACGACAAGGGCTACAAGAAGGTCGCGACCGTCGCGGAGGATTACTCCTTCCCCTACACGCAGGTATTCGGCTTCATGGCCGAGTTCTGCAAGGCCGGCGGGCACGTGCCGTCGAAATCCTGGGTGCCGATCGGCAACAAGGACTTTTCCTCCGTCATCGCGGCGATCCCCGAGGATGTCGACGCCATCTATGTCGCGCTTGGCGGCGCCGACGCCGTCAACTTCCTGACCCAATACCAGCAGGCCGGCGGCACGGCTCCGCTGATCGGCGGCTCGATCACCGTCGACCAGACCGTGCTGACCTCCAAAGGCAAGCTGCGCGCCGTGCTCAAGGGCACACCCTCGGCTGGACCGACCGCCGACACCAATGACGCGCCGGCCTGGAAGGCGTTCGTCGACGCCTACAAGGAGCAGCCGGGCGCCTTCCCCTCGCCCTCGCTCTTCGCTCATGGCTACTATGTGAACATGAAGGCGGCGCTGCTGGCGCTCGACCAGGTCGGCGGCGACGTCTCCGACGGCGGCAAGAAACTCCGCGAGGCCTTGTCGAAACTGTCCTTCGACACGCCAACCGGTAAAGTGTCGCTCGATAAGAACCGCAACGCCGTCGCCGACATCTTCCTCACCGAGGTCACCGAAGGTTCGGACGGCAATCTCCTGAACAAGCTGGTCAAGGTGGTGCCGCAGGTCAACCAGACGCTCGGCATCCCCGAGGACGAGTTCATGAAGCTCGGGGCGGTCAACCGCGACAATCCGAGCTGCCCGTAACGGCACGCGCCAAGAGTATCGTCAGTGACCGAAAACCTGGCCGCGAACCGTCTGCAGAGCACCAGCGCCTACGCGCTGGAGCTCGATGGCGTTGCGCGGCATTTCGGAGCATTGGTGGCTCTCTCGGGCATCGACATGAGGATCGCGGCCGGCGAGCGGCGCGCGGTCCTCGGCTCCAACGGCGCCGGCAAGACCACGCTCTTCAACGCCGTGACCGGCGACTTCCTGCCGACCGCCGGACGCATCCGCTTCTTTGGCGAGGACATCACCGAGCTGCCGCCGCACGAGCGCATCCGCCGCGGGCTGCGCCGCACCTATCAGATCTCTCAGCTGTTCAAGGGGCTGTCGGTTCTCGATTCCATCTTTCTCGCCTGCCGTGGCGTCTCGCGCCGGCGGTTTTCCCTGCGGAGGCCGCCCGCCGCCGACGTCAACATGGTGCAGGCGCGATCGATCCTCGAGGCGGTCCATCTCGAAGCCTATCGCAACGCCCTGGTGGCGACGCTCAGCCACGGCCAGCAGCGGCAGCTGGAGATCGCGCTGGCGCTCGCCGGCGCGCCGCGCTTCATCCTGTTCGACGAGCCGGCGGCGGGTCTTTCACCGACCGAGCGGCGCGACCTCGTCGCCATCCTCAACGCCCTGCCGAAGCATATCGGCTTCATCATCATCGAGCACGATCTCGATGTCGCGCTGCGCGTGGCCGACTATGTGTCGATGATGCATAACGGGCATCTGTTCAAGGAAGGCACGCCGCAGGAAATCGAGGCCGATCCGGAGGTCCAGCAGATCTATCTCGGAGGCAAGCATGGCTGACCGCTCCGCCGGCAAAAGCGCCAGGGCGGTGCTGAAGATAGAAGACCTGCAGGTCTTCTATGGCGAGAGCCATGCGCTGCAGGGAATTTCGCTGACGCTGGAGAGCGGCGTGCTTTCGGTCGTCGGCCGCAACGGCATGGGCAAGTCGACGCTGTGCAACACCGTCGTCGGGCTCAAGCGCGCGCGCTCCGGCTCGATCCGCTTCGATGGTCGCGAGATCACCGCGCTGGAACCGCACGAGATCCATCGCCTCGGCATCGGCTATGTGCCGCAAGGGCGCCGCCTTTGGCCGAGCCTAACGGTCGACGAGCATCTGCGGCTTGCCGCCGGCAACCGGCGCGACGCGAGCTGGACGGTCGAGCGCGTCTACCAGACCTTCCCGCGCCTGGCGGAGCGCCGTCATAATGGCGGATCGCAGCTGTCGGGCGGCGAGCAGCAGATGCTCGCCATCTCGCGCGCCCTGCTCAGCGACCCGAAGCTTCTGGTGATGGACGAGCCGACCGAGGGCCTGGCGCCGATCATCGTCGAGCAGGTCGAAAAGATGCTGGTCGAGCTCGCCGCTGAAGGCGAGATGGCCGTGCTCGTGATCGAGCAGAATATCGGGGTGGCGACGGCCGTGTCCAGCCAGGTCGCGATCATGGTCAATGGCCGCATCAACCGGCTGATGGATGCGGCCGCGCTTGCCGCCGACCGCGACCTGCAGCAACGGCTGCTCGGCGTCGGACGCCATGCCGAGGAAGCGCCTTTCACGCCAGCGGAAGCGGCGCAGGCAAAGGAGCAGTTGGCGGCCGTCTATCGCGTCGACCGCGGGGCGGTCGGATCGGTCGAAGCGGCGGGGGGCGACAGCGTCTACCGGCCTGTCACCGAATTGCCCAACCGCTGGAACCTGCCGGTCGCCGAACTGCGGCAGGCGGCCGTCTCGAAGAAGCTGCCGCAGGAAGACCCCAAGAAGGTCTTTGCCATGCCGTTCGCCGAGCGCATCGGCAGGACGGTGCTGGTCGCGGGCACGTTCGACACCAAGGGCAAGGAACTGCGCTTCATCGCCGAGCGCCTGAGGTCGCTCGGCGTTCCGGTCCGCACGGTCGACCTGTCGACATCGGGCAAACCAGCGAGCACGGACGTGCCGGCCATGCAGGTGGCCGGCATGCATATTCGCGGGTCCTCGGCGGTGTTCACCGACGATCGCGGCGGCTCGGTCAGCGCCATGGCTGAGGCCTTCGCGCACTGGATCGAGCGAGAGCCGCGCATCGGCGGCATCATCTCGGCCGGCGGCTCCGGCGGCACAACGCTGGCGACGGCCGGCATGCGGGTCCTGCCGGTCGGCATTCCCAAGCTGATGGTCTCGACGGTGGCGGCAGGCGATGTCGCCAAATATGTCGGCGGCGCCGACATCATGATGTTCCATTCGGTCGCCGATGTTCAGGGGCTGAACTCCATCACCGAGCGGGTGCTTGCCAATGCGGCGCATGCCATGGCCGGCATGGTCGCGCAACTACCCAATGCCGAGGCCTGGGAAGCAAAGCGCAAGCTGGCGCGGCCAGCCGTCGGCATCACCATGTTCGGCGTCACCACACCCGCCGTGCAGGCGGTGACGAAGCGGCTCGAAGCCGATTATGACTGCCTCGTCTTCCACGCCACCGGCATCGGTGGGCGCGCCATGGAGAATCTGGGCGACTCGCGCCTGCTGTCGGCTTTCCTTGACCTTACCACAACCGAGGTGGCCGACATGATCGTCGGCGGCGTTTTTCCCGCGACGGAGGATCGCTTCGGCGCCGCCATCCGCAGCGGACTTCCCTATGTCGGATCGACGGGGGCGCTGGACATGGTCAATTTCGGTCCGCGCGAGACCGTGCCGGAGAAGTTCCGCGGCCGCAAATTCGTCATCCATAATCCCAATGTCACGCTGATGCGCACGACGCGCGACGAGAACCGCGCTTTCGGCGAATGGATCGGCGCGCGGCTCAACGCCATGAATGGCCCGGTACGCTTCCTGCTGCCCGAAGGCGGCGTCTCGATGCTCGACGCGCCCGGCCAGCCCTTTCATGACCCGGAAGCCGACAACGCCTTGTTCGAGGCAATCGAAAAGACGGTTCGCCAGACGCCGCTGCGCCATGTCGAGCGGGTGCGCGCCAACATCAACGATACGCCTTTCGTCGATGCGGTGATCGGCGCTTTCCACGCGATCGGCCCAAAGCTGCAGAGGCGGGCATGACGAATTGGGCTTTACCTGACGGCGGACGGATCTTTGAATTGGCGCCTGGCGCTGACCGGATTGTGTAGGGGAGAATAAATCATGGACGCGCAGAGCTTTGGCGCTTTCCTGTTGTGGCTGATCGTCGCCGCGGTCGTCGTGGTGATCGCCGTCTATATCCTGCGGTGGCTCTATCGCCGTTCGACGAAGGAGACGGCGTTCGTGCGCACCGGCTTCCTGGGCGAGAAGGTGGTGGTGAACGGCGGCGCGTTCGTCATCCCCGTGCTGCACGAGATCACCCCCGTCAACATGAACGTTCTGCGCATCGAGGTGCGCCGCGAGGACGCGCTGGCGCTGATCACCAGGAACCGCATGCGCGTCGACCTCATCGCCGAGTTCTTCGTCCGCGTCGGCGCGAGCCGCGAGTTCGTCGCCGCCGCGGCGCAGACCCTCGGCCGCCGCACGCTGCAGCCCGACAGCCTGCGTGAATTGCTGGAAGGCAAGTTCGCGGGCGCCATGCGCACCGTCGCGGCGCAGATGACGCTGGAAGAGATGCATGAGCTGCGCGGCGACTATGCCGAGAAGGTCCGGGCGCTTGCCTCGGATTCGCTGGCCGCCAACGGGCTGGAGCTGGAGAGTGTCGCCATCGTCGATCTCGACCAAACCAGCCTCGAATATTTCGATCCGTCCAACGCTTTCGATGCCGAAGGCCTGACGCAGCTGACGGAATCCATCGAGACCAGGCGCCGCATGCGCAATGAGATCGAGCAGCGCACCTTGGTCGACATCCGCAACCAGAACCTCGACACGCAGCGCAAGGTGCTGGAGATCGAGCGCGACACGGAATACGCCCGCCTCGAACAGGAGCGCGAAGTGGAGATCCGGCGCGCCGCGCAGCGCTCCGAGCTCGCCAGGGAGCGCGCCGTGCGCGACCAGGAGGCCGAGCAGGCACAGCTTTCCGCGCGCGAGGCGGTCGAGAAATCGCGCCTCGCCCAGGAGCGCAGCATCACCGAGGAACGCATCCGCAGCGAGGAAGACACGCAGCGCCGCGAGATCGCGCGCCGCCGGGCACTTGACGAGGCCGAGATGAAGATGCGCGAACTGACCGAGCGCGAGCAGATCGCTCTCGGACTTTCGCTGGAGAAGGCGCGCATCGAGCGGGAAGGCGCGCAGAGCGGACTCGAGATCGAGCGCAGGAAGTCGCTCGAAATCGCCGAGCTCGAACGCCAGATCGCGCTCGCCGAAAAGGCGCTCGAAGTGACACGGGCGGAGGCGGAGAAGCGCCGCGCCGAGATCGTCGAGAACCAGGCGACCGAGACCGCGCGGATCGAGCAGGAACGTGCGCTGGACGAGGTGCGGATCGCCAGGGAGCGCCACCTCGAGGCCCTGCAGATCGCCAAGCGCCAGGCGTTCGAGGAAGCCGAGATCGCAGCGGCCGAGGAGGTGGAGCGGGCGCGCATCACCACCGAGCGCGGCATCGAGGAAGCCAAGCTCGTCAAGGAACGCGAGCTGCGCCAGCTCGCTGTCGACCGCGACCAGAAGGTCGAGATCGCCGAAATCCAGAAGGCTATCGACGTCGCCAAGAAGACGCAGGAACGTTCCTCGGCGATCGCCGCTTCGGAAGCCGTCCGCGCCAAGGCCATCCAGGCCGAGGAACAGGCCCTGACCGCCCGCGAGCGCGAGATCGCCGAGCGCCGCAAGCTGACCGATCTGATCGCCGCCAGCCGCGAGGCGGAGCGCGAGGCCCTTCGCGTCACCGCCGCCGCCGAGGCCGAGATGAAGGCCGCGAAGAGCCTGGCGGAGGCGCAGAAGATCGCGGCCGTCGCCGCCGCGGAATCGGAAAAGATCCACGCGCTTGCCGCCGCTCAGCGTTACGAAGTCGACGCGGCCGGCCATCGGCAGATCAACGAAGCGGAGAACCTTCTCTCCAGCGAGGCGCGCGCCGGCCGCCTGCGCGGCAAGTTGCTCGATCACATGGAAGGCATCATCCGCGAGAGCGTCAAGCCGATGGAGAAGATCGACGGCATCAAGATCCTGCATGTCGACGGTATCAATGGCGGGCCGGGCGGCAACCGCAATGTCACCGACGAGGTGATCGATTCAGCGCTGCGTTACCGGGTGCAGGCGCCGATGATCGACAATCTCATGAAGGAGATCGGCATCGAGGGCGGCTCGCTCGGACGGATGACCGACGTGCTGCGCGACGCCAAGGACATTTCCAACCTCGCCCGCGACAAGCGACAAGAAGTGCAAGGCAAAGGCAAGGCCAAGACCGCCAAGGACGATGATGACGACCGCGACCATTGATGGGAACGTCTGCGCTGCCCCTCACCTGCCTGCCGGCACCCTCTCCCCGTATAGTCACGGGGAGAGGGACGCGGTCATTGATAGCTTCGCACATCACCAACGTCGCAATGTCGGCACCGAGGTTGCGGCCAGCCCCTTTCTCCGCGGCACTTTACGAGGAAAAATGTCCGGCAGGACAATGAGGGGCGGCGCCGGCGTCAACAAGGGAGGTACACCCAAGCGCGACCTCCATAGTTCGATCTCCGGCTCTCAAGCATGACCAAGGTCTATGTCTCCTCGGTCATCCCGGCCCCGGCCGCGGACGTCTGGAAGGTCGTGCGCGACTTCAACGGCTTGCCGGGCTGGGCGCCTTTCGTGGCGGAGAGCCGCATCGAGCAGAACGCGCATGCCGACCGGATAGGCTGCATCCGTAATTTCACGCTCAAGGACGGCGGACGAATCCGCGAAAAACTGCTGGCGCTGTCGGATTACGACCTCTCCTGCAGCTATGCGATCCTGGAAAGCCCGATGCAGGTGGAGAACTATGTCGCCACCCTGTCGCTGACGCCGATTACCGACGGCAATTTGACGCTGGCCGAATGGCAGGCCGAGTTCGATTGTGCCCCGGGGCGCGAGGCGGCGCTGACGCAGCAGATCGGCATGGGCGTATTCCAGGCCGCGTTCACCGCGCTGAAGCAGCGCTTCGGGCGCTGACCGCCGCGAATGGTCGAGGTCCGCCAGAGCACGATCATCGATGCCCCGATCGAGGAGGTCTGGGCGATCCTGCGCGATTTCAACGGCCATGACCGCTGGCATCCGGCGATCGCGTCGAGCGAGATCGATGGCGGCGAGCCTGCCGATGCGGTCGGCGCCGTGCGCCATTTCCGTCTGGCCGCCGGAGGCGAGCTGCGCGAGCAGCTTCTGGCGCTCTCCGACAAGGACCGCCGGCTGAGCTACTGCCTGCTCGAGGCGCCGCTGCCGTTGATGGGCTATGTCGCCTCGATACGGCTGAAGCCGGTGACCGACGGCAACGCCACCTTCTGGGAATGGCGTTCCGAATTCCATCCGCCGGCGCATCGCCGCGACGAGTTGGTGAAGCTGGTCGCTGAGGACATCTACCGTGCCGGCTTTGCCGCGATCCGCGATTTGCTCCGGCGCCGGGACTTCGCCATGCCGGTCGAGGCAAGACCATCGCCGTCGGTCATGCCACCCACGCCATCCGGCGTTGTGTCCCGCTCGATCGTAGCACCGTCGATCCTCGCATCATCCTTGACCAGGGAAGAAACAACGCGGGCGATCCTCGTCGAGCGCTATGGCGGACCGGACGTGCTGCAGCTGAAGGAGATCGCGTTGCCGCCGCCGGCACCCGACGAGGTGCGCATCCGCCATACGGTTATCGGCGTCAACTTCATCGACGTCTATTGCCGGACCGGCTTCTTCGATCTGCTGGGGCTGCCTGGCGTGCCCGGCATGGAGGCGGCAGGTGTCATCGAGGCCGTCGGCTCGGCGATCTCAGGCCTGTCGGTCGGCGATCGTGTCGCCTATGCCTGCCCGCCGGTCGGCGCCTATGCCGAGCGCCGCAACATGACAGCCGACCTCCTGGTGCGCTTGTCGGATGACATATCGGACGAAACCGCCGCCGCGGGCCTGCTCAAGGGCGTGACGGCCAGCTTCCTGCTGCATGACATCCATACCGTCCGGCCAGGCGAGGTTGTGCTCATCCATGCCGGCGCCGGCGGTATCGGCCAGTTGCTGGTGCAATGGGCGCGCCATCTCGGCGCCACCGTGATCGCAACCGTGTCGAGCGACGACAAGGCGCGCATCGTCGAGCGTCTTGGCGCGCACCATGTCATCGTCTATTCCCGCGAGGATTTCAGCGAGGCGGTCATGCGGCTGACCGGCGGCGCGGGCGCCAACGTCATCTACGATGCCGTCGGCGTCGACACATTCGCCGGTTCGCTTGCGGCCCTTGCCGTGCGCGGTCATCTCGTCAGCTTCGGCCAGGCATCGGGGCCGGTCGGCAGCTGGGACGTCGGCCGGTTCGCCTCCCGGTCGATCACCCTTTCGCGGCCCAACTACGCACATTACACCGACACGCCCGAAAAGCTCGCGCCGCATGTCGACCGCTTTTTCGCGGCGTTGCGTCAGCGCGCCGTCAGGATCGAGCAGCCCGTGGCTTATGACCTGGCCAGAGCCGCGGACGCTCACCGGGATCTGGAAGCCCGCAGGACCAGCGGGGCGCTCGTTTTGTTGCCCTAGCCACGGGCCGGGCCGCTCGTGCGCTTGTCGGAACAATGGGAAGCTGTTGACGCCGATGCGCGCGAGGTTTTCCGATTTCCTGCTTCTAGACTAGAGAGCCGCTAACCGCGGCGCTGGCGTTCACCTTCGCCAGCGGTGAAGCTGCGAAAAGGCATATCTTTTGGGGTCGCCAACTGCGGCTGCGTGGAGATACAGGAGCAGTCCGGATCAGGCTCGATAAAATTCCCGATACCATTCCACGAAACGCCGGACGCCGATCTCGATCGGAATTCTCGGCCTGAAGCCAGTCGCTTGCTCAAGTGAGCTGACATCGGCACAGGTGGCAGGCACGTCACCCGGCTGGAGCGGCATGGAGTTGCGTTTCGCTTTCTTGCCCAGCGCGTCTTCCAGCAGTTCGATCAAATGATTCAGCTCAACTGGCGAGCTGCCGCCGATGTTGTGGATCCTGAACGGCGCGCTGCTCGTCGCGGGGTCAGGCGCCGCACTGCTCCATTCCTTGTTGGGCGTTGCAGGCAGTTGCATGATGCGGATCAAACCCTCGATGACGTCATCGATATAGGTGAAGTCTCGCTGCATGTTGCCGTGGTTGAAGACGTCGATGGGCTCACCCGCAAGTATGGCCTTGGTGAAGATGAACAGGGCCATATCCGGGCGGCCCCACGGCCCGTAGACTGTAAAGAACCGCAAACCAGTCGTCGGCAGTCGGAGAAGGTGACTGTAGGTATGGGCCATCAACTCGTTGGCCCTCTTGGTGGCGGCGTAGAGACTGAGCGGGTGATCGGCAGAATCGTGAACGGAGAACGGCATTCGCGTGCTGCCGCCATAGATCGAGCTCGAGGACGCATAGACCAGGTGGCCGACCGAGGCGTGGCGGCATCCTTCCAGGATATTGAGGAATCCGCTCAGATTGCTTTCGCCGTAGGCGTAGGGATTGGTGAGCGAATGACGAACGCCGGCCTGGGCTGCGAGATTGACGACGATTTCCGGATCAACCGAGGCAAATAGCGCCGAAACGCGGTCACGATCGGCGAGATCGACATGCTCGAACCGGAAATGCGGAAATTCCTCCAACTGATCGAGCCGGGCTCGCTTCAGATTGACGTCGTAGTATTCATTCATGGAATCGAAACCGAGAACTTGCCAACCGTCGCTAAGCAGTCTCCGGCATAGATGAAAGCCGATGAAACCCGCTGCCCCGGTGACAAGAACAGGCCTATTTGATGTCACGGCATATCCCTAACGTTAAGCTGTGACCCGATTCACACCCGTTTCCACCCTCGCCTCTCTTTATCCCCGGAAGCATCATCAGAATGATCGATGAAAGATCTCTTGAGCAGAGCCATAACCGAACTTCATCTCTAGCTCAGGCACGCCATGCTCCCGGCATATGTGAAGGCACAAGCAGCGGATCGGGACTTTGATGAGGTTCCTCTTCCGCAAAGCCCGCCCGGATGGGTAGAGGTGCGCAATTATGCGCTGGACCAGGGCGGACCTGCCCTGCGGTCCTATCCGCCTTTGCCCGCCGATTTTGCGGATATAGGGATCGGTCCCCGTCTGCAAATGATCGTAGGGCAACATCCGCATAGGATCGCCATCAATGACGGCGCGGACGAACTCTCCTATTCGGCGCTCGGCGTCGCCGTCGATATCCTATCGCGCCGCGTTGCGAATGCCGTCCCCGAAGGCAGGCCGGTCGGAATCTGCCAGCCAAGCTCTGTCTGGAGCGTCGTCGCCATGCTCGCGACCATGGCAGCCGGACGGATTTCGATTCCGCTCAATGCGAGAGATCCCGGTCCCCGGATCAGGGAGATTGTGGCGGCGTCCCAGCTTTCGGCCATGCTGGGCATCGGCGACAGGCCCAGCGACCTGCCTGCGGACATCCAATGGATCGACATGAGCGTAAGTTCGGCATCGGAGCGGGAGCTGTTGGCAACGCCCCTGCCGCAGCCTTCCGTCGATGCGCCGGCCATCATTCTCTATACCTCGGGCAGCACAGGGCGCCCAAAGGGCATCGTTAACAGCCAGCGCAGCTTGCTGTGGCGCGTGCAACAATATGTCGAGGCGTGTCACATCAATTCGGACGATGTTTTTCTGCCCCTGTCGGGACTGGCCACGATAGCCGGCTGCCGCGAGATTCTGGCGGCCGTCCTCAGCGGGGCCACCTTGCAGCTCGTCGAACTGGAGGCGGTGGGGCTGCGCGGCGTTCGCGCGCGGATGCAGGACCAGGGCACGACCGTCACATACATCGTGCCCACCTTGCTTCGAACGCTGATGGCGGATGCCAGCGCCGATACTTTCAGATCGCTCAGGGTCGTCCGCGTCGGCGGCGAGAAAGTGCTGTGGTCCGACATTGCCCTTCTGCGCAAAGCCGTCCCGCCGCATTGCCTGATCCAGATCGGCTATTCGTCCACGGAAACGACAGGATCGCAGTGGTTCGTACCGTCGGAACCGCCGAACGCCGAGCCCGACGTGCCGGTTGGCCGCCCTTTGCCGGGGATCGCGTTCTCGATCGTCGATGAGGAAGGGCGCGTCGTCCCGCCCGGTGAAACGGGAGAGCTCGTGATCAAGAGCCCCTATGTCCTGCTCGGGCATTGGGAAAATGGCGCCGTCGTCCCTGTCGAAGCCGACCCCGACGATCCGCATGCGCGGGTTTTTTCGACCGGCGATCTCGTGCGTCTGGACAGCGATGGTCTATTGAGGATCATCGGCCGGAAGGGGCGCCAGATAAAGATCAACGGTCGACGCATCGAGCCGGCCGAGCTCGAAAGGGTGCTGCGATCCGCCCCGTCGGTTCAGGATGCCGTCGCAATCGTAACGGAGGCAACCGAGCTTGTCGCATTCGCCATTCCAAGCGATGTCGCAGGTCCGGATTTTGTTGAGGACCTGCGCCGGCTGATTGCCGATACGCTGCCCCCAGCTCTGCGGCCCCTGCGGCTCCACCGGGTGAGCGAGATCCCCTGCCTCGATGGCGGAAAGATCGACCTCATCAAACTCGGTAAAATGGACCTCCTCGCCAAGAGGCCGATTGTCCCGGCCGACCCGTCCGGTTCGGATGCCGATTCGGCGGCGGGTAAGGTGGTGCGGAAGGCATGGAGCAAGGTCCTCAACACCAAGGCAGCCACAGGCAGGTGGGACGAGGCTGGAGGAGACTCGCTGAAGCTGCTGCACTGCGTGATGGAGATCGAGAATCTCATCGGCCAGGAACTCGGCCTTGAGGGTTTCACCGTCGGAATGAGCGCGGCCGAGATGGTGAAGGCTGTCGTCGCGGCGCAGG
This sequence comes from Mesorhizobium sp. USDA 4413, assembly GCF_056280365.1. Classification (NCBI taxonomy): domain Bacteria; kingdom Pseudomonadati; phylum Pseudomonadota; class Alphaproteobacteria; order Hyphomicrobiales; family Phyllobacteriaceae; genus Mesorhizobium; species Mesorhizobium sp. USDA 4413. Next base: position 5,787,160 of record NZ_JBVPRP010000001.1, read on the forward strand.
CAGCCGCATCCGGCAAAGCCGTCCCCGAGCACAACCCGCCGCTGCTTTTCCTGTTTCCCGGATCCGTCGGCTACGGTCCAAGTCTTGCCGCCTTTTCCTCCGCCATGGGGAAAACCGCGAAAGTGGTTCCAATCAGATATCCCGGCCTCGCGCTCATCCTGCGCGGACAGAGCGATCTCGCCAGCATGGCAGACGCCGCGGTCCAGCAAATCAACCGCGCTCAGCCGTCCGGGAATGTCAGGCTTCTGGGCCACTCGCTCGGCGGCGCGGTCGCGCTGGAGGTCGCGGTGCGCCTGCTCGAGGCCGGGCGGTCGGTCAAGTTCATCGGCATCCTCGACACAAGCCTGGAGGGCGAGCGCAGCCGCCTGTGGGACACGTTCATCCGCACGATGCGCCGGCTCCGGTCCAACCGCATCTCGTTCCAGCGCGTCGCCTGCCGCGCGCTGGCAAAGTTCGCGGTCAGATTGGGTCACGAAGTCCGTCTCGCCAGCGCGATCGACCGCTATACCGAAGGCCAGTTCAACGGAGCCTGTTTCCGCATCAAGCTGGAATTGCAGGAGGTTTTGCGGGCTCGCGCATTTTTCCGATGGCTGGAGGAACCCAAGCCAGCGCTTCCGATCCAGGGAACCCTGTTCCGCTGCGCTCGCCCGGGCATGTCCCGCGCCATCGGGTGGGATCGGGTGTTTCGCGACCTGCAGGTGGTTCCGATCGTCGGCACACATATCGATCTCGTCGTGGAGCCTTACGTCGCGACCAACCGCCCGCTGATCGAGAAGGCCGTCTTGCAAACCTATACGACGGCCGAAACCCTGCAATTGGAGGGCCAGTGGGCGTGATCTCGGGATTCACCAAGGAAGCACTGGCATTGGACGCAGCCGCGGAAGCGGACCGCATCGTGTCGTCGACGCGCGAGCAGGTTCTGGTCACGCTTCGACGGCGCGGCGTGGTGGTCGGCCTATCGGGCGGCATCGACAGTTCCGTCGTAGCCTCCTTATGCGTGCGCGCCTTCGGCAAGGATAGGGTGCTGGGTCTCTTCATGCCGGAGCGGGACTCCTCGGGAGACTCGCTGAGGCTCGGACGCGTCATCGCTGCTCAGCTCGGCATCGATACCCTGGTCGAAGATATCGCCCCGGCGCTCGACGCCATCGGCGCCTATCGCCGGCAGATCGAGGCCATCCGCTCCGTCGTTCCGGAGTATGACGAAGGATGGAAATGCAAGCTGGTGCTGACCTCGGTCCTGGAGAGCCAAGGGCTCAATATCACCCGTCTTACGGTTCAGGATCCGGAAGGCAAGGTCAACACGGTTCGGCTGCCCTTGGCAGCCTATCTCCAGATCGTCGCCGCGACCAATTACAAGCAGCGCATCCGCAAGATGACCGAATATTATCATGCGGATCGCCTCGGCTACGCCGTTGCCGGAACGCCGAACCGGCTCGAATACGACCAGGGCTTCTTCGTCAAGCAAGGCGACGGTATCGCCGACGTCATGCCGATCGTGCACCTGTACAAGACACAGGTCTACCAGTTGGCTGAATATCTCGGAGTGGACGAAGAAATCCGTCGCAGGCCGCCGACCACCGACACATTTTCTATGGCTCAAAGCCAGGAGGAATTCTACTTTGCGCTGCCTTACCAGCTGACGGATCTATGCCTCTATGGCGTCAACCATGGGTTATGCGCCGATGAGGTCGCAGCCGCTGCCGGCCTCACGGGCGGCCAGGTCGAGAAGGTCTTCAAGGACATCGAAGCCAAGCGCCGGGCAGCCCGTTATCTGCATGCGCGGCCCTTGCCGTCCGTGCCGATGGATGTGGACTGACGACGATGTGCGGGATCGCCGGGATACTGGCGCTGAACGCCACCGCCGAGCCGCCTTCGCGCGAAGCATTGTTGCGCATGGCCGGCGCGCTTGCGCATCGCGGCCCTGACGAACGGGGGCTCTACCGCGACAGACGCGCCGGGCTGGCGCATGCCCGGTTGTCGATCGTTGATCTTCAACACGGGCAGCAGCCGCTCGCCGACTCCGATGGTCCGGCGTGGATCGTCTTCAACGGCGAGATTTTCAACTATCTCGAACTGCGCGACAGGCTGTTCGCCCTCGGCCATCGGTTTCGCACCCGCAGCGATACCGAAGTCGTCCTGCACGCTTATCGGGAGTGGGGTCAGGCAGCCTTCGAGCGTATGAACGGCCAATGGGCGCTGGCGATCTGGGACCCGGCTGCAGGCCGGCTGGTGCTGTCGCGCGATCGCTACGGCATTTGCCCGCTGCATTTTTGCGAGCATGGCGGCCGCCTGTTCTTTGCGAGCGAAGTCAAAGCGATTTTCGCGGCCGAGGTCGCCATGCCGCGCGCGTTCGATCCGGCTGGTATCGATCAGACCTTCACCATGTGGACCGTCGTTGCGCCACAAACCGTGTTCCAGGGCATCCGGGAACTCCCGCCCGGACACGTGCGCCTCTATGAGAAAGGCGTGGCGCGAGAATACCCATTCTGGCAGCCGCGCTTTCCGGAAATCCAGGATCAGGACCAGGACCGATTCAGCGGCTCCCTGGACGAGGCCGTGGAGGAAGTGCGGCTGATGCTGGAAGGCGCCGCGGCGTTGCGAATCGTGCAAGCCGATGTGCCGGTTGGCTGCTATCTGTCAGGCGGGCTCGACAGCTCCCTTGTCGCCACGCTCGGAAGGCGCTTCGCCGGCGAGCGTTTCCAGACCTTTTCGCTGCGTTTTGCCGATGCCGAATATGACGAGACCGAATTCCAGCGGCTCGTCGCAGACGCGACGGGCAGCGAGCACCATGAAATAGTCGTTTCCCGCGACGCTATAGCCGCAGTCTTTCCCGAGGTGATCCGCCACACCGAGCGGCCAATCCTCAGAACCGCGCCGGCACCACTCTTCCTGCTGTCGAGGCTCGTGCGGGAACGCGGCATCAAAGTCGTGCTGACCGGCGAAGGCGCCGACGAGATGTTTGCCGGTTATGACCTGTTCCGCGAGGGCAAGGTGCGCCGCTTCTGGGGACGCCAGCCCGCTTCGACCAGGCGCGCCCGACTGCTCGAACGGCTCTATCCATATCTGTCACGCTCGCCGGTTCATCAGCAGGCACTGGCCCGGCAGTTCTTCGGCCGCAATATCGAGGCCCACGCCGCGGCCGGATTTGCGCATGACACGCGCTGGCGTACGACCAGCGCCATCAAGCGGCTGTTCTGCCCCGATATGCGGGCTGCCTCCGAACGCCGCGATGCGGTGAGCGAACTGATCTCGACGCTGCCGGCCGAATTTCCGCGCTGGAGCCCCCTCGCCCAGGATCAGTATATCGAAATCCAAACCTTGATGTCGGGCTACCTGCTCTCCTCGCAAGGCGACAGGATGCTGATGGCTCACTCCATCGAGGGCCGCTTCCCATTCTTGGATGACAATGTCGTGGCGTTGGCGAACGCACTTCCGGATGCCTACAAGCTGCGCGGCCTCGACGAGAAGCATGTGCTGAAGCGCGTCGCCGCGCCGATCCTGCCGCCGCAGGTCGTCGCCCGGAAGAAGCAGCCCTACCGGGCGCCGAATGCGATGAGTTTCTTTGCCGACGGCGCGCCGGCCTACATTGGCGAGGCGTTGTCCGAGACGGCCGTGCGGGCGGCCGGCGTCTTCGATCCCAAGTCGGTGAGCCGGCTGGTCGAGAAGTGCCGGGCTCGAACCGGCGACGGCGACATGTCGAACTCCGACAACATGGCCCTGGTCGGCGTGCTGTCGACGCAGCTTCTGCACCAGCAATTCGTCGCAAATCGTCCTGCCGGCTCGACAAGGCCGGATCTCAGCATCGATGTCGATTACGAGCACCGCGAAAGGGAGTTGGCATGATCCACGGCGCCGTACCGCTCCTGCATGATTATCTGATCCACTCGGCCGGCCGGCTCGGCGACAAGGTGGCGTTGGTCTGCAACGGACGACGTGTCACCTACGCCGAACTCGACGAGCGTTCCAACGGGGTCGCTCAATGTCTGGCAACGGCCGGCGTGCAACGCGGCGACCGGGTGATGATCTTCGCCGACAACACGGTCGAGACGGTCGTCAGCTTCTGGGCGGTGCTGAAGGCAAACGCCGTCGTGTGCATCGTCAACCCGCTCACCAAAAGCGACAAGCTCGACTACCTGCTGAATGATTGCCGGCCGGCGGCGCTGATCACCGACCAGCATCTGCGCTCTGTGTTCAGCGAGCCGGCGCGAAATTGCCGCTCGCTACGCCAGGTGATCGTGTCAGGGCCGATCGAGGACGACGAGCTTGGCCGGTTGCCGCACGCAATGCGCTGGGAAACGGCCGCCCAGAGAAATTCCCCCGCGCCGGCGCGCAAATCGATCGACATCGATCTTGCCGCCATCATCTACACGTCCGGGTCAACGGGCGAGCCCAAGGGCGTGATGCTGACGCACCGCAATATGACCGCCGCATGCACCTCGATTGCGTCATATCTGGAGCTTCGCGAGGACGAGGTGATCCTCAACGTCCTGCCCCTCGCCTTCGACTACGGTCTCTATCAGATGCTGATGGCGTTCCGCACCGGCGCCCGGCTGGTTCTCGAGCGCTCTTTCGCCTTCCCGGCGCAGATCCTTCAGATCATCAAGGACGAGAGGATCACAGGCTTCCCGGGTGTGCCCACCATCTTCGCCTCGCTGGCGGAGCTCAAGTCGCTGAAAGATCACGACTTCTCCAGCATCCGCTATGTCACCAACACTGCCGCCGCCTTGCCGCTCAAGCACATCACCATGCTCAGGGATCTGTTTGCCGGCGCCCGCATCTATTCGATGTACGGGCTCACCGAGTGCAAGCGCTGCACCTATCTGCCGCCGGAAGATCTCGAGCGAAAGCCGCTGAGCGTGGGAATCGCGATCCCGAACACCGAAATGTGGATCGTCGACGACAACGACCAACGGGTCGAACCCGGGATCGTCGGCCAGCTCGTCATCCGTGGCGCGACGGTGATGAAGGGCTACTGGGGCAAGCCGGAAGCGACCGCCAGGAAGCTCAAGCCCGGCCCATTGCCGGGCGAGCAGGTGCTCTACACCGGCGACTACTGCCGGATGGACGCGGAGGGCTATCTCTATTTCATCGGCCGCAGCGACGAGATCATAAAATCCCGGGGTGAGAAGGTTGCGCCCAAGGAAGTCGAGAACGTGCTGGTGAACATCCCGGGCGTCAAGGAGGCTGCCGTGGTCGGCGTGCCTGACGAGCTTCTCGGCCAAGCCGTGAAGGCCTTCGTCGTGATCGAGCAAGGCCGCATTGTCGGCGAGCGGCAGCTTCAGATGGAGTGCCAGAAGCGGCTCGAAAACTTCATGGTCCCGAAGTCCATCGTTATCGTGCCCAGCCTGCCGAGGACGGACACAGGGAAACTCAAGAAGGTGGCTCTTTCGTAGTCCCTGTCGGGCGGCGCGGACCGTATTTGGTTTTTTATCGGAGGGTGGGTTATGGATAATTTTTTGGCAACGGATCCCGCGGGCGACATTTACACCAGACAAATTCGCGATTTCCTGGCTTCGAACTTCTACATCGCCGACGTCAAATCGCTCAGCGCCACGGAATCGCTGCTCGATCAGGGTATCGTCGACTCCACCGGCGTGCTCGAGGTCATCGGCTTCATCGAAGAGACCTTCGGCATCATGGTGGAAGACAGTGAGCTGCTCCCGGAGAATCTCGATTCCATCCAGGGCATAGCGCAGTTCATCGCGCGCAAGAGGGGATGAGCTCCTTCTGCCAGGCGCTCAGGGCTGCGGTTTTGCGTATCCGAGCACGACCCGCGCCTCGCCGGCGAGATTGGTGACGGCGCGGACATTCTCGTAGCCCCTGTTCCGCTCGAACAGGCTTGCCACCTGGCGATCCTGGCCGAGGCCGACTTCAAACAACAGTGCACCGCCGGGCCGCAGATACCGCAAAGCATCCCTCACCACGCGCATGTGGATGGCGATGCCGTAAGGCCCGGCCGCAAAGGCCTCGCGCGGCTCGAGCGCGACCAGATGAGAGCGGTCGCCCTCCAGCCGCTTCTCCGAGATATAGGGTGGATTGCACACGACAACATCGATCGTGCCCTGAGGCACCAGGGTGGCGAGAGCGTCGAACAGATCGCCCTGCCGGACCGACACCCGGTCGGCCAGTCCGTGGTGGGCGACATTCCGGCACGCCACCCCGACACATCCATCGGTGAGATCGCTTGCCCACACCTGCGCCGTCGGAACCTGGTGGGCGATCGCACAGGCAAGATTGCCGGCCCCGCAGCACATGTCGATCACGCGCGGCGCCGGCAGGTTCATTTGATGCAACACGTCGACGGCGGTCGAGCCCAGCAGCTCCGTCTCCGGCCTCGGCACAAGCGCGCCGGATGCCACAAGCATCTCCATTCCCATGAAGACCGCGCTGCCTCTGCTATAGGCGTCCGCGACATCGATGTCCTGGCTCAAGACTTGCCTCCACAACCGGATCCAGCACTCGCCGAATGGTGCAGAAGCGCCGGCGCTATTGCGCCGCCGCGCTCTCCAGCTCGTTGCTGAACCTGACCTCGATCGTATCTCCCGGCGCCACCTCGGCGTCCTCGTCGGCGGCCTGCTTGCGCCATTGCCCATCGACGTTGCGAATGATCGTCATCTGGGCTCGAACGGTCTCGCCGGCGATGGAAAGAGGCGCGGCGGTGGCACCCAAGGGCTGCAACTTCTGACTCGCGGCGCGAAGTCTTGTGCCGATATCGGCCAGGCGAACCTCGGTGTCCCGCAATTCGTTCAGCAGACCGATGCGCCTTTGGTTCTCGTTCCGCTCGAGCTGCCTGGCAAAGTCTTCCTGCTGGCGCTTTGTTCTCATCAGCTCGACGGACGTTTCCAACGCCCGGCTGGATGAAAGCAGGACGGCGCGCCGGACATCGGCGAGCCGGTTGTTCGTCAGGTTTCCAGCCTTGAACGCTTTGGTGACCTGCTCCAGGTCCTCTTCATCCGCCTTGACGGCATCCGCTTCATCCTGTGCGCGCTTGATCAGCGTCTCGATCTGCGCCGCGGCATCTTTGGCGCCCTTTTCGACAAAGCTCTGCTCTTGCTGAAAATTACCCAGGGAGAGCTTGAGCGCTTCCGCTTCAGCCTTTGCTATCCCCGCCGCGAGCGCAGGCGAAAGCGGCGATCCTTGCGGAGGCTGTGTGTCGAAGCTTTCCTGCTTGTCGAGCTCGGCCCGCAGGCGCGCGCTGTGGAAGTAGTCCCTGGTGTATTCTCCCCAGATCATCTCGTAATCGCGTCGCAGGTCCGTCGGATCCGGACCTGCCTGGTTGGTCCGCGCCCGCAAAAGGCTGAAACCGCCGGCCACGGCGATTGCCTGGCGCACGGTCATCAGTGGACGGTAGGCCTGCTGTCCGGGAGTGAGCACATCGCCGGTCACATAGATCGGGCGATACTCGGCGATGATCGCCGTTACGTCGCTCGGCCTCACGATCGCCATCTGCTCTCGGCCATCGGGCATGCGGATGTGGAAGATCTTGGTCGGCAGGACCGTTTGCATACGGCTCTGCAATTCGGGTGGCGTCAGACCGCCGACCGAAACCGTGCCGGCCTCTGGCAGGACGATCGTGCCATCCATCTGGACGACGGCACGTTGCGTCCGGTCGGGGATGGAGGTTATTCCGATCTCGACCGTGTCGCCCGGCGAAATCCGGTAGGTCGATGTCTCGGCCGCCACGGCCATCGACGCTGTGGCACAGACTGCAAGAAGCGCAAAGGAGAACCGGCTAAGGCTGGTCATTGGCAACAACCTCCTTGGGGTTTTGGCGTTCGCTCCAATCGAGGCGCGCGACGAACTCGTAGACCGGGCCGCCCGGCACGCCCCAGTTGCTCGACCAGATCACCTGGGAGCCATCCGGAGAAGGCGAGGCATGCGTTTCGCTCCAGTAGTCGGAAGGAGGATTCCGCGTCTGCACGACACGACGGATGGCGCCGCTGCCGTCGATGCGGAGGGCGATGACCTCGCGCGCATAGGGAGCCCAGCCAGGATTGGCCGATACCTCGTGCGGGTCACCGCCATAGCTCAGGAAAACCCAGTCGCCCCTGGCCACGGCCCGGGCCGATGCATGCTCCGCCTGACCGTATGCGGTCAGGGACGTCACCTTCCCGTCCGAGAGCCTGCGCTTGATGACCTGGAACTTGTCGGGGTCGGATTTGCTTATGCCGACATAAACCTCGCTGCCGTCCGCGTCGACGGTCAGATCGCCATGGCCTGGACGATGATGGTCAGTCCATCTCTGATGCAAGGTGCCGTCGACGGTGAAGATAGCTCTCTGCTCCGTGCCATCCACAAGATTTTGGAAACACAGGATATACGTTCCGAGCGGTGAGATTGTGCAGGAACTGGCCTTTCCAGGTACCTGAGAAAGGTCGATATCCGGAAATTTCTGCCGCTGGCTCAGATCATAGGCAAAAACGACGTCCGCGCCGTCCTTGCGGATCGCGCGGACCGCGATGCGGCTACCGTCCCGGCTGGGATTGCCCTTCGATGGACCGAATTGCAGATCGTGGTAGTCCGCGGATGTGAAAAGGACGACTTCGCGGTTGGTCCGTGGCGCCCAGGTTGAGACCGCCCGGTCCTGAACGCAGATCATCAATTCGGCATTTCGGGGATGCCACTCGCACTCGCCCCCTCTTTTGCGCCAAAACAGCGCCTTGTAGGTGTGCCCGTCGAGAAAGCACATTCCGTTGCAACCATTGTCGAGCAGGAGCAGTGTCTGGTCCGCGTTCCAGGCTTGAGCGCTCGAATAGCGATGGCTGCAATATTTGGGCCCGCAAACGACCCCATTTCCAAGAGGGCCGGGCTTGGAGATGCGGACGACGCTTGTGCCGAATGCGGGGTCCGTGGCGGGACGAAGATATTCCGGCAAATTCATCGCCACCGGAGCCACGAAGCCGGCGAACGTGTCGCTCGCCTGCCCCCCGACCGTTCGCAGGCCGACAAAGGCGGCAACGCAAACCAGCAGCAATGCGGCGGAAAGCTTGGAAAACCTCATGTCATGTAGCTCATTTCATGACGTACGCGCCCCTCGCTCAGGCGCGCCCGCCACCAGGCGATGGTCCGCCTCAGGCCTTCGCGCAAGTCCGTTTTAGCCCGCCATCCTGTTGCGCTTTCAAGCCGGGATGAATCCGCCAACAGCGCCCGGACCTCGGAATTTTGCGGGCGCAGCCGGCTCTCGTCACGACGGACGGGCTTGTTGGAACCGCTCAACTCCAGCACCAGGTCCAGCACGTCGGATATGGTCACGGCACGCTGGCTTCCGGCATTGTAGGCATGGCCGAATTCGAGCTCGGCGGAACCTGCGCTGAGAAACGCCGCGGCCGTGTCCTCGACGAAGGTGAGGTCGCGGACCGGACTCGTATCCCCTACCATGATGGCCTGACATTTTGGGTCGACGGCCTGCCTGATGAGGGTCGGAACAATCGCCCGTTCGCTTTGCCGTGGCCCGAAGGTGTTGAATGGACGCAGCACCACGACGGGAACGTCGAAGGAGCGGGCGTAAGATTCCGCCATCATGTCGGCTCCGATCTTGGAAGCCGAGTAGGGCGACTGGCCCTGCAGCGGGTGGGTTTCGTTGATCGGCATGGTCAAAGCGGTGCCATACACCTCACTGGTCGAGGTGTGCACAATGCGCTCGGTATCCCATTGACGGGCGGCTTCGAGCACATTCACGGTGCCCAGGACATTGGTCTCCACGTAGGACTGGGCGGCCGCGTAGGAGTAGGGAATGGCGATCAATGCGGCGAGATGAAACACGACGGCTTGGCCGCGTATGATCCGGTTCAGGAAGGCACTGTCGCGAACGTCTCCGCGGACGAGCTTGAGCTGGCTTCGGATCTCGTCCGGCAGGTCATCCAGCCAGCCGTGGCTGTCGAACGAATTGTAGAGAGCCAACGCCGTCACATCGGCCCCGCCGCGAACCAGCGCTTCAGTCAGATGCGAGCCTATGAAGCCATCCGCCCCGGTGACCAATACTCTCTTGCCCTTGTAGGTCATGTCCTGACAGCCCTCGCACTCCTTGGCCCTAACCCGGCGAATGCCGCGACGACCATTCGAACGGCTCAAGCGCCGGTCGAACGGCCCGCAGTCGTGCCGAGAACGATGAAAACACCTCGAATGATGAGCGCCGCGTCCGAGAGGATTGTCCGGCGGCCATAATAAGAAAGATCGATCTTCGCCTTTGCCGGAAACAGAACCTCCTTGTAGAAGGCAGTCGGCTCGACATCTCGAGGATAGAAATGAGCCTCATGACGGAACATGATCTGAGCAGGACCGAACAGGCCTGGCTTGTATTGCAGGACAGCTTCGTAGCCGTCCCTGAAGCACTCAGCGAATGACAAGCTCTCCGGGCGCGGGCCGACCAGCGCCATGTCGCCTTTCAGAACGTTCCACAGCTGCGGCAGCTCGTCCATTTTGCTGAAAGCAAGAAACCTGCCCACCGTCGTCATCCGCGCGTCGTTGGCAAGTGTCAGCGCGAGCCCCCCCGTATCGCACTGCGGGTAGAATTTTCGGAACTTGTACATACGGAAAAGTTGACCGCCGGCGCCAATTCGCGGCTGGACAAAGAGCACCGGGCGGCCGCCTTCGATCAGCAGTGCCGCTGCAATAAGCAGCATCAACGGAGACAGGACGATGAGGCCAAGACACGCGGCAATGATGTCGATGGCGCGCCGGCCTCGTCCATGGCTCACGCAGCGCATTGCAAGCCGGCCAATGGGCATGTCGAACGCGTTCATGCCGCTGTCCCTGCTCGGGCACAGCTGTTGAGGGCGGATGCCAGGGCGTCCACGACTGCTTCCACCACGGGAGATGTTATCTGCGGATGCAGCGGAATGGTCAGTTCACGGTCGGCGAAGTCCTCGGTGCGCGGCAGATGAACTCCGGGGAAAAGCTCCCGGTAGAGCGTCATTTGATGCACAGGCGGATAGTGAATTGTCGTCTGTATACCCTGCGCCCGCAGTTCATCGATGACCTCTTGTCGGTTGACGTACCGGGGCAACAGGATCGGCATGATGTGATAGGCAGAGCGGCGCGGTTCGGCAAACGGCATGGAAACGGCCGGACAGCGCATGGAGATGAGGCGTCGATACAATGTGACAAGGACGCGCCTGACCTCATTCCATTCCTGCAGATTGCGAAGCTGAACCAGGCCGATGGCTGCCCGCAATTCATCCATGCGATAGTTGAAGCCCAGCATGGTCACATCATATTGCGGCGTGCGGCTGTTCAGCCTCTGCCGCGTGCCGGTGGTCATGCCGTGGCCACGCGCCTGTCGAATCTTCTCCCGCAGGTCGGGGTCACGCGTAATGACCACGCCGCCTTCGGCGGTGGTCATATTCTTATTGCCGTAGAAGCTGAATGCCGCTCCCGCGCCAAAGGTCCCAACCTCCTTCAGGCCGGGAGCATGCGCGGCGTCCTCGATAATGTAGAGCCCTCGCGCGCTTGCGAATGTCTGCCACTCCAGCTTGTTTGCGAGATAGCCTGCGAAATGGACGAGAATTACAGCCCTGGTGCGGGAGGTGCAGCTTGCCTCCGCATCCTCGACCGACATCAGAGGCACGTCATCGGATTCTATATCGACGAAGACGGGCTTGGCGCCGACGTACAAGACTGCGTTCACGGTCGCCACGAATGTCAACGAAGGCACCAGAACCTCGTCGCCCGGTCCGATTCCTAGTCCATGCAGAATAAGGTGGAGGGCTGCGGTGCAGGAATTGACGGCGACACAATCGTCGGCGCCATGCATCGCGGCGAACGCTTCTTCGAATGCCCTGACGCGTTCGCCCATCGTCAGCCAGCCGCTGTCGATTACTTTCGACAAAGCGGCCTTCTCCGGCACACCCAATAAGGGAGCACTAACCAAGAGCATCCCAACCTCCCGGTGACTCTCGCGACTGGAAAATCCGCTCAGGCTGCAGCCGCGGCGACCTCTATCGAAGCTGACTGCTCCTCCCAGGAAACCGTCTGCGCCTTCTGGAAATCTTCGACACGGCCAATGTCCAGCCAAAGCCCCTCGTGCTTGTAGACGTGCACGACCTGCCCATCCTGGAGCATTTGCAACATGAGATCGTCGAAGCCGAAGGGGATGCCGGATGGAATGAACTGCAGAACCGCCGGATTCATGCAGTAGATTCCCATGCTCACCAGATGCGTGAGCGCAGGCTTTTCGCGAAACACCTGGACAGTGTCATTGACCTCGTCGATGACGCCAAAGTCCATTTTGGTGACGCGCGCCGCCGTCGCGATTGTAACCAGATCTTTGTGGGCCCGGTGCGCCGCCACGAACCGGCTGAGGCTCAGATCGGTAAGCACATCGCCATTGAGGACCAGAAATGGTTCATCCAATTCGTCCCTAATCAGGGAGAGTGGGCCGATGGTCCCGAGCGGTTCCATTTCCTGCGTATAGCGTATCTTGAGGTTCCATTGCGAACCGTCGCCACACACGCTGCGGATCAGATGGCCGAGGTAGCCGGTCGTGACGTAGACATTCTCGATGCCGTTGCGCCGCAGCCATTTGAGCAGCAACTCAAGCACCGGCCGGGCACCGATAGGCATCAGAGGCTTTGGCAGAACCGATGTGAAGGGACGCAGACGCATGCCCATTCCACCGCATTGGATAACAGCTTTCATAGGATACTCCCTGCGCACACGGCCGACACAGGCCAACAATCAAGCTCGGCGTCCGAACCTCGCCCGTGCAGCTCCTGCCACCCGATCTGCCAGACGTGCTCCGAACTAAGCGAGAGATACGCTCAGCCTGCAGGCCTGTCGTCGTGCGTTCGAATGGCGCGCTCAGCTGGACGATGGTGAAATGGCAGGCGGTGTTGCAGCATGCGCGGGCGCGGACTCCATCGCGGCCAGGGACCAAGGTCCGACTTTGCATTATGGTAAACGCGGAGTAGCCTTTTTTATTGGAAGGGGTAGATTGCTGTTGGGTTCCAGCTTGGCGGACCAAGTCACGCATCGTCACAGAATTAAGTCCTGTAGGCAAAGACGTTCTGGACGTGTGCCGTAGTCTCCGGGCCGGAAGTGCGTGCGTTGGGGTACAATGTACAAGATTGTCATCGCCGATGATCACGGTCTCTATAGGCGTGGCCTGCGGTTGGCGCTGACTGCCGGCATTGAGGACGTCGAGATATTCGAGGCCGCATGCTTCGATGCCGTGGTTGGCCTTCTTGCCGAGCACGAGCGGGTCAACCTCGCGATGCTCGACCTGAACATGCCTGGGCTCTTCACTCAAGAAGTGATCGGCGATGTTTTGGCCGCGTACCCAGACACGCGCTTTGCGATCGTTTCGGGAAACGATTCACGCTCCGAAATCCTGACCGCTCTCAATGTGGGACTGCACGGCTATATCGTGAAATCGCAAAGCGATGACGAGGTCGTGCTCGCGGTCAAGGAAATCCTGGCGGGCCGCATATACGTGCCGGCGCTCCTTTCCCGACATTTGGGAACCCACGATCAGGTGCTCGAAATCCGTCACGGCAGCAACGCCGGCGCTGGCGCTCTTGAAAGACTCACATCCCGCCAAAAGGATGTTCTGCGGCTGATGGCGGATGGATATTCGAACAAGGAGATAGCGAGAGATCTCGATATCGCCGAGGCCACCACAAAGATTCATGCGGCGGCGATCATGCGGGAATTGGGAGTGCGCAATCGCACCGAGGCGGCGGTTCTGATAAAGACCTGGTTTGGAACGGTGTGAGCTAGGCGTGCACTTCCTTCGACGACAGCCGAAGGGAATATCGCAATCCATCCTCCCGCACCTCGAATTGCGAGGAATGGCCTATAAGGGGTGTCCCGTCGACTCCCAGAACCACGGATCCGAAACCCGGGCGCTTGATCGAAGCCGCGCGCCGGCGCCCCGTTTCTATCCACTCGAAAACAATCTCATCGTCCGCCCCGGCTGACGTGAAATCCCAACGTGCCTCAACGTTGCCTTGCGCATCGCCGAGCACGCCGTGCTTGATCGAATTGGTCGTGAGCTCGTGGACAATCATTGCGAAACTCTCCGCCGCCCCGCCTGAAATCCTGACATCGGGACCCGTGATCACTGTCTTGCCAGCGTCCGCGAAAGGCTTCAGTTCCCGCACGACGAGATCACGGATGGTGGATGATCCATCCGCGCTGCGCGTGAGCAGCATATGCGTCGCCTCAAGCGCGCGAATTCGCTCGACCAGCATTTCCTTGAACTTGGCGAGACTGCCCTCCGGCGCGTCCAGCATCTTCACTATCGCCGTGATGACGGGGAACAGATTGCTGAACCGGTGACGCTGCTCCAGCATCAATTTTTCTTGCCGTCTTACCGCAGCCCGCAGTAGCGTGGTTTGCCGTCGCTCGGTCAGATCCGCCGCGATGCCAATGCGCTGGTCACGGCCATTGCGGCTTTCCTCGCGTCCCCGCAAGGCGACCCAACGGACTTCGCCGCCAGGGCGCTGGAGGCGAACCTCCACGTCGTAGTTGGCCCCGGGCTGCCCCTTTCCTGGAGGCGACACCAGCTTCTCCCAGTCCGCGGCGTGGATGATGGATGACAGATCCGACAGGGGGCGGAACGCGGCCGGAGGCAAGCCTAGAATCTCCCAAAACTGACGTGAGCCCGAGATCACGTCCTGGCTATAGTCTATGCGCCAGGTGCCCAACCGGCCGGCAGACAATGCGAGGTCGAGCCACTCGTTTTGAGCTATCAGCGCTTCGCGGGCGGCTCTTCGCTCGGTTATGTCGTCTACGACCACAAACAGGCTGTCCAACGGCACCGTGTCAGACGCAGAAAGAGAGAGCGTCAACCAAGCCCAAAGTGTGCTGCCATCCCTTCTGATCAGACGCATTTCCGAGCCGAACCACGGCGCTTCGGAGGTCAAGGCGGCGAGCGAATTCTTCAGCAGCGCGCGATCGTCTTGATGGACAAGCTCATCTATGGGCCGCCCGACAAGCTCGTCTTCGGGGTAGCTGAGCAAGGCACTGAGGCGTTTGTTCAGCCCCAGCAATTCCCCTCTGTCGTTCGCAGTCGCAAAGCCCAGCGCAGCTCGTTCAAAAGCCCGGCGGTAACGGGACTCCGCAGCCTCGACCGCGGCGAGCTTGACGTCCAGCGCGGCTTGTAAGCTTTGCCTGGACCGATCGAAAAGAAAGGCGATCATGCCCCCGGCAAGCACAAGCAGGATTGCGCGCGCCCAATCATCGGCGAGAGGCTGACCATTCATAACCATCCGGGCACCCAGGCCGGCAGCCGCCATCAAAAGCGTCGATCCGACCGCAATCAGGCGGCTTTCCAGGAAGGCGATGACAACAATCGCCGGAATAAATTCAAGGAATGCTGGGTCTGTGGCACCCGCGACGGAAACACTTACCTCAAAGAGCAGCGTGGCGACCAGAACAGCCGTCGACGCCAAGTGAGTTGGCGACAGGATCGGACCTCCTCGGCAGCTTTATCCGAATTAACTACAACTTTTGGTCTAGTTCGTCGAGGTTAGATCATCGACCGTGCAGCTAGTACGACTGGTTGCTTTCAGGCCGCCAAAAATCAGGGTCTTATGAAGCCAGCACAATCGTCTGGCTGTCCGTCGTCAAGCGCGGACAGCAGAGACAGAGAAAAAAGGATGGATGATCCATGAATCTGGTCAGCGGGCGGAATGACACGGGGTCGATCGCAAAGTTTGGCATGGTCGCGGCTGGTGCCGGCAGCAGAACAACGACCGCGTTCGCGCGAAGCGCTTCACGCAAAACCATCAGGCCGGCCACCAATGGCACATGCGTGCGGCCGCGCCTTAATTCCATAACCGGCATGCTCGAGCGCATCGGCTGCGGGTGGCTTGTGCTGAGTGAGGCAAAGAGGGTGCTTGAATGGAATGCGGCCGCCGAAACCATCCTCGAGGCCTGTGCGGATTCTCTGGATTCGCCCGGCGATCTATCGGCGGCACTAAGGAGCCTTATCGCTGGCGTGCCTGCGCATTTTCCTGCCGGATCGTTGTCCTGGATCGTCATCCGCAGCGCTGGCGACCGGCCGGTTATCATGAACGAAGAAGGCGTTGTCACCCCCGATGGGTCGATCATCGTCGCGCTTCTCGATCGCCAGCCGAGAACCGGACCCAATCCGGAGACCCTGCGGAAAATGTTTGGGTTGACCGGCGCCGAAACGCAGCTGGCGTTGCGTTTGGCGAGTGGCGACGCCCCCTTGGAAATTGCCGAGCGCAACCGGCTCAGCCGAACCACGATCCGCACCCAGCTCGCCTCGCTATTCGCCAAGACAGAGACAAGGCGCCAGGCGGAGCTGGTCGCTCTTCTGGGGCGCATCTCGGTTCTGCCATAGAACCAGAAACTCTCCGATCATCCGGCGTGCCTAGTTTTCCGAGAGGCCGCCGTTTGCTCCACGTCTGCCTTGAGCGTTTCACCGTTTCACGGAAACGGCGAAACGCTCTATCTCCTTGTTTTATGCAATTCCGAATGGAAAACCGCACACACTTTTCCTGGAATTGCTCTAAACCGCTCTGTCTCTTTGGTTTAGCCGCATTTGTGCGACGCCAAGCGATTCCGCTTGGCTGCAAAATGCTCTAGCGGCTCGCGCAGGGTGCCGGTATCGAGCGGTCCCGCGGAACACCAATACAATTCTCAGGCGGGCCTCGGCATCTCAGGAGCGTATTGTCAGCGTTTACGGGTCCGCAGCGCGCCGAGTTTTGGTCGGATCCTGAACAGGTATTCCAGGGCATACTGGTTCGCGATCTTCATCACGGACGGCCGAAAGATCTGCACGGCGTCTCGCATCGTCGTTCGCCAGGACTGATTTCGGAACCTGGCCGGGATGCGAGCGACCCGCAGCGCACGCAAAAGCGGCTCTGGTTTCGGGAGGCCCCTTCTATCCTCGATTAGATCCCAATTGAGCTGTTTGACGGCAAGAGTGACCTCATCCACGTCCTCGTAGCTCTTCGACGTCGTTATGCTCGGATGATGTGTCGCATCATAGAAGATCAACCCTTCGTTGATTGCCACCATCTCGCCGTAACGGGCCAGATCGACAAAGAACAATTGATCGACGCCGGCCGGGATGGATTTGTGTGCGCGCATCTGGCATCCGGCCTGGATCACGGCGGCGTTGATCAGCAGCGTCGAAGGAATGATGCCAAGGCTCCTGGTCACCCGTACCAGATAGAGGTCCGTCAGGCATTGCTGGCTGGAATAGAGTGAAACCCGGTTTTGCTCCGGCGGGTCCGACCGCATCACGATCCGGTTTTCCTCGACAACATGCGCCGCGCAGGTCATGAACGCTGCCGACGGATATTTTAACGAGATCTCGGCGAACCTCTTCAGCGCGCCCGGGGCCCAGCCAATCGTCGTCATGCAGCAATTTGATCCACTTGCCTGTGCAGGCAAGCATGGCGTTGTTGGTGTTTTCCACCTGCCCCCGGCCCCTGCGGTTTTCGACGATCCGGATGCGCGGGTCGCGTCGCGCATACTCTTCCAAGATGGGCCAACTCGACCCCTTTGGTCCTTCGTCGTCGCTGACGACAAGTTCCCAGTTGGAAAAGTCCTGCCCCACAATGCTGTCGATGGTGCGCCTGATCGTGTCCGGCCGGCGAAACGTCGGAACGGCAACGGAAATGAACGGGCGCGCGGGTGATGTTTCGGCAGCATGAGCGACATTGGCCACGGGGCCAAGCGCCGACAGATTTGTCTCACTTTTGCCACCGGCCGCCGGCTCTAGCGACGGCACGGCTCCTTCAGGACGCG
Source organism: Mesorhizobium sp. USDA 4413 (assembly GCF_056280365.1). Taxonomy (NCBI): domain Bacteria; kingdom Pseudomonadati; phylum Pseudomonadota; class Alphaproteobacteria; order Hyphomicrobiales; family Phyllobacteriaceae; genus Mesorhizobium; species Mesorhizobium sp. USDA 4413. Next base: position 5,804,884 of record NZ_JBVPRP010000001.1, read on the forward strand.
TGTCGCTACTCAACAGGAGCTTCATCGTGCTGTTTCCTCGCGATTGAATACGGACTGGACAATGTCGCCTGTGCCGGTTCGGTGTCCCGCTTCAGAAGGTACAATGAGGCTGCGGTTTTGATGGCAAACCCAACCATCCCGCCAATAGCCATGAGATAGATGACGTCGATGGCTTCCCAACCAGCCTTGGCGCCGGCGAGCAGCGGACCGAAGACAAGCACCATCCGCGCCGCGTCGACGACCAGCCGCACCTCCTGCCGCCGCAACAGGGCAGGAACTTCACTGAGCGGTGTCGACAAGGCCTGCACCGCACCCATCAATGCCAGCGCAGTCATGATTTGCGCGGTCGGCATCCAAGCCTCGCCCAGGAGCGGGACGACGAGATACGGAGCAGCCAGCCCAAGCGCCAAGATGGGCAACGCAGTGAGGCCCGTGACAAGGATCAAGAGGCCACGCGCGACGCCAAGGATATGCCCACGATCGCTGCTCTTGTTCGCCTCGGCGACGAACACGTTGCTCAGCGGAGTGGCTATCAGCACGATGGGCCCCGTTACCAGCCGTGACGCGACGCCGAGATAACCGGCGAAAGCTGCGCCGAACAATGAACCCACGAGAATTGCTGGAAGATTGTTGATGGCATAGCTGCCGAGGGTCGCGGGGATGTCGAACAATGGGAACTTGTATTCCCTGACTGCCTTGTCGAAGGCACTTCTCCATGGCGCTCGATAGATGCCACGCAGGTCGTCCCAACTCAGAATCCGAGAGCCCAGAAAGGCGAGAAAAATGAACTGGCTGAGGACATGCGCATGCACCATCGCCTCGCCTCCGAGATGGGCGACGCCAAAAACCAGTTGCAGCAACGCCATGGTGGCCGGCAGGATCAGCCGGCCGAGAGCGAAATCGCGCAGCAGGCCCGCACGCAGGGCCCAGCAATTCATCGCTTCGACGAGCGCGGCGCCGCTCATGCCAAGCGGAACGAGCCAGAAAAGGTGCCTGAGCTGGGCAGGCGCCAGACCCAAAAGCATCTGCCCGACAGCAAAAGCGAGCACGCCCGTCGTCAACACGGCCATCACGATAAGCTTTACGGTGACGTAGATCTGCTCGGTTTCCTTGACCCCATAGAGCGAGGGCTCGAAGCGCAGCGCTGCGACCGCGCCGAGGATGTTTACCGTTGAGAGATAGATCGTGAAGACGCCGAAGTCGGCAGGAGAATAGAGACGGGCCAGTATCGGAATGGTGGCGACCAGGGTGAGTTGCCCTGCAATCGCCATTGCCGAAACGCCGCCCGCCGCGCGGACGATCTTGCCGATCGGGCTTGCTGTTATCCGCCCCTCCCTGGATCTCAGAAAGTCGCTGTAGGACATTGGTTCGCGATTCCGAGAAACGGCTGACGACTGGAATAGGAGCGTACGGAGGCTGTCGCATCACGCCATCATTCACCTGAATGATGGCACGCATCCAAATGCCGGTTCGATCCGTGGTGGGGGAATGAAACATCGATTGCGGATGTGAAAGCTCGGTTGTCGACCAACGGTCCCGTCAGCATGTCGGCTGCGTTTTTCCGAGTTGGATCAGCAGGTTGGATGGCCAAAGATGGCGGCTATGGCCTGTGGGGCCCCGCTGCTTCGGATGGCTGCTCGACCCGCTGGCGCTCACCATCCGTTGTGCCCAGAATGTATCTGGCGATGATCGCCTGTTCGAGGGCTTGCGTGCTTTTCATTGTAGAACGTTGGCTTGAAGTCTTCGCGCAAACAACGTTTCGCCCTGACACGGCAAGTATATCGCTTATCGTCTCGAAGACGCTGAGCGAACGCATATTGACGTCGAAATCGGCCTCGAAGAGCCGCTCCGCCGGCGGCTCGCGCTCCATGCGCCGGCGAAGACGAGCCGCGACCGTCGCTCGCGGCGCCAGAACTCTGATCGTGAGATCCGCGACCGGCACATCGCCCAGCATCGTTTCGAGAACAGCTTTGTCGGCATTCCCATTGAGCAACGCCAGGGATCCGACCGCCTGAACATAACCCTCGTCGAAGATAAGAATATCGTGGGCCAGCTTGGCTCGATCCCAGGCGTGCGACAGCTTCAGTATTTGCTGCCAGATCCGGGCTCGCCAGATCGGTTTTTTCGGCGGCATCGCTCTGAGCATGAGCAGGGATTTCGATAGATTCGACCCGCCATTGCGTGGGAAAAAAATGACCTTAGCCGTGGAAACGGTCGCCGAGACGATCCTTGAGACGAACAGAAGGACGCCCAGATCAAGTGTTCCGGATCTGATCGCGGGTCGATAGCTGCGAACAACCTCGGCTCGGTATCCGTGTTCGCGCAACCGCATGGCAAGAACGTGTGCTAAGGTTGTCTTGCCCGAACCTGGCGGACCGAAGAGCTCGACGATCACGGTTCAACACTCGACAGGCGCCTCGCGGCCGGACTCACGGGATCCGCGCAAGCAACAAGTCCCCGCTGTCACCGAACCGATATTTGGCGTGTCGTTTCAGATCGACCCGGGTAAGGACGCTCCCGATCGGAATAGAGGTCGCGCCGTCCCGTTGAAGCAACTCCAAAACGCCGCGGGCGATGTCGCGCGGCGTGCTGTTCCAGCGGATGGCAAGAAGGATCGCGTCGGCCCAACTCGTCAGGAATCTTGATTCCGGTCCGGCAAGGCCGGATGGCCCGTTGATGATGACCAGGCTGTATTCAGCCTGCAGTTCATCCCTGCATTCAAGGCTGTCTGCGCGCGCGAGAAGCTCGAGCAAATCCTCGGCCGGCGCAACGGTCATCAGGTCGACGCCCGCACCGGGCACACTCACAATCGCATCCTCCAGAGTACAGCGATTGCGGATAAAATCGCCGAATGACCGGTGAGCCTTCGGCCCGCCGCCCTGGCGGACGAATTCCTGCGTGAGTTGATGGCGCGTAGGTTCCAGATCGATCAGAAGAACCGGGCCACCCAACCGTATAGCGGCCAATGCCAAACTCCAGGCAAGCTCATTCGCACCCTCATAGCGCAAGCTGGACGTGACCATGATGGTACGTGGGGAACGCAACCTGGCTTGGTTTGGTGCCGCGCTAACCAGAAGCGATGTGACGGCACGACTGTACGCGGATTTGGGCTGATCCAGAATCAATTGCCGCAGTTGCTTCATGGCGACCTTGCCAGGCTCAGGAATGAGGCCAATGCAGGGAACTCCGAGCGCTGCCTCGGTCTCGGCCTCCCCGCGCAGGGCGCGATTGACCCTGTTGCGGAACAGCACGAAGGCTGCGCCGAGTATGGCGAAAGCGATCATCCCCGGAGGCACCAGGAAAATCGGCGGCAAAGTCTGCGGTTTGGCCGGCGGCCACGCCGGGGAAAGGATCGAGACACCTGCTGAAGGAGCGGCGATGCGCCGCGTCAGATCCTGCTGCCGGCTCAGGAGCTCGTTGTATCTTTGGGTTAGCAGGTTGACCTGGGGTTCGAGCGCGCGCAAACCGGAAAGCCGGCTGGCGGTGTCGGCCACGACGACATCGAGAACATTCTTGCGATCTTCCAGCGCCTTGACCTGAGCCCGGTAAGTGTTCACCTGCGTCTCGGCGCTCGCCAGGCCCTGCTGGATCTCGTTGTCGATCCTCGCGCTCAGATCCTTGTCCGCCGGCGTCTTGGCCTGGCGGGCCGCAAGGTCGGCCAGGTCCGGAGTACCCATTGCTTCGGCCAGAGAGGCGATTGGCGCACCCTGTTTGCGAAGATCCTGGATATGTTGAAGGCGCGCCTCCATCGCAGCGAGATCGGCCTTGGACATAGATATCTGCTGGCTGAGATCAGCCCTTTCCCTGGCAGCATTGTCAGCCGCGCCTTGATCGACGGCACCATGGCTCAGCCTGTATTTCTCCAGCCGATCGGTTGCCGAAACAAGATCGCTTTGCACGGCGGGCAGACTGGCGACCACTGTATCGAGTTCCTGCCTGTCTTCGGCTTGTCGCCTTTTCGCGAGCTCATCGATATAGACTTGTGAAAATGTATTGGCGACTGTGGCCGCTTGTACCGGATCTTCGTCCGCGAAGGCAACGGAGATCACCCTTGAGCGCAACTCCTGCCCAATCCTGATCCTATTCCTCAGCAGCTTCAGGTCGGGATCGACGGCGGCTTCCCCACTCTGGGGCCAAAGTCGCTCGATGATCTCGGCAGCACGCGACCTTATCGACACAGGGGCTGGACCAGGCGCGGAGGTTCTGGTTGTAGGCGAACCCTGCGCGGCCGTGGCGCCTTCGAGTTTGTGCAGCGCAGCCGCTACGCGGCGCAGATGGCCCTGAGACGAAAGCATAGTGATGTGGTCATCGATGCTGGAATCGACAAGGTCCTGCGCGGACGACCCGCCCGGAGCAACGGAACTGCGCGCCGGCGGGTCGATTATCAACTGACTGGTCGCCTCGAACATCACGGGGCGGACCAGGCCGGCCAGCGCCGCGAGGATCCCACCGGCAAGCGCAAAGGCAAGGATCAGCCATTTTCTTCTTGCCAGGGCAGCCATCAGTTCGTGCGTGGGCGTAGGTGGTTCGTATTCGCGCCGTTGCCGGATGCGATCCCTCTGTTCGACGACTGTTGGAGCAGGTTGGGGAATGCCTTGCGGAAGTTTCATTCGGCTGACGGCGGAACCTGCCATTTCATACTCCTGCCATGTCGAGTTCACGCGACCCGGTCGCGATAGGCGCTTGCCTTGTCTCATAGCGCCAGGCCTGAAACATCAAGGCGGACCACAATTCGCGCGAGCGATCCTGCCCTCGCATATGATCGCGCCAGCAACCGTCCACCTTGGCGCTGTCCAGCACGTCCTCGCCGTCGTGCCGGATATCGGCGAGAAGATCGGTCGCCCAGCTCCGCAGAGGACCTCTCAGCCATGCGGCAACGGGAACGTCGAAACCTTGCTTCGGCCTGTCGATCAGCCGGTCTGGAAGATAGCGACGCAGCAGATTGCGAAGGATCCACTTGCCTTTGCCGTCGCGCACCTTTGCATCCGACGGCAAGCGCCAGGCGAACTCGACGACGCGGTGGTCAAGCAAGGGACACCGCCCCTCAAGTCCGTTGGCCATGGTGGCGCGGTCCAGCTTCACCAGTATGTCGCCAGGCAAATAGCCGGCCATGTCGTCATAGAGAACGCGCGATAGCAGCCCGTCGAGTTTCGACGCGGCGATCGATGAAGACTGGTCATGCCGCGTGAGGCTCGCGGTCGGTGATGTTACCAACCGCTGATACAAATCATCTTCATGCCTTGCGCTGAGCAAGCCGGCGAACCGATTAAGCCGGTCGCTCCGCAGCATGTGGCGCATATTTGCGGCAAGCGGGAGCCTGTCGAGGATATCCTCGCGTGCCGCGCGGGCCAGCAAGTCGAGGCCGGTCGCTAGCGTGCGCCGCACTGCCAGCGGCAGACTTTGCTGACGCTTCAGCCGATCCGCCATGAAGTGACGGCCATAGCCGGCGAAGCATTCATCGCCGCCGTCGCCCGACAGGGCGACCGTCACATGCTGGCGAGCGAGCCGTGCCACCAGCAGCGTCGGGATCTGGGATTCGTCGGCGAATGGCTCGTCCCATATCCGGGGCAGTTCCGGGATGACCTGGCGTGCCGCCTCGGGCGAAAGGTGAAGCTCCGTATGATCCGTGCCTAGATGTTTTGCCACGTCGGCCGCATAACCGCTCTCGTCAAATCCCCCCTCCGAGAACGCAATGGTGAAAGTGCGCACCGGACTTCTGGATTGAGCCTGCATCAAAGCCACGACGGTGGAGCTATCGATGCCGCCCGACAGGAAGCTACCCAAAGGCACATCGGCGATCATGCGTTCGCGAACTGCGAGCCGCACCAGATCATCGAGCTCGTTGGTGAGATCGTCGTCACTGCCGGCGATCGGGTCCTCGCGGCCCTTGGTGGCAATTTCGGCCAGCGACCACCAGTGCACGACTCGCTGGGAAAGCGATGCGGCGCTGCCCGCCTGCGCGATATCCGTAGACCTGACCGAGAGCACGGCACCCGGCGGCAATTTGAACGCATTCCGCCAGATGCATGCGTGATCCGGCACCCATCCTTTCGAAAGCATGGCTCCGGCGGCGCCGAGATCGAGCTCGGGAGAGAAGCTGGGAAAGCACCGGATTGCCTTGAGCTCCGACGCAAAAACCAGGGCATGGCCGGCTAGGGCGACGTAGAGGGGTTTTTTGCCGATCCTGTCCCGGGCAAGGTGAAGGGTCCTGGTCTCCAGATCCCATAGCGCAAAGGCAAACATCCCCGCGCAGCGCCTCAGGGAAGACTCAAGGCCCCACGTCTCAATGGCGCATAACAGGACTTCGGTATCGCCGGTCCCACGGAACTGTCGACCCGCGCTTTCGAGTTCGCGCCGCAGGTCGCGGAAATTGTAGATCTCGCCGTTGAAGGTGATCACGTACCGGCCGCTGGCCGAGCGCATCGGCTGCCGCCCTGTGCTCGACAGGTCGACGATGGCAAGCCGCCGATGGCCGAACGCAATCCCGGCGTCGCGATCCACCCACAGCCCCTGGCCATCAGGTCCGCGGAGCCGAAGCGCGCTTGTCATAGGCCCAATCGCCTCAAGCGACTCCGGGTCCATTTGCGCCGGTGAGATCAGAATTCCAGCGATACCGCACATCATGCCACCCTTACATGCTGGGGCCGCAGGCGGACCTCGGGATGCATCCCTGCGACGAGGCAGAACGTCAGCGCGAACCACACGATCGGATGGCGAATGATCAGATGCGGCATGCTGAAGACGACCACCGAAGCAAGAAGCACCGAAAGCGCGTCGAACCGGCTGCGCCAAGCAGACATGGCGGCCGACCCGACAATCCAGACCAAGGCGAGGACTGCCACCAATCCCCCCTGCAGATAGAGATCAAGAATGGTGTTGTGGGCTTCGAACGGCCGCTCCAGGAATTGCCTGTCCGCGACCGGCGGCCGCTCCAGGTGCGGACCGGGACCAAGGCCGAGGGACCAGGACTGCAGTCCCTTCTCGATCGCTTCGCCCCACAGAAAGACCCGCAGGTCAAACGTCTCCGCAGTCGCCTCGCCGCCTCCGTCCTTGGTGAGGCTCTTGGCGAACTGCGCCACGCTGCTCTCCTCGGCGACGGCATACGGCGCAGCCGCGACCGCCAGCGGCACGGCGCCGACGATCAGCAAGAGCGCAATCTGCCGGGAAAGACTGGCTCTGCCGTCGGCGGATGCGAACCAAGCCCCGAGCCGCATTCCAAGAAACACGAGGCCGCTTAGAATGGTGGTGTAGAGATAGGTGTCGCTTTTGGTCAGCCGTCCGACGTAAAAGATCGGAATAAGGCTGGACAGTGCGAAAAACTGGGCCCATCGGTTGTTGGTGGTCACCGCAAGGTGCAGAGCCAGCGGGCCGAAGACGGCGCAATAAAGCGCGAGTTGGTTTGGATTTTCCGACCAGCCGCGGAAGCGATCCCAATACCACGGATCTACCCCCGACTGATGGACCCAACCCCAGGCAAGTCCGAGTTGGACCATGAAGGCGCCGAAAGCGATTGCGATCGCCCACCAGGCGCTGCGCCGAAGACGGGACTCAGCGTCGGGTTCCAGCACCGCAAGACATGTGACGCTCGCCAGGAGCGCATAGGCCATCGCGTCGTGCGACAGCCCTGTGAGGTAGAGCACCGTGGTGGAGTAGCCGACGGCGGTGCCGATCGCCAAAGTCAGCGACAGAAGCAACCAGAACTTCGCCAATTTTAGAAAGGCCGGCGTCGCTTCGATCGGGCCGCCTGCCAGGATCCGGCCGATCGACAGCATGATCCAGAGCACGAGGAAAAGCTCGCCGTAGCCGAATGGCAAGCCCGGTACGGATATCTGCGACGCGAAGGACAACACGACGCCCGCAGCGAGCAATGCATCCCTTATCATCGGCGTGCCTCGCCCAATCGGCGCTTGGCGATACGGCCTGCCGACGCGGAATCCGCAAGACCGCCCCTGGCCCGAGCCGCCAGCACGCTCCTGTAAAGATCGCAATACTGCTCGACCACTCCCGGTAGGGCAAAACGCTCTCTGACGAGCGCGGCGCTACGAGCACCCATAGCCTTGGCGCGCTTACGATCCGAGAGCAGGTCGACTATGCGATCCGCCAATGCGTCCGCGTCGCGCGGCGCAACCAGATAACCGTTCCATCCATCCTGGACGACATCGGTGCAGCCTGGCATTCTCGAGGCTACGATGGGCAGGCCCGCAAGCCCGGCTTCCAGCAGCACGCGAGGAACTCCCTCGCGGTATTCGGTTGGAAAGGCGAAGACGTCGGCCATGCCAAGAAGCGCAGGAACGTCCTGGCGTTTCCCCAACACAAGTACCTCTGAACCAAGGCGTCGAATTTCCGATTCGTCGACGGCAAATGGTCCCTCGGATTGCCACGGTCCAATCAACACGAAGCGCGCATCCGGCCGTTTGGCGAGAACTTTTGGGATGGCCTTGAGGAGGGTCGGAATCCCCTTCTGACGGGTCAGTCGACCGACAAACATCACGACTTCAGCCGTCTGAAGCCCGAGTTCCTGGCGCATCCTTGCAGGCGGCGGCCCAAGGTGCCTGGCCGCCGCGAATGCGCTTATGTCGACGCCCGAACCGGCGATGAGGCGCTTGTCGCTGTGTCCAAGCAGCCGATATCGCTCGAAGAAAGTCTGATCGTCGCGGTTCTGGAACACTGTCGCCGCTGTCCAAAGCGACGCCAGCCACTGCAGGCCGCAGAAGATCGGACGAAGCGCCAAGGCGCGCGGCGCACGTGACGAAAAGGTCCAGCCCAGCCCGTTGATCGTGCGGACAACCGGCACCTGCCCTCGCACCGCGAGCGGGGTCAAAAGATTAGGCTTGGTGTCGAAACTCTGCACGATATCGGGGCGCAACTCGGCCATCAATCCGCGCAGCGCCCTGATCGTGCCCGCTTTCCCGCTGCCGCTGCTGAAGCGGTCGAAGCCATAGCGCCTATGCGCGATCCCATGCCTTAGGAAAGAGGCACCGTCGCAGGTCGAAACGGCAGTGATCTGGAAGCCCCTCTCACGCACCTCCATGAGAAATGGAATTCGCAGCGCGTGATCCTCGCCACCAACGCAGACCAGGTGTGGCTTCATTTCACCACTCCCCAAAAGCTGCGGTCCACCAGCTGCCCGAAATGGCTGGAACTTGGATAGTCTTTCATGGCCCGCTGTCTTTGCGAGGAATGCGTTCAGTCGATCATCAAAGCTAGGGGCGGCCCCTAGACTTGTCCTCGTCTGTTCGAATGACAGGGCCGGCGGTCAGGGCAATGGCATCGGAAACTGCTGCAGATTCGGCAGAACGCCCCGATGGTTACCACTGGCTGACGAGAGATCTCTCGCTATGGAGCGTGGAAACGGAGCCACAGCACGGCTCTTCGGAGGAGCCGGTCGCAAACACGACGCCGACGGACGCCAGGGCTCTATGATGGCCCAGCGCGCGATACAAACTGCGGTCGCTCGATGACAGTATATTCATACGCCCGGTGCCTTCGGTCTTCTTCAAAGACCCGAATCCATCGGACTTCGGAGTTTCGCAGCGTAACGTCCCGATTGGTTGCGAGCTTTGCGGCCCGGAAGGGCGTTGGCGCAACGATCTTGTGAGAGACGATCACCTTTCCGGCGAAGATCTCCTCGACCTCGTAGTTCGGCATGCCACCCTCCGCCCCTTGCTCCACGACCAGCCCATCAACCCGGATCGGGGCAAAATGTTCCCGCGGGCCGCGAAAAACGCGAGGCTGCGGCCCGGCACAAGCAAGAGTTGATCGATTTTCGGAGCGGATGTCCAGGAAAAGTAGAGATCGCAGGGAGATTGAACACCGATCGACGGGAGCTAAGCTCACCGTCAGCTTAGGCCGAACTCCAGCAGGAACGACCTAGACCGGTCTCAAGGACTTACCGGCAGGAGCGCTGGTCGCTCCCGCCGGTGAGCATCTTGTCAGACTACAAGAAAGGAGTTTTCACCCAGGTGGAGATGCGGGGCCAGACTCGCAAATTGAGTCTGCGCATGGCCGCCAGCTCCGTCGCCGTCGAAGGAAAGCGCTCCTGTCGAGCTGTTGTAGATTATGTGATCGCTCGCATCATGTGCGCTGCGGCCGATGTGGAAATCGCCGGCTGCAAGCGCGCCCTTCTGAAGCCCGGCGAATATGCCGTGGTCGAGATGGATCTTGTCTCGAGAGACGTCGAAATCGGCGATCCTGTCGATGTTGTACTTTCCAAGTGCCGTGTTGAACACGAAGGCATCGTGTCCGCCATAGCCCTTCAGCAGGTCCGACCCGCCGCCGCCATTTATCTTGTTGTCGCCGTTGTTGCCGATGATCGTCTGGCCGAACTCGTTGCCTTTCAGATCGATGGCGGTTTTACCAGCCTTATTGGAGGTGGAAAGTTGCTCGACATGCGAGCCGGCGGACAGGGCATAGCTGACCGACGCCATCACTTTGTCGAAGCCGCTACGGCTAGCTTCCATGACTTTGTCATGCGCATTGTTGATGTGGTAGGTGTCGTTGCCCTTGCCGCCATTGATCACATGATCGTTGTGAGAAGAGTCTGTGGTCGTCTTCGGCGGCGTCGCGTCTGACGTTGACGGCGTCGGCTGGGAGGTGGCCGGCGGTATCGGCTGGGAGGTAGCCGGCGGTGTCGACTCAGTGGTCGCCGGCGATGTCGGCTCAGTGGTCGCCGGCGGCGTCGACGAGGTCGAGCTGGCATTGTGCTGCCGGAACACGGCCTGCAGTTCCGGCGAGTTCTCGAGCGCGGTGTCGCCGTTCTGCGAGCCCCATGCATAGGCGTAGTCGAAGGCCGGCGACGGCACCAGCTTGGCCCAATGATCCATCATCGTCTGCATTTGCGACGAGCTGGGCATGACGTGCTTTCCACCCGTGTCGGTTTCCCAGCCGCCGCCGCCGAAGGTCTGGTAGACGGGAATGATCTTGTCGATCGGGATACCTGATTTGACTGCGGCAGCCACGGCCCTGTCGATCATGTCGTAGTCGACGCTGGTTGTGCCGGTGCGCACCGGATAGGGGTCAAGACCGTAGTAGTCGATGCCGGTGTTTGCGGGATTGTAGGTGTTGGTGAAATTGGGGTTGGTGGAAGATCCCATATTCATCATCGTGATGAAGGTCTTCGCGCCCGGAAAATGTGAGTGGATCCAGTCCGATTCCGCTTTCAGATTCTCCGCGCTGGCATAAGTCCCCCATCTTCCGGTCGGATCCGGCTCGTCCATCAGGAAGAATCCGAAAACCTTCGGGTTGTTGAGGAACGGGGTGACTTTATCGATGAAGGATTGGGTGACGCCATCATGGGCGCTGAGATAGACCAATCCTTTCATTCCGTCGGGAAGCGCGTTCACCTGGGAAAGATATTGGACATCGACCAGATTGAAACCGGCCGTTGCCACCTCGGCGGCCGAGCCGCCCGACGCGTAATGCAGAGTTGCCATGCTTGTCCCTTTTTGTGATTCGGCAACGCCCCCTGCGCCCACCGCTTGCCTAGACGAAAGATATATTAGACAGAAATCACATACGGATTTCGCTGGTCAAAATAATTGATCGCGGCCCTTCCTTCGTGGCCCCCTTCACGAAAAACTTAAATGTTTTCAGTCCAGTCGCGCTTCATCACTCAACGTGTCAGGAAACTTTTCTTTTGATATTGTCCCCGCTTTCCACCGATTTTACTGCGCCGTTTTGGGACAGGGCCACGATTTCGCTTCATTTGGATTAAAGTAGGCTACATTAGCGACGCTTCACGTCCGGCAATCGCCCGGATCATATCCATGCAGTCAATGTTTCCCATCTCGGGCAGCGCCAACAAAGCCGCGCGGCTATCCGCGTGAAAAATTCAGAAGGCAAATGAAGAGCAAGCAAGAATCCTCCTCCCTTTTACGGATCGCAATGTCGGACTGCGCTCAGGGCTTGTTCGGCGTTGGGCTTTTTTCAGCAGTGACGAACCTCCTGGCGTTGACCGGGTCGCTCTATATGCTCCAGGTCTATGATCGGGTGCTGCCCTCCCAGAGCGTTCCGACCCTGGTCGTGTTGACGATTGGAATGCTGGGCCTTTACGCAGTCTACGGGCTGCTCGATTTCGTGCGGCTTCGCCTGTTGGTCCGCATTGCCAGCCGGCTCTATAGAAACCTGCACCAAAGGGCATTCGCGATATCGGTGCTTTTGCCGCTCAAGGCCGGACGGGAGGCGGACAAGCTCAATCCGTTGCGGGATCTTGACCACCTGCGCGGCTTTCTGTCGGGATCCGGGCCGACCGTCATATTCGATGCGCCTTGGATTCCTTTCTACCTGCTGATCATCTATATGCTGCACCCGTCGCTCGGCGTGCTGGCGACGATCGGCGCTCTTGTCGTGGTGGCGCTGACCGCGGTCGCGGAGATTTTCGGTCGCGGGCCTGCCAGACTGACATCCGAAGCCATGATCTCGCAGCGCGCCCTTGCCGAATCCGGCCGCCGCAATGCGGAGGTCGTCCACGCGATGGGCCTCTCCTCCAGACTGGCCGGGCGCTGGAGCGATATCGTTCATAGCTATCTGACGCATCAGGAGCGGCTCTCCGACATCATAGGAGGGACCGGTTCATTGTCGAAAGCGCTGAGGATGGCGCTGCAGTCCTCAGTGCTGGGCCTCGGCGCTTATCTGGTCATCGGCGGCGAAGCGTCCCCCGGTGTGATCATCGCATCATCGATATTGCTGGGTCGCGCGCTTGCTCCGGTCGATGCGGCGATTGCAAACTGGAAAGGCTTTCTGTCGACGCGGCACAGCTATTTCCAACTCAAGGCAATGTTGGATTCGTTCGAAGACCCGATCGAGCCCTTGGAATTGCCCCGGCCGCAGACGCGGCTGACGGTCGAGAGGTTGACGGTCGCGCCGCCCGGAATGCCAAAGCCGACCGTGCTCGATGTAAGTTTCCAGCTCTCCAGCGGCGCGGGCATGGCGATCGTGGGCCCGAGCGGTTCCGGCAAGACGACGCTCGTGCGGGCGTTGGTCGGAGCCTGGAGGCCGCTCAACGGCAAAGTAAGGCTAGACGGGGCCCCTCTCGATCAATGGGACCCGCATTCGCTCGGCGCCCATATCGGTTATCTGCCACAGGATGTTGAGCTTTTCGATGGAACCGTGGCCGACAACATCTCGAGATTCGGCGGCAAGAGCGATCCCAAAGGGGTGCTCGCAGCCGCGAGGGCCGCGGGCGTCTACTCGATGATCATGCATCTGCCTGAAGGTTTCCAAACCCGCATCGGCGAGGGAGGCAGGGCCCTGTCGGCAGGCCAGAGGCAATTGATTGGCCTCGCCAGGGCGCTCTATGGCGACCCGTTTCTGGTCGTCCTGGACGAGCCCAACTCAAATCTCGATGTCGAAGGTGACGCGGCACTTGCCGGAGCGATTCTGGCCGTGCGTCAACGCGGAGGCATCGTGATTGTTGTCGCGCACCGGCCGTCCGCTCTCACCAACATCGACCAGGTTTTGGTGCTGGCCAACGGCATGGTCCGTTCGTTTGGTTCCCGCGAGGAGATCTTGGCGAGCATGACGCGACCACCCGCTCCCCCCACCCACCGTCCGATCATTCCGACCCAGAGAGGTGTAAGCGGACATGCGTGACGTGCTGCCTCGCCTCTTTGCGGACACGCGTGATGTCCTGCCTCGCCTCTTAGCGGACATGCGTGACGTCCTGCCTCGCCTCTTTGCGGACCTGCGCTCCTATGCCGGCTTCGGTGCTCTTTCGCCCTCCGCAGGCGCGAACACGCTCAAGCCGCCCGGCAGTCTCGGCCCAAGCCTGGCCCTTGGCCTGGCGGTGACTTGCCTGCTTGTCGTTGGCGGAGGGCTGTGGCTCGGCCTGACCGAGATTGCCGGTGCCGTGATCGCTCCCGCGACCGTGGTGGTTGAAAGCAACACCAAGAAGGTGCAGCACCAGGCCGGCGGCACGATCAGCGGCATCTTCGCACAGGATGGCGATCATGTTCGGGCGGGCGATGTGTTGGTCAGGCTGGATGATACGCTGGCACGCGCAAACCTCGAGATCATCAGCGAGGATTTCGACCGCGCTACAGCCCGGCTTGCCCGTCTGGAGGCGGAGCGTCAGGGGCTGACGACAATGCAGATCCCAGCCGCCCTTCAAGCGGAGATGAACAAGCCGGGCGTGGTGGCGCTGGTCGATGGCGAGCGCGCCTTGCTGCAAACGCGGGCTTCGGAATTGGCCGGGCAAAAAACGCTTCTTCGCAGCCAGACCGAGCAGATCCAGCGACAGCTCGAAGGCCTGAAGGCGCAGCAGGCCGCGATGGACGAATCCGCGTCTTTGCTGGGCCGCGATCTCACCGATGTGGATGCTCTCTACTCCAAGAAACTGGTTTCGAAGGAGAGGCTCAGCAACGTCAGGCTGGACGCGACACGGGCCAAAGGCGAGTCCGGGCGGCTGGCGGCGGCCGTCGCGGAGGCGCAGGTCAAGATCACCGAAACCGAGTTGCAGGTCCTGCAGCTTGACGAGCAAAGGCGCAGCGAAGTGACAAAGGAGCTGCGCGAAACGGAAGCCAAACGGACCGAACTCGAAGAGCGCAAGATCGTGGCTCAGGACGAACTGACCAAAACTGAAATCCGCGCCCCGCAATCGGGGACGATCCAGCAATCCACCGTCCACACGATCGGCGGTGTAATCGCTCCAGGGGAATTGCTGATGACGATTGTCCCCGATGCGGACAATCTTGTCGTCGACGCGCTCATTCCTCCGGCGCGGGTGGATGACATTCAGCCAGGTCAGCCGGTCTCGATCCGTTTCCCGGCCTTCGATGCCGGCACGACACCCGCCTGCCAGGGCGCGGTGAAGTGGATCTCCGCAGACCTGATCAAGGACCCGCAGCGCCAGCTCTCCTATTTCTCGGCACGCATCAGCGTCGAAAACAAGACGAGTTGCCTGAGGGATGCGAAGGTGCTCAAGCCCGGCATGCCGGCCGAGGTTCATATAAGCACAGGACAGCGCAGCGTCTGGTCCTATCTGCTGAAGCCGCTCACCGACCAAATGTCACGCGCTTTCCGATAGACAGATATAGGGTCTAATCCGGCGCTTCCGAATGTCTGCAAGGCGGCATCTGGCTGAGCGCATATCGGACGTGAGGATCAGCGGGCCTGCTTGGAATGATTGCGGGGCCTGAAACGCGAGAGCGCCTGACCAACGGCGGCCGGATTAAATCATCCTGCCAGTCGCAGGTGCCGCTCGAAAATGGCGAGCTTGTCTCCACAGGGCAGCCGAACCGCTCTTGGCCTCGCTCGCATTCGACGGCTCGTCCTCGCCGCTGCTCCTCACCCTTTTGCGCCGTGCCTCCAAAAAAACGCGGGGGCGTCCGGCCGTTCTTGCTTGGGCCGCCCGGCATCCTTCGTTCGCATGGCAAAAAAATTGGCGAACCATGATATGTCTCGGTTCAGCCGGTGCCATGTTTTTCGTTCCAGCCCCCACCGGTTAGGCCCGGCGCATTGGCGACTCGAGCCGCCGGGGTGCCGGGCCGCTCCCGTGCAGAACCGCTGAGCGACGGAGCAAGCGGTAGGGCTGAATTGGGACAGGAATCCCATTGTCGGCGCCGGAAAATCCTCTAACGCCAGCATCGTTGCGCCCGGCTATCCGATGATCGATCGAAGGTGAGCCGCGGCACCCTGATCCTCGCGTGGTCTTTCTCCCGGCTCTTTTTGACGCCTTGGCTCACCATCCATGCCCCGCACGGTCCGGCTGCCTAAAGAGATGGCCCACTATGGCTGGAGCAGAGCGCCACCAAATAGCGCCCAAAGGTGTTCGCAGTCCCACGCCCTCAAGCTTGGTGTTCCTGGTTCGCCATATAAGACCATTGCACTGCGAACATCGTATCCAAGCACTGACGCATTCGCGACGAACTGGATGGCTTGTCCTAAGCTGATGGCGCTGATCCGGGTTTCGATTTTGCTGTTGAGATCGACGACGCCGAAGACCTCCGCGCTTGCACCTCTGCCGGCCAAAACAGCCGTTGAGATTGCATCGTCCAAGGCAAGGAGCATCACATAGTCCCCGCAATCCAACCCCTCCTAACTTCGACACGCGAAATTTGTTCCGTGTCGCTGACAAGAATCTTCAACTGTCGTTCAAGCGCGGCCAAGCCGCCGCGGCGTCTTGGGGCCGTCGAAGCGGCAACCTTGACAGCTTGGGTTCTCGGCCAGGGCGACGCCGCGCCGCGCGCCAGGTCGGCGAGCACGGCCGGCGATGATGACTATATGCGCAACCCGGTCGCGATCATGATGAGGGAAAATACGCAACCATATCGACCGGCTCCGAAAAGCGATCTTGAACGTGAACGGCAGCGCCATTCTCAAATCCAAACGGCTGCGATTGGAACAAAGCCCCAAGACGGTTGTTCGGCCCTATTCCATCGAGCAAAGGAGCTTGGGCCATGAACACGCGGACGCTTCTCGCATCATTGGCAATCGCTGCGACGTCGTTCGCCTTTCCGGCCGTCGCCGCCGATAACGCGCAGACCTTCGTGGACAAGGCCGCCGTCGGCGGGATGTTCGAGGTGGATTCCAGCAAGCTTGCGAAGGAAAGAGCCAAGGAGCAGCAGGTCAAGAATTTTGCGGAGAAGATGATTGCCGATCATGGCGCGGCGAATGACAAGCTGAAAAAGCTCGCCACGGAGCAGAAGTTGCAAGTGCCGGCTCAGCTCGACGCCGCGCATAAAAGCGACATTGAAAAGCTGCAGAACACCACGACAGGATTTGACCAGACTTACGTCGAGATGCAGCGCAGCGCGCATGCCGATGCGGTCGATCTTTTCCAGTCCTATGCCAAGGACGGCGACAATCCGAGCCTGAAGACGTTCGCCGCGGAGACCCTGCCGACACTGAAGATGCATCAGGACATGATCGAGAAGATCGCGGCAGCGAACGCAGGCATGCCGGCGGTCAAGTCGGCATCGACACCCAAACCGCCTGCCCCCGTTCCGGGCGCCAACAGCTTCACCGAGTCTCAGGCAAAAAACCGCATCCAAGACGCCGGCTATACCGACATCTCGCCGCTCGCCAAGGACGGCCAGGGGATCTGGCGCGGGCAGGCGAAGAAGGATGGCAAGACCATCTCCGTCGCGCTCGACTATCAGGGCAACGTCTTTGCCGGCCAGCAGTAATCATCACAGGAGCACCAGATGCAAACGATCACCGCGCTGTTCGACGATTATGACGATGCCGCCGATGCCGTCGGGGAGCTTGAGTCCATGGGCGTGCCGACATCCGATCTCAGTATCATCGCAAACAATGCCGATGGCAGACATTCCCCTGCGGCTGAAGACGCAGCCAGCGGAGCCGGCATTGGGGCCGTCGTGGGCGGCGCCGGTGGCTTGGCAACTGGTCTCGGCGCTATCGCAATACCCGGCGTCGGTCCAGTCGTGGCGGCTGGCTGGCTCGCGGCGACCGCCGCGGGCGCGGTCGCCGGTGCCGTCGTGGGTGGAGCGGCCGGCGGCATCATCGGCAGCCTGACCGATGGTGCCGATGTGTCGGAACGTGATGCCCAGATTTATGCTGAAGGCCTCCGCCGCGGCGGCACGCTGGTCACCGCCCGCGTCGAGGATGACCTCGCTCCACAGGCACAAGCGATCCTTCACGATTCGAGGTCCGTGGATATCGCCGAACGGCGGAACGAATACGAAGCGGACGGCTGGACGGGATTTGACCCGGCGGCCAGCGGTTACCGCCAGCAGAGCAAATAGGGGTCGGCGTGAAACGGGTACTGTGGCCCCTGATACTGACAGTCGTGGTCCTGCTGGCCTGCTACGGGGCGTTCATCTATGTCGAGCGAGGCTGGCCAACGGCCCCGCTGAAGCGGACGCCCGAGCAGAACCAGGGTGGCAACGCACCGCAGGATACGTCTCCGGCGGCCGGCATAAAGAAGAACCCGCAGGACAGCAACAAAATGCCAGGCAATCAATGAGCGTCAGGCGAGCGAGTGCGTTCGCCTGATCGTCTGGCGGCCTGCTCATCCGCGTTCGACGAATTTGTTGAAACGGCTGGGCACGCCTTCCGCAGTGATGTCCTGATGCACGAAGGCAAGTTCGTTGTCGTCCAGTATGGTGAAGAACTCTTCCCATTCGATGGGTTCCAGATCGTCTTCCTGATCACCGAAGTCCACTCGCAGCATCGCGCCCTTCGCCGCGGTCCGCGCGACCGCGGGTCTGCCTTGGCGGGCTTCTATCCACGCGCGGATCACCTCGTGATTTGTGGTTTTCAGTGGCTCGCTCATGGGGAATCCTTTCGACTCTGAATCTCCTTCCGCTCTCGCCAGCGAATAAAACTCAATTCTTGTCCGGCTCGCTCGTTCCCGCGGTCTCGCCAAAAACCCTTCGCGGCGGGCATCGACGGGCAAGACAAGGCTCAAACGAGCCTGGATGTCGCGGCTCATCATGCGTCGGCGGCCGGCCACAAAGCCGTTGGCCGGAGCAGACTTTTTCAGGGTTCGAAAACTTTGTGAGCGCCTATCCCCTCGAGCTTGTTGCCTCGAAGCAATCAGAAATTCCTCTATCGTTTCGCCCACCTGCCTTGGTGCCTCCGGGCGCAGTCTTGCACCACCGAGGGAACCAACAGCCGACCTGCTGGTTCGGACGGCATTCAGCGGAGCCTTGCCATGCCAATGCAGCCGAAATTGTCGTCGATACCCTGATTGACTGGAACGTCCAGGCCGTGATGGGCCTGCCAGGCGACGGCATCAAGGCGTCATGGGAGGCGCTGCGGAAAAGCGCGATCAGGTTTTCCACATGCGCCATGAGGGTCCGCTGCATTCGAGCACAACAGGCCGGGTAGCCGGGAACCCTTGGGAAGGATTTCAGATGTCTCGAAGGTTTACGTGGGCCGCGGCCGTGGTACTCGTGCTTATACTTGTCGCCGTCTGGGCTTGGACGGCTCGAGACTCCAGGCACCCGCCCGGCCAGCAGCCTCCGCCTCACGCGATCAACCAGAACGGCTGATGACGGGCCTCGACGCGACCGCAGGCTTGCTCAGCGCGTTGCCGTCTCGCCCGCTTTGTTTCGCCGCGCCTTGGGAGGAACCAGCCGGCCGGACGCGGCTCGCAAACCCCTGAAAAACTCTTCCACATAAGGCAAGAGCTCGAACAGCAGAATCACCGTCATCACCGTTCCAATATACCCCACGGGCAGTGGCTGCTCCTTCCAGGCGAGGTCAAACCGAGCCTTCTCAGGCCCAAATCCGAACAGCGCCAGGAACTGGCCCCAGTGCAACGAAACCACGCTGACAAGGCCCATCAGCGGGATCATTTCCAGAAAGCTGTGCACATGCTGTTCGATGGGAGTTACGGTGCGCGCGGTGGTCGCGTAACGCACATCCCATAGGGCGGTGGCCTCGTGGACAACGAACATGATCATCATCACGGCGATGATCAGTGCATTGATCTCCAAGAACATCGCCGCGAGCAAAGGAATGCCTACCTCGGCGAACATCAGCAGATGGATCAGCGATTCCTTCGCGCCGGTCGTCGATTCGATGTGCGTCGCGCGGTGGCAGAGCCAATCCGCAATTCCGGCAAGCAGCCAGACGGGCAATACGAAGTACATCAGTATCAGCACCATTGGATCGCTCAGCATTGAGCCGCGCTCCAGCTCTGATCTTTCCGTGCTGCCACGTCTTCTAGGACATCCCTCATGTGAACTCGCATTCACGCAAACACCGCCGGGGCCGAACTCCGCCCCGGCAATCGGATGCCGAGCGAGTTCAGGTGCTGCCGACAGCTCGCTTCAATCAGTGCGCAAAGCGGCTTCTCAGCCAGCCAAGCAGACGATTACCGGTGATGATCCTGCGGATGCGCTGAGCAGCCCAACCTGCCTGCATGGTTGCGCCGGCATGGCAGCTGCAGACGATTTCATGCAACTGCCAATCGGACAGCTCAAAGAAACGTCTGGCTTCCCCGTAGGTGTCGGATCGCAAGCCCGACGCCCTGAGCAGCGGGTCCTCAAAGGCAACCGTGAGCGGGGATCCTGCCGCACGGGCTTCCTCGCGCATCCCTGGGTAAAGATATTCAGTGCCGGTGAGCGCGGCGAGACAGCGCAGCGGATTGCGGTCGAGCAGTTCTGCCCACCTCTCAATCTTTTCAGTCCGCGTGGCGAGCGGCACCAACGGGTTAATATCAGCGACTGTGTGCAATTGGTCGAGCGTTTGGTGTTTCATAGTAGGCTCCCATCCATCCTTCCGTGACCGGTTAATTCTAGCGAGAGGTCGGCGGGCCCGCGCCCGAGGGACCAAAGCGCGGGCCGATCAGTGTTGCCCACCGATCTTCGGCAGACGTCCAGCAGCGGCGCCTGCACAGCACTGAACTGACGGCCATCCCGAATGTTCCGAAGGAAGACCGAATACCGCGCATTTGGCGGCCGTCGCGGGAAGCGGCGGCGTGTCGGACCGAGGCGTGGTCGGAAATTCGACTTGGATCTTAGGCTCGAGCTCGACTTTCGATCATCCGATTTGCAA
Source organism: Mesorhizobium sp. USDA 4413 (assembly GCF_056280365.1). Lineage (NCBI taxonomy): Bacteria > Pseudomonadati > Pseudomonadota > Alphaproteobacteria > Hyphomicrobiales > Phyllobacteriaceae > Mesorhizobium > Mesorhizobium sp. USDA 4413. Next base: position 5,825,347 of record NZ_JBVPRP010000001.1, read on the forward strand.
GCCTGACCAGATCCTGGATCGCCGCCGGCTTCGGCAGGTATGGCGCGTCGTGAAAGGCGGGTGCCTGAAATTCAGGGTCGTAGCCCGAATGCACCACGAAGGGCACACTCAGTGCTTTGAGAAGGCTGGCGGCAACGCCGCGCTGGCCGTCCAGCAATTGTATGTCGATTATGGCCAAATCCGGCCGGTGATCGGCCAGCCATGTCTGGGCTGCCCGGTCGGAGGCCACGCAGGCGACTTCGAAACCGCCGTCCATCAATCCATTCGCTACGTCCGAAGCAATCAGATACTCGTCTTCCACGATCAGAGCCAAGGGCGACCTCATTTCTGCCTCCTAGCGTTCACTGCTTGTTGCGGTCTGGAGGCGAAGGTTCCTCGTTGGCGCTGGCCCTCGTCTAAGCCTTGCGGCGTCGCGCTTTGAGACCTTGCCGGGCGGGGAACCGAAGCACTTCCCCTTGCAGCGCCCCGTCGACATTGCCGACCGGGTTGGGACCGGCCTGAACCGGGCCGCTCTCCCGGGGCTGGTGGAGCATGACCACGCCTGGCATAGCCAATGCGAGGCGCGACCTGAGCAGGCAGGCAAGCTTTGGGTGCAACCCGTCGCCTTTGGGAGCCGCCATCGCGTCCAGCGAGAGGAAGGGGAGCATCATTTTTCCTTTCTTAGGCTGTGCGGCGCGGTCCTCATTCCGCCGCCGCCTTTACGCGCCTTGCCTCATTGAAGTCGACCGACGACACGATCTTGCCGCTTCCGTCGCGGACGCGGACAGCCCAGCCCTCTTGCCCGCCTTCGGTCCTGTCGTCCAACAGATCGATTGCCGAACGCAATGCCTCGTCATGCACGGCCTCCAGGCTCGCCAACTCCACCCCCTGGAGCTGGCGCACGCTGTTGTTGTCGCGATACTCGAATGTGAACGGACCCCGCGGCTTATCCGCAGGTCCACCGATGTCGCGATAGCTGTCCGGCCCGGATAGCTCGTCTGTATTGCCGAAAGCCGCACACTGGACCATCATTTCTTTGGCGCAGCCGACGAGGGCGGCTTTGTCAAGCGTCAGGCGCGGATCGGATATCGCCATTGTGACGGCAATCTTTTCGCCGCCCTCGCCGAGAAATTCGACCACCGTGCCTTCCGGCCCGGCATGTACTTCAGTTCCGAGAACCTGCATTGCTGCCTCGTCGTCTTCGCATCGGTGAAGATTAAAGCTGGCCCAATCGGAAAGGTTCCGGGTCCAATACGGCTCGTCCTCCGCGATGGGTGCCATGCCGAAAACGCGCGCCACGTCGTGGCGGCATTCTTCTTCACCTCCGACGGCCTTGTTGGAACAGCAGGGCCGAACAGATGTTTGGTTGCGAAGGAGCTATCCATGATCTCGCCGAGCAAGCGAACATCTGCCGAAGACCGAGGCCAAATCCAGGCGGGCATGACCGAAGACAAGACGCCCGGGTTCGATCCGGCGGCCGCGCCCCAGGAGACGGATGCCGAGGCCGGTGACGGCGCCAATCCAACTGGCCCCGCGACACGCCATGAAGCGAAGTTCACCAACCAGGCGAGCTTCGCCAATGCAATGCGCCGCCCGGATAATGCGTCCGGCCTTAATCCTGGAAGGAGAGGGCCTGTTTTGGTGGTCGCGGCTGCCGTGGTTCTCGCGGCCGCCGTGTTCCTGCTTGCCGCGCTGCTCGGGTAGCTTCCGTGCCGGCGCCTCGTCAACGGACGTGGCGTTCCAACGCTGAAACATCGTCTTCCGTTCAACAGCCCAGGAGGTGATTTTTGATGTCAACGTTGAAAAAGCTCCTTCGCCATCTGTGGCAACGGAAAATCCAACCGACGGCTGCCCCGTCTCCGGTCGATGCGATCGTGCGGTTGTTGCGCGAAGCAAAGGACCAGGAGTTGCGCGGCGGCAAAGGGTAGAAATTTCGATCCTTTCGCGTCCTGCCGTTCGGAACAACGGCCCACCGGGCAAGTTGGGGGCGCTCCAACGGTTGCTGGAACAACGCACGGTGACGGCGCGAAAGATAGACAAGGGCAGACATGAGCGCACATCGGCTGCGGCGCGCGCGTTGGTTGAAGCAGAACGACTGACGCGCCAAGCAAAGACGGCTCGACTGCGGGAACAGCGTCTGGCGGCGACGCCGCCAACAGAGGCGCCCTCGCCCGCAAAACCGCCACCTGACGCGACTAGACCCAAGCCGCCAATGAAGAAGCGAAAAACAACCGATATCAGCTAGCATATAGCTCCGGCTCGGTGCTGCCGCATCCTGACAAAATGGCGGGAAGAGATCAGTGCGGCCGGGTCGTCTTGCCCAGATGCATCGGCGTGGCCTGCTGGCGTGCCTGCCTTGTCACTTGGTCAGCCCCGCCGACATCTTGATCGCCGGACTCCTTCAGTGCCTTGGCAGCCTCGGTCAAAGTGGCGCGATCGTCCCCATGTTCAGCAATGAGCCGCTTTACCTGCTCGACAGCGAGCCCGTTCTGGCGGGCGAAATGCTCGATCTCGTGGTCTTGCTCGACTGCGTCTCGTGATTTGCCTGTGCTGTTCGCCACCTCGGATCCTCCTCGAAATGCATCGACGGAAGAGCAACGCCTTCCAGCGCCATTTGTTGCCACTACGCGGGAAGCAGGCCTTACACGGGCTGACGTGATCGAGTTTACGAAAACTAGTCCCCGGCCGCTGGATCGTCAGACCCGGTCTCGACCTCATCAAATATGTGTTCGTGGACAATACCCAGGATTTGCAGCCTCACCGCCTCACGCGCCTCGGGCTGAATAAACGGCATTAGGAGGTCGACCGTCTCCACGACCCGTCGTGGCAGATCGGCGCTGCGGTCGGTCAAACGGCTTCCATGGTCGTAAATGTTTTCAGTCAGCTTTTTATCCAGATCCGAGAAAGTGCCCATCGCTATCGCTCCGAACGTGACGTCGGAACGGCCGGATCCTAAAAATGGTTCCGTGCTTCGGGAGCACTACTGGTTTCGCCGCTGCAATGTTCGCCGGGCCCGCCAGATCACAAAACGCCCGGAACAATCGCACGCGTCGCATGTTCGGCCAGACCATTCTTGAACGGCTGGAGGAACCAAATGAATAACGGGAAGCTCGCGGTCGTGACCGGCGCCTCCAGCGGCATTGGCAAGGAACTCGCCAAACTATGCGCGAAGGACGGATACGACTTGGTGATTGCCGCTGACGAACCGGCGATAGAGCCGGCCGCGGAGGCGCTGCGGTCGCACAATGTCGCAGTCGAAGCCGTCGAAGCCGATCTCGCGACCGAGCAAGGCGCCAACGCATTGATCACGCAGGTTGGCGACCGCGATATCGACCTTCTGTTGCTCAACGCCGGGCGCGGCCTGGGCAGAGGTTTCGTCGACCAGGACTGGGTCAAGGCTCGCCGCGTGATCGATACCAATATCACCGGCACCGTCTATCTGGCGCATCGGCTCGGCCAACAGATGGTTCGTCGCGGCAGGGGCCGGATCCTGTTTACAGGCTCCATCGCCGGCTTCATGCCCGGCACTTTCCAGGCCGTCTACAACGGCACCAAGGCCTTCATCGATTCCTTCGCCATCGCACTGGGCCATGAGCTGAAGGACAGCGGTGTGACCGTGACGCTGCTGATGCCCGGCGCGACGCAGACCCGCTTCTTCGAGCGCGCCGACATGTTGGATACCGAAGTGGGGACGCAGGAGAAGGACAATCCCGCCGACGTGGCCAAAGATGGCTATGAAGCAATGATGGCTGGAGAAGCACAGGTCGTCAGCGGTTTGGCGAACAAGCTGCAGGCCGCCGCCGCCCACGTCACGCCGGCCGGCACCCTGGCCGAACAGCATCGCAAGATGGCAGAGCCGGGCTCCGCGAACAACGCGTGAGACGGGCGAAGCCTGCGGAACATTCGAGACAGGCGCAAGTTCGGCCAGCGATCCGGCAACATCCCAGTCGAGGACAGTCCGATGAAAGCACTGACGTGGCACGGCAAAGGCGACATCCGGTGCGACGCGGTCGCCGATCCATCGATCGAGGACGATCGCGACGTCATCATCAAGGTCACATGCTGTGCCATCTGCGGCTCGGACCTGCACCTCATGGACGGCTATATGCCGACGATGAAATCGGGCGACGTGCTGGGTCACGAAACGATGGGCGAAGTGGTGGAGGTCGGCCGTGGCCACACCAAGTTCAAAAAAGGCGATCGTATTGTCGTGCCCTTCAACATCTCGTGCGGCGAATGCTGGTTCTGCCAGAAGGGCTTGTTTTCGCTCTGCGATCGTTCCAACCCCAATGCCGAGCAGGCGGCAAAGGTGATGGGCCAGTCGCCCGCCGGGCTGTTCGGCTATTCGCATCTCGTCGGAGGCTACTGGGGCGGTCAGGCAGAGTACCTGCGTGTGCCGTTCGCCGATGTCGGCCCGATCAAGGTGCCTGACGGACTGGACGACGAGCAGGTGCTTTTTCTGTCCGATATCTTCCCGACCGGTTATATGGCGGCAGAAAATGCCAACATCCAGGAGGGCGACACCGTCGCCATATGGGGCTGCGGACCGGTCGGCCAGTTCGCGATCCAGAGCGCGTGGATGCTCGGTGCTGGCCGGGTGATCGCCATCGACAAGGTGCCGGAGCGGCTTGCCATGGCGCGCGACCACGGCAAGGCGGAGACACTCGATTTCAGCACCTCCGATATCTACGACGCCCTAATGGACATGACCGAGGGGCGTGGACCGGACAGTTGCATCGACTGCGTCGGTACCGAGGCGAACGCCGGCGGCAGCTTCGATTCCATGGTCGATAAGGTCAAGGCCACTGTCTATCTCGGCACGGACCGGCCGCATGTGCTGCGCGAGACGATCTATTGCTGCCGCAAGGGCGGCACCATCTCGGTGCCCGGCGTCTACATCGGCCTTGTCGACCATATCCCATTCGGCGCGGCGATGAACAAAGGGCTCACATTCCGCATGGGGCAGACCCATACCCAGCGCTATCTCGAGCCGCTCCTGCAGAAGGTGCAGGGCGGCGATATCGACCCCTCCTTCGTTATCACCCACCGCGCCGGCCTTGAGGCCGGACCCGATCTATACAGGAAATTCCGCGACAAGCAGGATGGCTGCGTCAAAGTGGTGATGCGCCCCCACGGCTGACATATCGCCTCTCGGCCAAATCCGCATGGGCGCCGCGTCGTCCGATCCACACACGGAGATTTGCCATGGCTCGACCGAAAAGTACATCCAAGCCGGCTGTCAGAACGCCCAATGCAGAAGGCCTGCCGCGCCCCCGTCGCGACGCAAGAGACAGCGATGCCGGTGCAAAACCGGTGGCTCCGAAAAACGCCGGCGCTGCCGAGAAGCCGTATTCCTCGCAGCTCGACAGCAGGGTTGCCGATCGGAATGCCGGGCGCAGGCACGAAGCCGGTGCGACGCCGCGGCCGACAGACAAGCCGTTGGATTGAGGCGCGGCGCCGGCCGCCGCTCCAGCGCGCTCACATGGCTCCGCTGGCGCCTGGTCAGCTTTTTGCGCCGCGCTCGACGAATTTGTTGAAACGGCTTTCTCCTCCGCTTTCGGCCTTGTCCTGGTGAAGGAAAGCCAGATCGTTCTCGTCGAAGATCCTGAAGAACTCATCCCACTCGATCGGCTCGAGCGCTTCTTCCGGTTCGCCGAAATCGATGCGCAGGATGCCACCCTTGCCTTTGGTGCGGACCACGGCGGGATGGCCATCCCTTTCCTCCACCCATTTACGGATTTCGTCGTGATTGGTGGTCGTCTTCGCCTCGGACATGGCTTTTCCTTTCTCGCAGCGGGACCGACGCGGCCCTAACAGCGCGCAAAGGGCAATGTTCCAACCGATCGGCAGTCCGACAGCGGATTGTCACGCGCATTGCGGGAGGAACTTTGTTGAAGCAGGGAACAAACCTTTTGGCCCGCAGTTCGGGAGCCCAACGCCAAATCCGCAAGGAGTTCTCGTGAAACGTGTACTGGTTACGGGGGGCTGCGGTTTCATCGGCCGGCATGTCGCCCAGGAGCTCATCGAACATAACTATGAAGTGCGTATCCTGGACGTGCTTCTGGATCAGGTACATGGCAGCGAGGCCATCAGCATCCCAGCTGGCGTCGAGTTGATAAAAGGTGATGTGCGCGACGCAGGAGCAATGGCCGAAGCCGTTTCGGGTATCGACGCCGTCATCCATCTCGCTGCCGAGGTCGGCGTCGGCCAATCCATGTACGAGATCGCTCGCTACGTCGGCACCAACGATCTCGGCACCGCGACCCTGCTCGAGGCGTTGATCAAGAAACCGGTCGAACGGATCGTCGTCGCGTCCTCGATGAGCATCTACGGCGAAGGCCTCTATGAGACACCGGACGGGCGGCGCATCGACGATGCCCGCCGCAAGCCAAGCGATATCAGGAACGGCCAGTGGAACCTGTTGTCGGCCGCGGGCGAAAGCCTGTCGCCGATTCCGACGGACGAGGAGAAGCGGCCTGACCTCGCCTCGATCTATGCGTTGACCAAATATGCGCAGGAGCGTGCGGTGCTGATCTTCGGTCAGGCTTATGATGCGGATGCGGTGGCATTGCGCCTGTTCAACGTCTTCGGCGCCGGACAGGCGCTCGCCAATCCCTACACCGGCGTGCTCGCCAACTTCGCCTCGCGCCTTGCCAACGGGAAGCGGCCGATGGTCTTCGAGGACGGCAAGCAAAAGCGCGACTTCGTCCATGTGCAAGACGTTGCCCGCGCCTTCCGTCTGGCATTGGAGCAACGCCAGGCAGCCGGCCACGCCATCAACATCGGCAGCGGGCGGTCCTACGCGATCAGCGACGTCGCCCGCCTGCTCGCCGAGGCGATGGGCGTGCCGAAGCGGCCGCCCGAAATCCTCGGCAAGGCGCGCTCCGGCGACATCCGCAACTGCTTCGCCGACATCGGCAAGGCGCGCGAGCTGCTCGGCTTCGAGCCGAGCCGCCGGCTGGAGGACTCGCTTGGCGAATTCGCGGCGTGGGTTCGCAACAGCGTCGCCATCGACCGCGGCGCCGATATGAAGCGCGAGCTTGAAGAGCGAGGGCTGGTGTCATGAGCCAACGGCATCGGAACCTTCGCAACCCGCCTGTGGCGATTGTCGGCGGCAGCGGCTTCATAGGCTCCAATCTGGCTGACAGCCTGCTGTCGGACGGCGAGCCGGTGCTGGTCATCGACAATTTCAGCCGTCCCGGCGTCGAACAGAACCTCGAATGGCTGGCGCAAAAGCACGGCAGCCGGCTCACCGTGGAAACCGTTGATATCCGCGACGGGAGCGGCCTGGCCTCAGCCCTGGCGCCGGCCAAGGCGATCTTCCACCTGGCGGCCCAGACCGCCGTGACCACGAGCCTGGTCGATCCTGCACAAGACCTCGACATCAATCTCAAAGGCACGTTCAACGTGCTCGAAGCGGCGCGACGGGTGAACGCGCCGGTAGTCTTCGCCAGCACCAACAAAGTCTATGGCAGCTTGCCCCAGATCGCGGTACGCGAGGCCGCCGATCGTTACATTCCCTGCGACGAAGCCATCCGCGCCAATGGCGTGGACGAGACGATCGGCCTCGATTTCTGCACGCCCTATGGCTGTTCCAAGGGCGCTGCGGACCAGTATGTCCTCGACTACGCCAAGTCCTACGGCCTGCCGACGGCGGTGCTGCGCATGAGCTGCATCTACGGCCCCCGCCAGTTCGGCACCGAGGACCAGGGCTGGGTTGCGCATTTCCTGCTCAGCACGCTGGACGGCCGGCCGATCACGATCTACGGCGACGGCAAGCAGGTGCGCGACATCCTGCACGTATCGGACGCCGTTGCCGCCTATCGCGGCGTGCTCGCGAGGATCGAAGACCTCAAAGGCCAAGCCTTCAACCTCGGCGGTGGACCGCACAACGCCGTCAGCCTGCGCGCGCTATTGTCGGAGATCGCCGCCATGACAGGTCGCGACATCACACTCCGCCACGACCTCCAACGGACCGGTGATCAGCCCTTCTTCGTCGCCGATACCCGCAAGCTAGAGGCCGCGCTGGGCTGGCGGGCGCGCGTCCCATGGCGCGAGGGTATTTGCGACCTCGCCGAATGGCTGCGCCGGCACCGTGTACAGCCCCGCCCCGAAGTCGCGAGGTATGTCGCATGAAAGTCGCACTGGTCAACCCGCGCTGGACATACGAGCACAGCATCTATTTCGGATGCCGGCAGCCGCATCTGCCGCTGGAGCTTGGCTACTGCAAAGCGCTGCTGGAAGCCAACCGCCACGAGGTGCTGATGCTGGATGGACAGCTGCAGGATCTCGACAACGCCGCGCTCGCCGAGCGAGTGGCCGCGTTCGGGGCGAACATGACCGTGGTGACCTCGGCGCCTACTTACCTGTTCTGGCGCTGCGCGCCCCCGGAGTTGCGGGTGCCGGCAGAGTTCCTCAAGCATCTCGCCGGACGCGGTGGCCGCACCGTGGCCGTCGGGCCGCATGGCTCGGCAACTCCTGCCCCCACCCTGCGCAAGCTTGGCGTCGACATCGTCGTGCGAGGCGAATGCGAGGAAGTGGTGGCCGAGCTTGCCGGGTGCGATGACTGGAGCGCCGTCCCCCACACGGCATGGTTGGACGGCGACGCGCCGGCCAGCAACGGAGGCGTCGCAGTCAGCCGCTTCGTAGACCACCCGGCGCTTCATTGGCCGTCAGACTGGATTGCCGCCCATGCACATCATCATCATCGGTTCGATGCAAACCAGAAGGGCTTCGGCGCGGAAGTAGAGGCGTCCCGAGGCTGCCCATACAATTGCAGCTTCTGCGCTAAAATCGATTTTCGCGATACATACCGGCGCAGGAACCATGACGCCATCATTGCCGAGATTGACGGCCTGATCGCGCAAGGCGTCGGCTACGTTTATTTCATCGACGAGATTTTCCTGCCGCAGAAGGCGCTGCTCGAGGCGTTGATCGGCCGCGACCTCCAATTCGGTGTCCAGACCCGCATCGACCTTTGGAAACCGGAGTTGCTCGAGTTGCTGGGCGAGGCCGGCTGTGTTTCGATCGAAGCAGGCCTCGAAAGCCTGACCGTCGAAGGCCGCGAGATGCTGGCCAAGCGCTGCCGGCTGGGCACGGAGGAACTGGCCGCGCTGCTGGTTGATGCCCGGCGTCACGTTCCCTTCGTCCAAGCCAATCTGATCGGCGTGGTCGAGGACGACCCGGCGTTGGTCGATTATTGGCGCAAGCATCTCATCGACAACGGCGTCTGGGCCAACGAACCGGTGCCGCTCTATCCCTACCCGAGCTCGCCCAGTTACCGCGAGCTATGGGGCGAGCCCGACGATCTCGCGTGGGAGCGCGCGCATGAGCATTACCTCGCCTCGTTTCGGACATTCAGCGACATCCAGGACCAGCGTCCGCGCGCGCTGGCCGAGTTGGAGTACTCATGCTGCAATCGCTGATCCATCGCCCAAGGCGTATCCTGATGACCACCGACGCCGTCGGCGGAGTTTGGCGCTATTCGCTCGATCTGGCACGCGAGCTTGTTACCGGCGGTGACACTGTCCTGCTGGCCGGGCTGGGACCGCGGCCTTCAGCGGAACAGGTCCGGGAAGCGCAATCGTTCGCCTCGCTCGCATGGCTTGAAACCCCGCCGGACTGGATGACGCACGACGAGAGCGCTCTCGATCGGTTTCCCGGAGAATTGCGGACCATCGCAACAGCCTTCGCTGCGGATCTTGTTCATCTCAACGCACCGGCTCAGGCGGCCAGGGTCGATCTACCCTGCCCCCTCGTAGTGGTCTCGCATTCGTGCGTCGTGACGTGGTTGCGTGCTGTGCGCGGCCAAGACGTGGCGGGCGACTGGGCGTGGCAGAAGGATCGCAACAGGGCTGGATTCGACCGTGCCGGGGTAGTCGTCGCACCCAGCCGCAGCCACGCCGCCATGCTTGAGTCCTGCTATGGAGCGATCTCGCGCCTGAGCGTCATCCACAACGGCGCCCTGCCTGGCCCAGCGGATTCGCGCCGCGAATCGTTCGCTTTCGCCGCCGCCCGCTGGTGGGACGAAGGCAAGAACGCCAAGGTGCTCGATGCCGCCGCCGCGATCACCGAATGGCCGATTTACGCCGCCGGCCCGCTCGACAGTGGGGATGGACAGAGGATTTGCCTCGATCATTGCGTCACGCTTGGCCCGGTCGGCCACGCCGAGGCGCGGCGGCTGATGGCGCGGGCCAGCATTTTCGTTTCGCCCTCTATCTACGAGCCTTTCGGACTTGCCGCTTTGGAGGCTGCGCTCTCGGGTGCGCCCTTGGTGCTCGCCGACATTGCGACCTATCGCGAGATCTGGGACGGCGTGGCCATGTTCTTCGACATGCACGATCCTTACGCACTTGCCCAATGCATTTCCCACCTCGCCCGCGATGCGGACCTGCGGCGCCAATTCGGCCGGCGCGCCGCTCGGCGCGCGCGTCAACTTTCGCTGCAGGCTCAGGCAGCGGCGATGCGCGAAATCTACGATCGGGCGGCGATGGCCGTCGCGGGGGACTGACCATGCGGTTCGTGTTCTATACCCACTCCGTCGTTTCCGACTGGAACCATGGCAATGCGCATTTCCAGCGCGGCGTCATGCGGGAACTTATCGCGAGCGGACATCACGCATTCGCGCTCGAGCCCGCGGACGGATGGAGCCGATCGAACCTGCTGGCCGAGAAAGGCCCCTTCGCGATCGAACGCTTCCGAAAGGATTTTCCCGAGCTGATACCGGTGACTTACGACGCGTCCTTCGATCATGAGGCCTGGATCGCGAACGCGGATGTGGTGATCGTCCATGAATGGACCGATCCAGATCTTGTCGCCCGTATCGGCCGGGCCAAGCTCAACGGCGGCAATTTCACGCTGCTGTTCCACGATACGCATCATCGCGCCGTATCGGCCACGCAGTGGATCTCGGCACTGAACCTTGAGCATTATGACGGCGTCTTGTTGTTCGGCGAGGCGTTGCGGGAGAGCTATCTTCGCGCCGGCTGGGGCAAACGGGCTTTCACCTGGCACGAAGCAGCCGACGACCGTTTGTTTAGGCCGCAGCTCGATGTCGAGCCTCAATCGGATCTGGTCTGGATCGGCAACTGGGGCGATGACGAACGCAGCGCCGAAATCGATCAGTTCCTGATAGAGCCGGCCCGCGGGCTTGGCCTGTCGGGCACCGTCCACGGGGTGCGCTATCCAGCGGAGGCGCTTGCCGCGCTTGCAGACGCCGGGTTACGGCACGAAGGCTGGATCGCCAATTCCGATGTCCCGAAGACCTTCGCGCAGCATCGTGTGACGGTGCACATTCCGCGCCGGCCTTACCGCGAACACCTGCCCGGCATTCCGACGATCCGCATGTTCGAGGCGTTGGCCTGCGGCATTCCCCTGATCTCGGCACCCTGGTCTGACGTAGAAGGGCTGTTCCGCCCCGGCAAAGATTTCCTGTTTGCCCGCGACGGCGCCGAAATGCGTCGGCACCTGCGCGATGTGCTGCATGACGCCGAACTTGCAAAGGCGTTGGCGGTGGCCGGACTGGAAACCATTCTCGCCCGGCACACCTGCCGGCACCGCGTGGACGAACTGTTCGACATACTCGCCGCATGCGGCAATCGCGCTGCGGTCGACAGCACGACAGCAAAGGAGGCTGCCGCATGAAAATCGCCTTTTACGGATCCAGCCTGTTATCATCCTACTGGAACGGCGCCGCCACCTATTATCGGGGCCTGCTGAAGGCGCTTTCCCGGCATGGCTATGACATCGTCTTTTATGAGCCGGATGCCTTCGATCGTCAGAACCATCGCGATATTGACGTTCCCGACTGGTGCGACGTCGTCGTCTACGAGGCGACGCCGAATGCGCTGATGCAGGTCGCGTCCCGCGCCGCGCAGGCCGATATCGTCGTCAAGGCGAGCGGCGTCGGCTTCGAAGACGAGGCCCTGTTGCGCGCCGTGCTCGACCACTCCCGCAGCGACGCGCTGACGGTGTTCTGGGACGTTGACGCCCCGGCAACTCTTAATGAACTGCGGAACGACTCCGATCATCCTCTCCATGAGGCCCTGCAGAGAATCGGCCTCGTGCTGACCTATGGCGGCGGCGATCCCGTCGTATGGGATTACCGGGCGCTTGGCGCGGCCGAATGCGTGCCGATCTACAACGCACTCGACCCAGAGACACATTTCCCCGTCGCCCGAGAACCCCGCTTCGCCTGCGATCTCGCTTTTCTCGGCAATCGCCTGCCGGACCGCGAAGCGCGCGTGGAGGCCTTTTTCCTCGATCCCGCCAGCGCCCTGGAGGACCAGAAATTCCTGCTCGGAGGATCGGGGTGGGGCGACAAGCCGTTGCCTGCGAATGTTTCCTGGCTCGGTCATGTCGGCACGCGAGATCACAATGCGTTCAACGTCACGCCGAAGGCGGTGCTGAATATCAGCCGCGACAGCATGGCCAGCAACGGATTTTCGCCAGCAACGCGGGTGTTTGAGGCGGCCGGCGCGGGCGCATGCCTGATAACGGACGCCTGGGCCGGCATCGAGTTGTTCCTGACGCCGGGCGAGGAAATCCTGGTGGCGCGGGACGGCGCCGACGTTGTCGAAATCATGCGCACGCTTACGCCGGAGCGCGCGATGGGAATCGGCGCGGCGGCGCTTCGGCGCGTTCTTGCCGAACACACCTACACATTGAGGGCCGAGCTGGTTGACGCCATCTTCAAGGCTCATTTCGAGCGCCGGACCGTGGAGGCTGCGGAATGACGAAGCCGCTCGACATCGTTTTCCTCGGTCTGTCGTTGTCCTCTTCCTGGGGCAACGGCCATGCGACAACCTTCCGCGGGCTGCTGCGAGCGCTCAACAAGCTCGGCCATCGCGTCACATTCCTGGAGCGCGACGTGCCCTGGTATGCGCATCATCGCGACCTGCGCGATCCCGATTTCTGCGATTTGCGCTATTACGACACGGTCGAGGAACTCCGCCGCAACCATCAGCGAGATCTTCGACTTGCCGATGTCGTAGTCATCGGTTCGTTCGTACCTGAAGGCAAAGCGATCATCGACGATCTCGCGTCCTTGTGCACCGGGCAATTCTGCTTCTACGACATCGACACTCCGGTGACGCTGGCAAGGGTCGCCGAAGACAACTGCGACTACCTCGCGCGTCGGCAGATCCCCTATTTCGACGTCTATTTCTCCTTCACGGGGGGACCGACCCTCGAACGCCTGAAGCTTGAATTCGGCGCGCGCCGGGCGGAGCCGCTCTACTGCTCGGTCGACCCCGAGCGGCACCATCGGATCGGAAGCAAGATCGAATGGGATCTGGGCTATCTCGGTACCTACAGCGCGGACCGGCAGCCAATGCTGGAAGCGCTGCTGATCGAGCCAGCCCGCAGGCTGCCGCAGCGACGGTTCGCGGTTGCCGGTTCGCAATACCCGTCCGAGATCGCCTGGCCTTCCAACGTCGAGCGAATCGAGCACCTGCCACCCGGCGATCATGCAGCCTTCTACAGCAGGCAGCGCTACACGCTGAACCTGACACGCACCTCGATGATCTCAGCCGGATGGTCGCCCAGCGTGCGGCTCTTCGAAGCCGCGGCGTGCAGAACGCCGATCATCAGCGACCGCTGGCCCGGCCTGGAAAGTTTCTTTCCGGCCTCGGCAATCCAGACGGCCGCGAGCGCGGAAGATGTGACGGAAATCCTTCTGAAACAGTCGGACCGCGCCAGGCTCAATATGGCCAGGCAGGCTTGTTCGCTGGTCCTCGACGGCCACACCGGAGATGCTCGGGCACGTGAGTTCACGTCAGTGCTCGTGCAGCCACAGACACGTCCCTTGCTCGATCTGGACGTCGAAAGTGCAGCATGACAGGCATACAGGAGAACGTAGAGATGCGGCGTTCAAGAACGGTTCAACAGACACGGACGGTGCTTGTCGCCGGCGGTGCCGGTTTCCTCGGTTCGCACCTATGCGAGGCCCTGTTTGGCGATGGCCATCGCGTGATCTGTGTCGACAACTTTCTTACCGGGCGTATGGAAAACATCACCCCCCTTATCGGCCAATCGCGGTTTCGGCTGATCGAGCAGGATATCTGCACTCCGCTCGAGCTCGGTGAGCCGGTCGACCATATCTTTAACCTGGCATGCGCGGCGTCCCCGCCCCGGTACCAAGCCGATCCGGTTCACACGACCCGCACCTGCGTGATCGGAACGCTCAACCTGCTTGAGCTTGCGGTGCGCGACGGCGCGCGGTTCTTGCAGGCCTCGACAAGCGAAATCTATGGCGATCCCGAACAGCATCCGCAGCGCGAGGATTACCTTGGCCATGTGAACTGCACCGGCCCGCGCGCCTGCTATGACGAAGGCAAGCGCGCCGCAGAGACGCTTTGCTTCGATTATCTGCGGGCCGAGATGGCCGATGTGCGTGTCGCCCGTATCTTCAACACTTACGGCCCGAGAATGGACCCTGCCGATGGCCGCATCGTCTCGAATCTGGTTATGCAGGCACTTGAAAAGCGGCCGTTGACGATATTCGGCGACGGCCGACAAACGCGATCCTTCTGCTACGTCACCGATCTGGTAGATGGCCTGCTGCGGCTCATGAACATCGAGCCCAATCCACGCCAGCCGGTCAATCTTGGCAATCCCGGAGAATTCACCATCCTCGAATTGGCCGACCTGGTGAGGGAACTGACCGGCACCAGGTCGCCCATGAAATTCCTGCCTCTGCCGCAAGACGATCCTCGCCGGCGACGCCCCGACATAGCGCGTGCGAAAACGCTTCTCGGCTGGTCGCCCAAGGTGCCGCTCAGGCAGGGCCTGCTGCAGACTATCGTTTACTTCGCCGATCTTGACGACACGGCGACGGTGCCGCCGGTCGAATCTGCCAAGTCGGGGACGGGCAGATCTGGACCTCTCAGCTCCAACGATGCGGATCCGGCGAACGTTCTTTTCGCTCGAGCGGAACATCCGACCAAGGTTCTGGTTGGACCTGACAACCAGTTAGGAGAACATAACCGTGCAGTCGAAGCGATCAGCCAAGGACATCGACCAGATGGCGGCCGCGGAAACCGCCGCCTTCCTGCGACGAGCCTCCATCACGTATCTCGAATGCTGCGTCAGTCTGATGATGACGCATCTCCAGCGCGAGGAAGTCGCCAGCATCCTCGAACAGGAAGCTGACATGCTGCGCAAGCTGGACTGAGGCCTCGGCACTGTTCCATTTTTCGCGACTGCCGGGCCGGTATTGCGCAAACCAGGAAGGAGAGCCGATATGGGTCTCGGTACAATTCTCATTATCATTCTTATCTTGGTGCTGATCGGCGCGATGCCGGCTTGGCCGTATTCGGCGGGCTGGGGCTACGGCCCTTCAGGCCTCGTCGGCGTCATACTTATCATCCTGGTGATCCTGGTTCTAATGGGCAGGATTTGAGGGGCCGGATAGCCCGGCCACACTTGGTCGATGTCTCTGTCGAAACGCGAATCCCGCCCTGCCTGAACGCTTCCGGATGACAAAGTCCTATCGCACGAGGGCGGTCACGGATGGGGGGCATCAGCGCGCCAAGCATGCTGCCGAAGCAAGCGCTCCGAGCAATTGCACCTTGCCGATGCGTAGAACGACCCGCATCAGAGCCTCGGCAGCCAGTAGAGCACCGCGTAGAGCGGCAGCCACGACAGCACGACAAAATACCAGTAGAAAGCATTGTCCTCGGCGTCGCTGAAGCGTTTGCCCGTTCCGTGCCTGGTGAACATCAGCACGGCCAGGACGAGTGTGTCGGCGACGTCCGTCAGCACGTGCACGCCATGCAGGCCGAGCAGAAGCCAGACAAAAGAGCCGTACGCGTTGTCGCTCCAGAGTACCGGCAAGGCGGAGAACTCCATGACGCGCAGTCCGATAAGCACAAAGCCGATCACGCTCATGACCAGCAACAGCACACGGACCGACCGCAGGCTCTCCCGCATAGCCGCTCGCCTTATCAAGAAGTTCGGCAGCGCGCTGACAACAAGGACGAGCGTGAAGAGCGCGGACCAGACCAAACTCAAGGGAACCGCGTCCTTCGGCCAATGCGTGTTGGTGACGGCCAGGTAAAGGTAACCCCCAATGCCAAGGGCAAAGCCAGTTCCCTCCAGCAGACAAAATGAGAAGGTCCCCCACCAGGGAGTGACACGCGAGCCGAAGGCATAGGTCGGCAAATCGGAGACATCGATGACGCTGCGGGCCATCTAAACGTTTTCCTCGGTGGTTTTCGGCCAGAACCAGGCGACCAGCACAATGGCGACGACAGGCGAGCCCCAGGTAATCGCCCACGGTGTGTAGATCGAACCGATGAAGGCGACGGCGGTAGCGAGCGCCGCCAGAAAGGGCCAGATCGACGGCGCC
The DNA here is from genome assembly GCF_056280365.1 of Mesorhizobium sp. USDA 4413. Lineage (NCBI taxonomy): Bacteria > Pseudomonadati > Pseudomonadota > Alphaproteobacteria > Hyphomicrobiales > Phyllobacteriaceae > Mesorhizobium > Mesorhizobium sp. USDA 4413. Next base: position 5,841,674 of record NZ_JBVPRP010000001.1, read on the forward strand.
GGAGATTCCTCGCGAATGTCAGGCCGAGCCTCGGTGATGCTGGTCACGACCAGTTCGCGCTCATCAACCTTGAGACCGCCGACCACCGCCTTATCGCCGCCCTGATCCCAGAGCGGCGAGCGGCATGTGATGTAGGGAATGCGGTCGAAATTCTGGGGCTGGGGCGGCGAGCTGGTCGCCCATTCCAGCGTTTCGGCATCCCAGGGATTGTCGCCGGCAAAGGAACCCGAGCGGGCGCTGACGACCATATTCCAGAGCATGAGCAGAAAGCTTGCAAAGAACAGCAGCGCACCGGCGCTGGCGAGCAGGTTAAGCCCGCCCCAACCCATCTCCGCGGGATAGGTGTAAACCCTGCGCGGCATGCCGTGCAGGCCAAGCAGATGCATCGGAAAGAAGGCGGTGTTGAAGCCGATGAAGGCGAGCGCGAACTGCCATTTGCCGACCCGCTCATCCATCAGCCGACCCGTCACCTTCGGGAACCAGTAGTAGACCGCCGCGACAAGCGGAAAGAGAGTGCCGCCGATAAGCACGTAGTGGAAATGGGCGACGACGAAATAGGTGTCGTGCACTTGCGTATCGATCGGGACCGATGCCAGCATCACGCCCGAGAGGCCGCCGGCGACAAAGATGAAGAAGAAACCGAGCACGAAGATCAGCGGCGTCTTGAGCACCGGCTTGCCATCCCAGAGCGTCGCGATCCAGCAGAATATCTGGACGCCGTTCGGAATTGCGATCGCCATGCTGGAGGCGGTGAAGAAGGCGGCGCCCACCTCGGGCAGGCCGGTCACGAACATGTGGTGAACCCACAAACCGAAGGACAGAAAGCCGATTGCGATCAGCGACAGCACCATCGGCAAATAGCCGAAGACCGGCCGCCTGGAGAATGTTGCCACGATCGCCGACACGAAGGCGGTTCCAGGCAGGAAGATGATGTATACTTCGGGGTGGCCAAAGAACCAGAAAAGGTGCTGCCAAAGCAGCGGATCCCCGCCCGCATCGGCATTGAAAAACTGCGTGCCTACCAGCCGGTCCATGATCAGCATCGACGAGGCGAGCATGACCGCCGGCATAGCGAAAATGATGATGAAGGAATGGACAAGCATGGTCCATACGAAGAGCGGAATGCGGTCAAGCGTCATGCCCGGCGCGCGCTGCTTCAGGACCGTGACGACGATCTCCACCGACACCGCGAGCGCGGCGACTTCGGTAAAAGTGATCATCTGCGCCCAATAATCGGGCCCCTTGCCTGGAGTGAAATCCAGGCTTGCGAGCGGGACGTAGGAGAACCAGCCGACATCCGGGCGAATGCTCAATGCGAAGCCACCCCACAACATCAGGCCGCCGAACAGGTAGACGTAGTAGGAGAAGGCGTTGAGGCGCGGGAAGGCGATGTTGCGGGTGCCGACCATGAGCGGCACCAGATAGACGGCGAACGCCTCGCCAACCGGCACGCCGAACAGGAACATCATCGTTGTGCCGTGCATGGTGAAAAGCTGGTTGTAGAGCTCGGCGTCGACGAGGTGGCTGTCCGGCCGCGCGAGCTGCAGCCGCATGATGATCGCCATGATGCCGCCGGCCAACAGGAAGGCGAAGGCAGTCACGGCATACCGGATGCCAATGATCTTGTGATCGACCGTCGAGAGAACGCCGATCAGACCGCGCGCCGTGCCCCAGGTCTTGCTCAGCCTCGCGCGCAGTTCCTCGTCACCCAGATCGGTGTCACGGGTCTCGTGACGTTCTTGGGCCGCCGGGCTCATTGCGAACTCTCCGAAAGAGCGGCGGATTGAGACGATCTCGCGGAAGCAAGAACGCTTTGTCTTGGAAGATGCGCCATCGGCTTTGCCGGTGCGGCTTGATTGGCGCGCCAGCGTTCGAATTGGTTCGGCTCCATTGCCACCACGAAGATCGCCATATGCGCATGCTGCTGGCCGCAGAATTCGGCACACTGGCCGCGATATGTGCCTGGCTTGTCGGCTTCAATACGGAGCTCGTTGCTTTTGCCGGGAATGAGATCGAGCTTGCCGGCGAGGCTCGGTATCCAGAAAGAGTGGATGACATCGGCTGTGGCGAGCTTGATGTCGACCGGGCTGCCGACCGGAATGCGAATCTCGTTTGCCGTCTCGAAGCCGTCGTTTCCTTCATACCGGACCTGCCACCACCACTGGTGCCCTATAACGGAGATCGTCAGCGCCGCGCCTGCCCCGCTCCTGAAAACCGCCTTTTGTCCGCCGAAGCTGAGCACGGTCAAGCCTGAGAGAATGATGGTGCTCGACCCCAACATAGCAGCAAAGGCAGCCTTCATTGCTGGTTTGACGGCTGGATGGGCCTCGGCAGGCTCGCCGCGACTGCCGCGCCTGTGCACAAGCGCGAGCAGCAGCCCCGTCATGGTGACGAGCCAGACGACGCCGAGTACTGCCGTGAAGGTCCAGAACAGAACGGCCAGAGCGTCGGCCTGGCTGCCATGCGGATCGAGGACCGACTGCGTGTCGGTGCAGCCCGAGACGAGAATGCAGGCTGCAGCACCGACGAGACCGGGTAACGCCGCCGCTCCCCCTTCGGAGACTTTCGGAAACGGAGAAAGCGGGACATTCGGAACTCTCCAGTTCCGTTCCGTGTTGTTGGGTCGATCCGAGGCCGAGGAAGCCGAGCCGTGAGTCTCAGACGCGACATGAGGATTTTCCGTGAGCCCGGATTTTACATCGGGGCATTCCTCGCCTTCTGCCTGGTCGGTGGCGTTCTTCTGTTTTGCGGCATCTATGCGCCATAACGTCGGCGGATGCCGGGAGTGATCGCCCGCCCCGAAATTCTGCATCTCGTGAGCCTGCCAGAAATCCATGCAGCGTGGTTCACCCGGAGGAGGACGCTTCAGCCGGCTGTCCGCCTTACGCGGCCGTCTGTGCGCATTCGGAACTGGCAGCAAGGGATAAAGTTCCTTGGAGCTGATCCCGACCTGTCCGTGCAGCATCGGCCCTTTTTGCTTTGGATTCCACGAGCCGCGCATCCCGGTCATTGAGGAGCTTCGGAACGCTTTGAGAAAAAGGCCGATACGGCCGTTATATCGTCGTCCGTGAGGCGTTGCGCCGCGGTCGCCATGATACGCCAAAATCGCGTACCGCCGCGGGTCTCGGACCGGAACAGCTTCAGTTGCCGTTCGAGGTAAGCGGCGTGCTGGCCGTCAAGGCGCGGATAGAGCGGATTCTTGTCGGAGCCGATGTGGCAGCCGGAACAGGCAGGTACGTTCCGCTCCGGAATTCCGGCTTCCGCGATTTGCCGTCCCCTGCCGATCACCTCCGCCGAAGCTCGATCAGGGTCCACCGGTGACGGCGGCAGCGCAGCAAAATGCCGGGCAAGCGCAGCCAGGTCGGAGGGGTCAACGCCGGTCACCGGCAGAGCCATGAAGCCGCTCGTGCGATCGCCTCTGGCATAGGCTTGGAGACTGGCGAGCAGATAGGCTTCCTTCTGCCCGGCGAGAGCGGGTACGAGACCACCCCTGCCCTCGCCGTTGCCGCCGTGACAGCGCGTGCAGTCGGCGAGTGCCGCCGGGGCGGTAGGTTGCGATCCGTCTAAGGCAAGTTCCCGAAATCCATTTGCATCGAGTTTCGGAAGCTTACGCAGGAAGGCAACCATGGCCCAGACCTCGTCATCCCGGTCGCGGGCCGGCCAGGCGGGCATGCCCGTGAAACGTATTCCATGTTTGACGATCCTAAACAGCTGAGCGTCGGTCCAGTCTCCGACCGTGAGCACAAGGTCCGGCGGCTGCGGAAGCATCCGCATCACCGCCGGTGAGCGGGGCTCACCTGGTTCGCCGTGGCAAATCGCGCAACCCCGGGCAAAATGGCCGGCTGCCGCCCGAAGGCCCCTGCTGTCGAGCGTTTTCGGGGCGTCCACGGCCAATGCATAAGTGCGCACGGCCGAACGCATGGCGAGTTGGAGGAACCAGGCGGTCACCTTCCAATGACCACTGCTGGCACCGACGTTGAAGAAGCCGATCCATGCCCCAAGCAATATGACGACAGGCAAACCGACAGCGCCGAACACGACATGCTTCAGGCGGATCATCATCGGCTGGTTTGCCACGCGAACGACGTCATCTTCTTCCGCCGCAGCACTGGACGGCTTTGCCCCTGGATCAGCACGAGAACCGCGCATCACTGCAAGGCTTTCAAATATCGCGCGAGCATCCGGATTTCGATTTGCGGCAGCATATCGAATGCCGGCATTTTCACGCCAGGCTTGAGCAGATCAGGCCGAGCGATGAATCGCGCAATCGCTTCCTCCGTATTGGGCAGAATGCCTGCACCGATCGCTGTTCGCGACCCGAGGTGGGAAAGGTCGGGGCCTATCGTTCCATGGGCATCGGTGCCTCTTATGGTGTGGCATGCGCCGCAACCGTTGCGCAGGAACAGCGAAAGCCCACCGCCCGGCGGGTCTTGAGGTGCGGCTACGTTCGAGAATTGCGGCGCAGCCAAACTCACCGACGCGATTGGAGGTTTGACGACCTCCGTCCGTTGATGCCCGAGTTCCTCAGCTGCGGCCCAGCAGCTGCCCTTGGCAAGAAACCAAAATGCGCAGCCCACCAGAAGGCCGGTGTTTGCGGACATGACAACGCTCCCGCGCCTTAACTTCGCAAGATGGGCGAGGTTCCATCGCCCGCACGCCCGCCCTTCTTCGAAAGCGCTGGCCGGCATCGCGCCCAGCATTTTTTCCGACGGGAAGGAACATTCCTTCCCAGTCCTAGTTCGGCGGCCAGGAACTTACCTCCAACGGCAGAGGCGGCGGTTTCGTGACATCGAAGAAAGTTCGCATCGGCATCGTCGGCGTCGGCAATTGCGCATCCTCCCTTGTGCAAGGCCTTACCTACTATCGCCAGGCAAAAAGCAACGAGCCGATACCGGGGCTGATGCATGCGGATCTCGGCGGCTATCATGTCGAGGACATCGAGGTCGCCTGCGCCTTTGACGTCGCAAAGGGCAAGGTAGGACGCGATGTGGCCGAAGCGATCTACAGCGCCCCGAACAACACCTTCCGGTTTGCCGATGTGGCTCCGATCGGTGTCGATGTGGAACGCGGACCGACGCTCGACGGCATCGGCAGATATCTGCGCGATGAAATCGAGGAAGCGGATGAACCGGTCGTCGACGTGACCGCGAGCCTCCGGGAAAGCGGGGCCGAGGTACTGGTTTCGTATCTGCCGGTCGGCTCTGAGGCGGCGACCCGTTTCTATGCCGAATGCGCGCTCGCAGCCGGCTGCGCATTCGTGAACTGTATACCGGTCTTCATCGCTTCGCGGCCGGAGTGGCGACAGCGTTTCGAGGAGCGTGGCCTCCCCCTCGTCGGTGACGACATCAAAAGCCAGGTGGGTGCCACCATCGTTCACCGGCTGCTCGCCAATCTATTTCGGGAGCGCGGAGTGCGCATTGATCGCACCTACCAGCTCAATTTCGGCGGCAACACAGACTTTCTCAACATGTTGGAGCGGGAGCGGCTGGAATCCAAGAAGATTTCCAAGACGCAATCGGTCACCAGCCAGATCGATGTTCCGCTCGAACCGGGCAATATCCATGTCGGACCCAGCGACCATGTACCTTGGCTCACCGATCGCAAATGGGCCTATATCCGCGTCGAAGGCACGACTTTCGGCGGTGTGCCGCTGAATGCCGAGCTGAAGCTGGAGGTATGGGATTCGCCCAACTCCGCCGGCGTGGTGATCGATGCCGTGCGATGCGCCAAGCTTGCCCTCGATCGCGGCATTGCAGGGGCACTCACCGGGCCTTGCAGCTACTTCATGAAGTCGCCACCGGAGCAGTTCACCGACGCCGAGGCCCGCCTGCGCACGCTTGCCTTCATCGCCGGCAGGGACGAGCCGATGCTCGACGCCGCCGAATGACCACGATCTTCTTTCTGATCCGGCATGCGGAGCACGACAATGTCGGCCGCTATCTGCCGGGGCGCCTCGACGACGTCGATCTCGGCCGCGCCGGCCAATCGCAGGCGCGGCAACTAGCGGACCGCATGGCGAGGGAGCCGCTTGCCGGGATCTTGAGCAGCCCACGCAAGCGCACCCTGGAAACCGCGAAACCTATCGCTGTGGCCTGCGGCATCGAGCGGATCTCGATACGTCAGGAGCTGGACGAGATCGATTTCGGTGCGTGGTCGGGCAAGACATTCGAGGAGCTGAATGGCGATGCTACCTGGCGGACGTGGAACGACCAGCGACAGAACGCACGCACGCCAAACGGCGAGACCATGCAGGATACGCAGCAGCGGGTTATCGGCCTGATGGATGCGCTGCGCCAACAAAACCCAAACCGATGCATTGCGCTGATCAGCCATGCGGATGTCATCAAGGCCGCGGTGTGCAAAGTCCTTGGCCTTCAGCTCGGCGACTGCTTCCGTTTCGACATTGAGCCCGCCTCGATCACGACCATCGTCCATGGCGACTGGGGTTCAAAGCTCATTCGCCTGAACGAAGCCGCCTGACAGGAGCTGTCCGATGCGGATGGTGATCTTCGGCCTCACGGTCACTTCCTCTTGGGGAAACGGACATGCCACGCTCTGGCGCGGGCTGATACGCGCATTGGCGCCGCTCGGCTGGTCCATCAGCTTCTTCGAACGCGACGTGCCCTATTATGCCGGCGCAAGGGATCTCCATCACCTCGATGGCGGCGAGGTCGTGCTTTATCCGCATTGGAACGAGATCGCGCAGGTCGCGTCTGTCGCGGTCCGGGAGGCTGACGTCGTGATCGTTACCTCCTACTGCCCGGATGCCGTTGAAGCTTCCCGCCTCGCGCAAGAGAGCTGCCGCGGACTGAAGGTGTTCTACGATCTCGACACCGCGGTGACCCTGGCACGTATCGAGCAAGGCGATCAACCAGCCTATTTCGGTCCCGAAGGCCTTCGCGATTTCGACCTGGTGCTAAGCTACACCGGCGGCCCGGCGCTGGACGCACTGAAGACGATGCTGGGCGCGCGTCTCGTCGTGCCGCTCTACGGACATGTCGACCCCGACCGCCATCGGCCGGCGCAGCCCAGACCGGAGTTTACCGGCGATCTGTCCTATCTCGGGACCTATGCCGAGGACCGCCAGGCGGGCGTCGAGACATTGCTGGTGCAGCCGGCTGTGCGGATGCCGGGTTGCCGCTTCATTATCGGCGGCGCGCAATACCCGCAGGACTTTCCGTGGAGCGACAACATCTTCTTTGTCAGGCATCTGCCGCCTGCCGACCATCCGGCCTTCTTCTGCTCCTCACGCCTGACGCTGAACGTCACCCGTGAAGCAATGGCGCGCAAAGGGTGGTGTCCATCCGGCCGGCTGTTCGAAGCGGCAGCCTGCGGCGCGGCGATGATTTCCGATGACTGGCCGGGCATCGACAGCTTCTTCAGCCCAGGTAGCGAAATCGTGCTTGCACATTCAACGGACGACGTGGTCGCCGCGCTCGGTTTGTCGGATGCGGAGCTCGAGTCGCTGCGCCGCAGGGCCCGCCAGCGCGTCCTCGATGAACACACATCGGCGCGCCGCGCCGCCGAACTGGACCGCATCCTGAACGAAGCCGTTCGGGCGCAGGCAAGCGAACCTTTGAAGGAAGCCGTCTGATGTTGGGTATCGTGCCTGCCGCCGGGCGGGGCAGCCGCATTCAACCGCTTGGCTTTTCCAAGGAACTGCTGCCGGTCGGCAGTCGAATGGACGGGCAAACAGAACGTCCCTGCGCCGTCAGCGAATATCTGGTGCGCCGGATGGTGCGAAACGGTGTCGACAGGATCTGCTTCATCATCGGCTCGGGCAAGTCGGACATCCTCGAATATTATGCGGCCGGCTATGACAGCGCCGTCGCCATCTTCGTGGCGCAACCTTCTCCGGTCGGCCTGTGCGACGCGATCTTCCGCGCAGCGCCGATCGTTGCGCCCGAGGAGACGGTGCTGATCGGCCTGCCCGACACGATCTGGTTTCCCGAGGACGGCTTCTGCCATCTTCCGGACGACCGGCTGTCCTTCCTGCTGTTCCCCGTCGACCGGCCGGAGCTTTTTGATGCCGTGGCCGTCGATCAGGATGGCCGTGTCGAGCAGATCCAGGTCAAGCAGCGGGATGCCGTCACGAACTGGGTCTGGGGAGCATTCAAGATGCCGGGCCGCATTTTTCACCGACTTGCTGCGCTCTGGCGCGAACGGGACGGCTGCGACGAGTATTTCGGAACGCTGATCAATGCCTATCTTGCCGCCGGAGGTGAGGCTTGGGGCGTCAAGGCGGGCTCGGCCTATGTGGATGTCGGAACATTCAACGGCTACCGCACCGCGCTCCGGCTGCTTGAAAACAATGATGTGCCCAAAGACGACGGCACGCCGATATTGGTGCCGTCGAGCCGCTCGCAAATTCCGTTCTCGCCAGGCAAAGGAGCCTGAACATGCTGCATTCCGCCGCGGAAATACGCCGTCGCATCGACGCGCTGGGCCCTTGGTTCCACAACATGGACCTGGCGGGCGTGCAAACGGCTCCCGACCATTTCCTTGGCAATTATCCCCTGATCAAGTGGCAGAAGTTCGCGGATGCGATCCCGGCCGATCTGTCGGGCAAGTCCGTGCTCGATATCGGCTGCAATGCCGGCTTCTATTCGATCGAAATGAAGCGGCGGGGCGCCGACCGTGTGCTCGGCATCGACTTCGATGTGGGTTACCTGACGCAGGCGCGCTTCGCCGCCGAAATCGCGGATTGCGATATAGAGTTCCGCGAGCTCTCGGTATACGACGTCGCCGCTCTCGGCGAGACCTTCGACATCGTGCTCTTCATGGGTGTCTTCTACCACCTGCGCCACCCGTTGCTGGCCCTGGATCTGATCCGTGAGCACATCGCGCCTGACTTGATGATTTTCCAATCCATGCAACGCGGGAGCAGCGAGGTCCCAGCGCTCGAACAAAACTACCCTTTCTGGACGCACGAGCCGTTCGATCAACCCGAATTCCCGAAGCTCCACTTCATCGAGCATCGCTATGCCGATGATCCGACCAACTGGTGGATCCCGAACCGCAGTTGCATCGAGGCAATGCTGCGCAGCGCCGGCTTCGAGATCCTGCTTCACCCTGAAGACGAAGTCTATTTCTGCCGTGCCTCCGGTGAGCCGGCGGGCGGAGGCGCAGTCCATCCGGCGAAAGGAGGAAACGATGATTGAAGCCGCCATGATCTGGAACGAGCCCAACAATAAGTCCCATTGGGATCCCGAGCTCGATCCGGACTGGAGCCGCTTCGCCAGCATGGCGATCCTGGCGGGCGATGCGATCGGTCTCGAAAACCCGGCGATCACCCGGGTCCTCGGCGGCATTTCGCCGATCGATGCCGGCTTCATGTCGCTGATGAAGGGGTTCGGAGTACTCGATCACGTCGATGCCGTTGCCGTGCATGGCTTCCCGCTCGACTGGAATCTTTGGCAGATTCATGAATGGCCGCAAAAGCTCCGCGAGATCGCCGAAGTCACCGATCTGCCGATCTGGATCAGCGAAGTCGGGGTGTCGAGTTTCGGCGCCGAGGAGGTCCAGCTCTGGGGCCTGCGCCGGACAGCGGAGTTGCTGCTTGGCCACGCGCCCCGCGTGCAATGGTACAGCCTCTACGACTTGCCTCACGCATGGGGAGCGACGACGCGGCATCGCGAGGTGGAAGGCTCTTCCTACTATCGTCATTTCTACATGGGCCTGCTGCGCGAGGATGGCACACCCAAGCCGGCACTCGAGGAGTTCCTGCGCCACACTCCGGAAATGGGGCTGGTCCAGTGGTTTCATTTCGAGGACCATCGGCTGGACGACGCCGTCGCCTGGATGAAGCGCCTGGGCGTCACCAATCTGCGTACGGGGCTTTCCTGGGCCGACAGTTTCAGACCGAACGCGCTCGACTGGTTTGATCGCCAGATGGAAGCGCTCACCGACTTCGACGTCACCGTCACCTTTTGTTTCACGCCCGAACATCGCGGCCTGCAGCCCCATCACACCAGCCCGCCACAGATGCCCGAAGAATTCGCCGAATTCTGTGCAAGCATGATCCGCCGCTATGCCCCGGCTGTGCACAACGCCGCCATGCCCGCGAGGCGGGTCTCGGCGGCGTGAGTTCACCATGTCGTCCGCCGATCAACCGTCAAATACGCCGACCGAATTCGCCGCAGGGCGAAAACAAGCCATGCTGGCCAGCCGCGTGACGCAAACCCTGACGTTGGCGCCACTCTCCGGTTCGGTCGAGCGCTTTCGGCGGGCGCCTGCATACGACTGCCGCGAACCTGAGGGACTTCGGCTCGATCAGCCATGACGCTCACCGTGCTCAACGTCGCCTACCCGCTTGCGCCCGTCGGCCTCAATGCGGTCGGCGGCGCCGAGCAGGTGCTGTCGGCACTGGATCGCGCGCTGGTGCGGCAAGGTCATCGTTCCATCGTCGTCGCCTGCGAAGGTTCCAGCACTGCCGGCATCCTGGTGGAGACGCCTGCCGAAACAGGCGCGCTCGACGAGACGGCAAAGAGCCGCGCCCAGCGCGCGCATCGCGCGGCGATCGCTGCCGCCCGGGCGCGCTGGCCGGTTGACGTGGTCCACCTGCACGGCATCGATTTCGACGCCTATCTGCCCGACGACGGCCCGACACTCGTGACGCTGCATCTGCCGCTCGCCTGGTATCCGCAAGAAGTCCTGAGGCCGGCACGTGACGACCTGTGGCTGCACGCGGTGTCCGACGCGCAGCAAAACACAGCACCGGCAGGATCGAGGCTGATCCCGCCCATTCCAAACGGGGTCGACGTCAATGCGCTGAACGATCCCCGGTCGCGTCGCAATTTGGCGCTCGTGTTGAGCCGAATATGCCCGGAAAAAGGCATCCACCTGGCGATCGACGCCGCGAAGCGAGCCGGAGTGCCGCTTGCAATAGGGGGGCAACTCTATCCCTATCAGACACATGTTCAATATTTCGCCGAAGAAGTGGAGCCTCGTCTCGACAGGCGGCGCCGCTTCCTGGGACCGCTCGGGTTTTCCGCCAAGCGGCGACTCCTCAATTCCGCCCGCTGCCTGGTTGTTCCGAGCCTTGCCGCGGAAACGAGTTCGCTGGTTGCCATGGAGGCCCTCGCCTGCGGCACGCCCGTTGTGGCCTTCCCGAACGGCGCCCTGCCCAATGTCGTCGAGCACGGCAAGACCGGTTTTCTGGTCAATGACATCGATGAGATGGCGATAGCTATCGACGCCGCGGGCGACCTCGACAACGAAACATGCCGGGCAGAGGCGCGAGACCGGTTTTCGCTCGATCGCATGGTTTCGGCCTATATGGAAGTCTATCGGGCGCTGGCAGAGCTCGGCGCTTCGCGCGCAGCGTCGAGGGCCGCGCGGTGAGCGGCCTTCGTGCCGATATCATCCGAGACCAAGCTGCGTTCGATGACCTCGAGCCGCATTGGTGGGCACTATGGTCCCGAAGCGCCTCCGCGACGCCTTTCCAGTCACCCGCTTGGCTATTGCCGTGGTGGCAGACATTCTCGCCCGGTGATCTCTCCGCGATCGCCGTGTGGAGCGGAAACGATCTCGTCGGCCTGGCGCCCCTCTATCGCGAAGCGTGCGCATCCGGCTGGCTACTGCTGCCGGTCGGAATTTCGCTGAGCGATTACCTCGATATCCTCTGCGCACCAAGCCAAGAGGCAGCTGTAAGCGCCGCTATTGCCGAGGCCACGCTGTCGCTGGAGTGGTCGCAATGGATCTTGCCGGATCTGCCGGCCGGGGCTGCCTCCCTTCACCTCGGCCTGCCGAACGTCATAGAGAGGCGATCTTCGAACCATGCCGCTTGCCCAGTGCTTTCGCTTGCCGGCGGTGAGACGTTCGCACGCTCGATACCTTCCCGGCGACGGCGTCAACTGCGCCGCGCCGAAAGAGCCGCGCAACGACGAGGGCGGGTAGCCATCGAGCGATGCGAGGCCGATCCGAAGACATTCATGGACCAGCTGGTCCGACTGCACCGCGCCCGTTGGGTCGGACAGGGTGTACTCAACGACATCGCACAGGGTTTCCACAGGAGTGCACTGCCTCGCCTTGCCGCGAACGGGCTGGCCAGGTGCTGGTTGATCGAGATCGGCGATACTGTCGTTGGCGCGTATTACGGGTTCCATCATCGTGGTCGCGCATATGCCTATCTCGGTGGCTTCGACCCCGCTTATGCGCAGGAGAGCCCCGGAGCGATCCTGATCGGCAAGGCCATTGCTGAAGCCGCCCGAGAGGGGGCACGGGAGTTCGACTTTCTGCGCGGCCGCGAGAGTTACAAATACGGCTGGGGAGCAGAAGATCGCTGGACGACGCAAAGGATCTGGACCCGGAACGCGTCGCCATGACCATAGCGGAACGAGAGAGGATAACCGCGAGTCACATCCTCGAAAGATGCATGGCAAACGGCCTGTCCGCCGAAGTCGCGGTCGCCAGATTGGCGCTCCATCTCCAGCCGGGCGTCAAGCCGGAAGAGTTGGCCGATATTGCACTGGGTATGCGTTCACATGCCCCTCGCCGGAGAGGCTGGCTTGACGAAGTGGCCATGCTGCTTTCTCGCAAGGAGATTTCCTTTGACGATCTTCGGACAACGGCAGCTTCCGTACGTCATGACCGTCTGGGCGGCGAAACGCATGAGATGATTGTCAGCAGGCTGGCTAGCAGCTTCGATCAGGCCGCTGCCATTTCTCCAGCCGCCAGCGTCCAACTCTCGTCGCTTGGCGATGAGGAGAAGCTTTCGGCCGCGACTGCCGAGATTGCTTCTTGGCTGGAACAACGAGGCTTTTTGGGCAGAGACAAGACAATACTTGACATCGGCTGCGGCATCGGCCGCTTCGAGAGCGCGCTCCACCAAAGAGTAAAGCGCATTGTCGGCATCGACATCTCCGCGAGGATGCTGGACATCGCCCGCCGGCGCTGCGCGGGCCTCGGGAATGTGGAGTTCCACCGGACATCGGGCCTCGATCTTGCCGAGTTCGTCGCCGGCGGTTTTGATGGTGTGCTGGCGGTGGACTGTTTCCCCTATCTGGTGCTCGCCGGCGTCGCCGATCGGCACTTCAGCGAAATCGCGCGCCTGCTGCGGCCAGGAGGACTTGCGGCCATTCTCAACTATTCATACCGCATGTCGCCAGCCGTCGATTCTTTCGATGTCCGCCATCTTGCCCACGTATGCGCCATGGACGTCGTCGTCGATGGCGAGTTGCCTTTCCGTCGCTGGGACGGCACCGCGTTTCTTGTTCGCCGTTCCGGCGGAACATAACCGGAAGACCGAAGTTGGGACGCCGAACCACTCTCGCAGAGGCTGACAGGCCCAGGAGAAGAAGATGGCATCCGGTGGCAAGAAACATATGGGTCGCGGCAGTCGGGGCAAGGGTTCGGGCGCCGGGGCGAATACGGAGCTCCCGAAAGACATGGTCGGCGAAAACGACGTGCTGTCGAACCGGGATAAGAAGCAACACACGAAAGAGCGCGGTCTCGATAGCGATCGCATCAAGTCCGATCAATATCAGGACAATGCGGCAAACCGGCTCCCCAGGGATTGAGGTCGCGGTGGCTTTGGTTTCTTAGGGACCCGGCAGGCGCGCTTAGAGCAATTCGAGGAAAAGTACGCAGCGCGGTTTTCCGTCCGGATTTGCGAACAAAATGTTCAGAGCGGGTCAGCAATTCGCCGAAAGCCGAACCCGCTCCAGGCGATCGGGTAGGTCTTTCGCTCTGCCCACAGCCTGTGCGGGGCCGAAGCCGATTGACGGCCGGCTGCGCCTTGCAAACTGCGACCGTCTATGGTCTCAACGTGAAATTAAGGGACCTGTTTGCTAAGAGAATGACATGACTCGTCCGAGCCAGCGCGACGTCGGCCGCCAGGAGAATCCGAACGTGGACGAAGAGATTGCGTCGTTGTTGAAGGCCATAGAGCAGGAGAGAATTCCTGATCGCCTGACCGAACTCGCGATCGAGTTGCAGAATGCTCTGATCCAGAAGCGTCACTGCAAACCGGAGAGCTGATGCCTATCGGTGTTGGTCGGCGCCCCGGTCCCAGCGGTCTTCCAGGAGATGGTCTTGCCTTTCGACCAGCGTCTGCGATGAGCGTTCATCCAGGAGTTCCAGAACGTGCGCGCGTGCGCGGTTGAGGCGGCTTTTCACGGTTCCAACCGCACAATCGCATATCTCAGCCGTTTCTTCGTAGCTGACCCCCAGCACACCGATCAGCACCAATACTTCACGCTGATGCGCAGGAAGCTTCTGGATGGCCCCATGAACTTCCTTGCTCCGAAGGGACCAGTCCTGGGTGGCTTCCGAAACCGGTCGGCTGGAGGCGCAATCGAGCAACCCCGGCGCTTCCCTGGCGGCAGCCTTGACACGCGTATAGTGGGTGTTGCGCATGATGGTGAAAAGCCAGGACTTCAATCGGGTTCCCGGTTCGAACTTGTCCAAATTGCCTAGCGCTTTGGTCAAGGTCTCCTGAACCAAGTCGTCGGCGTCATCAGGAATACGGCAAAAACTGCGCGCGAAAGCGCGCAAGGCGGGGATCAGATCAACGACGGAGATTTCCGCCGGTGCACGATCTGGCGCGGCATGACCATTGGGTAGCACGGTTCGGACCCCAGCAGAGACAGATGAGTCTTGATCTGGGACAATGCGCGACAATGATGATCGTTCCTGTTCGAAACAAACTTGCTCAGAGGGCTCAGCCTGCGCGCCTAAAAGAACCAACTCGCAACCAGGCCAATCGAGGCCGCAAAGATTGCCACCGTCGTGATCCCCCCGAGAACATTCGTGCCCCGGCCGTTGACCCGCTCGCCCATGATCCTGCGATCGTTCGTCATCAAAAGTATGAGCAGCAAGAGCGGAGGAGTGGAAAAGCCTTGCACGATGCCAGCCCACACCAGGGCGCGCATTGGATTGAAGCCGAAGAAATTGAGTGCGACCCCGATCAGCGTGAATGCTCCCGTTGCCAGGTAGAAGCCCGGCGCGTCCCGCGGCTTCGTATCCATGCCGTTCTTCCAGCCCATTGCCTGGGCGAGATCGAAGGCCGCGCCAGTCGTCATCACCGGAACGGCCAGAAAACCGACACCGATCACACCGGCGGCGAAGATTATGCCTGCCGCATCACCGGCAAGCGGCCGCAGCGCATCAGCTGCCTGAGCCGCCGTTTCGATCTGCGTCTGCCCGGCCTTGTGAAGCGTCGACCCGGTGGAAAGCATGATGAAATACATGATTAGGTTGGAAAACGTCATGCCGAGCAGAATGTCCTTGCGCGACCGGCTCAACTCTTCGTCTGTCGCCCCTCTCCGTTTCTCGAGCGTGTTTCTACCCAGCGCTTTCTCCTCTTCTACCTCCTGGTTGGACTGCCAGGTATAGAGGTAGGCCGAAAGCGTTGTTCCTATGATCGCAACGAGGATCGACAAATACTCACGGTTGAAATGCACCTTGGGCAGCAAGGTACCGCTCAGCACCGGCATCAGTTCGGGCTTGGCAAGGAAAGCCGAGACGACATAGGCGAGCAGCGCCAATGCCAGTACGCGGAACAGATTCCTGAGAAGATCGTAAGAACCGAAGACCTGAAGAGTGAACATGACCGTCGCAACCATGGCGACGATCAACGGCATCGGCAACGGCACGAAGAGGTTGATCACAGCCGCCATGGCGCCGAGATCCGCCGCAGCCTCGATCGTGTTACCGATCAGAACTCCGGCCAGAACAGACCACAGCAGCCATCGCGGATAGAAATCCGCGATAACCTGGAAAAGCCCCCGTCCCGATACCTGGCCCAGCTTTGATGAGAGGTACACGACAGTGTACATCATCGGCAGCGTCACGGGCGCAGTCCAAAGCAGGTCCGGCCCGAATCTCGCCCCGGCGCTGGCATAGGTTCCGATTGCCGAGCAATCGTCGTCAGCCGCACCGGCGATCAAAGCCAGACCGACGGTTCTGCCGATGCCTTTGCGCGTTTGCCTGTCTTGCCCTTGATTGGCTTGTTCGGTCATCACTTGCGCTCGTTGCGGTCGAAAAGGATCGGCCGAACACGCGTAAGTGGGTGCCGCCTTTGTGTCCTGGGCCGAACCGAGCAATCAGGTGTTTGTTCCGCGGCAAGATCGGCCGATCCGGCTGCCCCGCAAGCTTAGTAGTCTCGTGGTCATGGACCGATGCATGGTGACATGGGCAGCGGAAAGCGTACCAACCTGCTTGGGATGATCGGCTACAACCGTGGGTACCTGCCTTGGCGGCCGCGGCTGCAAAAGGTGGCGCCGCGGGAGAGAAGTCCGCGAGACCTCAATGCTTGCGGCGGCTGAAACGTGAAACCGCCTCGATGAGCAATCTGGTCTCGACCGGCTTCGACAATCTCGGCGAATCGCGGAACTGATCGGGAAAGACAGTGGCGCTGTCATAGCCGGTCAGGAAAACAAACGGCACGTCGCGGGCGGTGAGATGCTCGGCAAGCGGAAAACTGCGTTCGCCTTGCAGGTTGACGTCGAGCACCGCGCCATCCAACTCGATGCCGTCGATCTGCTCGAGCGCCTGTTTGACGGAGGGCGCGGGACCGACGACATCGCACCCTGCGTCGGTCAACTCGTCGGAGAGATCGAGCGCAACCAGAAAAGAGTCCTCGACGACGAGGATGCGCAGGCCCGACAATGGAGCGCTCTTGTTCATGCGTGCCTGGGCAAAGGCTCGACGCTTACGTCCGGGACAGGGGAATCTCAAGCAAACACTCCAGGCCGGCCGGCCTGAAGTCCAAAGAAATACTCCCTCCCAACTCGTACTCTAAACTCTGCTGGATGAAAGTGGTTCCAAAATTCCTTCGCGACGGCTCCCGCACGGGCGGGCCGCCCACTTCCTTCCAGCGGATCGAAAGCCTGCCCGGCTTCACGACGGCCCAGGAGATTTCGACGTGGCCGGTGTCGGCGGAAAGGGCCCCGTATTTGGCGGCGTTGCTGGCAAGTTCGAAGAACACCATGCCTAGCGCGGCCGCCGTTGCCGCATCGAGATGGAACGGCGGGCCATGGAGGATGAGGTTTTGGCGTTGCGTGCTGTTGTAGGGAGAAAATGTCGCCCTGAGCAGCTGCTCTAGGTCAGCATCGCCCCAATTGTGGGAAGACAGCACCTCATGCGTGCGGGCCATCGCGTGCAGCCGCTCATGGAACGAGGCTGCGAATTCGCCCATCGAGCTTGACGAGCGGATCATACGCCCGACGAGCGCCGTGATCGTCGCGAGAATGTTCTTCACGCGATGCTGCAGCTCATGCAGCAGCCTCTCCTGGGCCCGCTCGGATTCCTTGTGGCTGGATATGTCGACCAGCGTCGCTATGGCGCCACGCACCTTGCCGTTTTCGTCGAACAGCGGGTTGGCCGACATCATGACGTCGATGCCGGAGCCGTCCTCGCGCAGGATTTTCGCCTCATAGCCGGGGATTGCCTTGCCGGTTCGGATCGCCTTGAACAGAGGCTGGTCGGCGGCGTCCACTTTGGCCCCGTTGAGCGTCAGCGGCAGGGTAGCTGGCACCGGTATTAGCTTGTCTCCGGTGGCGCGCAGTCCCGCGAGCTCCACCGCACGCCGATTGGCGCGTATCTCCGCGCCGCCGCCGTCCTCGGCGATGAAGATACCGACCGGCACCAGGTCGAGCAGGGTTTCGAGGCTTTCGACGCGATTGCGCAAATCATGCGAGAGCACGCCGATCCTTTCTTCCGCCCGCGCGATCTGGGTGACGTCGACGAAGGTGACGACGACGCCGGCGATGACGTTGTCGACCGTGCGGTAAGGCAGGACGCGCATGATGTAGCGCCTGCCGCTGTCGGTGCCCGCGACCTGCCGCTCGATGGTGCCGAGCCGCTGCAGCACCTGCTCCATGTCAGTCTGCAGCCCGTCGGCGGGAAAACGCGGGCGCACATGCGCGAGCGGCCGGCCGACATCGCTCTCGACCAGCCTGAACAGGTCGCGCGCTGTCGGCGTGAAGCTCTTGATGCAGAGGTCGCGGTCGAGAAATACGGTGGCGATCTGTGTGCTTTCGAGCAGGTTCGCCATATCGTTGTTGGCGCGGCTGAGCTCATCGACGCGAATGTGGAGCTCGGCATTGACGGTCTGCAGCTCTTCATTGATCGACTGTAGTTCCTCCTTGGACGTTTCCAGTTCCTCGTTGGACGATTGCAACTCCTCGTTGATGGAGGACAGTTCCTCGTTCGAGGATTTCAGCTCCTCATTGGAGGATTCGAGCTCCTCCGTCGTGATCTGCAACCGCTCCTTGGTTTCCCTCAGCTCCCTTTCGAGCTGGCTGACATTGGCGCTTTCCACATCGTCGGTCGTGTGGACCGGCTCGTCCTCCGACTCCGGCTTGATGCCGCCGACGTCACGGAAGACCAGCATGTAGAGCGGGTCCGACGAGCCGTCGGAGGGCAATGGCTGCACGGCCAGGCTGATCGTCTGGCGGCCGCCATTGGTGCCGACGGTGATCTTGTTCTGGATCGCCACCTGTCCGGTGCTGGCCGCCTTGTGGAGCGCGGCACGGAGATCCATGCGAAGGCCCCGCCTTGCCATGGAAAAGACATTGTGGTCAGGCGCACCGGCGGCGAGCTCGAGATATTTGCCGGTGCCGCCCGAACTGTGCATCAATTCGCCGCCGGCGTTGACCACGACATAAGCCGGCGCAAATCGCTCGACGAGAAGGCGCTCCGCCGCCTCCTGCAGCGTTCCTGTCCTCGCCTGAGGGCGCGCGCTAGGCACCTGCCTGGCAGCAGCCGCGAGCGGGAATTCCGGCAGCCGCTGTGCCGCCACCCCGTTGCGTTTCTGGAAGATGCGGCTCGTCTTGTCGACGGTCGAGAACAGGCGCGCATGGCGCGTCACGTTCTCCGACGATCCGAGGAAGAGATAGCCATTGTTGCGTAGCGCATAATGAAAGATCGGGACGATCTTTTCCTGCAATTCCGGACCCATATAGATCAAAAGATTGCGGCAGGTGATGAGGTCGAGCTTGGAAAAAGGCGGATCCCGCAACAAATTGTGCGCCGAAAACAGGCAAGCTTCCCTTAACTCGGCGGAGACACGATAAGTGCCGTCCTCGCGCGAGAAGAACTCCTTGAGCCGTTTCGGCGTGATATCGCTCGCGATCGTCGCCGGATAGCGCCCGGCCCGGGCTTCTTCCAGCGCGCGCTCGTCGATATCGGTGGCAAAGATTTGCAGATTGGGGGAGGCGGCGCCCCGTGGCGCATTCTCCTTCAGGAGCATGGCGATCGAATAGGCCTCTTCGCCCGTGGCGCAGCCCGGCACCCATACGCGGATCGTCTCGTCGGGCTTGCGGTCCTCGAACAGCCGGGGGATGACAAGTCTTTCCAGGACATCGAAGGCGTGCTCGTCGCGGAAGAAGCTAGTGACGCCGATCAAAAGGTCCTGGAACAGCAGATCGATCTGCTGTGGCTCGTCGCGTAGCCGCTCGTAAAAGGCGGATGGGTCGTCGATCTGCAGCACCTGCATGCGGCGCTGAATGCGCCTGAGGATGGTATTGTCCTTGTAGCCGCTGAAATCATGGCCGGTTCGCACGCGCAGCAGCGCCGTGATGCGCGAAAGCTGGTCGGCTACATCGCGGTTGCGGCGGTCGCGCTCGCTTTCGTTGCGGTTGGCGTGGTTGAAATAACCAACCAGCTTTGCGGCCATCTCCTCGGCTGGCATCACCATGTCGACCAGGCCGGTCTGCACGGCGCTGCGCATCATGCCGTCATATTCGGCACTTTCCTGGGCAAGCGTCAGGCCACCGCGCTCCTTCACCGCCTTCAGTCCGATCGTGCCGTCGCTGCCGGTTCCGGAGAGGATCAGCGCTGCCGCCTGTTCCGACTGCTCCTCGGCCAGGGAGGTGAAGAAATCGTCGATCGGCGTCCGCCTGGCGCGCGTCGCCACCATCTTGGCCATATGGAAATGCTGGCCACGCAGCATCACCGACACACCTGGCGGCGCGACGTAGATCTTGTCGGGCTCGATCTCCATGCCCTCGACCACCGTTTGCGTTTCCATCGTGGTGGAGCGCTGGATGATGCTGGCAAGGACGCTTTCGTGCTCGGCGTCGAGATGTTGAATCACCACATAGGCAAAGCCGCTGTCGGCCGGCACCTGGGGGAAGAATTGCTGCAATGCCGCGATGCCGCCGGCCGACGCGCCGATGCCTATGATCGGGAAGGACGTGGCCTCTTTCGCGCCGTCGCGCGAGCTAGCGCTTGCTTTCTTTTTGCTTGCCTTCCTCGCCGCCTGCGCCATTGCCTGCCTGTGCCCGCCTGCTTTCCAGGATGCGCTCGATGACAGCGGCATCCGCTTCGTATTCCCTCGCCCGCTTGCCGAACTCGCTGGCGAGTCCGGAGCGATCCTTCGTTCTTTCCCGCTCGGCCGCGCGCCGGGCAAATTCAGCCCGCTGCTGGTGTGTCCGCAACAGGCTCCACAGGATCTCGTCCGCCTCGATCGCCTGCGCTTCCATCACCGCGTCGGCGGTGAAAGCGTGACCGGTATGGCACCGATAACGCAGCATGTCACCGTCTTCGATC
Organism: Mesorhizobium sp. USDA 4413; assembly: GCF_056280365.1. Classification (NCBI taxonomy): domain Bacteria; kingdom Pseudomonadati; phylum Pseudomonadota; class Alphaproteobacteria; order Hyphomicrobiales; family Phyllobacteriaceae; genus Mesorhizobium; species Mesorhizobium sp. USDA 4413. The sequence goes on from NZ_JBVPRP010000001.1 coordinate 5,862,170, forward strand.
TCCCACAGCGGCCCGTGGCATTCAGGGCATGTAAACACCGACAATTCGCCAAGTCGATCTGCTTCTTGCATGGACGCATGCTCCTGCGCGGCAATCGCCGCCTCCAGCCTGACCGCCGGTGGGGCCGGCAAGGTTTCACCCGCCGGCTCGGCCGCCAGTTTCGCCAATAAGCCGCCAAGCTTGGCGGCGGGTTCGCAATGGTCGATCTCGGCATAACGCAGCGCGCTTTCTACCATGGAGGGTACCAGCGCGTCCTTGGGGTGCTGGACCACAGCGAGCCCGCCAACCGTCTTGATGGCCCGCAGGCCGGCAGTACCGTCGGAAAGCGCGCCCGACAGCACCACGCCGATGACGCTCGCGCCGTAGCTCAGCGCTGCCGAGCGGAACAGCGGGTCTATCGCCGGCCGGGCGAGGTTTTCGCGCGGGCCGCGGCGCAGCATCATGTGGTCGTCATGGAGCAGGAGGTGAGCTCCGGGAGGAGCCACATAGATGTTGCCGGTTTCGACTCTGGCGCCGTTCTCGGCCACAGAGGTCTTGAGCGCCGCGACGCGCTGGAGAATCCCCGGCAGATAGCTGACCTGCCCGACATGAACCACGATGAACACGGCCGCCGGCAAATCGGCGGGAAGATCGCTCGCTATCTTCTTCAGCGCCTCGACCCCGCCCGCGGAGGCGCCGATGACGATGACGGAGCGGTTGCGCGCACTGGGTCGCCGCGAGCCTGTCGCCGTCTCGCGAGCAGGTGAAATGCGGTTTCGATCGTCGGCCATATCACCCTTACTATGTGCCCGCCCCGAAACCATAAGTCGTTTCAGGGGGACTCAGTTCCACGGGCACTCGACCTGGTTCGTGCAGGTCAGCCTGGAAAAGCAGCTCCGTTGTCAAGCACGTGGCGATTGGTCACTTTCGTGTCTTTTGCTTCACAACCGGCGCGAGATCGGCGCGGCTTCCGTTGCTCACCGAATAGGCGCGCGTGATTTCGGCGCCGAACAGAAAGATCTGAGCCGAGTAATAGACCCACAGCAACACCACCATCAGCGCACCTGCGGCGCCGTAGGAGGTCGCGATCGAACTGCTGCCAATATACCAGCCGATCAGCGACTTCCCGACGGTGAACAGAAGCGCGGTGACCAGGGCGCCGACGGCGACATCCCGCCATTTGAGGCTGCGGTCCGGCAGAACTTTGTAGATCGCCGCGAAGAGCAGCGCGATCAGCAGGAACGAAACGACCGTGTTGATGGAACTCACGATCAGTTCGCCGAACGGCAGGCGCTGGTTGATCGCATCGCTCAATGCCGAGATGGCCGTGCTCGCCGCGAGCGACACCAGGAGCATAAAGCCCAGCGCCGCCACGAGGCCAAGGCTCGCTATCCTCGCCCGCACAAGGCTCGAAAGCGACATATCGCTTGGTTCGACTTTCCAGATCTTGTTCAGCGACTGCTGCATCTCGCCGAAGACGCCAGAGGCCGTTATCAGGAGCGTCACCAGCCCGATGATCGTGGCGAGCGCGCCGGACCATCCGCGCGAAGCGGTCTCGATCGTGGCCTTCAGGAGATCGGCACTCTGCGGACCCATGACGCCCGATATCTCGGCCGAGAGCGCGAGTTGCGCGGCGTCTCTGCCGACAACGATGCCGGCGACCGCCACCACGATCAGAAGGATCGGCGCAAGCGAGGTGGTGGCATAAAAGGCAATCGCCGCGCCATGGCTCAAGGCGTTGTCGTCGATGTAGCCGCTTACGCTTTGCTTCAGCAGTGGCCAGGCCTCTTGAGGCCAGCCGGTCTTCGATTTCCTGTCCTGCACCATGTGCGCTGCCCGCCTCGAACCGATGCGGGCCGGGTGGGACAAGAGCTCGACTGCCTTTTCGTTGGCCAGGATGCGAAGCCGGAAAAATCATCCTGTTCTCTCTGCCACCAGGTCCGGCTAACGCGGCCCGCTGAAGTCAATAACGATCAGGTTCAATTGTTCCGAACCAGTTCGTCGGCGCCCGGATCATGGCGGGCCGGCCGCGGGCATGTCGCCGGGTTCTCCTCGGGCTTTGCCCAGCCTTCCGGGCGGTGTTCAGTAGCCTCCTATGATGGGCAGGATCTCGCCGGTGATGTAGCTGGAGCATTGCGGCGAGGCTAAAAACACATAAGCCGGCGCGATCTCCTCCGGCTGGGCGGGCCGCTTCATCGGTGTCTTCGCGCCGAAGCGCGAAACGTCCCCAGCCTCCTTCTCCGAGGGATTGAGCGGCGTCCATACCGGGCCCGGCGCCACCGCGTTCACGCGAATGCCCTTGCTGATGAGATTGCCGGAGAGCGCCCGGGTGAAGGCGTGGATTCCGCCCTTGGTCATCGAATAGTCAACCAGATCCTTCGAACCTTCGATGCCGGTGACGGAACCGGTATTGATGATCGCCGACCCGGGTTTCATATGCGGCACCGCCTCCTGCGCCATGTGGAAATAGCCATAGAGGTTCGTCTTCAGCGTGGTGTCGAAATGCTGCTCGGTAAGGTCGGCGAAGTCGGTCGAATGAACCTGGAAGGCCGCGTTGTTGACGAGCACGTCGATCCTGCCGAAAGTCTTGACGGTCTGCTCGACCAGCTTGTGGCAAAAGGTCCGTCTTGAGACGTCTCCGCGAAGTGTGATGCAGCGCCTGCCTTCAGCCTCGACCGCCTGCTTCGTCACCTTTGCGTCGCGGTCCTCGTTGAGATATGCGATCGCGACATCCGCCCCTTCGCGCGCGAACAGAACCGCCACGGCGCGGCCGATGCCGGAATCGCCGCCGGTGATCAGGGCCACCTTGCCCTCCAGCTTGCCCGACCCTTGCCAGAATGGCGCGTCATAAAGGGGCGCCGGTTCGATCGCCCATTCCTCGCCGGGCTTCGGATGATGCTGCTTGGGGAATGGCGGCGCTGGATATTGCCTGGCGCCGGCCTGCATGGCTCCCTGCGATTTGGATTTGCCGTTCGGCTTGGCGCGGTCGGCCGCGTCGACCTTGCGCTGCACGCTCCGCTGCCGGCTCGCCGCGTGCTCGCTGGCGGATTTGGTCGGTGAGGTGGATGCCGGTGGCGTAGCGGATTTTGTCGCTCGGACGGATTTCGTCGGCATTGCTTTCTCCTTTGTTTCTCTCTCCGGACAACGCGGCCGAACAGAAAAGGTTGGCATTGCCACCCAACGCCCGGTCGTCTGCCGCCTGGCTCGTGCTTGAACCCGCCGTTGCTTGATTGGATGCAACCGGGCCGCGGCAATTTCGTTTATGGCGATCTCGATCCGTGCGGTGGCGCCATGAAATCCTATCGGACGAACAAAGCCCCTCTCGTTCTCGCAGTGACCGCCCTGAGAGCGGCACCCTTCCTCGGCCTCGGCTGGCCTACGAGCGGGTGGTTAGGCTGGTGACGAGGCATGGGCAGATTCTTGCCGCTCACCATTCGCTTCGTCCGCGGCGGCACGATGGTGGTTTCCTCGATCGCCGATGCCAGAAAAGCACTTGGCGGGGCGTGGAAAAACAAGGACGCACCGGCCTATCTGAAGGCGGCTCGTCTGGTGGAAGACGCGGCCAATGGAATTTGCCGGCCGGCCATCGCCTTTGCTGCCTTTAAGAAAGCGGCCGCCGAGCAGGGCCTGCTGGAGCCTGCCGGACCGAGTGCCGCGCTCAGCATGTTCGACCAGCTCTGGTCACGCGACCGCAAGGGGCCGCTGAAATGACGCAGGCTCCAACCTGCGGCCGTGCGAGGACGAGCCGGCGCTCAACCTAGGCCTGGTGGCGGCCGCCCAGGCGATCGACCCTCAGCCCCGACAGCCTGTCGGACCACCCGGCAAGGTTTCTTTGCAAGCTGGGTGCCAGCGGACTTCGTCACGAAATGAAACCGCTGGCGATTTAACCCGCCTTGCCGCGCGGGAGTTGGAACGACATGAGTATTTTCGCGTTATGCGCGATGCTTCTCGATGATCACATCAGCATGGCACAAAGGCATGTTCGACATGGCGAGCTGCACATTGCGCGCCAGCATGAGCGGATTACCCGACTAAGAAGCAAAAGCCTGCCGACGACGGATGCTTTGAGTTTCCTGAGACTGTTGGAAGAAGTTCACGCCGTCCAGCGACGACGCCTTTCGCAACTTCTGTCGAAATCGGCCGGTTCACAAGCGGCCTCCGAGGTTTTGGCTGCCGAGACGCGATTGGTGAAGGGCGCGACCGATTTGATTTGGATTCCCGATCCCATCGTCCGGCTCACGCTGGAGCTTGAGCAGGAGCTTAAAGCCAGAATGAAGTGGCTGGCCGCCAAGCCTCCCAAGGGCAGGCTTCACTAGTTTACTCGTCCCGCCGCTTTTCCCATAGGATCTGCACCAGGCGTCGACTTTACGTCACAATAGGTGGCACAATTTGCGACATCGCAAGCAGACGCACCACCCACGATCGAAACATCCATGTAAATCGAAAAATCAGCACCCTTACGGGAGAAGCCGATGGTACCGCGCCGTGGAACGAGACGCATTGGCGTAACGACAGCTTCGACAGCAAGCTTGCGGAGTCACGCTCGTTCGCCGATCCGGCCAAGCGCCGCGAGGTCTATTTCGAACTGCAGCAGATGATCCACGACGAGTGCCCCGCCATCATTCCGGCGTTTGCCAGTTGGATAGACGCGGCACGCCACGAGGTGAAGGGGTTTGTTCCCAATCCCAACTTCCTGCTCAGCGACCATCGTGTGGCCGAACGTGTCTGGCTGGCCACATGAACGAAACCTGCTCCGTCAATCGACTTTGGCGAACCGCTTCATAGCCTATTGGCGAACAACGATAATGTCAGTCGCTGAAGGACAGCTTTTACAAAGAAAGTCAAAGCTTGGTGGTTCGTCCAAATCCTTCGTGGATTTGTGTGGCCCGGCGAAACCCATTGTAGGCAACTGGATTGATCCTTCGGCCACAGCACGGCGAGGGACATTTAGTGAAACGGTTTGAATTGGTTTTGATACCGTTTGGCCAAACGGTCTAACTCCCTGTTCGTCTTGCGACGCTTGGCGGCCTGTCTGGTATTTCGAAACGCCGCAAAGCGTCAGGGATGCCGATCATGAACAGGACGCGAAGTTACGCTCCGAAGGCGCCCTGGAAGGGAGGGCGGGGACGCCAGTTCAGGTGCGCAATGCGGATGCGTCGGGAGTGGAAACTTGCGATGGTGCATTCATGTTGTCAGATCTGCCGATCGCCGGATTTGCCGTGTTGACCTCACCGATGCCATCGACAAATCACGCGGGTCCCCTGTGCTGTCGCGCATGATGACGTCGAGTGTGGCCTGAGATGAAATCCAGGACAATCTTGCTTTGAGACACAACCATGGCGCTCTACCGGCGGGGAACCGTGATTCGCGTCGTGAGCGGGCTCTGCCGCAGCTCGGCGGCTTTTATCGGTCGTTCAGGAGCAAAGACGGACGTGACCCCGCGCGAGCTGCGGCAGTGGGCGCGGACGCTGGTGCACTAATCCGGGCGAGGCGTGCAGCGGCGCCGCCTGCTCCATCATGCGGACTTCAGCACCGTAAATGCGCGTTTCTGGGTGGTCCGTTTTGCCTGGAAGCTTGCCGCGACAGCAGGGCGGCCGACACGATAACCTTGGACCTTGTCGATGCCGAACTCACGCATGAGCGCCATCTGCTCGTCGGTTTCCACCCCCTCGACCAGGATTTTGGGGCCGCGATTTCGAACCAAGGCGACAATGTCCTGGAGCATCGCCATACCCTTCTGAGTGCCGCAGTCGTGAAGGAACGAGCGGTCGATCTTGACCGTATCGAAATCGATGAGACGAAGCCACGAAAGGCCTGCGAAGCCCGTCCCGAAATCATCGAGCCATATCTTGATCCCGAGCACTTTCAGGTCGCTGATGCAGCGCAGAACGTCCGAATGCATCTCCATCTCGAGGCCTTCGGTAATTTCGAAGGCTAGCCTGCTGCCGGCAACCCCGGTCTCGCCCAATATGCTGGCGACGGACGTTGCGAAACCGGGCGTCTTGAGCTGGATCGGAGAGACGTTGACGCTGACGACGCCGATATGGTCGTCCGCCAGGAGCTCGGCGCAGACCGACCTTATCACCCAGCGCCCGAGTTCCAGGATCGCGCCTGTTCTTTCCGCCACGGGAATGAACAGGCTTGGCGGAACCAGAGTGCCGTCCAGCATCTTGAGGCGCATCAAAGCTTCCACCGCCTCGACCTTGCCCGAGGCGACGTCCTGGATGGGCTGGTAGACGAGTGAGACGAGATTCTGGCCGATGGCGATTTTCAGCAAAGCCGCGATGTTCTCACTCTCGTCGCTGCTCTGGGGATCGGTCGGATCGAACAGCCGGGCGCAGTTCCTGCCGCCGGCCTTAGCCAGGTAGAGCGCGCGATCGGCCTCGTGAATGATCTTCTCCAGCTTGGCGCCGGCTTGAACCCTGGTGAAGGCGGCGCCGACGCTCGCCGTGACGACTGAGATGCCGTCACGCCGCAGCTCGTGAGTAAGCGCCAGGTTCTCCACTGTGCGGCAAATGGCTTCCGCAAGCTCGGCGACGCGCTCCTTCTTGTCCATGCGGGCCAGGACGATGAATTCCTCGCCCCCGAAGCGCCCGATCGAGGCGTCGTATTGCTTGACGAGATCGCTAAGGGCGTTGGCGACATGGATCAGGCAACGGTCGCCTTCCTGATGGCCGTAGCAGTCGTTGAATTTCTTGAAGAAATCAACGTCGATGAGGATGGCAGCGAACCGGTTGCCAAGCCTTTGCCAGTCGCTCCAGTAGTCGCGCAGCTTCTCATCGATCGCTCGCCGGTTCTGCAGCCCCGTCAGCGGATCCGTGCGCGATAGCCGCAGCAGAGCTTTGCCGCGTTCTGTGGCCTCCCTGTGCTGGATTTGGGCCTCCAAGGCGTTCAGAAATACGTTGTAACGCTCTCCATTCAGCTTCCAGTTCACATATGACGTGAACGTAAAGCATGAGACGTAGAAGGTCCCGAAAACCATCTTGTATGTTAACGTGGCTGGCACAAGGTAGTTTACTATATACAGTATAAAAAGTATTATTGTCGACGTTAGTATCGATAATCTAAAGCTGAACGTGAAGAAAAGATTGGCGCTCATCATGAAAATCGTGCCGAACACCATGTAGTAGGCGACGCTTTCCCTGTCGGCGCCGGTAAAGGCCGGGCAAAGCCACCCGATATAGCCGAAGATGATGGCGCCGGCGCAAGTCAAATCGAGCCATGCCGTCGCGATCCCACGGCGGAGCTGTTCTTCCAAAATCAGCAGCGCGGTTATGCCGACGGTGAAGCGGGCGACGATGGTGTAGGCCGCCACATCCGGTATCAGCAGCAGATCCGTTGCCGAAAACATCAAATAGATGGCAACGGCCATCCATAGCCCGGGCCTGGCTTCCGTTCTTCGCTTCGCCTGGGCATCCGCCCGATAAAGGACCCGGAGCTCGCCAGGCATCGGCTCGTGGTTAGGCGGGTTTGTTTCCACATGCCCCATGTCGGCCAACGCAGAGGAGACGCGCTCGTTCAAAACAAACCCCGCTGAAAGGGGGTTTGCATTGCGAGCTGCTTTCCAGATTCTGCCCTCACGCGGGCCGACTCCTTGGGACACCGTTGCCACGCCATCAGATGCACGGCGCAGGACAAGTTTGCATTAACTGGAACTCGGAATCCGAGCCGCGAGACGCCCAAAGATGCTAAATGGTTAACCGGAAATTAATCATATCGCTAAAATGCGTTCGGCCCGACATTGGCAAAGGGGGCATTCTACGCAATAAGTTAACCGCCTGTTAACCATGGAGCGGCGCGTGCGGACCGTCTTTGATGGCAAAAGCCTGATTACAGCCGAGATGATTGCTGGCAATCTACATCGAAAACCAGAGCCTCGTGGCGAAGCATTTGAAACCGCACGCGCCGAGCTTGCGCTCATCCTGCACGCGACCAGCCAGCAGATTGAACAAGGCAAGAACCCAGCCGAGACCGTTCGCCGCCTGCTGTCAACCCTCAATGGGCTGAGGTCCAGACTTCGCCCGGATGTCTGGCAAGCATTAATACCGGTGGCGCAAGCTCATCCGGTCCTGGAATATTTTCTCGAAGACCCGCTGACACGCTGGTCTTTCACGAAGCCCAGGGGTTATTCCGGCGACGCGCAGTTGCTCGACTACATCTATTGCGACCCTCACGTGGCCGACAGCGTGGCGAACGCCTCGGAAATTGGCAAGGCACTCTACAGCCATACTAAGAACGTGCCATCATGCATCGCGGCACGGGAGCGGCGCGATCTTCTGACCCGCTATGTCGATGAGACCGCGGCCAAGAAGGGGCCGGAAACCGAGGTGCTGGCGATTGCAGCCGGCCATTTGCGGGAGGCCAATCATTCGGCAGCGCTGGCCGAAGGCCGTCTCCAACGATGGGTTGCACTCGATCAGGATCCGCAAAGTGTCGGCCTGATCGCGCGCGAATTCCAGGGCACGGCGGTCGAGGCCATCGACGGCTCGGTAAGAACCGTGCTCACCAGGGGCCACAAGCTCGGCAAGTTCGATCTGATCTATGCCTCCGGCCTTTACGACTATCTTGCGCACAACGTCGCAACGAAACTCACGAAAACATGCATGCAGATGCTGAAGCCCGGCGGCACGTTCCTGTTTGCGAACTACGCCGAGGGCAATCCGGACGCGGGATACCGCGAAACGTTCATGGACTGGGTGCTGCTGCTGCGATCCGAGGCCGATATGTGGAACATCATCAATGCGAGCGTCGACCGCAACACGGTCGAGGCGCAGGTGTTCTTCGGCGAGAACCGCAACGTGCTCTACGGCGTGGTCGAAAAGCGCGGATAGCAAAACCGGCGGTGGCGCGAAAACGATTTCGGCGAACCGTATCGTTGAACGGCCTCGATCCGGTCGCCGCCTGGGAGGTGAAAGCGCGTCATCACCGCGCTCTGCGCAAGCGGGCGGCCTCGACCCATGTGGTGGAGGCCGTCCCGGTGCTCCGCAACCGCGCCGTTCTGATGGCCGAGGGGAGCCTGAGCCGGAGCTGGGATGCGACCCAACTGGCCGAAGCAGGCAGGGTGCCTGGCGTCGCTTTCGGGACGCCAGTATATCGAGCTCGTCGCCTCGATCCGTGGCTGCGCGCCGGACGAGCTGCCGAGCGGCGATCTCCTGGAGCGGCTCGAGCTCGGGCGCTGGATCGACCGCCCGATCGCCGAATATTCGCTTGGCACGCGAGCCAAGGCCCCGATCGTCGCAGCGCTTCTCGGCCGGCCGCCGCTTCTGATCTTCGACGAGACGCCTTCAACTCCGGGTCGCTCTTGCCAAGGCCGACGCCGGCGCCCTTCCCGACGACGCCGCCGCAAAACAGGCACCTGCGATCGTCATGTTCTCGTTGCCAGTTTCTTGGCGGCGCCAAGCAACGTGTCTTTCGCGCCGATGACGGCATCGACGCGGTTCGCGACGAGGTCCAGATCACGGGCCTGAGGCGTCTTGTACTGCTTGGTCTGGGCAATGCCCTTCAGATATGTATCCGCGAATGCCACCGACGTGCCGGCAGATAGGGTGCCGATCGTCTTGGCCTTGAGAGCTGCCTTGGCCGCGGCCAGCGCCTTGTCTGCTTCACCCGCTTTGTCGAGGGAATAGATGTTATCGTCGGCCGGCAAGGCTTTTGCGACGTCGCTGTCCTTCAATGTCGCAAAGGTGTAGCACAGCGCAGCGTATGGCACCGAAAAGCGATCACTTCCTCTCGTTTTGGAGTGATTGCGACGTGGTCGATCAGCGCAACATATTTGCCGGCGTTGAGCGCCGGTACTTACGGGAAAAAGCGATGGTACCGTTGGCTGGGCTCGAACCAGCGACCCCCAGATCCACAATCTGGTGCTCTAACCAACTGAGCTACAACGGCACGCGTGCCTGAGCTGGATCGAGGTGAAGCGTCTTTCTCCGTGATCCGCCCTGTCGTTCGGCGATGCGTCAAATACGGGCTATCGGATTCTAATTCAAGGGCCTTGATAAGGCAAAGGACGGGTTTCCTCATCCACTTTCGTCAAGGCAAAAGAAAAGGCCGGCGGGAGGAGGTGCCGGCCTTTTCCTGTTACGAGCCAGCGGGAGGAGGTGCTGGCTGGTCACCCCGGAGACGGAGGGAGGAGGTTCCACCCCGGGTATCTGGTTATTCAACCCTATCGCACGACTATTTGTCTGACGAAATGCGACGTTTTGATGCATCGCAGGGTTGTGCGCCGAAATCAGGCAGCCTTGGCGTCCTTCATCGCCTTCTCGAAGGCGCTCTTGACCGGCTTGGAGACGTCCTCGACCGCCTTGGTGGCGACGGTCTGGAACTCCTTCGCCTGCTCGACGGCCATCTCAACGCGCTTGCGCAGGAACGCGGTCTGCAGCTCGACGACTTCCGAAAGGGTCTTGGCGCCGACCAGGGCTTCGAGGTGCGAGAAGTTGGCCTCGGCATTGGCGCGGAGCGCGGCGATGGCCTTCAGCGAAACGTCGCTGGAAACAGTCCTGGCAGTCTCGTAGGTGGACTCCAGAACCTTCTGGGTCTCCTCGGCGCCGCTCTTCAGCTTGGCATAGGCTTCCTTCGACTGCTCGACGCCCTTCTCGGCGAAGGCGCGGATCTGGTCCGTGGCCTTGGAGGCGTCGAAACTGGGGAATTCGACATTTTCGATCGTCTCGGCGGCGGTCTTGGCAGTCGTCTTGGACATTTTCCAACCTTTTCGGGATAGCGGCTTTGACAGAAAGCCGTCTCGTTCATGTATGATGGCAACATAAAGGATTTTTTGTGCATTGCAACATCTTTGTTGCACCGCACCATAAAAATCTTCCCGCACGTCAGCCGCAAGGGTCGTTAACCAAGCGCCCAGAGATTTCGACCGATGCAAGCCTAGGCTTGTGGACCTCCGGGCCGCGGGCTTTTATTAACAAAGCGTTAACTGAAAATGCCGCTTCGGAGGGCCGGCCAGCGCATGCCGCCTGAACACTACTCCTTCCTCGACGTCGCCGTGCTCGACGCGGTGCGCCAGCGCTTTGCCGCGGGCGACGCGTTGGCCATTCTGTCGGCCGACCTCGAACAGGTGATCTGGGCGAACGGTCCGGGGGCGTCGGTGTTCGGTTATCCGGATATCGAAGCCATCATCGGCGCCTCGGCGCAGCTGCCGCTGATCGCCCGGCGCCAGATTATGGCGACCAGCGGTTTTCCGGAGATCGGCAGTGACCGCGCCATCACGGTGAGGCTGGCCAGCGGCATGGTGAGCCGCGCCGTCGGCTTCCTGGCCAGCGCCGTGACGATGCCTGATGGGGAGAAGGCAATCCTGCTGGCGGTGCCGGCGGCGCAGACCAATTCGCGCAGCGCCGGCGAGATCGCCAGCCGCGCCATAGGCGGTTTCACCGAACCCGCTCATTTCATCGCCTTCGTCGACGCGCATGGCGACGTCGAGGCAGCGTCGGACGGCTTCGCGGCGCTCGGTATCGAGCCGCGAACCCTGGCTGCCCTGGTTGCGGATGTGGCAAGCAGCGGCGAGCGCATCGTCAAGCGCCTCGTGCCTGGCGCCGCTACCTCCTACCCGGCCGGTTTTGCGCGGCTTACCGACACGCGCCATCTGCTGGTCGTGATCGACGAGGGCCAGCTCGACGGTGCGGACAGCGACCAACAAGATCGATCGACCGCCGACCAGAGCGATCAGGCCAGCGATCGACGGGTTGCGGCGCCGGAGACCGTTAGCGCTACGCCGCCAGGTGAAAGCCCGGCAGTCGAGCCCGAGTCCGCCCCGGACAAGCCGGTGCCGGCCGCGGCGGCTGGCGAAGAGGCCGAGCCGGCCCCAGACGATGCCGAGGGCAATGCACGACCCGGCACCGACAGCCTGACCTTGGCCGGTCAGCAGCCCACAGCCGACCATCAGGCCGACGCCGCCGACTCCAGCCAACGGGCCGGCGATGCCGGCGCCGGCCAGCACGACCATTGGTACTTCAATGCCGGCAACGAGGATGCCGGGCATGCTCGACCGGTGACGCCGGCGAAGGACGCGCCGGAAGGGACCGCTACGACCGAAGCCCATGAGCGGGATGCCGGCGAAACCGCCGCATCAGCCCGGCCGGCCCCGCCCCGCGACATCGACCGCTCCGCGCCGCCGCTGCGCTTCGTCTGGCGCACGGACGCCGAAGGCAGATTCAGCGCGCTGTCGCCTGAATTCGCCAACATCGTCGGCCAGCCTGCCGCCGATGTGATTGGCCGCCGCTTCAGGGATGTCGCCGCCACTTTCGGCCTCGACGCCTCGGGCGAAATCGCCGGCCTGCTCGACCGGCGCGATACCTGGTCCGGGCGCTCGGTGCTGTGGCCGGCGCCGGTGGCGGGAACCGGTCTGAAGATCCCCGTCGATCTGGCGGCGCTGCCCGTCTATGGCCGCAGCCGCGCTTTCGAAGGGTTTCGCGGTTTCGGCGTCGCGCGCGCGGCCGACGCCGTGGTCGATCCCGAAGCGCTCGGCATGGTTCTGGTGCCGAATGCCGCACCGACCGAGGCCACCTCCTCCGGCGGGACCGGACCGTCGGTCGAACCGCCGGCGGCGGAGCAGACGCCGCCGGAACAGCCAAAGCCCGAGGACCCATTCCGGGGCGAAGTGCCGGCGCTGACCATCGTGCCCAAGCCGGAGCGTCGCTTCGCCGACAAGGTGATAAGACTGGCCGAGCATCGCCAGCCGGCCAACGACAAGCAGCCGGGAACCGACACGCCGTCAAATCTGCGTAGCCTGTCGGTCCTCGAGCGCAGCGCCTTCCGCGAGATCGGCGAGCGGTTGCGCAAGGACAGCGCCGCGCCTGCCGAGGAACGTGCCGCCGAAGCCGACAAGCAGCCCGATGCGACCGCCGGCGGCGAGGATGCGGCGACGGTAAAACAACCGACAAGCGCATCGAGGGCCGACGCAAACCAGCCGCTTCCGCCTGACGCTGTCGAGCACGACGATTCCACGCGGGAAGCGAGCCCGGCATCCGCACCGGAAGCCTCGGAAGCCGATGACGCAAAGGTCGATGCGGAGACCGCTGAGGCGCAGACCGAGGCGGAAGATCAGGAAGACCTGGCGCGGCTCGACGGTATCGATGACACCGCCGAGACGGAGGCCGCTAGCCAGACCGGGACCTCGGCCGTTTCCGGCTCGCTGCTCAACTATGCCGATGGCGAGAAATCCGCCGACGAAACTGGGGGCGCGCCGGTTTCACAGCCCGAGCAGGCAGAGGATGCCCGGCAGTCTGCCGAACATGCTGCCGCGGAACCGCAGCCGGCCGAAGAGCTTTCGGCGCAGCAGGCGGCTGCCGGGCGGCCTGGCCTCGATGCGGCGGCCGATGACGACAGCATGACCGCCGACAATTTCCGCGATGCGCAGGACAACGAGGATTGGGCAGGCTCCGACGCGGATGCCGCCACGGCGGAAGAACAGCCGGAAGAGGCGCCGGCGCGGCCGCGCCTCGACGTGCCGCCGCTGAAACTGTCGGGTTTTGTCCCGTCCGCGTTTTCGACCGGAGAAGAGGCCAAGGCGCCCGATACATCCATCCTCGCCAAGCTGCCGGTGCCGCTGCTCATCCATTCGGGCGACGTGCTGCACTACGCCAATGACGCCTTCCTCGAACTGACCGGCTACGATGCGCTGGACGACCTCGCGGATGCGGGGGGCCTTGGCGCGCTCTTCGCCGATCCCTATGCCGAAGACACCGCGACGGACGAAAGCGACCACTCGCTGAAGCTCAAGACCCGCCAGGGCCAGGAATTCCCGATCGAGGCGCTGCTGCGCTCAGTGCCGTGGCGCGGCGGCAAGGCGCTGATGCTGGTGGTGCGGCGATCCGGCGAGGAAGACGCGGCGCATTTCACCGCCGCCAATGACGAACCGGCGCTGCAGCCGGACGTGCCGGAGCTGAAGTCACGCATCGCCGAGATGCGCACCATCATCGACACCGCCACCGACGGCGTCGTGCTGATCGGCCGCGACGGCAATATCCGCTCGATCAGCCGGCCGGCGGAAGCGCTGTTCGGTTTCGAAAGCGACGAGGTCGCGGGCAAGCCGTTCGCCTCGCTGTTTGCCATCGAAAGCCAGCGTGCGGCGCGTGACTATCTCGCCGGCCTTTCGGAGCCGGGCGTTGCGAGCGTGTTGAATGACGGCCGCGAGGTCATTGGCCGCGAGGCGCAGGGGCGTTTCATTCCGCTGTTCATGACCATCGGCAGGCTGCCCAACGACAGCGGCTTCTGCGCCGTGGTGCGCGACATCACGCAATGGAAGCGGGCGGAGGAAGACCTGACGCAAGCCCGCGCGGTGGCCGAGCGCGCCTCCTCGCAGAAGACGGATTTCCTGGCCCGCATCAGCCACGAGATCCGCACCCCGCTCAACGCCATCATCGGCTTTTCCGAGCTGATGGTGGACGAGAAATTCGGCCCGATCACCAACGACCGCTATCGCGACTACCTGCGCGACATCAACCGCTCAGGCAACCATGTGCTCGACCTGGTCAACGACCTGCTCGACATCTCGAAGATCGAGGCCGGCCAGCAGGAGATGGATTACGAGGCGGTGTCGCTCAACGACACGCTCGCCGAGACAGTGGCGATGATGCAGCCGCAGGCCAACCGCGAACGCGTCATCATCCGCTCCAGCTTCGCTTCGCGACTGCCGGAGGTGGTGGCGGACCTGAGAAGCGTGCGCCAGATCGCCCTCAACATCCTGTCCAACGCCATCCGCTACACCCAGGCCGGCGGCCAGGTGATCGTCTCGACCGCTTACGAGGCCTCGGGCGATGTCGTCATGCGTGTGCGCGACACCGGCATCGGCATGACCCAGGCCGAGATCGAGCAGGCGCTGAAGCCGTTCAAGCAGATCAATGCGCTGAAGCGCGGACGCGGCGACGGCACGGGCCTCGGCCTGCCCCTCACCAAGGCCATGGTGGAGGCGAACCGCGCCCGTTTCGCCATCACCTCGACGCCTGGCGAAGGAACCTTGGTCGAGGTCGCCTTCCCGTCGACGCGCGTGCTCGCGGAGTAGCCTGCGGGAAGGGCCACCGCCAAAGAAAAAGGCGTCCTGGAGGACGCCTTGAGAAATGGGATGCTGTCACAACGGGGGCTTGAGCTGAACCTCAGGGGCGAGGAACGGGATTTCTCCCTCAAGTTACACGCGACTATCGGGGTCGTCCCTTAACAAGTCCTTACCGGCAGCCAAAAAAATTTACGAATGTGTACCACCCATGAAATCTAGGTAAATTCGGTGGACATACTTTGTTAACCGTTAGCTCGCGAGCTGCGGCAGGTCGCGGAACAGCTCCAACGCCTCGGGATTGGCGAGCGCTTCCTTGTTCTTCACCGTGCGGCCGTGGACCACGTCGCGGACCGCGAGCTCGGTGATCTTGCCCGACTTGGTACGCGGGATGTCGGTGACGGCGACGATCCTGGCCGGCACGTGGCGCGGGCTGGCGCCGGTGCGGATCCTGGCGCGGATGAGCTTTTCCAGATCCTCGTCCAGCGTCACGCCCGCGGCCAGCCGCACGAACAGCACGACGCGGACATCATTGTCGAAATCCTGGCCGATGCAGAGCGCCTCGAGGACTTCCGGCATCTGCTCGACCTGGTTGTAGATCTCGGCCGTGCCGATCCTCACCCCGCCCGGATTGAGCGTGGCGTCCGAACGGCCATGGATGATCATGCCGCCATGGGCCGTCCATTCGGCGAAGTCGCCATGGCACCAGACATTGTCGAAACGCTCGAAATAGGCGGCGTGATACTTCTTGCCTTCGGGATCGTTCCAGAAACCGATCGGCATCGACGGGAAGGCCTTGGTGCAGACAAGCTCGCCCTTCTCCTGCCGGACAGGCTTGCCGTCGTCGTCCCAGACGTCGACCGCCAGGCCAAGGCCGGGGCCCTGGATCTCGCCCGTCCAGACCGGTTCGGTCGGCACGCCGAGCACGAAACAGGAGACGATGTCGGTGCCGCCCGAGATCGAGGCCAGATGCACGTCCTTCTTGATGCCGTCATAGACGAAGCGGAAATCCTCCGGCGACAGCGGCGAGCCGGTGGAGGAGATGGTGCGCACGCTGGACAGATCATGGCTCGCGATCGGCTTCAGACCGGCCTTGCGAACCGAATCGATGAACTTGGCCGAGGTGCCGAAATAGGTCATCTTCTCGGCATCGGCGAAATCGAACAGCACATTGCCGTCGGGGTAGAAGGGCGAGCCGTCATAAAGCAGCAGCGTCGCGCCCGAAGCGAGGCCCGAGACCAGCCAGTTCCACATCATCCAGCCGCAGGTGGTGAAATAGAACAGGCGATCGCCCTCGAGCAGGCCGGCATGCAGCCGATGCTCCTTGACGTGCTGGATCAGTGTGCCGCCTGCCGAATGAACGATGCATTTCGGAATGCCGGTCGTGCCCGAGGAAAACAGGATGTAGAGCGGATGGGCGAAGGGCAGCCGCTCGAAGCTGACGGTCTTCACCGCAAAGGGCGAGAGCGCATCTTCGAGCGCGGTGGCCTTGTCGACGGTGGCGGCCACGTCCTGAGAGGTGCCGAGATAGTCGACGATCAGCACCTTGCGCAGCGTGGCAAGCTTCGTCGCGACCGCGCGGACCTTGTCGGCCACCTCGATCGCCTTGCCGTTATACCAATAGCCGTCGGGCGCGAGGAAGACGACCGGCTCGATCTGGCCGAACCGGTCGAGCACGCCCTGCTCGCCGAAATCGGGAGAGCATGACGACCAGACAGCGCCGATCGAGCTTGCCGCCAGCATCGCGGCGATGGTCTCGGGCATGTTCGGCATCATGGCGGCGATGCGGTCGCCGGCCTTGACGCCGAGCGACAGGAAGAGCTGCTGCAGCCGCGAGGTCAGCGCATGGAGCTCGTTCCAGGAGAGCCGGCGCTCGACCTTGTCCTCGCCACGGAAGACGATGGCCTCGCCGCCGCCGGCCTTCTGCAAAAGATTCTCGGCGAAATTGAGCCTGGCGTCGGGGAAGAAGCTGGCGCCGGGCATCCGCTCGCCGTCGATAAGGTGGCGCTCGCCCTTGTCGCCGACAACCCCGCAGAAATCCCAGACCAAGCTCCAGAAGGCTTCGCGGTTGTCGATCGACCAGCGATGGAGTTCGGCATAGCCGGAGAAGGAAAGCGCAGCCTTTGCTTCCGCGGCCTTCATGAACGCGGTTAGAGGCGCTGCGTCGATGCGCTCCTGCGTCGGGGTCCACAAGGGTGTGTCGGCGGCCATGATCGCTCCTCCCAAAGCGCGTCGCGTTCGAGCCAGTTAAGCTCATCGTCGCATATGCCATCGTCCCAGAAACGGCGCGCGATTGCGGATCGGGATCGTGCAGCCCGCTTATGCATATTGCAGCGCAGCAGAGCAAGATTTTGTTCGGGCGACCCATGGTCGCCGCTGCGCAAATGCCATCGCAAGGCCATAAAGACTTGAAAAGCGTCGGCGCTCGGTTACACCCGTCGGGCGATTTATTGGCAACGAAAGCATACGGGGCGAAATGCGATCATCTCTGATCCGGCGCGGGGTGTGGGCGATCGGCGTTGCCGTGCTCGTCATCGCGCTCGCGGTCGCTGCGCTACCGCTGATCGCCTCGACCCGCATCGTGCGCGACCGCATCGCCTGGGAGTTGAGCGCCTGGAGCGGCTTCAGGGTCACAATCGACGGCTCGCCGCGCATTGAAGTGTGGCCAAAGTTCCGGGCCATCCTCAGCGACGTAACGCTGTCACAATGGACCGAGACCGAAACGCCGCCGGTGGTCGAGGCAGACCGCGTCGAAGTCGATCTCTCGGCCATGGCCGCCCTGCAGGGCGACGTCGCCTTCTCGACCGCAAGGCTGGTGCGCCCGACGATCAGGGTTCAGCGCACGGCGAGCGGCTTCTATCTGCCGCCGCTTCCGACCGGCGGGCGCATCACGCGCTCGATCGATACCGCCCGCGGCGTGGTCAGCGCCAACCCACAGAAGCCGGATCTCGGCAGATTGCCTTCCGATCCGTTCGGCACCGTCGAATTCCGCGATGGCCGCGTGGTGACTTCGATCGACGGCAAGGACACTGAAATCCTGAGCAGCCTGAACGGCCAGGTCAACTGGGAAGCGATGAACAGCGATGCATCGCTGACCGCGACCGGAATCTGGCGCGGCGAGAGCGTCCAGCTCGATTTCTCCTCCGCGAAACCGCTGGTGCTGTTTGCGGGAGGGGCAGCTCCCGTCACCCTTTCCTTCAAGGCGGCGCCCGCGACATTCTCCTTCGACGGAACGGCCTCGATGTCGGACAATGCCTATCTGGACGGCCAGGCAAAGTTCTCAGCACCGTCGTTGCGGCGCGTGCTGGAGTGGTCGCAGGCCGGCATCGCGCCGGGCGCTGCGATCGGCGCCGTCTCGGTCAGCAGCAAGGTGAACGCCTCGGCGGGGCGCGCGAAGTTCGAGAACACAACGGTCACGCTCAACAACAATCCCGGCATGGGAGCGCTGGATTTCTCCTTTGCCGAAGGGCGCCCGGTGATTGCCGGCACGCTCGCCTTCGATACGCTGGATCTGAGATCCTTCCTGTCGGCTTTCACACCTGTCGCGCCCACCGGCGAGGCCGGCCTCGGCGACATCGACACCAGCTTCGCCGACCGCATCAACCTCGACCTCAGGCTCTCGGCGGCGCATGCCAACGCGGGACCGGTGCAGCTTGCCGACGTCGCGGCAACCGCGCAGGTCAAGAACGGCCTTGCCGTCTTCGACATATCCGACGCGTCGGCCTTCAACGGCAACATCCAGAGCAGCCTGCGCTTCGACCGCAAGCCGGAAGGCACGCAGGTCGAGATGCGGCTCCTGGCGTCGGATGTGGATACGGGTGCCTTTGCCACGGCGGCGGGAATGACGCGGCTGGTGCCGGCCGGCACCGGCACGGTATCGGTGATCCTCAAGGGGCCGGGCAAGGCCTGGAATTCCATCTTCGAGAATGCCGACGGATCGTTCTCGGCGACGTTCGGGCCGGGCACGCTCAACGGGCTCGATCTGCCGGCCTTCCTCAAGCGCAACCGGCAAGGGGGTTTCTTCGCGCTCGACGACGTCGCCAACGGTTCGCTGCCGATCGACGGCGCCGAGATCAAGGCAAGCATTTCGAAGGGCGTGGCGCGCCTGGACAAGGCCGAGATCAATGCCCAGAAATACAAGATCTGGCTGTCGGGCATTGCCTCCTATGTCGGACGCGGGCTGGCGCTCTCGGGCGGCGTGGTGCCCAACGGACAACCGGCGCAGCAGCCCCAGCAAGCCAACGGTCAGGCGGCCAGCCCGCCTCCGCCGCCGCCGAACCAGTCGCTGTTCTTCGTCGGCGGCAACTGGAGCGCGCCGTTCATCTCGCCGATCGCTCCCGGCGTTTCAGGCCAGTAAGGCGGGGCGCAAACTGTCCGCGCCCCGCTCATCACTCAACCGCGCTGCGCGGCCTGCTCGTCGAGCTGGCGTTGGATCTCGCGGCGCTTGTTGGCGATCGAGGCGATGATGACGCCGATCGCCACCACCGCGATCAGGATCGTGCAGGCAGCGTTAATTTCCGGGGTCACGCCGAGGCGCACCTGGCTGTAGATCTTCATCGGCAGCGTGGTCGCGCCGGGACCCGAGGTGAAGCTCGCGATGACCAAATCGTCCAGCGAGAGCGTGAAAGCCAGCATCCAACCGGAGATGATCGCCGGCAGGATGACCGGCAAGGTGATCTGGAAGAAAGTCTTCACCGGCGGCGCGCCGAGATCCATCGCCGCCTCCTCAAGCGAGCGGTCGAAGGAGACCAGCCGCGACTGCACGACGACGGCGACGAAGCACATGGTGAAGGTGATGTGGGCGAGCGTCACCGTGAAGAAGCCGCGGTCGAGTCCGACGGCGACGAAGAGCAAAAGCAGCGAGAGGCCGGTGATGACTTCCGGCATGACAAGCGGCGCGAACACCATGCCCGAGAAAAGCACCCGCCCCCTGAAGCGTGTGTAGCGGGTCAGCGTGATGGCGGCGAGCGTGCCGAGCACGGTCGCGACCGTTGCCGAGATGACGCCGACGCGCGCCGTCACCCAGGTGGCATCCATCAGGCCCTGGTTGTGGAACAGCGACACGTACCATTTGGTCGAGAAGCCGCCCCAGACGGTGACGAGCTTGGATTCGTTGAAGGAAAAGACGATCAGAAGCACGATCGGCAAATAGAGAAAGGCAAAGCCCAGCACGATCGAGGTGATGTTGAAGCGGCTCCAGGTCGAGTTCATCTGCCCTGCTCCTGTGCCTTTGCCTGCGCCTGCTGGAAGAACATGATCGGTATTGTCAGCACCAGGAGCAGGATTACGGCCACGGCCGACGACACCGGCCAGTCGCGATTTGAGAAGAACTCGTTCCAGAGCGTCTTGCCGATCATCAGCGTCTGCGAGCCGCCGAGAAGGTCGGGAATGACGAACTCGCCCACCGCCGGAATGAACACCAAAAGGCAACCGGCGACGACGCCGGGCAGCGACAGCGGGAATGTGATCTTCCAGAAGGCGCCGGTCGGCGGGCAGCCGAGGTCCTGCGCGGCTTCGATCAGCGAATAATCCATCTTCTCCAGCGAGGAATAGAGCGGCAGCACCATGAAGGGCAGGTAGGAATAGACGATGCCGATGAAGATCGCGGTGTAGGTGTTGAGGATGACCAGCGGCTGGCTGATCAAGCCCGTGGCGAGCAGGACCTGATTGAGCAGGCCCTCGGGCTTCAGAATGCCGATCCAGGCATAGACGCGGATCAGGAACGAGGTCCAGAAGGGCAGGATCACCAGCATCAGCAAGGTCGGGCGGATCGTGGCCGGCGCGCGGGCCATGCCATAGGCGATCGGATAACCGACGATCAGCGTGAGTATCGTCGATATCGCCGCGATGATCAGGCTCGTCACATAGGCGTTGAAGTAGAGCGCATCCTGGGTGACCCAGGTGTAGTTGTCGAAGTTGAGCTCGCGGAAGCCGGCGAGGAATCCCGCGACGCCGTCCTTGAAGTCGAGCACCGGCGTATAGGGCGGCATCGAGATCGCCGTCTGCGACAGCGAAATCTTGAACACGATGATGAAGGGAATGAGGAAGAAGAACAGCAGCCAGAGATAGGGGATGATGATGACGAGCCGGTTGACGAAGCCCTTCGCCAGCCTCGCCGGCAGTGTCGCGGTTTCAGTCGATGGGGCGGCGGTCGCGGCGATATCGGTCATCTCAGCCTACCTTGTCAGCACGACGCCGGCATCGGGCCGGAAGGAGACCCAGGCGCGGTCGTTCCAGGTGAGCGGATCCTCGGTGATGCGCGAGGCGTTCAGCGCGCTCGCCCGCACGATCTGCCCGTCGTCGAGCCTGATATGATAGACGGTCATATCGCCGAGATAGGCGACGTCGTAGACCTCGCCTTCAAGCGCATTGACGGCATCGGCCGGCTTTTTCGAGGAGACCTTGATCTTCTCCGGCCGGATCGCGAAGACGATGTCGGAGCCGGCGGCGGTGTTGCCTCCATTGTCGACGACGATCTCCGCCCCGGTCGCGCCGGTGATGCGGGTCGTGCTTGCCGTGCGCTCGGCGACCTTTCCCTCGAACATGTTCACATTGCCGACGAAATGCGCCACGAAACGTGAGGTCGGCGCCTCGTAAATCTCGGCAGGCGTCGCGACCTGCATCACCTCGCCCTTGTCCATGATGGCGATGCGGTCGGCCATGGTCATGGCCTCTTCCTGGTCATGCGTGACGACGACGAAGGTGAGGCCGAGTTCCTGCTGCAGGTCCATCAGCTCGAACTGGGTTTCCTCGCGCAGCTTCTTGTCCAAAGCGCCGAGCGGTTCGTCGAGCAGCAGGACCTTCGGCCGCTTGGCGACCGAGCGGGCCAGCGCCACGCGCTGGCGCTGACCGCCGGAGAGCTGGTGCGGCTTGCGCTTGGCGAATTGCTCGAGCTTGACGAGCTTCAGCATCTCGGCGACGCGCTTTTCGATATCCGGCGCGGGCATGCCTTCCTGCTTGAGACCGAAGGCGATGTTCTTTTCCACCGTCATATGCGGGAACAGCGCGTAGGACTGGAACATCATGTTGACCGGCCGCTTGTAGGGCGGGATGCCGCGCAGATCCTGCCCGTCCAGCAGGATGCGGCCCGCCGTCGGCTCCTCGAAGCCGGCGAGCATCCTGAGCAGCGTCGACTTTCCGCAACCGGAAGCGCCGAGCAGGGCGAAGAATTCACGCTCGAAGATGGTCAGCGACAGATTGTTGACGGCGGTGAAGTCGCCGAACTTCTTGGTGACCTTGTCGAACTGGATATAAGGCTTGGCATTCGGGTCGTTCCATGGCGCGAAATCCCTGCGGATGCTGCCAAGCGATTTCATAATCCCCACTCCGTTACTTTTTTAAATTCCCCAAAAAGAAAGCGACCCCGGGCAGTTGGCTGCCGGGGCCGTCTCTCAATGCTTATTGGCCGGTGACGATCTTGGTCCAGGTGCGCGTGATGATGCGCTGTGTCTTGGGATCGTATGGCGCAACCGTATACAGCTTCTTCGTCGTCTCTTCGTCTGGATAGACCGAAGGATCTTCCAGGATCGCCTTGTCGACGAACTGCTGCGAGGCCTTGTTGCCGTTCGCGTAGAGCACATAGTTCGTCGATTTGGCGATGACTTCAGGCGTCATCATGTAGTTGATGAATTCGAGCGCGTCGGCGACATGCGGCGCGTCAGCGGGGATGGCCATCTGATCGAACCACATCTGGGTGCCTTCCTTCGGCACGGAATAGCCGATCTCGACGCCCTGCTTGGCTTCCGCGGCGCGGTTGCGCGCCTGGAAGACGTCGCCCGACCAGCCGATCGCCAGGCAGATATCGCCATTGGCCAAGGCGTTGATGTATTCGGACGAATGGAACTTGCGGATATAGGGCCGCACCTTCAGCAACGCCTCCTCGGCCTTGGAAATGTCATCGGGCGAGGTGCTGTTGGGATCGAGGCCAAGATATTTCAGCGCCGCGGGAACGACGTCGGCGGGAGAGTCCAGCACATAAACGCCGCAATCCTTCAGCTTGGCCAGCTTGTCCGGATTGAAGAAAACGTCCCAGCTGTCGATCTTGTCGGTGCCGAGCGCGGCCTGCACCTTCTTGACATTATAGCCGAGGCCGACCGTGCCCCACATGTAGTTGACCGAATATTCGTTGCCCGGATCATACTTGGCCGTGCGCTCGGAAATGACGTCCCACATGTTGGAGAGGTTCGGCAGCTTCGACTTGTCAAGCTTCTGGAACACGCCTGCCTGGATCTGGCGCGCCAGGAAGTTCGCGCTCGGCACGACGACGTCATAGCCGCTGCCGCCGGCGAGCAGTTTCGTCTCCAGGATCTCGTTGGAATCGAAGGTGTCGTAGACGACCTTGATGCCGGTCTTCTTGGTGAAGTCGTCGATGATCGAGCTGTCGATATAGTCCGACCAGTTGTAGACGTTGACGACGCGGTCCTCGGCGTGGCCGCTTAGTGTGAAAAGCGTCAGAAATGCCGACGTCGCCGAAAGCAAAAGCGCTTTGCGGATCATGGTGTTCTCCTTTGGTGAGTGTTCCCTCGCCGGCTCGTCGCGAAATGGCGGGGCGGCGTTGGCTTCAGACTATTGAGCTTTCCGGAGAGCGACAAGCGTGAACTGCCTACGCCAGGCTCTCTCATGGCATCAGGATTCGAGGCGTCCCGGCCTCCCCGGCGAGGCGCCCGGGCGGCATCAACGGCATGCACCGTGGTGTATTGAGAGCTATGATGATGCTGTCCGGCCCCGAGCAGGCCGGCGGAGACACTTGGCAAGATACGCCTGTCTTGTTGTTGCCGTGATCGCAGCCTGCCCGCCCGGCGAGTGGGTTGTCAATGGGGAACGCCGCCGATCGTCAATTGGGCGACGGCAGGCCGGTGACGCCGGGACGCGCCGGCCGTGCCTGGCGCTTGAACTCCAGGCCGATATGGACGAGCAGCGCCGTGACCACGACCGCGCCGCCGATGATGGTGCGCACCGACGGCACTTCGGAATGGACGAGCCAGACCCAGATCGGTCCAAGGATCGGCTCGAAGGTGCCGAGCAGCGCCGCGATTGCCGCCGGCACCAGCCGCGCGCCCATGGCAAAAAAGGCGAGGCCAATGCCGAGATTGACGACGCCGAAGGCGAAGAGGAAGCCCATGTCGCGCCCGGAGACCGCGAACTCAGATGCCTGTGAAGCGGCGAAAGCACCGGCGAGCAGCGCCGCAAGGCAATTGGCCGGCACCATGCGCACATGGGCAAAGCGCCGGGTGATCACGGTCGCGACCGAAAACATCACCGCGATCAGCAGCGCCAGGCCGTCGCCGATCGGCGAGACGGCGCCGCCCAGGGATTCGGAGACCATGATGGCGACGCCGGCGATGACGGCGGCAATCGCAATCCAGGTCGCCGGACCGACCCGTTCGCGAAACAGGAGCCAGGCAAGGAGAGCCGCCAGGAGTGGCACGCCGGCCTGCATCAGGAGGATGTTGGCGACCGTCGTGTAGCCTAACGCCACCACGAAGCTGGTCGAGGCGGTGGCGAAGCAGAAGGCGACGCCAAGGCCAGGCAGGCCCATGTGTCGAAAGAGCTTGAGAGTGCCGCGCCAACCGTCGCGCCAAAGCATGAATGCGATGAGAAAGGCCACGGCCCAGAGCGAACGCCAGAACACCACGGTCCAGCTGTCGCCGATATGGATGAAACGGGCGATGGTGCCGCCGAAACTCCACATCAGCGCCGACAGGAAGACCAGGAGCATGCCGATCCGCTCCTCGCGCGGCGAGACGGCGGAGGACGGGGCAACGGAGGACGAGGCGGTATCGGACATGGCAGATGACTGTCAGCGAGTTGCGTTCGACACAATGCAACAGAGACGCAAAGAACTGCGTCTCAATCGCGTAGCGCAAAGGCGCAAAACCGGCGTGATCCAGCATTCGGCGAAGCTTGGGGCACTTCGGCCGAGCTTATCCTTGGAAATCGAAGGCGCTGAGGCCCGTCACCATCTCGTCGAGGCCGAGCGGGCGCGTCACCGGCGGATCGGCGCGCGCAAGGCAGCCGACGCGCTCGCAGAGCCTGCAGGCGGGGCCTACCGGCGTGCCGAAGCCTTGCCCGGGCTTGCGGGTGGCTCCGACCGGCAGCGCCGCGCCATAGACGATCTCGTCTCGGAAGCCGATATCGCAGCCGAGCAGGAGCGCGGTGCGACGCGGCCGTTCGGAGAAGGCCCCTTGCGGACCTTCCAGCGTGCGGGCGATGCAAAGGAACTCGGCGCCATCGGGCATTTCCACCGCCTCGACCAGGATCTGGCCCGGCTGGGAGAAGGCCGCATGGATGGGAAGCTTGGGGCAGCCGCCGCCGAAGCGGCTTTGCGGATAACCCTGGCTGCCGGCTTTGCGGAAGCGGTTGCCGGCGTTGTCGACTTCCAACATGAAGAACGGCACGCCTGCTGCACCCTGCCGCTGCAGCATGGTCAACCGGTTAGCCGCTTGCTCGAAAGAGACGCCGAAGCGCGAACGCAAGACGTCGATGTCGTAGCGGGCGCGAACGGCTGCGGCGTAAAAGGCCTGATAGGGCATCATCAGCGCGTGGGCGGCATAACGGCCGAGCTCGAAGCGAGCGAGCCGGCGCGCCTCGTCGGTGCCGAGCTTCAGCGCCTGGACCTCGGCCGCGATGGCCACCGACATGCGCATGAGGCTCGCCTCCATGGCGACTTCGCGCAGCTGGTCGAAAGGCGACAGCCGCTCGGAAAGGAACAGACGCTGCGAATGACGATCATAACGGCGGCGCCAGTTGGGCATGGTGGCGACCGGCAGCACCTTGACGACGATGCCGTGCTCACGCCTCAGCCAGGCCTTCAGCGCGCCGGACAGATCGTCGCCGGGCTCGAGGACCGATGTGAAAGCCTCCGCCTCTTCTTCCAGCGAGGCGAAGTGGTTCGGGCGGCGCTCGAACACTTCATGGACTTCATCGGCGGGCAGGCGCGCGCCCGACAGAGCGGTTGCCCTGCCCTCCTTGGCCAGGAGCTGGCTGAGATCGGACAGGCGCTCGGCCTGCTCGCGATAGGCGCGAAAGAGTTTCACCATCGCCGCCGAAGCATTCGGCGCCGTCTCGGCGAGGTCGATCAGTTCCTGATCGCTGGGCAGCTCGCCGGCAAGAAGCGGATCGCTGAACGCTTCGCGCAAGGCCGCGATCGAGCCTTTTGCCTCTCCCTGAAGTTCGTGCGGATCGACCTTGTAGACAGAGGCAAGCTTGAGAATGAGCTGCACCGTCAGCGGCCGCTGGTTGCGCTCGATCAGGTTGAGATAGGAAGGCGAGATGCCCAGCCCCTCGGCCATCGCCGTCTGGGTCAAGCTCCTGGCGTTGCGCAGCCGGCGCAGCCGCGGCCCGGCGAAGATCTTCTGGTCGGCCATCCTGCCATCCTTGACAAGAATTTACATGAGCGTCGAGTCCGGCAGTCGCTTCGCCGTTTTTACAATCGTGACAAATTTACAGAGCCAGCCTGTCAATGGCAATACAGCTTTTCCTTTATTCTTCGCGGTATTTGGCGGTTTTTCTAGGCGTCTTTCGCGCTGCAATGTAAACGAAGTCACACGCAGATATCGCAAAATCGGCCTTTGCGATGCAGTGCTGATACAGTTGCCAGATGACCCCGGAGTGACCAATGACCGATTTTTACAACCTCGTCCCCTCCGCGCCGGAAGGCCGTTACGACGGCATCGAGCGCCCCTATTCGCCAGAGGATGTGAAGCGGTTGCGGGGCTCCGTGCAAATTCGCCAGACGCTGGCCGAGATGGGCGCAAACCGGCTGTGGAAGCTCATCCACGAGGAGGATTTCGTCAACGCGCTGGGCGCCATGTCGGGCAACCAGGCCATGCAGCAGGTTCGGGCCGGGTTGAAGGCGATCTATCTTTCGGGCTGGCAGGTCGCCGCGGACGCCAACACCGCCTCGGCGATGTATCCGGACCAGTCGCTCTACCCGGCCAATGCGGCGCCGGAACTCGTCAAACGCATCAACCGCACGCTGCAGCGCGCCGACCAGATCGAGACGTCCGAAGGCAAGGGGCTTTCGGTCGAGACCTGGTTCGCGCCGATCGTGGCCGACGCGGAAGCCGGCTTCGGCGGACCGCTCAATGCCTTCGAGATCATGAAGGCCTTCATCGAAGCGGGTGCCGCCGGCGTGCACTATGAGGACCAGCTGGCTTCGGAAAAGAAATGCGGCCATCTCGGCGGCAAGGTGCTGATCCCGACGGCAGCGCATATCCGCAACCTCAACGCGGCGCGCCTTGCGGCCGACGTCATGGGCACGCCGACGCTGGTCGTGGCGCGCACGGACGCCGAAGCGGCGAAGCTGTTGACTTCCGATATCGACGAGCGCGACCGGCCCTTCGTCGACTACGACGCAGGCCGCACGGTCGAGGGCTTCTATCATGTGCGGAACGGCATCGAGCCCTGCATAGCGCGCGCCGTGGCCTATGCGCCGCATGCGGACCTGATCTGGTGCGAGACCTCGAAGCCGGATCTGGCGCAGGCGAGGAAATTCGCCGAGGGCGTGCACAAGCACCATCCGGGCAAGCTGCTCGCCTACAATTGTTCGCCGTCCTTCAACTGGAAGAAGAATCTCGACGACGCGACGATCGCCAAATTCCAGAAGGAACTCGGCGCGATGGGCTACAAGTTCCAGTTCATCACGCTTGCCGGATTCCACCAGTTGAACTTCGGCATGTTCGAGCTGGCGCGCGGCTACAAGGATCGCCAGATGGCCGCCTATTCGGAACTGCAGGAGGCAGAGTTCGCGGCCGAGGCCCACGGCTATACCGCGACCAAGCACCAGCGTGAGGTCGGCACCGGCTATTTCGACGCCGTGTCGATGGCGATCACCGGTGGCCAGTCCTCCACCACCGCCATGCACGAATCGACCGAGCACGCCCAGTTCAGGCCGGCGGCCGAGTAACGGACAACAACCAGAGGAAACGCCCGCAGGGTATTTTTGATCGAGGAGAAGACCAATGGCATCGATAAGCCGCGTCAAGGAAAGGGCAGAAGAACAATCGAGCGCGATGAGCGTCGACCAGCAGGCGACGATCCGTATGCTCGCGAACGATCTGCACAGGCTCAACCAGTCGGTGATGAAAGCCGTCGAGGCCGGTGTCTCGGTGGAGCTGGTGCGTTCGGCCAGGCACCATGGCGGCGACGGCAACTGGGGAGATCTTTTGATCCCGGTGATCGTTACCCAGCAGACTCACACTTGACGCAACGTCAACAGTCTCTGCGAATGTCTCCTGCGCGCTATACGTTCGGGAGACTATCGCATTTTTTCGTTTTGCCTTCGTCGCCGGGAGGGACGACTTGCGCTGAATTCCGGAATTTCTTGCTATATTTTCGACCTTGACTGTTTCAGCTTGACACCGGCCGCGATCTCACCCAATTGTGCCTCAGGTTTCAACCCTGCATTGAACCAGAGTGCCCACCCGCCGATGTGTCCCGCCGACCGTGACGACCACTCCGAAAAACACCCGAAACCGGCAGCCCGGACTGGCGCGATCGCGGCTGACTTTTCTAAAGTGCTCGTCGTCGGAAAATCATCGATCAATCGGGTCGTGGTGTCGAAAATCGTCGAGAAATCGGGACTGAAGCCGATTTCGGAATCGCCCGAGGTCGCCGAGAAGACGCTGGCCGGGCAAATGCCCGGCGCCGTCATCCTTGACGGCGGCCCGGACAACAAGGATTGCGACCCGCTGATGTCGGCCATCGACGCGCTGCGGCGCGCTTCCGGCAAGCCGCTGCCCGCGGTGATCCTGCTTTCAACCAAGAACGGCACGCCGGAGAGCCTTGGCCTGTCGAGCGTGGTCGATGCCGTGGTTGCCAAACCGATCACGCCCGAGAGGCTGCAACCAGTGGTCGATCGCCTGGTCGGGCGCGGTTAGGGTAATTCCAGGAAAAGTGTGAGCGGTTAAGCTCGGCGACTTCGCCGTGGCTTTCCGTCTGGAATTGCATCAAAACACAGGGCGCTTCGCGGCAGACCATGCCGGAGCGCCGAGACGACGCGTTGACCTTCCGGTCCGGACCCTCGTTTCTGTAAGGGCGGCCTCAGGGTCCGATGCAAGGGCTTGTCGGCCGGTTCGTCCGCGCCGACCGCCACCCACCCGAACCGACGGCCAGCGTCCGCTCACCCGACGCCGCGGACGCATGCCGCTCGCCCACCGGAGTTTGCACGTGGCCCGGGGACGGGCCCGCGACGCATCAATCCGCCGTGGCGATGCGCTCTATCAGCGCCGGCAGCTCGCTCAGATCGGCGATCTGGCGGAAACGCGGCGCGTCGACCGGCGCCTCGGCATGCTCGGCCGCCCAGGTCAATTCATGCGGGACATAGATGCCCCAGCCGCCGGCATCGATGGCAGGCACGACGTCCGACTTCAGCGAGTTGCCGACCATCATGCTCCTTTGGGGTCCATCGCCATGGCGGCTGAAGATGCGGGCATAGGTGGCGGCGCTCTTGTCGCTGACGATCTCGACGGCGTCGAAAAGCTCGCCCAATCCCGATTGCGCCAGCTTGCGCTCCTGGTCCATGAGGTCGCCTTTGGTGATCAGCACCAGGCGATAGGCGCCGGCGAGCTTCTCGACCGTTTCACGAGCATGCGGCAGCGGCTCGATCGGATGACTGAGCATGTCGCGGCCGGCGGCCAGGATTTCGGCGATGGTCGAGGCCGGAACACGGCCTTCGGTAACCTCGATCGCCGTCTCGATCATCGACAGTGTGAAGCTTTTGATGCCGAAGCCGTAGACGCCGAGATTGCGCTTTGCCGCTTCAAGCAGGTTTGCCGAAATCCGGCTTGCATCGCCGTGCTCGGCAAGCATGGCGATGAAGCGCTGTTCGGTCATGCGGAAGAACTGCTCGTTCTGCCACAGCGTGTCGTCGGCATCAAAACCGATCGTGGTAAGAGCGGACATGGCCACCTCGTGTTCGCGAAATGATGGTGTAGACGCGTTCGCCCGGCACTGCTAGCTCCAGCTGGAGATCGGCACAGCGCGGGGGCATGCTGAATTCGTGGAAGGACGAGCTGGAAGGCTTCGTCGCGAGCGCCCGGCAAAAGCTGCAAGCCGGTTCGCAAGGAGCGGCTCCCTGGGCACGCGCCTTGCGCCTCCCCTTCCCTTCCCCCATGGCGCCCGGCTATAGTTCGAAATCCGCAACACAATCTGGTGAATGATGCCGCCTGAGAAAAAGGAAGTCCGTCCGTCAAACCGGGGGGGACGCGCCCGCACGCCTGCTTTCCTGAAGAACCAACGCGGTGTGAAGAACTGGAAAGAGGCCAGCGCATGGCTCGAATGGCGCGGCATCGAGGACATCGAGTGCATCACGCCCGACCAGGCGGGCGTCGCCCGCGGCAAGATGATGCCGTCGAAGAAATTCACCTCCAACACATCGCTGGCGCTGCCTTCGGCCGTGTTCATGACGACGATCTCCGGCGGCTATCCCGAGGACGGCAACGGCTTCCACTATCCCGAAGATGACGGCGACCTGAAGCTTCTGCCCGATCTTTCGACGCTGACCGTCGTGCCCTGGGAAGAAGACCCGACGGCGGCGGTGATCTGCGATCTCGTTCACCAGGACGGCCGCTCGGTCGAGTTCACGCCGCGCAACGTGCTGAAGCGCGTGCTTGCCGCCTATGACGAGCGCGGGCTGAAGCCGGTGGTGGCGCCCGAGATCGAATTCTATCTGGTGCGCAAGAACCCCGATCCGGATTATCCGCTGACGCCGCCCGTCGGGCGTTCGGGCCGGCCGATCGGCGGCGGCGCCGGCTATTCGATCGCTGGCGTCAATGAATTCGACGAACTCATCGACGACATCTATCACTTCTCGGAGCGGCAGGGCCTGGAGATCGACACGCTGATCCATGAAGAGGGCGCCGGCCAGCTCGAGATCAATCTGCGCCACGGCAACCCGATCGAGCTCGCCGACCAGGTCTTCATGTTCAAGCGCACCATCCGCGAGGCGGCGCTGAAGCACGAGATCTACGCCACCTTCATGGCAAAGCCGATCCAGGGGCAACCGGGCTCGGCCATGCATATCCACCAGTCGGTCGTCGACAAGAAGACCGGTCGGAACATCTTTTCCGCCGAGGACGGCTCCGAGACCGACGCGTTCTTCCACTTCATTGGCGGCATGCAGAAGCACGTGCCGAACGCGCTGGTGATGTTCGCGCCTTACGTCAATTCCTACCGCCGGCTGACGCAGCAGGCATCGGCTCCGGTCAACAACAAATGGGGCTATGACAACCGCACCACCGCCTTCCGCGTGCCGCGCTCGGATCCGGCGGCGCGACGCGTGGAAAACCGCATCCCATCCTCCGACGCCAACCCCTATCTGGCCCTGGCGGCGTCGCTGGCCTGCGGGCTGGTCGGCATAACCAGAAAAGTCAAGGCGGAGCCTCCGGTGTTGACTACGGCCAATGCCGACGAGATCGACCTGCCGCGCAGCCTACTGGAAGCGGTCGACCTGTTCGAAGGTGACAAGGAACTCGCGGCCATCCTCGGCAAATCCTTCGCCGCCACTTACGCAGCGATTAAACGGGCCGAATTCGAAACTTTCATGGAAGTGATCAGCCCGTGGGAGCGGGAGTATCTGCTGCTGAATGTGTGAGGAAAGGCAGTAGGGGAGTAAGGCAGTAGGGCAGTAGGGGGACGATGGCGAAGATCGAATCGTACAGGGATTTGGTCGTCTGGCAGCAGGCTATGGACCTCGCAGTTTCGATCTATGAAACGACAAGAGCCTGGCCGAAGGAAGAGCTCTATGGATTGACAACTCAGCTACGCAGGGCAGCCGCTTCCGTGCCTGCCAACATCGCTGAGGGCTATGGACGAGAAAGCCGAGCGTCCTATCAACAGTTTCTTAGAATTGCACAGGGATCACTCAAAGAGTTGGAAACTCACTTACTGATCGCGCAGCGCGTCGGAATCACCTCCCACGAAGCAGTCGAACCGTTAATGAAACAAAGCGAGAGCGTGGGCACACTTTTGCGGCTTCTGATCCATAAGTTGTCACCTGAATAGTCACCCTACTGCCCTACTGCCCTACTGCCCTACTGCCCTACTGCCCTACTGCCCTACTGCCCTACTGCCCTACTCCCCTACTCCCCTACTGCCGAGCATCATGCCCTACCAATCTCCCATCTCTCCCGGCCGTTCCTGGTACGAGGACACAGCAGGACCGCGTCCTGAATACCCACCGCTTGACGGCGACCGGGCCTGCGATGTCGTCATCGTAGGCGGTGGCTTCACCGGCTTGTCGGCAGCCGCGCACCTGGCGAAGGCCGGCGCGAATGTCGTGCTGATCGAGGCCTATCGCTTCGGCGACGGCGCTTCGGGGCGCAATGGCGGCCAGCTCGGCACCGGGCAACGCGCCTGGGCGGAAGAATTGGAAGCCGAATACGGCCTCACGCGCGCCAAGGCACTGTTCGACATGGCAGAAGAAGCCAAGGCGCATCTGCTCGGCTTCGCCGCCGCCAACGCGATCGACATCGACTATATGCCGGGCCAGCTTTCGGTGGCGCACAAGCGGCGTTACGTCGACGACTACAGGCGCCATGCCGAGATCATGGCGAGCCGCTTCGGCTACCCGCATGTAAGTTTCATGGACGCGGCGGAGACGGCGGAACGGCTAGGCTCGACGCGCTATTTTGGCGGTACCCGCGACACCGGCACCGGCCATATCCACCCGCTGAAGCTGGTGATCGGCACGGCGAAAGCGGCAGCGGCGGCCGGCGCGCATCTCTTCGAGCAGACGCCGTCCACCGGCATCGTTTCCAATGGCGGCAAGGTGACCGTCACGACGCCCAAGGGCACGATCACCGCCGACAGATGCCTGGTCGCCGTCAATGCCTATGGCGGCGATCTGGAGCCGGTGAGCGCGGCGCACATCATGCCGATCGGCTCCTTCATCGGCGCGACCGTGCCGCTGGGCTCGGATTCGAAAGTTCTGCCCGGCGGCGAGTCGGTCGACGATTCCCGCTTTGTGGTGCGCTATTTCCGCAAGTCGAAAGACGGCCGGCTCCTGTTCGGCGGCCGCGAGGTTTACGCCGTCAACGATCCGAAGGATATCCATATCCACATCCGCAAGCAGATCGCCGAGCTCTACCCGGCGCTGAAGGATGTCGAGATCACGCATGGCTGGGGCGGCTATGTCGGCATTACGATGCCGAGAAAGCCGTTCGTG
The DNA here is from genome assembly GCF_056280365.1 of Mesorhizobium sp. USDA 4413. NCBI lineage: Bacteria > Pseudomonadati > Pseudomonadota > Alphaproteobacteria > Hyphomicrobiales > Phyllobacteriaceae > Mesorhizobium > Mesorhizobium sp. USDA 4413. The sequence goes on from NZ_JBVPRP010000001.1 coordinate 5,895,310, forward strand.
CGCGAGGTGATGCCGAAGGTGATTTCCATAGGCGGGTATTCCGGCCACGGCGTCATGCTGTCGAACTTCTTCGGCAAGCTCTATGCCGAGACCGTTGCCGGCAACCGCGACCGGCTGAAACTGATCGAGGATCTCAAAATCCCCGCCTTTCCGGGCGGCCGCCGATTTCGCGCGCCGCTGTTGTTTCTCGCCCTCAACTGGTTCGCCCTGCGCGACAGGATTTGAAGCTGGCCGCCCGGCCGAAGCCACCGATTCGACGCCGGCGGCTTCCACGCGGCAGGTTGGGGAAGCCTTAACAGGGGCGCAGAATTTCGCAATTTGGCTCACTCATGCCATAATCAGCAGTAAAAGATGCAATTATGGGCGAAAAAGCCGGGGATTTCGCGGGCCTTTGTCCGCAATGATCTCGGGACCGATGCCGATCGAAGCCAATCATCGTGGCAATGATCGAAAGAACGTCGGCCCGCTTGTTGGAGGTGGTTTGAGTGAACGGGCCCTTCAGTTTCGGCACGCCGGAACGGCAGCGCTTTACAATGCAGTTCGGCTATAGCGTAAGGCCATCCTTCTGGCAGAAGGTGCAGTCGAACGCCCATCTGGTCATTGCGGCGATAGGCACTGCCGCGCTGATCGGCGTGGCCGCGGTGGCGCTCTGGCTATGTTTTCCGGGCAGTGACCGGCAAGTGGCTGCGGCAAATGCCGCGCAAGCCGTTCCGACAATTCCGGTGAAGACTACGAAAATCGCTCCGGCGTCAGCGGCAGTCACCGCGGCGAAGCCGCCGCAGGCCGCGCGCAAGGCGGACGCGGTTACGCCCATGACGGCGGCCCGCGAAGCCAGCATTCCGGCGCTGGCGCCGAACAGCCCTCGCTGGACGGCTTCCGACGCCCAGACGCCCCCTGCCCCGGCCGAGAACCCGCCAGCTCCATCCGAGCAGGCTGCCGATACGACTCCCGCGCAATCCGCCGATACGGCCTTTGCCGAGGCCGATGCCGAGAACGATGCCTCGAATGCGCTGTCGCAGGTCGCCGCTTCCGCCGGTGACACGGCGACGGCAGCGAAGAAGCCGAGCGACAAGATGGATGGCGCCCAAACTGCCGCTATTCCCGAAGCCAAGCCGCAGGCTCCGGATTCGCAGTCGGCAGCGACCGATGACTCGGCACAGGCCAAGCCGAAAGCTCAAAAAGCCAGCGCAGCCGCAAACGGGCGCATTTTGAGAGCCGTGACCATGCGCTCAAGCCCGAAGAAAGGTGCCGCCGCAATCACCACGGTGCCGGCCAAGGCATCGGTGCAGGTGATGAGTTGCAACAAATGGTGCGAGATCGTCTATAACGGCAAGCACGGCTGGGTCTACAAAAGCTACATCAAGACCGGCGCCTGAGCCGTTGTGCCGGCGCGGCCGAGCCGCGATGCCGTCAGCCGCCGAAGAGGCGACGCAGGCGCCGCCGCCGGCGATCATTCCTGCGCTTTTTGACGAATTCCCGATGCTCCTCGAACGGCACTTCGAAAAGGCCGCAATCCTGGCAGCCTTCCTTCTTCCCGCAAGCGGGAATCCAACATTTGACATCATGTGTCCAGGCGAGCGCCAGGCGCTCCAGATGAAGACTGGAAGAGCTCTTGAGAAGAATAAGTTCGCCGGGCATCGCCGTGCGCCTGAGGTGATCTGAAACCTCTCTTGGCGTGCGCAGTTCGACGAACCGGTCGCTGCCGCGATCGGCCTGGCTGGCTTTCGAGCGATGGGCATGCTCCCCGACATAGATCACCTGGTCGGCAATCTCGCGCGCACGGCTATAGGCGCGCGCATATTTTGCGTTCGATCCGGCAAAGTCCGACAGCTGGCCAAGCACGATCCGCTTTCGCCCAGCCGTTGATTTTGCCACGATATCGAAGGCGAGCGACAGCGAGTGCCAAGGCGCTTTGGCAGTGTCGATGACGAAATGAGGCCCTCCATCGACGACCAGGACATGGCAGCGGTTCGCCAACGGCTCGAATGTAGCGATCCTCTCCTCCACGGTTTGCGCAGGCACACCGAGCTCGAGCGCAGTGGCTGCCGCGGCCGCGGTCGGCAGCCAGAAATGCTCGCCCGGAAACGGTGTCTTGAGCTTCAGCGCCCCGCCTCGCCAGTGGAGTGTGAAGTGGAGCGCGCGCGGATAAGCGGCATTAATACCGGTGACGCGATAGTCGGCCGTTTCCGACTCGCCGAACGTGACGAAGCGATGCGCGGCGTCCGATGCCATGGCCAGCACATTGGGATCGTCGGCATTGAGCACCGCAAGGCCGCCGGGCTCCAGCGCCTCGACGAGAGCGCGCTTTTCGCGAGCGACGTTCTCCAATGTCTTGAAACTGGAGAGATGCTCAAGCCGCACCATGGTGACAACAGCCACGTGCGGCTTGAGCATCTGCGCCATGGGCCTGATCGTATCGGTGCCGAAGGCACCCGCCTCGAAGACGACGTAGTCGACCTCGCCGCTCTTGTTCATGCGCTTGTAGAGTGTGCTGACCAGTGACTTTATCGTGTTGGCCAACACCCGCGTATAGACCCGGGCGTAGCCGGCGAGGATGTGTCCTAGCAGGCTCGCCGCAGTCGACTTTCCTGAGCTGCCGGTTATGCCGATGAAGGTGGCCTTGCTTCGCGCCCGTGCGCGCCTCGCCCGGTAGATCTTGAGGCGCTGCCCCAGGTCCTCGCGAATTCTTCGCAGTCTGGCATTCATAGCACCCGCCCCACGCAGGCACCGTTATGCCTTTCGCCGCATCATCGAGTCAAACACGAGCCGCACGTCCGTTACCTAGACGCAGCGACCGCCATCAACCTCCAGCGCTACGCCGGTGATGAAGGCGGCTTCGTCCGAGGCGAGCCACAGCGCCGCGTTGGCGATGTCGAGGGGTGTCGAAAGCCGGCCGAGCGGGATCGAGGCGCGGAATCTTTCACGGATTTCAGGCGTGTCCGCGCCCATGAACTTCTCCAGCATGCCTGTCTCGCCGGCGACCGGGCACAGGCAGTTGACGCGGATGTTCTTCGGCGCGAGCTCGACCGCCATCGACTTGGTGGCGGTGATCGCCCACCCCTTGGAGGCGTTGTACCAGGTCAGGCCCGGCCTGGGCCGAAGCCCCGCCGTCGAGGCCGTGGTCAGCATGACGCCGCCGCCTTGCCGGTCCATGATCGGCACGACGGCCAGCGCTGCGTGGTAAATCGCCTTCATGTTGACGGCGGTGATCAGGTCGAAGGTCTCCTCGTCGACGCCGAGCATATCGCCGTTGCGATGGGTGAAACCCGCATTGTTGACCATGATGTCGATGCGGCCGAAGGCGCTCTTGGCGGCATAGATCATCTCGTCGAATTCGGAGCGCTGGGACACATCGGTCTGAGTCCAGATCGCGTTGGGACCGATCTCTTCGGCCACCCGCTCGGCGCCCTTGGCGTTAAGGTCGGCGACGACCACGCGCGCGCCCTCTTCGGCGAAGCGCCTGGCCATGCCCTCCCCGAAGCCCGACGCGGCACCGGTGATGATGGCTACCTTGTTTTCCAGACGCATGGTTTTCCCGTCCATTGGATTTCCGCAGTTCTTGATTTTCCGGCTGCCGCCCCGCAGCGATATTCTCCCTTAGCTTTCGTCACATTCGCGTTCTATGGTGCGGCCGCGAACGTTGCCGGAGCCATGGCTTTACCGACAGGCCTATCGGCGGCGCAAGTGTCGGGAAACAGGTGGACCGATGCAACAGCAAGCGATTGGTCCTGCCTGTGACACCATGGCACTGGAAAATTTAAATCGATTAGAATATACCAACCACGCTGCCGGCATCCGGCATCAAATCGGACTGACCATGACCAGCCAGATCATCCCTGTCGATCCCTTCGACTTCATCATCTTCGGCGGCACCGGCGACCTGTCGGAACGCAAGCTCCTGCCTTCGCTCTATTATCGCCAGCGTGATCATCAGTTCTCCGAACCGACGCGCATCATCGGTACTTCGCGCGCCAAGATGAGCGATGCCGAATTCCAGGCTTTCGCCAAGCAGGCGATTTCGTCCCATGTCAAGCCGGCCGATGTCGATGAGAAGGAACTGGAAACCTTCCTGGCCAGGCTTTCCTACGTCCCGGCTGACGCCACCAGCGGAGCAGGTTTCGACAAGCTGAAGAAGGCGATCGGCGAGAGCGATAGCATCCGCGCCTTTTATCTCGCGGTGGCGCCGGCGCTGTTCGGCGATATCTCGCATCAGCTCAAGGAGCACAAGCTGATCACGCCGAACTCGCGCATCGTGCTGGAAAAGCCGATCGGCCGCGACCTGGCCTCGGCGCGCGCGCTGAACGACGCGGTGGGCGACGATTTTCACGAGGGCCAGATCTTCCGCATCGACCATTACCTCGGCAAGGAAACGGTGCAGAACCTGATGGCGCTGCGCTTTGCCAACGCGCTCTATGAGCCGCTGTGGAACTCCGCCCATATCGACCATGTGCAGATCACTGTCGCCGAGACCGTCGGCCTAGAAGACCGCGTCACCTATTACGACAAGGCGGGCGCGCTGCGAGACATGGTGCAGAACCATATGCTGCAGCTTCTTTGCCTCGTGGCCATGGAAACGCCGTCCTCGATGGATGCCGACGCCGTGCGCGACGAGAAGCTGAAGGTGCTCAGGGCGCTGAAGCGCATCAACGGCAATGAGGCGCCCAAGCACACGGTGCGCGGCCAGTATCGCGCCGGCGCCTCGGCGGGCGGCCCGGTCAAGGGCTATGTCGAGGAACTCGGCAAGGACAGCACCACCGAGACCTTCGTCGCCATAAAGGCCGAGATCGGCAACTGGCGCTGGGCCGGCGTTCCGTTCTATCTCCGGACCGGCAAAAGGCTGGCGAGCCGGGTTTCGGAGATCGTCATCGAGTTCAAGCCGATCCCCTTTTCGATCTTCGATGAAGGCGCCGGGCCGATCTTCGCCAATCAGCTGGTGATCCGGCTGCAGCCCGACGAAGGCGTCAAACAGTTCATCATGATCAAGGATCCGGGGCCGGGCGGCATGCGGCTGCGCCAGATTTCGCTCGACATGAGCTTCGCGCAGTCTTTCGACGGGCGCGCGCCCGATGCCTATGAGCGGCTGATCATGGATGTGGTGCGCGGCAACCAGACGCTGTTCATGCGCCGCGACGAAGTCGAGGCGGCCTGGAAATGGATCGACCCGATTCAGAACGCCTGGGAGAGCGCCAGGCAGGAGGCGCAGGGCTATACGGCCGGAACCTGGGGGCCGTCGGCCTCGATCGCTCTTATCGAACGCGACGGACGGACATGGCACGAGAGCAATTGAGCGAACTCCGCTACGGCTGGAACGGCTTTGCCGACCGCCAGGACCTGGCGGCGGCGCTTGCCAGTGAGATCGCAGACCGGTTGACCGGCGCCATCGCGGAACGCGGCACCGCGCTGCTCGCGGTGTCCGGCGGCACCACGCCGGCGAAACTGTTCGCCGTGCTGTCGACCATGCCGATCGCCTGGGACAAGGTCACCGTGACGCTGGTCGACGAGCGTTTCGTGCCGCCGTCCTCGCCGCGCTCCAATGCCGGTCTGGTGGCGGCGAACCTGCTCCAGAACAAGGCCGCGGCGGCGCGCTTCGTGCCGCTCTATCATGAGGCGGCAAGCATCGAGGACGCAGCCGCGGCGGACAGCGAAGCGCTCAGATCGCTGCCATGGCCGCTCGACGTGGTGATCCTCGGCATGGGCGGCGATGGCCATACGGCGTCGTTCTTCCCCGATGCCGGCAATCTCGAGGAATTGCTCGACCCGGCCTCGCAGCGGATCGTGCTGCCGGTGCATGCGGCAAGCGGCGGCGAGCCGCGGCTCACCCTCTCGATGACGCGCATCGTCGCTGCCGGCTTCATCGCGCTCCATATTGAAGGCGAGGACAAGCGCGCCGCGTTCAACGGCGCGATCGGTCCCGGCGCGAAAAAGCCCATCCGCAGAGTGCTCGAGGCGGCGCCGCGACCGATAGAGGTGTTCTGGGCACCCTGATTTCAGATGAGGACAGTCCGGTGGCAGAGGGAGGACGTCGCCGGGCTCGAAAGGACGGACCATGACAGCCAGACGCGATATCGAAGCCATCACGGAACGCATCCGCCACCGTTCGAAAGCCGGCCGCGAAGCCTATCTCGGCCGCATCGCGGAGGCTTCCAGCCGCACCGCCAACCGCGCCGTGCTGGGCTGCGGCAATCTCGCCCATGGCTTTGCCGTGTGCAGCCCGTCGGAAAAGATCGCGCTTGGCGGCGACCGCGTGCCGAATCTCGGCATCATCACCTCCTACAACGACATGCTGTCGGCGCATCAGCCCTTCGAGACGTTCCCGGCGCTGATCAAGGAAGCCGCGCGCGAGGCCGGCGGCATCGCCCAGGTGGCCGGCGGCGTGCCGGCGATGTGCGACGGCGTCACCCAAGGGCAGCCCGGCATGGAGCTGTCGCTGTTCTCGCGCGATGTGATCGCGATGGCGGCGGCGATCGGCCTGTCGCATAACATGTTCGACGCGGCCGTCTTCCTCGGCGTGTGCGACAAGATCGTGCCCGGACTGGTGATCGCCGCACTCACCTTCGGCCATCTGCCGGCCGTCTTCATCCCCGCAGGACCGATGACATCCGGGCTCGCGAACGACGAGAAGGCCAAGGTCCGCCAGCTTTATGCCGAAGGCAAGGTCGGCCGCGCCGAACTGCTGGAAGCGGAGTCGAAGTCCTATCACGGGCCGGGCACCTGCACCTTCTACGGCACCGCCAATTCCAACCAGATGCTGATGGAGATCATGGGCCTGCATACGCCCGGCGCCTCCTTCGTCAATCCGGGCACGCCGCTGCGCGAAGCGCTGACCAGGGAAGCCGCCAAGCGCGCGCTGGCGATCACCGCGCTCGGCAATGCCTATACGCCGGTCGGGCGCATGATCGACGAGCGTTCCATCGTCAACGGCGTGGTCGGCCTGCACGCCACGGGCGGCTCGACCAATCATACGATCCACCTGATCGCCATGGCCGCCGCCGCCGGCATCGCATTGACCTGGCAGGACATTTCCGACCTGTCGGAGGCCGTGCCGCTGCTCGCGCGCGTCTATCCGAACGGGCTTGCCGACGTGAACCATTTCCATGCCGCCGGCGGGCTCGGCTTCCTAATCCGCGAGCTGCTCGACGAAGGCCTCTTGCACGAGGATGTGCAGACGGTGTGGGGCGAAGGCCTGCGGCCTTACGCGGTCGAGGCGAGGCTTGGCGACGACGGCGGCGTGGTGCGCGAAGCGGCGCCGCTCAACAGCGGCGACGAGAAGGTGCTGGCGCCGGTCAAGAAAGCATTCCAGCCGACAGGCGGGCTGAAAGTGCTTGGCGGCAATCTCGGCCACGCCGTCATCAAGACCTCCGCCGTCAAACCGGAACGGCGCGTCATCGAGGCACCGGCAAAGGTGTTCGACAGCCAGCAGGCGCTGAACGATGCCTTCAAGGCAGGCCAGCTTACCGGCGACTTCGTCGCCGTCATCCGGTTCCAGGGGCCGAAGGCCAACGGCATGCCGGAGCTGCACAAGCTGACCACCGTGCTCGGCATCCTGCAGGACCGCGGCCAGCGTGTGGCGCTGGTGACCGACGGGCGCATGTCAGGCGCGTCCGGCAAGGTGCCGGCGGCAATCCACGTGACGCCGGAAGCGGTCGAGGACGGGCCGATCGCCAGGATCCACGACGGCGACATCATCCGGCTCGATGCCGAGGCCGGCACGCTCGAAGTGCTGGTGCCGGGAACGGAATTCGCGCTGCGCCGCACGGCGGACGCCGACCTCATCGGCAACGAGTTCGGCTTCGGCCGCGAGCTGTTCGCCGGCTTCCGGCAGTTGGTCGGCCGCGCCGATCATGGGGCGGCGGCGTTCGGAAACGCCTGATCTCCCGCCATGCTTCACAAAAAAGGCGGCTCGGAGCCGCCCTCTTCGCCTGCAGGGCTGCCAAGGCCTACTGAACGGTTATCTCGCTCCGCTCGCCGGCCTTGATCGTCACCGGGACTTGCTTCTCCTGGCCCTCAGCCGACATGTGGCGCACGACGACATAGTCGCCGGCCGGAATCGTCTGCTGCCAGCTGTCGCCATAGCTTAAGCCCAACGACTTGCGTTTGCCTTCGATGTCCTTCTTTGACGAGAACACCTCGATCGAATAGGCGCCGGGCGCAGACATTGCCAGTACGCCGGCATCGAGAGCCACGTTAACATTCTGGTTGTCACCGGCCTTGATGCTGAAGGGCTGCTCAACGACGGCGAGATCGAGCTTCGTGAGCGCCACATAATCGTCCGGCGGCAGCCAGAACTTGCTGTCCGGTCCGTAGGAGTGCTCGACGCTTTCGCGCGAGCCGTCGATCTTCTTCTTCGCCTTGACGATCTCGAAGCCGATGCCGGAATTGTCGGCCTTGTCGCCGCCTGCGGTGTAGTAGGCGTTGAGCACGGCATGGCCGACGCCGACGACGATATCTTTCTCGACAGTTTGTCCGGCGGCAAGCTGGACGGTTTCGGTCACGGTGCCGGCGCCGATCTGCACCGTGACCTTCTGCTCGCCCGCCGGCAGGGTGGCTTTGGCGTCGCCATAATGCGTGGTGCTGCCGCCCGGATAGGCGAAGTCGACGCGCGCCTCGCTGCTGATCTCCGAGCCCTGACTCGCATGCGGGTGAATGACCAGGGTGCCGGCGTTCAGCGTGAACAGCGGCCTATAAACCTGACCGGCCTCTATCTTGACCTTCTGCTCGCTCTTTGCCTCGTCGTCTCGGGCGACGATAACATAGTCGCCCGGCTCGAGGTTGGTCCTGAGCTCGCCATACTCGGTTGCGACCTGGTCGCCGCGCGTGCCGTCGGCGGCGGCCTTGTAGATCTCCCAGGCATTGCTGTTATCGGAGATTTCTGGACCACCCTCGGCTATAACCACGCTCGGCATGAAATTGAATTCGGGCTTGGCGGGTTCAGGCGCCGGCGCTGGGGCCGGAGCGGGCTCGGGCGCAGAAACCGGAGCCGCCACGGTCTCGACCAGAGCTTCCTGCAGCGCCTTCTCGTCGGAGGCCTGGATGTATTTGCCGCCGGTGGTTTCGGCGAGGCAGGCGATCTGTCTGCCCTCGTCGGCGCTCAGGCCGAAGCCGACGACATCGGCTCTGAAATCGACGCCGGTTTGCTTCAGCTCCTTGCCGAGCGCGCAGGGATCGCCACCGCAGGTCTCCAGCCCGTCGGTGATCAGCACCACGGTTGCCTTGTTCTCGGTGTATTTGAGCGCCTGGGCGGCCTGCTTGACGGCGGCCGTGAGCGGCGTCTTGCCGAGGAATTTCATGCTGTCGGCCGCCGCCGAAATGGCGCTGGCGGAGCCGGCCTGCGGCGGCACGATCAACTCGATATCGTCGCAGCTGCCCTTGGTGCGATGGCCGTAGGCCATGAAGCCGATCTCGTCGTCGGCCGGCACCGACTGCAGCACCGTGCGCAGCGATTCACGCGCGATCTCCAGCTTCGGCTTGCCGTCGATCTGCGCCCACATCGAGCCCGATGCATCGAGGATGATGATGACCTTGTTGGCGGCAAAGCCGAAACTGGTCATCGACAAAAGAAGGACCGCCGCAGCGGCGCTCCGTATCAGTCCCGCCATGAAAATCTCCTGAGAGCAACCCTCGTCCGCGCTGTGAAAGCTATTTGAGGCGGGTCCTGGAAACAACCCCGGCCGAGGGTGAAAGGCGGGGCGCTCTAATAGGTGGTGCGGCGCTCTTCCGATGGGGGACGGCCGAACTGCAGTCGGTAGCTCTGGGCGAAATAGGAATGCGAGGTGAAACCGGTTGCGATCGCCACGTCGAGGATCGGCATATTGGTCTGGCGCAGCAGTTCGCGCGCGCGTTCGAGCCTCAGCCGCATATAGTAGCGGCCGGGCGTCACGCTGAGGTGACGCAGGAACAGGCGCTCGACCTGGCGCACCGACAGGCCCGCCGACTTGGCGAGCTGCACGGCCGACAGCGGCTCGTCGAGATGATCGGCCATCAATTCGACGATACGCCTCAGCTTCTCCGACTTGCCGGTGAGATCGCGCTCCGGTCCGACGCGCTGGCGGTCTCCTGCCGAGCGGATGCGCTCGTGCTGGAACTGGTTGGCGACGCCGTTGGCGAGGTTGGAGCCGAAATCGCCACGCACGATCTCCAGCATCAGGTCGATCGAGGTGGTGCCGCCGGCGCAGGTGTAGCGTTTGCGGTCGATCTCGAAGACGTTGCCGGTGCAGTTGATGTCGGGAAAACGCTCCATGAAGCCGGCGCGGTTCTCCCAATGGATGGTGCAGCGGTAGCCGTCGAGCTGCCCGGCCTCGGCCAGAAGATAGGAGCCGACCGACAATGCGCCCAGCGCATTGCCGCGCCGGCCCCAGCTGCGCAGCGCCGCCAGCACCTTGCTCTTGCCGGGAAATTCCGTGGTAAGGCCGACCGAGACGAACAGGATGTCGACGGGCGGCATGTCGGCGACCGAATAGTCGATCTTCAATGGCAGGCCGTTGGAGGCCATGACCGCGTCGCCATCGGCCGAAATCGTCGTCCAGCCGTAGAAGTCGCGGCCGAGCAGGCGGTTGGCCGAGCGGAAGCAGTCGATGGCCGCCGCCAGCGAAAACATCGAGAATTTGTCGACGAGCAGGAAGCCGAACTGGCGGCCGCCCTGAACGGGATCGTTCGTGATCGGCCGCTCGACGGAGGCAGTCAGGTTCGGCAATGCCAGGGCTTTCTCAAATCAGAAGGACGGCCGCTTCAACCCGGCCGCGAGGTAGGCGGAAGCTACAGTGTTCGCCATCAGCATGGCAATGGTCATCGGCCCGACACCGCCTGGCACCGGCGTGATGGCACCCGCGACCTTGGCCGCCTCCGCATAGGCGACGTCGCCGACCAGCCGGCTCTTGCCCTCGCCCTTCTCAGGCGCCGGGATGCGGTTGATGCCGACATCGATCACGGTCGCGCCGGGCTTCACCCAATCGCCCTTGACCATTTCCGGTCGGCCGACGGCGGCGACCAGGATGTCGGCGGTGCGGGCAAGCGCCGGCAGGTCCCTGGTGCGGCTGTGGGCAATGGTCACCGTGCAGTTGGCGGCGAGCAAGAGATTGGCCATCGGCTTGCCGACGATGTTGGAGCGGCCCACGACGACGGCGTTGAGGCCGGACAGGTCCTTGCCGCGCACCCGTTCGATCAAAAGCATGGAGCCCGCCGGCGTGCAGGGCACGAAGGCCGTTTCGAGCTCGCCGGTGCCAAGCTTGCCGACATTGATGAAGTGGAAGCCGTCGACATCCTTCTCCGGTGCGATCGTCTGGATCACCTTGCCGGCGTCGATCTGGCCGGGAAGCGGCAGTTGCACGAGGATACCGTGGATCGATTTGTCGGCGTTGAGATCGCCGATGATCTTCAGCAATTGTTCCTCGGTGGTGTCGGCCGGCAGCGTATGCTGGAGCGAATGGAAGCCGCATTCCTTGGCGGTGCGCGATTTCGAGGCGACATAGACCTGGCTTGCCGGGTCTTCGCCGACGATCACCACGGCAAGGCCGGGCTCGGTGGCTCCCTTGGCCGACAGCTCCGCGGTCAGAGCCTTGACCTTCGATACCACATCCTCGGCGACACTCTTCCCATCAATCACTTCGGCCATCACCAACCCTTCAGCTTCGCTACGAGGCCGATGCAGGCCTCATTCCTCGATCGGCATGTCGATCCATCAGAGCGAGACGCTTGCGGCCGAAATGCAGCGCGGCATTTTCACGAAAATTCGACAAGGCAATCCCGTCAAAGCGTCGTCGGATGCCGTAAACCCGAAACCGGCCGCTTTTATCGAACCGCGAGCCGTTTAGAAATATGGGCGGTTTAGAAATAACGGCGGCGCGCACGGCTCTCGGTCAGCTCACGCACCGCCTCACGAAATTCGCGCAGGCTGGCGCGGATCTCGTCGATCTCGACCCGCTGGTCGGCAGTTGGCCGGCCGGCCTCGCCGCCGGCCGGCGACTGCAGATCGTGGGAGGCAGGCGATGCCGAATAATGATCCTCATAGGGATCGGTCAGGCCATGATCCGGCCGGTAAGAATAGGAATAGCCCTGCTCGTAAGGCGGCCGGACATTCTCCCGCGCCGATGGTTGAGCTCCAGGATAGCGCTCTCCCAAGGCAGGCGCGCGCCAGACGCTCTCGGGCGGGACAGAGTCCAGATCCACCGTGTCGGCCGGCTCGCGGCGCACGAAATAACGAACTGCCGAGGCCAGCGAGCCGAAGAGCCCCGGACGGCCTGCGTCATTGGCCGGCACCGGCGGCGTGACGGATTGCGCCGGGCCCGGCGCAGCCTCCGCGACCGGCGTACGAGCCGCAGGTGAGGCAGGCGGCGGCGCAAAAGACGCCGCTGTAGGCGGTGTGAATGACGGAGCCGGAGGCGGTGGCGCGAAGGACGAGGTCGGCGCCGGAGCGGCTGGCGCGACCGTCGGCGGCGTAACGACCGGCGGCGCCGGAGGCGGAGCGGCCCGATTGGAATTGCTTTCCACCCTGGAACGTCCATCGGCCCTGCGCCGCCAACGGCTATCGGCCGTCTCGCGCAAGCTTGCATAGGCGCCGCGAAGTCCGCCGAGGCCGATGCCGGCGAACAGGCCGGCAAACAGGCCCGCCAAGGCCATCACCGCACGCGACGGCCCCTTGGCCTGCAGCGGCGCATAGGCCTCCGAAATGACGCTGATATTGGCGGTGTTGATGTCCTTCTGCTCGCCGGTTTCCTTGGCGCGCAGCAGGAACTGCTCATAGACGGAACGCTTGGCGGCCGCCTCGCGCTCCAGCTCGCGCAGCGAGACCAGATCGTTGTTGACGTCGCCGCTCTGCACCTTGGCCTGCGCCAGGCGCGAGGACAGGTCTTGCTCGAGCTGGACGGAGCGCTTCAGGTCGACCTGCAGCGAGGACGCGATACGCTGCAGCTCGGCGCCGATCCGCTCGCGCGCGCCGGCGAGCTGGGCGTTGAGCGCCCCGATCTCCGGATGACGCGGCCCGAGCTTGACCTGGGCACGGTCGGCTTCTTGCTTCAACGCCGCGTATTGCGAGCGCAGCTCGCTCATCATGTTGGAGTTTATCTCTTCCGGCAACGTGCCGCTGAGCACCGAATTGACGTTCAGCGAACGGGCCGAGGCGGCGCGCGCGTTGAGCTCGAGCGTGCGGGCGCGAGCGACAGAAAGCTGCTCGTTGAGCTTCAGCATCTGGTCGTCGCTGATCAGGTGGCCCTGCGCGTCGACGAGGTCGTGCGTCGCCCTGAAATCCTCGACGGCGCGCTCGGCCGTCTCGACACCCTTGCGCAGTTCGTCGAGCCTGGCGGTGAGCTCGTCATTGGCGCGGCCCGCCGTGCTCGACTGGATCTCGCTGGAGATCTGCTTGAACGCCTTGACCATGGTGTTGGCGATCAGGGCTGATTTCTCGGCGTTCTGCGTGGTGGCGCTGACCGAGACCACGAAGGTCTTGCCGCCACGCTCGACATCCAGGCTTTCATACAGGTTGCTCACCGCCAGCGCGCGCTTGCGCGCTTCGTCAGCGGCGCCTGCATCCTGCCGTGACAGGATCGAGCGCAGCATCGACATCAAGCCAAAGCCGCCCTTGCCCTGGCCGTTGAACTCGGGATCGTTGGTGAGATTGAGATCGCTGACGACCTTGTTGAGAACGGTGCCCGAAGTCAGGATGCGAACCTGGTTCTCGACGATGGCCAGCGTCGCATCCGAGGCGACCACGTTCTGCGTCAGGTCGCGGTCGGTGAGCTTGAGGTCGCGCGGGTCGACGATGACGTCGGTGGTGGCCTCATACTTCTTCGGCGTCGACAAGGCGATGGCGACACCGAGCGCGGCGCCAAGGATGGTCGTCGACAGGATCAGTGCCTTGGATCGCGTGATGCCGTGTACGACCTGCATCGGATCGATCAGCGGCTTCCATTCCTCGGTATCGTCGCCGGCTGGCGACCGGCGCGTATGAGGTTCGGTAGCGGCTTGCGGCAGATGGCTCTCCAATGGAGCTTCAAAGAGCGGCCCGGATGAATCGGACCGATTTCTTCCGTGCCGGTCATATTCGGTGTCGACCGGCCCCGATTCCGCTTGCACCTCATCCCGGTCAAATTCGCCGGTTTCGGCAGGCCGTGGATTCAATTTCGCTTCGCGCTCGGAACGCGCGGCACGATGGCGCGCGGCGGCGTCCTCGCGCCAGGAGGAATTAGCCCGGTCGCCGATCGAAACCGTGTTGTCGTCGCCGCGCATGGCTTGGCCGAGCGCGAGCAGAGAACGCTCGCGCCTCCAGTCATCACGGTTATCCCTGTCGACCATTGTCCTGGAACTACTCTCTGGCGGCTTGGGCGCGGCGGATCGGCCAATCGTTAAGCCACGCTAAACAGGCATAGGAAACAAATGGTTAATTTTGCGCCTCGGCGGGTGGAGTTTTTCACCTAGTTCAGGGCATTTCATCGCCACCGCGCCGTCGCCAGAACGCCGCGTTAAACTTTCCAGCCTATCTATCGCCCCGAATATGACCCAGGCCAGCGACATGCCGCAAACGCGGAGCTTCGCGCGGATCGGCCACTTCGTGGCCACCCGCCGGAAACTGGTATTCGACTATCTCTTGGCCATCAGCGGCGCCGGCGGTCGGCTGGTCTTTTCGCTCGCCTATTTCGTCGCCTTGGCCAACACGCTTTCGATCGCCGAGTTTGGCATGTTCGCGACCGCCTCGGCCGCCGGCATCATGCTGTCGCGCATCCTGGCCTTCGGCTTCATCTCGGCGCTCTACCGCACCGCCACGATCCGTCCCAACCTGATCGGCACCTTCACTGCCGGTTTCCTGCTTCTCAGCGTGTTGTCGCTGCCGTTCCTCGCTAGCGCTTCCTACATCGTCTACCTGATCTTCTTTGCCGGCACCGTGCAGCTGTCGTCCTTCGCCGCGGTCGTCTTCGCCGAGGCGCTTCTGTGGCGGCCGGTCGAAGTGGCGCTGATCGTCAACAACGGGCTCGGCAAGTTCGGGCGGGCGGCCGTGCTCGCGATCCTGGCGACGGCGCTCAGGGCAGTCGGCGCGGTCCTTTTCATGCTTGCCGCACGGCACACGATCGGCGTCTGGTCGCTGTTCTATATCGGCTCCAATGCCGCCTCGCTGATCATCGCCTTCGTCTTCTTCTATCCGCGCCAGCGGTTGAGGTTGCGCAGAGAGCTCTATTTCCGGCGGCTCGCCGATTCCATCTACGTCGCCGGATCCGAGGTGCTGTTCTACCTGCAGATGGAGTTCGACAAGCTCCTGGTGCTGTCGATCGGCGGGCCGCATCTCGCCGGCATCTACGCCATCATCATGCGGCTGGTCGATCTCACCGCGATCCCGATCCGCACCTTCTCGATGATGCTGGTGCAGCGCATGATGCGGGCGCCGGAGCTTCTGTCGCGGCTGGCGGTGAAGAGCGGCATAGAAGGCGGCGTGTTCCTGGTCTCGACGCTGGCGCTGATGGCGCTCGGCATCGTGCTGCATTTCTTCCCGAACGCGCTCGGCAAGAATGTCGCAGAGGCGGCACCGCTGGTGGCGCTCGCGGTCTGCGTGCCAGGATTGCGCAACCTCGTCGAATATCAGGCCGAGCTTCTCTTCGCGCGCGGCCAGACGGCGGTCAGGGCAATCAATCTTGGCCTGCTTGCCGGATTGAAAGCGGTTCTGCTCACCTATGTGCTGACGACGATCCCTGACACGGCCAATCTGGTGCTGTCGCTCAACATCGTCTTCCTGCTGCTCTATCTCGCCTCGATGCTTTTGACCTATTCGGCCATGCGCCGGCCGGCAAAAGCCATCTGAGTCTTACGCAAA
Organism: Mesorhizobium sp. USDA 4413; assembly: GCF_056280365.1. Lineage (NCBI taxonomy): Bacteria > Pseudomonadati > Pseudomonadota > Alphaproteobacteria > Hyphomicrobiales > Phyllobacteriaceae > Mesorhizobium > Mesorhizobium sp. USDA 4413. The sequence continues at coordinate 5,911,100 of NZ_JBVPRP010000001.1, forward strand.
AAGCCCGATCAGACGGCGGATGCGGCCGATATCCGTGCCGATGAAGGACTGCATGCCGATCGCCACCTGTTCCGGCGCCATGGTGTCGACGAAGCGACGGAACTCGTCATCGGAGAGCGGCTCGCCGTTCCAGTGGACGCGGCAGAACTCCTCCGAACCGTGGAAATGGCCGGCGCCTTGAAGCACGTCGTCGACGTAGCGGCCATAGATCATGCATTCGGAGAACTGGCGCGCCGAGCCGACGACGCCGACCCAGTCGCGGCCGTGCACCTTCTCGATGCGCCCACACATCGCGTTGACCGTCTCCCGACGCCAGGCAATCAGCGTCGAGATGTAGTCGTGGCTCGATCGATTGGCGGGATCGACGCCGAGCGCGGCACCGGCATTGCGCGACCAGATGCGATGCTCGTCATGGCCATCGTTCGACAGCACGCCGTCGCGCCGGAACAGCCGCACCTTGCCGTCGCGCCAGAAGGCGTTCGCGTCGAATGGTTTCAGGAAGGTGACGTCGGAATCGCAGAAGACCAGCACGTCTTCCTTCGCATGGCCGGCAATGGCGACGCGGCGCAGCTGCTGCACATGCCAGCCGCGCAGCGGCTGCGTTCTGAGGCTCAGCCAGACGCGGCGGCGGAAGCCGCTCAGCGGATCGTCAATGACGCGCAGCCAGCGTGGCAGCAGGTCCCGCTCGTCGACGACGCTGCGGCGGCTGCCTTCGAGCTGGCGAAACAGCGCGACATCGCGATGTTCGGTAAGGATGTAGTGATGCGCCATGCCGGTGACGTGGCGGTCGACGGTTTCGCACAAGAGCCGGCAGCGCTCGAAGTCGGGTGCGTAGCTCGCAGTGACGATCGCGACCAGGGGAGCGCGCGGCAGCGGTTCTATCGCGGTGGCAGTATCCGGCACGAAGCGGCTGTTCACCGGCGCGCCTCCAGCGGTCGCGGGCCGAGCGACAGTTTCTGCCTGACGACGCGCCACAGGAAGAGTGGATTGCCGACGATGTAGCGGCGCCACAGGCGGCCGGGTTCGATCCACAGGCGAAACAGCCATTCGAGCCGTAGCCGGCGCAGCCAAAGGGGCGCGCGCGGCACCGAGCCGCTCATGAAATCGAGCAGCGCGCCGACGGCCACCGGCAGCGTGCAATGGCGGCTGTCGATGTGGCGCTCGATCCACAATTCCTGGCGCGGAACGCCCATGGCGACGAGCAATATATCCGGCCGCAGCCTGGCGATGCGCTCGAGGATCGCCGGCTCCTCGGCGGCGGAGAAGAAGCCGTCATGGATGACGACGAAATTGTGCTGCATGGCGAGCGTCGAAAGCTTCGCACACGCGGCTTCGGCATTGGCGCGCGTCGTGCCGAGCAGCGCCACCGTCAGCGGATGGGACGAAGCCTGCAGGAAGGCCGGAATGAAATCGGTGCCGTTGAGGTTGCTGGGAAAAGGCGCGCCGTAAAGCAGCTTCGCCGCGATGTCGACACCGACACCATCGGGAAGGATAAGGAAATTTTCCAGCGCCTCGGCAAAGACCGGATCGGTGCAGGCGAGGTTGGCGTTGTGGGCGTTGAGGAAGCTCACCTTGGTGAAGCGACGCTCGTCGATCAGCCTTGTGAGCAGAGCGATGGCCTCGTCCCAGCGTATGGCCAGCACCGGAATGCCCAAAATGGTCTTCAGCTGGTCGAAGCCGAAGGCGGCGCGCGCGGTGTGCATGTTCATGCCGCGACCTCCTGCCTGACGGCGCCGAGCTTCTCCAGGCCAAGCCCGATCGCGGCGTCGAGCGCGTTCAGCTGGCGGCGGTGGAAGGCGCTGCCATCGACATCGCGGACATTGGCGGCGGCCGCCTGGAGGGCGGCGGCGAAAGCGACCGGATCGTCCGTCACCACGCAGTTGTCGGGACGATAGCCGATGCCTCGCAGCGAGCGGCTGGTGGCGACGGAGGGCAGGCCGAGCTCGAAGGTCTCAATGGTCTTCAGCTGCACGCCGCTGCCGGCGGTGCTGATCAAGGGAATGACGGCGGCGCCGCGCACGAAGGCCTGCGCATCCGGAACCCTGCCGACGAAGGAGATGCCGGGATGCGGCGAGCTGATGCCTGCAGGCATGTTGCCGGCGATCCTGACGCGGAAATCCAGCTTCAGATGCGGCACGACCTTGGTCAGAAACCAGTCGAGCCCGATGCGGTTGGGCTGCCAGGTCCAGGTGCCGATCAGCGCGGCGTCGCAATCGATATGCCGCTTGGCCTTGCTTGTCGGCTCCTGCGCACGGGTCACCAGCGGCAGCACCGCCGAGCGTCTGTCGGAGGCGACGCCAAGTGCCGCGCGGTCTTCCTCGGCCAGCGTGAAGACAAAGCGCGCGGCGCCGCAGAGGCGTTCCTCAACGACCTTGAGGAGCCTGGCCTCGCGGCGGAACATCCAGCGCTGAAGCGCGCTGCCCGCGGCGGCGGCGTTTTCCTCGGCCGAGCGATGCTCGACATTGTGCGCGACGAAGACGAATGGATGGTCGGCGAGAACCTTTTCGAAGGCGCCGGCGAACTGCACCGAATTCAGGACATAGCCGTCGAAGGGACCGGCGCGTTCGATGGCGGTGCGGACTTGCGCGTCGGAGACGACGCGCAGCTTGACCGAGGAGAAGGTAAGGCCGGAGAGAACCGCCTTGCCCAGCCAGGCAAGCTTCTGCAGCGGCGACGCGCTTTCGGTGCGGACTTCGACGGCATCGAGCACGATGGTGTTTTGCGGGTCGGACGGGGCCTTGCCCGGCCAGATGAAGCCGATCACCGTCACGCGCACGCCGGCGCGCCGCAGCGCGTCGATGATGGCGGCATTGGCAATCTCGTAGCCCGAGGCGAGAGCACCATCGGGCACGATCGATGTGGCGAACAGCAGATGCATCTCACCTATCCTTGGCTGCAGCCGGTAGCAAAACGCGGTGAAGCCTTGATTAAATGGCACTGTCAAAGGCCGAAGACCCGACTTTTCCGACAGGCGGGCGAGAAGGTGATTAACGGAACGTTATCACCGCGATGCTATCGAGGGCTCAAACCCACGCTGCTGGAAACGGATGATCCCCTTGCCGACCGACGCTTCTGTATCGATCGCGGGACGGTCGCCGGGGCTTGTTGCCGAGACCGTCGAGGCGGTCGTCACGCTGCCGACCTTCAAGCGGCCGCAGCAGGTGCTGGAAACGCTGGCATCGCTCAAGGCGCAGCGGACCGGCAGGCGCTTCGCCGTCATCGTCATGGAAAACGAGGCCGAGGCGCGCGAGGGCGCCAAGGCGGCGCTGCCGCTGTTCGAAAGCGGCGAGATGCCCGGCCTGGTGATCATCGCGCATGAGCGCGGCAATTGCAGCGCCTATAATGCCGGCTGGCAGACGGCGATCCTGCAGTTTCCCAATTTCAGGCACCTTTTGGTCATCGATGACGACGAGATCGCCGAGCCCGACTGGCTGGAGCGCATGTGTGGCGCCGCCGAGACGCTTCAAGCCGACATTGTCGGCGGCCCGCAAGTGCCGGTCTTTGCCGATCCGGGCCACGCCCGATGGGCTGAGCACCCGGTCTTTGCGCCGCCGTATCGCGAGACGGGCCGCGTGCCGGCGCTCTATTCGTCCGGCAATCTGCTGGTCGGGCGCAACGTGCTTGCAGCCATGGGACCGCCCTTCCTCGACCTCAGGTTCAATTTCATGGGCGGCGGTGATTCGGACTTCCTCAGCCGCTCCGCGCAGAAAGGCTTCGTGCTTGGCTGGTGCGCCGAGGCAAAGGTCAACGAAACCGTGCCGGCCAGACGCGTCGCGGCCGACTGGATCCGCGCCCGCAGCCTCCGCAACGGCGTGATCTCGACGCTTGTCGAAAAGAAGAAGCGGGCCGGCACGCCGTTTGCCGGCCTTAAAGTCTTCCTCAAAAGCCTGGCGCTGCTTGCGGCCTCGCCGCTGCGCGGCGCCCTCCGGCTGGCGCGCACCGGCTCGCTGACCAGCGGCCTCTACCCGGTCTATGTCGCGCTCGGCCGGGTGCTCGCCGAATTCGGATATGCCAATGAGCAGTACCGACAGCCTGAGAAGAATTGAGCGCGCGCCGCTCGGCGCCGCCTTCACCAGGGAAGGTGTGGCGACGGCTATCGCCGCGCTCTTGTTCACCGTGATCATGGTCTCGTTCCGGCCCTTCCAGCCGGCGGGCGCGGAACTGACCGGCGACGGCGGCGACATCGTCAACCAGCTCGGCTTCGGCTCACTCGGCGCGATCTCCATCTTCTCGTTGCTCGCCTTCGCCGACCCACGCGTGCTGCGTTCGCTGGTGAGCCCCTCCTGGGCGCTGATGCTGGGCTTCTTCTTCCTCTCGGTGGTGCTTGCCACGGATCCGCCCGCGGCGATGCGCGCCGCCTCCTTCACCATGATCGGCATCATCACCATGGCGACGATCCTGGTGCTGCCGCGCGACGCCGATTCCTTCGCCAAGGTGATCATCTTCACCGCCGTCGTGGTGATCGGCCTCTCCTATATCGGCCTCTTCGTCTTCCCGCATGAGGCGCTGCACACCGCCGACTCGCAGGAGCCGGAGCATGCCGGCTTGTGGCGCGGCGTCTTCACCCACAAGAACATCGCCGGGCCGGCGATGGCCTGCTTCAGCTTCGCCGGGCTCTATCTGTTCCGGCGCGGGCAGCGCTGGTGGGGCGCAGGCATCTTCTGCGCGGCGATGGTGTTCATGCTCCACACCGGCTCCAAGACGACCGCCGGGCTCGTCCCGTTCTCGATCATGATCGTCGTGCTGCCCAGCCTCATCGGCATGCGACTGGGCACGCCTATCCTGTTCGCGCTGGCGATCATCGCGACCGCCGTCGGCACGCTCGGCATCGTCTTCATCGCGCCGGTGAAGCATCTGGCGGCAATCTATTTCCCCGACCTCACCTATACCGGACGCACGACGCTGTGGGAGTTCGCCGGCGAGATGCTGGCGAAGAAGCCCTGGACCGGCTACGGCTATGAAAGCTTCTGGGGGACGCCGCTGCTGCTCAACCAGGACCAGCCCTTCGACCGACCCTGGGATATCCGTACCATCGTGCATGGCCATGACGGCTATCTCGACATCGCCGTGCTGATGGGCATTCCGGCGCTCTGCGTCGCCGTCTACACCTTCCTGATCGCTCCCTTGCGCGAGTATATGCGCATTCCGGCACGCAAGGAGAACATCTTCCTCGGCGACTTCTTCATGATGGTGGTGCTGTTCACCGCGTTGAACGCTTTCCTGGAAAGCTTCTTCTTTCACCGCGGCGACCCCGTCTGGCTCTTCTTCGTGCTGGGCGTGCTTGGCTTGAGACAAGTCTCGCTGCGGCCGATCCCGGTTCGCGTCTCCCACTGATCCTGGCCGATCAGTCTCCACCGAACTGGACTTTCCCGCCGCCCCTCCAGCGTCTAAGGAGAGGCTTTGCGGAGGCTTCCATGACGATCAGGCTCGTTCTCGCCGGTTGCGGCAATATGGGTTACGCCATGCTCTCGGGCTGGCTGAAATCCGCCAAGCTCGAGCCGCAAGCGGTGTTCGTGGTCGAGCCCAATGCGGAACTGCGAAGCCGAGCCGAGCATCTCGGCTGCCGCGCCGCCGCCAACGCCGCCGACATTCCGGCCGACGCCGTGCCCGATCTCGTCGTCATCGCGGTCAAGCCGCAGGTGATCCGCGAAGTGACGGCGCAGTACAAGCGCTTCGGCGACGGCCGGACCAGCTTCCTCAGCATTGCTGCCGGCACGCCGGTCGCCACCTTCGAGGAAATCCTGGGCGAGCTCGCGCCAATCATCCGGTGCATGCCGAACACGCCGGCTGCGATCGGCAAGGGCATGATGGTGGTGTTTTCCAATCCGCTGGTCTCCGACGATGTCCGGCGCTTCGTCCTCGAGCTGCTTTCGGCCAGCGGTGTCGTGACGACGATCGACGACGAGGGCCTGATGGACGCCGTGACGGCCGTCTCCGGCTCCGGCCCGGCCTATGTCTTTCACTTCATCGAGGCGTTGACGGTTGCGGCCGAGAAGGCCGGCCTTCCTGCAGAGAGCGCCAAGCTGCTTGCCGTGCAGACCGTCTTCGGCGCCGCCTCGCTCGCCGCGGAAGCGGACGAGGAGCCGGGCGTCCTGCGCCAGCAGGTGACCAGCCCCAACGGCACCACCGCCGCCGCGCTTGCCGTGCTGATGGGCGGCGACCGCCTGACGAAGCTGGTCACCGAAGCCGTGGAAGCGGCGCGGCTGAGATCGATAGAGCTGGGGAAATAGCTGTCGCTCCGTAGAGCATGTCATCCTGCAGCCGGCGCAGGGCATAGAGCCTCGTCGTGCGGTCCGGCGCGGCATTGTCCTCAGTCAACAAACCGCCCTTCTTAACCGGCTTCAGCACCTTGCCGCCTTCGAGCAAGCCGACCGGGACGGCGCGACTGGCTCGGGCGTCGGTGACGGTCATGGTCCAGGAGCGGTAGCAGGTCTCGCCGATGCCATCGAAGGTCTCCCCGGCGGCAAGGTCGCGCTTGGCAAGCGCGCAGACTTCCGCCACCGGCCTCGGCAGAGGCACCATGTCGGGCCTGCCGTACAGCATGATGCGGGCGGCGGTGAGCGGCACTTCCAGCGACGTCAGGTGATAGGGTCTAAACAAGCCGTAATACGGGCCTTTGCCGACATGGAGATCGTCCAGGCGCTCGATGACGCGCGGGTGCGTCGCCTCGACGATGACGAAGACGCCCGGCGCCACGCCCTTGCCGATGGTGTAGTCGACGACGCCCTTCCTCGACAGGAGACCGCCATCCTCTTTCGGGATCAGCACCTTGGCCAGTTGATCGCGGTCGGCCTTGGGGCCGTGCATGCCGGGAACATCCGGAACTAGCCCGGTGGCATTGGCGATGGCGCACATCTCGACCATGGTCTTCGAGCCGTCGACGAACTCGACCAGCATGCGCGGGTTCATGTTGCGGCGCGCCGCCTCCTCGCGGTAGTCGTCCGGAACGGCGTCATGGTTGAGCGGATTGTTCTTGCCCTTGCCGGCCGCGACGATGGTCAGTCCAAGCGCCGAGGCGAATTCGATCAGTTCCATGCAGCTCGACGGCTCATCGCCGGCGCCGACCGAGTAGACGACGCCCAACCGGTCGGCCTGCTGCTTCAGGTAGCAGCCGATGGTCACGTCGGCCTCGACATTCATCATCACCAGATGCTTGCCATGCTCCATGGCTGTCAGGTCGAAGTCGGCTGCGACCCCCGGCTTGCCGGTGGCGTCGATGACGACGTCGATCAGCGGATTGGTGACCAGCATCTCGTTTGAGGTGATGGCGATCCTGCCGCCTTCGATCGCCCGGGTAACCTTGGACGCGGCTTCGGCCTCCACGGCAATCGCCTCGTCGCCGTAGGCAATGCGGATCGCTTCGCGGGCTGTATGCGGCCGCCGCGTGGAAATGGCCGCGATCGAAATGCCCGGCATCAGCATGCCCTGCGTCACCAGATCGGTCCCCATCTCGCCGGAGCCGATGACGCCGATGCGGACAGGCCTGCCTTCGGCGGCGCGCTGGGCAAGATCGCGGGCAAGCCCGGTCAAGGCGATATTGATCATGCAAGAAAACTCACGGCTTTTTGCTCCAGCCCGCAATACAGAGAACGATCCGCGTTTGCCAATCAAACCAGTCCGACATGGCAATTTCTTGCGCATGCTTTGCAGGGCCGCAGCAGATTTCGCGGGGAGCTTGTGCGTGGCGGGGTGCACGATTCCCCGTTTCTTTCAGGCCATTAACCATTGCAGCTCGCTTCAAATGGTAAAAGTCCCGACGGGCACCCCCCGTTTCTGTGCCATTTTTGCTACAGGCTTCGGCCCTAATGCCCGGAATCGCACTTTTAACGGGTATCTAATCCATTATATGCTCACAACCTCGAAAAATCTGATAGATACTGGTCGAAAGCTCCGGTGGCAGGCTTGGGCAAATAAGCGCCAATAAAAAAGACAATGGCGCGGGGATAGTCACGGGGTAGAAATGACCAGGACGGGTAAAGTGACCGTCGGCTGGAGCTTTGCGCTCGCCGTCACGGTGTCAATGCTGGCTTGCGGAAGCGCCAGCGCACTCACACTCAAAGAAGCCGTTGCCGTCGCAGTGGAATCCAATCCGGAGATTGGACAGGCGATCGAAAACCGCGAAGCAATCGAATTCGAGTTGCGCCAGGCGAAAGGCCTTTATCTTCCCAGCGTCGATCTGGAAGCGTCGACCGGCGTGCGCCGCCTGGACAATGATACGAGGCGCGCGCTCGACGAGGATCACAAAGCCCTCTATCCGAACGAGGCCGACCTCACCGTCTCGCAGACGCTTTATGACAGCGGCGCCCGGCGAGCGGAACTGAACCGCCAGGCCTCGCGGGTCGACGGAGCCTCCTTCCGGGTTCTGGAACGGTCCGAATTCATCGGGCTCGCGGTGGTCCAGGACTATCTTGAATACATGCTGCAGGCTTCGATCGTGGCCGAGGCCAAGAAGAACCTGGGCTTCCATCAGTCGATCCTCGGCGACATCAAGCAAGGCATTGCGGGCGGCGCGCTCAACGAGGCCGACCGGCAGCAGGCCGAGGAACGCCTCTTTGCCGCCAAGGCGCGGATGCAGGAAGCGACCGAAGAACTCGAGGCGGCCAAGATCCGCTTCTTCAAGAATGTAGGCAAGCCGCTGACCAACCCATCGCGGCCGGCAGACGTCTCGGCCGCCCTGCCGCGGTCGCTGGACGATGCGATCGGGCTCGCCAGGCAGAACAATCCGCGCGTCCATATGGCCAACAGCGATATCGACGCCGCCGCCTCGCTCGTCGATGCGGCGCGGGCCAAATACGGCCCGACGATCACCGCCGAAGGCGTTGCCCGGGGCGGTTACGACATCGATGGCGACAACGGCGATGCGAGCGACCTGCAGGCCCGGGTGGTGCTGCGCTGGAACCTCTATCGCGGCGGCATCGACAAGGCCAACGAACAGGAACAGATCCGCCGCACCAGCGAGCAGCGTCTTGCGATGCACCAGGTGCTACGCGAGATCGAGGAAGCCGTCCGCACGTCGTGGGACCGCCGCTTTCGCCAGGCGGATCTCGCAAAGACACTGCGGCAACAGGCAGCCACCAATGAAAAGCTCGTCGCTTCCTATCGCGAGCAGTTCAAGGTCGGACAGCGCTCGTTGCTCGATGTGCTCGATGCCCAGAACACGCGTTTCAACACCGCGACATTGGCCGACACATCGTCCTACGCGTCGCTGTTTGCGGAATACAGGCTGCTGGCCGCGACCGGGGAATTGCTGAAGACGCTCAACATCCAGCCGCCGAAGCAGGCCACGGCTTATGCACAGACCGAGTTCGGCGTGCCGCCGACGGCCGATACCGAAACCTACGCGCGCACGCCGTCGGAGCAGAAGAACGATCTGCCGTTCGACATCCTCGCGCCGGTCAGGAAAAAGTAGCCGATGTAAGCATCGATCATTCAGTCCTTCGGGGCGGATCGTGAACCAGCAACCGAACATCCTGTCGCCGAAGGAGGCTTTCAAAGCCTGCTTCTGCGCCGTTGCGGCCTATCTCGGCCGGCCGAGCGCGGAAACCGTGCTGTTCGCCGGCGTGCCGATTTCGGAGACGCGCATCGAGCCGGAGGAAATCCGCCATCTGGCCGAGCGCATCGGCCTGGAGGTCCAGGATTTCAACCATCGCGACTTCTTGCGCGGCCGCTTCGACCTTCCGGCGATCGTCTTCCGCGTCAGCCAATTGCCGATCGCTCTCCTGGCGGAAATGGAGGGCGGACAATATCTGACTGCGCCTCAGGAAAACGGCCGCACCACGATCGACAGGGCGGAACTCGCCGAAAGCTATATCAGCGGCGGCACGTCCTTTTCGATCACCTATGCCAATCAGGCCGAGGAGATGACGGTCGGCACGGCCGCGCGGATCGAAAGGCGCCACTGGCTGACCGGCACGATGGGGGCGTTCTGGCGCACCTACTCCAAGGTGGTGCTGTCGGCCGTCTTCATCAATCTGCTGGCGATCGCCTCGCCGATCTTCACCATGAACGTCTACGACCGCATCCTGCCGAACAAGGCGATCTCGACGCTTTGGGTGCTGGCGCTCGGCATCGGCGTGGCGATCCTGTTCGACCTGCTGCTCAAGACGGCCCGGGCATCGCTGATCGACTATGCCGGCCGCAAGGCTGACCTGCGGATTTCCTATCTGCTGTTCGAGAAAGTGCTGAATTCCTCGCTTTCGGCGCGGCCGGGGTCGACCGGCGAATATGCGAACCGCGTCACGCAATATGAGTTCGTGCGCGAGTTCTTCACCTCGAACACGATCAGCGTCTTCATCGACACGATCTTCGTCTTCGTCTTCCTGGCTGTGATCTACGCCATCGGCGGCTGGCTGGTGATCATACCGGCGCTGGCCTTCGTCATCTCCGTCTTTGTCGGACTGATCACGCAGCGGCGGATCGGCAAACGGGTCGCTGCCTCGATGAACGAGGCATCGCAACGCCAGGCCCTGCTGGTCGAATCCATTTCGACGCTGGAGACGATCAAGTCGCTGCGCGCGGAAGCTTATCTGCTGCGCAAATGGGGCGAGCATTCGAAGAACGCGGCCAACACCTCGGAGAAGATCAAGGAGCTCTCGGCGGCGGCCGGCAATATCACCGGGGCCATCCAGCAATTCGTCACCGTCGCCCTGGTTGTGGCCGGCGCCTATGCGTTCTCGGAAGGCCAGGTCTCGACCGGCGCCATCATCGGCACCGTTATGCTTGCCGGCCGCGCCGTGGCGCCGCTCGGCCAGATCGCCATCACGCTTGCCCGCTTCCGGCAGGCGATGCTGTCGCTCAGGATCATCAACACGATCATGTCGCAGCCGGAGGACCGGCCCGATACCGTGGGTTTCGTCAACCGGCCGATCCGCAGCGGCTCGTTCGTCTTCAAGAATGTCGGTTTCGCCTATCCGGGCACGGAAAACGAGGTCCTGAGCGGGCTCAACATCGCGGTCCGGCCCGGCGAGCGGGTCGGCATCATCGGCCGCATCGGCTCCGGCAAGACCACGATGGGCCGGCTGATCGGCCGGCTCTTCCTGCCGACGTCGGGAGAGCTGCTCATCGACGGCATCGACATCCGCCAATACCACCCCTCGGAGGTCCGCGCCGCCGTCGGCATCGTCGCGCAGGCCGGCGACCTGTTTTCGGGAACCATCAAGGAGAATCTCCTGATGGCGGCGCCCGAAGCGACCGACGAAGAGATCATCGATGCCGCCAAAGCCGCCGGCGTCGACGACTTCGTCTCGCGCCATCCGCGCGGCTACGACATGAATGTCGGCGAGCGGGGCACCAATCTGTCGGGCGGGCAAAGGCAAGCGGTGGCAATCGCGCGCCTGCTTCTGACCAAACCCAAGATCGTCTTCCTGGACGAGCCGTCGGGTTCGATGGACCTCGCTTCGGAACGGCAGTTGATCAAGCAGCTCAAGGTGGCGTTCGACCGCAACACGACGCTGATCGTGTCGACCCATCGCTACAGCATGCTGGAGCTTGCCGACCGCCTCATCGTCATCGATCAGGGCCGCGTCGTCGCCGACGGGCCGAAGGAACAAGTCATCCAGGCGCTGCAGAAGGCAAATGCCTGACCGGAACGCATAGACATGCTTGCAAGGGAAGATCGGCCACCCCTATTCGCCTCGGCCTCCGTCTACATCATCGGAGCGCTGTTCGTGTGCTTCACGGCCTGGGCATCCTTTGCCGAGGTCGACGAGATCGCGCGCGGCGAAGGCAAGGTCATACCGGCTTCGAAGACGCAGATCATCCAGGCCAGTGAAGCCGGCGTGGTGCAGGAGATCGCGGTCCAGATCGGCCAGATCGTCAAGAAGAACGACCTCATCATCCGTCTCGACAATTCGGGGAACACGTCGAGCCTCGGCGAGGAACAGGCCAAGGCGCGCGCGCTGCAGGCGCGCATCGCGCGGCTGCAGTTCGAGCAGAGCGGCAATGTCGAAGGGTCGTTCCCCTGCCCCGCGGAAATCCAGAAGGTCGCGCCGGAAATCTGCGACAACGAGCAAAAGCTGCTCGTCGCGCGCCGCGACAATTTCGAGGTCAAGCTGTCGGTTCTCAAATCGCGCCTCGACCAGCGCGAGAAGGAGCTGGACGAGGCCACCGCCAATGCCGACCGCCTGTCCAAGAGCCTGGCCGTCAGCGACCAGGAGACCGCGCTGGTCGAATCCATGGTCAAGAAGGGCCTGATGGCCAAGACCGAGCAGATCCGCGTCGAGCGGGAGCAGACGGACCTGCACGGCCAGCTCAACCTTGCCGGCGAGACCATCAAGAAGAGCAAGGCCGCGATCACCGAGGCGCAGCTTCAGGTGAACGAATTGGGCCTGCAATTGCAGCAGGAGGCATTGAGCGACCTGACGCAGGCGCTTGCCGATCTTTCCGTGGTCGACGAAACCATCCGCGGCGCCACCGACAAGGTGGCTCGCACCGACATCCGCTCGCCGGTCGACGGCATCGTAAATACGCTCGACGTCAACACGCTCGGCGCCTTCGTGCAACCGGGCGCGGTGGTGGCCGGCATCGTGCCGACCTCCGAGACGCTGCTGGTGGAGGCACGGGTTTCGCCGCGCGACGTTGCCTTCATCCAGCCGGACCAGGAGGCGCTCATCAAGGTCACGGCCTATGATTTCTCGATCTTCGGCGGCATCGAGGGCAAGGTCTCCAACATCACCGCCGATAGCCTCGTCGACCAGAAGACGGGCGAGCCTTACTACCAGGTGCGGGTCGCCACCGAGAAGTCGACGCTGACCAGGAACGGCAAGACCTATTCGATCATCCCCGGCATGATCTGCTCGGTCGACATCAAGACCGGCCGCAAGACGATCCTCAACTATCTTTTGAAGCCCATCAACAAGGCGCGTCAGGAGGCAATGAGTGAGCGATAGCGCCATCCGTCCGGACACTTCGCGCGAGCGGCTGCTGCCGGCGCTCGCGGCCGAGGATTTCGGCCCGGAATTCCGCGTCGTGGCGCGCGGCGGCGTGCGTCGCGGCATCCGGCTCGAGCGCGCCTTCTGGGTGTCGCTGAAGCAGATGGCCGAAAGCCGCAAATGCACGATCGGCATGCTGGTCGAGGAGATCGCCGAACATCATCCCGACCAGGGCAACCTCACCTCGGCGATACGGGTCGCCTGCATGCGCGGCCTTGCCGAAGAGAGCATGGAATTACGCAAGCTTGCTTCGATCCGCACGATCAACGCGATCCTGGTCGCCTGCCCGTCGCCCGCTTTTGCGCTGTCGTCCTCCAAGAAGATCCTGGCCTTCAACACGCCGTTCCAGCAACTGGTCAGGCGCCAACTGCCGAGCGCGCCGGGCGAGGATGGTCGGCAGGATCTGAAGCTGGCGCTCGACCTCAACGTTCCTGATATTTTCGCCCGGCTCGACGCCAATGGCGAAACACCCGTCACCAGCGGTTTCGTCATCGGCGCCGGCGAGCGCCGCTATCGCGGCCAGCTCAGCGCCGTGCGCGCGCCCGTCGCCGAACCGGAACTTTTGATGGCCTTCGTCTTCAACGGGTAGTTCCTCAATACAGAAGTATTGACTGGTGGGTTAGTGTGCGTTGGCAGATCCCCGGCCTTGGCGATTGGCCGAGACGCCTATCGCGATCGTCGTCCACGGGCGGAGCAAGGAGCGAAGCGACGCACGCAGACCCGAGGCCCATGCCGTGACTTGGGAGCGCCGCAGCGGTCCAGAATTCCGCATCGTTGCACACTTCGGTCCAGGTAACGGCATGGATTCCAGGGTCTGCGCGCGTCGCTTCGCTCCTTGCTCCGCCCTGGAATGACGAGGTTCGGGAGCCTTCAGCTCACCGCCAGCGTTTGCGCTTGCGCGACACCAGGCAGACGGCAGTTTCCGCCGGAAACGTTTAGCCGCTTCGGGCTACTGCCTGAGATCGGAAGCCGCTGACTGTTCCGGCGCGCCTTCGCCCGGGGCGACCGTCGCGAAACCGCCGGCGATGTCGGCGATCTGCGTGCCGGACTTCGATCCGTGGATCCAGGCGCGATCGGTGCTGAAGGAATAGAGCGGAACATAGTCGGGCAGATCGCTGTCGCGCATGACGGCGTTGCCGAGGCTGTCGAGGATGAAGGCGCCGCTTCCCGTGCTCACCGACAGCACGGCATGGAAGAACTTGCGTCGGCGGTCCTGGAGCACCACCAGCGACATGCTCTGCGCCGGGACGCCGGCCCTGAGCAGCGCCGCCATCTTGAGTATGGCGAAATCCTCGCAATCGCCGGCGCGATGCTCGAGGATTTCCGAGGGCTTCGCCCAGTAGTCGAGCTTGCCGTAGATGGTCATATCCGACTTGTAGGCGATCAGGCGGTTGATGCTGCTGTTGACGAAGGACAGCTTCTCGCGAAAACCCTTGTCGCCGGCAATCTTGATGATCTCGGCGAAAGTCGGGCTCTCGTGGTCGCAGGGGCTGCCGGCGGTGCAATCGACGATGGCCTTGTAGACGGGAGCCCAGCGCGCCGCGACAGGAAAGTTGCGCATCGACAAAGCGACGGAGCCGAAGACACCGGGAATGATCGCGGCGGTCTGGATCGGGTCGATGCCGGGATCGGCCGTGGCGGTCGAGTGCGCTTCAACCCGATAAGGTAGCGTCGGCGCATAGCCCACCGACACGCCGGCGATCCGGTAGGCGGCGGCCGGCTGCCAGGGCTGCGGCCGAGCCAGCGAAACGCCGCCGAGGCTCGCCGGCGCAGGCACCTGTTGCAGGGCCGGATCCGCGCCCGAATTCACGCCGGCTGATGATGGATTCGCCGGAACGGCAAGGCCGATCGCCAGCAAGAGAACCTTGATCCCCGTCATCCCCGGGGCTGCTTTTTGTATTTTCATAACGCCCACCTTTGACTGTGGACGCTACCGATCTTGTCTCAAATTATCGGAAAGGAAGGTGGGTAAATTTCTGCGAATCACTCTATTCTATTTTCTATCAAATTTTATTTAAATTTATACTTTCATTTACCGAACCGGCGCGGCGCGCCGAACCCGATCCAGCATTCCTTAAGATCATGCATATCCGGATATATCAACGCGATTTACCAAGTGTAAAAAATGCGATTCTCTACATATTCGAGTATATGAAATAGATTGAAGGTCTGTTGCAAAGTCCGGGCCTGCCATGTCTCTTTCCGGGAAATGCCGGAGGGGCTTTAGCTATGACGACCAATATCGAATTCGACGCCGTTTCAAATTCCTGGGACGAGCATACCAGCGCCGCTGAAAATCAAATCTCGACGGGTGTCCAGATCGCGCAGGCGACCACCGGCCAGGCGGCGAGCGAGCCCGTGCCGGTCGATGTCGGCAGCGGCGCGCCGGCGCAGGGCGCCGCCAATGCGCCGGCCGCCAATGCTCCGGCTTCCAATGCCGCCCAAGGAAACGCACCGGCAGGAAACGCGCCGGCGGCGAATGCCGCGGCTACGAACGTTCCGCATGAGTATCACGCCGAAGCCGGCAATGTCGTGAAGCTCCCGGCCAATGTCTCGATCGACAACATCAAGGTCGACGGACACAATCTGGTGCTGGTGCAGCCCGACGGATCTGAGATCGTCATCAAGGACGGCGCGCTGAACGTGCCGACCTTCATCCTGGGCGACGTCGAGGTGCCGCGCGTGGCCCTGATCGCCGCGCTCGAGGCCAGCCATGTCGATGTCGCCTTCGGCGCCGACGGCTCGATCTCGGCCGGCGGCAACGGCTCGCCGAGCAGCGCGGGCGGAAATTTCGAACAGCCTGCCGGCGGCATCGGCGACGGCTTCGGCCTCACCGCCCTGCTGCCGCCGACGGACCTGGCGTTCGGCCAACCCGAGCATCGCGACCTGTTCCCGGGTCTCGTGCGCGAGAATTCCACGCCGACGATCCTCGACCTGACGCCTTCGGTCGACGGCGGCGACACCACTGTCGATGAGAAGGGCCTGGAGACCGCCGGCGCAACGGGGTCCGGCGAAGCTGGCACCAGTGCCGCTGTCGACAACGACCCGTCAGAGCACAACACCGGCACCTTCACCATCAATTCGCCCGACGGCATCGGCTCGGTGGACATCAACGGCCAGGTGATCTCGGCAGCCGCGCTCACCAACAGCGGGACGACGCCGATCGAGATCACGACGCCGCTCGGCAACACGCTGACCATCAACGGCTACGATCCGGCAACCGGCCAGGTGAGCTACACTTATACGCTGCTGCATAGCGAGCCTCACCCCGGCGCAGGCACCGATTCCATCTTCGACAACATAACGGTGACCGTCACCGACTCGGACGGCGACGTCTCGCTTCCCGGCACGCTCTCGGTCCGGATCGTCGACGACGTGCCGACGGCGAACGCCGACACCGATGCCGTGGCCGCGGGCTCACATGCGCCGATCGACGGCAATGTCATTACCGCGCGCCGGCAGCGACGGCAACGCCGCGGGCGCCGACGTCAAGGGCGCCGACGGCGCCAGTGTGACGTCGGCCTACGGCAAGGACGGTGCCGGCTCGGCGCAGACGGTGACGGACGCAGGCGTCTCGATCGCCGGCCAGTACGGCACCCTGCTGCTGCACTCGGACGGCAGCTACACTTACACGCGCGCGGCAAACACGCCGGGCGGCGTGGAGGACGTGTTCCACTACACGCTGACTGATGCCGATGGCGATCAGTCGAGCACCACGCTGACGATCAATATCGGCAACGAGCCACCTAAGCTCGGCGACATCCCGGCCGCAGGCGCTGATGGCGCGGTCGTCAACGAGGCAGGCCTGGCGAGCGGTACGCTCCATGACGGTTCGAACGCGACGAGCGGCACGATCGGCTTTACCTCGCAGGATGGGGTGAACTCCGTTTCGCTGGGCGGCCACGCGCTGTCGAGCGATTCGGGCAATCCGACGACGTTCACGGACCCGACTACGGGCGGCACGGTGAGCGCGTGGTACGAGTACAACAGCGCCACCGGAGCGGGCACGATCCATTATAGCTACGAACTGACGACCGACTATCACAGCACCACGGGCGGCGACGGCACCAACACGGAAGCCACACCCAGCTTCGAAATCGTCGTGACCGATCAGGATGGCCAGCCCGCTTCCGGCAACCTGGTGATCAATGTCATCGACGACGTGCCGGCGGCGAAGGCCGACACTGACGCCGCCCAGTCCGGCGAGACGGTGACGGGCAATGTCGAGACCGGCACCAGCACCCATGGCACCGGCGCGGCCGACACGGCGGGCGCCGACGGCATCGCGTCGATCACCTGGACGGGTGCGGTAACGAACAACGGCGTGACGACTGTGACGGGCGCGCATGGCGTGCTGACGGTCTATACCAATGGCGATTACAGCTATCAGGCCACCCCGAATACGCCCACCGGCACCGACGTCTTCAACTACACGATCACCGACGGTGACGGCGACACCTCGCCGGCGACGCTGACGATCGAGGTGACCGGCAGCCAGCCGCGTGTGGTGGCGGAGGTTGCGGCGGTCAACGAAGCAGGCATCGACACGACGCCGCCGGCCGGCGACCTCGGCCCAGGGACGGTGGACGGCTCGCATGCGGGCGACGGCTCGGAGACCACGACGGGCACGCTGACCTTCTCGGACCCCGACGGAGCAACCGTGACCGGTGTTCAGGCCGGTGATATCGGCGGTGACGTGAGCGGCAATGTCGGCACGAACATCAATGGCACATACGGCATCCTGCACCTCAACGCGGACGGCACCTATACCTATACGCTGACCAAGCCGGAAGCGAATGTGCCGGCCGGCAATGACGGCCCCAATGTGCAGCCCGGGCAGGACGTGTTCACGTTCACGGTGACCGATAGCTTTGGCAATACATCCACGTCGACCATCAAGATCAACATCACGGACGATGTGCCGACGATCTCGGGCGCGGTGGTCGGCAGCTCGGTGACGCTCGACGAGACCAGCAACGGTCCGACGACGGACGGCGTGCTGAACCCGGCGATCATGACGGCCACGAGCGCTGCGGCGATCGTGACGCTGACCTCGAACTACGGCGCCGACGGCGCCGGCACGACGGCTTATGCGCTGTCGGTGACGAACGCGGCCTCGGGCCTGGCGACGGCGCAGGGCGATCATGCCATCACGCTGGTCCAGGTCGGCGCCACGGTGCAGGGCCAGTATACCGATGCCGGCGGCACGCACACCGCCTTCACGGTGTCGATCGCCTCCGACGGCAAGCTGACGGTGGTGCAGAACGTCGCGCTCGAACACCTGGTCGACGGCTCGACGGCCGCCGCCTACAACGACGCGCTCAACCTTGCCGGCAAGATCGCCGTGACGGCGACGGTGACGGACGCCGACGGCGACACCGCCAGCACCGGCGCCATCGACATCGGCGGCGCCGTCACCTTCCTCGATGACGGCCCCTCGATCACCAACGCGGTGGTCGGCAGCTCGGTGACGCTCGACGAGACCAGCAACGGTCCGACGGCGGACGGCGTGCTGAACCCGGCGATCATGACGGCCACGAGCGCTGCGGCGATCGTGACGCTGACCTCGAACTACGGCGCCGACGGCGCCGGCACGACGGCTTACGCGCTGTCGGTGACCAACGCGGCCTCCGGCCTTGCGACGGCACAGGGCGACCATGCCATCACGCTGGTCCAGGTCGGCGCCACGGTGCAGGGCCAGTATACCGATGCCGGCGGCACGCACACCGCCTTCACCGTGTCGATCGCCTCCGACGGCAAGCTGACGGTGGTGCAGAACGTCGCGCTCGAACACCTGGTCGACGGCTCGACGGCCGCCGCCTACAACGACGCGCTCAACCTTGCCGGCAAGATCGCCGTGACGGCGACGGTGACGGACGCCGACGGCGACACCGCCAGCACCGGCGCCATCGACATCGGCGGCGCCGTCACCTTCCTCGATGACGGCCCCTCGATCACCAACGCGGTGGTCGGCAGCTCGGTGACGCTCGACGAGACCAGCAACGGTCCGACGGCGGACGGCGTGCTGAACCCGGCGATCATGACGGCCACGAGCGCTGCGGCGATCGTGACGCTGACCTCGAACTACGGCGCCGACGGCGCCGGCACGACGGCTTACGCGCTGTCGGTGACCAACGCGGCCTCCGGCCTTGCGACGGCACAGGGCGACCATGCCATCACGCTGGTCCAGGTCGGCGCCACGGTGCAGGGCCAGTATACCGATGCCGGCGGCACGCACACCGCCTTCACCGTGTCGATCGCCTCCGACGGCAAGCTGACGGTGGTGCAGAACGTCGCGCTCGAACACCTGGTCGACGGCTCGACGGCCGCCGCCTACAACGACGCGCTCAACCTTGCCGGCAAGATCGCCGTGACGGCGACGGTGACGGACGCCGACGGCGACACCGCCAGCACCGGCGCCATCGACATCGGCGGCGCCGTCACCTTCCTCGATGACGGCCCCTCGATCACCAACGCGGTGGTCGGCAGCTCGGTGACGCTCGACGAGACCAGCAACGGTCCGACGGCGGACGGCGTGCTGAACCCGGCGATCATGACGGCCACGAGCGCTGCGGCGATCGTGACGCTGACCTCGAACTACGGCGCCGACGGCGCCGGCACGACGGCTTACGCGCTGTCGGTGACCAACGCGGCCTCCGGCCTTGCGACGGCACAGGGCGACCATGCCATCACGCTGGTCCAGGTCGGCGCCACGGTGCAGGGCCAGTATACCGATGCCGGCGGCACGCACACCGCCTTCACCGTGTCGATCGCCTCCGACGGCAAGCTGACGGTGGTGCAGAACGTCGCGCTCGAACACCTGGTCGACGGCTCGACGGCCGCCGCCTACAACGACGCGCTCAACCTTGCCGGCAAGATCGCCGTGACGGCGACGGTGACGGACGCCGACGGCGACACCGCCAGCACCGGCGCCATCGACATCGGCGGCGCCGTCACCTTCCTCGATGACGGCCCCTCGATCACCAACGCGGTGGTCGGCAGCTCGGTGACGCTCGACGAGACCAGCAACGGTCCGACGGCGGACGGCGTGCTGAACCCGGCGATCATGACGGCCACGAGCGCTGCGGCGATCGTGACGCTGACCTCGAACTACGGCGCCGACGGCGCCGGCACGACGGCTTACGCGCTGTCGGTGACCAACGCGGCCTCCGGCCTTGCGACGGCACAGGGCGACCATGCCATCACGCTGGTCCAGGTCGGCGCCACGGTGCAGGGCCAGTATACCGATGCCGGCGGCACGCACACCGCCTTCACCGTGTCGATCGCCTCCGACGGCAAGCTGACGGTGGTGCAGAACGTCGCGCTCGAACACCTGGTCGACGGCTCGACGGCCGCCGCCTACAACGACGCGCTCAACCTTGCCGGCAAGATCGCCGTGACGGCGACGGTGACGGACGCCGACGGCGACACCGCCAGCACCGGCGCCATCGACATCGGCGGCGCCGTCACCTTCCTCGATGACGGCCCCTCGATCACCAACGCGGTGGTCGGCAGCTCGGTGACGCTCGACGAGACCAGCAACGGTCCGACGGCGGACGGCGTGCTGAACCCGGCGATCATGACGGCCACGAGCGCTGCGGCGATCGTGACGCTGACCTCGAACTACGGCGCCGACGGCGCCGGCACGACGGCTTACGCGCTGTCGGTGACCAACGCGGCCTCCGGCCTTGCGACGGCACAGGGCGACCATGCCATCACGCTGGTCCAGGTCGGCGCCACGGTGCAGGGCCAGTATACCGATGCCGGCGGCACGCACACCGCCTTCACCGTGTCGATCGCCTCCGACGGCAAGCTGACGGTGGTGCAGAACGTCGCGCTCGAACACCTGGTCGACGGCTCGACGGCCGCCGCCTACAACGACGCGCTCAACCTTGCCGGCAAGATCGCCGTGACGGCGACGGTGACGGACGCCGACGGCGACACCGCCAGCACCGGCGCCATCGACATCGGCGGCGCCGTCACCTTCCTCGATGACGGCCCCTCAATGGCCCTGAGCGGGATAGCCGTCTCCCTGACCGTGGACGAAAGCAATCTGGCGGTCAACGATAGCAAGAGCTTCGCCGGCGCTTTCACGTCAAGCTTCGGCGCCGATGGTGCCGGAACAGTGACCTATACGGTGGGCTTCAATGCCGGAGCGACTGGACTGACCGACACGGCGACTGGCCAGGCGGTGGTGCTGAGTCTTGAGGGCGGCCAAGTGGTCGGCCGGGCCGGCCCGGGTGGCGCGATCGTGTTCACGGTCTCGACCGACGCCTCGGGCAATGTCACGCTCGACCAACAGCGCGCCGTGGTGCATCCAAACGCCAGCAATCCGGATGACAACGTGACGCTGTCGGCGGCCAGCCTAGTGACGCTGACGGCTACGGTGACCGACGCCGATGGCGACACGGCTTCACAGACGCTCAACATCGGCAACTCGCTCAACTTCCATGACGACGGCCCAACTCTCGGCTCCTTCACCCCCGGCACGATCCCGAACGAGGTCGGAGCCGTCAGCGGTCTGTTCTCAATTTCGGCAGGTGCCGACGGCCTCGATCACTTCAACATTACTGGGCCCGTGATTGCCGGTATCACCTACACGACGTCACACACGGCGGACGGTACAACCGTCCTCCACGCGATGTCGGGTGCAACCGAGGTCTTCGATCTTACGGTTAGGCCGGATGGCACGTATGAGTTCGACCTCATCACGCCGCAAGCGGCGACGAGCGTGACTCAAACCTTGACGGGCTTGAGCGCGGGTGGTCCGACTCCGTTCCTTGAGACACCTGACGGCCTGGTGGAATTCACCGGCAACGGAAACGGTGTCAATTCTTCCACACAAGGCTTCGGTGTGAGCGACCAGTTCGTCGAAAATGGTGAAAACTTCACCATGGAATTTCACACCTCCGGAACACCCGGAAATGACGCTCCTACGCTCAATCCTCGCTATATCAGCGCTCTCGATTTCACTGCCGGCAACAACAGCTCCGGTTCAGTGCATTGGACGGCGACGAATACCGGGACGGGACAGACGGAAAGTGGCACGGCAACTCTCACGAATGGCCACCTCATCATCGACCCATCAATCGACTTCAACGTGATCTCGATCACTGGCGATCCAGGCTCAAAGCTGCGTCTTGAAAGCGTTGGCATCTCCCAGACGATCCTGCCGAGCGATTCGAACTACCATTTCCAGGTGAGCGCGGTCGATAAGGATGGCGACGTGAGTGCCATCCAAGGGTTGGACATCCATCAGGTGGCTGCGGGTTCGGGCGGCAACTATACTCTGAACGGGTTCGCTGGAACGGTGAACGATGTGATCGCCGGGAGCACGCATACCGACACGATCGCGGGCGGAGCCGGGACCGATATTGCCGACTACACCGGAAGCGTGGCGGCGGTATCCATCCACCTCGCCGATGATGGCCACGCATCCGGCGCGCCGGGAACGTTCAACAACCCCGCGGCCGGCACTATTGGCGGCGGCGACGCGACCGGCGACAGCCTGACTGGCATAGAAGGGCTTATCGGGGGCGCGGGCAACGACTTCTTGTTCGGCAACGCCGGTAACAACTATCTCGCCGGTGGCGCCGGCAACGACACGATCAATGGCGGGGGCGGCAACGACACCCTCGTTGGCGGTCTTGGCCAGGATACGCTGACGGGCGGCAGCGGCGCCGACACGTTCAAGCTCGACCACATCGACATCAAGGATCTCATCACCGACTACAATGGTGGCGAAGGTGATGTGATCGACCTGACATCGTTGTTCAAGACAGGGTCGGAAAACATCGGCGACTATGTGAACTACAACCAGGCGACCGGAACCTTGAGCGTCGACGTCAACGGTGTGACCGGCGGCACCAACTTCGTCGACGTTGCGCAACTGACCAATCTGCCCGCCGCCAACACGATCACGCTGCTCTACGATGACGGTGCGCATACGCACACGACAACGGCGAACGTGGTTTAAGGGCGTGGCGCAAAGCCACGCTTCCATGCTATGCATAAGCAACACATGAATTCGCAATTCGAAGAGGGGCTTACATGAAACATTCCGCAAGATTGCTGGCTTCGGCCACGGCGCTGCTGCTCGCCGGGTCGACGTGCTTCGCCGCCGACATCATCGGCGAGCCGGCGGTGAACTATTGCCGCACCGTCGGCACGTCGGACCTGGTGCTGACCGACAACATGGTCGAGCTCAAGGACCACGTGGTGAAGCTGATGGACGAATCGGTCGCCGTCGCCAACAGCCCGGAATGGATCAACTCGTCGCGTCCCGCTTTCGTCTGGGCCTCGGAAGCCAAGGTCGCCTGCGGCATGGCCTATGGCTACCTCAAGACGAACTACAAGGACGAAGACACGCTCAACAAATGCGAATGCTTCCACGACCGCATGGTCGAGTACATGCACTGAGCTGACGGGCGTGCGCCGCGCCGACCGTTTGCAATGACGACGATGAAAGCCAGGGTGGAGGCGGACGCCTGCGCGACCACGCCGCCGGCTGCCGCGCATGCCGGCGGGATGCTGACAACTGATCTCCGACGCGAGCGGTGGCGAGCCTTGGCCCTGGCCTTTGCCATTGCGGCGGCAGCGTCCGGATGCCAGTCCAAGAGCGGCGCGTCGGACGTGCTCGATCCATCGGCGATCGCGGCACCCGCCGGCCAGGCGGGCGCCGCCTCGGCGCCCGCCCAGCAGGCAAGTGGCCAGACTTTTGGCAGCGCGACTTCGGGCGGCCCGACCTCGGTCGCCGCCGCCAAGGCCCAGCTGACGCTCGGCACGGGGCCGACCAGGGTCGCCATGCTGCTGCCGCTTTCGGCGCCCGGCAGCACGGGCGAGAACGGCCGAAAGATGTATGACGGCGCGCGCCTCGCGATGGCCGATCTCGGCGACAAGCTTCTGACGCTGACGATCGAGGATACGCGCGGCGACAGCGGCTACGCGAAAGACCTCGCGGTGAAGGCGATCACCTCAGGCACGGCGAAGGCGGTCATCGGGCCGTCCGAGCTTGCGGCCGCGCAGCACCTTGCCAAGCTCTCCGGCTCCAAGCGGCCGCCGGTGCTGGCGCTGGCCGACAATTTCGCCGGCGGCCCCGGCGTCTATTCCGTGCGGCTCAGCGAGGCCGATAGCGCGGCGGCGGGCGCGGCGGCAATCGCCGGCAAGGGCGCCAGGAAATTCGTGCTGATGGTGCCGGCGGGCGCCGACTCGAGCGCCATCGAATCCCGGGTGGCCAACGCGCTCAGCATCTATGGCGCCACGCTTGCGGTGACGCTGCCCTATTCGCCGGCCGACGGCGGCGCCAAGGTGGTGTCGGACATGAGCTCGCTGGTCGAGGCGCCCGACGCCGTGGTCGTCGCCTGCGGCGGCGGCAGCCCTGTCGCGGTGCTGGCGGCGCTGAAGGCGAAAGGCATTCCGGGCAAGACGGTGACGCTGATCGGCACCGACCGCTGGCTCGAGCGCCCGATGGATCCGCTCTACGAGGGTGCCTATATCGCGACGCTCGACGAGAGCGAGACCGGGCCGATCGCCGACCGCTTCAAGGCGACCTACAAGTATCAGCCCGACGTCAACGTCGCTTACGCCTACGACATGGTGGCGCTGAGCGCGGGCATAGCGAGCGCGGCCGGCCCCGACGGCTTCAACAAGCAGGTGCTGGAGAACACAACCGGCTTCCGCGGCTCGACCGGCCTGTTTCGCTTCCGCAGCGACGGCTCGAGCCAAAGGTCGATGCCGTTTTTCAGGGTGGAGAAGGGTCGGTTGAAGCTGGTGGAGAAGCAAACGTCGGGTTTTTGAGGGAGCAAAGCTCAGTTGAGCTGCTGCAAAATCCCGGAACTGTTCGCTATCATCACGCTGACATAGATCTGAAAAGCGATTGTGCAAATTGCAGCCGCCGAAATCGGCACCCCGAAGGGAACAACGCCCTTGCGGTCGAGATGCTGCACGTAGTGGCGAAATAGTCCTGCCGGCAACAGAAACGGATTCCTGACCAAAACCACTATCACGCCTGCAAAACCGAGCAGCAACAACGAAAAGGCCGCAAGATTACTACCCCCGATCAGGAACGGTGTGACGGCCATCAGCTTCACATCGCCGGCACCGACCTTTCGCATAGTCCAGAACGGAAAGAGCACGATGAACAGGGTCAAGCCAGCAATGGCGCTCAGCCCCATATCCCACCACGACCCCGCCTGAACCGATAGAAGTTGCAGGGAGCCGAGTCCTAGGCAAAGCAACAGCAGAACGTCACGGTTGGCGATTTTCTGAGTGGAGAAATCGATCCAGGCTACTCTGGCAAGCATTGGAATGGCCAATGCCTTGAGCAGCAGCGAAGCGCCAAGCAGAAGGCTCATGACCGCTCGATGTTGCGCACGCTGGACGACAGCAGCTTCAGATTGTTGGCCACGGTCGGATCGTTTGGCGCCAGTTCATAAGCCTTGAGGAAGTTGCTGCGCGCATCCTGCAGCTTGCCGCGCAGCAGATAGGAATAGCCGACATTGTTGTAATACTCAGGCGTTGCACCAAGCAGCCGGTATGCCTTTGCATACGCCATATCAGAAAGATCAAAGCGCCTTATGCGATCGCAGGAGGCGGCGAGACCGAGCCACGCCACGCCGTCATTCGGGGCAAGCCTGGTCGCTTTATAGAACAGAGCGCCGGCATTGCCGTAGTTTTCGGAGCGGAACTGGGTCTTGGCCTCGGTGATCGCCTGGTCGGAGGCGTAGTAGTCGACATCGCTGATCGTCTTCAGCCCATCGAAGGTATCGCCAAAAGCTGTGTAGTCGCCCTTGGCCGGCTCATTGGTGCGCACGACTCCGCCAGTGTAATCGTTCGTCTGGCAACCTGCCAGGAAGATCAGCAGCAGGCTGGCCGCGACTGCGAGGCGTTTCGTCATTGTGTGTCCCACGAGTCCCCGACTCTGCTTTAGAAGATAATCATATGACGACTTAGAAGAAAATGCCTCTCATGCGAATGACAACCGGCAGCATGATGACCATAAGCACCACCGGGAAAATACAAAGGCCCAAAGGGATCATCATTTTCACCGGCAAAGCGTTGGCACGCTCTTCAGCGTGCAATATCCTTTGGCTGCGCATTTCCGCGCTGTAGACCCGCAAAGCTTCTGTCAAGCTGGTGCCAAGTTCCTCCGATTGCCGGAAAAGCACCGCCAGGGCCTTCGCCTCCTCCAACCCTATGCGGTCTGCCAATTCGCGCAGCGCCTCGCGGAGCGGCTTGCCGGCTCGGAGCTGCAGGTTCATGATCGAGAGCTGGATGCCCAGCCATTTGTGACTGCCTGCCAACTCGTGAGTTACGCGCTCGACCGCTGCTTCCAGACTCATGCCAGCGTCGGCGCAGGTAATCATCATATCCATGAAATCGGGGAACGAACGCCGGTAGATCTGTTTTTGCGCGTTCTCGAAGCGATCGAGCATGATGCTGGGAATAACGATACAGGCAAGGCCGAAAAGGGCCGCGCCAGCGATTGGAATAAAGGTTGGGAGCCTCGGCGGGATCACCCATGAGAGCAACCCATAGACCGCGAGGAACCCTATGCAGACGGCCCCAAGCCGGCTCAATGTATAAATCAGAGGCGCGCTGGCTTGATAGAATCCAGCGCGAAACAGCTTGGCTTCGAGCGCATTTGGTTCATTGCGTTCCTTCTCGAGCGTAGTGAAATAGGCATCGACGGGTTTCTGCGCTGCGAGCCTCGCGCGCTGATCCTGGCCGAGAATCGATCGTGGGTCCACCGCGGGCTCGCCCATTAAGCTTTCTGCAACGAGCCGGCGGGTCTGTATTGCCGGCATGAAAACGAACGCGGCGAAGAGGAAGAGCGCCACTGCTGCCGAGAAAACAGCAAGGGAAACTAAAAAAGTCAGATCATCAGTGTTCGAGAAAAGGTTTATGTCTCCCTCCTAAAAATCAAAGGTAACCATCCGATACATGATGTAGTCGCCAAGCAAAGCCCATACGCCGAAGATGGTGAAAACTGGGAATATTACCGGATTTCCCCAAATCTTTCCGTAGTAAGACGGCGCAATTAGCTGCAAGATCAAAAACATCACAAGTGGAAATAGAGAGATTATCCAAGCTGAGACGCGACCCTCTGCGGAGAGTGCCCGAATTTTCATTCTTAGTTTCTGCCGTTCGCGCAAGACCGACGAGAGACCTGCGAGAACCTCTGTGAGATTGCCGCCCGTTTTTGACTGAATCGAGAGGGAAACCGTTAGTAGATGTAGCCCTTCGAACCCGACCCGCTCAGATAGCTTTCTGACGGCTTGCTCCATGCTCAGCCCGAAAGTGATTTCGTCGGCGACGATGCCGAATTCGGTACCAAGTGGATCCGACATTTCGCGAGCAACCAACCCGATCGCGACCGTGGCAGGGTGTCCCGCGCGCAATGAGCGAACTATCATGTCCAATGCATCAGGCAATTGCCTAGCGAACTTCTGAATTCTCTTGCCACGGGCACGCTTCAAAACAAGAAGCGGCAATACGACACCAACTAAGATGACAATGATGAAGGCTGCGGGCGCGGCAAGGCGCAGGAGAAACCACAGCAGGAGCGCCAGCGCGAAGCCCGCAAGAAGAAAAGAAGCGGCGAATGTGACCGGATTTCCTGTGACGCCCGATTGGGTGTATAGTCTGTTCAACCAAACAAAACCGGAGACGAAGTCTCCCGAGTCTGTTAGCCCTCTTTCACGCAGAAGGGTCTTCAAAGTCTGGTCGGCCGGCGCGTCATCAGCAAGGCGACGGAGCCTATGATTGACCGCCACGAAGCGCGAGCGCCGGCCGGCCAGAGATAAATAGAATGCCTCGCCACCGAGGATGACCGAGGCGGCCGCAAGCACGTAAATAAAATAGAGAAGTGCCTGGCTAGTCAGCATCACAACGCAACCTGCGGGTTGAACACATCCTTGCCAAAGTGGAGACCGAGCGTCGCGGCCTCGGAAGCGAAGCGGGGACGAACCCCCGTCGCTCGAAACTCGCCAATGATCGATCCGTCGGCGGCAACGTCGCGCCTAATGAAATGATATATCTCTTGGAGCTGGACGACGTTGCCTTCCATGCCGGTAATCTCGGAAATCGAAACCACCCGTCGTCCGCCATCGGATAGGCGCTGTGTCTGCACGATGATGTCAATGGCCGACGCGATCTGCGCGCGGATCGATTCATGCGACATGGGCATGCCCGCCATGCCAACCATCTGCTCCAGTCGGGAGATGGCGTCGCGAGGCGTGTTGGCGTGGATGGTTGTCATCGAGCCTTCATGGCCGGTGTTCATGGCCTGCAGCATGTCGAAGGCCTCCTCGCCGCGCACCTCACCGACGATGATACGGTCGGGCCGCATGCGCAGCGCATTCTTCACCAGCTCGCGCTGGCGGATCTCACCCTTGCCCTCGACATTGGGCGGGCGCGTTTCCAGACGTCCGACGTGCGGCTGCTGCAGCTGCAGTTCCGCTGCGTCCTCGATGGTGACCAGACGCTCCTTTGCAGGTATGTAGCTCGACAGCGCGTTGAGCAGCGTTGTCTTGCCGCTGCCGGTGCCGCCCGAGACTAGGATCGACTTACGTGCCTGCACCGCAATTCGCAGCATGTCGATCATCGGCTGGCGGATAGAATTGAACGCCATCAAGCGTTCCAGCGAATAAGGATTTTTCGAGAATTTGCGGATCGACACCAGCGGGCCATCGACTGATATCGGTCGCACGGCGATGTTGACGCGCGATCCGTCGTCGAGACGGGCGTCGACCATAGGCGAGGACTCATCAACGCGACGGCCGATATTAGACACAATCTTGTTGATAATCCGAAGCAGATGCCCCTCGTCGCGGAAGCGAATCGAAGTTTGTTCTATCACGCCGCGACGCTCTATAAAGACACGCTCGTGGGTGTTGATCATGATGTCGGTAATTGAATCGTCCTTGAGCAAAGGCTCGATCGGACCGAGACCCAGCATCTCATCAGCCGTGTCGCTGGTCAGCTGATCCAGCTCGCGAGCATTCAGGGGTACATTGCGGCTGCGCACGAACTCACGCACGATCGGTCGGATCTCGTCCAAGATTTCGTCTTTGGTCGCGCTTTCCAGCGCCGTCAGGTTGAAACGGTCGATGAGATAGCGATGCAGCTCGACCTTGAGGGTCAGAAAATCGTCGCCTTGTGGTTCGCCTTCGGCCGTGGGAGCAGTAGGCGCTCCGTTTGACACAGCAACGGCGACCGCGGCCAGCGGCGTCTTCTGTTCATTCGGCCCTTTGATGAAGCGACCTAGCATGCCGCTTACCCCCTTACATTTCCCAGGGTCGAAACTAAGCGTTAACCACGAGGGGCACAAGCGGCCTGAAGGACACACCAGAGGTATTACTTGCGACATAGTTAAGAAATCGCGATTTGATAAATCGTTTTATTTTTTGCTTGCTTCATAATGGCGGACCAAAGTCCTAAGACGTTTGCCCCCAGCTCCGCTAAGCCCCCTAATATAAAGGAATATGTCATATTCCTAATGTGGCAGCCTCTGGCCGAAGGCATGGCCGAATTGTGAATGAATGGTTAAGATCGCTTGAAAAATTAAGCGAATCAAGCCGTTGTGGAAGCTCAGGATCCTTCAAATCGAGTATTGAAAGGTTAAGGGACTGTTAATCCGTTTGACTCGGCTTTTTCGCGGGACAAGGATTGAACGTGACGGGGGATGCTTGGGTATGGAGTTCATCCTTAGGCTCGTCTCGTCGGGTTCAACCTCCAAAGGGAGAAATTGGCATGAACATGCTCATGGCGATGGCCCGGCAGTTCCGCGACGATGAAAACGGCGCTGCTATGGTCGAATATTCAATTCTGGTCGGCATCATCGCCGCGGCATCGATCCTGGCGATCATCGCGATCGGCCTCTGGGTCACTGGCCGCTTCACAGGCCTGTGCACGGCTATGGACAACTCGGGCATCGGCGCCTGCGACGCAGCCGCTGGCACGGGCAACTGATCGTTCGTTCCAAGCACAGGCCCGAGTCAAGCTCGGGCCTGTGCTTATAATTACTAGGGGATTTAACCGGGCAACCGGCCTTTTTGGGGTGGGCTGATGCGCGCCAATACACTCATTATGATTGTGCTTGCCGGCATATTCGGCGTGCTGGCGGTTGTGCTCGTCAACATTTGGCTGGCTGGTCAGCGCAATGCCTTGGCGCAAGCTAACGGCGTGTCGGCGAGCACCGTTGTGGTCGCGGCAGTGCCCCTGAAATTTGGCGACGCCTTGAGCGCAGATAAATTGCGCGAAATCGCATGGCCGGCAGGAGCTGTGCCGGCAGGGGCGTTCAAGACAGTCAAAGAGGCGATGGCCGGCAACGGTGCGCGCCAGGCGCTGCAATCGATCAGCGCCAATGAACCGGTTCTCGCCACCAAGATTACCGGGCCTGGCCAGCGCGCCACGCTTTCGGCCGTTCTTGACGAGGGCATGAAGGCCGTTTCCATCCGGGTCAATGACGTGCTCGGCGTCGCCGGCTTCGTCTTCCCCGGTGACCGCGTCGATGTCCTGCTGAGCCGTACGGTTCGCGACAACGAAGGCGCCGATAAGAGTTTCGTCGATGTCCTGCTACAAAGCGTCAAGGTGCTTGCCGTAGACCAGGTCGCGGACGCGACCAAAGACAATCCGCAAGTGGTGAAAGCGGTCACAGTAGAAGTAAGCACGAAGGACGCCCAGAAGCTGACACTAGCAGCGGGTGCCGGCCAATTGTCGCTGGCTTTGCGCCAGGCTGCCGGTAGCAAGGGCGAGATCAACGAGAGGGTCACGCTGGCCGACCTGACCGGCGATACACCGGAGGATGTCGCCAAGCGCCAGGCCGAGCTCGACAAGCAGGCCGCCGAGGAAGCAGCGCGCAAGCAGGCCAACGAAAAGATCGACGGATTGGCCAAGGCGGTGGAGCGGGTCGGCAGCCAGATCGACCAGATGAGCAAGGCAAAGCCGGCCACGGTCGTGACCGCCGCACCTCAGCAGCAAGTGAAGGAAGTGATCAAATACGTCCAGCCGGAGCCGCCGAAGCAGGCGACGGTCGGCGTGTTCCGGGGCGTCAAATTGGAAACCTACGAGGTGCCGCGACAAGACTGACGAGGGTCGGCGCGGCGGGCTGTCACAAGCAGCGAATTGGGGAGACGGGGAATGCAGGGGTTTTGGTTCAGGATAGTGGCGGCCGCGCTATCCTTGGTGGGTGTATCGGCGATACTGCATTATCCGGCTGCAGCGGCTGATCGATTTATCGATGTCTCGAGCCCGTCGCTGCACCGCGTGTTCGTACCCGTTTCCCAATCCGCCACGATCCAGGTGAACGCCACCTTGGGCGACATCGTCGTCGGCGACGAGAAGATCGCCGACGCGCAGCCCATGACCGACAAGACGCTCTACATCATCGGCAAGACCGTCGGCACCACCACCGTCAACCTGTTCTCCGAGGACAAGCGCTCGCTTGGGGCGATCCAGATCGAGGTCGGTCAGGATGTCAGCGACATGGCGGGGGCCATTCGCCAGGTGGCGCCGAAGGCGCGTATCGAGATCGGATCCATCAACGGCAAGGTCCGCCTGAGCGGCCACGTGAAGGATGCCGCGACGTTGGCATCCATTGTGGAAGTGACCCAGCAATACGGCCCCGATGCCATTATCAACGCTGTCACGATCGACGACAGTGAGCAGGTCAATCTCTCGGTTCGCATCCTGGAGGCCAAGCGCAATGCGGGCCGCGATCTTGGGGTATCGATCAGGAGCAGGAATAGCCGAGGCACGACTCGAACCGGCACCGGAATCGCTGCTGTCGACAAGGACAACGTGGTGCTTGGCCCCGGTGATCTTTTGACAGGTCTGCTGTCCAACAGCAACCCGTTCGGAGCGCTAATCACCCGTGTCATCGACAGCAACATCAAGGTCGATCTGATTATCGAGGCGCTGGAATCAAAAGGCGTCGTGCGCCTGCTGGCCGAACCTAATCTCACCACGGTTTCCGGCGAGACAGCCAGCTTCAACGCCGGCGGCGAAGTGCCGATCCGCAGCGTGAACAGCCAGGGCGAAATCGAAATCCAGTTCAAGCAGTTCGGCGTTAATCTCAACTTCACGCCGGTCGTGCTCGACGACGGCAAGATCCATATCAAGTTGGCGCCGGAAGTCAGCGACCTAACCGGTTTCACCCCGGCCGGTGATCCGATCTTTACCAATCGGAAGCTGGCAACCGTGGTCGATTTGCGCGACGGTCAGAGCTTTGCCGTTGGCGGCCTGCTCTCGAGCAAAAACACCAGGCTCCAGGACCAGGTGCCGTGGCTGGGCCAAGTGCCGATCATCGGCGCGTTGTTCCACAATTCGAGCACGCAGAAGGAAGAGACGGAACTCGTTGTCATCGTGACGCCGCATCTGGTGCGGCCGGTGAAGCCCGGAGAGCAACTGGCGACACCTTTCGACAAGACGAAGCCCGCCAATGATCCGGAGCTCATGCTGCTCGGCCAGCTCGAGGTCAACAAGGACATGATCCGCATGTACGAGCATGGCGAGGGCATTATCGGGCCCTATGGCCACATGCTGGACGTGAAATCGAAGGACAAGCTGGTCTATGTCAAGAAGTAAGCTCCTGCTCGCTCTTCTCGGCACCAGCCTGCTCGCAGGCTGCGCAGCCGACTATCTGAACAATTACGACACGATGACGTTGGCCTCGGGCGACTCGCAGAAGGCCAATCAGCTGCTGCAGACCGTCGATCCGTACAACCCGGCTTCGAACAACACGAAGATCGAAGGCAATGGCGCCAGGTCGGTTGCCGTGGTGCACAAATACAAATTTCTGCCAGGTGGGTCAGCACCGACTGCGAGCATGGCGGTCGGTCCATCGAGCGAGACGAGCGCAGCGAAGTAACAGAAGGATGCGGTGCGTCAGGCGAGCGAGGACGCCTGGCACGAATGGAACAGAGAGTAAATCATGTTGAGGACCATTCGTGAATTCTGGAGCGATCAACGCGGTATAGCGATGATCCTCGTCGCCATCATGCTGCCGGTGCTTGTCGGTTTTGCCTTACTGGCGATCGACATGAGCCGGGCCAACGGACTTCACAACGATCTGCAGAAAGGTGTCGATGCGCTGGCGCTAGCCGCGGCGGCGGAGCTCGACGGCAGATCGGATAGCATCGCTAGGGCCAATAGGGCCGTAACCAATCTTCTCGCCAATCGGACGCTCTTTTCGACAGCGGGCGATCACCAACTCGCTTTGTCCGACGTAACGGTAACCTATCTGACTGGAATACCGGCGAGCGACAACACACGACTAAGCGCCGCTGGTGTCGATTCGAACGGCGTGAACTGGGCCAGCACTGATCCAAAGGCTGTGTCGTTCGCGGAAGTGACGGTGAACCCTTCAGGCTTGGCTGACGGTGCGGGGGCCTTCGCGACGATTTTTCCAGCCAATTTCCTCGGTGCCAGCGACACCATGGATATCAATCCACAGGCGGTGGCAGGCTTCAATCAGTCCATTTGCGAGACCGTGCCGCTGTTCATGTGCAATCCGTTTGAGACTGCCACGCCCGCTACCAGCAAGACGATCCAGCAGGCCTTCGCAGACGGGGACACCTACAGCCGCGAGTTCCGTATCCTAAAGGTCGACAACAATCCTGGTCCTGGAAATTTCGGCCTTCTCGACAACAACCTGCAGTCACTGCGCGATGCGATCGCAATGGGAACCGCCGGCACCTGCTACAATCGGAACGGGATTACGACCAAGACCGGCGTGACTCTGGGTCAAGTCAATAGCGGGCTCAACGTCCGCTTTGATCTCTATAGCGGCTCTCTGAACAAATACAACAAAGATTGGGCTTACAGACCGGCGAGCAATGTGCGCAAGGGCCAAAAGAGCAACACCTGTAACAAATACGATCCAGTTACTGATGGATCGGCACTGCCGCTCCCTCCCGGAGCCAATTACAACTCTACGAAGGGGTATTCGGACAAGATCACCAATGCGTCGACTTTCTATGCCCAGTATTGGAGCGTTAACCACAAGGGCGCGGCCGTCCCAAATATTCCAAGCACGAGCTATCCGACCGGAGATACAACTCGGCCCGCCTCCCGGTATGACCTCTACAAATACGAAATAGCCAATGGCCTGGTTGGGGACAAATCGAAGGCGCCAACGAATGAAAGAGGGACGCCGTCTTGCTTCAAGGGCGACAGCCCCACTGTCGACCCTGATCGTAGGCTGCTTAATCTGGCCATCGTCGACTGCCTTGCCAATGCGGCCAAAATTAACGGCCACACACAACTGAAACCAGACGGCTACGCGAGCATTTTCGTGAACGCTCCAGTCTCCAAGGTTGACCCGAACGCCGACCCCGACGGCA
The DNA here is from genome assembly GCF_056280365.1 of Mesorhizobium sp. USDA 4413. Classification (NCBI taxonomy): domain Bacteria; kingdom Pseudomonadati; phylum Pseudomonadota; class Alphaproteobacteria; order Hyphomicrobiales; family Phyllobacteriaceae; genus Mesorhizobium; species Mesorhizobium sp. USDA 4413. The sequence goes on from NZ_JBVPRP010000001.1 coordinate 5,945,373, forward strand.
CCGGCGCCGAGATGCCGATCAGCCTCGAAATCGTCGATGTCGACGGTCCGCTTGGCAATGGCACGCTCGACAAGGCTCTCCGGAACGAAGCACAACTCTACCGGTGAGCCTCATGACCAAGCTCCGACACATCGTCCAACTGTTCAGGCGCGATCAGGACGGCACAGCCTTGGTCGAGATGGCGATCGTTGCACCTTTTGTGCTCCTGTTGTCAGCCGGCGTGTTCGAATTCTCCAATATCTTGAACACGCGTCTGCTGCTTGAGGCCGGCGTCGAGGATGCGGCTCGCTACATGGCGCGCTGCAGTGGCGATTGGGACACTTGCAAGGGGCTGGCACAAAAGCTTGCGGCCAATGGCGCCGTTGACGGCACCAGCGCCAGGGTGATCGGTTGGCTTCCAGCACAAGTTATCATTACAAAGATATCCACTGCGGCGGTCGATGCGACGACCACTCCCCCCACGGAGATCTATCTCAGTAGCAAGAGCACCGTCGACGTGGTGACGGTCAGTACTGCATATACCTATCCTGACGTCGGATTCTGGTCCTATCTTGGCTTTGGTGACCTCACGCTCAGCGTGGCGCATCAGGAGCGTGTCTTCGGATGGTGATCCTTCGCAACACATTTTGGAGCAGCCAGTCGGGGGCGGCGATGGTCGAAGCGGCTATCGCAATGCCACTACTCTTGACTCTCCTGCTTGGCTTCGTCGACTTTGGATACGCTTTCTATCAATGGAATGCGGCGAACAAAGCGGTGCAGGCCGGGGCTCGGTTGGCACAAATTTCCGCGCCCGTTGCCAGCGGACTCTCATCCGAGACGTTGACACAAAGCGACCTGACCAAAGTCGGCACAGCGGTTCCGCTAAACACCTATAATTACATCTGCACCGCCAACAGCGCAGGAGTTGCCTCTTGTATCTGTGGAACCGGCGCCACCTGCCAAAACCTCAACGTGAGCCAGTCCGCATTCGATCTGATCTTCAGTGGCAGCACTACCCGTGCCGGGATGCAGACATTCTTGCCGATGCTCAAGAAATCCGAAGTCCGTATCCAATACCAGGCTTCCGGCCTTGGCTACTGGACCCGACCCAACGGTCCCGTCCCGACCATCACGGTCAGCATCGTCGGCCATCAATTCCAGTTCTTCTTCCTGGGCGCATTGCTCGGGTTCAACACCATCACCATGCCTTCCATGCTGAGTACTGTAACGGGTGAAGATTTGAAGAGCACATGGCCATGAACGCCATCGACACCAGAGTTCTCCCGACCAAGCGAAAGCAGGTGGCGCTGTTTTCCGGCGATGCAAATTTCAAGCGCGATGTCACCACGCGGCTCGACGCGCTGGCGATCTATGACGTCAAGGTTTCGGACGCGGCGGAGTTCCTCAAGGGGCCGCCGGCCGACAGCCGGCCGGGCATCATCATCCTCGATCTCGGCAATGGCGAGCTGCTCGGCAATCCAGCGATCGTCGAGGCGCGCGCGGCCTGGGCCTCGGTGCCGCTGATCGCGATCTCGGACGAGCTCACCTCCGAGCAGACGCGCGTGCTGGTGCGCATGAACGCGTCCGACTGGCTGCACAAGCCGCTCGACGCCAAGGAGCTGCTCAACGCCGTCACCTTCCACGACACCGGCAACCAGGGCACCAAGAGCCGCATCATCACCTTCATTGCGGCCAGCGGCGGCGCCGGCGCCACCACGCTGGCGATCTCGGCGGCCGAGCACCTCGCCTCGAAATCGGCCGAGCGCGCGGCCGCGACCTGCCTCGTCGACCTCGATTTCCAGAGCGCCAATTGCGGCGCCTATCTCAACCAGTTCAACCAGTTCGACCTTTCCGGCATCATCGGCCAGCCGGACCGGCTCGACGTCGAGCTCATGGACGTCATCAAATTGGCGCGGCCGTCGGGCCTCACGCTCTATTCCTTCGAGCGGCCGCAACTGCCGTTCGAGCCGCAGGGTTCGGACTTCGTCTTCCGGCTGCTCGATCTCGTCGCCTACCGCTTCGACGACATCGTCATCGACCTGCCCAATATCGAGACGCCGTGGCACGATGCGGTGCTCAGGACGAGCGACGAGATCTTCATCGTCTTCGAGCTCAACGTCGCCTCGCTCAGGCAAGGCAAGCGGCTCTACAAGAAGATCCGCGAGCTGCGCGGCAATGGCGTCTCGATCACGCTGGTCGCCAACAAGCACAAGCGCAAATGGTTCGGCAACCACTTCTCGCGCAGCGAGCTGGAGAAGATCTTCAAGGCGCCGCACATCAAGTCGCTGGCGCTGGACAACGCGCTTCTGGCCGACGCGCTGAACCGCGCCATCCTGCCTTCCGAAGTGGACGGACGCGCGCGCTTCAACAAGGACCTGAAACGCATGTTCAAGGAGCGGCTGGACAATGCCCAGCGCTAGGCGCTTCGCCGTGATGCATCTAGCCGGCGCCTGCCTGGCCGGGCTGACGCTGGCGTCGGCCTGCGATGTGGCGATGGCCGGGTCGAGCCTGCCTCCCCTGCCCGCGATGGGCCCAAGCCTGCGCAAGGCGGTCACCTTCGAGACCCGCGAGCAACCCGGCACCATCATCATCCGCAAGAACGAGAAGGCGCTTTATCTGGTGACCGGCCAGGGCCAAGCACTGCGCTACCAGATCAGCGTCGGCCGCGACGGCTTCGGCTGGACCGGAACGGTCAAGATCGCCTCGAAGTCCGAATGGCCGGAATGGCGTCCGCCCAAGGAGATGCGCGCGCGCCAGCCGGAACTGCCGGCGATGGTGCCGGCCGGTCCCTACAATCCGCTCGGCGCGCGGGCGCTTTATCTGTCGCGCGACGGGCACGACACGCTCTATCGCATCCATGGCACCAACGATCCCAAGGGCGTCGGTTTCGACGGCACGTCCGGATGCTTCCGGCTGACGAACACCGATGTGATCGATCTCTTCAAACGCGTCGCGGTGGGCGCAAAGGTGGTGGTTGAATGACGATGATCAGCGAGCCGGACGTTCCGGCAATCGAACTCGTTCACCGGGAGGCCGCCCCGGGAACGCCCAGCCGGGCCAAGATGTTCGGCGTCATCGCGGTCGGCGCGTTGCTTGTCACCTTCGTCAACGTGACGGCCGCGGTCTATCTCTATCGCGGCGTCAACGACCTCAAGACGATGGAGGCGCGGCTTGATCAACTCGGCCAGTTCGAGCAGCGCATCGGCGCCCGCATCGATACCGTCAACAACGGCTTCCAGAGCCGGTTCGAGACGCTGGACCGCCAGCTGCAGGCGAATTTCGGCCAGATCAACGGCAATATCGCCAAGCTGGAGCAAGGCCAGCCGGTCGCCGCCAGCGAGCCGGCGCCCGGCCCGACGGAGCCGTCCATGGCTGGCAACACCACGGTGGCGGACGCTTCAGCGGTCGATGAAAGCGTCGGCGCCGGAAACGGGGAGCCCTCGTTCAAGCGCAAGGTCGCGCCTCCCGGCCCCAACCCGTCCTATCAGCGTATCCAGCAGCCCGACGGCAAGGTCTATTACAAGAAGATCAATTGAGCCCGGCGGGCCTTGGCTCGCCGGTTACAGATCGCGCTGCAGCGCAAGCATACGGACCGCGCGGCTTTCGGCGCGCTGTCTCGCCTCGCGCAGGAAAGCGACGTGGCAATAAGCGCAGGCCGCGAGACCGAGGCACAGCACCAGGCAGTTCTGCAAGCTTAGGTCGACCATCACCGAGAACTGAAGGCCATGGGGCGTGACGAAGGCTGCGATAGTGCTCGCCGTTTCCGCGTGGCTGCTCAGTGCCATCATGAGCCCGGCAAAAATCATGGCAGCGTGATTGGCGAGGAAGAAACCCCCGGACCATTTCGAGCGACTGGCCATCCAGCAGGCGCCCACCGCAAAGACAATGATGGCAACGTCAAGCGCCATCGATCCGCCCAGATAGACGTGCGCCTGCTGCCAGAACATGGTCGAGTAGGGACGCAGCTCGAGCCAGGCGTGCCACACAGCGGGGCTCGCCGGATAGAAGCCGAGAAGCAGCGCCGCCATCCGCTCCGCCGCCAGCAGAAGCAGCATCAGTGCCGGAAAGGCAAAAAGCAGTATCGGCTTGCGCATCGCGTCATCCCCTCGACATCCGACAGCCGATTCTAGGCGGCATTGGTTGCGCGACGCTTAACGCAACGCCTTGCTTTTCAAGGAATGTGGCTCATGTCTAATGTATGATCCGGGGGCGGCGCCGTGTCGGCAGGAGCTAATGGTTCGAGCTCGGGCAGCATCATCGACAGCCGGCCCGATCCCGCGGAGTGCCACGCGTGAGGCAGACGAACCTGCCCGGTCGCCTCATGCTTGCGTCCGCGCTGGGCGGCCTCGGGCTGCTCGCAGGCATGGTGCTGATCGCCGAGGGCGGGCGCTGGCTGCCGCCAAACCGGCCTTCGGTCGCGCCGGTCCAGGGCGCCGGCGACCCGAAGCCGGCCCGGCCTACCCCGACGCATGACAGGCGACCAGGCCAGCCGGCGCGCAAGATCGCCGAGAACCTCATCGCGCCGCCGCCACTCGACCCATCCGGGATCGAGCGCATCGAGCCGCGCCCTCCACTTGGCGAACTCGGGCTTGCAACAACGCCGAAGACGCCGATGGCGCAGGATTGGCATGAGACGCTGCTCTTCCGTCCGGTCGCGACTTCCGCGGCGGTCTTCGAAGCCATGGGACGCACGGTCGCCATCAGCGGCACGGTCGACATAGACCCCGACAGGACCTGCACGTTCGACGACACCGCCTGGCCCTGCGGCCAGCGGGCGCGGGCCGCTTTCAACGCTTGGCTGCGCGGCCGGGCGCTCAAATGCCTTCTGCCGCCGGATGCCGACCGTTTCGCCATCGCCGCACCTTGCGCCCTCGGCAAGCAGGATGTCGGAGCCTGGCTGGTTTCCAACGGCTGGGCGATGGCCGCGCCCACCGGTATTTACGGCAAGGCGGAAATGGTGGCGAGAAACGCCAGGATGGGCATCTTCGGCCCACCGCAATAGCGCTGCCCGCGGGAACGTCGGCGGCCGGTTCCGCCCCGGACCTTGCGTGAAAGCAGAATGGTCAGGGCGGTTCGGCACTTCTAAAACCTGGACCGGTCCAACGGCAGCCAGTGCGCCGGATCCGCCGCTTGCCATGGAGAAGATGCCGACTTGCATCAAATTGTAAGCTTCCATGAAACCGAAATCGTAACCGACCTCCTGTAAGCCGATGCGTCGAACAGGAGATTGGCCCTTGACCACGAAAACACCGACCGCGCCGGTTCAAACATGGAAGCAGCTCATCTTGCTGGCCGCGCTCGGCACCGCCGCCTGCGTCGGCCTTTCGCTCGCGGTGAACTACCTGCTGCTTTTCAGCGACAGCCTGACGCCGTTCGGCCGCGGGGCCGTTACGGCGATCATCGTGCCGATCGTCATCGGTCTGCCGCTGTTTGCCCTCATCGGCTGGCAACAGATCGAGATCCGCCGCTACCGGCAGGAACTCACCAGATCCGGCACCTATGACCAGTTGACCGGCTGCCTGAACGGCAAGGTGTTCACCTCTATGGTCGACAGGAGAGCGGCGAGACCGGCCGGTCCGAGGTCGGGCGCTTTTCTGGTCATCCATCCTGAACATCTGGCATCGATCAACTTGCGTTTCGGTCTCGAATGGGGCGACGAAGCCTTGCGGTTGATCGCATCGGCCATCCAATCCGCGGTGCGCAAGGACGATTTGATCGGCCGGATCGGAACCTCGATGTTCGGCGTCTTCCTCCCGGGCGCGAGCGAAGAGGACGCCAAGGAGGTCGGCGAGCGCATTCGCGGCACGGTCGGCGAGATCTATTTCGCGCCGAAAGGCGACAAGGACGTGCTTGCGATCAAAGTCGGCGGTGTCATTTTCGAGCGTGAGCTGGATTTCGAGGACATGTTCCGCTTCGCGGAGGAAGGCCTGGCCGAGGCCACGGACGAAGCCGGCCTGCGGCTGTCGCATGTCACCAACTGAGCCGGCGCGATCGCCGGAGGAGCTCATTTCGGTGTTTCGGAAAGCTGGTGCTGCGAGAGAGGATTGAACTCTCGACCTCTCCCTTACCAAGGGAGTGCTCTACCACTGAGCTACCGCAGCCTGCGATGGCGGCGCTTCTGCCATATCGAACCGGTAAGCGCAAGGCCAAGAAAAACCCAAAGCGTCGCATCCGATTCTTGCCAACAATTAAGCGGCTCGAAGCGGCATGCGCGGCTGATCCACAGGCCTAAAGCGCGTCGCGATCTTTCAGATTCGCTCCATACGCTTTAGGTTTTTGATTTTACGCATATCTTTATCCCGAAACCGGTTCCCACTTTCGGGAGACATGCTTTAAACCCGTCCGACCGCGCTTTCATGACATCGCCAGGCCAAAATGCTACCCATTGCGGAATCGCAGCCGGCTGACCACCGGTCAGGGTGGACGATGGGCAAGAGGACAAATCCACCGAAAAAGGGCGAAGCCGCGCGCAAGGAACGGTTGGCCGAGGCGCTGCGCGCCAATCTGCAGAAGCGCAAGGCGCAGACGCGCTCGCGGCGCGCGGGCGATGCCGATCAGCGGTCGGAAGGGTTGCCGGCTGCTGGAAAAATGCACAAGGACTGACCAAATCAGCCATACTGCCCGGCCATAGTCGGTCCGGTTCTAGGAAAATCCTATTTCTTGAACCAGGCCGGCCAATGGTCTAAGCCGGGCATACTCAACCGATTGAAGCGGCCTGTTCGGGCCGAGGGGACATTTTCTTATGGATCGCATCAGAATTGTCGGCGGCAACGAGCTGGCCGGTACCATTCCGATCTCGGGCGCCAAGAACGCGGCATTGCCGCTGATGATCGCGGCGCTGCTCACTGACGACACGCTGACGCTCGAAAACGTGCCGCATCTGGCCGATGTCGAGCAGCTGATCCGCATCCTCGGCAATCACGGCGTCGACTATTCCGTCAACGGCCGGCGCGAGAGCCAGCAGAAAGGCTATTCGCGCACCATCAATTTTTCGGCCCGCAACATCGTCGACACCACCGCGCCTTACGAGCTGGTGTCGAAGATGCGCGCCTCTTTCTGGGTTATCGGCCCGCTGCTTGCCCGCATGGGCGAGGCCAAGGTGTCGCTGCCCGGCGGCTGCGCCATCGGCACGCGCCCGGTCGACCTGTTCCTCGAAGGCCTGCAGGCGCTGGACGCCGAGCTCGACGTCGACAATGGCTATGTCGTGGCCAAGACCCGGAACGGCCGCCTCCACGGCAATCGCTACGTGTTTCCGAAAGTGTCGGTCGGCGCCACCCACGTCTTGATGATGGCGGCCTCGCTCGCCAAGGGCGAGACGGTGCTGGAAAATGCCGCGCGCGAGCCGGAAATCGTCAATCTCGCCGAGTGCCTGATCGCCATGGGCGCCAAGATCCACGGCGCCGGCACCTCGACCATCACCATCCAGGGCGTCGAGGCGCTGTCGGGTGCCCGAGTGCGCGTCATTCCGGACCGCATCGAGACCGGCACCTATGCCATGGCGGTGGCGATGACAGGCGGCGACGTGATGCTGGAAGGCGCACGGCCCGACCTGTTGCAGACGGCGCTCGACGTTCTCGTCGAGACCGGCGCCGAGATCACGCCGACCAATGAGGGCATCCGCGTCAAGCGCAACGGCGCCGGCATTGCACCGGTGGATGTGACGACGGCGCCCTTCCCCGCTTTCCCCACCGACCTGCAGGCGCAGTTCATGGGCCTGATGACGATGGCCAAGGGCAAGTCGCGCATCACCGAGACAATCTTCGAGAACCGCTTCATGCATGTGCAGGAGCTCGCGCGCCTTGGCGCCCACATCACGCTTTCCGGCCAGACGGCGATCGTCGACGGCGTCGCCAGGCTCAAGGGCGCTCCCGTGATGGCGACCGACCTGCGCGCCTCGGTGTCGCTCGTCATCGCCGGCCTTGCGGCCGAAGGCGAGACCACGGTCAACCGCGTCTACCACCTCGACCGCGGCTTCGAGCGGCTGGAAGAGAAGCTCTCCGGCTGCGGCGCGGTGATCGAGCGCATTTCGGGCTGACGCTTCACGGCAATTTTCGCGGGCGGTTGCGCCAGCAGCGAAGACCGCATAACAGAACGTTGAATTGTCAACGTTCAGGTGCGCATTCCGCATGGCAGCTCTCAAGCTCATCGCGCTCGACGATCAGGATCTGAGCATCGTCTCGGCGCATGTCCAGGACGCCGTGATGAAGGTCTCCGACCTCGAATATCTGCCGGCGGCCAAGCGGTTTGTGCTGACCATGAACCGCTTCGTCTGGGAAGCGAAATCCGGTCTGTTCCGCCAGCATAACGAACGGCGGCAGAGCGTTCTGCATTTCGACCGCGTGCTCGGCGCCAAGACCAGCGGCATCCCGCGCGACAAGCCGGCCGAGGTGCTGTCGCTGCTGGCGGTCAGCTTCATCGCCATCAGCAAGCCGGCCGGCATCATCGAATTGGTGTTTTCGGGCGGCGGCACCATCATGCTCGACGTCGAATGCGTCGAGGCGCGGCTTGCCGATGTCGGCGGCTCCTGGGAAGCCTCCTCGCGCCCCGTGCACAGAGGCTAAAACGCAATGGCCATCACGCTCCGCCAGCAGGACGCCGATTTCGAGCAGCGCTTTTCAGCTTTCCTCACCACCAAGCGTGAGGTCTCGGCCGATGTCGAGGCCGTGGTGCGCGACATCATCGCCAGCGTGCGCGCCGAGGGCGACAAGGCGCTGATCGACTACACGCGTAAGTTCGACAAAGCCGATCTCGGCGCGCTCGGCATCGCCGTGTCGAAGGACGACATCGCCACGGCCTATGCAGCGGCCGATCCGGCGACCGTCGAGGCGCTCACATTCGCCCGCGACCGTATCCGCTCGCATCATGAGCGGCAAAAGCCCAAGGACGACCGCTACACGGATGCCGCCGGCGTCGAACTCGGCTCGCGCTGGACGGCGATCGAAGCCGTCGGCCTCTATGTGCCGGGCGGCACGGCGAGCTACCCGAGTTCGGTGCTGATGAACGCCGTGCCGGCCAAAGTCGCCGGCGTCGAGCGCATCGTCATCGTCGTGCCGGCCTCGGGCGGCGTTATCAACCCGCTGGTGCTGGTGGCAGCCGATCTTGCCGGCGTTTCCGAGATCTACCGCGTCGGCGGCGCGCAGGCCGTTGCAGCGCTTGCCTACGGGACCGAGACGATCAAGCCGGTCGCCAAAATCGTCGGGCCGGGCAATGCGTATGTCGCAGCCGCCAAGCGCCAGGTGTTCGGCACCGTCGGCATCGATATGATCGCCGGGCCATCCGAAGTGCTGGTGGTGGCCGATGCCGACAACGATCCGGACTGGATCGCGGCCGATCTTTTGGCGCAGGCCGAGCATGACGTTTCGGCCCAGTCGATCCTGATCACCGACGACGCCGAATTCGGCAAGGCGGTCGGGCAGGCGGTCGAACGCCAGCTGAAAATTCTGCCGCGTGCCGAGACGGCGGCGGCAAGCTGGCGCGATTTCGGCGCGGTGATCCTGGTGCCGACACTCGAAGCCTCGCTGCCGCTGGTCGACAGGATCGCCGCAGAACATGTCGAGCTCGCCTTCGACGATGCCGAGGCATTCCTTGCCAGAATGCGCAACGCAGGCGCCGTCTTTATCGGCCGGCACACCCCGGAAGTGATCGGCGACTATGTCGGCGGCTCCAACCATGTTTTGCCGACGGCACGTTCGGCGCGCTTCTCGTCGGGACTGTCCGTGCTCGATTTCGTCAAGCGCAGTTCGATCCTGAAGCTCGGCCCGGAGCAGCTCAAGGCGCTGGCGCCCGCCGCGATCGCGCTCGCCAGGGCCGAAGGGCTCGACGCGCATGCCCGCTCGGTGGCGATCAGGCTGAACATGTAACGATGTCCGGCCACCACCAAACCTGCGACAGGCTGATCGACGTCGAGCTCGACGAGTCGATCGGACGTTCGACACCCGACGTCGAGCACGAGCGGGCCGTGGCGATCTTCGACCTCATCGAGGAGAACAGCTTTCGGCCGGTCAATGATGACGGCGCAGGCCCTTACAAGCTCAAGCTTTCGCTGGCGGAGTCGCGCCTGGTCTTTGCCGTCAGCCGCGAGAACGGCGCCGAGGTGGTCACCCACATCCTCTCGCTGACGCCGCTGAGGCGCATCGTCAAGGACTATTACCTGATCTGCGAAAGCTATTACGAGGCCATCCGCTCCTCGACGCCGAGCCATATCGAGGCGATCGACATGGGCCGGCGCGGCTTGCACAATGAGGGCTCGCAGACGCTGATGGACCGGCTCGCCGGCAAGATCGAGATCGATTTCGACACGGCGCGCCGGCTGTTCACGCTGGTCTGCGTGCTGCACTGGCGGGGCTAATCCTGGCCACGTTGCCGCATTCCCTCCTGTTCCTGTGCGGCATGAATGCCGTGCGCTCGCCGATCGCGGAACAATTGGCGCGCCGCATGCTGCCCTCCACCACCTTCGTCGCTTCGGCCGGCGTGCGCGCCGGCGAACGCGACCCGTTCGTCGATGCCGTGCTCGCCGAAGAAGGCCTCTCGCTTGGCGAGCGGCAGCCCAGGACGCTGGGGGATTTGGAGGACGATTATTTCGACCTGATCGTAACGCTGGCGCCGGAGGCGCACCATGCCGCGCTCGAGCTCACCCGCTCGCTCGCCGTCGAGGTCGAATACTGGCCGATGCCCGATCCAACCGACACAGGCGGGACGCGCGAGCACATCATGGCTGCCTATCGCGACGTGCGAGAGCGGCTGAAAGCGCGCATATGCCGGCGTTTTCTGCTTCCGGACGCAGAAAACGGTTCGGATTAAGCATGTTCACAAGCGGGCGATTATCATATAGGTTCCGCCGCAAATTCCGGCTCGATCAGAGCATGGTGTCGTCCGAAAACCGCTTCACACTTTTCGGCATCGTGCTCTAGGCGCCGGAACGCAATCCAAGCAAAGGTATCGAATGCCGAAGGAAGAAGTCCTCGAATTTCCGGGCGTGGTCACGGAACTGCTGCCCAATGCGATGTTCCGGGTGAAGCTCGAAAACGAGCACGAGATCATCGCCCACACGGCCGGCCGCATGCGAAAAAACCGCATCCGCGTGCTGACCGGCGACAAGGTCCTGGTCGAGATGACGCCATACGACCTGACCAAGGGTCGCATCACCTACCGTTTCAAGTAACAGTCCGGCGCGAAGCGCGATGAGCATCCTGCAGAAGCTCGTGCTTGCCTCGGGTTCGCCGCGCCGCATCGAACTCTTGCAGCAGGCCGGCATCGAACCGGACCGCGTGCTGCCCGCCGATGTCGACGAGACGCCGCTGCGCGCCGAGCATCCACGCTCGCTGGCCAAGCGTCTTTCCAAGGACAAGGCCGAGAAGGCACTTATCTCGCTGAAAAGCGAGGAAGACTATGGACCGGCCTTCATCCTGGCCGCCGACACGGTGGTGGCGGTGGGGCGGCGTATCCTGCCCAAGGCCGAGACGATCGACGACGCCATCAATTGCCTCGGCCTGCTTTCCGGCCGCTCGCACCGGGTCTATTCCGGCATCTGCCTGATCACGCCCGGCGGCAAGCTTCGGCAGCGGCTGGTCGAGACCCGCGTTCGCTTCAAGCGGCTGCCTCGCGAGGAGATCGACGCCTATGTCGCGTCCGGGGAATGGCGCGGCAAGGCCGGCGGCTACGCCGTGCAAGGGTTGGCCGGCTCCTTCGTCGTCAAGCTGGTCGGCTCCTATACCAACGTGGTCGGCCTGCCGCTTTACGAGAGCGTGGCGCTGCTTTCCGGCGAAGGCTTTAAGGCGCACCAGAACTGGCACGCCGCGCGCTCATGAGCATGGTCTACACATGAGTTCGGGCGACAAGGTAACGCCGCTGAGGCCGAAGCGACCCTGCCCCGAATGCGGCAAACCCTCCTCGCGCGAGCATTATCCGTTCTGCTCGGCGCGCTGCAAGGACATCGACCTCAATCGCTGGCTGAAGGGCGCCTATGTCATCCCCGGCCGTGACGGGGAAGAGGAACAGGACGACACGCCCAAGCCAAGCCCATCGTCCGAGGGCGAGGATTGAGCGGCGGCCGCTGTTTTCCAGCGATTTTTCTTTTCCGACAAAGCCGGCGCCTAAGCTAAGTGCCTGTTTTCACGCAATTCAGGAGCTGGAAAAAGCCGCGCAGTTTTCCGGGAATTGCGCTTGTTTTCTACGCAATTCGGGGGCGGAAAACCGCCGCACACTTTTCCTGGAATTGCTCTGGACAGCCAAGATACCCGTGCTATAACCCACGCGCTTTCAAGGGGCGCCGCCTGGTGCCTTCGCGAAACCCGGCGGGCGATCCCGTTAGCCGGCACAGGCCCAGATAGCTCAGTTGGTAGAGCAGCGGACTGAAAATCCGCGTGTCGGTGGTTCGAATCCGCCTCTGGGCACCATCCCCTCTTCTCCCGACATTCCCTTTCGCCGAAGCTTCTGCGCTTCAGTCTCCGCAAATGGCTGAATTTGCTTACCTTTTCGGCGCGTATGTCGTGGTTGGGCGAATTTCATCGCAGTTCGGCAAATTTCGTCCAACGGGGCGAGGTGTTGGTATTTTTGTTGGTATCTGAGACCCTGTTGGTATCGAAGCGCCAAAACAGGAGGTCCCACAATGGCTCTCTCCGACGTGAAATGCCGCAACACCCGGCCCGCGTCCAAGCTCCAGAAGCTATCCGACGGCGGCGGGCTGCAGCTATGGGTCCAGCCGTCGGGAACAAGGCTATGGCGCCTCGCCTATCGGTTCGACGGGAAGCAGAAGCTGCTGTCTCTGGGCAGCTATCCTGTCATTTCTCTCGCTGATGCCCGCCAAGCGCGCGATGAAGCCAAACGCCTCCTCAAGGCTGGTGCCGACCCGGCCCAGCAGCGCAAATTCCAGAAAGCTAGTTCGCCAAAAGACACCTTTCGCTCAATCGCAGACGAATATGTTGAGAAGCTGAAGAAGGAAGGACGTGCCGATCGAACGATCAGCAAAGTCAAATGGCTCCTCGACTTTGCCTATCCGACAATCGGCGACGAGTGCATTCGGGAGATCGATACCGCTACCATCCTTACCGCCCTTCGTCGCGTGGAGGTTCGCGGTCGATACGAGTCGGCCAGGCGCCTACGCTCAACAATCGGCACTGTGTTTCGATTCGCAATCGCGACAGCACGCGCCGAGGCAGATCCGACGATCGCCCTCAGGGGCGCGCTCATCAGCCCGACGGTCACGCCTCGTGCCGCGATTACCGATCCTAAGGCCTTGGGCGGCTTGCTGAGGGCGGTGGATGCATTTGACGGACAGCCAACAACCAGAGCCGCCCTGAGGCTGATGGCAATGCTGTTTCCCCGCCCGGGTGAGCTGCGCGCGGCAGAATGGGGAGAGTTCGATTTCGAAAGCTCGGTGTGGATCATTCCTGAAGCACGCATGAAAATGCGAAGGCCGCACCGCGTACCCCTTTCAAAGCAGGCAGTAAGCGTCCTGACCTCGCTTAAAGAACTCTCTGGTGGTGGATCGCTGCTGTTTCCTAGTGTTCGATCGGATTCGCGTCCGATTTCCGACAACACACTTAACGCCGCGCTGCGCCGTATGGGCTACGGCAAGGAGGAAGCTACCGCGCACGGTTTTCGAGCAACGGCATCAACCCTGCTAAACGAATGCGGAAAATGGCATCCGGACGCCATCGAACGGCAGCTGGCCCACATTGAGAACAACAACGTTCGTCGTGCCTACGCCCGGGCAGAGCATTGGGAAGAGCGCGTCAAGATGATGCAATGGTGGGCCGATTACCTGGATGAACTCGAGAGCAAAAACGCGCGGGTAATCTCAATCGTGGGGCGCGGCAAGCCTGTTGTCCATACACGACCGCGGGAGTCCACTCGGAACCCAACAGCCACAGTTCACCAAAAATCGAGGCGAATCTTCAACCTCCGAAAATCACATTAACAGCCGAAGATGCCGAAGATGCCGAAGCTGGCGTGAGATGGTGGGTCCGGTATATCCTTATCTCGTATGGTCTGGCGGGCCTAGTTGCAAGAATTCGGATTGAGGGTCCGCGCTGCGCGAGACCACGTCGACCTGAAAAGGATAAGATGCAAGTACGTTGGTTGCGGGGACAGGCTTCGAGCTTTGTCCAAACTTCTCCAATTCCATGGTTTTGCCGAGGATCGACAAAGTCAAGGATGCCGATCAGTTCGGCGTAGCTCTCCCTCGCAGCAATTTCGTGGTGGGGACCTATCACGCCGTGGTTTAGATTAATCCCATCGCTGGCACCCCAACGCACGTTCGATAACGGTCTGGAAGATCCGGATTTGGGCGGGGCGAAACGGACGTACTCCTCGGCAGCGTCTCCCCCAGTCCTCCAGGTGCGCTATGCCGCCTTCCCCCGCTATTTTCTTTGAAATTCTCAAAATATGTGTACTCTAAATACCCCAAACGAGGCAACATCAAAGAGCCACCCTCGTCTCTTTGATAACGATCTATCATGATTACCATGGGTACACTGAAAGAAGACAAGCTAAAGAGCGTTCTCGAAGCCGTCCCCGCCGGCTTTGTCGTGGACGCGCCCTGGCTGGAAGCCCACGGCGTCAGCCGCTTCCTGACCCGCAAGTATATAGACAGCGGCTGGCTGGAGCGGCTTGAGCGCGGCGTATTTCGCCGCCCGGCGCCGCAACCCATCCCGCTCGACTGGCAAACTTGCCTGCTGTCCCTCCAGCACATCATGAACTATCAAATCCACGCGGGCGGCGTCACCGCGCTAGCCTTGCAAGGGTTCAGCCACTACCTGCCGCTCGGGGGCCGCGCCCGAGCCTGGCTGTACGGCGACGGAATGCCGACATGGCTGCCGCGCCTGAAGCTCGATGCGCCGCTGATCACCCGTGGCCTGTCACTGTTCGGCGATCCCACTCTCGGGCTAACGGACAACAAATCAGGTGACCCGGGTACGACGCTGCCCTGGGGATGGGCCTTGCGTCTCTCGTCCCCGGAACGCGCCATCATTGAAGCGCTGGACGAGTTGCCGGACAACGAAAGCTTTCACAACCTCGACATGGTGTTTGAAGGGCTTGCGACGCTAAGCCCGCGCCGGCTCACGGCGCTGTTGCAGAGCTGCCGGAAGATCAAGGTCATACGCCTGTTCTTCGTCTTTGCCGACCGCCACAATCACGCGTGGCGGCAGCATCTGAATCCCGATGAGTTCCAGTTCGGCACCGGAGACCGCGCCCTGGTGAAGGGCGGCAAAATTCACCCCCGGTACCGCATCATGGTGCCGACGGAGTTTGTTCAAGCGAAAAAGGATGGTGCCGATGGCCCGTGAAGTCTACGCCGCCCAGGTCGGCCTTCTCGTCCGCCTGCTGCCCTTCATCGCACAGGAGGAAGTGTTCGCCCTTAAAGGCGGGACCGCCATCAACCTGTTCTACCGGGATATGCCGCGCCTTTCAGTGGATATCGACCTCACCTACCTGCCGGTACGCGAGCGGGCCGAGAGCCTTGCCGACATCGACGAAACGCTCAACCGGATCGTCGCCGCCGCCACACGCGGCATACCCAAGCTCGATGCCCGCCGCATCGAGGGGGGCGGCGGCGGCGCGACCCGCATCCGCGCGCACCTTGATGGTGCCGAGGTCAAGATAGAAACCTCACCCGTGACGCGCGGCGTCGTCCACGATCCCGAGAAGCGCACCGTATCGCCCGCCGTCGAGGACGAGTTCGGCTTCGCTTCGATTCAGGTTGTGTCATTCGAGGACTTGTTCGGAGGCAAGCTTCACGCGGCCGTTGATCGCCAGCATCCGCGCGACCTGTTCGACGTGAAGCTGCTGTACGAAAACGAAGGCTTTACCGATGCGCTGTTCCGCACGTTCCTGGTTTATGTGGCGAGTTCGCCCCGGCCGGTACAGGAACTGATTAAGCCGAATCTCAGCCCGCTCGACAAACCCTTCGTGCAGGAGTTCGCCGGTATGACCACGATCCCGGTCACCATCGAAGATCTCGCCGCGGCCCGGGACCGGCTGCTGGCGGACATTGACAGCCGGATGGACGACACCGCGCGCGAATTCCTGATCGCGCTGCACGACGGCGAACCGGACTTCGAGGCCATCGGCCTGCCCCTGGCTGCTAACCTCCCCGCGATCCGCTGGAAGCTCCTGAACCTGAAAAAGCTCATAGCGGAAAATCCGGACAAGCATGCTGAACAGAAGGCAGAGCTTCTAGAAAAGCTTTCCCGCTAAAGGGACCATCGCAGAGTGAAAATGGAGGGCTCCTGGCGCTTTGACATACCCGGTCCCCATATCGCTGGAAACCGTGCGCGCATTCGACACGAGTCCTGCGTATGCGGCGACAGATTGCGGACTTGCATGTCGTTGTCATGCGCAACGGAAGCGGGGTCATCAAACGGCTCCTTGGAATAGAGGTGGCGCTGCGCGTGGGCAGCAGCGTCACCTTGCCTGAAGCAAGTCCCTATGAGCCGGCCGATTACGTCCGACCAATCAGGCCAGGATGCCTCGCCTGCACTGGATTAATGACCTCCGAGCAAGACTTTCCCGCGAAGCGAGTTCGTCAATTTGATACTTAACCGTCAATCACGATAAACCGGAGATATCGACCTAGCGCATAGAACCTGCGCCCGCCCCTCGATAACAGTCCTCAAGATAACGCGCTCAAAGTCCGGGCTGCGATCCATCCGTTTCCCACCTCGCTACCAGTTTGCACCGAATCGGCTTGGCCAACGGCTTCCGCCTTACGTGACCTTCTTTTCTAAATGAGGACGATCTCGTCGCTGCGGAAACCGTACAGGGATAGACTTTGTGCTTCGACACCAACACGCCCGGGGTATAAGGACTCCTCGACATAACAAGCCGTCCAACCTTTGGAATGCTCACGTCGCCGCAGGCACCAGCCACAGGGGCGGCGTCCATGAAAAATGACGGAATTTCGTATCCGCCACGAGGCCTTTCTCGTGAAGAGTCGGCCCGGTATGTTGGTGTTGGATCGACTCTTTTTGATGAGATGGTCGCTGATGGACGTATGCCAAAACCTAAGCGCATCAACAGCCGTGCCGTCTGGGATCGTGTAGCTCTCGACATCGCCTTCACGTCGTTGCCCGACAAAGACAACGGTCTCCAAGAGTTGTTGGAGCGAAGCAGGCGAGACGAGCAAAAAAGATAAGAAATACGCTGATTGCGTATACGCTGAATGCGTAGTAAAGTATCGAGAAGGCGTTACGTGAGCGAGAACGAGAAGCTTGCCCAAGAAGTGAAAGCCTGGCGGGCCAAGGAAGGGCTTACTGCCGAAGCTGCGGCCAAGGCGTTTGGAATACCGAAGCGCACGTTTGAGGGGATCGAGCAAGGCAGAGGCTTCCCATATCCCCTCCTCCTGCGCGTTGCGATGAAAAGCAATGCTCTTTCACTCAAGGCAATGCAGGAGAAATCATCGCTTAGCGACTAACTTCAGCAGAATTGCCGGCGGGAGACTTCAATGGCCAGACCCTTCAAGGACGACAGCTATCCCGGCGTCTCTTCGCGGATCAAGAACGGCAAGATCGTTTATCGCTATCGGGCCAAAGGCATGCCGGAAATCCGGCTTCCCGGTAAGCCGGGTGATCCGGAATTCGAAGCCGAATTTCAAAGGGCGACGCAGGGTTTAGGGAAGAATGCTGCGATCATCGATCTGCCTGGCCGAGCGCTACCAAAAACCTTCGGCCATGCGGCGCGCCGGCTTGAGACGACTATGGAGTGGCTGGATTATGACGAAGCCACGCAGCGCAAGAACGTGCGCCTGATAGAGCGCTTTCTGAACCTGAAGGTTGATCCAAAATACCCACTGACCTGGCGCGATACGCCGGTCGAACACCTCGACGCGGATCGGCTTCGCGCGATCATCGAAGGCATCTTTGCGACAAATCGTACGGTTGCCAAGCACATGCTGGTAGCCATCAAGAAACTGCTGTGGGTCGCGATCAAGGTTGAGAAATGGATCAAGCCGCAAGACGATCCCTCGCTATCTATTCGTGTGCGTGTGCCCAAGTCCACCAGCAATCCTGCTTGGCCGGTCGCAATCCGCGGGAAATTCGAGGCTCGGCATCCGATCGGCACGGCCGCGCGCACATGTTACGCGCTGGGTTTCTGGCTCGGAAACCGGCGCGGCGATATCGCCGCTCTGGAGTGGGAGGACCTCGTCACCGAGGAGATTGAACTGTTCGACGGCTCGCTCGAGTTGATCGAAGCGTTTGCCTTCCGTCAAAGGAAGAACCGCAACCGCCACGGCGGAAGGGAGATGTTCATTCCAATCGTCGACAAGCTGGCGGCGGCTCTGGAGCCGCTCGACCGATCGCAGGGCGGCACCGTTTTGAAAACTTCCTACAAGCGGGCGTTCTCCGAAAAGAGCCTGACCGGCATGATGCAGCATTGGACCCGCCAGGCGGGAATTCCGGACGGCTACACGCTTCATGGCTTGCGTCGCACCTTCGGCACCTACCTGGCTGAATGCAACATCCAGGCGAGAGCCATCATGGAGGCGATGGGCCATTCCTCCATGACCGTGACTGACGACTATGTGCGTGAGGCAAACAAGAAGCGGATCGCGGTGGATATCGCTCGGGCCATCAATCAGCGCGAGGCCAAACGCGATGCCATGCAGCAGCGAACTGTCCTGCGAGTCGTCAAGTGATCAGATAATCGAGCCGGAACAAACCGTGGCCGACGTTGCATAGCTGGGCCCATAATGGGCCCAAAACGTTTTGGGCCGAGGCCAGTTTTCATCAATGAAATCAAAGGTCATGGTGGGCCCGGAGGGACTCGAACCCCCAACCAAGCGGTTATGAGCCGCCGGCTCTAACCATTGAGCTACAGGCCCCACGCGGGCTGGCTTAGTGTTTTTCTTGTCGTCGCACAAGGCTTTCGAAAGCGCTGGCGCAAAACGCCAAAATCAGCCCATATTCGCGCCGTAGAGCGGCCTGCGCCCATAGGGCGCGAAACATGATCCGGCCCTTGCGCCGCACTGCCGGGAATCGACGCCTTTGCGGGTCGAGGCAGATGCGGCGCGGAGCCTCGGATCGCAGACTTCGAGGAGTTTTCATGACCAGACATCTTTTGCCCATCGCGCTCGCTGCCGCGATCGCGTTTCCGGCGCTGGCGAGCGCCGCCGACACCCAGCCTGCGCCCCGCATCATCGTGTCCGGCGAAGGCGAAGCGACGGTGGCGCCGGACATGGCGATCCTTTCGCTCAGCGTCATGCGCGAAGCCAAGAGCGCGCGCGAAGCGCTCGATGCCAACAACGACGCCATGGCGGCGGTGATCGCGGCGATGAAATCCGCGGGCATTGCCGAACGCGACCTGCAGACCGCCGGCATACAGATCAACCCGCGCTACAACTACACCAACAAGGCCGACGGCAGCCAGGAGGCGCAGCTCGTCGCCTATCAGGTGACCAACACGCTGTCGGTGCGCGTGCGCGATGTCGACAAGACGGGCGAGATTCTCGACAAGGCGGTGTCGCTCGGCGTCAATCAGGGTGGCGGCATCACCTTCACCAATGACGATCCGAAGGCGACGATCACCGAGGCGCGCAAGAAGGCCGTCGCCGACGCCATGGCCAAAGCAAAGACGCTTGCGGAAGCGGCCGGCGTCAGCCTGGGCAAGGTGCTCGAGATCACCGACCAGAATATCGCGCCGGCGCCGATGCCGATGGCGGCCAAATCGTTCGACGCCGCCCGTTCGGCCGTGCCGGTGCAGGCCGGCGAGAATTCCTACAACGTCCAGGTCACGGTCACCTTCGAGCTGAAGTAACGATCGGCCCGCGCAGGCGCCACCGGCGCGCAAAAAAGCCCCGGAGGATCGGTCCTCCGGGGCTTTTTTTCGAGCCACGCCTCACATCGAGGGGCTCCGCTACTCACAGGCGATCCTCGCAGAGGATCGTCCTTTCCGCTCATCCCTGCTTCAAGATTTGATCTTCGCAGAAGATCATATCCAAGGCGATCCTCAAAGAGGATCGTCCGCATAGGCGATACTCCAAGAGAGTCGTCCTTTCGGCCTCAGCGATAGATGATCGGGCAGCCGCGCTCGTTGGCGAACACCACCACCACGCGGTCGCCATACTGGCGGCCGGCGACCTTCACCGTGCGACGGCTGATGTCGACGATGCGGACGCGGTGCAGACCCATGCGCTCGGCTTTGTCGAGGGCGCGGTCCGGCGAGCAGCCGCGCCAGCCACGGTCGCGACGCCAGTCGCGGCGATAGCCGTCGTCGTCGCCGGTGTAGATGCCGAAACGCGGGTCATGCCTGTCTCCGAAACCGAGATAGAGGCTGTCCGCATGCGCCGGAATGGCGGCCAAGGTGCCAAGTCCGACAAGAGCCGAAAGGGCTGCCGTCTTGATCGTGTTGAACATCGTCTTCTCTCCTTGTTGTGGGCTGTCGCCCCTAGAACCGATGATTGGAAAATGCCTTTTTGCGTCTGAATTTTCCGCGAACCGGCCGTTCATATCCGGTTCATGTAAGCGCGAACCCGCCAGGGTTCGTCGCTCGTGGTCAAAGGCGCTAACTCCGCCAAGGTTCCAAACGCGAATCCGTAGGGTTCGTCGTTCCTCGTCATAAAGCCCCCTCAGGGTTCGTCGTCAAAATGCGAACCGGTTACGGTTCGTCGTCCAGTATGTAGTCAAAGTAGTCGTCTGGCTCGGCCAGATCGGTTTCCTTGGCCTTCACGCGGCCCTGGATCGAAATGCCGGCTTGGTGCACGGTCTCGGCACTTCCCGAAACAAGCCTGTGCCACCAGTAGAGATCATGGCCCTCGGCGATAAGACGGTAGGCGCAGGTCTTTGGCAGCCAGGTGATGGTGCGCACATTCTGCGGCGTCAGGCCGACGCAGTCGGGCACCCGCGCCAGGCGGTTGGCATAGTCGGAGCAGCGGCAGTTCTCCGCGTCGAACAGCCGGCAACCGACGCTTGTCCAGAAGATCTCGCCCGTATCCTCGTCCTCGAGCTTCGACAGGCAGCATTTGCCGCAGCCGTCGCATAGCGATTCCCATTCGGCCGGGGTCATCGCTTCGAGCGTCTTCGTTTTCCAGAATGGCGCGGTCATTTCGGTGGATTTGGCCCTCCGCAGCCTTTCGGTCAAGCGTGCGGTGACGGGTGACCCAGTATCAACATTAGAAAAACACGAAATTGCCTTCAAAAGGCCGGCCAAGCATCCTTGGCTGGCGCCAATGCCCGACGGAACCAATTGCGGTTGACGAAAGTTTGGGCAGGGATGGGACCCCACTAGGAGAAAATCGATATGAAACGCCAACCACGGATTCTGGCGGGTACGGCAATCGGCCTGCTTATGGCATCCGCGCCGTTGGGCGCGTATCCGCTGCAGGGGGGTGTGGCTTCCGGAAGCCTGCACGGCGCGCCGCTCGTGCTGGCTCAGGCCGCTTGCGCAGAAGGCCAGTCGGCAGAGGAATGCGCGCAGGGGGGAGCCGAGCAGCCGCGCAAAAGGAAGCGCGAACAGCAGCAACAAAGCGAATCGGCGCCGGCAACCGAACAAGCAGCACCTGCTGAGAGCGAGCAGAAGCCGCGCCGGAAGCGGCAAGAGCAGCAGCAGATGGAGGGCGGCCAATCCGGGGAGGCTGCCCCGGCCGAGCAGCAATTCAAGCCGCGCAAGAAACGCGATCAGCAGCAGCAGACCGAGGCTGCACCCGCCGATCAAGGCGGCCAGCCCGCGACCGACGAACAGCAATTGAAGCCCCGCAAGAAGCGGGACCAGCAACAGACCGAAGCAGCGCCGGCCGATCAGGGCGGGCAGCCTGCAACCGACGAGCAACAGCCGCGCAAGAAGAAGCGCAACCAGGCCAAATCGGCGCCGGCTGAGCAACCGGCCGAGCAGGTCGCGCCCGACCAGCAGCAACAGCTACGCAAGAGGAAACTCAATCAGCAGCAGAGCGAGACGGGCCCGGCCGAGCAGGTCGCCCCGGACCAGCAGCAACCGCGTAAGAGGAAACTCAATCAGCAGCAGCAGAGCGAGACGGCCCCGGCCGAGCAGGCCGCCCCCGACCAGCAGCAACAGCTGCGCAAGAGGAAGCTCAATCAGCAGCAGGAAGCCGCGCCTGCCGAACAGCAGCCAGAACAGCCGGCAAATGACAACCAGCCCGAAAAGAAACGGAAGCAGGGCCAGCAACCTACCGAGCAAGGCCAAGCCCCGGCCGAACAGACCCCCGCAGGTCAGGAGTCTCGCAAGCTCAAGCCCTTGCCGGTTCCGGGAACGGAGCAGGCGCCGGCCGGAACCGAGCAGGCGCCGGCTCAAGGCGAACAGCCTTCGAACCAGAACAAGAGGCAGGCCAAGAAGCCGCTTACCGAGCAGCCCGCAACAGGGCAGCAGCAGCCTGCCACGGGCGAACAGCCTGCCATTAACAATCAGCCCGAGACTGGCGGCAATGCCGCGCAAGGCGAAACTCCCGCCAACCCGAACGAGGCGCCTCTCCTCGACAGCCAGAAGGATGTCTTGCGCAGACACCAGGGCCGCCGGCCGGCCGGCCAGAACGAGAATGGCCAGGTCGAGCAAGGCGGCAACCAGGCCGGACAGCAAGCCGAGAGGCAGGCCCCTGTCAATCAGGGCCCGCCGCCCACCGACGACAAGACAGCGCAGCAGGCGATCCAGCCTGAAAAGATCGCTCCTGTTATCGAGGAGAAGGGCAAACGGGTCGACCTCACGCCCCAAGAGATTGTCCGCGAGCGTCGCCGGCCGCAGGGCGCGGATGTCGTGAAGCAGTTCGGCGACCGCGTGATTCTCCAGTTCAACAACCAGACCTTCGTGGAAAGCAACGAGGCTCCCCGCATCACGCGTGGTGCCAGGGATGTCTACTATGAGGATCTTTCAGGCGGCCGCACCCGCGAAATCGTGGAGCGCGACAACGGCGTCAGAATCATCACCATCCGCAACCGCAATGGCGACGTCATCCGGCGATCGCGCATTACCCCGGATGGCCGCGAATATGTGCTGAGCTATGTCGACGAGCGCTACTACAACGATGTCGACGAGTGGCGCGATCCCGGCGACGACCTGCCGCCGATGCGGCTCGACATCCCGCGCCGGGACTACATCCTGGATTCGGAGGAAGTCGAGGATCCGGACGAGTATTATACCTTCCTCGAGCAGCCGCCGGTGGAAAGGGTGCAGCGTCTCTACTCGATCGACGAGGTCAAGCGGTCGGCCCGCGTGCGCGACATCGCCCGGCGCATCGATCTCGACACGCTGAACTTCGACTTCGGCTCGGCCACAATCTCCGACACCGAGGTGCAGAAGCTCGATGGCGTTGCCAGCGCGATGGAAAAACTGCTGAAGAAAAATCCGGCAGAGACCTTCCTGATCGAAGGCCACACCGACGCCGTCGGCACGCCGGACGCGAACCTTGCGCTGTCGGACCGCCGCGCGGAGGCGGTCGCCGAGGCGCTCACCAACGCCTTCGGCATCCCGGCCGAGAACCTCACCACGCAGGGTTATGGCGAGCAATATCTCAAGGTGAACACGCCCGGTCCGAACCGCGAGAACCGGCGTGTCGCCATCCGCCGGATCACCTCGCTGGTGGCGCCGGTGGCGAGCAACAGCGAGCAGTAATTGAACGTTTGATTTCAAGATCCTGCCCGGATCTTCGGAATCAGCGCGCAAGATGAGGCCCGTCCGGACCGGACGGGCCTTTTTCGTTGTCGGCTCAAGAAGAATTGTCCTCACTTGCCCGCCTGCTCATTGAATCGCCGCATTGCGGCACCCAGATTCTGTCCAGGGCGTTCCCTGCCCTGTCCCGACTCCAGCGGGACACACTAAGCCCCGTCGGGTCCCCTCCCCGGCGGGGTTTTTGTCTTGAAAACGGGGCCTACCTGGCCGAAATAGCCTCTATCGCAATTCGACCGGAACTCTTCATGAAGCGTCTCGAACTCGCCATCGAATCCGTCATCCTCGCCTCGCGCTGGCTACTGGTCGCCTTCTATCTCGGGCTCGGCGTGGCGCTCGCGACATATGCCTTGTCGTTCGGCAAGAAGCTTTACGAGTTTGTGATAAGCGCCTTCACGCTCGGCGACACCGATACGATCCTGAAGATGCTCGGCCTGATCGACGCCGCGCTGGTCGCCTCGCTGGTGGTGATGGTGATCATCTCGGGCTACGAGAATTTCGTCAGCCGCTTCGACGAGCAGGACGGCGAGGTGCATTGGCTGGGCACGATCGATGTCGGCTCGCTGAAGGTCAAGGTCGCCTCGACCATCGTCGCGATCTCGTCGATCCACCTGCTGCAGGTTTTCTTGAACTCCGTATCCTACACCACCGACCAGCTGATGTGGCTGACCATCATCCACCTCGCCTTCGTCGTCTCGGCGCTGATGCTGGCCTATATCGACCGGGTGATGGCGCTGGCGAAAGGCAAAAAGGCGGAGGCGGAGTAGACCGCCGAAGCCCGTCAGTAGATTCTTTTGACCTTGGTCTGCGAGTTCGCGAACACCTCGTCCGGGACAAAAAAATCACCCGCAAGCTGATCGGTCGCGCCCGGCGCATAGACCGAAAAGTCCGCGACGCCTTCTTCGCGCAGAACCTCTTCGTCGATGTAGAAATTACCGGTCGCCTCGCGCGACGGGCGCATGAAGATCGCATGCGCCGCATCGGCCATGATGTCGGGCGAGCGGCTCATCGCCGCCACCGTCGCGCCGCCCAGAAGATTGCGCACCGCGGCCGTGTCGATGGTCGAGATCGGCCACAGCGAGTTGACGGCGATGCCGGCTCCGGCGAACTCGGCGCTCATGCCGAGCGTGCACATCGACATGCCGAACTTCGCCATCGTGTAGGCAACATGGTTCTTGAACCATTTGGCCTTCATGTCGAGCGGCGGCGCAAGATTCAAGATGTGAGGGTTCTTGGCCAACTTCAGGTGTGGAATGCACATTTTGGAGACCAGGAAGGTGCCGCGCGTGTTGATCTGGTGCATCAGATCGTAACGCTTCATGTCGGTCTCCAGCGTGCCGGTGAGCTGGATGGCGCTGGCATTGTTGACGCAGATGTCGATGCCGCCGAACGTCTCGACGGTTCTCGCCACCGCATCGGCGACCTGCGCCTCGTCGCGGATGTCGCAGAGCACCGGCAGCGCCTTGCCGCCCGCCTGCTCGATTTCTTCAGCCGCCGTGTAGATCGTGCCCGGCAGTTTCGGGTGCGGCTCGGCGGTCTTGGCCGCGATCGTCACATTGGCGCCGTCGCGCGCCGCCCGCAGCGCGATGGCGAGACCAATGCCGCGCGATCCGCCCGAGATGAACAGCGTCTTTCCCTTGAGCGACATCCTTCGCCTCCCTCTTCGATGTGGAGGCAAATTGCGCGGCGCACGGCTATGGCGCAAGATCCAAGGAGCCAATCGGAGATTACGCTGCGTCGTGCCGGAAGCCGCCCTAGACGAGCACCAACCCCTGCCGCATGGCGATCGCGATCGCGTCCGTCCGGTTGGCGGCGCCGAGCTTGATCAGGATGGCGGCGACATGGAATTTCGCCGTGTGCACGGAAATGTTGAGCCGCCGGGCGATGACCTTATTGGGCGCGCCTTCGGCCAGCAGCGCCAGCACTTCCGCCTCGCGCGGCGACAAGGAAGGGCGCACCTGGTTGTCGTCCGCCACGTCATCTTCCGCGAGCTCGTCATGGAAATCGCCATGCGCGGTCGCCGACGCCCCTGCCCTGTCGATGCGATAGCCCGAAGCGGCGAGCCGCGCCGCGGCGGCTACCAACAGGCCATCGGCCGACGGCGGCAGCACGGCGACCACGTTGCCGGGAAGCCGCCCGTGCCCGCTATGGCGGGACAGCAGGACGACAGGCATCGTCGAACCGATGGCTCGGCTTTCCAAGGCGGTGTCGTCGGTCACGGCGACATGGGCTGCTTGATCTGTGCCGCTCGCGGCCAGCGACGGCAACAGATCGTCGCTGGCGCCAAGCGCATCGGCCAGTTGCTCGGCGCGCCCAGCGTCGCCAAGCGCGATCAGCACCGTCAGCCGGTGAGTTGCCGGCTCCGGTCTCGCAATCGTCTGTGCCGCGCTGCTGGCCATCGATCCTCTCAGCTCAGCGGCTTCTCGCCGATGGTGATCGACACGTCACGCTCGGCGCCGCCGCTCGAAACGCCGAGCGTCACGGTCGTGCCGGCGCTGTCCGGCCCGAGCTTGCGGATCAGCTCGCGCGGACCATGCACGGCCTCGCCGTTCCAGGCGACGACGATGTCGCCGACATGCAGGCCGGCGGCCTTGGCCGGGCCGTTGTCGTCGAGGCTCATCACCATGGCGCCTTTGGTGTCGCCATTGCGGATCGGGTGCAGCCCGGCGCCGAGATAGCCGCGCGCGACATGGCCTTTCTCGCGCAGCGTCGCCACCGCCCGCTCGATCGTCTCGTAGGGCATGACGAGCGCACGCCGGCGCGGCCCGAACAACAACATGCCGATCAAGCCACCCTTGGCGTCGAGCACGGGCCCGCCCTCGAAGCGCCCGCCGGTGTTGATGGCGAGGTTGATGCGCCGGTCGATCGTGCCGCCGCGCATCGAGCGCCAGGCCGGCCCGACCTCACCGACCGTGCCGAGCACGGCAAGCACGGCACCATCGCTGTTTCCCACCGCGATCGCCACATTGCCGGGCCGCACGGCGCCGGCCTGAGCGAGTTGCGGCAAACCGGCAGCGGCGGAAGCCGGCTTCAGCAGGGCAACGCCGGTCGACGGATCGCGTCCGATAAGCTCGGCCTTCACGGTTTCACCGGAAGCCAGCGTCAATTCGATCTCCTCGCCGGCTTCGACCGCTTCCTCGGCGCTGACGAAGTAGCCGTCGCGCCAATGGAAGGCGCTCGCGGTGCGGTGGTGGTGCGTGACGAAGCTCGCCAGCGCGGGGGCCGCGGCGGCCGCGACATCGGCGATCGCGTCGGAAAAGGCACTGAGGTTGAAGTCGCTCATAAGACTGTCTCCTGGGTTCGGTGACCCAGATATCGCTCGGTAACGCCGCCGCGGGTACTCGCCTGACGGCTAGTCGCCGGCCGGACTGGCCATCTGGTCAGGTCGCGGCAATTGCGGCTGCTCCGCACATATAGTCATCATTTTCGCTGGATGACACTGGAGCCCTGCCCATGGCCTTCGCCGCCGAAAAACTCCAATCGGATGACGCCTTGCTCGACACTTACTCGGCCACGGTTGCCGATGCCGTCGACCGCATCGGTCCGGCTGTCTGCCGCATCGAGCGCATCGGCGCCGGCGGCCACGGCTCCGGCTTCGTCATCGCGCAGGACGGGCTGGTCGTCACCAACTTCCATGTCGTCGGCGATGCGCGCGCCGTGCGCGTCACCATGCCGGACGGTGCTTCACGCGAAGGCCACGTGCTAGGCCGCGATCCGGATACCGACATCGCGCTGGTGCGCGCCGACGGCAGTTTCGCCGATGTCGCGCCGCTGGGCGATTCCAAGCGGCTGCGCCGCGGCCAGATCGCGATCGCGATCGGCAATCCGCTGGGTTTCGAATGGACCGTCACCGCCGGCGTCGTCTCCGCGCTCGGCCGGTCGATGCGCGCCTCGACCGGCCGGCTGATCGACGACGTAATCCAGACCGACGCCGCGCTCAATCCCGGCAATTCGGGCGGGCCGCTGGTGTCTTCGGCGGGCGAGGTGATCGGCGTCAACACCGCCATGATCCACGGCGCGCAGGGCATCGCCTTCGCGGTCGCCTCCAACACCGCCAATTTCGTCATATCGGAAATCATCCGCTTCGGCCGCGTGCGCCGCGCCTTCATCGGCGTTTCCGCCGACACGACCAACCTGCCGCGCCGGGCAGCACTTCTGTCCCAGGTGACCACGAACACGGCCGTGCGCCTGCGCAGCGTCGAGAAGAACGGTCCCGCCGCCAAGGCCGGGCTCAAGGAGGGCGACATCATCGCGGCAATAGACGGCCGGCCGGTGACCGGCGTCGACGACCTCGTGCGCATGCTCGATGCCGAGCGTATCGGCCGCGAGACGCTCTGCACCGTCGTACGCCGCACCGGCGTTAGCCAGGTGGCGGTGACGCCGGTAGCACGGACGAACTAAGCCTCTGCGACCGTACCTCCGGCATATTGCGCCAAAAATTCCTCGCTGGGCGCGATCGGCTTGATCACGTCGATCAGCACGCCATTGGGATCGCTGGTGATGAAATGGCGTTGGCCGAAGGGCTCGTCTCGCAAGCTGCGCAGGATCGGCAGACCGGCGGCAACCACGCGCTCGTAGACGGCGTCAGGATCGCGGACCTCGAAATTGATCAGCAAGCCGGACGTGTGTCCGCGTCCCTCCTTCGGGATTGTCTCATGGTCGCCTTGGACGATGCCGAGATTGACGCGCCGGTCCTCTGTCGACTGCAGATGCACATACCAGTCGCTCTCGAAGAGCGGCTTGAAGCGGAAATGCGCGACGTAAAAGGTTGCGGTGCCTGCGACATCGTCCGTCATCAGCACCGGATAGTAGCTGGTCGTCTTCATCTTTCCTTCTCCTCTCGTTCGACATACAGTCTGCATGTAAGTGCAATAACATACAGGCTGCATGTATGCAACAGGAGTCCGGACGCCGCTCCAACCGCGACCGCACCGAGGCGACGCGCGCCGATCTGATCCGCGCGGCGCGAAAGCTGTTCACGGAAAAATCCTATGCCGAGACCGGCACCCCGGAGATCGTCGCCGAGGCCGGCGTGACGCGCGGCGCGCTCTATCATCATTTCGCTGACAAGCAGGCGCTGTTCGCCGCGGTCGTCGAGCAGGAGGCGGCAGCGGTCGCGGCAGAGATCGATCATGCCTCTCCGCCGTCGCTGTCGGCGCGTGAGGCGCTGATCGCCGGCTCGGACGCCTATCTCAAGGCAATGCGCGCGCCCGGCCGCACGCGGCTTCTGCTGCTCGACGGGCCGGCCGTGCTCGGCCGCGCCGTCATGGACGAGATCGACAACCGCCATGGCAACCGCTCATTGCGCGAGGGCCTGGTCGCGGCGATGCGGGCGCAAGCGGTGACCAGACTGCCGGCCGAGGCGCTGACCGCCCTGCTGGCCGCGGCTTTCGACCGGGCAGCTTTGGCCATTGAGGCCGGCGCGTCTGCCGCGGATTACCGCGCGGTGCTGATCGCGCTCATGGACGGCTTGTCCCCGGCGTCCCCGGCTCCTCCTCCGTCCAAACGCCCGGCTCCATCTCGTTGAAGCAGCCAAGCTGGCGCTTGAACTCGTCGATCAGCCAGGTCGCCGCCGGCTTGGGGCTGCGGTCGGCGCGGTGCATGGCATAGAGCGGCGAGCGCACCTCGCGATAGGGTTCCAGATCGAGCTCTACCAACCGGCCGCTGGCGAGGTCGTCGGCGATCAGCCAGCGTGGCAGGCCGCCCCAGCCGAGACCCTCGCGCATCAGCGCGTGCTTGGTGCGTACATCCGTCAGCCGCCAGGTCCGATAGGCGAACACGCCATAGTCGCGCCCGCGCGTCCGCTCCGACTGGTCGGAGACGACGAGTTGGATATGCTCGCGCAGGTCCTCGACGGCCACCGGCTTCGGCAGTTTGGCCAATGGATGGTCGGGCGCCGCCGCGGGCACCATCGAGGTGAAGCCGATGCGCAGCAGAGTGACGTCGGCATCGCCTTGCAGGCCGCCAAAGCCCAGATCCGACTGGCCGCTGACGACCTGGTCGACGATCAGGCCGAGCGAGCCGATATAGAGCCGCAGCATCACCGCCGGGAACTGGGCTTCGAAGGCCTTGAGCACGCGCACCAGCGCCGGTGAAGGCAGCGCCACGTCGACCGATATCGCCACTTCCGCTTCAAGCCCTTGCCGGTAGCCGTCGGCACGCGAGCGGATGCGCTGCAGGACGCCGATCATGCGCCGCGCATCTTCCAGCATCGCCTTGCCGACATCGGTCAGCTGCGGCTCGCGCACGCCCTCGCGCTCGAACAGTTTCAGGCCAAGCTGCGCTTCGAGATTGGCGATGCCGTAGCTCACCACCGACTGCGCCCGGTTGAGCTTGCGACCCGCGGCCGAGAAGCTGCCCGTGTCGGCCACGGCGACGAGGATTTGGAGTTGATCCAAGGTAGGGTTTGGTTGCATGCTAAGCCATCCATTTTATTGATGGATTGTATGCATATTATGCCAGTTTTCCTGATATGGCGGCAATCCCATATTGGCGGGGAAAGTTCAATCCAACCCCAAGGAGAGACACCGCCATGTCTATTCTTCTCGTTACCTCCAGCCCGCGCGGCGCCGCTTCGCATTCGACCCGCGTCGCCACCGATCTCGCCCAAAAGCTCGTTGCCGCCGATCCGTCCAACACGCTGGTCGTACGTGATCTGGTCGCCAATCCGCTGCCGCACATCGACCCTGATTACGCCTCCGGCATCTACACGCCGGCCGAAGCCCGCACCGCGCGCCAGGCCGAGGTCGTCGGCGTTTCCGACGCCGTGCTCGACGAGCTTTTTGCCGCCGACACCGTGATCCTCGCCACCGGCTTCATCAACTTCAACATCTCCTCGACGTTGAAGTCCTGGGTCGACCACGTCGCCCGCTCCGGGAAGACCTTTGCCTATGGCGAAGGTGGCCCGAAGGGGCTCGTCAGCGGAAAGAAGGTCTATATCGTGCTCGCTTCCGGCGGCATCTATTCGGAAGGCGCCGCGGTGCAGATGGACCATGCGGTCCCGTATCTGCGCAGCGTGCTCGGCTTCCTCGGCATGACCGACGTCGAAGTCATCCGCGTCGAGGGCGTCGGCATGGGCGCCGACGCCGTCACGGCAGCACTTGCCAAGGCCACCGCCAAGGTCGATGCGATCGCTGCCGCCAATACCGATCAGGTCGTCGCCGCGGCCTGATCACCGATGCCGGGAATGAAGAGGCAGGCGCCCGCCAGCGCCTGCCTCTATTTTGCATTCGCGCTCGCGGCCGGCACTGGTGATCGTGGCGATCAGAACGCCGTGCCGATCTGGAACGACTTTTTCTTCCCGCTGGTGCTGATCACCTCCGACAATTTGAAGACACTGCCGCAAGGGCCGACCGTGTTCGTCGGCGAATTCACCACCGACTGGGGGGTGTTGTTCACCGGGCTGACACTGGCGGCGCTGCCGATTACCGTGCTTTGTATCGTGCTGTCGAAGCAGTTCATTTCCGGCATCACGCAAGGCGCGGTCAAATAGGCGCGGTCCAACAACGAAGTCAGGACATCGAAAGTGGCGAACCAGAACAAGATCATCATCACCTGCGCGGTCACAGGCTCGATCCACACGCCGTCAATGTCGCCGCATCTGCCGGTGACGGCGGAAGAGATCGCGACCGCCGCCATCGAGGCGGCCGAGGCAGGTGCCGCGATCGTCCATCTTCACGCCCGCAATCCGGTCGACGGACGCCCCGACCAGTCGACCGAGGCCTTCGCGCCGTTCTTGCAGGTCATCAAGCAGCGCTCCAATTGCGTCGTCAACATCACCACGGGGGGCGCGGCGACGATGAGCGTGGAGGAACGCGTCAAGCCGGCGAAGGTGTTCGCGCCTGAGGTCGCGTCGCTCAACATGGGGTCGATGAATTTCGCGCTGTTCCCGATGCTGGAGCGCTTCAAGACCTTCGAGCATGATTGGGAGCGGCCTTATCTGGAATCCTCGCGCGACCGCATCTTCCGCAACACTTTCGGCGACATCGAGCACATCTTGCGCACCTGCGCCGACAACGGCACACGCTTCGAGATCGAGTGCTACGACATCGGCCATCTCTATACGCTGGCGCATTTCGTCGAGCGCGGCCTGGTGAAGGCGCCCTTCTTCGTCCAGAGCGTGTTCGGCATCCTTGGCGGCATCGGCACGCATCCGGAGGATGTCGCGCACATGAAGCGCACGGCCGACCGCCTGTTCGGCAACGACTATCACTGGTCGGTTCTGGGCGCCGGCCGCCACCAGCTGCCGATCGCCACGCAAGCGATCGCGCTGGGCGGCAATGTGCGGGTCGGCCTGGAGGATTCGCTATGGATCGGCAAGGGCAAGCTTGCCCGCTCCAGCGCCGAGCAGGTAACCAAGGTGCGCCAGATCATCGAAGGCCTCGGCGCCTCGATCGCCACGCCCGACGAGGCACGGCAGATCCTGCAGCTCAAGGGCGGCGACAAGGTCGCGTTCTGAGCGGGTTGTAGGCAACCGGTTCTTGGGGCGTTGCAAAAGCAGCGGAAATAACGTCGCGCCGCCATTGGTTATTCCGATCGGCTGCGTTATCGCTTTGCCATGTTTCTTTCGGTTGCAACCACACATCGTCCTGCCACGGATCTTGGCTTCCTGTTGCACAAGCATCCCGAACGCCTGCACGAAGCAGACTTGTCCTTCGGCAAGGCCTGGCTGTTCTATCCCGAGGCCAGTGATGCGCGTTGCGAGGCCGCGCTGCTGCTCGATGTCGATCCGATCGGACTGGTTAGAGGCAAGGGTCAGGCGGACGGACTGCTCGACCAATATGTGAACGACCGGCCCTACGCGGCATCGTCCTTCCTGTCCGTTGCGCTCAATAAGATGCTGCGCACCGCAATGACCGGCATATCCAAGGAACGCCAGCAACTCGCCGACAGCGACCTGCCCCTGGAAGCTGTCGTGGCGCCCTTGCCGATGCGGGGCGGCGAGGCGCTGGTGCGAGAGCTATTCGAACCGCTGGGCTGGACCGTCGAGCTGACCCCGATCGAAGCCGTCAGTTCCAGTTCGGGAGGGCTCCGTTACGGCCATCTGAAATTGTCCGGCCTCGGCCGGCTGAGCAATCTGCTCAACCACCTCTATATCCTCATTCCGGTGATGGACGACGCCAAGCATTATTGGGTCGGCGACGACGAGGTCGACAAGCTGCTGTCCAAGGGCGCGGGATGGCTGGAGCATCACCCCGCCAAGGAGCTGATCGCGCGCCGCTATTTGCGCAACAAATCGGGTTTGGCACGCTCGGCCCTGGCGCGACTGGTCCCTGAAACCGCGGCAGCGGATACGCCAGCCGAAACCCGCAGCTCGCCCGAGGAAACGCTCGAGACGCCGATCCGGCTGCACGACCGGCGCCTGGATGCGGTCGTCGAAGCCATCCGCGCGAGTGGCGGCAAAGTTGTCGCGGACCTGGGATGCGGCGAAGGCAAGCTTCTCGACCGACTCTTGCGCGAGCGATGGATCCAAAAACTGTTCGGCTTGGACCCTGCCATCCGCGAGCTCGAATGGGCGGCAAGGCGGTTGAGACTGAATGAAGCGGGCGGCCCGCCGGAAGGGCGCGTCACGCTTCTGCACGGTTCGCTGACCTATCGCGACGGTCGCTGGGCCGAAGCCGACGTCGCTGTATTGGTCGAGGTCATCGAGCATCTCGACCAAGACAGGCTTCCTTTGGTCGAGCGGATTGTCTTTGGCGAAGCCGCCCCGAAAACAGTTGTCGTAACGACGCCCAATGCCGATCACAACGCTCTGTTCGACAATCTGGCGACTGGCGCTTTCCGTCATCCCGACCATCGCTTCGAGTGGAGCCGCGCCGAGTTCAAAACCTGGACGGCCAGAATAAGCGGGACTTACGGCTATACCGCTGAAATCAGCGGCATAGGCCCTGAGGATGCCACCTTGGGCGCGCCGACACAGATGGCGGTGTTCACGCGATGAGGGAAGCCGACAAGACAAACCTGGATATCCCGGATTTCGCTCTGGTCGTGCTGATCGGCTCGACCGGGTCCGGCAAGTCGACTTTTGCGGCGAGGCATTTCCTGCCGACCGAGATCGTCTCGTCCGACCGATGCCGCGGGCTCGTCTGCGATGACGAAACCAATCAGGATGTGTCGGCCGACGCCTTCGAACTGATGCGCGACATCATCGGCAAGCGACTCAAGCACCGCAAGCTGGCCGTTGTCGACGCTACCAATGTGCGCGCGGCCGACCGCAAGGCCTGGATCGAACTGGCGCGCAAATGGCACGCTCTGCCGGTCGCCATGGTGCTCGATCCCGGTGTTGACGTGTGCGTGGCGCGCAATGCGAGCCGGCCCGATCGCCCCTTTGGCGCTGGGGTGGCCCAGCGCATGACGATGGAGATTCGCAAGGGTCTCGGCGCTCTGCAGCGGGAAGGCTTTCGCCAGGTCTGGAAGCTCACCAGCGAAGCCAGCATCGAGGCTGCCAAAATCTCGCGCCAGCCGCTTTGGACCGATAAGCGTCAGGATGCCGGCCCCTTCGACATCATCGGCGACGTGCATGGCTGCGCCGAAGAGCTTCAAGCCTTGCTGGGCAAACTCGGATACAGCCTTGCCTGGTCTGAGCATCGCGGCGAGCGGAGCGTCCTCGTTTCTCCTCCAGAAGGCCGCAAGGCCGTCTTTGTCGGCGATCTTGTCGATCGCGGCCCCAATACGCCCGACGTTCTGCGCATTGCGATGAGCATGGTCGCCGCCGGCACCGCCTACTGCGTCCAAGGCAATCACGAACGCAAGCTCGGCCGCTGGCTGGAAGGTCGCAAGGTCACGATCGCTCACGGCCTCCAGCAAACGATCGACCAGCTGGAAACCCAGGATCGTGGACTGAAGGAGGCGCTGCCGGCCTTCCTCGACAATCTGCGCAGCCATGTCTGGCTGGACGGGGGACGGCTGGCCGTCGCCCATGCCGGCCTCAAGGAGGACATGATCGGACGCGGCTCGGGCGCTGTGCGCGAATTCGCGCTCTATGGCGAGACGACCGGCGAGATCGACGAATTCGGCCTGCCGGTCCGAGCCGACTGGGCAGCCGCCTATCGCGGCAAGACGGCGGTCGTGTATGGTCATACGCCGATGCTGGCGGCCGAATGGGTCAACAACACCTTATGCATCGACACCGGCTGCGTATTCGGCGGCAAGCTGACGGCGCTTCGTTGGCCGGAACGCGAGTTGGTCGAAGTACCAGCGATCCGTACCTGGTCGGAGCCTGTGCGCCCGCTTGCCGCGTCGAACCCGGAAAAATCCGCGCAGGCCGACGCCGACGATGTGCTCGACATAAAGGACGTTTCCGGCCGACGCTGGATAGAGACGGAGCTGAAAGGCCGTGTCGTCGTGGCCGAGGAAAACGCCTCGGCCGCGCTCGAGGTAATGAGCCGCTTCGCGGTGGCGCCGCAATGGCTGGTGTACCTGCCGCCGACAATGTCGCCGTCCGAGACAAGCAGTCACGCCGGCTGGCTTGAACGCCCGGAAGAAGCTTTTGCTTATTTTCGCGAGCGCGGCGTCGCCGAGGTCGTGTGCGAGGAAAAGCACATGGGTTCGCGGGCGATCGTCGCGCTGTGCCGGACCGCGCAGGCGGCGCGCAGCCGGTTCGGCGTTTCAGGCGAAGAGACCGGCGCGATATGGACCCGTACAGGGCGTTCTTTCTTCGGCGACAACGCCATGACGGCGGGTCTGCTTGCCCGGCTTCGCGCAAGCGTCGACGCCGTCGGCCTCTGGGAGGAACTGCAAACCGACTGGCTGCTGCTCGACGCCGAAATCATGCCTTGGTCGGCCAAGGCAAGCAGCCTCATCGAAAGTCAGTACGGACCGGTGGCGGCGGCGTCCGCGGCCGGCCTGCGGCTCGGTCGCGATGTCTTGGAGAGAGCGAAGGCGCGAGGCGTCGACGTGGCGGATCTGAATGCACGATTCACCGACCGGGCCGAGCGTGCAGGCAAATATGCCAGCGCCTGGTCGCCCTATGTCTGGCCGGTTTCGAGTGTCGATGATCTCAGGGTGGCGCCGTTCCATCTGCTGGCCAGCGAAGGCCGCGTCTGGTTCGACCATGACCACATCTGGCATATGTCGCTGGCCGATCGCCTCGCCACGGAAGGTGTCGTCGTGCACACCAGATGGCGCAGCGTCGACTTGGCCGATGCTGGGGCCTGCGAGGAGGCCGTCGCTTGGTGGGAGATGCTGATCGCTTCAGGCGGCGAAGGTATGGTGGTCAAGCCGCGCGACTTTGTCAGCCGCGGTAAGAAAGGTCTCATCCAGCCGGCGCTCAAGGTCCGCGGCCGCGAATATCTGCGCATGATCTACGGACCGGAGTATGATGCGCCCGACAATCTTGTCCGACTGCGCGAGCGGCATCTGGGCGGCAAGCGCAACCTGGCGCTCAGCGAGTTCGCCCTCGGCCACGAGGCGTTGAAACGATTTGTCGCGAGCCAGCCGCTGCGGCGGGTCCACGAATGCGTCTTCGCTGTGCTGGCGCTGGAGAGCGAACCGATCGATCCTCGACTATGATGACCTTCAGCCGAACATCTTCTCGCCCTGCTCATCGACGAGCTGGATGCCCTTCTTGATCGAGATGTCGATGGCGTCGTCCAGCCCAGCGAAACGGTCGGCGCGGATGAAGCGGTGTTCTTTCATCACGCCGTCCACCTCCTTCGAGACCACGCCGCAGGTCTGGTACTGGCCGTCGGCCTTGTAGGGCGTCGCGCTGATCAGGAAGCCCTTGTGTTCGACCTGCTTGGCCGGCTTGGCGGAGCCGGTGTCCGTGGCCTCACTGCTGCCGCCGCCGAAAAGCTTTTTCAGAAAAGACATTGTTCAAAACTCCATCTCACGCGGGCGCCGAAGGATTCACGGCGCCCTGTTCATTCTGACTTTGTCTCAGCATGCGCGAATGCGCCGCCGTGTTCCAGCCCCTTGACGAAGACGCCGACCAGCAGCTCGATCTGATGCCAGATCTCCTCGGCCTGCCGGCTGTCCGAATTCGCCACATAGCCGCTGGTCACGATGCCGTGCACGCTTGACCACAAGGTCCGGGCCGCAAGCGTGCGGCGCTTGTCGTCGAGCCCGAAGTCCCCAGCCTTGAGCACGCCGGCGACGATGTCGAAGAGTGCGTCGAGCAGCGCGTCATAGGCGTCGGGGCCCGGCCGCGTCGCGCGGCGCCGGTTGAAGGCAAGCACGGCCGGCCAGCTGCCGGGATGCGCCTCGACGAAGCGCACATAGGCCGCGGCCATGGCGAGGATGCGGTGCTGGACATCGGTCACTCCTTGCCTTTCGAGATCGGCCATCGCCGCCAGGCCTGTCGCGCCGAGCCGGTCGAGCAGCCGCATGTTGACGGCACGATGCACCTCCTCGAGATCGGCAAAGAGGTTGTAGACCGATCCGACCGAAATGCCGGCCTGCTCCGCTATCGTGCGCGCCTTCAGATTCTCGGCCCCGCCCTCATTGAGCAGTGCCTCGGCAATGGCGAGCACCTTCTCGCTCATCTCTTCCTTGTCCAGCGCCATGCTGTTTCCCGTCCTTGTTTCCCGGAGCCGGCGCCCGGCCCGGATGCGTTCCATTGCCTGCTTTTTACCATGTCCAGCACTGCATGAACAGCGTTCAAGATAGCACTTGGACAATGTTCATTTCCTGTTATGTTGACCGTGTGAACATTGTTCACATTAACAGGGAGAACACCATGCTTAGCCTGATCAAGACATTGCTGGACGGCGCCAGTGCCCGGGCCGAGGACAATCTGAAGGATCGTTTCGCCATCGACCTTCTGGCGCAGCGCATCCGCGACGCGGAGGCGGGCCTCGCCGCCGCCAAGCAGACGCTCGCCGCGCTGATCGTGCGCCAGCGTGCCGAGCAGACCAGCCTCGACCAGCTCGACCGCCGCATCGCCGATCTGGAAACCCGCACGCTGAGCGCGCTTTCGGCCAACAACCAGGCGCTTGCCGAAGGCGGCGCTTCCGCGATCGCCGAACTAGAGAACGAGCGCGAAGTCCGCCGCGCCACGGTCAAGAGCCTGGGCGAGAAGACCTTGCGGATGCGCGTGTCCGTCGAACAGGCGCACCGCCGCATCATCGGCCTCAACCAGGGCATGATCTCGGCTCGGGCGATCGATGCCGAACGCAAGGCGCAGTCGCGCCTCAACCGTTCGATCGGCCGCACGGCGAGCATCAATGAAGCGGAGGAATTGCTCGACCGCATCAGGGAAAGCAGCGACCCGTTCGAGGAGGCCGGCATCCTTGACGAGATCGACGGCGAGTTGCGCCACGAGGCGATCCGCGAACGCCTCGCCGAAGCGGGCCATGGACCGGCCACCAAAGTGCGCGCCGAGGACGTCCTG
This sequence comes from Mesorhizobium sp. USDA 4413, assembly GCF_056280365.1. Classification (NCBI taxonomy): domain Bacteria; kingdom Pseudomonadati; phylum Pseudomonadota; class Alphaproteobacteria; order Hyphomicrobiales; family Phyllobacteriaceae; genus Mesorhizobium; species Mesorhizobium sp. USDA 4413. The sequence goes on from NZ_JBVPRP010000001.1 coordinate 5,983,288, forward strand.
GCGCGCCTGAAATCGCTCAACTGAACCCGCAATTCCCAGACAGATCAAATCCTCCAAACGGATCAAATCGAAGGAACGTTACGATGAACGGCAATCAGACCTACATCCTGTTCAACACCGTGTCGGTGGGCGCCGCCTATTTCATGCTCGGCCTGTCGCTATGGCTGGCCCCGGTCGACCTCTCGACCAAGGGTTACTGGGCCATGGGCGTCCTCCTGCTTACCGGCAGCCTGGTGAACCTGGTCAAGTACCGCACCGACGAGCGGATCGCGGCCGAGACCACCGCCAAGATCGAGAAGGCGCGCAATGAGAAGCTCATCAGCGAATATGTCGGCAAGGAATAGTCCCTGCCCCGTCGATCACTGACTGAATGCAAGAAGCCCGGATCGCTCCGGGCTTTTTGGCTTCCATATGGAAAATGGCTTAGCGGCGCGACAGCGCCTCGATCGCCTCGGCGGCGTCTTCCAGGATGCTGATCGCCTCGGCCTGCTTGTCTTCCGGCGCGTCGGCGATGTCGCCGAGCGCGGCGCGGAGCCGCTGGCGCAGCGCGCGGAAGCGGTCGCGCGTCTCCGAGCGGCCACGGCGCCCCTCGTCCCTGTCGTCGCCCCAGCCGAACCATTCGCGCGCCGCGGCCATCTTGCGGCCAAAGCGCTCGAGATGGTCGAGGACGTTGTCGATCATCTCGCGGTTCTCCTCAAGATGCGCCTTGCCGGCCTCGGTGATCGAAAACACCTTCTTGTTGCCTTCGCTGGACGACACCGCATAGCCCGCCTCCTCCAGGAAGGTCAGCGTCGGATAGACCACGCCCGGGCTCGGGCTGTAGATGCCGCTGGTGCGCTCTTCCAGCGCCTTGATGATGTCGTAGCCGTGGCGCGGCGCGTCGGCCAGAAGCGACAGCGTGATCAGCTTGAGATCGCCGTCGGCCAGCATGCGCCCGGCGCGAAACATGTCGCCCGGGCCGCCGCGGCCGCCGCCGCCCCTGCCGCCATGGCCAAACGGGCCGAAGCCGCCGCCCCCTCTGCCCCCAAATTTGCCGGCCATATGCATGAACATGCGCTCGCCGAAATGGTTATGCCCGAAGTGACCGTGTCTGTGCATAGATTGCTCCTTTGCGTTGTATCTTACGATACATCGTACGTAAGGCCGGCCGCGTTCCGAGTCAAGATATATCTTAAGATGTATCGTAACCCAAGCCAAGAGCTGCCGTTCCGCACGCGGAGGGAGCCAAGCTGGCTACCAGCGTCCCCTGTGCCGGTTCCAGGCATAGAGAAGGTCCGCGAAGCGGTCGTAGCCAAAGCGCGTCAGCGGCAGCGCGATCACGTTGCCGAACAAGCGCGCCAGCCATCCCTCGCCCGGTGTGAAGCGCCAGACCGCGATCGCCACATCAGCGCCAACCAGCAGCCGTCCTTCGGCATCGATGGCATGCAGGCGCCGGCGGATATCCTCGAGCGAGGCGCCGTAGGCCGAAAGCGCTTCGGGCTCGAAGTTGATGTCGCGGAATTCAACACGGCCCGCCTTGACCGCATCGATCAGCCGCCGCTTCTGGCGGCTGACGCCGGCGTCGCACACCGGACAGCGTGTGTTGTACCAGACGATGAGCAGCGGCTTGGGCATGGCGCGACTATCAGGAATGCAGCGCGGCTTCGCAACAGCCGCGCCGATCCCCAAGCCGCCTCACCCCAGCGAGCTGATGATCTCGCGGTAGGCGAATTCCGGGAACGCCTTCATCGTCCGCGTTTTGACATTGCCGCCTGACGCCAACATCAGCGCGAAGCGGGCGAGCACCGCATCGTCCGGAGCTTCGACGATGGCGACCATGTCGCATTCGCCCATGGTCAGGTAGAATGATTTGAACGAGCCGCCCATCTCCCCCAGCAGCTTCTTGGCGGCATCGAGCCGTTTCGGCGACTCCCGCACATTCCTGGCGCCTAGCTCGGTCCAGTTGATAAGCACGATGTAGGTTGTCATGGCACACCTCCCTCCGGTGCCACGGAGCGAGCGTCCGGCCGTTTACGGCCGGCGCCGGGCGGGCATCCGGTCTATCGCCCACAAATGCATCCGACCCTGAAATTATCCTCCTGTCGGGTAAAGCCGGCAAGGCGCCATGAGGGATAGCCTGAAACGCAAAAAAGGGCGCCGGAGGCGCCCCTTGGATCTTCGTGTGTTTGCGTTTCCGCTCAGCTGTCGAGGAAGCTTCTGAGCTTCCGCGACCTGCTCGGATGCTTGAGCTTGCGCAACGCCTTGGCTTCGATCTGGCGGATGCGTTCGCGCGTCACCGAGAACTGCTGGCCGACTTCCTCCAGTGTGTGGTCGGTGTTCATGCCGATGCCGAAGCGCATTCTGAGAACGCGCTCCTCGCGTGGCGTCAGCGAGGCCAGCACGCGCGTCGTCGTCTCGCGCAGATTGGCCTGGATCGCCGCGTCGATCGGCAGGATCGCCATCTTGTCCTCGATGAAATCGCCGAGATGCGAATCCTCCTCGTCGCCGACAGGCGTTTCGAGCGAGATCGGCTCCTTGGCGATCTTCAAGACCTTGCGCACTTTTTCGAGCGGCATGGCAAGCTTCTCGGCCAGTTCCTCCGGCGTCGGCTCGCGACCGATCTCGTGCAGCATCTGGCGCGAAGTGCGCACGATCTTGTTGATCGTCTCGATCATGTGCACCGGAATGCGGATGGTGCGCGCCTGGTCGGCGATCGAGCGGGTGATGGCCTGCCGGATCCACCATGTCGCATAGGTCGAGAACTTGTAGCCGCGGCGGTATTCGAACTTATCGACCGCCTTCATCAGGCCGATATTGCCTTCCTGGATGAGATCCAGGAATTGCAGGCCGCGGTTGGTGTATTTCTTGGCGATGGAGATGACCAGGCGAAGGTTCGCCTCGACCATTTCCTTCTTGGCGATCGCGGCCTCGCGCTCGCCCTTCTGCACCTGGTTCACGATCTTGCGGAATTCCTGGATCGAGATCGCCGTTTCGGTGGCGAGGTTCTGGATCTCGGCGCGCAGTTCCTTGATCGTGTCCTTCTCGTTCTTGGTGAACTCCTTCCAGCCGCGCGAGGTCAGGTTGGAGATCGAGCGAGTCCAGTTCGGATCGAGCTCGGAGCCCTGATACTCCTTGAGGAATTCCTCGCGGCGCACGCCATAGCTTTCGGCCAGCCGCAAAAGCTTGCCCTCGTTCTGCACCAGGCGCTTGTTGATGTCGTAGAGCTGCTCGACCAGCGCTTCGATGCGCGCGGCGTTGAGCGACAGCGACTTCACCGCCTTGATCAGCTGGTCCTTCAGCTCCTTCAGGCGGCGGTCCTGGCTAGGCGAGAGCGTGCCTGCCGCGGCTAGGCGGTTCTCGACCTGCTGGTCCTGCAGCTTGCGGAGCTTCTTGTAGGTGTCGGCGATGACGTCGAGCGTCTCCATCACCTGCGGACGCAGTTCGGCTTCCATCGCGGCCAGCGAGAGGCTCGCCTCGTCCTCGTCGTCTTCCTCTTCCTCCAGCCCGCGCGTGTCGCCGCCGACATTGGTGATGTCGTCTTCTTCCTCGCGTGCCGCCGCGCGTCCGCGCGGCTTCTCTTCAGGCTTGGGCGCTTCGTCGACGCGTTCGACCACCGGCGCCTGCTTGGCCTCGGGGCCGGCATAGGTCGCCTCGAGGTCAATGATCTCGCGCAGCAGGATCTTCGATTCGTTGAGCTCGTCGCGCCAGATGATGATGGCCTGGAAGGTTAGCGGGCTTTCGCAAAGCCCGGCGATCATGGTCTCGCGGCCGGCCTCGATGCGCTTGGCGATGGCGATTTCGCCCTCGCGCGACAGAAGCTCGACCGAGCCCATCTCGCGCAGATACATGCGCACCGGGTCGTCGGTGCGATCGGTCGGCTCTTTCTTGGTGGTCGTGGCGGCGACGGCGGTGCCCGTCTGCTCGGCAAGCTCGTTGGCGTCTTCCTCGCTGTCGCCGGCCGCTTCGCCTTCGCTCTCTTCACCCTGCTCGTCGTCTTCGACGACATTGATGCCCATGTCGTTGAGCATCGCATTGATGTCTTCGATGCGATCCGGATCCGTCTCTTCCGAGGGCAGCACCGCATTGAGTTCGTCGAGCGTGACATAGCCGCGTTTCTTCGCGGCCTTGATCATCTTCTTGACAGCATCGTCGGAAAGGTCGAGCAGAGGGCCATCGGTGGCGCCTTCACGTTCGGTCTCGACCTCTTCCTTTTCCTTTGTCGCCATTCTTTGTCGTCTCCAAGCGGCCGATATCGAGGCCGCGTAAACTGTCGGACCGGTTGCCGGTTGTGCCCGCGCCGGAACGCTTTCTACCGGCCCGGCAACCCGCGTCATCTCTTTTGTTTGTGCATGTCGCCCAAAACCGGCTTTCCACCTTTGGGCGATATGCATTAAGTCCAGCTTAACCGTGATATCTGGAGCAGGCATTTTGCCTGTCCAGCCATCACCAGTATCTCACATCGCTCAAATTTCCCGCCGACGCCGGGGCACGGTTAACGTTTCGAATCGTCCTGATTCCGCCAATCTGCCAGAAGGTCAAGCGCCTCTGGCATGATTCGCATGAAAAAAGCGAATCAATTACCCGACTTAGAGGCGTCGATTCGACGCGCTGCGTAATTTCCACTTCACTTTCAACGGGTGGTGTTCGGCCCTAAACGCGGCCAACCCTGCCCGACGAAACGCCGAATCCTTCGATCAGCGCTTCCGTTGCCTGCACATCGTTGAATTGCGCTTGAATCTCGACGAGATGCCGGAAGTTTTCGTCCGAAGGGTCCGCATCGAGCGCCGCCTGCGCCTGTTTCAGCTCTCTATGTAATGTGCGGGCGCTGCGCTGCAAGTGCATCGCCTGGTTGAAGGCGTCGCGGGCGTCCTCGAGCGCCGCGGTTTCGAGCGCCGGCCACTGCCGCGCGCGCTTGATCAGTTCCACCGCCCGCTCCCAGATGCCGCCGTATCCGGCGCGCTCAATGGTGGCGATGACGGCGCCGCGCTCGTCGGCCGCGTCATGCGCCATCGCGTCGAGGATGGCCGCGTGGAGCTTGCGCAAATCCGAATTGGCGAGGTCGAGGAATTCGACATGCGCGAAATTCTCGTCGATCAGCGCCGGATGGTTGACCAGCGCCACGATGATCGTCGCCTCGCGCACCGACATGGCTTCGCCCGTGCGCTTGACCAGCGCCGAGCGGCCCAGGCTCTCGGTGATCGCGGCGCGCCCTCCCGCAGCGCTCCGGCCAAACGCCCCGCCTGGCGCCGACCCCCTGCCGCGCTCACCCGGGCGGCCGTCGGAGCGTGCCCCGTGCTGGCCTTGCCGCGCGCCGCGCTGCGAGCCGAAGAAGCTCTGTTCCCGCTCGCGCATCTCCTGTTGATAGTGGTAGCGCGTGCTCTCGTCGCGGATGCGGCTGGTGATCTCGCGCAACTTCTTTCCGAGTTCGGCGCGCCGCTCCGGCGTATCGAAGACACCGCCGGCCGTCTCGCGCATCCAGAGCAGGTCGGCGAGCGGCCGCGCTTCCGAAAGCACCGCCCGAAACGCGTCAGGCCCTTCCGCCTTGACCAGATCATCAGGATCCTTGCCCTCGGGCAACAGCGCAAAGCGCGCCGAGCGCCCGGGCTGGACGGCCGGAAGCGCCAGATCGGCCGCCCGCCATGCCGCTTTCAGCCCGGCCTTGTCGCCGTCGAAGCACAGCACCGGCTCCGGCGCCATGCGCCACAGAAGCTCGAGTTGGTTTTCGGTGAGTGCGGTGCCGAGCGGCGCCACGGCGTTCTCGAAGCCGGCCTGCGCCAGCGCGATCACGTCCATATAGCCTTCGACCGCGATCACCGTGCCGCCCTTGGCGAGAGCCTTTCGGGCTCGGGCGAAATTGTAAAGCACATTGCCCTTGTGGAAGAGCTCGGTCTCCGGCGAGTTCATGTATTTGGCCAAGGCATCGGGCGCTAGCGCCCGCCCGCCGAAAGCGATGATCTTGCCGCGCGAATCCGGGATCGGGAACATGATGCGGTCGCGGAACCAGTCATAGGAGACCGGGATGTCGTCGCCGTGCCGCACCAGCCCGCAGGCTTCGATATCGGCCTTCGCCACGCCCTTCGCGGCGAGATGCTCCTTGAGCGCGTTGCGGCTGTCGGGCGCGTAACCCAGACGGAAGGATTGCTGCGTCGCCGGGGTCAGCCCGCGGTCGCGCAGATAGGCACGGGCCTTGGCGCCTTCCGGTCCCTGCAGCCGCTCCTGGAAGAAGGCGGTGGCCATTTCCATGACGTCGGTCAGGCTGGCGCGTTCCTTCTCTCGCCGCTCCTGCGCCTCATCCCGCACCGGCATCGGCACGCCGGCCATCTCGGCGATCTTCTCGACCGCCTCGGGAAAACTCATGCCGTCGAGCTCGGTGAGGAACTTGAAGTGATCGCCCGACACCGAACAGCCGAAGCAGTGGTAGCGGCCCTTCTTGTCCTCGCAGTGGAAGGACGGGCTTTTCTCGCCGTGGAACGGACAGCAAGCCCAATAGTCACCGCGCGACGTGTTGGTCTTTTTCCTGTCCCATGCGACGCGCTGGCCGATGACCTGAGAAATCGGCACGCGGTCGCGTATCTCGTCGAGGAAGGCGGGCGGAAATCGCATCGGGTAAAAGCTCGTTTGCCTCCATATAATCAAGCCGCCCGGGCGCGGCGACTCCGGCTGACCCATCGTACCCGCTTTTCACAGACGAAAAGAAGGCGGCCGGGTGACCGCCTTCCGAATTTCCGGATTGCCGTGGATTAATGTGCGGCGATCGCGCCGAAGATGATGCCGGAAAGAATGCTGACCAGCACATAGTCGTTGCCGACGCGGATCCACTCCTGGCCGGGGCCGGGACGGCGCAGGCCGTAGCGGTTCCAGTCGCGGATCGGCTGGTGGCGCCTCCAGTTGGAGTATTTCTGGCCGTTGCGCCAATGGCTGCGCTTTACGACGACCTTCTTCTTCACGACACGCTTGTCGACATGCCTGCCGGGCTTCTGCCAGTCGACCTGGTTGTAATTCGACTGCGGCGCGCTTGGTTGGGCAAGCGGCGCGGCCTGGCCGGAGAAGGCCGAGGCGGCCAGCGTCGAGGCGGTGACGGCGGAAAGTATGAGACGCTTCACAGTCGGTACTCCTTGTTGTCGATGGGCGGAGAAGTAACCGCCAACGGATGAACCGAAACTGAACGTTAGAATTACAATTCTGTAATGATTTCCAAGGTTTGCGTAATCTGCTTCAACAAGGCTTCAGATCGTCTCCGGTCACCCGGCCGGGCATCGGCCACTACAAGGCGAAGCGCCGCCGCCGGGCACATGCAACCAATGCTTCCTCTATTCATTTCCGACATGCGCCGTCGAGCCGGGACGATCATCGCATCAGAAAAATCTATTATTCGGCTAATCTTAATTGGTATATTTCGACGCGTTGAAATGGCTAAGATTCGTACTCCTCTCCACGTCCCCAAAGCCAACTCGCGAGGTCGGCTGTGAGCGGCTCCGTCGTCCTCCTGCACCTTGCCGGCGCGGTGGCGCTGATGCTGTTCGCCACCCGCATGGTAAAGACCGGAGTCGAGCGCGCCTATGGCGACGTGCTGCGCCACAGGCTGCGCGCCACCATGCGCAATCCGGTCATGGCGGTGCTGGCCGGCTGTGGGCTGGCGGTCGCGCTGCAGAGCTCGACCGCAGTGACGCTGCTGGTCGGCTCCTTCGCCGGCGCCGGCATCGTTTCGGGCGCCGCCGGGCAACTGGCGGTGCGCGGCGCCGAGATCGGTTCGGCGCTGGTGGCCAAGCTGCTCACCTTCGACCTTACCCTTCTCGTGCCGCTCTGCCTGATCGCCGGCACGGTCATGTTCATGACCACTGAGCGGCGAGACTGGCGGCAGCTGGGCCGCATCCTGATCGGCGTCGGCCTGCTGATCCTGTCGCTCGAGATGATCGGCCAGGCGTCGGAGCCGCTGCGCAACAGCCAACTGATGCCGCTGATCATTAATTATTTCTCAGGCGACTCCATCACCACTTACCTGTTGGCCGCCTTAGTCACCTGGCTGTTCCAGTCGAGCATCGCCGCGGTGCTTTTGATGGCGACGCTGGCGGGCCGCGGGCTGATCACGCCGGAACTGGGCGTGGTCCTGGTGCTCGGCGTCAATCTTGGCTCGTCGCTTATTGCGCCGATGCTGACGCGGTCGGCGCCGCCCGAGGTGCGCATCGTGCCGGTCGGCAACCTTTTGATGCGCGGCCTCGGCTCGCTGATCATGCTGGTCCTGATCATGACCTTCAAGCCGGATGTCGCCTTCCTCGGCAGAAGCGCGCCCGATCAGATCGTCAACGCCCACATCCTGTTCAACGTGCTGATCCTGCTGGCCGGACTGCCGCTGGCCGGCCTCGTCTACCGCGCTTCCGAAAAGATCGTGGCGCTGGGCAGCAAGCCGCAACCTGCCGCCACGCTCGAGGTCGTGGAGCTTTCGGCACTGAACGAGAGCGCACTCGACACGCCGAGCCAGGCGTTGGCCAACGCCACGCGTGAGGTGGTGCGGGTCTGTGAGACGGTCGAGATCATGCTGAAGCGCATCATTGAGCTCTATGAGGATGCCGACCCCGCCAAGATCAAGGCGCTTGCCGCGCTCGACGACCGAGTCGACAGGAAGCACGCCGCGATCAAGCTCTACCTTGCCAAGATCACCAGGAATCCGCTCACCGAGGACGAGGCATTGCGGTGCCAGGAGCTGATCGGCGCCTGCGTCAAGCTGGAGCAGGTAGGCGACATCATCGTGCGCAACATGCTGGTGCATGTCAGGAAGAAGCTGGAGCGCGGCCTGGAATTCACGCCTGAGGGATGGCAGGAGCTCTGCGCCTTCCATTCCTCGGTGCTCGCCAATGCGCGCCTCGCCTTCAACGTCCTGGTCTCGCGCGACCCGGAAACCGCCAGGCAATTGGTGTTGGAAAAGGACCTGCTGCGCGAGCGCGAGAAGGAAACCAGCGCCAGCCATTTCCTGCGCCTGCGCGAAGGCACCGCCAAGAGCGTCGAGACGAGCTCGATCCACCTCGACACCATCCGCGACCTGAAGCAGATCAACTCGCTGCTTGCCTCGATCGCCTATCCGGTGCTCGAGGAGCGCGGCCTGCTCGGCGGCTCGCGGCTGAAGGCGAGTTGAGGCGATAGAGGGCAAGTCGAAAAAATTAGTCTTTGCCCATCCTCGCTTCCGTCGGCTAAGGATCGCCCGAGGACCTGTTGGGAGGATGATCGGTCGATGGACACGCATTCGCGCAGCTTCGCCAAGGCGCTTTCATGGCGTGCCACCGGCACGATCGACACGATGATCATATCGCTGGTGGTCACGGGAAGCGTCAAGCTGGCAGCCACCATCGGGCTGACCGAAGTCGTCACCAAGTCGCTGCTTTACTATCTGCATGAGCGGGCGTGGCTGAAGATACCTTACGGACGCAAGACGACCGCGTGATCGGGGCATGGGTTCGGCTTCGATCGGTCCAGTCAAGAAAAGCTAAAGCGCCATCGCCAATTTCTGCATTGCCGCGCCCGCCCGGGCGTGGTTTGAGGCCATGCATTCCTCGCCTGTGGTTTGAACCATGCTGCCGCTGATTGCCCTTTTCCTTGCCGCCTTTGCCTTCGGCACCACCGAGTTCGTCATCGCCGGCGTGCTGCCGGAGGTGGCGCAGGGCCTCGGGATTTCGGTGCCGACCGCCGGCTATCTCGTCTCCGGCTATGCCTGCGGCATCGCTATCGGCGGCCCTCTGTTGGCGCTCGCGACCGGCAAAGTCTCACGCAAGACGCTGCTGATCGGACTGACGATCGCCTTCACCCTCGGCCAGGTGGCCTGCGCGTTGGCGCCTGACTTCACCTCGATGCTTTTACTGCGCGTCGCCACGGCCGTGGCGCATGGCTGCTATTTCGGCGTTGCCATGGTGGTTGCGGTGAGCCTGGTGCGCGAGGATCAGCGCGGCCGGGCGGTCGCGGTCATTCTCTCGGGATTGACGGTTTCCAACGTCATCGGCGTGCCCGCCGGTACCGCGATCGGCAGCCTTTGGGGCTGGCGCGCGACCTTCTGGGTGATGGGCGCGCTGGGCGTCATCGCGATGCTCGCCATGCTGGCGCTATTGCCGCGAACGGCGGGCGCCGCCAACCGGCCCGCCGGGCTGGCGCGCGAAGTTCGTGTGCTCGGCCGCCAACAGGTCTGGACGTCGCTGATCCTGATGCTGATGCTGATGATCGGCCAGTTTGCACTGTTCACCTACATCACGCCGATGCTGCTCGAAGTGACCGGCCTCGACGAGAGCCTGATCCCTTGGGTGCTGCTGCTCAACGGCGTCGGCGCCACGATCGGCGTTCTGGTCGGCGGCAAGCTCGCCGACTGGAAGCTGATGCCCTCCCTTATCGTCATGCTTGCCCTGCAGGCGGCGGCGCTCGGCGTCATCCATCTTGTCAGTCCCTACCCGGTGCCGATGATCGTCGCCATCGTTATCTGGGGCGGTCTCAACTTCGCCATCGGCGCGCCGATCCAGACGCGCATCCTCGCCTGGACGGCCGATGCCTCCAACCTCGCTTCCTCGCTGATCCCGTCCGGCTTCAATGTCGGCATCGCGCTCGCGGCGTCGCTTGGCGCGGCGATGCTCAATGCCGGTTACGGCTATCGCAGCCTGCCGCTCGCCGGCGCCTTGGCCATGCTGGTGGCGGTGGTGGTGGCTGTCGGCTCGCAAGCCTGGGAATGGCGCAGCCGCGCGACGCCGCCGCTGCCGGCGGCGGCGGAATAATCTAAAGGTCGATCCGGAACCTCAGGCTTTCCGCGCCTCCATAGGCGGCGACCTTGGCGAAGCGCCCGACAAGGATGCCACCGTTGGCGAGGATCACCTTCTGGGATGCCGGATTGTCGAGGTCCGTGGTGATCTCGACATGGTCCAGTCCCACTGCCCTTGCCTCGTCGAGCATCAGCCGCAGCGCTTCGGTGGCGTAACCGCGTCCCTCCTTCCACGGCACCACCGCATAGCCGATATGACCAAGCACGTGCGGCGGCAGCGCCGACGTGCCTTCTTGCCAACGCAACCCTATTGAGCCGGCAGCCTCGCCATCCCAGATCCAGCGCCGGAAGCCGGGCAGGCGCGGCACGGTTGTGCCGTCGGGCAAGGCGATGGGCGGCCCCTTGGCCTGAGGATCGTCAAGGCTGGCAAGAAAGGCCACCGGATCCCGTTCGATCGCCTCAAGCTGTTCACGCGTCGCTTCCAGCAGCCGCACATTGTCGGGCGACCACCCGCGCTCCAGCGCCGCCTTGTAGGACGGCAAATGCTCGAGCGCGGGTTTGACGATCTCGATCATAGTTCGTTCCTTGCCGAGACCGACATAGCCGCCACACGGATCGCTCTCAAGTCGCCTGGAACTGGATTTCGCCCTTGTTCAGGAAACAGGCCTTGTCGAACAGCGAAAGGTCGAGCGGGTTCGGCAGCCGGATATCTCCTGTATCCGGGAACGGCTTCCCGGCGGGATCGTAAGACCTATGGATCTGCGAGATGAAGACCAGCACCAGCCCGCGTTCCCGGGCGAACGACCTCAGCGCGCGGATCTGGACCATGAGCTCGGGATTCTCGCGCTTCTGGTCGAGCAATTGCAGATAATCGATCACCGCCAGCGTGCCACGCGGCGCCGACCGCAACGTCCGGATGATGTAGGCAGCGCTGATGGCGTCGGAATTGTCGAACTCGAACAAGTGGCCGAAATCGGCAGGGTCGACGCCGATATCCCGGAACCGATCGAGGATGTCGGCGTGCATGTATTCCAGAGTGAAGAATACGGCGCGACTGCCCTGCTTCATGGCCGCCACGGCGAGTTCGAGGCTCATCAGGGTCTTGCCCTGGCCCGGCCGCGCCGCCACGAGAACTATGTCGCCGGGCATCAGCCGGGCGAGCAGCCTGTCGCCGGGCGCAGTCTCGGCGACCTTGGCCGCAAGCAGGCTCCAGCTGGCAAAGCCTTCTTCACCTGTAACGCGGTCGAGCGCTTGATGGAGCGGAATATTTTCCCGGCGGGAAAGGAGCCTCGCCTGGCGTTTCAGATGATAGACGGGTGCGGAAAGCCGCATCGAAAAACCTCCTGCCGCGAGCAGTCTTGGCAATCCCTCCTTACGCCTTGCGCTCGAACAGTTGCTCGGGTGATGGACTGCCCTGCATGAACGATGCTTTCCCGGTGGAGGGAGGAGGCGTGGGCGCGCCGGGAATCAGATCATAGCTCAATTGAAACGGGCCGAAAATCCGACCTCCAAAAGGCGTCGCTAAACTAGAAGTGTTTCGCCGATGGATGCGAGACCTCCTATGATCGGCCCTGGTGATTCTCGAGATATTGGCCAGGAGGGGCAAAAGGGTGCGGTTGAGATCTGTTCCGCTGGGTGCGGCCATCTTCTGCCTTGTCGCGATTCTGGCCGCCCTGACGGCATCGGTCAGCTCGTTCGCGGCGTTGCGGCCGTCGACCATTCCCGACTGGCTGCAGCGTCATGTCGGCGACGGCGAGGGTCAGATCTCTCAGGTCGTGCTGGAGCGGGCGCGCGCGCTCTACCAGAAGAAGGTCAGTGAAGGCTCGGTCAGCAACCCCTGCTATTTCGCCATGGATGCCACGCGTCCGGGCGACCTCGGCAACGGCGTGCTCGGTCAGCGTTATTACATCATCTGCGAAGCCAAGCAGCTCTTTCGCGCGGTTTCCTCGGGCCATGGCGGCGGCCGCAACCTGAGAGGCGTTGCGGATTTCTCCAACGGCAGGCGCTGCGCGAAGAATTTCGGCAATGCGATGGATTCCGAGCTCACCGCCGGCGGCGCCTACATGACCGCCGAGACCAAGACCTCCTTCAAGGGCTACTACCGTGTCGGCGCTCAGAACGCTGCGTTCATGCGCACCTTCATCCAATTCGATGGCGAAGGCGAAGCGGCGAACGCCAGGCAGCGCGTGATCGGCGGCCATCCGGCTGCTTTGCTGAGGGGCATGTGCCTGCGCAAGGACCCGAAAAGTTCCTATGCCGACCATGACGGTTTCGTGCCGTTCGGCAAGCTGGTGAATTATGCCGGCGGCCGCAGCAATGGCTGCACCAGCTGGTCGCCCGCCGATGCCGAGCAGATCATCCCTCTGGTGAAGAACAACCCGACAACGCTCTACATCTATCCGGAATCGCGCGATATCGCCGCTGTCGCGCGGGCCAAGGCCGCCGGCCAGGCGCTCTCAAGCGCGGGCACCTATTGGAACGCCTCCTGCCTGAAGGAGATCGGCACGCCTAAATTCTGGCCGAAGAAGGTGCTGGAGCCGATCATCGCTCAGTACAAGAAGGACCATCCGGCGCCGCCGCCGCAACCGGTGCCGATCTGCAAGGATTAGAGCAATTCCAGGAAAGGTGTGAGCGCTTTTCCCGCCCGGAATTGCGTAAAAACAAGGAGATAGAGCGGTTCGCCGTTTCCGTGAAACGGCGAACCGCTCTAGCGAAGCCACACCTACTGCAGCAGCCCCTTGACGATGGCGCTCGCCTTGGCGAAGTCCATCTGGCCGGCATATTTCTGCTTCAGCGCGCCGATCACCTTGCCCATATCCTTCTGGCTGGCGGCGCCCGTCGCCGCGATCGCCTCGCGCGCCGCGGCCTGGATCGCCGCCTCGTCGAGCTGCGTCGGGAGGAATTCGCGGATGATCTCCATCTCGCCACGTTCCTGCGCCGCCAGTTCCAGCCGCTTGCCGTCTTCGAAGGCCTTGGCCGATTCCTCGCGCTGCTTCACCATCTTGGCGAGGATCTGCAGGATCTCCTCCTCGCTCGCCGGCGGCTTGCCGGCGCCGCGATTGGCGATGTCGCGGTCGTGGATGGCGGCCTGGATCAGCCGCAGCGTCGGCAGGCGGTGCTTGTCCTGCGCCTTCATCGCGCTCTTCATGGATTCGGCGATTTTCTCGCGCATCGTGCTTTCTCCTTCGAATGCGGCGGACAATAGCTTTGCCGAACGGGTAAGGCAAATTCCGCCAAACCGCTGATATTGCTGAACGAAAGCACATCGGCCTTGGTTTGGGGGCGGCGCATTGACCACTCCCGCCGCTTCCCCTATGTACTCGGTCCTGCATGAGACAATGAGTTGACGCTAGGGAGCTGAAATATCCAGCCCGCGCGTCTTGCCGCGCCAACGGTCTTGCCGACCGTCTTGAAGCGCCCCACAGGAGTGCCGCCATGGCCATGACCACCGCCCCCTGGACCACCGAAAAGCCGACCGCCCTTCTGGTGCTTGCCGACGGCACGGTGATCGAGGGCCGCGGTCTCGGCGCGACCGGGTCGGCCGTTGCGGAAGTGTGCTTCAACACTGCGCTGACCGGTTACGAGGAAATCCTCACCGATCCGTCCTATGCCGGCCAGATCGTCACCTTCACCTTCCCGCATATCGGCAATGTCGGCACCAATGACGAGGATATCGAGGACTTGAATCCCGTGGCTCGCGCCGGCGCGGTCGGCGCGATCTTCAAGGCCAATGTCACCGACCCGTCCAACTATCGCGCCTCCGGCCATCTCGACCAGTGGCTGAAGCGGCGCGGCATCGTCGCGCTGTCCGGCATCGACACCCGCGCGCTGACCGTGCTGATCCGCGAAAAGGGGATGCCCAATGCCGTCATCGCGCACGCGCCGGACGGCGTCTTCGATGTCGAGGATTTGAAGCGGCAGGCCGCGGCCTGGTCGGGCTTGATCGGCCTCGATCTCGCCAAGGAGGTCACGTCGGGCCAGTCCTCGGTCTGGCGCGAGACGCCCTGGGTCTGGAACGAGGGCTATGGCGAGCAGGACGCGCCGTCGATGCATGTCGTGGCCATCGACTATGGGGTGAAGCGCAACATCCTGCGCCTGCTGGCGGGACTCGGCGCCAAGGTCACCGTGGTGCCGGCCAAGACGGGCGCGGAGGAAATCCTGGCCATGCAGCCGGACGGCATTTTCCTCTCGAACGGCCCCGGTGATCCGGAAGCGACCGGCGAATATGCCGTGCCGGTGATCCAGAACCTCCTGAAGACCGACATCCCGGTGTTCGGCATATGCCTCGGCCATCAGATGCTGGCGCTGGCGCTCGGCGGCAGGACCGAGAAGATGCACCAGGGCCACCACGGCGCCAACCATCCGGTCAAGGACCACACCACCGGCAAGGTCGAGATCGTGTCGATGAATCACGGTTTCGCCGTCGATGCCGACTCGCTGCCCGAAGGCGTCGAGGAAACCCATGTCTCGCTCTTCGACGGTTCGAATTGCGGCATCGCGCTGACCGGCCGGCCGGTCTTCTCGGTGCAGCACCATCCCGAAGCCTCGCCCGGCCCGCAGGATTCGCATTACCTCTTCCGCCGCTTCGTCAACCTGATCCGCGAGCGGCGCGGCGAAGAGGCGCTGGCGGAACGCGCCTAGCTCAAACCACCAGCCTAAGCAGCGTCGGTCACCGCTTCCTGCGAGTGCATGCGCTCGACTTCCTTCGCCGTCGGCTTGGCCACTTTCGTCACGAAGACGATCACCGCCAGCGTCAGGAAGATCGCGCCGAGCACATAGGGCGCGCCGCCAAACACGACCGGCGCGGTCGGGCTCGTGAACCAGGAGAAGATCGCCGTATAAAGCAGCGGCGTGACGATCGAAGTGATCGAGAAGATCGAGGTCATTGCGCCCTGCAATTCGCCCTGCGCCGAAGGCGGCACCTTCGCGGCTGCGAGGCTCCTCAAGGGTGGGTCTGCCAGCGCCTCGAGGCAGCCGGCCACGATCACCGCATAGATCATCCAGCCTTGCGTCGAAAACGCATAACCGAAAGCGCTGAGCGCGGTGAAGGTCAGGCCGATCGCCGCCGTCCTCCACTCGCCAAGCCTGGGAATGACCCGCGGCAGCACGGTCGCCATGATGATCGCGCCGCACAGGCCGAAGGCGCCGAGCGAGAAGCCGATCTGCTGCTGGTTCCAGCCATAGCGGTAATTGGAGACGAACGCCCAGACCGCCGGGTACACCATATGGCCGAGCGTCATCAGGAAGAACACAAGCCCGATCCAGCCGATGCCCGGATAATTGCGCATCTGGATCAGCGTGCCGACCGGATTGGCGCGCTTCCACTCGAAGGGCCGGCGGTGCTTTTCGTCCAGCGTTTCCGGCAGGAACAGCATCGCGATCAGGAAATTCACGAAGGCAAGCGCGGCGGCGAAATAGAACGGCACGCGCGGCCCGAACGTGCCGAGCAGCCCGCCCAGCACCGGGCCGATGACGAAGCCGACGCCGAAGGCGATGCCGAGCAGGCCGAAATTCTTCGCCCGGTTCTCGTCGTTCGAGATGTCGGCGATGAAGGCCGATGTCGTCGAGTAACTCGCGCCGGAAATGCCGGCGAGCACGCGGCCGATGAACAGCATCGGATAGGACCAGGCGACGGCGCAGATCAGGTTGTCGATCGAGAAGGTCAGCACCGAGGCAAGCAGGACCGGGCGGCGCCCGAAGCGGTCGCTCAAGCCGCCGATGATCGGCGCGAAGAAGAATTGCATCGCAGCATAGACGAAGAACAGCCAGCCGCCCTCGATCGCGGCCTCGCTGACGCTGACGCCGCTCAGTTCCTCAAGGTAGGCCGGCAGCACCGGCATGATGATGCCGAAGCCGATGATGTCGAGCAGCAGCGTCGTGAAAACGAGCGCAAGCCCCCGCTTGGCGGTTTTCGGGTCTATCATGGCGATAAGCTCCTCAGGCCGCCCGAGGCGGGAGGGCACTTATAAGCGACGTTGCCGGCGGGAACAATGCGCGAACGAAGGCAAACGCCTAATCCTGACACTCCTTGCCAGCGTCTTTGATCGCCGATCTCAGCGGAAAAGAAGCGGCCTGGCGCCGCCTCAGATAGGACCGTTCATGGTGTTGCAGTCGGACAGCTTGCCGCTCTTGTAGCCGCGCGCCAGCCATGTCTGCCGCTGCTGCGAGGTGCCATGGTTGAAGCTTTCCGGCACGACATAGCCCTGCATCCTCTTCTGCAGCGTGTCGTCGCCGATCTGCTTGGCGGCGTTCAGCGCGCTTTCGATGTCGCCCTGCTCCAATATGCCTTTTTGCGCGGTGTAATGTGCCCACACGCCGGCGAAGCAATCGGCCTGAAGCTCGATGC
Organism: Mesorhizobium sp. USDA 4413; assembly: GCF_056280365.1. NCBI lineage: Bacteria > Pseudomonadati > Pseudomonadota > Alphaproteobacteria > Hyphomicrobiales > Phyllobacteriaceae > Mesorhizobium > Mesorhizobium sp. USDA 4413. The sequence continues at coordinate 6,000,342 of NZ_JBVPRP010000001.1, forward strand.
GCACCGAAAGCTGGTTGGCGTCGGCCTCGCTCATGCCTTGCCGCATCTGGTTGAACTTGCCCATGATGCCGGTGAGGTTCTGCACATGGTGACCGACCTCATGCGCCACCACATAGGCGCGCGCGAACTCGCCGGAAGCGCCGAACTGCTGGTCGAGCTGCTGGAAGAAGGTCATGTCGAGATACACCTTATGGTCGCCCGGGCAGTAGAACGGCCCGGCAGCCGCCGAGGCGAAACCGCAGGCCGAGCGGACCTGGCCGCTGAACAGCACCAGCTTGGGATCCTCGTAAGTCAACCCTTGAGATTTGAAAATGCCGGTCCAGGTGTCCTCGGTTTCCGCCAGCACGGTCGCAACGAACTGCTTCATCTCGTCATTGGCAGGCGGGCCGCCATTTTGCGAGCTGGTGTCTTCCGTGATCTGGCCGCCGCCGTCGCCGAGGATCTGCGACGGGTCGAAGCCGAAATACCATCCGGCGAGCACAACCAGGATGACCAGGAGGATGCTGCCGCCGCCACCGGTGCGGCCGCCGATCGGGATGCGGAACTGGCCGTCGCCGCCCAGTCCGCCGCCGAGCCCGCCGCCATCGCTGCGCTGGTCCTCGATATTGTCGCTCTGACGACGGCCTCTCCAAAGCATGGCAACTCCTCGCAATGCGAATGTCCTGGAAGACGGCCCGCAACCACCCCCTGCAGACAATTATCGCAACGGCTGGCCTAAGTCACAGAATTTTTCGCTCGAAAAATGTGCGGGCCGAAGGAACTCCGATCGGCTGATCAATTTCCACTCCCGATAACCCGGCTAAAAACCTCAGCTTTTCTGCTTGGCGCCGGCGCTCTTCCCGTCCGAACTCTGCGAACGTTCCTCGAAACGCGCCGCGCCCTTCTTCATCGGACGGCCGGTCTCTGTCTCGGTCTTGCGCTCGTCCCTGGCGGTCGCCTGTCCCAATCCCCTGGCCGCCTGCTTTCCCTTGGCCGTTGGTGCCTGCTCGACGCCCATTGCTTCCTCCCTAAGCGATAGCCGCATGATGTGGGAAATAATGCAGCGGACATGCGTCGGTTCCGCTTCAACGCGCTCGGATGGATCGAACTCCTACACCTGGCGATGCGTCATCGCGCGGCGGAAAGCCTCCAGCGTTTCGGCGCTGACATGGTGCTCGATGCCCTCGGCGTCGATGCGCGCCGTCTCGGCGCTGACGCCCAGCGAGCGCAGGAAGGCCTCCACCGTCTGGTGGCGGATGCGGCTCTCCTCGGCGACCTTGCGGCCGGCCTCGGTCAGGAACACGCCGCGATAGGGTTTTCGCGAGACCAGCCCGTCGGCGCACAGCCTGGTCAGCATCTTGGCCACCGTCGGTTGCGCGACCCCGAGCCTTGCGGCGATATCCACCTGCCGCGCCTCATTGCCGTCCTCGATCAGATCGGCGATCAGCTCGACATAATCCTCGACCAGCGCGCTGCGGCGCGCCTGGCGCTGCTGCCGGAATCCTTCCGAATGGATTTCAGCATCGGGAAGCGGCTCTTCGCGTCGAACCGGTTTGTTCCTAAGCGCCAATATGCGCTCCTCCTGGCCTGTCCTGGAGCATGATGCCGAAAAGTGTGAAGCGGTTTTCGGTCGACATCGTGCTCTATCCCGTTCGCTGAATCGGGACCCGCATCCATAACACGAACCCCCGATGGTCCGGCCGTTTATTTGCATTCCCGCCCGGGCGCAACCGGGGTTGCGGTCGCTCGTGTCCAGGCTTGCTCCGACGTATCACGAAAGCATGATCAATGAAATATAGCCCATTGCATAATGTTGAGCCCTGGCATAGATAAACGGTACGTTCGATAATTCCAGCGGTAAGTCCCATGTCCGATGCCGATGCAGCAACCGTAGCCCGACCCGCATGGCGATTCGACAGGCCCGATGACGAGCAGCTTAGCCTGCGCGAGGTGAATGCCTCGATCGCGGTGCCAAAGACCGGCGTCTGGTTCCGCCGCCTGTTCGCCTTCATGGGACCTGGCTATATGGTGTCGGTCGGCTATATGGACCCGGGCAACTGGGCGACCGATCTCGCCGGCGGCGCCCAATTCGGCTACACGCTGCTTTTCATCATTATGCTGTCGAACCTGATGGCGATCCTGCTGCAGGCGCTGGCGGCGCGGCTCGGCATCGCCACCGGCCGCGACCTCGCCCAGGCCTGCCGCGCCTACTATCCGCGTCCCGTCAATTTCGTGCTCTGGATCGCCTGCGAACTGGCGATCATCGCCTGCGATCTTGCCGAGGTGATCGGCACGGCGATCGCGCTGCAGCTTCTGTTCGGCATTCCGCTGATCGGCGGCGCCATGCTGACCGCGCTCGACGCCTTCCTGGTGCTTCTCTTGATGAACAAGGGCTTCCGCTACCTCGAAGCCTTCGTCATCGCGCTTCTGATCATCATCTTCGGCTGCTTCGCCATCCAGATTTTCGTCGCCGCGCCGCCGGCGGGCACCATCCTCCATTCGATGTTCGTGCCGTCGTCGCAGATCGTCACCAATCCGGCGATGCTCTACATCGCCATCGGCATCATCGGCGCCACCGTGATGCCGCATAATCTCTATCTGCATTCCTCGATCGTGCAGACCCGCGCCTATGAGCGCACCGACATCGGCAAGCGCGACGCGATCAAATGGGCGACGACGGATTCGACCATCGCGCTGATCCTCGCACTCTTCGTCAACGCTTCGATCCTGATCGTCGCGGCGGTCGCCTTTCACGATACCGGCCATCACGACGTGGCCGAGATCGGTCAGGCCTTCGAGCTGCTGTCGCCGTTGCTCGGCCTGAGCATCGCCTCGATCCTGTTCGCGGTCGCGCTGCTCGCTTCCGGCCTCAACTCGACCGTCACCGCAACGCTTGCCGGCCAGATCGTGATGGAAGGCTTTTTGCGGCTGCGCATCCCGCAATGGGCGCGCCGCCTCCTGACGCGCGGCATCGCCATCGTCCCGGTGGTGGTCGTCACCGCGCTCTACGGCGAGAAGGGCACGGCCGAGCTGCTTGTATTCAGCCAGGTGGTGCTGTCGATGCAGCTGCCCTTCGCCGTCATCCCGCTGGTGCAGTTTGTGTCGGACAGGAAGAAGATGGGCAGCTTCGCCATACCGCGTGCCGTCGCGGTCCTGGCCTGGGTGGTGGCGGCCGTCATCCTCGTTCTCAACTTCAAGCTGCTCTACGACACCTTCGCCGGCTGATCGCGACATTCGCGCCGGACGCGCTATCTTCGCGCCATGGCCGAACCGGACGAAGCCCGCAGATTTTACGCCAGGCTGATGGCCGCGCAGGCGCGGTCGGCCGACCCGCGCATCGAGGAGGTGTTCGCCTCGGTGCCGCGCGAGGCTTTCCTGGGTCCGGGACCATGGACGGTGTTTGCCGGCGAAGGCCGGTTCGAGACGCCGAGCGCCGATCCGACCTACATCTACCAGAACGTGCTCGTCGTGCTCGATGCCGACAAGGGCATCAACAATGGCGAGCCGATGCTGCACGCGATGTGGATCGGCAAGGTTGAGCCGAAACCGGGCGAAGCCGTCACCCATATCGGCGCCGGCACCGGCTACTACACGGCGCTGCTGGCGAGACTGGTCGAGCCGGGCGGCAGCGTCACCGCCTTCGAGATCGAGGCCGACCTTGCCGCGCGCGCCAAGGCAAACCTCGCCCGATACGCCAACGTCGAAATCATCCAGGGCGACGCCGTAGCCAATCCGTTGCCGCCCTCCGATATCATCTATGTCAATGCCGGCGTCGTCGCCCCGCCCGCCGCATGGCTGAAAGCGCTGAAACCCCACGGCCGTATGGTCTTTCCGTGGCGTCCCTCTGAAACGGTCGGCCTCGCGGTCCTCATAACCCGCCTGGAAAACGGCTTTGCCTGCCGGCCTTTCATGGGCTCCTGGTTCATCCCTTGCGTCGGCGCTTCCATTGCCGGGCCGGGCGCGAAAATACCGACGCGCGAGCGCGCCGCGCGCACCCGCTCGATCTGGCTGAGAAAAGACAAGGCGCCCGACCGCACCGCGACCGCCGTGTTCGGCGACGTCTGGTTCTCGTCACGCACCATTCGCGCCGACAGCGCCCGATAAATTCGCGGAGCCGTGTCGGAAAGCGGCCTTGCCGTTCGTCCTTGGAGCAATTCCAGGAAAAGTGCGAAGCGGCTTTTCGCCAGGAATTGCGCTTTGGACAGAAAATCCGGCCGTGACGGCGCGGACCAGCCAAAAGGAGAAGACTATGCGCAAGATCATCGCCGCCACATTTGTCAGCCTCGACGGCGTCATGCAGGCGCCCGGCGGGCCGGAAGAAGATCCGGTCGGCGGTTTCAAATTCGGCGGCTGGACCTTCCATTATTTCGACGAGGTGGCAGGGGCGGCCATGGAGGAACTGTTCTCCAGACCGTTCGACCTGCTGCTCGGCCGCAGAACCTACGATATCTTCGCCGCGCATTGGCCGTATCAGAACGATCCGATCGCGGATGTCTTCAACCCTGCGGTCAAATATGTGGCGACTCATCGGCCGGATTCGCTGACCTGGCAGAACACCCAGTCGCTCGGATCCGATATCATTGCCAGGCTTAAGGAACTCAAGCAGGAAGACGGGCCGGACCTGCTCATCCAGGGCTCGGCCAATCTGATCCAGATCCTGCTCGCCAATGGCCTCATCGACGAGATGCGGCTGATGATCTTCCCGCTGGTGCTCGGCAAGGGCAAGCGGCTGTTCGGCGACAACGCCAAGCCGGCGGCCTTCAAGCTCGTCAAATCGCAGGCTTCCACCACCGGCGTCATCATAGCGACCTATGAGCGCGGAGGCGAAATCCGCACGGGTTCTTTTGCCCAGCGGGAGCCTTCGGAAGCCGAGCTCGAGCGGCGCAGGAACTGGAAGTAGCACAAGGCTGTCGCGCGGCGGGCCGAGCCCGCCGCGCATCCGATTTGAAGCCTCTCTTCCGCAACGAAGACCAAATGGTCAGGAGCAGCCGATGATACCCACCATCACCGCCTTCGAACGATCGCCCGACGGCGGCAGAGGGCTGGCGCGCGACATGCAAGTGCGCTGGGCGCTCGAGGAAGTCGGCCAGCCCTACGACGTTCGTCTCGTCTCGTTCATTGCGATGAAGCAGCCCGAGCATCTCGCGCTCAATCCTTTCGGCAGTATCCCGACCTACGAGGAAGGCGATCTCGCCCTGTTCGAGTCAGGCGCGATCGTCCTTCACATCGCGGTTCGTCACGCGGGTCTGTTGCCCGACGATGCGAACGCCCGGGCGCGCGCGGTCGCCTGGATGTTTGCCGCGTACAGCACGGTGGAGCCGCCGATCCTCGAGCGCGCAACCGCCGTGATCCTGGAGCACGATGCGCCGTGGCGCGATGAGCGCCTGCCCCTCGTCGACGATCGAATCCGCAAGCGGTTGGCCGAACTCTCCCGCCATCTCGGCGGCGATTGCGACTGGCTCGATGGCGCTTTCAGCGCCGGCGACCTTGTCATGGTGGGCGTGCTGCGCCGGCTGCAAAGATCGGGACTGCTGAACGAATTCCCAAACGTTGCTGCCTATGTCGCCCGCGGCGAGGCTCGGCCGGCCTTCAAGCGCGCTTTCGAAGCGCAATTGGCGGTTGCGATTGCGGCGAATGGCTGACCGGCGACCGCGTCACGCCGCCTGGCGATAGCGGGAAAGTCCCTCGCGGATATGGCTGGCGAAAGCCTGCGCGGCCGGCTGGGTGGCATGTTTGGGCAGATGCAGGTTGACGGAGAAATTCGGCAGCGGCGGAAGGCCGGCATCGGACAGGATGTCGAGATCGGCCGGAACCGTCGAGGCAAGCCAGGTGGTCACGGCGAGGTCAGAGCGCACCGTCGCGGTCGTGGCATCGATGTTGCCGTTCTCGAACACGGTGCGCCAGTCGAGCCCGTGCTCGGCGAGTGCGGCGAGCACCGCCGGCCGGAAGGCGCAGGTGTCGGCGACGATCGAAACCGGCAGCGGCCGCTTCAGGCGCGCCGCCCCGCCTCTGGCGCCGACCCAGACCAGCCGGTCGACGAGCAGGCATTCGCCGGCGCTGGGACCGGCGCGCTCCTCGATGACGGCAAGATCGATGGTGCCGGCCGCCAAGGCCGACGCGAGTTCCGGCGAGGACGCGCAGACCAGCGAAATCTCCACCTGCGGATAGGCTTCGGCATAGGTCTTCAGCACCGGCGCGAGCAGCGTGCCGACAAGATCGTAAGGCACGCCGATCCGCACCCGCCCGGCAACCGCCCTGCCCCTGATTTCGGCAAGGATCTCGTCGTTGAGCTGCAGCAGGCGCCTGGCCTTGTCGAGCAGCCGCTCGCCAGATCGTGTCAGCTTGAGACCCCGGCGGTAGCGCTCGAACAGGCTTTGCCCCAGCACCTCTTCCAGCCGCTTGACCTGCTGGCTGACGGCGCCTTGCGTCAGGTGAAGCGCATTGGCCGCCGCCGTCATGCTTGCCTTGTCGGCGGTGGTGACGAAGGTGCGGATCAGGGTCGTGTCGAGATCGCGGATCATGGCCGGCATTATAATTGCTAATGCACATCATATCAAACATTGCATTTACTGATGGTACCGAGCGCCTAAGCATGGCGGCTTCTTCGACTGGGAAGCCCGCATGTCCGAAACCATCATCCCGCTGGTCCTGTTCGCGCTGATCTCGACCGCGACGCCCGGCATCGCCACGACATTATCGACCGCGTCCGGCGCGCAATTCGGCTTTCGCCGTTCCGTGCCGCTGATTGCCGGCAGCGCCGCCGGGCTGGCGACCGTGGCAGCCGCGGGCGCGGCCGGCCTGGCTGGCCTGCTCGCCGCCGTGCCTTCTCTGCAGCTCGCGATGAAAATTGCCGGCTCGCTCTATCTCATCTGGCTGGCGATCAAGATCGGCCGCAGCGGTCCGCCCAACCTCGACATCAGCATGGCCAAGCCGAACAGCTTTTTCGGCGGCGCCGGCATCCAGTGGATGAACCCGAAAGGTTGGGCGATGGGGCTCGGAGCCGCCGCGTCCTTCGCGGCCCTGGCGGATGGTCCGCTGCAACTGGCGCTGCTGCTGGGCGCCGTGTTCGGCCTGGCGGCTGCCTTCTCGCTGTCGCTGTGGTGCGTGGCGGGAACGCTGCTTGCCCGCCTGCTCAAGACGGAGCGCCAGTGGCGCGCGCTCAACATCGCGCTCGGCCTGCTGCTGGCCGCCTCGATCCTGCAGATGTGGCGGCCAGTGTAGCGCCGTTCCTCGCCCCATGAAGGCGATAGCGCGCAGGGCAGCTTGGCGCATGCATTGTCCAATGTAGCGCTGGTCGACCCCCACTCCGTCTCGGCTTCGCCGAGCCACCTCTCCCCCGATCGACGGGGTAGAGGAAAGGCGCCAAGCCTTTGCCGTCGATACTCGTCCAGCAACGCTCCCTTCCTTTCCCTCCGGAGGGGGGGGGGGAAAGGTGGCGCTGCGAAGCAGCGACGGATTGGGGGAACCACGTGGCAATCAGCCTCGGCTTGATCAGTCACGCCAGTCACAAAGATAGCCCTCAGACGGCGTAACGCGCGGCCGGCTTGCCGGAGAACAGGCTGCCGAAGAAATGATCCCGGGCGCCGAGATAGGTGTTCAGCTCGGAAGCGTCGGCGAGGCCGGGCGCGGTGACGGTCTCGCCCTGGGCGAAGCCGGCAAGTGCCGCGTCGACCAGATCTTCGGCACTCATGATCCAGTCCGGATTGATCCTGTCGAGGCTGATTCCGGAGACGTCCCATAACTCGGTGCGGATCGGTCCGGGCACGACGGATTGGACTTTCACATTGGTGCCGGCGACTTCCTTCTGCAGCGCTTCCGTGAAGTTGGCGACATAGGCCTTGGTGCCGCTGTAGATGCCGCCGACGGCGATGCCATAGGCAACGACCGAGGCAATGTTGATGATCGCGCCGCGATCGCGCTTGAGCAGGCCCGGCAGCACCGCGCGGGTCAGCCTGGTCAGTGCCACGACATTGACCTTGATCATGCGCTCGGCCGCGTCGGCGTCGGCGCCGGCGATCGTCTCCAGGCCACCCACGCCGGCATTGTTGATCAGCAGCGTCACATTGTCGTCCGTCGACACCGCCTGTTCGACCCGGCGCAGATCGGCATCGGCCGCAAGATCGGCGACGATCGTCTTGACCTTGCGGCCATAGGCGTAGGCGAGCCTGTCCGCCACCTCCTGCAGCCGGTCGGCGCGGCGCGCCACCAGCACCAGATCGTAGCCCTGCCCTGCCAGCCGGTCCGCATAGACCGCGCCGATGCCTGATGAAGCGCCGGTGATGACGGCCGTGCCCTTATTGTCCTTCGTGCTCATAATCCTGTTCCTTGTAGCTTAGCTTGGTCCGGCGCCGATGGTCAGTTCATCCGCCCAGCCTCTGATTTCAATTAGTGGCATATGCCACCTTACCCGAAGTAGGCATATGCCACTATCTTGTCAACGGCGGCGACGAAAACTATTTCTGCGGCAGGCCGGCGCGCCTTTGTGCCGGCGAGGAGTGATCATGACCGTAGCTCGGAAGCCGGGTTTCAGCGACTGCAACAACGCCACGCTGCGGCGCGCCGCGCGCAGCCTGGGCCGATTCTACGACGACGCGCTGGCGCCTTCGGGCCTGAAGAGCACGCAGTTCGGCCTGCTCTTTCAGATCCACATCGGCGATGAGCCGGCGATGGGCGCCATCGCCGAAGCGCTGATCATGGATCTCTCGGCGCTCGGCCATACGCTGAAGCCGCTGATCCGCGACGGTTACGTCGAGACCTTTCCCGACAAGGACGACCGCCGCGTCAAGCGCGTGCGGCTGACGGCCCAAGGCCAGGCCAAGCTCGACGAGGCGCTCAAGCTCTGGAGCGTCGCGCAGCGGCAGTTCGAGGACAAGGTCGGCGCGGAACAGGCGGCGAAGCTGCGCGCGGCGCTGGACGCCGTGGCCGATCTCGACCTGGAACTGCCGGCGGCCGCCTCTTCGAACCGAGAAAGCGGCCGCCGCTTAATTCTGTAGTCGTGAAGACATGCTGAGATTCAGGTCAGGCCGAGCCGAAAGTGGCGGGTTCCGAGAACCGGAGCGGAGCGTACTGAAGTACGTGAGCACCGGAAGCGCAGGAACTCGGCACTTGCAGGCCGGGCTCACCTGAATATCGGCACGTCTTACTCGGCGGGCATCGCCACCGGCCGGGCCAGCACCCTTCCCGCCAACACGATACCGAGCCCGATGATCGGGAACACCGCGGCGATCAGGCCGAGATCGGCCGGCGCGCCGAAGCGCAGCACCGCGGCGCCGACAACGGCACCCAGCGCAACTCCGAAATAGAGCGCCGAAGCATTGAGCGACAGCACGATCGGGGCGGCGTCGGGTGCGATCTTGAGGATGCGGCTCGCCTGTGCCGGCGGAAAGGCCCAGCCGACGATGCCCCACGGGACCATCATGCCCATCAGCGCCGGTCCGGCCAGATGATGCGGCAGGAAGGTCGGGATCAGCGAGAAGGTGACGAGCATCGCGGCCGACAGCGTCAGCGACCAGGCGACGGTGCGTGTCGCGCCGAAGCGGTCGGCGGCCTGCCCGCCGGCAATGTTGCCGATGACGGCGCCGACGCCGAAGGCGAGCAGCATGCCTGGCAGCGCCAGCGGGCTCAGGCCACCGCCCTGGATGGCCAGGGGCGCGATGAAGCTGAACACCGTGAAGGCGCCGACCAGCGCTAGCGCCGTCGTCAGAAGGATCGGCATCACGCCGGGGCGCACCGCCGCCGCCAGCCGGCGCTTCAGCGGCAGCCTGGTGCCGACGATGCCGCGCGGCAGGCGCCACCAGAGGATCGCGCCGGCCAGCGCGCCGAGCGCGGCGATGGCGAAGAAAGTGCCGCGCCAGCCGGCGATCGCCGCGACCAGCGCGCCGAGCGGCGCGCCGACCGCAACAGCCACCGTGGTGCCGCCGACGACGACGGCAATGGCGCGCGCCCGATGATGGTCATCCACCAGCGCCACGGCCGTGCCCTGCGCGGTCGCCGCGAACAGGCCGGACGAAAGCGCCATGACGATGCGGGCAATCAGCAACAATTCGAAGGACGAGCTTACCGCCGCCACCAGATTGCCGATCACGAAGAACACCAGCGTCCACAGGATCACGCGCCGCCGGTCCCATTCGCCCGTCAGCGTCGCCAGCACCGGCGCGCCGATCGCATAGGCGAGCGCGAAGGCGGTGATCAGCGAGCCGGCGAGCGGCACGGAGATGCCGGCATCGGTCGCGATATCGGGAAGAAGGCTGGAAATGACGAAGCCTTCGGTCGAGATCGCAAACGATCCGAGCGCCAGCCAGAAGATCCGCTTGTCCATGGGGTCGTCCTTAGTTCAAAAGTTATTGAACAATTGGACATAACAGGGCATGATGTCAACCGCGCCGGGAGAAAATAGCTGAACCCTGCTGACAGCCCTGTGTCAGGACCGGGCCGAAGGGAAGAGACTATTGCTCTCGGCAGAAAGGGGAAGCCGCGTTGAAGTTCGTGCCGTTTGTGCTTAATTCTGGGTCATGAGCCTGCCCCATCCAACCGCCGACCAGATCAGCCTGCCGATCGTGCTCGCCGTGCTCGGCGACCCGACCCGGCTTGCCATCGTGCGCTATCTGGCTCGCAAGGAAGGCGTACCGCTGAACTGCAGCAAGTTCCTCGACCTCGCCTCCAAGACCAATCTCAGCTATCACTTGGCCAAGCTGCGCGAGGCGGGCGTCACCCGAAGCGAAGCGGTCGGCACCAGCCGGCTGATCACGCTGCGCCGCGATGACCTCGACAAGCGCTTCCCCGGCCTGCTCGACAGCGTGATTGCCGCGGCCGATGGCGACTCCACTTTGCCCGCGGTCGGCACGTCCGAGGTCGAGGTTTCGGCCTGAGCGCATATGCGCGTGCTTCGGGCCTCACAATCGCCGCTAAATTCAGGATGACATCCGGCAGCCCTGCCGCCTATATCTGTCGCGCCTTGGAAATTGCAGCCAAAAGATGAAGCGCAAAGCTACGCTCCGACTGACGCTGAAGGCACTCCTGGCGGCCTCGTTGCTGCCCGCCTCCCTGCCGGCCTTGGCTCAGGAGGCACCCGGGACAATCATCTCGATCATCGGCGGCCTCGCCCCGGATGATCTCCTCAACATCCGCGCCACTGCTTCACCGGGCGGAAAGATCGAAGCGCGTCTGCCCAACGGCGCGGCGGTGAAGAATTACGGCTGCAAGACCATCAACAATTATCCATGGTGCAAGGTCGAGGACACGCAGGACGCCCACATAACCGGCTGGGCGCCGGCCCGCTATCTCAGCCCCAACAACCCGGCGTCGCCTCCTGAAGACACCGCCGCGCCGGCGGCCGCGGCTGCCACGCCTCAAGAAGCTCTCGAGGAGCCGCAACCTGACATCGCGGCGCGCCTGGGCGGCGCCGAGCCGGCCAAGCCGCCATCGGCGGCTGAAATTGGCAGGACCGCCATGCTGGATGCCTACGGCCTCGCCTTCGCGGCTGCGGCAAACGCCCAATCCGACGCGCCGGAAGCCGGCATCCCCTGCGCGCGTGATGTCGGCCAACCGATGACCCGCTGCGAAATCAGTGTCGCGCATGAGGGCGGCGACAGCGTCGTGACGGTGACCTGGCCGGACGGCGGCACGCGCGTCATCAATTTCCACGACGGCAAGCCGAGTGGCTCCGACTCCTCCGACGAATTCCGCTTCACGCGCGAAGGCACGCTCAACATGATCCGCATCGGCGTTTCCGAACGGTTTGAGATCACGGATCAGCTCGCGCTGGGGGATTGAGAAAAGGGAATAAGGCAGTAGGGCAGTAAGGCAATAGGGAAGAGCCGCCCTACTGCCTACTGCCTACTGCCTAAACCCTCATTTTCGGGGTTACATCCCGCAAAACTCTTCCCTATAAGGCCCTCCTAGCCTGATACCAGAATCGCAAGCACAACCGGCCGGGTCCTCCCCGCCCGGTTTTTTGTGCAAGCCGCTCGCCGAACGGAACCACTAGACCATGCCAAGACGCACCGACATCAAGTCGATCCTGATCATCGGGGCCGGCCCCATCGTCATCGGCCAGGCATGCGAGTTCGACTATTCCGGCACACAGGCCTGCAAGGCGCTGAAGGAAGAGGGTTTCCGCGTCATCCTGGTCAACTCCAACCCGGCCACGATCATGACCGATCCGGAGCTGGCCGATGCCACCTATGTCGAGCCGATCACGCCGGAGGTGGTGGCGAAGATCATCGCCAAGGAGCGGCCGGACGCGCTGCTGCCGACCATGGGCGGCCAGACCGCGCTCAATACCGCTTTGTCGCTGCGCCGCATGGGCGTGCTCGACCGCTATAATGTCGAGATGATCGGCGCCGACGCGGCCGCCATCGACAAGGCCGAAGACCGCGCGCTGTTCCGCCAGGCGATGAGCAAGATCGGGCTCGAGACGCCGCGCTCGATGCTGGCCAACGCCACCGAGGTCAAGGACGCCGACCGCAAGATCCACGAGGCCGAGCGCGCCGCGCTGAAGGCGGAGAACCCGGAAAATCTCGATGCCGCGCTCGATGCGCTGGAAACCCGCTGGAACCTCGGCGAAGGCGACCGCAAGCAGCGCTATATCAGCCATGCCATGGCGATCGCCGCCCAGGCGCTCGACCATGTCGGCCTGCCGGCCATCATCCGCCCGTCCTTCACCATGGGCGGCACCGGCGGCGGCATCGCTTACAACCGCGCCGAATTCTACGACATCGTCCAGTCGGGCCTCGATGCCTCGCCCACCACCGAGGTGCTGATCGAGGAAAGCGTGCTCGGCTGGAAGGAGTATGAGATGGAGGTCGTCCGCGACAAGGCGGACAACTGCATCATCGTCTGCTCGATCGAGAATCTCGATCCGATGGGCGTGCACACGGGCGACTCGATCACCGTTGCGCCGGCGCTGACCTTGACCGACAAGGAATACCAGATGATGCGCAACGCCTCGATCGCGGTGCTGCGCGAGATCGGCGTCGAGACGGGCGGCTCCAACGTGCAGTTCGCCGTCAACCCGGCCGACGGCCGCCTCGTCGTGATCGAGATGAACCCGCGCGTCTCGCGCTCCTCCGCCCTTGCCTCGAAGGCCACCGGCTTCCCGATCGCCAAGGTCGCGGCCAAGCTGGCGGTCGGCTACACGCTGGACGAGCTGGAGAACGACATCACCGGCGGCGCGACGCCGGCCTCGTTCGAGCCGACCATCGACTACGTGGTGACGAAGATCCCGCGCTTCGCCTTCGAGAAATTCCCCGGCGCCGAGCCGGTGCTGACCACCGCCATGAAGTCGGTTGGCGAAGTGATGGCCATCGGCCGCACCTTCCAGGAATCGCTGCAGAAGGCCCTGCGCGGACTGGAAACCGGCCTGACCGGCCTTGACGAGATCGAGATCCCCGGGCTTGGCCATGGCACCAACCCGGCCAGCCACGTGGACGACCGCAACGCGATCCGTGCCGCGCTCGGCACGCCGACTCCGGACCGGCTGCGCATGGTGGCGCAGGCGATCCGCATGGGGACCTCGCTGGAAGACGTGCACGCCATGTGCAAGATCGACCCGTGGTTCCTCGAGCAGATCGCCGGCATCATCGCCATGGAGGAACGCGTCCGCGAGCATGGCCTGCCGCAGGACGCCGTCAACCTGCGCATGCTGAAGGCGATGGGTTTTTCCGACGCCCGCCTCGCCTCGCTGACGAGGACGGACGCCGAAGTCGTTCAGAAGCTCCGCGAGAAGCTCGACGTTCATCCGGTCTACAAGCGCATCGACACCTGCGCCGCCGAGTTCGCCTCGCCGACCGCCTATATGTACTCGACCTATGAAGTGCCCTTCGCCGGAGCGCTCGACAACGAGGCGCGCGTTTCGTCGCGCAAGAAGGTCGTCATCCTCGGCGGCGGCCCGAACCGCATCGGCCAGGGTATCGAGTTCGACTATTGCTGCTGCCACGCTGCCTTTGCCCTGCGCGACGCCGGCTATGAAGCGATCATGGTCAACTGCAATCCGGAGACGGTCTCGACCGACTACGACACCTCCGACCGGCTCTATTTCGATCCGCTGACGGCGGAGGACGTGCTGGAGATCCTGCGCGCCGAGCAGTCGTCGGGCGAGCTCGTCGGCGTCATCGTCCAGTTCGGCGGCCAGACGCCGCTGAAGCTGGCCGACGCGCTGGAGAAGGCCGGCATTCCGATCCTCGGCACCTCGCCCGACATGATCGACCTGGCGGAGGACCGCGACCGCTTCCAGAAGCTGCTCCACAAGCTGAACCTCACCCAGCCGAAGAACGGCATCGCCTATTCGGTCGAGCAGGCGCGCCTCGTCGCCGGCGAGCTTGGCTTCCCGCTGGTCGTGCGCCCCTCCTATGTGCTCGGCGGCCGCGCCATGCAGATCATCCATGACGAAAGCATGCTGCAGACCTACCTGCTCGACACCGTGCCGGGCCTGGTGCCGGAGGACATCAAGCAGAAATACCCCAACGACAAGACCGGTCAGATCAACACGCTGCTGGGCAAGAACCCGCTTCTGTTCGATACCTATCTCACCGGCGCCATCGAGGTCGATGTCGACTGCCTCTGCGACGGCAAGGAGACCTTCGTCTCCGGGATTCTCGAGCATATCGAGGAGGCGGGCATCCATTCGGGCGACTCGGCCTGCTCGCTGCCGACGCATTCGCTGCAGCCCGACCTCGTCGACGAGCTGGAGCGGCAGACCGCGGCGCTCGCCCGCGCGCTCAATGTCGGCGGCCTGATGAATGTGCAATATGCTATTCAAGACGGCACGGTCTATGTCCTGGAGGTGAACCCGCGCGCCTCGCGCACCGTGCCTTTCGTCGCCAAGACCATCGGCCGTCCGATCGCCAAGATCGCGGCCCGCATCATGGCCGGCGAAACGCTGGAAAATGCCTTCGCCCATTACGGCGCCATGCCCGACGCGCGCAACCCCGGCCACATCGCGGTCAAGGAAGCCGTCTTCCCCTTCGCCCGCTTCCCCGGCGTCGACATCCTGCTCGGACCGGAAATGCGCTCGACCGGCGAGGTCATGGGCCTCGACCGCGATTTTGCGCTGGCCTTTGCCAAAAGCCAGCTCGGCGCCAACGTCGATCTGCCGCGCTCCGGCACGCTGTTCGTCTCCGTTCGCGACGAGGACAAGAAGGGCATCCTGCCGGCGGTGAAACGCCTCGCGGGCCAAGGCTTCAAGGTGCTGGCCACCTCCGGCACCGCCCGCTTCCTCGCCGAAAACGGCGTGACGGCCGAAAAGATCAACAAGGTGCTGGAAGGCCGCCCCCACATCGAGGACGCCATCCGCAACCGCCAGGTCCAGATCGTCTTCAACACCACGGATGGACAGAAGGCGGTGTCGGACTCGAAGTCGCTGCGCCGGGCAACGTTGATGCAGAAGGTGCCGTATTACACGACGTTGTCGGGGGCTGCGGCGGTGGCGGAAGCAATCGCGGCGCTCCGGGCGGGGAACCTGGAGGTTAGGCCGCTGCAGGAGTATTTTGCTTAGCCAAACCCGTGAAATCGCGCAGTCCCGTCAAACCAAGGATTTATTCAGTATCGATCGCAACTCGTTTAGCGTCGGCTTGAACGGCTCCGCTAATGAATGGTCACCAGAAAGGCGCTCCAAGAAGAGATCGGCGAACTCCTTCTTTTTTCCTATTTTTATCTCATAGATGAGAGGCAGCAGGTCGTCATCGCTATCGCTCAAGACGGACATCCCACTCTCCAAGAGCTTCTCTCGGGTATCTTTATCGCACATACCAAATAATTGAGAATTAGAGCGCTTATCGAGCCAGCCCGACTCCTTGGCCTTTCGCCAAACATCCAAAGGAAACAACGCCTCCAGTGCCAACTTAGGTGAAAATCCATTCTTCCTGTACAATTGGGCCAATTCTTTTGTCGGCCTTATCCGCTCAATCCTCGATTGGAAATTATCTTCCCCTTCCATTCGCAAATTAAATCTTTCGATCGCACTGTCGCCAGCACTATCCCCGTCTACAAGACCAACGCCTTTGACACGCTTCTCAGGTGGACGATTCTTTTGCAGAAAATGCCAAGCGATTGCATTATCAGAAACGACGTTTGCCGAAGAGCCTCCGTCAGCTATGCTAGAGACAAACCTCGTTTCCTTAAGTATGCCGGTCAAATCGTTGACCGCTGTAAATACCGAGACATCCGTATCGCCCTCGACGAAAACAATTCGCCTAGATGGGTCTACAACATCCCCTTCCAGTTTCCCAGTTAGCTTCGCCAGAGTCTTTTTTATTTGATCAACTTCGGCTCGACTCTTTTCAACGTATGGAGCGACAACTCTCAACACGCCCATCTCGTCCGATATGTCTCCGCCGCCATGCGCTATGACAGTCTGCGAACCTTCCTGAGAAAAGAAGTTTGTTCTAACGTCATCTGCTGACTCAAGAGAAAAAAATATAGGAGAGTGAGTTGCCATCAAAACTTGATATTGGTTGTTTTTAGATATCGCGAGTATTTGATCTCTCATCTCGAACGCAGCTATGAAGTCAACGCTATTTTCTGACTCTTCAAGTCCCCAAACGTGGAAGGATTTATATCTGCCGGCCCTCTGTGACTTCAGATCGCATAAAAATTTAACGAGTGACGGTACATGCCGCACTCTTATGCCATCGCCACGCCGATCGAGATCGATGCCATTGGCCTCAAACTGAATAAGCCTAAATACCGATCTAAGATTGGCAGGCAGTTTGGGTTCGCTACGCGACTTAAGTATCGACTGAATTTCATTAGCCACATCAGCGAGGATCGCCTCCACCCTGCTCTGCAACGGCTCAGACGCTGATTTTAGATCCTCGGCAGAAACGTCGGAGAGAACATCATATATGTCCGATAACAACTCAGAGAAAAATTCCTTTCCCTTAAGTGCCGGTATATAGTGATAATCTATATTCTCAAGATAAGAGTGTATCTTTGATCTTGCGCCTATTTTTTCTTTTTTGTTTCCAGACAGTACAAACATCGGCGGATCTCCAATCGTCTCATTTCTCCGCCAACGCTTTGACCATTCAATATAGCGAGCACCTTCGAATGTTTGATATCCGGAAGGAAGTTCTAAAGTAAGATCGATACGAATCTCCGGGGCCTTTCCCTGCCTCATTCTTGAGTTTTGCGAAAAGTCTTGCGAGAAATTGAAACTTCTCCGGAAATCTGTCTCACCGTTGAAGAAAAGATTGAGAGCTCTCAGTATATTGCTCTTGCCCGTATCGTTTCTGCCGACAAAAATGTTGAGATTCTCCAGGTCTATTTCTAAATCAGTAATGGACCTAAAATCGCGTATGCGAACACGTTTAAGCATAGCACCCCAACCCTCCCAAGTATCGGAATGTTATGCCAACTCAGTTGATTCTGAAACTCCCGTTGCGATTTCTCATCTCCCATCGGGAGCTGGGCGGACACACCGGCTGGAAACTGCTCTCCCGTACCAACTTGTGATCCTGACGGCTTCGTTTCGGTTGGGGAAGCAGCTATTTCTAAGCCACCGCCTCGCACTCAATTTCAATATCGAATTCCATTGGCCACGATGCCATCGGCACGAAGCTTCCGGCGGGTTGGTCGCAAAATACGTCGCATAGACACGGTTGATCGCGTTGTAGAAGCCGGAATTGACAGCGTAGATGCGCACCATCACCACCTTGTCCAGCGAGGTGCCGGCCGCTTCGAGACAATGTTTCAGCGCCTTCAGCGACGCTTCGGTCTGGGTCTCGATGTCGCCGCGCACCATCTCGCCGGTTACCATGTCTACCGGCGGCGTCGCCGAGATGAACACGAAGCTGTTGGCCCGCACCGCCGTCGAGTATGACAGGCTAGTGAGCGGACGTTGGAGGAGCGGCGAGGGAACGCCTTCCCTTCTCCCCTTGTGGGAGAAGGTGGATCGGCGCGCAGCGCCGAGACGGATGAGGGGTGTTCCAGCGGAGTGAGACGCCCAATCATACGTGCCTTCCCATCGACGCCGAGAGCCGCGCAATGGTCGCCGTCTCATTTCTTCCAGCACCCCTCATCCGTCTCGGCGCTAGCGCGCCGAGCCACCTTCTCCCACAAGGGGAGAAGGCAAGGTCGCCCTTCACTGATGCGCGCCCGCCAGTTCCTTTACATGTTTCTCATGCATCTTCAGCACCGGCAGCGTCTTCTTGGCGAATTCCTTCATCGCCGGGTCGTCGCCCGATTTGCCGTAGGTGCTGAACAAGGCGACCGCTTCCTTATGCGCATCCGTCTGCATCTGGATGTATTTCCGATCGAAATCCTTGCCGCTGGCGCTCTTCAATTCGTCGAGCATCTGCTGCTCCTTGGGCTGCAGCATGGAGCCGACCGGCTTGATCGAAGCGGTGGTCTGCCCCTGGCTGAGAGCGGCCTTGAAGTCCTCCCCGGCCTTGGTGTGGTCCGTGATCATCTGCTTGGCGAATTTCTTGACGTCGGCCGACTTGGATTTCTCTTCGGCCAGCTTGCTCGACTGGATTTCGAATTCGTTGGCGCTGGGCACGGTCTTGACGAAGGTTGGGGTGTCGACCTTGCTGTCGGCGGCCATCGGCGTCACCTTGGTCGAATCCGTGTCGCTCGATTGGGCAAATGCGGCCGGCGCGCCTGCAAGGAGCGCGATGGCGGCAACCGTTAGAAGCGTTTTCATTTTTAAGTCTCCGATCCGGAATGATCCCTCAGAGACTTCCAACGCTGGGTGGGCCAGCCGGTTGCGTCGGCGTCTGTGCCTATCCCTTCACCCCGCCGGCGGTCAGGCCGGAAACGATCCTGCGCTGGAAGATCAGCACCAGCACAACCAGCGGCACGGTGACGATCACCGAGGCGGCCATGATGTTGCCCCAGGGGATCTCGAACTGCGAATTGCCCGACAGAAGCGCGATCGCCACCGGCACGGTGCGCTGCGTGTTGGTGGAGGTGAAGGTAAGCGCGAAGAGAAACTCGTTCCAGGCGCTGATGAAGGCGAGCAGCCCGGTGGTGGCGAGCGCCGGCCACATCAGCGGCAGGAGGATGCGCATGAGGATCGTCCACGGCCCGGCG
Source organism: Mesorhizobium sp. USDA 4413 (assembly GCF_056280365.1). Classification (NCBI taxonomy): domain Bacteria; kingdom Pseudomonadati; phylum Pseudomonadota; class Alphaproteobacteria; order Hyphomicrobiales; family Phyllobacteriaceae; genus Mesorhizobium; species Mesorhizobium sp. USDA 4413. The sequence continues at coordinate 6,019,350 of NZ_JBVPRP010000001.1, forward strand.
CCGTCGAGGATCGCCGCCTCCTCGATCTCGACCGGCAGGTCGCGCACGAAAGTGGTGAGCACCCAGACGGTGAACGGCAGCGTGAAGATCATATAGGACAGGATGAGCGCCAAGAGCGAATTGTAGAGATGCAGCGCCCGGATGATCTCGAACAGCCCGGCAAGCGCCGCAACCTGCGGAAACATCGACACCGACAGGATGGCGAGCATCAGCCCCGAGCGGCCGCGGAAGCGGATGCGCGACAGCGCATAGGCCGCGGTGACGCCGATGAGCAGCGAGATCGCCACGACCGCGCCGGAGACGATGAGCGAATTGACGAGATTGCGCAGGAAGGGACCTTCCGTCAGCACGTTGCGGTAATTGGCGAGGCTGAACGTTTCCGGCCAGAGCCTCGCCTGCAACAGCTCGGTTCCCGATTTCAGGCTGGTGACGATGGCGTAGTAGAACGGAAACACCGCGACGAAGACGATCGCCAGGAGCAGCAGATAGAAGGCGGCGCGCTTCAGCATTTTCATGTCAGCGGCCTCCGTCGAAACTCAGCCGTCCAAGCCGGATATAGGCGATGGTGAGCAGGCCGATGATCAGGAAAAGCAGCGTCGAGGCGGCCGAGCCATAAGCGAACTTGTCGAACTCGAACAGGTTCTCGCGCGCGAAGATCGACATCGATTTGGTCTGCACATTGTTCGGCGTCAGCACATAGATCAGGTCGAAGATGCGCAGCGCGTCGAGTGCGCGGAAGATCACCGCCACCATCACCGCCGGCCGGATGAGCGGCAGCGTCACGCGCCAGAAGATCTGCCATGGGCTCGCGCCATCGAGCTTCGCCACTTCCAGAATCTCGCGCGGCAGCATCTGCAGGGCGGCCAGGATCAGCAGCGCCATGAACGGTGTCGTTTTCCAGATATCGACGATCAGCACCGCGATCATCGCGGTGTCGGCGCTGGCGGTCCAGGCGATCTTGGTGTCGATCAGGCCGAGATTGAGCAGCACGACATTGATGATGCCGAACTGGTCGTTGAGCATCCACTGCCACATCTTGGCCGAAACGATGGTCGGGATCGCCCAAGGGATGAGGATCGCGGCCCGCAGGATGCCGCGCCCCGGGAATTCCGCATTGAGGGTAAGCGCGACGATCATGCCCAGCACCGTCTCGCAGGCCACCGACACCACGGCGAAGCGCACCGTGTTCCACACCGCGCGCCACCAGACCGGATTGACGAGCAACCCGTCATAGAGCACCCGGCCGCTCGGCAGTCGCAGCACCGAGAAATAATTGTCGAAGCCCACCCAGCGCCGGGCGTCGAGATCGGCCAGCGACGCATCGGTGAAGCTGTAATAGACCGTGCGCAGGAACGGCCAGCCGGCGACGACGGCGAGCACGAAAAGCATCGGCGTCAGAAACAGCCATGCCGTGCGAACGCGCCGGCGCATCAGCGGCGATCGCCTTGCCGCGCTCACCAGCCCTTGCCTTTCAGCCTGTTCAGCCTCGCTTCGAGTTCGGCCAGGTTGTCGGCGGCCGCTCCGTTCCCGGAGATCGTATTGTGCACGGCCGTCCAGAACTGGCTCGATGCCTCGTTATATTTGATCCTGGCGGTCGCCGAGGGACGCGGCTGCGCGTTGAGGAAGATCTCTTTCCAGCGCGGCACGATCGGCTGCTGCCGGGCGATGTCGGGGTCGTCGTAGAGCGCCGCGATGGTTGGCAGGTTGGACGTCTTCAGCGTCCGGTATTTCTGCATCTCGGGCGAGGCGATGAACTTGACCAGGTCGATCGCCGCATCGGGATGCTTCGAATATTTGGACACGGCAAGGTTCCAGCCGCCCAGCGTCGCGACCGGATGCCCGCCATCGCCGGACGGCAGGGGCGCCACGTCGAACTTGCCCTTGATCGGCGAATTCTCGCTGTTGCCGAGCGCATAGGCATAGGGCCAGTTGCGCATGAAGACCGCATTGCCGGTCTGCCAGACGCCGCGCGCTTCCTCCTCCTGATAGGCGAGCACGCCCGGCGGCGAGATGGTGCCGATCCAGCCCTTGACCCTATCGAGCGCCGCCGCCGCCTTTGGATTGTTGATGGAGATGCGGCCGTCCGGCTCGATGATCCCGCCGCCGCCATTCGACATCACCCATTCGAGCGCGTTGCAGGTCAGCCCCTCATAGGCATTGCCCTGAAAGACATAGCCCCAGAGATCCTTGTTGCCGGCGGCCCGCTCCCTGTCCATGACCAGCTTCGCGGTGTCCTGTAGTTCCGTCCAGGTGGTCGGCACCTTGGCGCCATATTTGTCGAGCAGATCCTTGCGGTAGTAGAGCGCCGGCGCGTCGGTGAAGATCGGCAGCGCGACCAGCCTGCCATTGACCGTTTGCGATTGGATGATCGACGGGAAATGCTCGCCCACCACATCCCTGGTCGCCTCCGTCAGGTCCACCAATTGGCTGGCAAGCTGCGGCGCCCAGATGACGTCGGTCTGGTAGACGTCGATGTCGCTGCTGCCGGCGGCAAGCCAGAGCCGGTATTGGCCGAACTGGTCGGTGGTCGAAGGCGGGATGACGACGATGTCGACCTTGTTACCGCTCTTCTTCTCGTAACGGTCGAGTATCTCGCGCAGCACCTTGATGCCGTTGCCGGTATCGCCCGACACGATCGATAGTTGCACGGCTTGCGCTTGAGCCGTGGCCAGCAGAACGGCGGCGGCCAAGGCAAGGAACGCTGAAACAAATTTCGTGGGGATGTGGACCTCCCTCGGCGTCCGGCGTCGCCGTCTCGGCGCCGCGGCTCATCAAGGCCCCTGCGTTGAATGCGCGACGTCGCTTAGGGTTCCCCGCGCTTGTGCGCGCTGACCAGCCCGGCGGGCGGAGAACCCGATCTCGGTCGGCTCGACCGCGTCGGTGCCTCAATCCTTCCATCTCGCTTCACGCAAAAGCGGACGGGCTCCGAAACCCCCGCCCCGGAGCCCGCCTGGGAGTGGCTGACGCATGCCGGCACAGCCGCCTCCGACGCCTTGCCAGCGTCGATCCGCCGATCGGCCGCCCGGCACGACGAGGCATTAGCATGCCCTAACGTCAGCCTATGTGAAAGAGTTCACAATGCCGGAGGCGTCAGCCTTCCCAGTCGATCGGGATCATGCCGAGCCGCTCGTAGAGCCTGAAGGCCGCGCTGTTCTTCACTATATTGGTCTTGAGATCGACATGGGCCGCCCCGCGCTCGCGAAACGTCAGGAACACATGCCGCATCAGCGCCTCGCCGATACCCTGCCGTCTCGACTGCGGATGGACGGCAAGGTCCTTGACGAAACCGGACGTCCAGCAGAGCGCCGCGCCCGCCAGCAGGCCCTTGCCGTCGATCACCAGGAAACAGAGAGCGGGATCGAATTCGGCGTCGCCCGCGATGCGCGGCCACCACTCGTCGAACGGCCCGTCGATGCCGTCATCGAACACTTCCTCCAGCAGCGCGTGGAGCGCCAGAGCATGATGCCGAAAAGTGTGAAGCGGTTTTCGGGCAACATCATGCTCCGTCGCTAACGTGTCGCGGTGTTCGAACGCGCGCATGCCGAAGCCCTCCGGCCAATGCGGCGCGGTGAGCGTATCGTCGAGCAGCTTGCGCAGGCGGATGTCGTTGGGAGCCGGCGGACGGGGCGTCGGGTTCTCATGCATGGCGCTGTCTCGAACGCCGCGCGACCTGACCCGTCGGCTCAGGCGTCGGGTTGCAAGCGGCGCCGCTTGCGGTCGGCGCCAAGGCCCGTCGCCTCGAGCAAGCCCTTGCGCTTGGCGTCGTAATAGTAGCCGGTCTGGTAGAGCGTGTCGGCCCGCTTGGCGTTGCCGCCCGAAACCAGCCAGGCGCCGCGCAGATATTTCACCGCATATTTGAGATTGGTCTCGGCGTCGAACAGGCCGGCCGCCGGTCCGTCATAGCCCATGCCACGCGCCGTCGCGTGCTTGATCTGCATCAGCCCCCAATGGCCGTGATTGTAGGCTTTCGGGTTGAAGGTGCTCTCGCGGTTGACGACATGGCGCACCAGCTCGACCGGCACTTCGTAGATCGCCGAATATTTCTCGATCAGCCGTTCGATCTCGGCGCGCGGACCGCTGGCATGCTGCTCGGGCTGGCCGGGTGCGGCAAGCAGCGCCGGGTTGTCCGGCGCGACATAGACAACCTGCTGGACGCCAGGCATGGGGGCGACTTTCGCCGATTGGCCGGTGACGGGCATGGCGACGCCCGCGGTTGTATAGACCGCAGCCTGCTTGATGGATGCCGCTTGCTTGATGGATCCGGGACCGGTCGGCGAGCCGCCGGCGGTCAGCACCGGCGGCGGTGGAAACTGGCCAGCCATCGGCGTCGCTCCGGCGAAGGCCGCGGGCTGAGCCAGCGCCGCGGCGGGCGCGCCGGGCTGGACAGGCGGCGGCAACGGCGCGCCTTGCGTCGCCAGCGCGCCTTGCGTCGCCGGCGCGCCGAGTATGGTCGCCATGGCGACGGCATCGCCGGCCAGCGCCGCGGTCTGCACTTGCGCGAGGCCCGACGGCTCCGGCAGCACGGCCACCGTTTCCGGCAGGGCAAGGGTCGGCGTGTCGTCCGCGACAGCAGGGGTCGATGCCTCCGCAAGCGCGGGTGCGGCCTTGATCTGCGAGGTCGAGGTGCAACCGCTGAGACCGGCTACTGCAACGAGCACGCCGAGCGCGGTGAATATGATTTTAGCTGGCAAGCCGTGTGGGTCCGGTTTGTCGGTTGTTAAGGAGTCCTTACACCAGCGATTCACACCCGGCAATCGGGGTCACCGCGCGGTTTTCGGGTGGCGATAACAGGGCGGAAATGCCATATTGTTCCGGATATGTACTCCTTTTTCACCGTTTTGCGGAGGGAATAGGCCTTGAAACCCGCATCTCAGATCACGGCCGGCCACGCAGTGTTAGAAACAGTGATCGGCTTCATGGGCATCGCCTGGAGCGAAAAGGGCCTGATCCGGCTCTGCCTGCCCGAGCGCAGCCGCGAAGCGGTCGAGCGCCGGCTGTTCCGCCACCCCGGTGTCTCAAGGTCGACAGATCAGCCGCAATGGGTGGTCGAGCTGATCACCTCGATCAAAGCCTACGCGGCCGGCGAGGATGTCGACTTTTCCGGCGTTCCGGTCGACCTCGACGGCGTCGATGACTTTCGGCTTGCCATTTACGATGCCGCACGCAAGCTCCGCTTCGGCGAGACCACCACCTATGGCGAACTGGCCAAGCGCGCCGGCCATGCCGGGCTCGCTCGCGAGACAGGTGCCGCGCTTGGCGCCAATCCGGTGCCGCTTGTCATCCCGTGCCACCGCATCCTCGCCGCGGGCGGCAAGATCGGCGGCTTCTCGGCGCCCGGCGGCTCGGCCACCAAGGAGAAAATGCTGGTCATGGAAGGCGTTCGCCTCGGCCCGCCGCCGGCCGCGCAGGCCTCGTTCGGATTCTGAGAGCACCAGAGCAATTCCAGGAAAAGTGCATAGCGGTTTTCCGTCCGGAATTGCGTCAGATAAAGAAGATTAGAGCGGTTCTGCGTTTCACGGAAACGCCGAACCGCTCTAATCTTGCAAGAACCGGCGGCGGAAGCGCCGCTCGAAATCTGGACGCTTGCAGACATAGACCATGCATGACCGGGTGTCGGCGCTCGGCACATAGGCGCGCGCCCTCACCTCGCCCGCGTTGCAGAAGCGCTCGTCGCGCACATAGCGGTCGTAGAGCGGCAGCCCCGGCACGCGCGCCGACTGGTAGCGCAGGATGACGGCGCCCTGTCTGGCGATCGTCGCCCGCACCCGGTCGCAGCTCATGCGCGTCGGATCATAGCGCGACACCGCTTGCGCCTCCGCAGCCAGCGACAGGAAGCAGGCGGCAAGCATGATTATCTTCATGGTTCCCCTCCTTGGAACGGCAAGCATCTCATCCCTTCACAACGTGTGGCCCCTGTCAAAATTTCCATTCGGTTGGGCTATCGTCGAGCGGCCTTCAGGCAATCCGTCTTGTTTTCTTGCTCAAACTATCCTATATCCGCAGCATTGAATTTGGCCGATCGATCGGGCCGCGATCTTCGCGTTTGCTGACGTCTATCTCCAAAGTTTCGATACCGCCGGCCGAACGTTGGTTCGGTCAAACAAAAGCAAATGCGAAGGGCATTCTATATGGCAACTGGTACGGTCAAGTGGTTCAACGCCACCAAAGGCTACGGCTTCATCCAGCCTGACAATGGCGGCGCGGACGTTTTCGTCCACATCTCCGCTGTCGAGCGCGCTGGCATGACCAGCCTCACTGAAGGCCAGAAGATCAACTTCGAGATCGAGCAGGACCGCCGCACCGGCAAGTCCGCCGCTGGGTCTCTGAGCAAGGCAGCCTGATTTGGCTTGAGCATTTTGCGGCCTGGCTTAACCGCCAAGCGCCGCGAAATGCGAGTGAGCAAGGCGCGCACTGGGCGAAGGTTCAGGGCGCGCGGCAAGTCACGGATGTACTGACGGTCGCGCGATAAGCGCGCCGGAGCGAAAAGAGCCGACAAGCTGGAACAGCAGATAGCTGCCAGCCCGGACCGAACGCTCCCGATCAGGCTACCGGCAACAGGAAGGCGGGCAATGCCCGCCTTTTTTGTTGTCTGGATTTAGGCGATTGGCCTCCTCCCCGTTCACGGGGAGAAGGGACGCTTTCGCTAATCCCCAACGTCGCGGCTCAAGGCACCCACTCGATCGGCACATGTCCCTTATCCGCCTCGACCCGCTTCAGCCAGGCGACGACGGCCGGATAGACGTCGAGCTGGAAGCCGCCCATCCCGGCGGTGTGGGTATAGGCGTACAAAGCTATGTCGGCGACGCTATAGGCCCTGCCGGCGAAGAATTCGTTCCGCTCCAGATGCTGGTTCATCACGCCGAGCGCCTTGTTGCCGCGCTCCAGCGTCAGCGCCAGCCGTTCCGGCGTGGCGTCCTTCGCCCGTTCCGGAAAAGTCAAAAGCGCCTTGCGCACCGCGATATAGGGCTCATGGCTGTATTGCTCGAAGAACAGCCATTGGTAAGCCAGCGCGCGTTCATATTTGTCGGCCGGCAGGAAGCGTGTGCCCTCGGCAAGATAAAGCAGGATGGCGTTGCTCTCGGCGATGCGCCTGCCGTCGTCGAGCTCGAGCATCGGCACCATCGCGTTCGGATTCTTGGCAAGGTAGTCGGGCCTGCGCGTTTCGCCGGTATGCGAGCTCACCTCGACCCGGGTGAAGGCAATGCCGAGCTTCGCCATCAGCAGCCGCGGCTTGTAGCAATTGCCGCTATCGGCCATGTCGTAAAGGATCATGCCTCTTACCTCTCGCGTCATGCCAGGAGGCTCTAGCGCAGGGGTCGGGCCTCATCCAATGATTTGTTTTTGAGAAGAACCATCAGCGGCGCTGATGCGTCTTTTGGCTTCTTTGGTGGGGCATCAGCGATGCTGATGCAGCGGCACAACCTTGTTGCTGGCGCCGAGCAGGGCGTCAATGGAGAGCGGTTCTTCGTTGAAGATCGTGCCGGCAAGCGCCGGACGGGCGAGATGGAAACCTTGCAAAAGGTCGACGCCGCCCTCGAGCGCGACACGCAAATGCCGTGCGTTCTCGATGCCCTCGACCAGCACTTTGGCGCCTCGCTCGTGCAGCATCGCCACCAGCGGCCGGAAGAAGCGCTCGGCGGCGGCGTGGCGGCAGAGCTCGCCGAACCAGGCGCCATCGATCTTGACGATGTCGGGCGCAAGCAGATTGATGCGGGCCTCGGTCGAATGTCCCGTGCCGAAATCGTCGATGGCGATGCGGATGCCGTCGCGCCGCATTTCACGCACCAGGCTGGCAAGAACACGGTCGTCCGCCGCCTGTTCGGTGATCTCGCAGACCAGCAGGCCGGGCTCCAGCTCGAAATCGCCGAGATGCCTGGTCATCAGCCGGATCTCGGCGAGCGCCCGTCCGAGATGGTCGTTGACGGTCGGGTTGTAGTTGAAGAACAGCGTCAGTCCTTCGGCGCCGATGTTGCGATAATTGCCGAGATGCAGCATCCGGCACATCGTTTCGACAAACAGCCGGTCGGACGCGGGAACGCGGTCGAAGAACATCGACGGGGCCATGGGCTCCGCGACACGCCGCGGCTCGATCAGTCCCTCGACGGCAATCGCCCTGAGCGCCTTGCCCTCCGGCGCGAAGATCGGCTGATAGGCGCTCCACAGCCGGAACTCGCCATAGACGCCGAACTGGAGGCCGATCTCGTCGGCGAAGATCGCCTCGGCGACGTTGCGCCGCCTGTCTGGTTGTTGGCTCCTGTCTGGTTGTTGGCTCATGGCGCGACCTTGCGCCCGAACACTCTTGCCGGCCGCCCCTGCGGCGCCGGGGCAGGGCTTGCGGCGACTTGCGCCTTGCTTGCCTCGGACGAGGGCTGCCGCGCGACCTTGCCGAAGACACGAAAGCTGGTGGGGGCAAGTTCCGGCCGGGCAAGCACATAACCTTGCACCATGGAGGCGCCTGACCTCTCGGCAAGCTCCAACTGCCAGCCTTCCTCGATACCTTCGAAGACGGTGCGGATGCCTTGGTTCTCGAAGCTTTGCACCATCGCCGTCAGCAGCGCGAAGCCGGCGCCGGACTCCATCAGATGAGTGATCCAATGGGCATCGAATTTGACGATGTCGGGCTTGAGTTCCTTGATCCGGGTGATGTCTGAATCATCGGCGCCGTAGTCATCCACCGCAATGCGGAAGCCATTGGCCCTCAGCGCCTCGACGAAGGCGTAAAGCGTTTCCTGCGAAGCCGATTTCTGCTCGGTGACCTCGCAGACGATACGGCGCGGATCGATGCCGGCTTCGTGCAGCACCAGCCGCATGTCGCGCAGCGCCTTGTCGGCGATGTGGCGATCGGTGAAGACCGAGGGGTCGAAATTGACGAAGATGGACGCCTCTTCCGGCAGACACGCGCCGGCGTTCAGAAGATGCAGCGTGCGCGTCAGCGCCTCGATATGTAGCCGGTCGGCCGCCGGGCAAGTGCCGAAAAACGTCGCCGGTGACTGCGGCTCGCCATCGCGGAACGGCCGGATCAGCCCCTCGAAAGCGGCGACCGAAAGCTTGCCCTCCCTGAAGGCGAAGATCGGCTGGAACGCGCTCTGCAGCGTATAGATGCCCCAGACACCCGTCGAGGTGCCGTCGTCATGACGGATGATGTGGGCAAGCCCGATGCTGCGCGACAAGGTTTCTCGCTCCGCGAATAGCGCAATCCGATCTGCGATCCTGCCAGCCAAGGGTTTACCGGCCGTTGATGAATTTAGCGTTGCCGCTCACGCAGGCTTGACCTTGGTCACGCCTCCTTGACCTCTGGCTCATCGCACAATGCTTGCGCTCCGCGCGATGATGCGACATGAGAGGCGCCGCGGCCGCTCCTGGCCGCTTTTCCTAGGAGACGTTTTGTCATGGCCTTTCTCGCCGACGCCCTTTCCCGCGTTAAGCCTTCCGCGACCATCGCGGTGACGCAGAAAGCGCGCGAGCTGAAAAATGCCGGCCGTGATGTGATCGGCCTCGGCGCCGGCGAGCCGGATTTCGATACGCCCGACAACATCAAGAACGCGGCGATCGAGGCGATCCGCCGTGGCGAGACCAAATATCCGCCGGTCTCCGGCATCGCGCCGCTGCGCGAGGCGATCGCGAAGAAATTCAAGCGCGAGAACAATCTCGACTACCGGCCGGAGCAGACCATCGTCGGCACCGGCGGCAAGCAGATCCTGTTCAACGCCTTCATGGCGACGCTGAACCCGGGCGACGAGGTCATCATTCCCCGCCCCTACTGGGTGAGCTATCCGGAAATGGTGGCGATCTGCGGCGGCACGTCGGTCTTCGCCGATACCTCGATCGACAACGGCTTCAAGCTGACGGCGGAAGTGCTGGAGAAGGCGATCACGCCGAAGACCAAATGGCTGTTGATGAACTCGCCGTCGAATCCGTCGGGCGCGGCCTACACCGAAGCCGAGCTGCGGGCGCTGGCCGACGTGCTTCTCAAGCATCCGCATGTCTGGACGCTGACCGACGATATGTATGAGCACCTGACCTATGGCGACTTCGTCTTCAAGACCATCGCCGAGGTCGAGCCCAACCTCTATGAGCGCACGCTGACCATGAACGGCGTGTCGAAAGCCTATGCCATGACCGGCTGGCGCATCGGCTACGCCGCCGGCCCGGTGCAGCTCATCAAGGCGATGGACATGATCCAGGGCCAGCAGACCTCGGGCGCCTGCACCATCGCGCAATGGGCTTCCGTCGAGGCGCTCAACGGCCCGCAGGACTTCATCGCCAAGAACAAGGCGATCTTCCAGGGCCGGCGCGACCTCGTCGTCTCGATGCTCAACCAGGCGCGAGGCATCGCTTGCCCCTCGCCCGAAGGCGCCTTCTACGTCTATCCGTCCTGCGCTGAGCTGATCGGCAAGAAGACGAAAACGGGCAAGGTGATCGACAATGACGAGGCCTTCTGCTCCGAGCTGTTGGAAGCCGAAGGGGTCGGCGTGGTGTTCGGCTCGGCCTTCGGCCTCGGACCGAACTTCCGCATCTCCTATGCCACGTCGGACGCCTTGCTGGAGGAAGCCTGCACGCGCATCCAGCGCTTCACCGCGTCACTGACCTGATCGGCGCAAGCCGCCAAACGAGAAAAACCCAGCTTCGAGCCGGGTTTTTGTTGAGCGCTAGTCTAATCAGCCCCCATATTGCTCGTCGGAAACTTGCTCCAGCCAGTCGGCGTGGACGCCGTCCAGCGCCTCCTGCATGGCGATGTGGGTCATGGCTGTTTTCTGTCCGGCGCCATGCCAGTGTTTTTCGCCCGGTGCGAAGGAAACGACATCCCCTGCCCTGATCTCCTGCACAGCGCCGCCCCAGCTTTGCGCTAGCCCGGCGCCGGCGGTGACATAGAGGGTCTGTCCGAGCGGATGGGTATGCCAATGCGTGCGCGCGCCGGGCTCGAAGCTGACCAGCGTGGCTCTCAGCCGCGCTGGCGCTTCCTTCTCGATGATCGGCGTCTGCAGCACCCGCCCCGTGAAATAAGTCTGAGGCGCAACGATCGTCGGCACGCCTCCGCACGCAATGATCTTCATCGTTCAGATCCTCGTCTAGTTCAAACGTCTGCTGCTAGCGCGGCATTGTCCAACGCAGTTTCATCCTCGCATCGCGAAAGCGCAACCGGCTTTGCAATTGTCGACGAAGGCAGGAGCGCGCGTTGGAAGGCCCTCTTCAGGGTGTCAGAAAACTGTCATAAATCGTTGCTTTTTAACCATAAAACCCGAGCAGGCAGCCAAGCTTTGTCGAATGCGGCGCGGCAGCGGTCGCGCTCAGTGTTTTTTAACGGCTGAGGTCCTAGCCATGGCGCGTGCTGTGGGGCGCGGACATGAGTATCTTGGCGACAATCAAGGATCACAGCGGCCGTATCTATCGCGGCATCCAGGCTTTGCTCGCAACGAGCATCGCCGCCACTGGCCTTGCCGCCTTCGCGCTGACGGAGAACACCTCCCGCACCGGCGCGCTGGCGGTGTCGGTGACGTCGACCTTAATGGCGCTTCTGGTGCTGATGTATATGCGCTCGAGCGTTGTCCAGCGCCTGCAATCGGCGGCGGACGCCGAGGCCGAGAAGCATCGCTTCCTTACTGTCGATGCCATGACAGGAGCCACGGCCCGGCGCTATTTCATCGAAGCGTTGGGCGACTGGTTGGGCGGCTTGCGCAACCGTCGCCAGGCGAGCCTGCTTTTGATCGACCTCGATCATTTCAAGCAGCTCAACGACACGTTCGGGCACCAGTTCGGCGATCTGGCGCTGGCCCATCTGGTCGCGGAAGCGCAGCGCATTTTCGAGGACGGCGTCATCGGACGGCTCGGCGGCGACGAGTTCGGCGTCATGGTTCCGCATGGCGATATCGCCCTCATCAACCGGGACGCGCGCCGGCTGCTGGATGCCATGCGCGCCGGCAAGAGGCATGAAGGCAAGATCGTCCCACTGTCGATCTCGGTGGGCGTCGCGCTTGCGCCGTTGCATGCTTCGAATGCAACCGAATTGATGCTCCTGGCCGACCTCGCGCTCTACGAAAGCAAGGCCGGTGGCCGCGGCCGCGTCACCGTCTTCGACGAGGAGATGCTGTCGGACAAACGTTATCGCCGGCTGGTGGAACGCGAGCTGCGCGCCGCGATCTATCTCGGCGAGCTGGAACTGCACTATCAGCCAATCGTCGATCCCGACGGCTCCGTCGAGGCGCTGGAAGGATTGATCCGCTGGCGCCATCCCGTGCGCGGCCTGATCTCGCCCGCGGAATTCATTCCGATTGCCGAGCGCTCGACGCTGATCGACATGATCGGCGAGTGGGTCTTCAAGCGCGCCTGCGCCGATATCGGGCATTTTCCCGGACGGCGCATCTCGATCAACGTCTCCGGCGAACAGCTGAAGCGCGACGAGATCGTGACGATGTGCGACCGGATCCTGCGCGAGACCGGCCGGTCGGCATCGCAATTCATCATCGAGATCACCGAAACGGTGGCGACGGCCGCGACGCCCGAGGTGCTGAGGCGCCTGGAGGCGCTGCGCGGCCTCGGCTTCCACATCGCGCTCGACGACTTCGGCACCGGCCATTGCGGCTTCAATTATCTGAAGTCGCTGCCCATCGACAGCGTCAAGATCGACCGCTCCTATATCCGCAGTCTCGCCCATGACCAGGTGGCGCAGATCTTCGTTTCCGCGCTTGCCCAGATCGCCCGCATCCAGGAAATCTCCATCGTCGCCGAGGGCGTCGAAACCGCGCAGGAATTCGCCCTCGCCCGAACGGCCGGCTGCAGCCGCTTCCAGGGCTATTTCTTCGGCAAGCCGGCGCCGCGCGACAAGGCAAGCGCGCTGTGTGTCGCCGCCCGCGAGCCGCTCGCCCTCACAGCCTGACGAACAGGAAATGGCGGCCTGCCGGACCCAAGCCGGCGAACATCCTATTTTTCTTGCCCTCCCGGCAAACCCGTGTGACGATGGTTTTGGGAAGAGGTGAAAACCCGCCCGCGACGGCCGAACAGGCCGGCCGCCGCTCTGCATAGGGTGCGATCGGACGCAAACCGGTTTCCACTTTTGCTGATCGCTCTCTTGGGAAACGCCTGAGTGGAGGTTCAGCCATGGGTACTCGCGCCGGAGGACGACGCACGGGACCGAAATGCATCGCCATAGTCGGTCCCTTTGCAAGCGGTAAGACGACACTTCTCGAAGCAATTCTCGCCCGCACGGGCGCCATTCCCCGCCAGAACCCTGTCTCATCGGGCAACACCGTTTCCGATCATTCGCCAGAGGCCCGCGCCCACGCCATGAGCGTCGAGGCGACCTTCGCCACCACCGATTTCATGGGCGAGCAGTTCACCTTCGTGGACTGCCCCGGTTCCATCGAATTCGCCTTCGAGGCCGAACCCGTGCTTGCCGCCTGCGACCTCGCGGTCGTTGTCGCCGAGGCCGACGAGAAGAAGATCCCGGCGCTCCAGCTCATCATGCGCAAGCTCGACGATCTCGCCATTCCGCGCATCCTGTTCCTCAACAAGGTCGACAAGGCGACCGCGGGGGTGCGCGAGACGCTGAAGATGCTGCAGCCCACAAGCTCGGTACCGCTGCTGCTTCGCCAGATTCCGGTGCGCAAGGACGGTATCGTCATCGGCTCGATCGATCTGGCGCTGGAACGCGCCTACATCTATCGCGAATACGCCGAAAGCCAGGTCACCGAGATCGCGAACGACGACAAGGCGCGCGAGCTGGAAGCGCGTTTCTCCATGCTGGAAACGCTCGCCGATCACGACGATCACCTGATGGAGCAGCTGCTGGAGGAGATCGAGCCGCCGAAGGACGCGATCTTCGACGATCTCTCGGCCGACCTGCGCGCCGGCGCGGTGACGCCGGTGCTGATCGGCGCGGCCGAGAAGGGCAATGGCGTGCTGCGCCTGTTGAAAGCCATCCGCCATGATGCACCCGATGTCGAGGCGACGAGGAAGCGCCTTGGCGCGCCGGACGGCCAGACGGTGGTGCAGGTGATGAAGACCATCCACACCGCTCATGGCGGCAAGCTTTCGGTGTCGCGCGTGCTTTCCGGTCAATTGGCCGACGCGGCCGAGCTTTTCCTCTCCAACGGCGACACGGCGAAAGTCTCAGGCATCTACAGGATGCTGGGCAAAGACCAGATCAAGCAGACATCGGCCAAGGCCGGCGACACGGTCGCGCTCGGCAAGCTCGACAACGTCAAGACCTGCCAGACGCTGAGCTCGGCCAAGGGCGGCATCCGACCACTGGTCACGCTGGAGCCGCCGCAGCCCGTCTTTGCCTTCGCGCTTCGTCCCAAGGAGCGCAAGGACGAGGTAAAGATGTCGGCTGCGATCCAGCGGCTTGCCGAGGAAGATCCATCGCTCAGCCTGCGCCACAACCAGGACTCCGCCGAAACCGTCCTGTCTGGTCATGGCGAAATGCATCTGCGCGTTGTGCGCGAGCGCCTTGAGGGCAAGAACCAGATTCCGATCGAGGGCCATGCTCCGGCGGTGCCTTACCGGGAGACGATCCGCAAATCGGCGCAGCAGCGCGGCCGCCACAAAAAGCAATCCGGCGGCCACGGCCAATTCGGCGACGTGGTGATCGAGATCAAGCCGCTGCCGCGCGGTTCCGGCTTCCAGTTCTCCGATACCATCACCGGCGGCGTAGTGCCGAAAACCTATATCCAGTCGGTGGAAACCGGCATTCGGGACTATCTGAAGACAGGCCCGCTCGGCTTTCCGGTCGTCGATGTCGCCGTCAACCTGTCGGACGGCTCCTACCATGCGGTCGATTCCTCCGACATGGCTTTCCAGATGGCGGCGAAGCTGGCGATGAAGGAAGGCATGGCCGCCTGTTCGCCGGTCCTGCTGGAGCCGATCATGAAGGTCGAGATCGTCACGCCCTCCGACGCGACCTCGAGGATCATCGCCCTGATCCCGCAGCGGCGTGGCCAGATCCTCGGCTATGACGCAAGGCCCGGCTGGCCGGGCTGGGACGTTGTCGAGGCGACCATGCCGCAGGCCGAAATCGGTGACCTGATCATCGAGCTGCGCTCGGCGACCGCCGGCGTCGCCAGCTACAAGGCCACCTTCGACCACATGGCCGAGCTCACCGGCCGGCTGGCCGACGAGGCGATGAACGCCAACGGCAAAGCCGCCTGAGCAGGTCGGCCTGCTTGACAGACTTTCTGTTGAAAATATGAAAACGGCGTCCGGATGATCCGGACGCCGTTCCTATTGCGGACCGTTTTCCTGGGAGGCAACGGCTGGTCCGCCGCATCCGGAAAAATGGTTCGGACGCGGTAGCTGCCTGAGCCCGGTCTTCCGAGTGATGCCCCCATCTCCCGAACCGACCAACCGCGTCCTATCGTCTACTTAAACCATAGACTGCGTGTGCAACATGTTACCCGATGTTACATGTCACTGTTACGTGGTGGATGCAGTCGTTTTTTTGCCGGCTCGGACGCATGCGGGCAACAAAAAAGCCGGATCAATAAAGATCCGGCTGAGTTTGATTGGAAGTGCCGATTAGGGCTAACCTCCAGAGGGGAACACTCGAGGGCGCTAATGGGAGGAGAACGCGCCCTGGAGATGCCACTATATATGTGCTCATCATGCCCAAGAAACAAGCATCTATTTTGCAACACACGCATGCAAAAAGACGCAGGCTGTGGTCCAACCCATTCCGTGAGGCCATAGGACCAGAAAAATCGCCGCTTCCGATGCGTTTCCGGTCTTGAAGCGACTGCTTAAATGCAAAATCGAACCGGTTTTTGCTCGAAAACAGGCGAGTCGGCGAAATGATGTCGATTTCGGCAACCGAGTTTATTTTAGCGGCAGGAGACCGATGATGCGAACTTTTTCAGCAGTCGCC
This sequence comes from Mesorhizobium sp. USDA 4413, assembly GCF_056280365.1. Taxonomy (NCBI): domain Bacteria; kingdom Pseudomonadati; phylum Pseudomonadota; class Alphaproteobacteria; order Hyphomicrobiales; family Phyllobacteriaceae; genus Mesorhizobium; species Mesorhizobium sp. USDA 4413. Next base: position 6,035,206 of record NZ_JBVPRP010000001.1, read on the forward strand.
GGCAGCGCGCTGTTCCTGGTCGCGGCACCCGGCATTGTCGCCGGATTGGCGCCCTGGCTTTTGACCGACCATTATCGCAAACCTCTGTCGGCGGTGCCGGGCTTCGCGTCTGCGGGCTCGATTCTCGTGATCGCGGCGGCCGCCATCCTGCTTCATGCCTTCGCCCGCTTTGCCCTCGAGGGCCTGGGCACCCCCGCTCCCGTGGCGCCGACCGAGAAACTGGTCGTCGGCGGCATTTACCGCCACGTGCGCAACCCTATGTATGTGGCCGTGCTGGCGATTATCCTTGGCCAGGCGTTGATATTTTCGAGCTGGCCGGTGCTGTTTTACGGCCTCATCGCCGCAGCAGCGATGATCTCCTTCGTCAAGCTCTACGAAGAGCCCACACTCGCCAACCATTATGGCGAGGAATACGAAGTCTACCGGCGCGCCGTGCCCGGCTGGCTGCCTCGGCTGACGCCATGGCGCGGATAAACCGCGCCGAGGGTGCGCCGAGATTCAGGTCAGGCCGAGTCGAAAATGGTGGTTTTCTGAGAACCGGCCCACGCCGGCCGTACCCTTCATGAGCGGAGATACCTATCAGGGCTTCGGCCGGCGAAGGCCGGAGCGGGGAGCACCTGAAGTACGTGAGCATCGGAAGCGCAAGAAGCCGCCATTTGCAGGCCGGCCTCACCTGAATATCGGCGCACCCTAATAAGACCAGCTGCGCGCCTTGGCGATGATGAAGTCCCGAAACACGTGCAGCTTCGCCTGGTTCTTCATCGCGTCGGGATAGGCGAAATAGGTGTCGAAGGAGGGCACCTCGGTTTCCGGCAGCAGCTGCACCAGGTTCGTATCCTTGTTGATCACGTAGTCCGGCAGCATGGCGATGCCGGCGCCGCCCTGCACCGCGCGCTTGATCGACAGGATGTCATTGATCTGCAACGTCGGCACACGCTGCGCGCCTTCAAAATCGCCCACCGTCTCAAGCCAGTTCAGCTCCGACAGATGCGACGGCACCGGCACGCCGAAAGTGACGATGCGGTGGTTCCTGAGCTCGGCGATCGAGGCCGGCTTGCCGAACTTGGCTATATAGGACGGCGCGGCATAGAGGTGGAAATGCACCGTGAACAGCCGGCGCTGGATAAGGTCCGGCTGTTGCGGCTGGCGCAGCCGGATCGCGCAATCGGCCTGGCGCATGGTGAGGTCGAGTTCCTCATTGGCCAGGATCAGCTGCAGGCTGATCTCGGGATAGAGCTCGATGAATTCCTGCACACGTTCGGTCAGCCAGCCGGCGCCAAGGCCCACCGTGGTCGTCACCCTGAGCACGCCCGAGGGCCGGTCCTTGGTCTCGGTGAGCCGCGTCTTGATGGTTTCCAGCTTCATCAGCACGTCATGCGCCGTGCGGAACAGCATCTCGCCCTGCTCGGTCAGCACCAGACCGCGGGCATGGCGGTGGAACAGCGCGACGCCGACATCATGCTCCAGCGCGCTGACCTGCCGCGAAATGGCCGATTGCGACAGATGCAGCGTCTCGGCGGCATGGGTGAACGACCCAGCCTCCGCCGCTGCGTGAAATACGCGTAATTTGTCCCAGTCCAGCGCCATGATTCCCCTCGCGTTGCGTTTGGCGTCTGAATGAAAAATCAGGCTTTTAAACGGCTTTTTTCAGCCGATCTGTCATTCCGCCGCTTCGCGGTGAGCCTCGATGCCCGCCAGATATTTTTCCGCCTCGAGCGCTGCCATGCAGCCCAGCCCGGCCGCCGTCACCGCCTGGCGGTAGACGTCGTCGGTGACGTCGCCGGCGGCGAACACGCCGGGCACGTCGGTGCGCGTCGAATCCGGCGCCGTCCACAGATAGCCGTTCGGCTTCTGCTTCAGCTTGCCGACGAAGAGCTCGACGGCCGGCGCATGGCCGATCGCGACGAACACGCCGTCGACCGGCAGCTTCGATTCTTGGCCGGTCACGACGTTGCGCAGCGTCAGGCCTTCGACGGAAGGCGGCAGCGGCGCCTTTCCGGGGCGTCCGGTGATCTCGTCCACCACCGTGTCCCAGATGACGCGGACATTGTCCTTCGCAAGCAGCCGCTCGCGCAGGATCCGCTCGGCGCGGAAATCGCCGCGCCGGTGGATCACGGTGACGCTCTTGGCGAGGTTGGACAGATAGAGCGCTTCCTCGACCGCGGAATTGCCGCCGCCGATAACCGCGACGTCCTTGCCGCGATAGAAGAAGCCGTCGCAAGTGGCGCAGGCCGAAACGCCGAAGCCCATGAAGGTCTGCTCCGACGGGATGCCCAGCCACTTGGCCTGCGCGCCCGTGGCGATGATCAGCGCATCGGCGGTGTAGACCGTGCCGGAATCGCCGGTGGCGCGGAACGGCCGCACATTGAGGTCGACCTCGGTGATGATGTCGTTGATGACGTCGGTGCCGACATGCTCGGCCTGCGCCAGCATCTGGCTCATCAGCCAGGGGCCTTGAATCGGATCGGCGAAGCCCGGATAGTTTTCGACATCGGTGGTGATCATCAATTGGCCGCCCTGCTGCAGGCCGGCGACCAGCATCGGCTTCAGCATGGCGCGGGCGGCATAAATCGCCGCCGTGTAGCCGGCCGGGCCGGAACCGATGATAAGAACGGGCGCATGTTTCGTGTTCATGAAAGTCCCCTGCGGCGCACAGCCGTGGTTTGTCGCGCGTAATGTAAGTGTTGCCCGTAGGACCAGCAAGGCAAGTTGGCCTTCGTCCCCGGAAAGCTTCGTGCCCTGCATATCCGGCCATATCGCCGCCCGTCACCAATGCATTTAGCTCGGAGGCGTGCGCGGCACAGCGATCACGGCATGCGTCCAAACGAGAGAAAATCATCGCAAAGGGATGGCCTCCGAGGCGAAACCAAATTACAAAATCGTGAAAGATTGTTGCGCGAAAGCCCCTCATGCCGCTCAAAGCCGATCTCGACGCCATCGACTGGAAGATCCTGCGCGAACTTCAGGGCGACGGCCGCATGACCAATGTCGAATTGTCCAACCGGGTCGGCATCTCGGCGCCGCCTTGCCTGCGCCGTGTCCGGCGGCTGGAAGAGGCCGGTATCATCCGCGGTTACCGCGCGCTGCTCAATGCGCCGGCGCTCGGCATGGATGTCGTCGCCTTCTGCCTGGTCGGCCTGCATCATCAGGCCGATGCCGAGCTGAAGACCTTCGCCGAACGCACGCGCGGCTGGCCGATCGTGCGCGACGCCTGGATGGTCTCGGGCGAATCCGATTTCCTGCTGCATTGCGTGGCAAGCGACCTCGGCACCTTCCAGACCTTCGTCATTGAGGAACTGGCTTCGGCACCGAATGTGGACACCGTGCGGACCGCCTTGACGATCCGCCGCGTCAAGGACGAAGGGCTGGTGGCATTTCAAACTTAATGTGCCGGCTTCCGACAATTCGCCAGCTCAAACAAAGGTTTGGCACCAGCTTTTGAATCAATCCGCGATCAGAGCGACTGTATCGCGGCAAGCAGCTCCTCAAGGTCTGTGGCGTCGCGCAACGGCGAAACCGAAAACCCGCTTATCGTCGAGGCTTCGTCATCGACAAGCCAACCCCGCGCAAGGCCGGCGCGCTGACCGGCTTCCATATCGGCGGCCTTGTCGCCGATGATCAGTGATCGCTTCAAGTCGAGGCCGAGCCGTCGACCAGCCTCCAGCAGCATGCCCGGATTGGGCTTGCGCATCGGGTGATCGGCAACCGCGAGCGGACCCTTGCCGGCTTCGTGATAGGCGCAGGCAAGCACCATGTCGACAAACGCGTTTTGTTCAGCCAGCAGCTCAAGCACGCGCCCGTTGACCCGCGCGAACGCATCCCAGCCGAAATAGCCGCGCGCGACGCCGGACTGGTTGGTGACGATAACGACCGGAATGCCGCATTGGTTCGCAGCCTCGATAATCGGCGCGATGCCGTCACGCAGCACGACATCCGCCGGATCGCCGGGATATCCGGTATCGACATTGATCGTGCCGTCACGGTCGAGGAACAGCGCCGGCCGGCAGGCTGGAAACTCCGTGGAGCCAATCTGCTCGACCCACAAGCCCGGCTCGGCGAGCGGTAAGGCACCGGTGCCGTCAGCCATTGCTGAGACGCGCTTCCACCGCCTCGCACAGATGATGATAGAGGCACAGATGCCCCTGCTGGATGATCGGCGTCGAGGCCGACGGCACGTTGAGCAGGATGTCGGTCAGCGGCTTGAGCTTGCCGCCGGTCTCGCCGGTCAGGCTGATCACCGTCATGCCCATCGCCCGCGCCTGCTCGGCGGCAGCAAGGATGCTGGGCGAATTACCGCTGGTCGAAATCGCCAGCAGCACCGCGCCTTTCGATCCATGCGCCTCGACCTGGCGCGAGAAGACGGTGTCGAAGCCGTAATCGTTGCCCCAGGCGGTCAGCACCGCGGCGTTGGCCGGCAGCGCGATGACGTTGTAGGCCTTGCGCTCCTTCAGGAAGCGGCCGACCAGCTCGCCGGCGATGTGGATGGCGTCGCTGGCCGAGCCGCCATTGCCGCAGATCAGCAGCGCCTTGCCTTGCGAGAGCGCCGTCACAACCGTGCTCACCGCGCGTTCCATCTCTCCGGTCAGGTCGCGCTCGACCATCGCCGAGATCGCCGCCGCGGAGCGGACCAGGTAGTCGTTCAAATCGGACATGACACCCTCAGTTTGCGGCACGCAGCTTGCCGATCATGTTCGTCGTGCTCTTGCCGGCGACGAGATCGACCAGCACCACGCGCCCGCCCGCCTTCTGCACGACATCGGCACCGACCACGGACTCGATCGTGTAATCCGCGCCTTTGACCAGGATGTCTGGCAGCAGCGCCTCGATGAGTTGGAGCGGCGTCTCCTCCTCAAAGACGACGACGGCATCGACCGAGGCAAGTGCTGCGAGCACGCAGGCGCGATCATGCTGGTTGTTGACCGGCCGCCCCGGCCCTTTCAGCCGGCGCACCGAGGCGTCGCTGTTGAGGCCGAGCACCAGCCGGTCGCACTGGCTGCGCGCGGCATGCAGCAGGCTGACATGGCCGGCATGCAGGATATCGAAGCAGCCATTGGTGAAGCCGACCGTGAGGCCCTCTTCCTTCCAGGCCGCCACCATCCTGGCCGCGCCATTGAAATCGAGGATGGCATCCTGGTGACCGGTCGGCCCATGTGAGCGGAACAGCGCGCCCGACAATTCCTCGACGTTCAGCCGCGCCGTGCCGCGTTTTCCCACTACGACGCCGCCGGCCGCATTGGCGATGACGGCGGCATGCACCCGGTCGGCGCCGGCGGCGAGCGACAGCGCGAAGCTTGCGATGACCGTGTCGCCGGCACCGGAAACGTCGAACACCTCGCGCGCCTGGGTGGAGATGTGGCGGGCATCCTCGGCGGAGATGACGCTCATGCCCTTCTCGCTGCGTGTAGCGACGATGAATTCGAAATCGTGAGCGGCGATCAGGTCGCGCGCCGCGGCGACGATCTCGTCGTCGCCGAACACCTTGCGCCCGACCGCCTCGCCAAGCTCCTTGCGGTTCGGCGTCACCGCGGTCGCGCCGGCATAGCGCGCATAATCGAGCCCCTTCGGATCAACTAGCACCGGCTTGCCGGCGTCACGGCAGATCGCGATCAGCTCGCCGGCGACGCCGTCGAGCAGGATGCCCTTGCCGTAATCGGAGAGGATGACGATGTCGGCGCGGCCAAGCGCGGCCTGGAAATGGTCGATGAGCTTCGCCCGCTCGGCGGAGGTGAGCGGCTTGATCTCTTCCTCGTCGAAACGCAGCACCTGCTGGTTGAGCGCGCTGAAGCGGCTTTTCGACGAGGTCATGCGGTCCCGGCGCTGAAGGAGCCCGCCGGTATCGACGCCGATCTCACTGAGCATGCGGATCAGATTGTCGCCGGCCTGATCGGCGCCGATTACCGACACGGGAATGGCCGCAGCGCCCAGCGAAACGATATTGGAGACGACATTGCCGGCGCCGCCCATGTTCAGCGTCTCGCCACGTCCATGCAGCACCGGGATCGGGGCTTCCGGCGAGATGCGCTCGATCACGCCGCTGACGAAACGGTCGAGGATGAAATCGCCCACCACCAGCACGGTGACGTCGCCGAACCGGGCGATGGTGCGGTGCAAGGGTTCCGGAGAAGGCGGATTGTGCTTGATCATCTTACTGGCGCGCCTGAGGGCGGATCTGGTCGGTTTGAAGCGCCGAAATTGCAGCGCCTGTCATATTTGCGATGCCGATATACCGCAATTCGGGCTTGCGCAACGGCAGGCTGCGAACCGTGGCGGCGGAACGGGCGCGAGTGAAGCGGGAGCTTTGCGGCGCGACTATGGCCAAGCACTGCCGGCTTTGCCTTCGAACGAGCTTTATCGACACTCCGGCCCGCCTCCCCTATAAGAGCCGGAATCGTAAGCAGCAGAGGGCTTCATGATCATCGTCACGGGCGGCGCCGGCATGATCGGCTCCAACATCGTCGCCGCGCTCAATGCCGAGGGCCGTGACGACATCATGGTCGTCGACGATCTCACCGACGGCCACAAAATAGCCAACCTCGCCGACCTTCGCATCGCCGACTATCTCGACAAGGACGATTTTCTCGCGCGGCTCGAGGATGGCGGGCTCGGCCGCATCGAGGCCGTCTTCCATCAGGGCGCCTGCTCGACCACCACCGAATGGAACGGCAAGTTCATGATGGAGGTGAACTATGCCTATTCGAAGCAGCTCTTGCATGCCTGCCTGAAACTGCGCGTTCCCTTCCTCTATGCCTCGTCGGCTTCGGTCTATGGCGGCGGCAGCGAGTTCCGCGAGGAGCCGGACTTCGAGCGCCCGCTCAACGTCTACGCCTATTCGAAGAAGCTGTTCGACGATTATGTCCGCCGCAACGTCTTCGATACCGATCATTCGCAGGTGGCGGGACTGCGCTATTTCAACGTCTACGGCCCGCGCGAAGCGCATAAGGGCACCATGGCCTCGGTCGCCTTCCATCTGTTCAACCAGGTCGAGCGCGGTGAGAATCCGAAACTCTTCGGCGCTTATGGCGACTTCGGCCCAGGCGAGCAGAGCCGCGACTTCATCCATGTCGGCGACGTCGCCGAAGTCAATCTGTGGCTCTGGAAACGCGGCTTGAGCGGCATCTTCAACTGCGGCACCGGCCGCGCCCAGCCGTTTCGAGCGATCGCCCAGACGGTGATCGACACGCTGGGCAAGGGGGAGATTGAATTCATCCCCTTCCCCGACCATCTCAAGGGCAGCTACCAGAGTTTCACGCAGGCTGATATGTCCCGCTTGCGCGCGGCCGGCTACAATGGCCAATTCCGCACAGTCGAAACCGGCGTCAGGGACTATGTCGAATGGCTGAAGGCCCAACGATCCTCGTGATCGGCCCACGCTGGGTGGGCGACATGGTCATGGCGCAGTGCCTGTTTGCGGCGCTGAAGGAAAAACATCCGAATGCGGCCATCGACGTGCTGGCGCCGGCCTGGGCGGCGCCCTTGGTCAGGCGCATGCCCGAGATACGCAGCCAGATCGACTTTCCGTTGATGCCGGGAGCGCTCGAATTCCGCAGCCGCAGACGCTTCGGCCGTCTGCTGCGCGGCCGCTACGATATGGCCTATGTGCTGCCGGGAAGCTGGAAATCGGCGCTGATCCCGTTCTTCGCCCGCATCCCGCGCCGCGTCGGCAATTTGCGCGAGATGCGCTACGGCCTGCTGACCGACATCGTGCCGCTGCCCGAAGCCCTGAAGCGGCGCACGGCGCGCGCCTATTTCAGCCTCGCGCGCGGCGGCACGTTTCGCGCCCCGAGGCTCACCGTCGACAACGCCAATCAAGCCGATCTGCTGGCGCGGTTCGGGCTGACCGGCCGGAAATTCGTGGCGCTCATGCCTGGCGCCGAATTCGGCCCGGCAAAACGCTGGCCGGGCGATCATTATGCCGGGCTTGCCCGCGACATGATGGCCAAGGGGTTGGGCGTCGCACTGCTCGGCTCGAAGAACGATGCCGACGTGACCGGTGAGATCGCAGCACTTGCGCCGGGCGCCATCGACCTTGCCGGCAAGACGCGGCTGGAGGACGCCATCGATCTGATCGCCGCGGCAAAGCTTGCGGTGTCGAACGACAGCGGGTTGATGCATGTCGCGGCCGCCGTCGGCACGCCGATCGTCGCCGTCTACGGTTCGACCTCGCCGGAAAACACGCCGCCGCTCAGCGAGCGCTCCGAGCTGATCTGGCTGCATCTGTCCTGCTCGCCCTGTCACAAGAAGATTTGCCCGCTCGGCCATCTCAACTGCCTGAAGACGCTCGATGTCGCCCGCGTCACCGCCGCGGCCGACCGTTTGCTTGAAGTTCCGGCAGCGGCATGAAGGTGCTCATCGTCAAGACATCGTCGATGGGCGATGTCATCCACACATTTCCGGCCGTCGAGGACGCGCTGCGCAATCGCCCCGATATCATCTTCGACTGGTGCGTGGAGGAGCCGTTTGCTGGCATCGTGGCGCTGCATCCGGCAATCGGCACCATCCATAACGTGGCTGTGCGGCGTTGGCGCAAGAGGCTTCTCCATGGCGAAACCTGGCGCGAGATGGCGGGACTGCGCAGAGCGCTCCGCGCCTGTCGCTACGATCTTGTCATCGACGCGCAAGGCCTGTTGAAGTCGGCCCTGGTCGCCATTCAGGCCGACGCGCCGATTGCCGGATTCGACCGAGCGAGCGCCCGCGAACCTTCGGCAACGCTGCTCTATCAAAGCAAATACGCCGTGCCGCGCGACCTGCACGCCATCGAGCGCACCAGGCGATTGTTCGGACTGGTCCTGGGCTACCAGCCTGACCTATCGACCCTGGAGTCCGGCATCGTGCCGCCGGCGGGCAATCTGCCCGGCCTTGAAGGCAGAGCCGCTTTCCTGCTGCACGGCACCAGCCGCGATGACAAGAAATGGCCGGTCAAGGATTGGATCGAAATCGCGCGCGGACTGGCCGACCGGCACTTCACGCCGGTCGTCACCTGGTCGAATGATGCGGAAAGGAAAGTGGCGCAAGCCATTGCCGCGGCCGTACCAAGGACGGTGCTGGTTCCAAAATCGCCGCTCGCCGATATCGCCGCGATCCTCGGCCGTTCGACGCTCGTCATCGGCGCCGACACCGGCCTCACCCATCTTGCCAGCGCCTTCGGCCTGCCGACGGTCGCCATCTTCCTGGCGACGGAACCAGGTCTCACCGGCCCGCAAGGACCGTTCGCATCGACCTTGCTTGCGCCAGCCGGTCGCAAGGTCGCGCCGGCCGACGTGATAGCGGAGGCCGAGAGGCTGCTGGCACAGCGTGCTATCTCCCCCACAAAGGGGGAGACAAAAGTTAGATAAACTGCACCTCGACGATCTCGTAGCCGCGAGCACCGCCCGGGGCGTTGACCTCGATGGCGTCGCCGACTTCCTTGCCGATCAGCGCACGCGCGATCGGCGAGGAGATCGAGATGCGGCCGGACTTCACGTCCGCTTCCTGGTCGCCGACGATCTGATAGGTCTTCTTTTCCTCGGTGTCCTCGTCGACGAGCACCACCGTCGCGCCGAACTTCACCTTGTCGCCCGAAAGCTTGGACACGTCGATGACCTCGGCGCGCGCGATCAGATCCTCGAGCTCGTTGATGCGGCCTTCATTGTGGCTCTGCGACTCCTTCGCCGCGTGATATTCGGCATTTTCCGACAGGTCGCCATGCGAGCGCGCTTCGGAGATCGCCTCGATAATACGAGGACGTTCCTCCTGCTGGCGCCAGCGGAGCTCTTCCTTCAATGACGCGAACCCCTCGCCTGTCATCGGGACCTTGATCATCTGCCTGACCTTTCCTGCCGCCGCCCCCGTCTTCGGGGGTGGCCTTGTCGATAGGTACAAAAAGAAAACGGTCCGGCAGCCTCGGGCTAACGGAACCGTCTCACCACAATTTCCCTGAATATAGCAATCTTCGCGCGATTTTCACGCCCAAAAATGAAATTCGGCAAAATGATCACCGCTTTCGCGGGTACACGGCCCGGCAAACGAAAAACCGGCCGCGATTGCCCGCAGCCGGTTCGAGGAGCCTCGAAGCCCTGTTCAGCTCCTCAGGAAATGATCGATCTGCTCGGACAGCATGCCGTATTCGCGCGAGCCCTTGCCGGTCCGCTTTTCGATTTCCTGGAGCTGCTGTTGCGCGCCGGCAAGATCGCCGATCTGCAGATGCGCCTCGCCCAGATATTCGCGCACCAGCGTGTAGTTCGGGTCGATGCGCAGCGCTTCCTCGTAATAGCCGAGGCCGACCGTGATGCGGCCCGAATGGCGATGCGAATAGCCGAGATAGTTGAGGATGCGCGGATCCTGCTTGTTGGCGGCAAGCGTCAGCACCGAGATCGCCTCATCATAGCGCCCGGCCATCGCCAGATCGTGGCCGGCCTCATAGATGCTGTCGTCGTCCAGCATGCCATATTGCGGCACGACGCATTTCTTCTTCTTCTTGTCCCAGACCTCGCCCTTCTTGCAGGTGCTGGTCGTCTGGCCGCCGCTGCTGCCACCGCCACCCTCACCCGCCGTGAACGCGGGCGCAACGAACAGCGGCAGCGCCGCAACAGCCATGACCTGAACAAGCAAACGTCTGCGCATCGAAGCCTCCATGAGCGTGACAATGGCAGATTAACGCCGCTCCGGCGCGGTTTCATCCCGAAATGCGGGCGGCTGCCGAACTATTTTCGACGGCCGGAAAGAAGCATTTACCTGCGGACGTGACGCGCGCTTTAATTCCGCTATCATCGGGGCCAAGCGCATCACGTGGGAGAAAGGCCAGTGCAGCAGCGCCTCGAGAAGGAGTGGGAACTTTCGATCGATCCGGACACGGTGCGCCTGTTCATCCTCAAGGCGAAAGCGCTGAGCGCCGCCGTCAACGAGGACTATGACGACGGCGCCGAGCATGAGGTCGAGTTCGACGGCGACACGCATGCCAGCCACCACCATGATGGCCTTGTCGAGGAAGCCTCGGAAAACCTCACCGAGGAGGAATTCCGCGAGCTGATCAACGATCTCAACATCGACGAAGCGGCCGAGCTGATCGCGCTCGCCTGGGTCGGGCGCGGCGACTATGACGCATCCGAATGGGCGGATGCGGTGGCCGCCGCCAGGGAGCGCCCCAGGAAGCGCGCGGCCAAATATTTGCTTGGCCTGCCGATGCTTGCCGACTGGCTGGAGGAAGGCCTTGAGGCCATCGGCGCGTAACGCGCCGGTAACCGATTGTGATCGGCAAGGCCGCCGACGCAGGCAACTTCGCAACGCGACTGCCGTTTCGGGGCGATGGCAACGCTAAGCCTTTCACGACTTTGCAGACTGGCGCTGCCTGTGGCGGCCGCGATCCTGCTGGTTTCGCCGGCCCTGGCCAAGCATCACCACCGGCACAAAAGCCCCGTCCCGCCGGCCGGCCAAAGCGCCGCGCCGGCACCGGAAACGCCTCCGCCAACCCCGGTTCCGGGATCGCGGCCGCAGGATATGGAGAACGGCGTCGACAAGTCCGGGCAAGGCAAACGCCGCCTCGACGGCAATGACGACTTCCTCAACCAGGAGAAGTCGCATCCGAAATGGGACGCTCGCCCGCCGCGCTCGAAGGGCGCTCGATCCGAGTCTCGGACGGACTCCGAGCCTGAGACGCCGGACGTGGTGCCGACGCCGCCGCAGAAGCCCGCCGAACTGGAGCCGGAGCCGCCGGAAACCGCGCCGCAACCGCCGGAAAAACCCGAACCGCCGGGCGAGGAAAAGATGCTTCCCGATCCGCGCTCGGCCGAAATGCCCGCCGACAAGATGCCTGCGGAAGAAACCGCATGCCGGGAGCGGCTGAAGGCGCTGGGCGTCGAGTTCGAGGAGCACAAGGCCGAGCACGATGAGGAAATCGGCTGCTCGATTCCCTATCCGATAATTTTGAAGACGCTCGGCAAGTCCATCGGCATCAGTCCCGGCACCGAGCTCAACTGTTCGATGGCCGAAGCGGCCGCGCGTTTCATGGCCGATGTCGTCCAGCCTGCCGCAAAGGCTGAACTCGGCGCCGACCTGAAATCGGTCAAACAGGCCTCAGCCTTCGTCTGCCGCCCGCGCAACGGCACCCGCAAACTGTCGGAACACGCCTTCGGCAACGCGCTCGACATCGCCAGCTTCACCCTATCGGACGGGAGGCGGATCGAGATCGGGCCGGCGCCGCCTGAGAAGGACGCGAAGTTCCTCGACGCGCTGCGCAAGGCTGCCTGCGGGCCGTTCAAGACGGTGCTTGGGCCGGGTGCCGACCCCGACCACGAACTGCATTTTCACCTGGACCTGGAACCGCGCCGGCACGGCGGCACCTTCTGCCAGTAGGCACGATCTCGAAAGTTTCGGGTTGCGTCCCGGCAAGAACAGCGCCGCAATTCCGCCCCATGCATGAATGTCGGCGCTGATCTTTCCTTTACTGTTGAGGGTTAACCTTGTGCCATTCGGGGACAAGGACGCCTCTCAATGGCTGGAAGACTTGGCGCTGTGCTGGTGGCGGCGCAACGGAACAAGTGCGCACGGATCGCGATTGTCGGGCTGGCCGCGGGCGCCATCGCGACGATATCGGCCTGCACGACCGGTGACGTCTTTGCGCTGCAGCCAGCCGTCGATGTCGGCAGCCAGACGGCGGCCGTGCCGCAGCCCGACGCGCCGCAATATTCCGGCATGCAGCGGCTCGTTCCGTCCAACCCCTATATGATCCAGGCCGCGTATCCGCGCATGGATGAGCCGATGTCGCCTCTCGAGCAGATGCCGGCCAGCGAGATCGACTGCCGCAACGAGCTGAAGCGGATGGGCGTCGTCTACCAGGACATCCAGCCGATCCATGAAGGTCAGTGCGGCATCGATTTCCCCGTTAAAGTCTCGGCGATCGGCAGCGTCGCCATGAAACCGGCGGCGACGCTGACCTGCAATATGGCCGCCACCTTCGCCGCCTGGACGAAGAACGAGCTGCAGCCGGCCGCGCGCTGGCGCTATTTCTCCGGCGTCAAGGCGATCCACCAGGGCTCCAGCTATTCCTGCCGCAACATCGCCGGCGAAGGTGTTTTGTCCGAGCACGGCAAAGGCAACGCCCTCGACGTGATGAGCATCGAGCTCAACAATGGCGACGACATCGACGTGCGCAAGCCCGGCCTGTTCGCTTTCCGCACGCGCGGCTTCCTCAACAATGTGCGCGCCGACGGTTGCGAGTATTTCACCACCGTGCTGGGTCCGGGCTACAATTACGATCATCGCAACCATTTCCACTTCGATATCAAGAACCGCAAAAGCGGTTACCGCGCCTGCCGCTGATTTGAGGCGATCACCGAGGCAACCCGCTTCGTCCTCATGTCGCCAGCCTGGCTCCACAGGCCTCTGCCCCAAACGGCCAACACGGCATAAAATGGTCGCGCGAGGATTTGGGAGCGATTTGTCGTGGGTGAACGAAGCCTGAGGCGGCGCGCGGCGATCTGGCTGGCGGCCATCTGCGCCTTCTATTTGGCGCTCGCCTATGTCGCCGCGCCGGAATTCTGGACCTGGCGGGAGCGCGGCTTCCGCACCCGCCCCTTCGAGATGGTGACGCATACGCCGCAGGGCATTCCCGGCGATCCGATCAATGTCGGCCTTATCGGCACCGAGAAGGAAGTCGTCCATGCCTTCGCGGTCGCGGGCTGGGACACGGCCGATGCCGTGACACTCAGGACCGCGATCGACATCGGTGAAAGCGTTTTGTTTTCCCGCCCCTACCCCGATGCGCCGATGAGCCGCCTTTTGTTCGAGGGTCGCGGCCAGGACCTTGCTTTCGAGAAACCGGTCGGCGGCAGTGCCGACCGGCGCCATCACGTCCGCTTCTGGCAGACGGACGCGGTCGGCGACGACGGCCGCCCGCTCTGGTTGGGCGCCGCGAGCTTCGATCGCGGCGTCGGCTTCAGCCACGACACGGGCGCCGTCACCCATCATATCGGCCCCGACATCGACGCCGAGCGCGACTTTCTGATCGGCGACCTGAAGGCCGCCGATCAGCTCACATCCACCAGCGAGATACCGGGAATCGGCGCCACCAAGACGGGACGCAACGGCGGCGGCGATCCCTATTTCACTGACGGCATGGCCGTGATCGGCGTGCTGAAGACGCTGCGGTGATCTCACCACGCGCCCTCAGGTCGTGGTGATCACGATCTTGCCGAACGGCCCCTGTTCCAGACGCTGAAGCGCCTGGGGCACCTCATCGAAGCCGTAGACCTTGTCGACGACCGGTCGGATGCCGAGCGCCTCTATCGCCTGGTTCATGCGCTCGAAGGAGCGGCGGTGGCCGATGGACAGGCCTTGCACCGTGATGCGGTTGCGCATGAGAGGCAGGATCGGAAAGCTGATCTCCATCGCGCCGAGCAGGCCGATGACGGACAGCCGGCCATCGGCGGCAAGGGCGTTGAGCGACCGGCGCGCATTGTCGCCGCCGACCATTTCCAGCACATGGTTCACGCCAAGCCCGTCCGTGATGGCGCGAGCGGCCTCGTCCCATGCCGGCTGGGCGCGGTAGTTGATCGTCCGCCACGCGCCGAGATCCTTGGCACGCTTCAGCTTCTCGTCGCTGCTCGATGTGACGATGGCGCGCAGGCCGAAGGCGGCGGCGAATTGCAGCGCAAACAGCGACACGCCGCCAGTGGCCTGGATAAGGATGGTCTGGCCCGGCACCGGCCTTGTCGCCTCCGTCATCGCAAACCAGGCGGTCAGCGCCGCGATCGGCAGCGTTGCGGCCTCGACATCGCTCAGCGAGGCCGGTGCCGGCACCGCCGCGTCCTCACCGAAGACGACATATTGGGACAGCATGCCTGAAAGCGAGGAGCCCAGCGTGTGCCGGTGGAGCACCGCCGGTGCGTCGCCGTCAGGCCAGTCGGTGATCACTTGTCCCAGGACCCGCTGTCCGACCTTGAAGCGGCTCACCGCGCCGCCGACCGCCACGACCTCGCCCACGGCGTCCGAAGTCGGCACGAATGGGAAGGACAGGTCGGGGATGAGCACGCCGTCCACGATCATCTTGTCCTTGTAATTCAGCGACACGGCTTTCGTCCGTACCAGAAGCTGGTGTGGCCCCGGCTTGGGCACGTCCCCTTCCACCGGCTTCAGTTTGGAAAGGCCGAACCCGCTCATTTGCCAGGATCTGTTGCTGTCGGTGTCCATGCATCGCGCTCCTTGGTTGATGGTGCGCGAGAGATTTATGCGATCCGACTATGGAAAATAGTGCCGCAATGCGGGATATTCGGCAACAAATTGAAGAGTTCAAATCTACAATAGGGAATCGATATGGATCCGGCTGACCTCCAGGGCGTCGTCGCATTCGTCAACGCGGTCGAAGCCGGCAGCTTCACGGGCGCCGGCGAGCGGTTGCATGTGACGAAGTCGGCGATCGGGAAGTCGGTCGCGCAACTGGAGCAGCGGCTGGGTGTGCGCCTCCTCAACCGCACCACGCGCAGCCTCAGCCCGACCAGCGAAGGCATGAGCTACTACGAATCCTGCGCGCGGGCGCTTGCCGAGATCGAGGCCGGGCAGGCGTTGCTCGCCTCGCGCCGGCAGGTCCCGTCGGGCAGGCTCCGGGTCGATGTGCCGCTCGCCTTCGGTCGCCGATGCGTCGCGCCCGTGCTGTTCGACATATCCAGCCGGTTTCCGGACCTGACGATCGAGATCTCCTTCAACGACCGGCGCGTCGACCTGATAGAGGAAGGCATCGACCTTGCCGTGCGTATGGGCGAGCTCGACGATTCTTCGTCGCTTGCCGCACGCCGCATCTATGCCCAGCGCTCGGCGATCTGCGCCTCTCCCGCTTATCTTGAACGGTATGGCCGCCCGCAATCCGTGGACGATCTCGCCCGGCACAGCGTCATCGGTTACGGACGTGAAGGCGTCGTCCGGCCCTGGGCCATACGCGACGGCGCCGGTCACCTCACCACTTTCGTGCCCAAGGCGCGGCTTGTGCTCGGCCATGGCGAGCCGATGCTGGACGCCGCGCTCGCCGGCTGCGGCATCGCCTTCCTGCCTACCTGGCTTGCCGGCCAGAGCCTGAGGCGCGGCGCGCTCGAAATGGTTCTGTCGGATCATCTGGTGGAGCACATCGCCGTCCATGCCGTGTGGCCCCTCACACGCGCGCTGACGCCGAAGGTTCGCGTGGTCATCGACGCGCTTGTCGGGCATTTTTCGGCGCCGATTTGGGATGCCGCCTGAACACTACGCCTGTCATCTGCCAAAAATACCGGCAGGCTATTTTCGAATGCACTGCAGCAATGCTATTGACCGCCGATGCTTTACGTTGAAATCGCCGTCGTTGCCGTCCTCATCTTGGTGAACGGCCTTTTGTCGATGTCGGAGCTTGCCATCGTCTCGTCGCGGCCCGCCCGCCTCAAGGCGATGATCGACCGCAACGTCAAGGGCGCCGGCCGTGCGCTGGCGCTGGGCTCGAACCCTGGCAAATTCCTGTCATCGGTGCAGATCGGCATCACGCTCGTCGGCGTCCTGTCGGGCGCCTTCTCGGGCGCGACGCTCGGCGAAAGGCTGGCGCAATATCTGGCCTCGGCCGGCATCCGCGAAAATATCGCCGACCCCATCGGCGTCGGCATTGTCGTCGCTTTGATCACCTACGCCTCGCTGATCGTCGGCGAATTGGTGCCGAAGCAGATCGCGCTGCGCGATCCCGAACGCGTCGCTGTCCGCGCCGCGCCGGCAATGACCATCCTTGCCACCGTCTCGGCGCCGCTCGTCTTCCTGCTCGACGTTTCCGGCCGCGCCGTGCTGTGGCTGCTCGGCCAGGCCGGCGAGGCGGAAGAGAAGGTCACCGACGAGGAGATCAAGATGCTCGTCGCCGAGGCCGAGCATCACGGCACCATCGAATCCGACGAGCGCCGCATGATCGCCGGCGTCATGCGCCTTGGCGACCGTGCTGTGCGTGCCGTGATGACGCCGCGCACCGAGGTCGACTGGCTCAACCTGCAATCCGACGAAGCCGCGGCTCGAAAGCTCTTGATGGAAACCCAGCACTCGCGGCTGCCGGTCGGCGACGGCAATGTCGATGCCATGGTCGGCGTCATTCAGACGCGCGACGTGCTGGCCGCCCTTCTCGCCGGCAGGGTGCTTGATCCGCGCCAGCATGTACGCGCCGCCCCCATTGTGCATGACCAAGCCGACGCGCTCGACGTCCTGCAGAGGCTCCGCGAGTCCGACGTACCTATGGCGCTGGTCCATGACGAATACGGCCATTTCGAAGGCATCGTCACGCCGGCCGACATCCTCGAAGCCATCACCGCGCGTGTTCCGCTCCGACCTCGAGGCCGGCGAGGAGGAGAACGCCGTCAAGCGCGAGGACGGCTCCTGGCTGCTCGCCGGCTATATGCAGGCCGACGAGATGGCCGAAGTGCTCGGCATCGACCTGCCGGAGAACCGCGACTACGAGACCGTCGCAGGCTATGTGCTATCGCATCTCCATCATCTGCCGACGACCGGCGAATGCGTCGACGCGCAAGGCTGGCGTTTCGAGGTTGTCGACCTCGACGGCCGCCGCATCGACAAGCTGATCGCCACCCGCCTGCCCGACGGGCATCGGCAGGTCGTGCGCTGAGCGGAACTTTGATCGCCTGCTTGCAGTTTCAGGGCATGGGGAAAAATCCATGGCCGAAGACAAGCAAGAACGCGATGCGCGACTGAAGGCGGAGAAGGAGTTCCGGGTCCGGTTTCTCGTGAAGGAGACCGGCATCACCGAGACCCAGGCCCGCGACCTTGTCGACATGATCGGCATCGATGCCGGTTCGCTTCTTCGGGAGGCGCGGCTCTTGAAGAAGAAATAGCGAGGCTGTGAATTGACTCGCAACGGTCACATTTCGAGCATACTATTTGTCCGTCGTCCGGACCGGACAGAGGCAAACGGACGTCTGAAAGCGGCATTATGCTTTCGCCCTGTCCAGGGAGGCAAGCGTTGTCAGCGTACGGCGTGGCGGATCCCGCCCAGCTCGATATTCTCGCAAAAGCCTTGAACGATTACTGCGCAAGGCACCACGTTGCCGACAAGGATGAGCGCGAACGGATCGCGGTCAAGGTAATGGCGCTCTTCGGCCAGGGCGTTTCCGACTCTATCCGGCTTTCGGCGGAGCTTGAACGCGGTTCCGCCTGATTGGCTTCGGCGCGTACGCGGGCTATCGCGTGCGCGGATTATCGGTTGTCAATGTTAGCCGCCAGGGGCGAAGCTAACGATGTGTTGCCCTGGTCGGCCAAGCCGCGGGGCAAGGTCCGGCCCGCAAAATCCTGTGTCACCATGATAAGCGGGCCGGACCGCCTGGGTTCCGCTCGCCCCTCCCACCCGCGGCTGCCGTCCTTCCCGGCTGCATGCTCAAGTCAAAATATATATAATTTACCCAACTTATATTCAAGGTACTAACGTTGCTTTAAATTAACGGCGAGAAAGGTAAGTAATCTACAATTAAACCTCAAGATAGGAATGAAGCACCGGCTTAATCTATTGACGGTTTGTTTCGGCGTGCGCTGCCCACATCGCATGATTGGCGGCAGCGGGGCATAGGCTTATGAGAGCGAGCGGCCGGCACGATTGGGCGCATTCGCGGCGGGACGCTGCCGGCGGGGGTCAGTTGCCTCGCCCTGGCTTGCCTGCTCTCGGGCACGGCCTCGGCCATGACTATTCGTCAGCAGCGAGACGGACCTGCGTAACGCCATTAATCTGGCCAATGGCGACGGCGATCCCAGCCGGCGACGATAGGTCGAACAAGGCAACCAGCGGTCGCTGGTAACCATCCGACATCCATAGGAATTTAATCTTGGATGGGGCGATTCTCGCAGGAGGTCGCGGTGGTTCGGCGCAACAAGGCAAAGCAATTATCTGAGTCAGAGCTGGAGCGGTTCATCATGGCGGCGGGAGCGCTGCACAGGAGCATCGTGGACCCGCTGATATCGACACAGTGCGATCATTACCGCTCCATGCAGGCCTTGCATCAAGCGCTGTTGAAAGCGGTGAAGGACATCACCGGGAAGGATGCCGCCTTTATCCGCTGGTTTGGGGCGGGGTCGCAGTAGACTGCTTCGCCCGCAGCACTTCCGGTCTGCACAATGCGCCTCCGGCGGCGGCGCCTTCGGCGTCACGTTGCGCAGGAACGGCACCAGCGCGGTGGCGATGACAAAAGCCGCCATGATGACCAGGAAGGCGTCGGCTCAGGCTATGGTGGAAACCTCGCGATGGGCAATTTGCCAGAGCTGCTTCAGCCATGCGGCATGGCCCTCATGGACGGCGCCGTTGCTGCCGTCAGAGGCGAAGGGCATTCGGTCCCGCTGGCTCGGCTATTCCTTGATGAAGGTGTCGAGACTGGTGCCGAAGGCACGCCAAGTTCCTACCTGCTTGCGGGAAGCGGTTTCGCCTTCCTTGCCGGTGATGGTGCTGCCCGCCACGGTCAGCCACATCGTCTCCAGTTTGCCGTCCCGCAATATGCCGGTGTAGCTCACCGCGGCGGGGCCGGCCGTACCCTCGCCGGCGGCTGTGACTCCAATCACGTCGCCATGCGCGATGCCGGATATCGGCACCGTCTGTCCATAGAAGCTGCTGTCTTCGAGTGCCGTGCGAAACGTGCCTTCGATCCGGCCGCCGTCCTCGCCGGTTATGTCGAGGACGGACCCATACTGATTACGCCATCTGCCAAGCCAAGGCATTCCGCTCCTCCACGACTATACGTCTTCGTCTTCGGCCGATTCGGGCCTGCATCTAACGCGCCGTTCTGGGCGGTCAAGTCACCGCCAAGATGTGGTCGGGACCAGGCAAGGTAGCCAGCTTGGGTTCCCGCAAATTGAAAAGGGGCGGCGCTGGCGCCGCTCCTTTCGCACTGGGAGGATAAACTCTATCGACCGTTCAAGCGGCCTGCGCTTCGCCGGCGATCGCGTCGGCGGCACGGGCTGCCTTCAGCACTTTCGCCCACCAGGCGACGTCGTTGATGAGCGCCGCGGCAGCCTGGTTCAGATGCTCGATGTCCTCGAGCTTCTTCTCGCCTTGGCGAACCGCAAGGAAATCGCCCCAGGCGATATGCACGGCCGACTTGACCGGCGCCATCTGCAGCTCGACGGCGATCAGGCGGAGTTGCTCGACCGCGCGCGCGCCGCCGACCGAGCCATAGCCGACAAAGCCGGCCGGCTTCTTGTTCCATTCATTGGCGGCGTAATCGATGGCGTTCTTCAGGACACCAGTCGGCGCGTGATTGTATTCGGCGGCGGTGAAGATGAAGCCGTCGAACTCGGCGACCTTCTTCTGCCAGCGCTGCGCCACTTCGTTCTGCGACGGCGCCCAGGCGGAGGACGCGACTTCGTCGAAGAAGGGCAGCGGCCAGTCGCGCAAATCAACAATCTCGACGTCGATATCGGCATGGGTCTTGGCGATCTTGGCGATCCACTGCGTCGGCACGTCGGCGAAGCGGGCGGCGCGCGTCGAACCGACGACAATGGCAATTTTGGGCTTGGACATAAGGGGCTCTCCTTGCGGGAATTTCTGGTATCGTTTGGATACCGGCGCTATATGTGATACTGACAAATCAGCGCGCAAGGAGGCACATTTTTGTTACTGAGGCACCCGCATATCACCGAGGACTGCCGAGCCGTGTCCGAAATCCTGCAGCGGGTCGGCGACAAATGGACCGTGCTCGTGGTCGGCAAGCTGGGTGACGGTGCGATGCGCTTCAATGAATTGCGCGCCGCCGTCGGCGGCATTTCGCAGAAGATGCTGACCACCACCTTGCGTGGTCTGGAGCGCGACGGCTTCGTCACACGCAAGGTGTTTCCGACCATTCCGCCACGTGTCGATTACGAGCTGACCGAGCTCGGCCACGAGCTGCTTGTGCCGGTCGCCGCGCTCGGCGAATGGGCCCGCAAGAACACCAATCGGGTCCGTGAGGCGCGCGCAAAATTCGACAGCCGGCAGACCTGAAACCCTTATAGTTCAAAGATTTCTGAACCATTGGATGAACCCTGCGGCCCGGCGCCGGGCCTGTGGTGCCTTCCGGCTTTGACCGGATCCGCTGCCGCCCGCAGCCAGCCTCGCTGATGTGTCCGCGCAACCGTCTCAACAAGGATGACGGTCTTCAGCCGGCCACAGATCAGGCGCTTCGGATGGTGCTGCCGCAGCACGTCGTCGAGCAGCTCTCCGGCTGCGCAGCCTTTTTGTCGATCGCCTTCGGGCCCCTCATACAGGCGATGCGTGGAAGGTCTTTGCTGATCTCCGTATAGGCCGTTATGCCGAGCAGGCAGACCAGAGCGATAAGGGCTGCCACGAGCCAGCCGTTCAGCATATGTTGACGCATTGTTTCCCCCCCCCCGCGCCCTCAAACTGGAGCGCGAAGGCAACCATTGGATGCCGCAGAGCGCATCTTCCGCGCAGGTGTTGTTACAAAACGGCAGACTTGGGAGAATCGGAGCCCGTCAGCTCTCGGCCGGAACCGGCTTCGGCTTGCCTTCGCCGTCGAGCGCCACCATGACGAAATCGGCATGGGTGACCTTTTCCATCAGGTCGGAAAGATAGCGCTGCGCCCAGGCCTCGACTTTGAGCACCATCGAGGTGCGGCCAACGCGCTCGACATGGGTGTAGATGCAGAGCGTGTCGCCGATCTTCATCGGCTTGGCGAAAGACATCTCCTTCACAGCCGCCGTCACGACGCGGCCCTTGGCGCGCTCGGCCGCCCGGATGCCGCAGGCAAGGTCCATCTGCGCCATCACCCAGCCGCCGAAGATATCGCCGGCGGCATTGGCGTCGGACGGCATGGCGAGCGTCCTCAAAGTGAGATCGCCGAGCGGCTTTCCGTCCGCGTAATGCACCATGGAGAAGTCCTTCAGCCGCTGTTCTCCTGAACCCGTACCAATGCGGTTGCGATGTCGCAAGCTCTGCTGTCAGCGAAAACCAAGCGCGCGGCGCGGTCGCTTTTTTCACAAGCCATGCCGGAAGCCACGGCGACGCCGCTAGCCGGCAATGTCTAGGGTAAGCCCACATTGCGGAGCCGCCCTTCCACCATGCAGACTTATGATTTCATTATCGTCGGCTCGGGTTCGGCCGGTTCGGTCGTTGCCGACAAACTGTCGGCTTCGGGCCGCTTCTCGGTGCTGGTGCTGGAGGCCGGCGGAACCGACCGGCGCTTCTACGTCCAGATGCCGCTCGGCTATGGCAAGACCTTCTTCGACCCGGCCGTCAACTGGAATTATAAGACCGAGCCCGATCCTGGCCTCGCGGGCAATGCCGACCACTGGCCGCGCGGCAAGCTGCTCGGCGGCTCCAGCTCGATCAACGCCATGGTCTTCATTCGCGGCGCGCGCGAGGATTTCGATGCCTGGGCCGCCGCCGGCAATCCCGGCTGGGCCTATGACGATCTTCTGCCCTCCTTCAAGGCGATGGAGGACAATGCGGCCGGCGCCGACCAATGGCGCGGCGTCGGCGGCCCCTTGCATATCACCGACTGTTCGCGCGCCGTGCACCCGCTGACCAAGCGCTATCTCGCCGCTGCCCAGCAAGCCGGCCTGCCGCTCAACCCAGACTTCAACGGCGCCTCCCAGGAAGGCGTCGGCGTCTACCAGATCACGACCAAGAACGGTCGCCGCATGTCGGCCGCCCGCGCCTTCCTGCGGCCGGCGATGAAGCGCGGCAACGTCCGCGTCGAAACCGACGCGCTGGCGACGAAGATCCTGTTCGAGGGCCAGCGCGCCGTCGGCGTCGAGTATGAGCAGAACGGCAAGAAGAAAACCGCGCGCGCCGGCCGCGAGGTGATCCTGTCGGGCGGCTCGGTCAACTCGCCGCAGCTGCTGCAGCTCTCCGGCGTCGGCCCTGCGGCGCTGCTGACCGGCCTCGGCATCCCGGTCGTCCACGCCAACGACAATGTCGGCGCCAATCTGCAGGACCATGTCGGCATCAACTACACTTTCAAGGGCAAGCTGCCGACGCTCAACCAGATCCTGCGGCCGTGGTGGGGCAAGCTGCTGGTCGGCATGCAGTACATCCTCTTGCGCTCCGGTCCGCTGTCGCTGTCGATGAACAATGCCGGCGGCTTCTTCCGCACCGACCCGTCGATGGCGCGGCCGAACATGCAGCTCTATTTCCAGGCCTTCTCGACCGTCATCCCGAAGAGCGGCGAGCGCCCGATCCTGACGCCCGACCCGTGGCCGGGTTTTTCCATCGGCCTTTCCAACTGCCGCCCATCGAGCCGCGGCGAGATCATGATCCGCTCGAACAATCCGCGCGACTATCCAAGGATCACGGCCAACGCCTATTCGACCAACGCCGATGTCGACGAGATGCTGGCGGCGGTGAAGTTCGTGCGCAGGATCGCCGCAATGCCGGCGATGGCGGAGATCATCGAGGAAGAGGTTCTGCCTGGACCGTCGATCCAGTCGGACGCCGACCTCATCCAGGATTTCAGGAAACGCTCGGGCACCGTCTACCATCCCGTCTCGACCTGCCGCATGGGGCCGGACGCCGCGCGCGCCGTCGTCGATCCGCGGCTGAAGGTTCATGGACTGGAAGGTCTGCGCGTCATCGACGCTTCGATTTTCCCCGACAACATCACGGGCAACACCAACGCCGCCTCGATCCTGACCGGATGGAAAGGGGCCGACCTGGTTCTGGAGGATCAGAAATGAAAGTCACCGACGTCAAGACCTGGGTTGTCGGCAATCCGCCGCCCGGCATCGGCGGCAAATATTTCATCTTCGTCAAGCTCACCACCGATGGCGGCGTGGTCGGCTATGGCGAGGCCTACAACGCCACCTTCTCGGCACATGTCACGGCCAAGATGATCGAGGACATGGCCGAGCGCTATCTCGTCGGCCGCGATCCGCACGACATCGAGAACCTGTTCCGGCGTATCTATTCCTCCGGCTTCACCCAGCGCCCCGACGTTTCCGGCATGGGCTGCTTCTCGGCGCTCGAAATGGCCTGCTGGGACATCATCGGCAAGGAAGCCGGCAAGCCTGTCTACAAGCTGCTGGGCGGCCAGGTACATGAGACGCTGCGCTCCTACACCTATCTCTATCCGCACAGCGGCAGCGTCCATTCGGAAGATGCGCGCGGCCAGAATGTCTATAACGACCCCGATATGGCCGCCGCCTGCGCGCTCGAATATGTCGAGCAGGGCTTCAACGCCGTGAAGCTCGACCCGGCCGGCCCCTACACCGCCTATGACGGCCACCAGCCGCGCTTGATCGACATCGACCTCTCGGCGCGCATGATCAAGGCGATCCGCGAGGCGGTAGGAACGCGCGCCGACATCCTATTCGGCACGCATGGCCAGTTCACCGCATCCGGCGCGCTGCGCATGGCGCGCGCGATCGAGCCTTACGATCCGCTCTGGTTCGAGGAGCCGGTACCGCCGGATATGCCCGAGGTGATGGCGCAGGTCGCCCGCGGCACGTCCATTCCCGTCGCCACCGGCGAGCGGCTGACCACCAAGTCCGAATTCGCCCGCGTCATCGAGAATCGCGCCGCGACCATCCTGCAGCCGGATCTCGGCCGCTCCGGCGGCATCCTGGAGACCAAGAAGATTGCCGCCATGGCCGAGGCCTACCACATCCAGGTGGCACCCCATTGCTATTGCGGCCCGATCGTCGGAGCCGCCAACATCCAGCTCGCGGTGACGCTGCCCAATTTCCTGATCCTGGAATCGCTGAAGCAATGGGATGGCTTTCACGCCACGCTGCTCAAGAAGAAGATCGAATGGCAGGACGGCAACGTCATCCCCTCGAAGGAGCCCGGCCTCGGCGTCGAGCTCAATGAGGACGTCTGCGACGCGCATCCCTATAGTGGCAAGGACCTGCATCTGCAGATGATGCAGACGCCGCTGATGCCGTGAGCGCGCCCCCCGCCTACGCCTTCATCGGCCTTGGCCATCTCGGCGGCAACCTTGCCGCCAGCCTGCTGCGCAACGGCTTTGCCGTCACCGTCTTCGACCGCGACCCGGCGGCGATCGAGCGCCTTGTCGCGCTCGGCGCCACGGCGGCAAATAATCCCGCCGAGGCCGCTTCCCGCGCCGGCAACGCGATCACCTGCCTGCCTTCGCCAAAGGTCAGCGAGATGGTGCTCGCCGGCCCAGACGGATTGCTCCAGGGCCTGCCCGCGGGCGGCACCTGGATCGAGATGTCGACCAATGGCCGCGACGAGATATTGCGGCTTGCCGCGCTTGCTTCGGCAAAAGGAATCGAGACGCTGGAATGTCCGGTGACCGGCGGCGTGCATTTGGCCGCAGCGGGCAAGATCACGGCTCTCGTCGGCGGCGACGCTGCGCTTTACGAGCGACATCGGCCGGCCATCGAGGCGATGTGCGCGAAATCCTTCCTGATGGGTCCGGTGGGCTCGGCCGCGGTGATCAAGGTCATCACCAATATGCTGGCGTTCATCCATCTCGTCGCCGCCGGCGAGGCGCTGATGCTGGCCAAGCAGGGCGGGCTCGACCTCGCGCAAGCCTATCACGCCATCGTCGCCTCCTCCGGCAACAGCTTCGTCCACGAGACCGAAAGCCAGCTCGTGCTCAACGGCTCCTACGACATCGGCTTCACCATGGACCTGGCGCTGAAGGACCTCGGCTTCGCGCTGGCCATGGGCAGGGATTTCGGCGCGCCGCTCGATCTGGCGTCGCGCGTCAACGCGATCTTCGAGGAAGGCAAGCGCGCCTATGGCGGCGACGCCTGGTCGACCAAGATTGTCAAGCTGCTCGAGGATGCGGTCGGGACGGAGCTTCGCGCGCCGGGCTTCCCGGCCAGACTCGAACTGTAACCCCGCAATATTTAGCCAGCTGTTTCAAGCGTCTGGCGGTACCGGCTAAATCAAACTCTCAGCCGGTTGATTCAACCTCTCAAGGTCAGCGCGCCGGGCAGGATCTCGAAAGTCGCGGGAATCCGCCCCGGCGACTCGCCGTCTATATCGACCAGCGCTCCGTTCTTCTCCGCATCGCCAAGCGGCTCGACCAGCACCTTGCGGCCGCGCAGGATGGTGATAGCTGGATGATTGCGGTGACGCCCGCCATAAAGCAGCCGGATGTCGCGGATCAGCCCGAGCTTGTTCGTCGCCCCCACGATGACGATGTCGAACTGGCCGTCGGCGAGCTCGGCATCGGGCGCGATCATCATGCCGCCGCCGAAGAACTTGCCGTTGGCGACCGCCACCAGCGCCATGCGCGCCTCGACCGGCTCGCCATCGTCTATGGTGATCCTGACATCCTGGAAGCGGTAGCGGAGGAACTCCACCACCGTGCGCCAGAAGAACAGCGCCTTGACCGAGACCCGACCCTTGCGCTTGTCGGCATTGACGGCGCGATCCGTTTCTCCGGACAGGCCAAGGCTGGCGATGTTGATGAAGTGGCGGCTGGCCAGCTTGCCCTGGTCGTCGATGTAGCAGATCCGACCGGCGTCGATCTTGCGGCCCTTGGCATCCGCCATGTGCTTGACCGAGGCGTCTATGGAGTGCGGCATGCCGAGCCCGCGCGCGAAGTCGATGCCGGTGCCGCAGGGCAGAAGTCCAAGCGCGCTTTCGTGGCCGGTTTCGGATTGCGCCTGCAGCAGCCCGTCGGCCACCTCGCTGGCGGTGCCGTCCCCGCCGGCCGCGATCACCAGCCCGCATCCGCCGGCTGCGAGGTCGATCGCCAATCGTTCAGCGTCGCCGCCGGCTTGCGTCTCGCGCAGCTCGAAATCGCCGAAATTCGCCTTGAGCGACGCCGCCGCCTCCGGCCAATGCCGCTTGAGCCTGCCGCCGCCGGCTATGGGATTGAGAACCACCCCGACCTTCAAGCCGACCCTCCCCCGAGGCACGTCGCGCAAATGCGCGGTGAAGTCCGCGCCGGCCCAAAGTCTTTTGCCGGCCCAAACTCTTTTGCCGACATTGAAACGCGGACCGGGCAGCGGAGCAAGGCTCTAACATCCAAGGTCGCTAAAAAAGCGGGGGCAGGCTGTCTAAAGGATTCGGCCGCCGAGTTCCGAGGCTATTGCCGTTGGTCCCCGATAACCCCGCTATCCACAGGCGCCCCGTTATTCCCTGAACCCCTTACCCGGCGTACATTTAACTCATCTCAGGCGGCTACCGAACGCCCCAGCCGAAAGGCAAAAGCGCAAGGCGGATTTCCTGAGGCCCGCACGGCCCAGAACGAGAGCAGGTTTCGCCTGTTGGAGGGACGGATGCCTACGGGTGCCGCGGAAAGCGTGCCAACGCCGACGGCGGACCGATGCTGCCATGAAGGCCGGAAAAGACCTTCGATGGCACGCTGGGCGAAGCCCGCAAGGGTGGAGGTCGGCGTGGTCTGGAACGGGCGCTGCCTTCGGGTGGTGACTGGCAGGACCGTCAAAATCAAGGCCGGCCTGGCGCGACGACTTTACGGAAGTTGCTGCCTTAACCGGTTCCTGATCTGACAGGGAGGCGCTGGGAGAAATCCCAGCGCCGACTGTCTTTTTGGGCTGTGCACCGCACCTGCCCGGCGTCGGCTACTGAGGCTTTCCGGCCACAGTCGCCGGTCGAGCAACCTTCGGAAACGTCCCGTCATCCACATTTCACAATCGCGGCCAAATCCCGCCTCGTTCGGCGCGGATTGATGCAGGCGGGGTGAAGAGGGGCAATTTCGAAGGGACAAGACCGTGATCAAGACCGCCCTTGTCGCCATGACCATTGTCGGCTGCGACTGCGACGCCAAGCTGTGCGAATATATCGGTGAGACACCGGCCAAATGGGCTACGATCGCCGACTGCGAAGCGGCGATGAGGAGCCAGATGCTGCACCAGCGCAATTTCAACTATCCGCTGGTTTCAGGCATCTGCCGCGTCAAGGGCTCGGCCTCTACCTCGGAGCTTGCCGCGAAAGCCTCCAGGCCGGATCTGAAGCCCAGGAACCGCGTCATCGAAACCATCGCCCCGCTGCCGCCCGAACTCGACCATCGCCCGAGCGTGCCGGTCGGCGCAACGGTGACCGCCAGCGAAACGGAATCGGCGAAGCCGGTTGCCTTCGACAGGTCGGTCGATGGCGGCCGCGCAGTGCTTTACCGCACCAAGGCCGGCTATGCCGTGGTCAAGACCGACCTCAGCCGCGCGGCCACCGCAACCGTGGACGCGGCCAAGCGGTCGGCGAGCTGGCTGGCGGGACTGACCGGGCTATAAGCCAGTCCGGGGTGTTTCGATGTTCAGGTGGGCCGGCCTCACCTGAATATCGTCGCAATGGCAAGCGTGCGCCGGCGACTTTGGTGGCTTGGTGACGAGCCGGGCTTCGATTGATAATGCCGACCTAGTACAGGAAGATAGTGGCCTGGACCGGGGTTGGAGGGTGTCATGACAATTGCCGTTCGTATCGCGCTATGCCTGTTGCTGGCGCTCGCTCCCTTGCATGCCAGAGCAGAAGGCGACGACAAGGCCATGATGATCGCCTCCGACGACGCCGAGATGGCGGCGGCGATCGAGAAGGCGCGATCCAGCCTGGATGAATTCCTGGCCTTGTCCGACACGCCGCCGCCGGGAACCGACAAGTTCAAGCTGAAGGTGATGATCACCGATGGGAATGCGACCGAGCATTTCTGGGTCATCCCCTTCAGGCGGACCGAGACCGGCTTCGTCGGCATATTGGCGAACGAGCCGGAAATCGTTCAAAATGTCGTCCTCGGCCAGAACATCGAATTCACCAGGGACGATATTTCTGACTGGGGCTACACCAGGAACGGCCGCCAGGTCGGCAGCTTTACCGTCTGCGTGATGCTCAAGAAGATGTCGAAGGAAGAAGCCGAGTACATGCGTACCCAATACGGCTTCGACTGCTGAGGTCTATACGCCCACTCCATCCCTCGCGCCGATCTTGCGCACCAGCGCAGCGGTGGCCAGCATGGCGCCGAGATCGGTGATCATCGGCGCGACATGCCTGTTGTAGTCGATCGGCTCGGAGATATCCGGAAGCTCAAAGAAGTTCTTCGAGCGCGGCATCAACAGAAAGCCGTCGCTGCCGCTGAGCGCCACCCGCGCCTGGTCGTAGGGCCATGTCTCGCGCAGCCAGGTCAGCGCTTGCGCCATCCGGCCGGTCACCAGCGGCCGCGCCGCCTCGATATTGTCGGTGCGGAATTCATAGATATCATCGAGGTCTTCGACGCCGCAGGGCAGCTCCTGCATCTTGCCGGCGAACATGCCGCGGAAGACATGCACCACCTTGCCGGCCTTGCGCGCCGCGACCAACGTTCCCGGGAACGGCTCGATGGTCTCGAAGGCGATGATGATGCCCTTGAAGGCGATCGTCTCGCTTTTGCCGGAGCCTTCCCAGAGCCTTGCCTCGTAGAGCTCGAAGGGGAAATCCTCGTAGCGCCCGGAAATAATGTCGTCGAAGCTTTGGCGGCTGAAAGCGCCGACCGTTTCGCGCGGCATCCTGTCGAAGGAGTTCGGCCGCGTGCCATGCTGGTAGTGCACGTCCCGCACGAAGCCGAAGATCATCGGCAGCAGCGTGTCGCGGAAAGATCGCTGCAGCCGGGTCGCCGGCCTCAGCGCTCGGAAATAGGCAAGCACCGCGACGGCGAGGCCGCCGATATAGAGAAAGACATGCGGCGTCGAGAGCCCTGTTCGTGAGGATCGGCGGCGGGGTTGAACAGCCAGGCTATCAGCGCGACGAAGACGACAACCAGGCCGACGAACACCGGCAGCCGCCAGCGGACCTGTCTCTGGGCCGACGCGCGTTTCGCCTCATAGTCCTCGATGCCGCGCCTGATGCCCGCAATCACCGCCTCGCTCGGCATGAAATCCGCTGCTTCCATGGCCACCCCCGGCCGCCGCTGAGATGCGGCCATCAGAGCGGCTTTTACGTGAAAGTCGCCTGCGCTCGATGCGGTCGGGAGCTAGCTGTCCGAAGCGGGAAAAATCGCCTCCAGCCGGGCTGCGACCTGATGCTTGAGCCGGCCGTCCAGAGCCTCGACCGGGATCAGCCGCTCATGGCCTTTGTCGGCGAGGCGCATGAAGAAATGCTGCCGGTAGCCGGCGATCATGCCGCGTGTGGCGGCATCGGCGCTGACATCGACAATAAGGATGGAGCCGATGCGCCCGGGCCATGGCTGTGTGGCCAGGGCGGTTCCGAGGAAGTCGCCAAGGCCATAGGCAATCACGCTACCGCCGATGCGCTCGATAGGTTGCACGACATGCGCGTGATGCCCGGCGATCAGCCGGACGCCGTGATCCGCCAGCCGCCTCGCCAGCGCCCGGGTCTGCGGCCTCGGAAAGTGCCGGAACTCCCAGTCCCAATGCGGCACGGCGCAAGTGAGATCGATGCCGGGAACAGCCTCGCGCGGCCATTCGGCGGCACGCATCGAGATGCGTTCCTCGAAGGGCGTGGCGTCCGTGTTGCGCCAGAGCGTGAAGGCCGCGAAGCCGATCGTCAGCGATCCGGCTGCATGATTCTGGACAGGCCCGCCGGCAACCGTGCCGATGGTTCCGATCTCGAGCCGTTTCAAGGCCGCCAGCGTTTCCTCGAAGCCGGCAATCCCCTGGTCGAGCACATGGTTGTTGGCCAGGGATAGAACGAGCCTGTCGCGCGCGATACCGGCGGCTGCGAGCGCATCGGCCAGGAAACGCTCACTCATAGCGTGATGCGTGCCGAGCCATGTGCCCATGATCGCGCGTGGCCGCTCGACGATCGGGCTTTCGCAATTGCCGACCACGAGGTCGGCGGAAGAAAGCAGCGTCGCGATTGTCGGATCGCATTCTGGCCTGTCGCGATTGGCGACCGCAGAGATGTCGCCGACGAAGGCTAACCGCACCGTCTGGAGCGGCAGCGGGTCGATGAGCACCGCCGCAGACGCCGCGAAACCGTTCCTGTCGCCGGCAAGCGACGGTCTCAGCAGGCGCGGCAGCCACGACAGTTTGTAGGCAAGCGGATAGTTCGACACGGGCCCGTCCATTTTCGCCCTGTGTAGACTGTCTGACCGGCCGGTTGAAGCGGGTCGCCGCGATCCCGCGGGCAGGCATCTCGGCCTGATCGAAATACGTGTATGCTCGCCTTGCCATGAAGCGGAGGGCGATGACGATGCTTAGAGCGATCCTTGCAGCAGTCTTGTTTGCAGTCCTGCGGGCGTCCTTCGCCTGGGCGGAGATGCCGGACGCAGCCAAGTCCATGTTCGAGGCGAAGAGCGTGGCCGACCGGAACACGGCGCTGTCGACTTTGGAGGCGGCAGCGGCCAGGGACCCGGCCTCGGCCTATGCGGCCGGCGCCGGCGAATTCTTCACCGCGCTCGAGCTCCTCGCCGGCGGCCTGCATCGCCACGGTTTCGAGAGCCCGAAATCGTTCATGCTGCCGCTGATGCAGTTGCCCGTGCCCGACAATCCTAACCCGCAGCCGCTGACCTACGAAGAATTCCGCGCCATCCTAGTCGCCTTCCGTGACCGGCTCGAAAGATCCGCCGCCACGCTCGGCTCGGTCCCGGCCAATGCCGACATCGGCATGGCGGTCGACCTCACCCGTCTCGGCATCGATCTCAACGAAGACGGCGCGATTGCGCCGGACGAAAGCTTCGCCGCCATCATGGCGTCGCTCTCGCGCGGCGGCATCGACATGAGCAATGCCGCGCCTTCGCTTACCTTCCGCTTCGACCGCGCCGACGGTTTCTGGCTGCAAGGCTATGCCGAATTCCTGATGGCGCAGGCCGATTTCTGGCTGGCGCATGATTTCCGCAACGCCTTCGATGGCTCCTTCCACATGCTGTTCCCGCGCGCCAAACTGCCGCTGCAGGATGCGCTGGTGCCGCTGGACGGCGGCATGAGCGGCAACATATTCGCCTCGGAATGGCGCTTCGCCGACTTCATCTCGCTGGTGCATCTCGTCAACTGGCCGGTGATCGAGCCGGAACGCCGCCAAGACGCGCGACGCCACCTGCTGGAGATGATCCGGTTGTCGCGCGAAGACTGGAAGTCGATCCTGGCCGAGACCGACAATGATCGGGAATGGTTGCCGGGACCGCAGCAGAAGGGCGTCAACCCGCTCACCGGCCTCGAGGTCGGCGAGGAGCAGGTGCGGGCCTGGCTCGCCACGCTGACGGTGGCCGAGGATCTTCTCGAAGGCCGCGTGCTGCTGCCGCATTTCCGCATCACCGGCAAGGGCATCAACATGAAGCGCTTCTTCGACGAACCGAAACCTTTTGACCTCGTCCTGTCGATCACCGGCCCCGGCATTGCGCCCTATCTCGAAAGCGGCAAAATCCTCACCAGCGACGATTTCGACCAGATCCAGCGCGAGTTCGGTGGCGCCGGCTTCTTGACGTTTGCGCTGTGGTTCAATTGAGGACCTATCCCACAGCTAAAGAATAGCTCCCTGATAAAGCACCGCTTCCGCCTCCTCCGGCGCGAAGCGCCGCGCCAAAGTGCGAAAGGCGCTGTGGACGCCATCGCGGTCGAGGTTGCAGCTTCTGAGATGGCGGATGGCCAGCGTCGGATCGAATTCGGTGCGTCCGTGCAGGACCCGCTGATTGTCGAAGACCAGCACCTCGCCGGGCTGCAACTGGTGCTGGAACTGGTTCGCTGGATCGCAGATCAGCCGCGTCAGTTCGGCAAGCGCCGCGATCAGGCCATCGACCTTATCGCTGGGTCCGGCCTGCGGGGCCAGGCAGCGGTCATTGTAGCGTATGCCGGTGACCGCGCCGCTGGCGTCGAGGCTGATGACATGCGCCTCGGCGCTGAAGAACACTTCACCGGCATGCTCGCGATGGAAGGTGACGCCATGACGGGTCAGCAGGTCGAAGAGCTCCGGTCTGTTCCTGCGCATCCGCTCGGCGACTTGGAAACCGTCGACCATCAGCGACGTGCCGCCGCTGCCGGCGCCGGTCCTGATGGCGTGGAAGAAGATGAAGCCCGGCGGGGAATAGCGGAACGGCTCGTCGGTATGCGGGATCTGCGCGCGCGCCGTCTCTCCGGCCACCCGCGCGTCCGGTCGTGAGATGAGATCGAACACCTTGCCGTAGCTGGTCTCGCGCACGGGGCCGTAGCGGCCGGCGACACGCAGCGTCGCCTCCGGCTCAGCCGGAACGCCCGTCAGCATGGCGATGCCGTGATCGCGCAAAGCGCGCAGGGATTGGAACAGCACCTCGTCGTCCTCAACCACCGCATCGAAGGCGAAACGGCGGAGCCGAGCCGCGAGGTCGCTGCTCCATAGGTCTGGCCGAAAGCGTGGTGCGCCAAGGCCTGCGGCCTGCCCGGCATGAGCGGCCAGAAACTCCGCCGCGAAGCGCGAGACATGACTGTCCTGCCAAACCACGTCCATCGTCCCGGCGGACGAGATTTCGATCGACGTTGTCCGGATATCGGCGGGAACGTCCGCCGGCGTCAGCCAGCGCTTGCCCGAGGCGGTATCGCCGCATATCCCGCATTCGCAGGCAAGCCGCAGCCACCGCATCGACAGCCGGCCGGCGCTGCCGTCATCGAATTCCACCGCGATGCGTGTTCCTTCGTTGCGCATCGCTCGCAAGGAGCGCGGTGCCCCAAAAGCCCGACCGGCGGGGACAGACTGCGTTTGCATATCGAGCATTGTAATGGCTTTCCTGGATTGAGTTGCCTTCAACAACGCTAGGCCGTGGCCGACTTTTTCTGCAAACGAGTTTGCTTTCCCAAGTTTTGAGGTAAGTTCAATCCATGACGTTTCTTCGCGACCTTCCGCTGTCGGCTTTGCGCGCGCTGGCCGCTGCCGCGCGCACCGGCAGTCTCACCCGCGCCGCCGAGGAGCTTGGCGTCACGCCGGGGGCTGTCGGCCATCAATTGCGGCAGCTGGAGGATCGTCTCGGCGTCAAGCTGGTCAGGCGCGAGGGTAACGGCATCGCGCTCACGCGCATTGCCGAGGCGGCGCTGCCCGACATCGACCGCGGCTTCGACGCGCTGGCCTCCGGCTTGCGGCGGCTGCGTTTCGAGCGCCGCGCCGATACGTTCACCATCGCGGCCGATCCCTCCTTTTCCTCGCTATGGCTGGCGCCGCGTCTTGACCGAGTCCGCGCGGCGCTCGGCAAGCTGGACGTGCGCATCGTCGTGTCGATCGCCTTGGACTCGATGCTGGAGGAAGGCGTCGACCTCGCCATCAGCTACCGGAACAGCTCGGCAAGGCACCTCGCATCGGCCGACCTCTTCACCGAAAGGGTGATCCCGGCCTGCGCCCCGGCGGTGATCCGCAACCGCGCCGATCAGGACGGCGCCGAACTGCTCGACCGCCTGCCCCTCCTCCACATAGACCAGACGATGGGCGACGACGTTTACCCCACATGGGCAAACTGGTTCACCGCCGCCGGCCGCCAGCGCAAGAACATCGACCACGGACCGCGGTTCCCCTTGACCGTGCTGGCCGCGCAGGCGGCGATCTCCGGCATGGGCGCGCTGCTTGCCAGCGAACTGGTGCTGAGGGAGCATCTCAGCTCCGGCCAGCTCGTCGAGATCGCCCGCGAGATTCCGGCATTGACCATCAAGCGCCGTCTGGTCTGGCCGGTGGACGGACCGAAGGCCCGCCGCGCCAGCGCCGTCGCCGCGACGCTTGCCAATGCGGACGCGGACAGTCTCAGGCCCATCGTGTCATGACGCCTCTCCTGACAGCCTTCTGTCAGCAGCGTCCATGCCCGGCCGGAGCCCTCTCACTCGGCTCTTTCCATTTCGGCCGAGTCCACCCATATTCGGGCCATGGCCAGACATCCTGACAAGAAGACGCCTTCGCAAGACGGCGCGCCGAAGCGGCGCAGTCCGCTCACCGAATTCCTCGATGCCGCCGAGCCGTTGCAGCCTGGCGGCTTCGCCGAGGCGCCGCAGGCCGAGTTTTCCGGCGCGCCGCTGACCGGCTCGATCTCCGATTGGGCCGGGCAGATCGGGCGCGAGGCGGAAAAGCAACCGAAGGCGAAAGCCCCGAAGAAAATCCCCGAACGCTCGTCGGCGCCGGGGCGCACCGCGCGCGGCACCTCGATGGGCGGCGCCGCTTCGGCCAAGGAGCGCGCGGCCGCCGGCCTCAACCCGGTGGCCGGCCTCGACATCAGCCTGGAAGATGCCGAGTCAGTTTCGTCCAGCGGCGTCACTGCGACCGTCGCCGCACTGTCGAAACTGATCGAATCCGGCAATCCGCTGCACAAGGACGGCCAGCTCTGGACGCCGCATCGTCCGGCCCGGCCGGAAAAGTCCGAAGGCGGCATTGCCATCAAGATGGTGTCGGATTTCGAGCCCGCCGGCGACCAGCCGACCGCCATCAAGGACCTCGTCGAAGGCGTCGAGCAGAACGACCGCACCCAGGTGCTGCTCGGCGTCACCGGCTCGGGCAAGACCTTCACCATGGCCAAGGTGATAGAGGAGACGCAGCGCCCTGCCCTGATCCTGGCGCCCAACAAGACGCTGGCCGCGCAGCTCTATGCCGAGTTCAAGAAGTTCTTCCCGGACAACGCGGTCGAGTATTTCGTCTCCTACTACGACTATTACCAGCCGGAAGCCTACGTCCCGCGCACCGACACCTATATCGAGAAGGAATCCTCCATCAACGAGCAGATCGACCGCATGCGCCACTCGGCGACGCGCTCGCTGCTCGAACGCGACGACGTCATTATCGTCGCCTCGGTCTCCTGTATTTACGGTATCGGCTCGGTCGAGACCTATACGGCGATGACCTTCCAGATGCAGGTCGGCGACCGGCTCGACCAGCGCTCGCTCCTCGCCGACCTCGTCGCCCAGCAGTACAAGCGCCAGGACGTCAACTTCGTGCGCGGCTCTTTTCGCGTGCGCGGCGACACGATCGAGATCTTCCCGGCCCACCTGGAAGACCGCGCCTGGCGCATATCGATGTTCGGCGACGAGATCGAGGCGATCACCGAATTCGATCCGCTGACCGGCCAGAAGACCGGCGAACTGAAGAGCGTCAAGATCTACGCCAACTCGCATTATGTGACGCCGCGGCCGACCTTGAATCAGGCTATCAAGTCGATCAAGGAAGAATTGCAGCATCGCCTGCAAGAGCTTGAAAAGGCTGGTCGTTTGCTGGAAGCGCAGCGGTTGGAGCAGCGCACGCGCTTCGATCTCGAGATGCTGGAGGCGACAGGCTCCTGCGCCGGCATCGAGAACTATTCGCGCTATCTCACCGGACGCCGGCCGGGCGAGCCGCCGCCGACCTTGTTCGAATATGTGCCGGACAATGCGCTGATCTTCATCGACGAGAGCCACGTCACGATTCCGCAGATAGGCGGCATGTATCGCGGCGACTTCCGCCGCAAGGCGACCCTGGCGGAGTACGGTTTCCGCCTGCCCTCCTGCATGGACAACCGGCCGCTGCGCTTCGAGGAATGGGATGCCATGCGTCCTCTCTCCGTCGCGGTTTCGGCGACGCCTGGAGCCTGGGAACTCGAGCAGTCCGGCGGCGTCTTCGCCGAGCAGGTCATCCGCCCGACCGGTCTGATCGACCCGCCGGTCGAGGTGCGCCCGGCCAAGAGCCAGGTCGACGATGTCGTCGGCGAAATCCGCGAGACCACCAGGCTGGGCTACCGCACGCTGGTCACCGTTCTCACCAAGCGCATGGCCGAGGACCTCACCGAATATCTGCACGAGAACGGCATCCGCGTCCGCTACATGCACTCCGACATCGACACGCTGGAGCGCATCGAGATCCTGCGCGACCTGCGCCTCGGCGCCTTCGACGTGCTGGTCGGCATCAATCTGCTGCGCGAAGGCCTCGATATCCCCGAATGCGGCTTCGTCGCCATCCTCGATGCCGACAAGGAAGGTTTCTTGCGCTCGGAGACCTCGCTGATCCAGACCATCGGCCGCGCCGCCCGCAATGTCGACGGCAAGGTCATCCTCTATGCCGACCAGATCACTGGCTCGATGGAACGGGCGATGGCGGAGACCAACCGTCGCCGCGAGAAGCAGATGGAGTGGAACGCCGCCAACGGCATCACGCCGGAATCCGTCAAATCGCGCATCGCCGACATTCTCGACTCGGTCTACGAGAAGGACCATGTCCGCGCCGATATCTCGGATTTCACCGACAATGCCGGCGCCATGATTGGCAACAATCTGAAGACCCATCTCGAGGCGCTCGACAAGCAGATGCGCGATGCCGCCGCCAATCTCGACTTCGAGAAGGCCGCCCGCATCCGCGACGAGATCAAGCGGCTGCGCGAAATGGAGCTTGCCATCTCCGACGATCCGCTGGCGCGTGAGGTGGAAAGCCAGAGCCCCGCATCGGGCCGCGAGAAGGGCAAGCACAACAAAGGCGTGGCCAGACATCGCACGGCCGAGGAACAGGAGCGTTTCCGCCGGCTCGACGAAGCGCGCGCCGCCGAGGAGGCGGCCAGGGCGTCCCGGCCCAACATGTTCCGCAAGCCGCATCTGGACGAGATGGGCGCCGACGGCGCCGTGCCGGTGAAGAAGCCGCTCTTCGCCAAGCCCTCGCTCGACGACATGGGCCCCGGCACGGACATGGCGACGCCCGCCGGCGCGGTGTCGCGCTCGCTGTTCAAGAAGCAGACGGCGCAGGAAGCGCATGGCTCCGATTTCGGAATTCCCGGCGACCGGACCAAGCCCTTGTTCCGGAAGAACTCGCTCGACGAGATGACGGTGCGCCGCACGGAAAAACCCGTCGAAGGAAAAATGCCGACGAAGCCAAGGCCAATCTCGGGAGTTGGCGAGGCGGACCGGGGCGCGAAAGAACGCGACGACAAGCCAATTGTCCGCCAACGCTCAGGCATCGGTTCCTACGAGGACCCGGCCGACGAGCGCCGTCAGAAACGGCGGCCGAGCAAGACAGGGCGCCCGGGGCAGTAGCGCCTTTCCTTCTCCCCTTGTGGACCCACAAAGGGAGAAGGAAAGTACTCCACCGCCGCCCCTTGCCTTCTGTCCCTCTCCCGGTGTACCCAATCTCTCGTCT
Source organism: Mesorhizobium sp. USDA 4413 (assembly GCF_056280365.1). Lineage (NCBI taxonomy): Bacteria > Pseudomonadati > Pseudomonadota > Alphaproteobacteria > Hyphomicrobiales > Phyllobacteriaceae > Mesorhizobium > Mesorhizobium sp. USDA 4413. The sequence continues at coordinate 6,073,052 of NZ_JBVPRP010000001.1, forward strand.
CGAACATCTGGAAAGGAGGGCTGCGTGTCTATCGATCACCACCGTCAGCGCGGCCCTGTCTGTGCCCTGCGAGCTTGCTTGCAGGGCTGACCAGGGACGGTCCGGGGTTTTCTCCGCTTCGATTTTTGGTCTGCCCTTCGTGGTGCCGCTGAGCCTGGCCTGATGGCCTGCCGGCGCGCCGTCAAAGTGCATCAGCCCGAGTTCCTCCGGGCAGACCAGAGAAATCGACATGGCCCTGATCAGCCTCAAATCCCTCGGCGTCACCATGAGTGCGCCGCTCTTCTCCAACCTCGACCTCATCATCGGCTCCGGCGAGCGGCTGGGCATCGTCGCCGCCAATGGCCGTGGCAAATCCACGCTTCTCAAATGCCTGGCCGGCGAATTCGAACCCACCGCCGGCGACATCACCCGCTCGCGCGGCCTGCGCGTCGGCCATGTCGAGCAATCCGTTCCTGACGCATTGCTCGATCTCAGCTTCCATGACGTGGTCGCCGACTCCTTGCCGCGCGAACAGCGCGAGAGCGAATTCTGGCGCGTCGACGTGGTGCTGGATTCGCTCGATGTGCCGGACGAACTGCGCGGCCGGCCGATGCGCGCGCTGAGCGGCGGCTGGCAGCGGCTGGCGCTGATCGCCCGTGTCTGGGTCACCGATCCGGACGTGCTGCTCCTCGACGAGCCGACCAACCATCTCGACCTCGCCAGGATCAGCCAGCTCGAGGCATGGCTCAACGCGCTGCCGCGCGACGTGCCGGTGATCGTCGCCAGCCACGACCGGGCCTTCCTCGATGCCACCACCAACCGCACGCTGTTCCTGCGCTCGGAAGAATCGCCGGTGTTCGCGCTGCCCTATTCGCGCGCCAGGCGGGCGCTCGACGAATTCGACGCCTCGACGGCGCGCAAGTTCGAGCGCGACATGAAGATCGCGCAACAGCTGCGCAAGCAGGCCGCCAAGCTCAACAATATCGGCATCAATTCCGGCAGCGACCTTTTGACCGTGAAGACCAAGCAGCTCAAGGAACGGGCCGAGAAGATCGAGGATGCCGCCGTACAAGGGCATCGCGAGCGCTCGGCCGGCGTGATCCGGCTGGCGAGCCGCGGCACCCACGCCAAGGTGCTTATCACACTCGAGGACGCGGCAGTCGAAACCCCTGACGGCACGCTGCTGTTCCGGACCGGCAAGCACCATATCTGCCAGGGCGATCGCATCACGCTGCTTGGCCGCAACGGCGTCGGCAAGACGCGCTTCATCGCGATGATCCGCAACGCCGTCGCCCAGCCGCGTTCAGTCGCGAACATCAAGGTGACGCCGTCGACCGTGCTCGGTTACAGCGACCAGGCGCTCTCGGACATCGATGGCGACGACACGCCACTGGCGATGGTCTCGCGCCGCTTCGAGATCGGCGAGCAGCGCGCCCGCTCGCTGCTTGCCGGCGCCGGCGTCCCCATCGAGATGCAGGAGAGGAAGATCGGCGCCTTGTCCGGCGGACAGAAGTCGCGGCTGATGATGCTGGTGCTCAGGCTCATCCATCCCAATTTCTATCTGCTCGACGAGCCGACCAATCATCTCGACATCGACGGCCAGGAGGCATTGGAGGACGAGTTGCTGAAGCATCAGGCGAGCTGCCTGCTCGCCTCGCATGACCGCTCCTTCATCCGCGCCGTCGGCAACCGTTTCTGGCTGATCGAGAAGCGCCGGCTGACCGAGGTCGATGACCCGGAGGCCTTCTTCCGCTCGATTGCCGAAACACCGAGCTGAGACGATGCATCTGCCGAGCCGGCACCGTCGGCGCGGCAATACTTTTCGATCTGCTAAAAAAAGCGCATGCTGAATTGCTCAGCCATGGAGGGAACGGGCCATGCGTGCAGTGGACATCGTCAACAATCTCTACCAGGCCTATGCGGACCGCGACATCGAGGGCGCCCTGGCGCAGTGCTCCGAGGATGTCGTGTTCCGCTGGATTGCCGATCCACGGCAATCGCGCCACGCCGGCACCGCACATGGCAAGCAGGAATTCCTCACCAGATTGCTGGCGCTGGACGACGACTTCGAATACCGGCACTTTGTCCCGGTCGAGATCATCGACGGCGGCGACAAGGTCGCCGCGCAGGTCGAGATCCATATGACGCGCCGCGCCACCGGCGAGGAGTTCATCATGCGCACCGCCAATTTCTGGACGGTCCGCGACGGCGAGATCATCGAGATGGTGGAATATTACGACACCGCGCTGGCGGCGTCGGTGCTCTGAAAAAGATTGAGGCGATCTGTCGGATCGCCGATTGCCGCCTCGTCCTTGGGATGCCGACACGATGATGCCGGCATCAACCAGGGAGAAGCAACATGTCGGTACTGTCATCCATCGGCCGCCTCGCCAACCGGTATGCGCAGGCGCGCGCCCGTCACCGCAGCGAGCGCATCCTGCTGTCGCTACCGTCCGAACTGCGCAAGGACATCGGCTTTCCGGAGATTTTCGAAACGCGGGAAAGCCGCCGCGCCACCACCTTCTCCGCGAAGGTCATATAAAATGGCGCTTTCAATGCGATTGTTTCCCGGTTGCCCGGACCGTCGGGGGCCGGCGCTTTAAATTTTTTTCGGGGGCCATGTCGGATCGCCGCTGCTTCATCCGTCCTTTGGCTCGCAAGCCAGATCAACCCGTGAAGAGGAACACGAGCATGAACGACCAGACCCCGCCCCGCGCCAAGGTCCTTGGCGGATTGACCCCTTATCTGCAGGTCGACGGCGCCATCAAGGCCGCCGAATTCTACAAGAAGGCCTTCGGCGCGGAGGAAGTGTTCGCCTATCCGCCGGACGACAAGGGCCGCACCATGCATATCCATCTCTATGTCAACGGCTCGACGCTGATGCTGGGCGACGCCTATCCCGAACACGGCCATCCCCACCAGGTGGCGCAGGGCTACACGCTGCAGCTCCATCTCGGCAGCGACGATATCGACGCCTGGTGGAAACGCGCGGTCGATGCCGGCTGCGAAATCGTCACCCCGCTGCAGGTGATGTTCTGGGGCGATCGCTGGGGCCAGGTGAAAGACCCCTTCGGCGTCGCCTGGGCGATGAACGCGCCGGTGAAGTGATTTCCTAGCGAGCAGGCGACGTCCCGCGGGATGACGCGCTCACTCGCGCCGGGTCGTTCCCCGCCGACCCGGCGCTCGTTTTCAGCAAAGGAGTTTCATCATGTCCTATGTCGATGGTTTCGTGCTTGCCGTGCCGAAGGCAAATCTCGATGCATACAAGAAAATGGCTGAGAACGGCGGCGCCGTCTGGATGGAGCATGGCGCGCTCGCCTATGTCGAATGCGTCGGCGACGACGTGCCCTATGGCGAGCTGACTTCGTTCCCGCGCGCCGTTCAGGCGAAGGACGACGAGGTCGTCATCTTCTCCTGGATCGTCTATGAATCCAGGCAGAGCCGCGACGCGGTCATGGCCAAGGTGATGGCCGACGAGCGTCTGAAGATGGATTGGTCCGCCATGCCGTTCGACGGCAAGCGCATGATCTTCGGCGGCTTCCAGCCGTTCTTGGAACTTTGAGGAACTCTGCCCCAAGCTGGCTTGAGATTGAGGTCAGGCCGAGTCGAGAATGGTGGTTCCCGAGAACCGGAGCGGAGCGTACTTGAAGTACGTGAGCACCGGAAGCGCAGGGAACCGCCGTTCGCAGACCGGCCTCACCTCAATATCAGCCTAGCTTGTCCAGCAGCGGCTTCAGCCGGTCCCCATAACGCTTCCACAAATCGACCGAGCCCTGATACATCGGCTGGCGCACCTGCGCGGCCGATGCGGTGCGCACCGGCCGGTCCGTCTCGTGGAACGACAGCACCTTGTCGTCCCAGGGCAGGCCGAGATAAGCCATCAGCGCCCGCGTCTGCCCCTCCTGGTCGGCGACGAAATCCTCATAGCGCACATCGTGCACGACGCCCGGCAGCACCTTGTGCCAATGCGCCATGATGTCGGTATAGAGGTTATGGAAATCGGCGAGCTCGCCGAGGTCGTAGCCATAGCGGTGGCTGTCGCCGCGGAAATGCACCTTGAAGATCGACAGGCACGTCGCCGCCGCATCGCGCGCGCAATGGACGATCTTGGCCTTGGGCAGCATCATGTGCAGGAAGCCGACCAGAAGGAAGTTGCCCGGCATCTTGTCGGTGACATGGCGGTAGCCCGGATAGCGGGTGTGCAGCATGTCGAGATAGGCCTGGCCCGCCTCGGCAAATGCCTTATCGGGCATGTCGGAGATACCGGCGGGGAAGCCGCCCGGCATGCTCATCGGAAACTGTTTGCCGACGACCGTCTTCAGGATATTCAACTCGCCGGCGCCAAGGACCTGTGGATGGCTGGCGATAATCTGCTCGACCAGCGTGGTGCCGGAGCGCGGCATGCCGACGACGAAGATCGGCGTGTCGTCGGAAATGCCGCTTGGCCTGTGCTTCTCGAAGAAGGCCGCGTCGAAGGTCGCCTTCATCGCCTCGAACTCGCCGCGCGTGCGAACGGGATCGTAGACGATCGCCTTGCGGCGGATGGCATTGCCCTCGGCGAAATAGTCGAAGGCGCGGCCATAATCCTTCAGGTCGTCATTGACCTTGCCCAAGCCGAAGGAGAGCTGCATGCGCGCGAGGCTGCCCTGCGGCGCCTTGGCGTGCTCGGCTTCCATGCCGGCAATCTCCTTGTCGCGCTCGGTCTGGCGTTTGACCTGCGTGAGCAGCAGCCAGGCCTTGGCCATGTTCGGGGCGATCGCCAGCGCCTGGCGGGCGAGATCGGCCGCCTCGTCGAGCTTGCCCTTCTCCATCATCGCGACGCCCAGCCCGTAGAGGAGCTCGGCGTCCTTCGGCCGGATCGACAGCGCCTCGCGGAACAGCTTGATTGCCTCGTCCAGCCGTCCGGCCTCCTGCAGCGTCTCGGCAAGGCCGATGCGCGCACGGACATGGAACGGGTTGCGACCGATCGTGCCGCGATAGATCTCCTCTGCAGCGTCGAACTGGCCGAGCTGCGTGAGCGACGAACCGAGATTGTCGCGCGCGGCCAGCTGGTCGGGCCGGATATCCACCGCGCCGCGGAAGAAATCGATCGCGGCGGCGACGCGCCCGAGGTCACGCATGACCGTGCCCATATTGTTGAGGAAGTCGGCATTCTCGGGCTGCAAGGTCACCGACTGCTCGAGGAGATCGAGCCCCTCCTCGCTCCTGCCGGTCTGGTGCATCAGCAGCCCGAGGAAATGCAGCGCCGCGGCATGGTTCGGCTGCTGCCCCAGGACCTGCCGGTAGAGCGCCTCGGCCTCCTGGCGGCGGCCGGACTGGTGCAGCTGCAGCGCCTTCTGCACATACGGGTCGAGCGGGCTCGCCGAGCCACCTGGCCTGCCGCCGGCATTTGCCGCTCTTCTGTGATTTCTGTTAATGGGAAACCTGCCCTATTTGTTGGTCCGCCGGACCTACGCCATGCGGGCAAGAGATTCAAGACAAAGCGTCGACGCGCGTCGCGGTCTCCATTGCGCAGATGGGCACCGCCGTCCTTTCAGCAGGGTCCGTCACCGACGATGCGATAGTCCGCCGCGCGCGCCTCGCATGCGTTGGGGAAGGTGCGCATTTGGCCGTGGCGCCTCGCGCAGACGGGAGCGTATTCGCGCGTGCAGAATGTCTGCTCTCCGCCGCCGCCGTCGCGGCAAGGACCGTCGCGCACGATACGGTACCCTTCCCGTTCGGCCAGGCAGGCATTGGCGAAGGTCTGGCGATCGCCGCCGCGCCGGGCGCAGACCGGTTGGTACTGCATGGTGCAGAGCTGCGGATGCGGCCTGGGCGGCCGCGGCCGGGCCCCATCGTCGACGACCACCGTGCAGGCCGCCAGCAGCGCGGACAGGATGAAAGTGATGACGCCCTGACGTGCGGCCGCAAGAAATCGCACATGTCCCTCCTCCGCCCCGGCGCGTGATGCCGGCTCGCGGCATCCTCGCATGCTGCGCGGCAAACGCAACCACTGTTTGTGGAGGCGCGAGACCCGCGGTCACCACCCTCGTTCTGGCCTATGCTTGGCCAGTCTCTGGCCGATGACCGGTGATGGAGCCGGGTCTATCGAGGCCCCAGCGTTGGACGCGCCGCGGGCCGCCCGCGACCGTCGTCTTGCAACTATCACGTTTCCGTGTAATAAAAATCACGTTCGGGCATTTGCGACCCGGAGAGCGGCACGTTTTGGACGACCTTTCCCCGACAAGTGTGAATCTCTGACAACCCCGTTTTTCGGCGGGGGGTTCGACCATGCGCAAATGCATGACCGCCGAAGCAACCACCGGGATTTGCCCAGGCGCGAGGCAGCGGGCAAACCACAAGACTGACACGGGTGAAGGAGTTTTCCCCAATGGCCCAGACCGGTACCGTAAAGTTCTTCAATGCCACCAAAGGCTTCGGCTTCATCACGCCGGATGGCGGCGCCAAGGACGTGTTCGTCCACATCTCCGCGATCGAGGCTTCCGGCCTGCGCACGTTGGTCGACGGCCAGAAGGTCACCTTCGACGTCGAGCCCGACCGCATGGGCAAAGGCCCGAAGGCGGTCAACCTGCGCGCCGCCTGATCGTCAAGCGCCTGTCCTTGCGGATGCAGTGGTGCGGCGGGATCATAAATCGGCTTGCGGGCAGGCCCGAAATTGCGAAGGCGCGACGGAACCGTCGCGCCTTTTTTGCACCCAAATGCTTGGGTCGGCAGGCGAAAACTTTCTCTTGCCGATAACGCTAAAATAAAGGACAAATTTCCTCTCGGGCAGTTTGCCGGCCCGAGACTTGACTTGATGGGATCAAAGGAGTTTCCCATGCCGCAGACCGGCACCGTCAAATTCTTCAACCATGCCAAGGGCTTCGGCTTCATCACGCCCGATGATGGCGCGAAGGATGTCTTCGTCCACATTTCGGCCGTGCAGGCGTCGGGCCTTCCCGGTCTTGAGGATGGGCAGAAAGTGACATTCGACACCGAGCCGGACAAGCGCGGCAAGGGTCCGAAGGCCGTCAATCTGTCGATCGGCTGACCGGCCCACGACGGATCCGACGGAGGCTATATGAGGCGGGGCCGCCCCCGCCCAGAACGGGTTGTGCCCAAGCCTCGAAATCGCCAGGCCACGAAAAATCGTTTGCGCGGACTTTCGTTCAGCCTCCGTTCAGCCACGGTCTTCTATTAACCTTTGCTAAAGCCGGTCTGTATCCCCTGAAAAATGCGCAGGCCGGCCCGAAGGAGACCGAAAATGAACCGTTTTCTCAAGACCGCCATCCTCAGCGTTGGCATTGCCGCGACCACATTGGCCACCTTCTCGGCGGCCAATGCCGACGACTGGCGCTGGCACCATCATCGCCATCATAACGGCGACGCCCTCGCCGCCGGCGTTGTCGGCCTTGCGGCCGGCGCTCTGATTGGCAGCGCGCTCAGCAACCCTGGCCCGCGCTATTACGAACCGGCCTATGGTGACGACTACTATGTCGACCGGCCGGTGCGTCGCTACTACGTGCAGCCCCGCGTCGTCTATGCCGACCGCTATGCCGAGCCGTGGACCCGGGCCTGGTACGAGTATTGCTCGGATCGCTACCGCACCTTCAATTCACGCACCGGCACCTTCACCGGCAGCGATGGCGATCAGCATTTCTGCGTCGCCAACTAACCAGACCCAAGCTTCCCTGCCCAAAAAAGCGCCGCCTCCAGCGGCGCTTTTCTTTGCATGCGGATCAGGTGAGAAAGGGGTTGGTCCGCCGCTCGTCGCCGAAACGGCTGCCTGGCCCGTGGCCGCAGATGAAACCGATGTCGTCGCCAAGCGGCAGGAGCTTGTCCTTGATCGAGGCGATCAGCGCGGCGTGGTCGCCGCCGGGCAGATCGGTGCGCCCGATCGAGCCGCGAAACAGCACGTCGCCGACATGCGCGAATTTGGCCGCGCGGTTGTAGTAGATGACATGGCCCGGCGCATGCCCCGGGCAATGCAGCACCTCGAAATGATGATTGCCGAACGACACCGTCTCGCCTTCGGTCAGAAAACGGTCGGGCAGGCAATTGCGCACCGGATCGGTGAGCCCGAAACGCTTGGCCTGGCTCTCGAGATTGGCAAGCAGCGGCTTGTCGGCCTCGTGCGGGCCGATAATCTCGATGCCCAGCGCGTCCTTCAGTTCCATCGCGCCGCCGGCGTGGTCGATATGACCATGTGTGATCCAGATTGCGCCGGCGGTGATGCCATTGTCCTTCAGCACCGAGAGTATCTTGTCGACATCGCCTCCGGGATCGACGACGACGCCCGTCTTGTCGTCCATATCGAACAATATGGTGCAGTTCTGCTGGAATGGCGTGACCGGCACGATACCGGCATTGAGCTGACCCATAACGTTCCTTTCCAAGTTTCGCACTGATGTAGACAGGTGTGCTAAGCGCGTCCACTGCCCCGGACAAATATCCTGGAAACGAAAATGGGCGGCCGAAGCCGCCCATTTGGAAGCTCGAAGCGAAAGGCCTCACTTCTTCATCGCGTTCATGACCGCGCCGACGATGCCGGTCAGGATGGCACCGCCGCCCACGCCGCCGAGAAGGTTCTTCAGGTCGAGCGCACTGCCGATTCCACCCGCAGCTGCCGCCGCGTCGACTCCACCGCCACCGAGCAGACTGCCAAGGATGGCGGCACCGCCGACGCCGCCGATGGCGCCGCTAAGGATTTTGGTAAGCTGGCCCATCGCCGCCTGCTTCAGCGCCGCGCCAACCGCCTGGCCACCGATAACGCCGGCAATTACCTGTACAACGATCTGAATAATCGTGTTGCTGTCCATGTAACTAGTCCCTCCATAGCCGCCTGCCTCCAAGGGCCGACACCATCATGAGACGCCGAACCGTTCGAAAGTCAAATGCGTGAAAGCTTAAATAAAAAGGGCGGCCCGAAAACCGCCCCTATTGCACAAAAAAAGCTGTGACTATCGCTATTCTGCGGCAATCGCATGCTTTGGCTGCACCGCAGCCGAATAGTCATTCATCAACGTCTTGGCGATCTCGCCGACCTCGAATCGGTACGGACCGATCTCCGAAACCGGCGTGACCTCGGCCGCCGTCCCGGTGAGGAAGCACTGCTCGAAACCTTCGAGTTCCTCAGGCATGATGGCGCGCTCGACCAGTTCGAAACCGCGGTCCTTCGCCAGGCCGATCACCGTGCGGCGGGTTATGCCGTCGAGGAAGCAGTCGGGCGTCGGCGTATGGATCTTGCCGTCCTTGACGAAGAAGATGTTGGCGCCTGTGGCTTCCGCCACCTGGCCACGCCAATCGAGCATCATGGCGTCGGCATAGCCCTTGGCCTCGGCGGCATGCTTGGACAGCGTGCAGATCATATAGAGGCCGGCGGCCTTCGACTTTGACGGCGCGGTGCGCGGATCGGGCCGGCGCCACTCGGCGATATCGAGGCGGATGCCCTTGAGCTTCTGCGCGGGGTCGAAATAGCTCGGCCACTGCCAGATGGCGATGGCGCAGTTGATGCGGTTGTTCTGCGCCGAGACGCCCATCTGCTCGCTGCCGCGCCAGGCGATCGGACGCACATAGGCGTCCTGGAAACCTTGCTTCTTCAGAAGCGTACGGCAGGCCTCGTCGATCTCGGCGACCGGATAGGGGATCTTAAAGCCGAGCAGGCGCGCCGATTCATGCAGGCGCTCATTATGCTCGGTCAGCTTGAAGATCTGGCCGCCATAGGCGCGCTCGCCTTCAAAGACGGCGCTGGCATAGTGCAGGCCATGGGTCAGCACGTGGATCTTGGCGTCGGCCCATTTGACGAACTCGCCGTTCATCCAGATGAAGCCGTCCAATTGATCGAAGGGAACGGATGCCATGGAAACCTCCCGCGGGCGGGCGCCCGCAAATCGTTGTGTCTTAAAGCCTTTCATATCGGCTCCGTCACGGGATCCGAAACGCCGGCCAATGCTTGAAAGCGTAGGTGGATATTCAATTCGTGGCAAACTCAGGAAGTTCCGGAAAAACGGCTTCCGCTTGCCTTTTCGTTCGCAATCCGCCGAAAAGCTTGTCAAAAATTATCAGTGCCTGGAAATTACGTCAATAGTACTGACATAATTCCCGCCTTGCATGGAGAAATGATGACGGATCAAAGCCCCGCAGCCGGAAAACCGATCAGGACGGCGATTGCCGACGAGGACGGCATCGACTTCGCCATCATCGAACTATTTTTCTTCGCCTATCGCGATTTCACCTCCGATCCGGACCAGATCCTCGCAGAATACGGCTTCGGCCGCGCCCATCATCGCGTGCTGCACTTCGTCAACCGCAGGCCCGGGCTCACCGTCGCCGAATTGCTTGATGTGCTGAAGATCACCAAGCAGAGCCTGGCGCGGGTCTTGAAACAGTTGATCGATACCGACCATATCGTCCAGGTGCAGGGTCCGCGCGACCGCCGGCAGCGCGAACTCTACCCGACCGCCAAGGGTCGCGCGCTGGCCTTGGCGTTGGCGCGGCCACAGTCGCGCCGCATCCGTGCGGCATTGGAGGACTCCGGAGCGACCGAACGCGCCACGATCGAGCGATTCCTGGAAGCGATGGTCAATCCGGAACTAAGAGCGCAGATCGACATTGTGCCTGCGCAAACATCGGGGAAAAACCATGGAGACCATTGAGAAGGTTGATCATCCGGCCGCGCCCGACGATGACGCGCCGCACCTCTTGGTTGTCGATGACGACACGCGTATCCGCAACCTGCTCAAGCAGTATCTGTCCGAGAACGGTTTTCGCGTCACCGTCGCCGGCAATTCCGGCGAGGCCAGACGCAAGCTTGCCGGCCTCGACTTCGACCTTCTGGTGCTCGACGTCATGATGCCGGGCGAGACCGGGGTCGACCTCACCAAGGCGCTGCGGGCCGAGAAGAACGTGCCGATCCTGATGCTGACCGCGCTGTCGGAGACCGACAGCCGCATCACCGGACTGGAGGCCGGCGCCGATGATTACCTGCCGAAGCCATTCGATCCGCGAGAGCTCATCCTGCGCATCAACAACATCCTGCGCCGCGGCGGCCCGGCGGCGACGCCGAAGGTCGAACAGCTGGTGTTCGGACCCTACACGTTCCAGATCGCCAAGCGCGAATTGAAGCGCGGCGGCGAGGCGCTTAAACTGACCGACCGCGAGCAGGAGATCCTCGCGATCTTCGCCGCGCGGGCGGGCGAGACCATACCCCGCCATGAACTGGTTGGCGACGAATCGGATGTCGGCGAGCGCACCATCGACGTGCAGATCAACCGGCTGCGCCGCAAGATCGAGCGCGACCCGTCCAATCCGGTGTGGTTGCAGACCGTGCGCGGTATTGGGTATCGGCTCAGCGTCGAATAAGTTACCGTGGAAGGCCCTTTGCTGAACGGCCATCGACGAGCGGAAGGGCGAATGGCGACCACGCAACTGGACAAGCCGAAGGGAGGCGGCCTCGGCGATTTCGCATCGCGGACGCTGAGGGCGATGCCGCGCGCCTGGAACCGGTTCTGGCGTCTGGTCGCGCTCTATATGCCGAAGCGGCTCTATGCCCGCTCGCTGATCATCGTCATCGCGCCGATGATCCTTTTGCAGTCGGTGGTGGCCTTCGTCTTCATGGAACGCCACTGGCAGACCGTCACCCAGCGCCTGTCGCAGGCGACGATCTCGGACATAGCGGCCGTCATCGACATGATGGAGACCTATCCGCACGACGCCGACTACGCCAACATCATCCGCATCGCCCAGGATCGCATGCAGCTGAAGGTCGACCTTTTGCCGCCCGATCCACTGCCGCCGCCCGGGCCAAAGCCGTTCTTCTCGATCCTCGACGAGGCGCTGTCGTCCGAGATCACCAGGCAGATCAACCGTCCATTCTGGATCGACACGGTCGGCAACTCCAACGTCGTCGAGGTTCGCGTCCAGCTGGAAGGCAAGGTGCTGCGTGTCTTCGTACGGCGCAGCCAGGCCTATGCCTCGAACACTCATATCTTCCTGATCTGGATGGTCGGCACCTCGCTGGTGCTGTTGATGATCGCCATTCCGTTCCTGCGCAATCAGATCAGGCCGATCCTCACGCTCGCCGAGGCCGCCGAGAGTTTCGGCAAGGGCCGGCCGATGCCGCGCGATTTCCGCCCGCGCGGCGCGGAGGAGGTCCGCCGCGCCGGCTTCGCCTTCATCCAGATGCGTGAGCGCATCGAGCGCCAGATCGAGCAGCGCACCGCCATGCTGACCGGCGTCAGCCACGATCTCAGGACCATCCTCACCCGATTCAAGCTGCAATTGGCGTTGGCCGGCGGCAAGTCCGAGACCAAGGCAGCGCTCAACCAGGACATCGATGACATGCAGTCGATGCTGGAGGGCTATCTCTCCTTCGCCCGCGGCGAGGCGGCGGAGGATACCGGCCGTTTCGACCTCAACGCCTATTTCCAGAAGCTCGGCGAGGAAGCGCAATTGCGCGGCTGCAAACTCACGACGACGCTGACCGGCGATCCGGCCGTGCATGTGCGGCCGAACGCTTTCACCCGGCTGCTGTCGAACGTCATCGGTAATGCTTTTCGCTATGCCAAAACCGTCGAGGTCCATGCCAACCATGGCCGTGGCTCGCTCATCGTCACCATCGACGACGACGGGCCGGGCATCGCTCCCGACAAGCGCGAAGAGGTGTTCAAGCCTTTCCTGCGCCTCGACGAGGCGCGCAACCTGGATGCCAGCGGCACCGGACTTGGCCTGTCGATCGCCCGCGACATCGCCCGCAGCCATGGCGGCGACATCAGCCTCGAGGACAGCCCGCTCGGCGGCTTGCGCGCCGTCATCAAGGTTCCCGCGTAGCCAGAGCATGATCCCGAACCGACCTCCGGTTCGGATAAGTTCATGCTCAATCAAAAACAGCTTCATCCGCCCGTCATGAAATCATGATCAAGAGCGCGCATGAAGCGCGCGACCTTCGTTGATTCGGCCCCGACGCCCCGCTTCGATCCGGTGCCCGCCCGGGTGCGCTGGAGCGAGGCGCGGGCTGCTGCCTGGTTGCCGTTCCGGCACGGCGCCGGCGCGCTCAGGACTTACCGCAGCGAAGGACCGTCAGGCGCATCGGGATCGCCATGCGTATCGGGATCGCCATGCGTATCCTGATGGTCACCGACGCATGGCGACCGCAGGTCAACGGCGTGGTGCACACGCTGGAACGCCTGACCGAGGCGCTCAAGCCCTTCGACGTCGATCTCGATTTCCTGACCCCGAACCTCTTTCGCACTTTGCCGATGCCGACCTATCCCGACATCCGGCTCGCCCTGACGACGCCGGGCCATGTCGCGCGCCTGATCGAGGCCGCCAAGGCCGACCACATCCACATCGTCACCGAGGGTCCGCTCGGTATCATGGCACGCCGCCATTGCCGAAAGGTGGGCCGCCCCTTCACCACCAGCTATCACACGCGCTTTCCCGAGTATCTCAGTGCCCGCCTGCCGGTGCCGGAGAGCTGGGCCTATAACTGGCTGCGCGATTTCCACAATTCCGGACAGGGCACGCTTGTCGCCACCCAATCTCTGGCGGACGATCTCGCGGCGCGCGGCTTCAACAAGCTGAGGCCCTGGACGCGCGGCGTCGACACCGACCACTTCCGGCCCGACAAGCGCAAGGAAACCAGGTTCCCCCGCCCGGTTTTCCTGTGCGTCGGCCGCGTCGCGATCGAAAAGAACCTGACCGCCTTCCTCGACCTCGACCTGCCGGGCAGCAAGGTTATCGTCGGCGAAGGGCCGGAACTGGCAAAGCTCAAGGCGCGCTATCCCGACGCGCATTTCCTCGGCCACCGACCGAACGACGAGTTGGCCGAGATCTACGCGTCGGCCGATGTCTTCGTCTTCCCGAGCCGCACCGACACCTTCGGCAACGTTATCATCGAGGCGCTGGCCAGCGGAACGCCCGTCGCCGCCTATCCGGTGACCGGACCGATCGACATTGTCGGCGACGGTGTCGGCGGAGCGGTGTCGAACGATCTGGGCGAGGCGGCGCTGAAGGCGCTTCACGTCGATCGCGCGGAAGCGCGCCAGCGCGCCATGCGCTACAGTTGGCAGGCCTGCGCCGAAATGTTCCTCGACGCGGTGGAGGAAGCGCTGGGCATGCCGCGCAAATTGGCAGCTTGATAATGCGGCGATTGGGATGCGCCGAGATTCAGATCAGGCCGAGCTGAGAATGGTGGGCTCCGAGAACCGGAGAGGAGCGTACTTGAAGTACGTGAGCACCGGAAGCGCAGGAGACCGCCATTCGCAAGCGGGCCTCACCTGAATCTCGGCGCATGCTAGAATAGGCGCCCGCCGTCTGGCACCTTGCGCTCTATGGCGCCGAGCACCACGGCGCCCTCTTCGTCCGGAAAGCCGAGCGTCAGCACTTCCGACATGAAAGGACCGATCTGTCGCGGTGGGAAATTGACCACCGCGAAGACCTGGCGGCCGATCAGCGTCTCCGGCGCATAATATTTGGTGATCTGCGCCGACGACTTCTTCACGCCGATCGCCGGACCGAAATCGATCTTCAGCTTGATCGCCGGCTTGCGCGCCTCCGGAAACGGCTCGGCTTCGACGATCGTACCGGCACGGATGTCGACACGGTCGAAATCGGCAAAGCTGATCTCGGGCTTGCGCTCGCTGCTGGAACTCATCGGTTTGGTTCAGGCGTTACCGTGGGTCTCGAAGAGCACGCTGGAGAGCGCGTCCTTGGCCGATGTACCCGACCAGACAACGAACTGGAAGGCCTGGAAATAGCATTCGCAGGCCTCGAGCGCCGAAGACAGCAGCACCTCGACCTGCTGGCTCGACGGCTCGACGCCGCCGGCAAGCAGCAGCGACTGCCTGAACATAATAGCGCCTTCCTGTTCCCACAGATCGAAATGCCCGAACAGCATCTGCTCGTTGATCAGCGACAACAGCCGCATCACTTCCAGCGCGCGTGTTTCCGGCACCTTGATGTCGAAGGCGCAGGCCAGATGCAACGCCTCGAAATCCTCCATCCAGGAAAAGGAGACGTGATAGTCGGTCCAGCTGCCGGCGACCGAAATCGAAATCTCATCGTCGCCGGCGCGTTCGAAAGACCAGTCGTTGTTGTGGGCCACCTGCTCGATGACGTCCACCGGGTGGATTTCGCGGGAGAATTCGAGTTCGAGGAGTTCCATGAATGCTTCCTGTGTTCAGGGGAGCGCCACACGCTCCGCGGGGCACACACGACGAACAATCTTGTCTAGAACTCGGACGGTCAGGACTTTCCAACGCAAAGACCCAACCGGACCCCACCGCCCGGCGCACGACCCTGCTCGAATCATGCAACAAATTCAGTCTATTGATCGGGAGTCGCGTGAACAGCCCAATTTTTCGCGCTGCGTCATCCGCATGTGGAAAGGTGGCTGTGAGGAAGATTCATGCAATGCCGGTAAGCGATTCACGGCAAAGCGATTTTTCGGATCGCGCTATGTGGAAAAGTTTAACGATTATTTTTTTGCGCGGGGCTTCGCAGCACCCGCAGGTGCGGCCTGTCCGGTCAGTTCGGCGAGCTTGGCCTCGAGCGCCTCGAGGCGCGTTGCCAGCTGAATGTTGTCTTCCCGCGCCTTGACCGCCATCTCGCGCACGGCCTCGAACTCCTCGCGCTGCACCACATCCATGGAGTTCAGCATGCGCTCGGCCTGCGCCCGGAACGCGGTCTCCACCTCGCGCCGCACGCCCTGCGCGGCGCCAGCGGCGTCGGTCATGATCTTTGCGAATTCGTCGAGAATGCGGTTCGGTCCGGTCGCCATGGCAGATCCTCGCTTTGTCGTTTTGACGTAGTGGCGCGCGGCGCGGAATGCAAGCGAAGCCTTGCCTTGACCGCGCCAAAAGCCTGCCGCATGGTCCGCGCCCGATCGTGACCGTCACCGGGGACCCCGTTTTGAGCGAATATTTCCTGCTGCCGCTGGCCTCCCTGCCCTTCCCCAACATCGATCCGGTCATCGTGCATGTCGGGCCGCTGGCGGTGCATTGGTACGGCGTCGGCTACATCGTCGGCATCCTTTTTGCCTGGTGGTACGCCAAGCGTCTGGTCACCAACGCCAGTCTCTGGCCGGAGGGCAAGCTGCCGATGAAGCCCGAGGACCTCGACGACTTCATCGTCTGGGCGGCGATCGGCGTCGTGCTCGGCGGACGCACCGGCTACGTGCTTTTCTATGACCTGCCGCGCTATATCGCGCATCCGCTC
Source organism: Mesorhizobium sp. USDA 4413 (assembly GCF_056280365.1). Taxonomy (NCBI): domain Bacteria; kingdom Pseudomonadati; phylum Pseudomonadota; class Alphaproteobacteria; order Hyphomicrobiales; family Phyllobacteriaceae; genus Mesorhizobium; species Mesorhizobium sp. USDA 4413. The sequence continues at coordinate 6,089,225 of NZ_JBVPRP010000001.1, forward strand.
GACATCTTCGCGGTCTGGCAGGGCGGCATGTCGTTCCATGGCGGCCTGCTCGGCGTGATCCTTGCCATGACGCTGTTTTCGCTCAAGCGCCGCATTCCTACCTGGACATTGTTCGATGTGGTGTCGGCCGGCGTGCCGGTCGGGCTCGGCCTTGTGCGTGTCGCCAACTTCATCAATTCGGAGCTCTGGGGCCGGCCCTCGGACGTGCCCTGGGCAATTGAATTCCCCAATGGCGGCCCGTTCACCCGCCATCCCAGTCAGCTCTACGAGGCCTTGCTCGAAGGCCTCGTGCTCTTCCTGACGCTGCGCTTCCTCACCCATTCGCGGCTGAAACTGAAGACGCCGCGCTTCGTCGGCGGCGCCTTCATCTGCGGCTACGGCCTGTCGCGCATCTTCGTCGAGTTCTTCCGCGAGCCCGACCAGCAGCTCGGCTATCTGCTCGGCACCAGCTGGCTGACCATGGGCATGATCCTGTCCACGCCGATGGTGCTCGCCGGCATCTGGGCCATGGCAACGGCGAAGCCGGCGCCTGAGCCGCGGGCGGCATGACCGGGCTGAAGCAGCGCATCATAGGCCTGATCGGCGCAGCGGGGCCGATCCCGGTCAGCGAATATATGGCGCTCTGCCTGTTCGATCCCGACGCGGGCTATTACACGACGCGCGAGCCCTTCGGCGCCGCCGGCGACTTCATCACCGCGCCCGAGATCAGCCAGATGTTCGGCGAGCTCGTCGCCGTCTGGCTTTACCAGGCCTGGCAGACTGCCGACCGGCCTCTGCCCGCGATCTTCGCCGAGATCGGTCCCGGCCGCGGCACCTTGATGAAGGACATGCTGCGCACCTGGTCGCGGCTCGACCCGGCGCTCGTCGCCGGCGCCTCCTTTGCCATGGTCGAGACCAGCCCGCGCCTGACTGAAATCCAGAAGCAGACCCTCGCCGGCCAGAGTGCGGCGCTTGCCTGGCACCAGACGATCGACACGCTGCCGCGGCAGCCGCTCTTCATCGTCGGCAACGAATTGTTCGACGCGGTGCCGATCCGGCAGTTCGTCTATGTCGGCACGGGCTGGCGCGAGCGCGTTGTCGGCCTCGACGGGGCCGATGAGCTGCATTTCTTCGCTGGCGCGGGGTCAGTCGACCCGGCGCTGCTGCCGGCAGCCGCCGCCGATCCGCCGCAAGGCGCCATCGTCGAAGTGGCGCCTGCCCGTTCGGCGCTGATGTCGCGGATCGCTGAACGCATAGCCACCCGGGGCGGCGCCGGCCTCTTCATCGACTACGGCCATCTGCAACCGGGCATGGGCGACACTTTCCAGGCGCTGCGCCGGCACGAGCGCGAAGACGTTTTGGCCAATCCGGGCGAAGCCGACCTCACCGCCCATGTCGATTTCGCCGCTCTTGCCGAGATAGTGCGCGCGCACGGTCTTGGCGTGCAATTGTCGACCCAGGGCGAATTCCTGCTTGGCATGGGCTTGCTTGAGCGCGCCGGCACGCTCGGCGCCGATGCCGATCCCGAAACACGTCAAGCCATTTTAGACGCGGTCGAACGCCTGGCCGGTCCCGACGCGATGGGCGAGCTGTTCAAGGTCATGAAGGTCCTGCCGGCGGCAGAACCCGCCTGAGATCGGCGAGCGGCCTCGCCGTCTGGTCCGCTTCGTTCTCCGAACTTCGCCTTGACGAACCTGCCTTGCGCGGACGACAAACCCAACCATGCTGAATCAGACCAGACCCGATCCAGTACGCTCGCCGCTGCTTGAAAAGGCTGAAGGCATGCGACACGGCTACTTCACCCGCGTCGGCGGCGTCTCCGACGGCATCTATCGCGGGCTCAACATCGGCACGGGCTCTAGCGACGATCAGACACTGGTCGCCGAGAACCGGCGGCGCGTTGCCGACTGGATGGGCGTGCCGGCGGATCATCTGTTGACCGCGCACCAGATCCATTCGCCGGATGTCATTGTCGCCAGGGAGCCCTTCGCCGGTCCTCGGCCGAAAGCCGACGCCATCGTCACCGACCGTCCCGGCATCGCCGTCGGCGCCTCGACCGCCGATTGCGGCCCGATTCTCTTCGCGGATGCCGGGGCGCGCGTCATCGGCGCCGCACATGCCGGCTGGAAGGGCGCCTTTACCGGCGTGCTCGAAAACACCGTCGCCGCGATGGAAGCCCTCGGCGCCCGCCGCGAGCGCATCGTCGCCGTGCTTGGCCCCTCGATCGGCCCCGACAATTATGAGGTCGGGCCGGAATTCGTCGCCCGATTCGTCGAGGCCGACGTCGGCAATCACCGCTATTTCAGGCCCTCGAAGACGGCCGGCCACTCGATGTTCGATCTCAACCGATATACCGTCGACCGGCTGCGCAAGGCCGGCGTGACCGCCGAGAGCCTTGGCCGCTGCACTTACGCGGAAGAAGAGCTGTTCTATTCCTACCGGCGCACCACACACCGCAAGGAAGCGGATTACGGGCGCCAGGTTTCGGCAATCGTTCTGGAGAAAGAGTAATGGCGCTGCATTTCGAACGTTCGGAATTCGACGCGCGACGCGACCGGCTGCTGATCGAAATGGCCGAGAAGAAGCTCGACGCCGTGTTGCTGTTCGCGCAGGAGAGCATGTACTGGCTGACCGGCTACGACACCTTCGGCTTCTGCTTCTTCCAGTGCCTGGTGGTGAAGGCCGACGGCTCGATGGTGCTGCTCACCCGTTCGGCCGATCTCAGGCAAGCGCGCCATACTTCGACCATCGAAAACATCGTGCTGTGGACCGATCGTCAGGGCGCCAACCCGGCGATCGACCTGCGCAACCTGCTCAACGATCTCGATCTGCTCGGCGCCCGCATCGGCGTCGAATACGACACCCATGGCCTGACCGCCTATAACGGCCGCCGCCTGGACGAGCAGTTGCAGACCTTCGGCCAGATCGCGGATGCCTCCGGCATCGTCGGCCGGCTGCGCTTGTTCAAGAGCCCGGCCGAGATCGCCAAGGCGGAAAAGGCCGCCAATCTCTCCGACGACGCGCTGGATGCGGCGCTGCCGCTGATCAAGCAGGGCGGCGACGAAGGGCTCATTCTCGCAGCCATGCAGGGCGCGGTCTTTGCCGGCGGAGGCGACTATCCCGCCAACGAGTACATCATCGGCTCCGGCGCCGATGCCTTGCTCTGTCGCTACAAGGCCGGCCGCCGCAAGCTGACCAAGAACGACCAGCTGACGCTCGAATGGGCCGGCGTCTTCCACCATTATCATGCTCCGATGATGCGCACTGTTCTGACCGGCAAGGTGTCGAAACGTCACCAGGAATTGTTCGACGCTTCCCGTGCCGCCCTGCTCGCCGTCGAGAAGGCGATGACGCCGGGCAACACCTTCGGCGATGTCTTCGACGCGCATGCGCGCACGCTCGAAGCGCACAATCTGACCAAGCACCGGCTGAACGCCTGCGGCTATTCGGTCGGCGCCCGCTTCACGCCGTCCTGGATGGACATGCCGATGTTCTACCAAGGCAATCCGGAGCCGATCGCGCCCAATATGACGCTGTTCGCGCATATGATCATCATGGACTCGGAGACCGAGACCGCGATGACGCTCGGCCGCACCTACCTCACCACGGAATCGGCGCCGAAGCCGCTGTCGCGCCATGATCTCGACTTGATCGTGCAGTGAATCCATAATGGTTGGTCCACGCGGGGGCGTTCGCCAGCAGGGAGTTTTCAGGCAAATGAGACGATCGCAGGTGACGACCGTGTCATTGCTTGCGGCGCTGGCGCTTGGCGCCTGCACCAACGCCAAGGACGTGCTCGAGCCTTCGGCGATCACCCCGCCGGCGAGCTCGGTCCAGTCTTCGGCCGCCCCGCAGGCCACATCGACAACGGCCACATCTGCGACCACAACCGCGCCGGCTCCTTCGCCCGGTCCCGCGACGACATCCGCAAAACCCGCAACGCCGGCGCAAACCGCCGCCCTCGCCAGGACGCGGCTGCAGGTGGCGCCGATCGTCGGCGCGTCGGTTGACGCAGCGGCACCGTTGACGGCGGAGCTGCAGACCCGTGCCAAACAGCGCGGCCTGACGCTTGTCGGCAGCACGGACCAGACGGCGACGCATGTGCTGAAGGGCTATTTTTCGACGATGTCCGAGGGCAAGGACACGACCGTCATCTATGTCTGGGACATTTACGATCCCTCCGGCAACCGCCTCCACCGCATCAATGGCCAGCAGAAGGCGCCTTCCGTCGGCAGCGGCGAAGGGTGGCCCACGGTAGCGCCCGCCACCATGCAGGCCATCGCCGACCAGACGATCGACCAGTTCGCCGCCTGGCTCGGCAGCGGCGGCGCCGGTTGATCGGATCGGCCGAACTGTTGCCAGCCAAACTGTTGCCAGGTTGCGATGTTTTTGCGCTGTTCGTTCCGGTCGCCGCAAGGATTCCCCACAACGAGGCTTGCAATACCGGCGCGGGCCGCTAAAAGCCCGCATAAAAGGCTTATGAGAGTCTCTCCGGCCTCTCCATCCTTCACCAGGAACGGTGCATGAAGCTTTTCGCGGGCAATTCCAACCGGGTGCTGGCCGAGGCGGTCGCTCGCTATCTCAACATCCCGCTGGGGAAGGCCAGCGTCAGGCGCTTCGCCGACCAGGAAATCTTCGTCGAGATCCAGGAAAACGTGCGCGGCGAGGATGTGTTCATCCTGCAGTCTACCTCTTATCCGACCAACGACCATCTGATGGAACTGCTCATCATGATGGACGCCTTCATGCGCTCCTCGGCGCGGCGCATCACGGCGGTCATCCCCTATTTCGGCTATGCGAGGCAGGACCGCCGCGCCTCCGGCCGCACGCCGATCTCGGCCAAGCTGGTCGCCAACATGATCACCCGCGCCGGCGCCAATCGCGTGCTGACGCTCGACCTGCATGCCGGCCAAATCCAGGGCTTCTTCGACATCCCGACCGACAATCTGTTCTCGGTGCCGGTGATGGCCCGCGACGTGAAGGCGAAATACAAACAGCTCGGCAATGTCGTGGTCGTGTCGCCCGACATCGGCGGCGTGGTGCGGGCGCGCGCTTTGGCCAAGCGTTTCGACGCGCAGCTTGCCATCGTCGACAAGCGTCGCGAGCGCCCTGGCGAATCGGAAGTTATGAACATCATCGGTGCCGTCGCCGGCAAGGACTGTCTCCTGATCGACGACATCGTCGATTCCGGCGGCACGCTTTGCAATGCGGCCGACGCGCTGCTGGCCAATGGCGCGACCTCCGTCACCGCCTACATCACGCATGGCGTGCTCTCCGGCGGCGCCGTCGCCCGTATCGCCGGCTCGAAGCTGCAGGAGCTGGTGATCACCGATTCCATCCAGCCGACGCAGGGCGTGCTCGACGCGCCGAACATCCGCGTCATTTCGATCGCCGACCTGATGGGCGAAGCGATCTCGCGCACGGCGACGGAAGAATCCGTGTCGAGCCTGTTCGACTAAGCTAAGCTGCTGCTGGCCTGAGCAGGCCCGGTCATCCGTTTCGTCCCTTCGCCCGCCTCGCGCGCGCCGCGCATATAGCCGCGCGGCGAGGTGCCGAGCATGCGCTTGAACATGGTCGTGAAGGCCGGCACGCTGTCATAGCCGAGATCGAGCGCCACCCTGGTGATCGGCTCGCCGTCGGCGAGCCTGGGCAGCGCCGCGAACAGGCACGCCTGCTGGCGCCAGGTCGACAGCGACAGCCCGGTCTGGCGATGGAAGGCACGGGTGAAGGAGCGCCGGCTCATACCCACGACATTCGCCCATTCGTCGATCGTCGCATGCGGCGACGGGGCTGCCACGAAGCGCCGGCAGAGCGCTGCGAGCTTCGGATCGGACGGGAAAGGCAGGCCGAGCGGCCGTTCCGGCAGGTTCGGGATCTCGTGCAGCAGAAGTCCCATGACGAGCGCGGCACGCCCCTCGAGCTCACTCCCCTGCGGCAGCTTCTCCGATTCGACGATCAGGCTGTGCATCAATTCCGTGATGCCGACGACGCGCAAACCCTTGGGCAAGCCGGCGATGGCGTCCGGCATGACATAGACCGAGCGCATCGAGACATCGCCCAGCATCTCGACGGAATGCTCGGTGCCGGCCGGTATCCACATCGCATGGTCGGGCGGCACCATCCATCGCCCGTGCCTGGTCGTCACAAGGACCACGCCGACCAGCGCGTGCAGCAATTGGCTGCGGCTGTGACGGTGCTGCGGCACGTGGTAGCCGTCCGGGTATTCCGTGGGCAGTGCCACGGCCGGCCCGACGGCCTGTTCCAGCCATTGCCAGCGGCTTTCATGCAGCCGGCCGAGCTCGGCGGCGTCGCCCTTGAATAGCTCCCTGCCATGCGGCATCGATCTGGCCCACTTGCGAAACTATTGGACCAAACCACGAAAGAAGTCGCTTGGCAACCGGCCTATAAGGCCGGCTGCGGTTCGCCGCCTAGAGCATGATCCCGAAAAGTGGGAACCGGTTTTCGGAAAAGATCATGCTCCAACAAGACTACGGAGCATTGCCTTGACTGATACGACCGCCACCTCCGTCGCCGCACCGGCGCCGGCAAGCAACATCTCGGCGCAAGCGACGGCCTTCACCGTCATTCTTGCGGTGAGCTTCTGTCACTGTGTCAACGACATCATGCAGTCGCTGCTTTCCGCGATCTATCCGCTGCTCAAGGACAACTATGGTCTCGATTTCTGGCAGATCGGCCTTCTGACCTTCACCTTCCAGGTGACGGCTTCGCTGCTGCAGCCGGTCATCGGCATGATCACCGACAAGAAGCCGATGCCCTACTCCTTGCCCTGGGGCATGGCTTCTTCGCTGGTCGGGCTGGTGGTGCTCGCTCATGCCGGCCATTACTGGCTGCTGTTGATCGGCGCGTCGCTGATCGGCATCGGCTCGGCGATCTTCCATCCGGAATCCTCGCGCATCGCCCGCTTCGCGTCCGGCGGCCGCTTCGGTCTGGCGCAGTCGCTGTTCCAGGTGGGCGGCAATTTCGGCCAGGCCATGGGACCGTTGCTCGCCGCCTTCATCGTCGTGCCGTTCGGCCAGACCAGCATTTCTTGGTTCGCCGTCGGCTCGCTGATCGGCATCGTCGTTTTGTGGCAGGTCGGCGGCTGGTACAGCCGGCTGCGCGCCTCGATGGCCGCCCGCAAGCAGGCCGCCCAGGTCTCGCCCTTCGCACGCAAGAAGGTCATGTGGGCGCTGGTCGTGCTGACGCTGCTGGTGCTGACCAAGAACGCCTATATTGCCTCGCTCTCCAGCTACTACACCTTCTACGCCATCCATAAGTTCGGCGTTTCCGTGCAGATGAGCCAGGTGATGCTGTTCCTGTTCCTCGGCGCCTCGGCGCTGGGCATCCTGCTCGGCGGCCCGTTCGGCGACCGCTATGGACAGAAGGCGATGATCTGGTTCTCGATCGTCGGCGTGCTGCCCTTCACGCTGGCGCTGCCCTACGCCAATCTGGAATGGACGATGGTGCTCACCGTGCTGATCGGCCTGATCCTGTCCTCGGCCTTCTCCAACATCGTCGTCCTCGCGCAGGAACTGGTTCCGGGCCGCGTCGGCATGATCGCCGGCATCTTCTTCGGCTTCGCCTTCGGCATGGGTGGCATCGCCGCTGCCGTGCTCGGCGTCGTCGCCGACATGAAGGGGATCGACTTCGTCTACCAGGTCTGCTCGTACCTGCCCTTCCTCGGCCTGCTGACGGTGTTCCTGCCCAACATGAAGGAGGCGCGGAAGGCCTGATTGCGCGGCCACTTCGAATGGCTTCCGAGGATCAAAGCACCCGCCGTAGGGCGGGTGCTTTCGTGTTTGGCGACCTGCCTCAGGCCTTGAAGAAAGTCAGGAGGTCGGCGTTGATCACATCCGCATGGGTCGTCGCCATGCCGTGCGGAAAACCCTTATACACCTTGAGCTCGCCCTTCTTGAGCAGCTTGATCGCAAGCAGCGCGGAGTCCGCGATCGGCACGATCTGGTCGTCGTCGCCATGCATGACCAGCACCGGCACGTCGATGGTCTTGAGGTCTTCGGTGAAGTCCGTTTCCGAGAAGGCCTTGATGCAGTCGTAATGCGCCTTGGCGCCGCCCATCATGCCCTGACGCCACCAATTGTCGATGACGCCCTCGGAAACCTGCGCGCCCGGGCGATTGAAGCCGTAGAACGGCCCGGCCGGAACGTCGTGGAAGAACTGGGCGCGGTTGGCCTCCAGCGCCGCACGGAAACCGTCGAACACCTCGATCCGCAGGCCGCCCGGATTGGCGGGCGTCTTCAGCATGATCGGCGGCACCGCGCCAATCAGCACGGCCTTGGCGACACGGCCTGCGCCGCCATATTGCGCGACGTAGCGCGCCACCTCGCCGCCGCCCGTCGAATGACCGACATGGATGGCGTCCTTGAGATCGAGATGCGCGGCGAGCGCCGCCACGTCGGCGGCGTAGGTGTCCATCTCGTTGCCGGTGTCGGTCTGGCTGGAACGGCCATGGCCGCGCCGGTCATGCGCGATGACGCGGTAACCTTTTGACAGGAAGAACAGCATCTGGGCGTCCCAGTCGTCGCTGCTCAGCGGCCAGCCATGATGGAAGACGATCGGCTGGCCCATCCCCCAATCCTTGTAAAAGATCTGCGTTCCGTCCTTGGTGGTGATCGTGCCGCTGCCCGAACCTGACTTGTTCTGCGAGGTCATCTCAATCTCCTTTGGTTGATGTTGCGATAAACAATATCGCGATAACAATATTTCTACCGGAGTTTCGAGCTCTTGTCCACGAAAATATGTATCGCAATATCTTTTTTCGTGGTATAGAGCAGATGCTCAGTCGGCAAAAGGAATGCGCCGTGCCTCTCCCGTTGGACAATCAGCTCTGCTTCACGCTCTATGCGACCAGCATGGCGATCAACCGCACCTACAAGCCGATGCTGGACGAGATGGGAATCACCTATCCGCAATATCTCGTGCTCAACGCATTGGGAGAGGCGGACGGCATGTCGGTAGGCAGCATCGCGCATCGGCTCGCTCTGGAATCGAGCACCATCACCCCGCTGGTGAAAAGGATGGAGCAGGCGGGCCTTGTCACCCGGCAGCGCAGCCAGATTGACGAGCGTCAGGTGCAGGTCGACCTGACCCCAAGAGGACGGGCCCTGCTTGTCCAGTGCAATTGCCTCAACGAGACGCTGATCGAGCGCTCAGGCATGAAGCTGGCCGAGCTTGATGCCCTGAACCGGCAAATCCAAAAATTGCGCGATGCGTTGAGCAGCGACGAACCAGTCGACGCCGCCTGAAGCGTGTTGAGATTGAGATCAGGCCGAGTCGAGAACGGTGAGTTCCGAGAACCGCGTATTTTTGGGCATGTGGATACCGGCCTACGCTGGACGAGGCCCGCCTCACCTGAATATCGACACACCTAGTGCAGGCCGAACTCGCGCAGCAACTCCTCGCGATAGCGCACGAAGCGGCTTTCGCTGCGCTCGCGCGGACGCGGCAGATCGACGTCGATCAGCCGCGCCGCGCCGCTTTTTTCCTTGGGCAGGATCAGCACCCTGTCGGCGAGATAGATCGCCTCTTCCAGGTCGTGCGTGACCACGACCATGGTGACGTTCTCCTCGCTCCAGATGCGCGCCAGTTCCTCCTGCATGGAGATCTTGGTCATGGCATCGAGCGCGCCGAGCGGCTCGTCGAGCAGCAGTATCTCCGGCCGCACCGTCAGCGCCCGCGCGATACCGACGCGCTGCGCCATGCCGCCCGAGAGCTGCCTGGGATAAGCGTCGCTGAATTCGGCGAGGCCGACCAGCGCGATATAAAAGCGCGCCCGCTGCTCGGCCTCCGCCTTCGCCACGCCGCGCACTTCGAGGCCGAAGGCGACATTGCCGAGCACGGTGAGCCAGGGCAGCAGGCGCGGCTCCTGGAAGATCACCGCGCGCTCCTCGCCGACACCCACGATCTCCCTGCCGTCGATCGCGACGGCGCCGCCATCCGCCTCCTCCAGCCCGGCAAGGATACGCAGCAGCGTCGTCTTGCCCGAACCGCTGGCGCCAACGATGACCAGGCATTCGCCGGATCGGATGTCGAGGTTGAGCGAGCGCAGCACGGCGAGCTGGCGACCGCCAAGGCTGAAGGATTTCGACAAGTCGCGTATCGTGACCTCACCGCTGCTTGGCCTGGCCATGGCTTGCGCCTCCGTGCTCAGTTGGTTTTGGTTTCGCCGGGGCGGTAGAGGATGTCGGCGGCCTTGAGCTTGCCTTTCGGCAGGCGCCCGTCGCGTTCGAGGATGCTCACCCAGAAGTCGACGTCGCGGTCGGCAACCGCAGCCTTTTCGCGCAGGCCGAAGCCGGTGAAGTAGCGCGCCAGCTCGCCATTCTCGCCGCGCCTGTTGAGGATGTCGGCCAGCAGCTTGCGCGTCTCGTCCGGATTCTGCCGCGACCAATCGGCGGCACGCGCCGATTGCTCGACGAAGTTGCGCGCTGCGTCGGGATTGGCGGCAATGAAATCGCGCCTGAGCACGACGAAGCCGCCGGCGATCTCGCCGAGCACATCGGTGTCGTTGAAGACGCCGCGCACGCCGCCATCGGCGACCAGCTGGCCGGCGAAGGTCGCCTGCCAGTAACCCAACCCCGCGATATCGACCTGATGCGAGCGCAAGGTCTGCTCGAGCTGCGGCCCGGGCACCACGACGAGCTTGGCGGCATCCGGCGGCAGACCGACGCCATGCAGCGCCTCGCGCACCGTATAATCGAGATGCGCCCCGAGCGTGTTGACCGAGATCGTCTTGCCGGCGATGTCGGCGATCGATTTGATCGGGCTGTCTTCCAGCACATAGAAAACGCTTTTGACATCCTTGTTGATGCCGTTGCTTGGGTAGGCCGCGACGAAGTCGTTGCCGCCGGCGATCGAGTTGATCACGGCCGGCGTGGCGGCCGAACCGAGATCGACGCTGCCGGAGGCGAGCGCGAACAGCGATTCCGGGCCGCCCGCCGCATAGCCGACATTTTCGAGCTCGACGCCGAGGCCCTTGAAGTAGCCGAGCTCATCGGCGAGCTCGTGCGGGGAGATGCCGCCGCGGCTGGCGAGATAGCGGATCTTGACGGATGGGGCCTGCGACCTTGCGATCGAGGGCAGTCCCACGGCGATGATGCCAGCGGCAAGCGGGGCACGCAGGAGAAGCGAGCGGCGTGTGATGGACATGATCCGACCTTTCATGGTTTCAGCAGGGAGATCGGTTGCTTAGGCGACCGAGTTGTTCCAGCGGCAGAGCCGCCGCTGCAAGATGACCAGCGCTTGGTTGGCGAGCAGGCCGAGGGCCGCGAGGATGACGATCGCCGCGAACATCAGCGGGATCTGGAAATTGTATTGAGCATTCATCACCTGGAAGCCGATGCCCTTGTTGGCGCCGATCATTTCCGAGGCGATCAAGAGCAGCAGCGCGGTGGTGGCCGCCAGCCTCAAGCCGACGAAGATCGACGGCACGGCGCCCGGCAGCACGACGCGGCGGAAGATCGTCAGCCGCCGGGCGCCATAGACGCGCGCCATTTCGAGCAGCTTCGGGTCGACTTCCTTCACGCCGTTGATCGTGTTGAGCAGCAGCGGGAACAGCGTCGCCCAGAAGATGACGAACACCTTCGAGGCTTCGCCCAGTCCCAGAAGCAGGATGAACACCGGATAGAGCGCCAGGGCCGATGTCTGACGGAAGAGCTGCAGGATCGGGTCGAGCGCGGCTTCCACGGCGCGCGCCTGGCCCATGACCAGGCCGAGCGGGATGGCCACGACGACAGCCGCGGCGAAGGCGAGGCCGGCGCGCTGCAGGCTGATGGCGATGTCGCCGAGCAGGCTGCCGCCGGCGAGGCCCTTCCAGAGCGCTGCGACAATCGCATCGATCGGCGGCAAGACGGCCGCATTGACCCAGCCGCTGCTCGCCGCAACCTGCCAGAGCGCGAGAAAGCCCAGAAGCACGCCATAGCGCGAAGCGATTCTTGCCGCGGCCCGCCCGGCTGGCCGCAGGAAGTCCGTGAGCAGGCCATTGCCCTCTTGCCGGCCAACGCCGGCCGTCCGTTCGATGTGCTGCAAGGTCATCGTCTTGCCTTTCGTTTCGGGATCACTCGGCGGCGAGCACGGTCGAGCGTGCAACCGTCCATGGATTCTGCGGCCGCCTGAGGCCGAGGTTCTCGCGCAACGTCCTGCCCTCATAGGCGGTACGGAAAAGGCCGCGCCGCTGCAGTTCAGGGATCACCAGCTCGACGAAATCCTCAAGCGCGCCGGGCAGCCATGGCGGCAGGATGTTGAAGCCGTCGGCGGCTTCGTTGCCGAACCATTCTTCCAACTGGTCGGCGACCTGCGAGACGCTGCCGATCACCGTGTAGTGGCCGCGCGCGGTCGCCACCCATTGATAGAGCTGGCGGATCGTAAAATTATGCTCGTCCGCGATCTGGCGGATCAGCGCCTGGCGGCTCTTCATGCCTTCGGTTTCCCGGCTCGGCGGCAGCGGTCCGTCGAGCGGGTAGTCCCTGAGGTCGAGGGTCTGCCCGGCGAGACCGTTGAGCAGCGCCACGCCGTCCTCGGGCAGGATGAGGTCGTTCAACTGCTGGTATTTGGCGCGGGCTTCCTTTTCGGTGCGGCCGACGAAGGGCGCCACGCCCGGCATGATCAGCACCTGCGCCGGATCGCGGCCGGCCGCCACCACGCGCGCCTTGATGTCGCGATAGAACTCCTGCGCCGAAGCCAGGTTCTGATGCGCGGTGAAGATCACTTCGGCCGAAGCTGCCGCAAGCCTCCGCCCGTCCTCGGACTGCCCCGCCTGGACGACCACCGGGTGGCCCTGCACCGGACGCGGCACGTTGAGGGGGCCTTTGACGCTGAAATGCTCGCCTTTGTGGTTGACGTCGTGCAGCCTGTCCTTGTCGTAGAAGCGGCCCGTCTCCTTGTCGCGGATGAAGGCGTCGTCTTCCCAGCTGTCCCACAATGCCTTGACCGTCTCTACATGCTCATGCGCCCGCGCATAGCGCTCGGCATGGTTGGGCTGGACGTCGCGGTTGAAGTTGCGCGCGGTATCGTCCCCGGCCGACGTCACCACGTTCCAGCCTGCGCGCCCGTTCGACAGAAGGTCGAGCGAGGCGAATTTGCGGGCGAGCGTGTAGGGTTCTTCATAGGTGGTCGAGGCAGTGGCGATGAAGCCGATATGCGTGGTCAGCGGCGCCAGTGCCGAAAACAGCGTCACCGGTTCGAAACCGGCGATCTTGGCGTTGCCGCCTTCACGCGCGCCAAGCCCGACCGTCAGATTGTCGGCAAGGAAATAGGCGTCGAACAGGCCACGCTCGGCGATCAACGCCAGCTTCTTGTGGAACTCGAAGTTGGTCGCGCCGTCGGCCGGCGCATCCGGATGCCGCCAGGCCGCGATGTGCTGGCCGCCGCCGGGCAGGAAGGCACCTAGCTTGATTTGTCTCCTGGAGCTGGTCATGACTGATCCCTCGGTTCGGAAAACGACTGGCTGAAATCAGGCGGCAAGGCTGACGCTGCCGGTTTCACCGATGACGCGCGAAACCTCGGCGACGGCCTGGCGGGCACGGGCGTGGATGGCCTCCGACATCAGCGCGCCGTCGACGAAGTCCTTGTCCGAAGCATAGATCGCGGTCGGCATGGTGAGTGCTTCGAAGAAGCCGAACAGCGGACGCAGCTGATGCTCGACGATCAGCGAGTGGCGCTCGCCGCCGCCTGTCGCCGCCAGGATGACCGGCTTTCCGCGCAGCGACGACGGATCGAGCAGGTCGAACAAGTGCTTGAAAAGCCCGGTGTAGCTGCCCTTGAAGGTCGGCGATCCGGCGACCAGCACATCGGCGCGGGTGAGCAGATCGACGATGGCGCGGGCCGCAGGATCGAGATCGGAAAGGCGCCGTGCGTGAGGGAGCGATGGACCAAGATCCTCGATATCGAACACCGCGTGGGTCGCACCGATCCGGCCGGCGGCCTCACCGGCGATATGACTGACGAATGACTTGGTTTTCGACGGGCGGGTCAAATTGCCGGATATCCCGACCACCAGCTTCTTCGTCATCTCGGCTCTCCTCGCGGTGATACCGATTTTGTAGAGTTAGATGAGCCAGAAGATTTCAAAACGAGCCTGGCAGAGGGATTGAGTTTGCGTCCTTTCGTGGTTGCTTGGTTCAGCGGATGCGGCGTTGCAGCCTTCGCGCCTTCGCCCAGATGGTGCGGCTATCGTCATTTCCGCTGCGGATTGGCACATTCCGCAGCGGTCATCCTTCCCAAGGATCATTCGGATAGCGGTCAGTCCAGCACGACCTCGCCGTTGACCGGCGGCAGCTCCGGCGCTTCCAGCCCATTGAACGGATCGCGCCAGGCATCGATCTCCTCGAGCAGGCGATACCAACGGCCAAGGGAAGGATAATCGTCAAGCGGCAGCTTGGCGACATCGTTGAAGGCGAGAAACGTCGCCATGCGGAAATCGGCATAGGAGACCGAATTGTCGACCAACCACTCCCGTCGGGAAAGCTCGGCCTCAAGGATGGCTGCGGCCGCGTGAAACTGCCTCAGCCCCTCCGCAACCAGCGCCTTGTCGACCGGTCCCAATCCCCAGCGCTGCTTGGTTCCGCGTTCGAAATGCACCATGTCGCAGGCCCTGACAAAATTCTCCTTGCCCCAGCTTAGCCACCGGATCATCTCCGCCTCGTCGTCGCCGGTGCGCCAGAAATCCGAATGCGCAACGCGCGAGAGCCGGCAGGCTATGGCGTCGGCTTCCCAGAGGCTCCATCCGGGGCCAACCAGGATCGGCAAGGTCAGATTGGGGTTCAGCGCGCGATAGCGCTCGGCCTGCCCCGGCGCCATGGGCGATGCGAATTCAAACGCGATCTTAGCCTTGAGATAGCGCGCCGTCGCGACCGCGAGGCGCGGATTGGGATTGCGGCTGAACAGAAGTTTCATGTCGATCTCCAAAGTCTTTCGAATGCCTGTTATAGGACGATCGAGAACTGCCCGATGCTACATGACGAGGGTAAGGAACCCCTGGCGCCGCCAAGGCTTCCGGTTCAACGGCTTGCGCCTCAGGCTGCCTTCCGCTATAGAGCCGCCACCCGCGTAGACACCCTTGGAGGCAACGCGGAGGAAGGCCGGCCAGGCCTCGCATGATCCCCAAAGCATTTGGACAGCCAAAAGCGTTTGGACCGACTGTGCAAGGCCGACGGCTTTCGACGTTTACGGACGGGTTTGCCGGCCGTGGACGCTCCATAACACGCGAAAGGAAATGCCATGAGCCACGATACTTACGAGCTCAAGGCCGAAGCGCGCGAACAGGTCGGTAAGGGGTCCGCCCGTGCAGTTCGCCGCAACGGTAAAGTGCCTGCAGTCATCTATGGCGACAAGCAGCCTCCCCTGGCTATTGCGCTGAACTACAAGGACATCTTCTACAAGATCCATGGCGGCGGGTTCCTGACCACGATCGCCACGATCGATGTCGACGGCAAGAAGATCCAGGTCCTGCCGAAGGACTTCCAGCTCGACCCGGTCAAGGATTTCCCTGTCCATGTCGACTTCCTGCGCATCGGCAAGGACACCGAGGTCAATGTCGACGTGCCTGTCCACTTCATCAATGAGGACAAGTCGCCCGGCATCAAGCGCGGCGGCGTGCTCAACATCGTTCGCCACGAAGTCGAGTTCCACTGCCCGGCCAATGCGATCCCGGAATTCATCACCGTCGACCTCGCCGGCACCGACATCGGCGACTCGATCCACATCTCGGCGGTCAAGCTGCCGGCCGGCGTCAAGCCGGTCATCTCCGATCGCGACTTCACCATCGCGACCATTGCCGGCTCGTCGGCGATGAAGCCGGAGGCGGAAGCCACCACCGAGGCGGCGGCGACCGAGACGGCGGCCCCGGCGGCCGAAGAGAAGTAATTCTCCGAGCCGGATGATTTCATCCGGCTCTAAATCAAAGAAACAGAGCATGATGTTTTCCGAAAACCGCTTCACACTTTTCGGCATCATGCTCTAACGCCGGAGGCGACGATGCTTGTCTTTGCAGGCCTCGGCAATCCGGGCGCGAAATACGAGAACAACCGGCACAATGTCGGCTTCATGGCGGCGGACGCGATAGCCCGCCGCCATTCCTTTTCGCCCTGGTCAAGAAAATTCCAGGGCCTGATCTGCGAAGGCACGCTTGGCGGCGAGAAAATCCTGCTGATCAAGCCGCAAACCTTCATGAACCTGTCCGGACAGTCGGTCGGCGAAGCGCTGCGCTTCTATAAGCTCGAACCGGCTGCCCTCACCGTCTTCTATGACGAGATCGACCTTGCCGCCGGCAAACTCAGGGTCAAGGTTGGCGGCGGCTCAGGCGGCCACAACGGCATCCGCTCGCTCGACCAGCATGTCGGCAACACCTATCGCCGGGTGCGCATCGGCGTCGGCCATCCCGGCGTCAAGGAGATGGTGCACGGCCATGTGCTTGGCGATTTCGCCAAGGCGGACCGCGAATGGCTCGATGTCCTGCTGGACGCCATCGCCGACGACGCCGCGCTGCTCGCCAAGGGCGACGACAGCTCGTTCATGAACCGCGTCACGCTCACCCTGCGCGACAAGCTCGTGCCGACCGGCGATAAAGACCGCCCGCCGCCCAAACCGCCGAAGCAGCAAAGCCATGTCCGCCAGGCGCGCCCGCAGCAGCCGGCGGCAAAACTGCCCGAAAGCGGTCCCATGGCCGCCATGCTGAAGAAGCTGTTCGGAAAGGACTAAGAAGCGGCGCCACCCGCGCGAGGATCGCTCGGCGGCAATTCACATCGGTCGGCCCAGGCCTTCGTTCGCAGCGAACGGGTGCGTCTCGCCAGACTTCGCCGGCTTGCACGATGATCCCGCGCTAACCAGATTAGCGGCCACGAGGCGGCCGGGCCGATCGGGGCTTGACGTTCATCACCCCTATCGCCCATAGCCCTCACCAAAATCGAATTCCGACAGGACTGGACGAACATGGGTTTCAAATGTGGCATCGTTGGCTTGCCCAACGTCGGCAAGTCGACGCTGTTCAACGCGCTGACCAGGACGGCCGCCGCGCAGGCGGCCAACTATCCTTTCTGCACCATCGAGCCGAACACCGGCGAGGTGGCCGTGCCGGATCCGCGGCTGCAAAAGATCGCGGCGATCGGCAAGTCGAAGGAGATCATCCCGACCCGCATCTCCTTCGTCGACATTGCCGGCCTGGTGCGCGGCGCCTCCAAGGGCGAAGGGCTGGGCAACCAGTTCCTCGCCAATATCCGCGAGGTCGACGCCATCGTGCATGTGCTGCGCTGCTTCGAGGATGACGACATCACCCATGTCGAGGGCCGCATCGATCCGGTGGCCGATGCCGAGACGGTCGAGACCGAGCTGATGCTCGCGGACCTCGAAAGCCTCGAACGCCGCATCGTCCAGATCCGCAAGCGCGCCGCCGGCAAGGACAAGGAAGCGATGGCCGTGCTGCCGATGATGGAGGCCGCGCTCGAATTGCTGCAGGCCGGCAAGCCGACGCGCTTCCTGCTCAACGGCATCGCGCCGGAGGACCTGCGCATCCTGCAAGGGCTTAACCTGCTCACCTCGCATCCCGTCCTCTATGTCTGCAACGTCGCCGAGGCGGATGCGGCCACCGGCAACGAGCACACCAGGGCGGTGGAGAAGATGGCGGCCGCCCAGGGCGCCGGCACGGTGGTGATCTCGGCGGCGATCGAGGCGGAAGTCGCCCAGCTTTCCGACGAGGAGGAAATGGAGTTCCTGGCCTCGATCGGCCTCGACGAGCCGGGCCTCAACAAGGTGATCCGCGCCGGCTACGAGCTCCTGCATCTCATCACCTACTTCACCGTCGGGCCGAAGGAGACGCGCGCCTGGACGATCCACAAAGGCGATAAGGCGCCGCAGGCCGCCGGCGTCATCCACACCGACTTCGAGCGCGGGTTCATCCGCGCCCAGACGATTTCCTACAACGACTTCGTTACGCTGGGCGGCGAAGTCGCGGCCAAGGAAGCCGGCAAGGCCCGCGACGAAGGCAAGGAATATGTCGTCCAGGACGGCGACATCATGCTGTTCAAGTTCAACACCTGAGTGCCTGACTGGCTTACCAGAAATCACTTGACCAAATCGTCCCACCACCAGGATCTAAGGATGAACCGGACCGCCGACATGACGGGAAAGACTTGGGCCTATGAGGATTTCGTCGAGGGCTCCTCGCTGGACCTCGGCAGCAAGACTGTAAGCGCTGCCGAGATCATCGAATTCGCCTCGGAGTTCGATGCCCAGCCGATGCATCTCGACGAGGAAGCCGGCAAGGCCAGCATCCTCGGCGGACTTTCGGCTTCGGGCTGGCATACCTGCGCGATGTTCATGCGCATGCTCTGCGACGCCTTCCTGCTCGATTCGACCTCTCAAGGGTCGCCCGGCATCGAGCATGTGAAATGGAAGAAGCCGGTTCTGGCCGGCGACACCCTGCGCGGCACGGTCACGATCCTGTCCAAGCGCCAGTCCAAATCGCGGCCCCAGCTCGGCTTGATCACCATGCGCAGCGAATTGATCAACCAGCGCGGCGAGAGCGTCTTCGAGCTGGAGAACACCGGCATGTTCCTCGCGCGTGATGCCGCACGGGGCCTATCATGACTCTGGACGAATTCTTCCTGATCGGTCAGACCGTGACCCTCGGCTCGCACAAGTTCGAGGCCGACGAGATCAAGGCGTTCGCCAGGAAATACGACCCGCAGATCTTCCACGTCGACGAAGAGGCGGCGAAGAAGAGCGTGCTCGGCGGGCTCTGCGCCTCGGGCTGGCACACCGCCGCCACCTGGATGAAATACAATCTCGAAAAGCGCATGGAGACCGAGGGCGTGCGTTGGACCGGCCCCGGCCCGCAGCCCGAATTCGGCCCCTCGCCCGGCTTCCGCAATTTGAAATGGCTGAAGCCGGTCTATGCCGGCGAGACGGTGACCTTCACGCGCACAGCGCTGGCGCACCGCCCGCTCGCCGGGCGCCCGGGCTGGAACCTGCTCACGCTGCGCTCGGAAGGCTTTGATTCGACCGGCGACAAGGTGATCGAGTTCGACAGCGCGGTGCTGGTAAAGGTGGAGTAGGGCCACCTCCCCTTCTCCCCTTGTGGAGAAGGTGTCGGGAGGGCGACGGATGAGGGGTGCTCGAGGGAATGCCAACGTCACACTCCGCTGGAACACCCCTCATCTATCTCGGCGCTATCGCGCCGATCCACCTTCTCCCACAAGGGGAGAAGGAAGAGGCGCTCAATGCCCCTCGAACCCAATCAGCGTCCTGACCGGCACGCCGAGCGCTTCCAGCTTCTGGCGGCCGCCGAGGTCCGGCAGGTCGATGACGAAGCAGGCGGCGACGATGTCGGCGCCGATCTGCCTGAGCAACTTCACCGCCGCTTCCGCCGTGCCGCCCGTGGCGATCAGGTCGTCGACCAGGATCACCTTCTCGCCCGGCGAGACGCCATCCTTATGCATCTCCATCTCGTCCAGCCCGTATTCAAGGCTGTAGGCTACGCGCACCGTCTCGTAAGGCAGCTTGCCCTTCTTGCGGATCGGCACGAAGCCGGCCGACAACTGGTGCGCCACCGCGCCGCCGAGGATGAAGCCACGCGCCTCGATGCCGGCGATCTTGTCGATCTTCAGCCCGGCATAGGGATGCACCAGCTCGTCTATGGCGCGGCGGAAGGCGCGCGCATCACCGAGCAGCGTGGTGATGTCGCGAAACAGGATACCGGGCTTCGGATAGTCCGGAATGGTGCGGATGGCCGCAAGCAGCGTGTCTTCGAGGGAGGGTTTCATAAGCGGTTGATCCGTTGCCGCACAGTTTTGCCGGCAAGCGGCCGAAAAGAAAAGGGCACCTTTCGGCGCCCTTGCATTTTTCTGGAAGCCGGCCCGCTCAGTGCGCGACGTCGGCCCACACCCTGCGCTTGGTCATGTAAACCAGAGCGCCGAAGAGCAGCAGGAAGACCATGACGCGGAAACCGGTCTTCTTGCGGTCCTCCAAATGTGGCTCGGCGACGAACATCAGGAAGGCCGAGACGTCGCGGGCATACTGGTCGACGGTCTGCGGCGAGCCGTCGTCATAGGTCACCTGGCCGTCCGAAAGCGGCTTCGGCATCTTCAGCGACACGCCGGACAGGAAGTACGGATTGTAGTGCGTACCTTCCGGGATCACCATGCCGGCCGGCGGCGTCTGGTCGTAGCCGGTAAGCAGCGAGTGGATGTAATCCGGGCCGCCCTGCGCATACTGGGTGAAGATATCGAAAATGAAGCGCGGGAAGCCGCGCTCGACGCCGCGCGCCTTGGCGAGCAGCGACATGTCCGGCGGGGCGGCGCCGCCATTGGCGGCCGCGGCCGCCTGCTCGTTCGGGAACGGCGCCGGGAAGTGATCCGACGGCTTACCGGGGCGGTCGAACATGTCGCCCGCATCGTTCGGGCCGTCATGGATGGTGTATTCGGCGGCCAGCGTCTTGATCTGCGCGTCCGAGTAGCCGAGCCCTTCCAGGGTGCGGAACGCCACCAGGTTCATCGAATGGCAGGCCGAGCAGACTTCCTTGTAGACCTTGAGGCCGCGCTGCAGTTGCGCCTTGTCATAGGTGCCGAACGGCCCGGCGAAGCTCCAGCTCATTTCCTTCGGTTCGTTGATCGGGAAATGCGTCGGGGCCGCCGCGTTGTGTTCCTCTTCGGCGGCGATGGCAGCGGTGCCCGCGACCACCAGGCCAAGCAGCGCCAGCGAGGTGAGAATCTTCTTCATGCCAAATCCCCTCAGATTCTCAGCCCTTGGTTTCCGGCGCGCTAACCGCGCCTGCCGGATGTCCGCCGGCGCCCTTGTTCTTCTTTTCCAGCACCGCTTCGGTGATCGAATTGGGCAAGCGCCGTGGCGTCTCGATCAGGCCGAGCACCGGCATGATCACCAGGAAGAAGGCGAAGTAGAACAGCGTCGCCATCTGTGCCATGAACACGTAAGAGCCTTCCGCCGGCTGCGAGCCCAGCCACCCAAGCAGAATGGCGTCCGCGACGAACAGCCAGAAGAACAGCTTGTACCAAGGACGGTAGACCGCCGAGCGCACCTTCGAGGTGTCCAGCCACGGCACCAGGAACAGCATGGCGATGGCGCCGAACATGCACAGCACGCCGCCGAGCTTGGAGTTGATCGGGCCGATATTGAAGGTGATGGCGCGCAGGATCGCGTAGAACGGCAGGAAGTACCATTCCGGAACGATATGGGCCGGCGTCTTCAGCGGGTTGGCGACCGTGTAGTTGTCCGGGTGGCCGAGATAGTTCGGCAGGTAGAAGACGAAATAGGCGAAGAAGAACAGGAACACGATCATGCCGAACGCGTCCTTGATGGTGGCGTAAGGCGTGAAGGCGACCGTGTCCGTCTTCGACTTGACCTCGATGCCAGTCGGGTTCGACTGGCCAACGACATGCAGCGCCCAGATGTGCAGCACCACGACGCCGGCGATCATGAACGGCAATAGGTAGTGGAGGGCGAAGAAGCGGTTCAGCGTCGGATTGTCCACGGCGAAGCCGCCCAGCAGCAATTCCTGGATCCAGTTGCCGACCAGAGGGATGGCGCTGAAGAAGCCGGTGATGACGGTCGCGCCCCAGAAGCTCATCTGGCCCCAGGGCAGCACATAGCCCATGAAGCCGGTGGCCATCATCAAAAGGTAGATGATGCAGCCCAGAATCCACAGCAGCTCGCGCGGCGCCTTGTAGGAGCCGTAGAACAGCCCGCGGAAGATGTGGATGTAGACGGCGACGAAGAAGAACGAGGCGCCGTTGGAATGGAGATAGCGCAGCAGCCATCCCGAATTCACGTCGCGCATGATCTTCTCGACCGAATCGAAGGCGAGATTGGTGTCGGACGTGTAGTGCATGGCCAGCACGATGCCGGTCAGGATCTGCGAGGCGAGCATGATCGACAGGATGCCGCCGAACGTCCACATGTAGTTGAGGTTGCGCGGCACCGGATAGGCCACGAAGCTGTCATAGATCAGCCGCGGCAGCGGCATGCGCGCGTCGAACCAGCGCTCGATACCGGTCTTGGGCGTATAGGTCGAGTGTCCCTCGCTCATCGAAATATCCCCTGCCTCAACCGATAAGGATCTTGGTATCGGAAATGAACTTGAATACCGGGATCGCCATGTTCTCCGGCGCTGGGCCTTTGCGGATGCGGCCGGCGGTGTCGTATTGCGAACCGTGGCACGGGCAGAACCAGCCGCCGAAATCGCCTTCCTGACCGAGCGGGATGCAGCCGAGATGGGTGCAGACCTGCACCATCACCATCCAGGCTTCCTTGCCGGGCGTGGTGCGGTTGGCGTCGGTCGCCGGCGCGTCGGCCGGCAGGTTGGCGTTGCGCGCAATCGGGTCCTTGAGATCGGCGAGGTTGACAGCTTCGCCGTCCTTCATTTCCTTTTCGGTGCGGTTGCGCACCACCACCGGCTTGCCGCGCCATTTGACGACCAGCGAGCTGCCGGGCTGCAGCGACGAGACATCGACCTCGACCGAAGCCAGCGCCAGCGTCGAGGCGTCGGGGCGCATCTGGTCGATGAACGGCCACGCGACGGCTCCAGCGCCGACAACGGCGGCCATGCCGGTGGCTACGTAGAGAAAATCGCGACGGTTGGGATCGTGGATGTCGGTTGCGCTCACGGGTGCCTGATCCTTTCGCCTCTTCCTAACCGGAGGCCGAGCCTTGTCCCCGCTCAATCGCACCTGCCCGACAGCGCATGGCGAACAGGCTAGCGAATTCCTCCGGCATTTGGAGGTTCGGTTTATGCGTGAAGCCTGTTTTTGTCCAGCGGGGTGAAGGCACAAGGGCAGATTGTCGCGGGCACGTGCCGCGGCCTGCGCCACGGCTTGATCATCGGGCCGCCGAACAGCGCCAAACAGCACTGAATTCAATGATAAAATCGGGGCTCCGCTTGCCTCGACAGCGACCGCTGGCCCGGTCTATTGTCAGGCCATGGCGCATGTCATCGACCGCGACAGATGGGCGGCAGCACCCGACCGCTGGCAGGGCGAGTTGCAATGCGGGCCGTTCGGCTCCAACTCCTGCCTTATCTTTAATTATCAGCCCGAGGTCGGCGGTGGTCCGCGCCTGCACAAGCATCCTTATGCGGAGATCTTCATTATCCGTTCCGGCACCGGCCTGTTCACGGTCGGCGAGCAGCAGATAACGGCGACTGCGGGCCAGATTCTGATCGTGCCGCCGGACACGCCGCACAAATTCACCAATCTCGGCCCGGGTCCGCTCGAGACCACCGACATCCACGAGAACGGCAGCTTCGTCACCGAATGGCTGGAGTGATCCCGGCTGCGCGAGAGGCAGGCCCTGTCCCTTCACCGATTCCCGCCTAGTTCTATCGTCCTTGTTTCTTCGCAATTCCGAACGGGGACTGTGCACACATCTTCTGGAATTGCTTTAGCTTGCGCCCAGCCTGACCAGCACGGCCCGCGGGATGTTATATTCGCGGATTACGGCATCGTGCTTGCGCAGCCCGCAGAGCTCGCGCTGGATGAAGTAGGCGTGGACGGCGGCGGCCGCTTCCTTGAGCAGTCGGTTGCGATGCTCGCCCTCGCCATGGTCGCGCAGCTTCGCCAGGGTTTCCTCTACGCGCTCTCCGGCGCGGCCGAGCGCCGCGGCCTTCTCGGCGAGGATTTCGTGGCCGAGCAGGTCGAGCGCGCTTTCCTGCGCGCCTGACCGTCCAAAATTGGTGGGCATTCTGACCGACATATCTCTCGTTCTACTCCGCCGGGCGCGTCTCTTCCAGCACGCTTTCCTCGTTGAACAGGAAGCCGCCGGACTGCCGTTTCCAGAGCCGCGCGTAGAGGCCGTCGAGCGCCACCAGTTCGTCATGCGTGCCCTGTTCGACGATGCGGCCGCCGTCGAGCACCACCAGCCGGTCAAGTGCTGCGATCGTCGAGAGCCGGTGCGCGATGGCGATCACGGTCTTGTTCTCCATCAGCCTGGTCAGGTTCTCCTGGATCGCCGCCTCGATATCCGAATCGAGCGCCGAGGTCGCTTCATCGAGGATGAGGATAGGCGCATCCTTGAGGAAGACGCGCGCGATCGCCACGCGCTGCCGCTGCCCGCCGGAGAGTTTGACGCCGCGCTCTCCGACATAGGCCTCGTAGCCGACGCGACCTCTGGTGTCGCGCAGTCCCAGGATGAAGTCATGCGCCTCGGCTCTTCGGGCTGCGGCGACCACCTGCGCATCGGTGGCGTCCGGCATGCCGAGCTTGATGTTGTCGCGCAGCGAGCGGTGGAACAGCGCGGTATCCTGGCTGACCACGCCGATATTGCCGCGCAGCGAGTTCTGCGTGACCCCGGCGATATCCTGGCCGTCGATCAGGATCTGGCCGCCTTCGAGGTCGTAGAGGCGCAGGATCAGATTGGCCAAAGTCGTCTTGCCGGCGCCTGACGGGCCGACCAGGCCGACCTTCTCGCCCGGGCGCACGACGAGGTCTATGCGGTCCAAGACCCCTCCCCCCTTGCCGTAATGGAAGGTGACGTTGCTGACGTCGATGCGACCGCCGGTGACGACCAGTTCCTTGGCGTCCGGCGTGTCGGTAAGGCCGAGCGGCTGCGAGATCAGCGCCTTGGAATTCTCCAGCACGCCGAGATTCCTCAAAATGCCGTTGAGCTGCATCATCAGGCGGCCGAGCAGCATGTTGAGCCGCAGCACCAGCGACAGGGTGAAGGCGACGGCGCCGACCGTGATCGTGCCTTCGACCCAAAGATAGATGGCAAAGGCGGCGATCGCGGTGATCATGACGCCGGAGAGCATGGTCAGCGCCATGCGCACGCCGGTCAGCCGGCGCGTGAAGGGCCGCAGCGCGTCGAGATAGATGTCGAAGCCGCTGCGGATATAGCGGTCGTCGCCATCGGCCGAGAACAACTTCAGCGTCTGCACGTTGGAATAGGAATCGACGATGCGGCCGGTGATCATCGAGCCCGCCTCGGCGGTCGCTTCGGCATGCTTGCGGATCGCCGGCAGATAGAGTTTCGCCAGCCAGCCGAAGGCGGCGATCCAGACCACCACCATGACCGCCAGCCGCCAATCCAGCCCGGCTACCAGCGCCAGCGTGGTGACCGTATAGACGATCATGAACCAGACCACCTCGATGAAGCTCTCCATCAGGTCGCCCGTCGCCTGCCCCGCCTGCCAGACTTTGGTGGCGATGCGGCCGGCGAAGTCGTTCTGGAAGAAAGCGTAGGACTGGCGTGACACATGCCGGTGCGCCTGCCAGCGCACCAGATTGTAGAAGCCCGGCGTGATCGTCTGCTCGTCGACCAGCGCCGAAAGGCCGACGACGGCCGTGCGGATGACGAGCACCACCGCGCCCATGAACAAGAGCTCGGGACCGGCCGCGGTCCAAAGCGCGTGCCAGCTGCGCTCGCCCGGCAACTGGTCGAGGATATCGACCAGCCTTCCGACGAAATAGAACAGCCCCGCCTCCACCAGCGGGGCGATGCCGCCGATGATCAGCATGGCGAAAAAGGCGAGCTTTGCCTGCCCGACATAGTGCCACAGGAAGCCGCCGACGCTGGCGGGCGGCCGCAGATTCGCGGGCTCGCGGAACGGGTAGACCCAGCGCTCGAACCAGCGGTAGATGGCATGCATCATTCGGCGGCTTCACCTTTCGTCGCCGGATCGTCGGCCGCCTGCTTTTCCTCGAGCAGGAAGCCGCCCGACTGGCGCCGCCAAAGCTGGGCGTAGAGGCCGCCCTTGGCGATCAAGGCCTCATGCGAGCCTTCCTCGACGATGCGGCCCTTGTCCATGACCACGAGCCGATCCATCGCCGCGATGGTCGACAGGCGGTGGGCGATGGCGATGACGGTCTTCCCCTGCATGAGCTTATAGAGGTTCTCCTGGATGGCCGCTTCCACTTCCGAATCGAGCGCGGACGTCGCCTCGTCGAGAATGAGGATCGGCGCGTCCTTCAGCATAACGCGGGCAATTGCGATGCGTTGCCGCTGGCCGCCGGACAGCTTCACGCCGCGCTCGCCGACAAGCGCCTCATAGCCGCTTTGCCCATGCGGATCGGTCAGCCCCGCGATCACATCGTCGATCTGCGCGGCTTTGGCGGCGCTGAACATCGCCTCGTCGCTGGCCGACTGGCGTCCATATTTGAGGTTCTCGCGAACGGATCGATGCAACAGCGAAGTGTCCTGATTGACGAAGCCGATCGCCGCGCGGACGCTCTCCTGCGACACATTCCGGATGTCCTGCCCGTCGATCAGCACCTTGCCGTCCTGCACATCGAACAGCCGCAGCACGAGATTGACCAGCGTCGACTTGCCGGCTCCTGAACGCCCGATCAGGCCGACCCGCTCGCCCGGCGCGATCTTCAGCGACAGATTGTCGATGACGCCGCCTTTGCCGTCCTTGCGCCAGTAGTTGAAGTTCACCCGGTCGAACTCGATGCCGCCGGCGGTCACGACGAGGGCCGGTGCGTCGGGCTGGTCCTGCATGACGATCGGCCGGGCGATCGTCGTCATCGAATTGCTGGCAACGCCGATCTGCCGGAAGACGTTGGCGCCGACATCGAGGATCCTGCCGGAGATGTTGGCGATCTGCAGCGCGAACGGTATCGCGGTTGCCACGGCCGCCGTGGTCATGGCGCCGGCGTTCCAGCCGGCGAGCGCCAGCCAGCTCACGGCGATCAGCAGCGCCGCGTTGAGGATGAACAGGGCCGACCACATCAGCGTGAAAACGCGCATCAGCCGGTAAAACGTGTCGGCGTGCTCGACCACCGCTTGCGAGACATATTTGTCTTCGTGCTCGCCGGTGGAGAATGTCTTCAGCGTCAAAATGTTGGTGTAGCTGTCGACCATTCGGCCACTTACCTGCGACCACCGCTCCGACAGTTGGGACGAGCGTTGCGTGATCCTGGGCATCGCGGACCAGAAGATCAGGCAATAGAACACAAGCCATACCGCCACCACAGCCAGCAACAGCGGGTCGAGTCGCGCCAGCACCACGATGGCGACAGCGACGAAGACCAGCGCATACCAGACGGCATCGACGGTGAGGTTGACGCTCATCTCCATCGAATCGCCGCTCTGCATGACCTTGGTGCCGATGCGGCCGGCAAAGTCGTTCTGGAAGAACGACCAGTCCTGGCGCACGACATGCCAATGGCTCTGCCAGCGGATGAGGTCGATGAGGTTCGGCGCGATGGCGTGGTTGCGGATGAGCGCGTCGATAACCATCGACAGCGGACGCAGCAGCACGACGAAGGCCATCAGCACGAGCAGCGGCCCATGCGCGGCAAAGAAATCGCCCGGCTTGGTGCTGGAGAGCAGGCCCACGATCAAGCCGACGAAAATCGGCAGCATCGCGTCCACGACAGCGGCGACGGCAACGATGACGATGCGCAGCCAGTAGGCGCCGCGAAACTGCCTTATGAAATACCAATAGAACCGCCAAAGTCCCATTGGCGGCTGCCGGTCTTCGGCCAGCGCCACCGGCGAATAACGGCTTTCGAACCAAGTGAAGATGCGGTCGAACATTTTTCTCTCGCAGAGGCCGAAAACCTGCCGGTGCCCGATCTGGTCGCCGGCAGGCCTCTGATCAAGTCGTGGTTACGCCCGGGAACGATTCCCGGCAATCGCCGAACCTTGATGCCGGAGCGGCTCGACGGCTCGCAGAACCATCGGACCGCTCCAAGTCTTTGTTTTTGCGCAACTCCGGACGAAAAACCGCTAGGCACTTTTCCTGGAATCGCTGCGATCGCGATCGCGTTACTCCGCCGCCAGCTCGGATTGAGGCGCCTTGGCGTCGGCCGGCGCATCGTCGAGCAGGAAGCCGCCGGACTGGCGTTGCCAGAGCTGGGCATAGAGCCCGCCCTTGGCGACGAGGTCCTCATGCGCGCCTTCCTCGATGATGCGGCCCTTGTCCATGACGACGAGCCTGTCCATCGCTGCGATCGTCGACAGCCGATGCGCGATGGCAATCACGGTCTTGCCCTGCATCAGCTTGTAGAGGTTCTCCTGGATCGCCGCCTCGGCTTCCGAATCGAGCGCCGAGGTCGCCTCGTCGAGGATCAGGATCGGCGCGTCCTTCAGCATGACGCGGGCGATCGCGATACGCTGCCGCTGACCGCCGGACAGTTTGACGCCGCGGTCGCCGACATGGGCGTCGAATCCCTTGCGGCCGTTATGGTCCGAAAGCCCGCCGATGAAATCGAGCGCCTCCGCCCGCCGCGCCGCCTCGATGAGCATCTCGTCGGTCGCGTCCGGCCGGCCGTAGAGAATGTTCTCTTTCACCGAGCGGTGCAGCAGCGAGGTGTCCTGCGTCACCATGCCGATCTGAGCGCGCAGCGAATCCTGCGTCACCGTCGCGATCTCCTGGCCGTCGACCAGGATCCTGCCGCTTTCCAGGTCGTAGAAACGCAGCAACAGGTTGACCAGCGTCGACTTGCCGGCGCCCGAGCGGCCGACAATGCCGACCTTCTCGCCGGGCCTCACGGTGAGCGACAGGTTCTCGATGACACCCTTTTGCTTGCCGTAGTGGAAGCGGATGTCCTCGAAGCGGATTTCACCCTGGCTGACGGTGATGTCCTTGGCGCCCCGGCGGTCTTCGACCAGGCGCGGCAGCGAGATCGATTGGATGCCGTCCTGCACCGTGCCGATATTCTCGAACAGGCTTGACATCTCCCACATGATCCACTGCGACATGCCCCACATGCGCAGCACCAGGCCGATGACCACGGCGACCGCGCCGATCGTCACCGCCTCGCCCAGCCACAGCCAGAGCGAGATTGCCGTCACCGAGAACAGAAGCAGCGAATTCAGGATGTAGAGCATGCCGTAGAGCTGCGTCACCAGCCGCATCGAGCGGTAGACGGTGTCGAGGAAGCTCGCCATGCCTTCCCTGGCGAAAGCAGCCTCGCGGCGGGCGTGCGAAAAAAGCTTCACCGTCTGGATGTTGGTGTAGCTGTCGACGACGCGGCCGGTCATAGTGGAGCGCGCATTGGCCTGCTCCTCGCCGACCTTGCCCAGCCGCGGGATGAAAAAGCGCAGCAGCGCGATATAGCCGACCAGCCATCCGGCCAAGGGCGCCGCCAGGCGCAAGTCAGCCGAGCCGACGATGAACAGCATGCCGAGGAAGTAGACGATGACGTAGTTCAGGACGTCGATCAGCTTGATCACGCATTCGCGCACGGCGAGCGCCGTCTGCATCAGCTTGGTGGCGATGCGGCCGGCGAATTCGTCCTGATAGAAGGCCATCGACTGCTTGAGCAGATAGCGATGGACCTGCCAGCGGATACGCATCGGGTAGTTGCCCATCAGTGTCTGCTGGTTGAGAAGCGAATGCAGCCACACCGTGCCGGGCAGCGCGAACAGCACGACGAAAGCCATGCCGGCGAGCTTCCAGTGCTCCGTCTGCAGGAAGGTTTCGCGGTTCTGCGCCGACAGCCAGTCGACGATGCGCCCCATGAAGCCGAACATCCACACTTCGGTGAAGGCGATCGCCGTCACCAGCACCGCATCGAGGATGATATAGGGCCAGGCGCCGCGCGTATAATGCACGCAGAAAGCGATCAGCGTCTTCGGCGGCTCGATCGGCTCCGCGGCCGGAAACGGATTGAGCCTGTTTTCAAACCAGCGGAACATTCCGGGCACTCACAATGCTATGCGCGCTCGCGCGACGCGGGATTGATGGGCAAGGCCTTTCGGCCGCGCGGCGCGACGGGCCGGCGATACGGAATCGTCCGTCTCACCGGCCCTGCCTCGCGCAATATAGGATGTCCCAGGCTTTTCGCCGACAGCCTCGCTCGACGATCCTGACGGCCCCGAACTCGCCGGCGAAAAGCCCGAGCCTGCCCGGTTCCTGTCGCCCGGCCGGATCAGGCGGATGATCCGCCGCACCAGCGTGGGCCGGCTGTGGTCGGGCACCGCGCGCGAGAAATCGACGTCCGGCAGCATGCCGCGATGCGGCCTGCGCCGTTCCTCGGCATGCACCGCCGACGAATAGGTCTCGCCGATCAGCAACGCCCAGGTGGCCACCTTGCGCTCGTGCAGGCTTCTTAACCCCGGTATTTTGTAGGGATCGAACATTGGTCCGTCCTCCATATGCAAATGCGTTAAAAAGGGTGATGCGGCCTCGACCACCGGCATTCGACCGACGGCGCGGATCGAATCGGTCGGAACGGGACGGCAAGCGTCGATTGGGACGCGACGAGCGTCGGCCTCGACACGTTCAGCTGGGGCGCGGCGCCCCTTTGGCAGTTTGAAAAACATCGCAAGATTCCTTCGAAGGCCGAAGACTGGGTTCGGCGGGAATCGGTGCGATGAGTACTTAAAGTGTCAGAAGAATCGTCGTACCGAAACCGCCGGCGGGCAGAGGTGAGCCCCGGATGGGAGCTGGATGCGCATGGTCATCATGTGTTCCCCTCCATTCGGTTCGGGTTGACGATGGTGGGGGTATACTCGACTTCGCCGAAAATGGCCACCCGCCAGTCCAGAAATCGCCGAAAGCCGGAGAAGCCTGTGGCCGATCTGCCACTTATTAGCAGGATGCGAAAATGAACGATCGTCTCCGCATCGCGCTCTACCAGCCGGATATTGCCGGAAATACCGGGACAATCCTGCGCTTCGCCGCCTGCGTCGACGTCGGTGTCGATATCATCGAGCCGGCTGGTTTCCCCCTCTCCGACCGGGCGCTGAAACGGGCCGGCATGGACTACCTCGAAATGGCGGCGCTCTCCCGCCATGCCGACTGGCACGCCTTCGAGGAATGGCGAAAGGCGCATGCGCGCCGCCTGGTGCTGCTCACCACCAAGGCCGCGACCGCCTATACGGACTTTGCTTTCGCCTCCGGCGAGATTCTTCTGTTCGGCCGCGAATCCGCCGGCGTGACGGAAGACGTCCACCAGGCGGCGGATGCGCGGCTGACCATTCCGATGCGGCCGGGCGCGCGCAGCATCAATGTCGCGCTGTCGGTCGCCATGGTCGCGGGCGAGGCGCTCCGCCAGCTCGGAAAATAGCTTTCGCGCTTCCGCGCTGCCCCGAACCGCCATCCCTTCCGCCGTCATTCCTGCCCAGGCGCACATCGCCCTTCTCCTGCAATTGCCCTATCAATCTTTCTTGGCTACAAGCTCAACTTAACTTGAGGTCAAGCGGGAATTTGGAAATGGCGCCGGTGAAGGAATTGACGGTCGGCCAAGTGGCTATGCGGAGCGGCGTCGCGGTATCGGCGCTGCATTTTTACGAGGCGCGCGGGCTGATCCGCAGCCACCGCACGTCCGGCAATCAGCGGCGCTACGGCCGAGACGTGCTGCGCCGCGTGGCGATCATCCGCGTCGCCCAGGAGGTCGGCATTTCGCTGGCCGAGATCGCCCAGGCGTTCCAGTCCCTGCCTGAAGAGCGCACGCCGAATCGCGAGGACTGGAACCTGCTTTCGACAGCCTGGCGCGACGCGCTCGACCATAAGATCAGCCAATTGAAGAAGTTGCGCGACGGCCTGACCGACTGCATCGGCTGCGGCTGCATGTCCATCGACAAATGCCCGCTGAGGAACAGGGACGACCGGCTGGCCCGGGAGGGTACGGGGGCGAGAAGGCTGGCGGTGCGCTAACGGTCTGGCGCCAAGATGCATTGAGATTCAGGTCAGGCCGAGTCGAAAACGGTGGCTTCCGAGAACCGGCCTACGCCGGCCGTAGCCTTCATGGAGCGGGGACGCTTGTGAGGGCTTCGGCCGGCGAAGGCCGGAACCGCAGGAAGCCGCCGTTTGCAGGCCGGCCTCACCTGAATATCAATGCATCTTAATCCGCCCCTGGCAGCCGGCGCATGGTGAATTCGATCACGTCGCCCGGGCGTTCGAACCAGCTTTCGATTTCGGTCCAGTAGGCTTGCTTGGGGAAACGCTCGAACCATTCCTTCGCCTTGAGGCGCGCGGCGGCCCTGGGCAGCACGAAGGTCTCACGCAGGAAGCCGTCACGCGGCTGGTTAGCGCGCTCGGCCCGCGAGCGTTCCAGACTCTTCTTTAAACCATCCAGCGGCGGTCTTGCCGGGGTGCGCACGAAGGAACTCCTTTGCACCTGGATCAGACAGGGCTTGACCCTTGCCTTTAAGAGATTAGGGATCGCGCGCAGAAAAAACGAGTCATTTGTCAGGCAAGCGGCCTGTGACTGGAGACGGATTTGGAACGACCTGACCTTCCGGTGGGACTGCCGGCCGACATCGAACAGAAGAAGATGAAGGCCCGCCTCTGGTTCGAAGCGCTGCGCGAGCGCATCTGCGCCACCTTCGAGCAGCTCGAGCAGGAACTCACCGGCCCGCAAGCGTCATGGTCGCCCGGCCATTTCGAGAAGACGCCTTGGGAGCGCGACGAGGGTCGTGGTGGCGGCGGCACCATGTCGATGATGCGCGGCCGCGTCTTCGAAAAGGTCGGCGTGCACACTTCGACGGTCCATGGCGAATTCTCCCCCGAATTCAGGAAACAGATTCCCGGCGCCGAGGAAGACCCGCGCTTCTGGGCGAGCGGCATTTCGCTGATCGCCCATCCGTGGAATCCCAACGTGCCGGCCGTGCACATGAACACGCGCATGGTCGTCACCACGCGCCAGTGGTTCGGCGGCGGCGCCGACCTGACGCCGGTGCTCGACCGTCGCCGCACCCAGGACGACCCCGACACGATCGCCTTCCATCGGGCCATGCAGTTCGCTTGCGAGAAGAACGCCGCCGTCGCCGATTATCCCAAATTCAAAGCCTGGTGCGACGAGTATTTCTTCCTGCCGCACCGCAACGAGCCGCGCGGCATCGGCGGCATCTTCTTCGACTGGCTGCATTCGGACGAGGACAAGGGCGGCTGGAACGCCGATCTCAATTTCGTCCAGGATGTCGGCCGCTCTTTCCTCGTCGTCTATGCCCATCTGGTGCGGGGCAACTTCAACCGGAACTGGACCGACGCCGAGCGCGACGAACAGCTCATCCGGCGCGGCCGCTACGTCGAATTCAACTTGCTTCACGATCGCGGCACCATCTTCGGCCTGAAGACCGGCGGCAATGTTGCCTCCATCCTGTCCAGCCTGCCGCCCGAGGTAAAATGGCCGTAACGATCCGGTGAGCGCGGCGATGGCCGCATTGCTGTCCCATTCGCCGAAACTTGGCGGGCAATGTGGCAGGGACAATATCTTTTTCGTCTAATATCCTTTTGAAAAAATTGATCTATTTAAGATCGCCGGGTCGGGAAGCGCCGGCGGTCGAAGCGGAGATCCCTTGTCTCCCGCCGGCCGTGACCCGACGCGACTTGACGGCCCTGACCAATGACGGTGCCTTGCCAATGGGCACCCGCATTCCAGGAGAGCATGCCATGCGCAAGCTTATCGTGACGGCGGCAGCGGCCGCCTTTCTCGCCTCCGGTGGCGCCGCGTTCGCGGCGGTCAAGCACACCACAGGAACCGTGAAGAGCTTTGACGGAACGGCCATGAGCCTTGTTCTGGATGATGGATCGACATTCAAGCTGTCCAAGGCCTTCAAGGATCCCGGCATTCAGGCCGGCGAGAAAGTCCGCGTGTCCTGGGACATGAGCGGCAAGAACAAGATTGCCGAGGCCGTCAAGATCATGAAGTAACGGCTGGCCCCGGCAGAGCAGGCTCAGGCAGCACGAAAGGCGGAGCACCAGTGCTCCGCCTTTCGGTTTTGGGTGTTTGCCGCGCCGACCGACCTTGGCTTTCTCATGCAACCGAAAACGGCGGCACGTGTTATTGTTATCCATCCGGGCAATCCTGCGAAACGCGCGCAACGGCTTCCGACGGGATTGCATAAAAACAAATGGCTGGAGCGGCCGGCTTGGTGGCTCCGGAGCGAGGAAAGGAGACCCCGATGAAGGAATTTCAATGCGGATCGCTGGTTCCCGGCTGTGACTGGCACACGCGCGCCGAGGAGGAAGCGGAGGTCATGCGCCGCGCCGTCGAGCACATGCGCGAGACGCATGGCGAGACCATCATCCGCGAGACGATGATCGAGGCGATCCGCTCGCGCATACAGAAGGTTCGCGACGCCGCCTGAGGGGCCAAATTCCAGAATTCGACCACATCGGCCAACACGCAAGAGCGGAACGCCGCTTACGCCTATGCCAAATTTTCTGCCGGCAGTCTCCCGGATCCCGGCAGAAACATTTCCCGCAGATTTCAAACAAATTCTTATATTCGTAGCGGCTTGGATAACCTTGCAGTAACGGTACGCGTGCGATTCTCCGATCCGTAATCCGGCCGGCGGGGCTGCCCGAGGAGCCTTCGCCATCAAGGCTGTCCGGAATGGTGAGGCGAGGTGCTTCGCGCATGCGCGAGCGGTCCAACATCGGAGTCGGTCTCTGCGCGGCGGCGCTCCTGTCGTGCGCCTTCCTCCTTGCATCCGCGGCAACGGCCCAGGAATGGACGACCTCGCTCGTCGATATCCATCAGGGTTCCCCACTCAGCGATCGCGCCAGGGGCCTCGGCAGCGGCGGCTACGAGTTGCAGAGCGGAAGCTGGGTATCGTTCACCCGTTGGTACCATGCGAGCTGGGTCGACATGCATGTGGACCTTCTGACCCAGATCACACCTGATACAGGCATTCTTTGGGGATTTGGCACAGGCGAGCAAGCCGAGAAATACCGTATCGAGCCCAGCCTGAAGCTTGGCTTTCTCACCCAGATCCACCCCAACCCGAACAGCACGCTGTCCCTTTCGGTCACCTCGACCATCGGCGGCGGCCTCAATGAAAAGCCTTGCGAAGCCGACTATGGCGACCTTGGCACCTACAGCGTCAATTGCCGGCTCGCGGCGGGCATGACCGCGCCGGAGGAAACCTTGAAATACCTAGTCAGCGCCAAGCCGGAGACCATGCATCTCTGGTTGAACTATCGTCTCACTTTCTGATCGCGGGAGCCGCAAATGAACATCATCTCATGCCCGAAGTCGCGCCCGTCGCGGTTCTCGTTGAACTGGAGAACGACCATGAGGTTGGGCGTTGCAGCCGCTTTTGCAATCCTTTGGGTGCCGATGGCCTCGGCGCAGGAGGTTCTCAGCGCGGATGAGACGGCTGCGCTCTGCCATGGCGGCGGCTCCATCTGCGTGAGCGCAAGGATCCCGGTCGCGCGGACGACGCAAACGGTACAGAACTGGATGAGCCCCGACGTCGGCGCCGCTTGGGCAGCCGGCTACAAGGGCAAGGGCGTCACCATCACCATGGTCGACGACTTCAGCAGTTCATCGCGCTTTTACGGCAATTTCGGCATCGGTATCCAATACCAGCGGCATGGCGAATGGACGCGCGAAGAAGCAAGCATGATCGCCCCCGCCGCGACCATACGCTCTAAGGATTTCTCGACGGGTACGGCCGTTTCGCTGGCGCGCGGTCTCAACGTGCTCAACCTGAGCTACGGCATGTACACCACCGCGGGCTACAGCACGAACCAGATCGGGTGGGCTCCAGAGGAGTCCTCGATCATCTCCTATGCCACCAAGGGTTCGGCCATCGTCTCGAAGGCGGCCGGCAACGACTCGGTCGCTGTCGGCGGTGTCACCGGTGGCCAGCAGGACTATCTCGACCTTGCCCTGATCGGCAAACCGACGGCGATCTTCGTCGGCGCGCTGTCGACGAACGGCACTACGGCCAACAAGGCCCAGCTCGCCTGGTATTCCAATTATGCCGGCTCCGACCCGGCCGTGCAGAGCCACTTCCTGGTGGTCGGCGTCGAGGGCGACAAGACCGGTCTCTACGGAACCTCTTTCGCCGCGCCGATCATCTCGGGCTATGCTGCGATCATCGGCAGCAAGTTCACCAAGGCGACGCCGGTGCAGATCACCAATGACCTGCTCAATACGGCCCGCACCGACACGCTGGTGAACTACGACCCGTCCGTCTACGGCAAGGGCGAGGCAAGCCTTTCCCGCGCGCTCGCCCCTGTTGCGATCCATTGACGGGCGCCTAGAGCAATTCCAGGAAAAGTGTGAGCGATGTTCCGTCCGGAATTGCGTAAAAACAAAGGGATAGAGCGGTCCTGATCTTTTAGATTTCCAGGGCCTGCGCGGCGCGTCTCATGAGCGCGCCGCGTTCCAGAGTGAAGCCCGACTCGACCCATTCCTTCTCGAGGTTCTTCAGCGTGGCGCCGAGCTTCGGCCCCGGCGAGCCACCAAGCGCGGTCAGGTCGGCGCCCTTGATCGGAAACACCGGCTTTTGCCATTTCAGCGTGAAATTGAGCAGGCGTGAAAAGCCGCCGGCTTCCATCATCGCCTGATTGTCCTCCGCGGCGCGCGTTCGCGCGGCGCCAAGCGCCAGCCGGATGCGGTCGAGATAGCCGGCGCGATCGCCATAGTAGAGTTTCTTGGCCAGTTCGGTCTCGGTCGCCTTCGCATCCGGCGCAACGGTCAGCGCCCAATGCCGCAGACGATCGGCCTCTTCATTTGACAATCGCAGCCGCTCGCCAAGCGTCTTCATGCGCACGGCATCGGGCGGGACGATCGCCTCCAGCCTCAGCATCGGATCGGCGGGCCAGCCGAGATCTTTTCCAGCCTTGGCCAAGCCATGGATGGCGTCGATGCCCCACTTCTCGCTCTCCGGCAGCACGGCGGAGAGCACGCCGGCCTGGCGCATCCACAGCAGCGCGCGTGAGGGATCCGGAGCCGACAACAGCTTCTTCAGTTCGGACCAGACGCGCTCGGCTGAAAGCTGTGCAAGCCCGTCCTTCAGCCTGGCGCAGGCCTTCAGCCCTTCCGCGTCCGGCCGTCCCTCGCCATACCAGGCAAAGAACCGGAAGAAGCGCAGGATGCGCAGATAATCCTCGCGGATGCGCGCTTCCGCGTCGCCGATGAAGCGCAGCCGCCGCGCCTCGATATCGGCTATGCCGCCGACGAGGTCGACGATCGTGCCGTCGGCTTCGGCATAGAGCGCGTTGATGGTGAAGTCGCGCCGCTCGGCGTCCGCTTTCCAGTCACGCCCGAAAATCACTTTTGCCCGCCGCCCGTCGGTCTCGACATCTGCCCTGAGCGTCGTCACCTCATAAGGCTTGCCGCCGGCGATCACCGTGATCGTGCCATGCTCGATGCCCGTCGGCACCGTCTTGAAGCCGGCCGCCGCGGCGCGCCGGATCGTTTCCTCGGGCACGGTGGTCGCGGCGATGTCGATGTCGGCGACCGGCTGGCCGATCAGCGCATTGCGCACCGCGCCGCCGGCGAGACGCGCTTCCTCGCCGCCCTGCTTCAGCGCCGCAAGAAGCTTCTGCAGATGCTTGTCGGCCAGCCAGTCGGCCCTGCCTGAGAGTGACGCCTCAGCGCTCAACCATATAGCCTTTCATAGAGCGTGCGGATGATGCCGGCGGTGACGCCCCAGATGCGCTGGCCGCCATAGGGCATCTCGTAGAAGAACCATTCGAGTTCGTTCCACATTCGGCTGTCGCGGGCGTGGTTGGCAGGATCCATCAGGAAACTCAAGGGCACCTCGAAGGCTGCGTCGACCTCGTCGGCGTTAAGCGCCAGCGAAAAACCCGGCCGCACAATGGCAAGCACCGGCACGATGCGATAGCCGCTGCCGGAGACGTAATCCGGCATGCGGCCAATGATCTCGATATGGCCGCGATCGAGGCCGATCTCCTCGAAGGTCTCACGCAAAGCGGTGGCCTCGGGGCTTGGATCGGTCGCATCGATGGTGCCGCCCGGAAAAGCCACCTGTCCGGAATGGCTGCGCAGCTTCTCGGCTCGCTTGGTGAGCAGCACCATGGCGCCCTCGGCACGGTCGATCACCGGGATCAGCACCGCCGCGTCGCGCAGCGGCTTGATGTGCTTGAGCCTGGGATGGCCGGGATTGAAGCGATGGTCGCCGAAATCGTCGCCAGGGCTGGGCACGGCCTGCGCGGCGACGCGCGCCCGGAAGTCCGCGATCGAAAACGGCGCCGGCGTCACCTGGTCCATCACGCGCTCAGCCGTTTCAGCTTCTCGGCAGGCATGATCGGATAGGCTTCGCCACCCGAGCGGACGGCGAACATCGCCCTGCCGTCGATGTCGATCTCCTCGCCATGCTCGACCAGTTCGTACATCACCGGCCGCGCAACCAGCGCTTCCAGCCGTCCGCGCACCAGCACATAGGGCTTCAACCCTCCGGTTTCGTCCTCGTCGACGAAACGCAGCGGATGGCCGGGACCGGCGGCGACGACGTCGCCGACATTGGTGCGGAAGGTGATGACCTGATCGTCCCCGCTGCCGGACACGTTCATTTCGACGGCGATGAAGGGCGCGTCTGCGACGCGTATGCCGACCCGCTCGACCGGCGTCACCAGATAGGTCTTGCCGTCGGCATCCTTGCGCAGCACGCTGGAAAAAAGCTGTACCAGCGGCATGCGGCCGATCGGCGTGCCGAGATAGAACCAGGTGCCGTCCGCCTTGATCTCCATGTCGAGGTCGCCGCAGAAGTCCGGATTCCAGCGTTCGACCGGCGCCGGCCCCTTGCCGGCCCGCGCCGCGCGCGAGATCAGCGCCTCCAGGCCCCGCGCCTCGGTGGCGCCAGTCAGACTCTGTTTGCCCAGACTCTGCTCGCCCGGGCTTTGTTCACGATGTTCGCTGCGTTCGGCCATGGTCACGAAATAGTCACTGTTGTCCCGATTGTCAGCCTTGTCCGCCCGAGTCTGTGATTTAAGTTCAATTACAGGCGCTGGGTGAGAGGCCGAATCGCGGCATTCTGCGGCCTTGAGAATGCAGGCCGGTATCTCCAACCACAAGGATCGAGCGGCATGAGCGTGATGATCAAGGAAAGCCCGATCAGCGAAAAAGCGATGATCGAGGAAGCCGAAAAGGCGCTGGCCGACATCTCCAAGGTCCGCGACGCGGTCGGCCGGGTGATCTTCGGCCAGGAGGCCGTCGTCGAGCGCACGCTGGTGGCGCTGCTGGCGGGTGGCCATGCGCTGCTGGTCGGCGTGCCGGGCCTCGCCAAGACCAAGCTGGTCGAGACGTTGGGCATCGTGCTCGGCCTCGATTCACGCCGCGTCCAGTTCACGCCCGACCTGATGCCGTCGGACATCCTCGGCTCCGAAGTGATGGAGCAGGACGAGTTCGGCAAGCGCTCCTTCCGCTTCATTTCCGGACCGATCTTCACGCAATTGCTGATGGCGGACGAGATCAACCGCGCCTCGCCGCGCACGCAGTCGGCGCTTCTGCAGGCAATGCAGGAATATCACGTCACCATCGCCGGCGCCCGCCACGACCTGCCCTCGCCTTTCCATGTGCTGGCGACGCAAAACCCGCTGGAGCAGGAAGGTACCTATCCCCTCCCCGAGGCCCAACTCGACCGCTTCCTGATGCAGGTCGACATCCTCTATCCGGAGATCGAGGCGGAGCGTCGCATCCTGCTCGAAACGACCGGGGTCGATGAGGCAAAAGCCGACAACGTGCTGCAGCCGGCCAGGCTGAGGGAAATCCAGACGCTGATCCGCCGCATGCCGGTGCCGGAAAGCGTCGTCGCGGCGATCCTCAAGCTGGTGCGGTCGGCCCGGCCGGGCCAAGGCAATGTCGAGACTGACAAGCATGTCGCATGGGGGCCGGGCCCGCGCGCCAGCCAGGCGCTGACCCTGTGCGCCCGCGCACGCGCCCTATATGATGGCAGGTTGGCGCCTTCGGTCGACGACGTTCGCGCTTTGGCCGAACCCGTGCTGCAGCATCGCATGGCGCTGACTTTCGCCGCCCGCGCCGAAGGCACTTCCGTGCGTGACGTGGTGGCGAAGCTGGCAAAAGGCATCTGATGGGTCGAATAGGCGAGGTCCAGGCACCGGTTGCGACGCGCGACGCGCTCGCCCGCGGCCGGTTGCGGGCTTCATTGGTGCCGGACCTGCTGGTCGAGGCGCGCCGTATCGTCAACACGGTGATCGCCGGCTGGCACGGCCGCCGCAAGCGCGGCATCGGCGAGAATTTCTGGCAGTTCCGGCCCTATGTCGAGGGCGATTCCTCGCGTATCGACTGGCGCCGCTCGGCGAGAGACGACCATACCTATGTGCGCGACCGCGAATGGGAAGCCGCGCATACCGTCTGGCTCTGGGCCGACCCTTCGCCTTCCATGCTCTACAAATCCGCCACGGCTAGCGTCTCCAAGGAATCACGGGCGCTGGTGCTGGCGCTCGCCCTGGCCGAGCTTTTGTCGCGCAGCGGAGAGCGCATCGCCTGGCCGGGTCTGACCGATCCGTTCACCGCCCGCAACGGCGCCGAGCGCATCGCCGCCCAACTGAGCCACGCCGCCGCGCTGCCCGCCAAGCCGGATCTGTCGGCCATCCGCCGCTTCTGCGATATCGTGCTCGTCAGCGATTTTCTCGATCCGGTCGAGGAAACCAAGGCCTGGCTCGACGTGCTCGCCCGCCACGGCGTGCGTGCGCATCTGATCGAGGTTGCCGATCCGGCTGAGGAAACCTTCCCCTATGCCGGCCGCACCGAATTCACCGATCCCGAGACCGGCGACAAGCTGACCGCCGGCCGCGCGGAGATGCTGGCCGAGGAATATCGGCTGCTTTACCGGGCCCGCCGCGAGGAACTGGCCGCCTGGTGCAAGCGTCTCGGCTGGAGCTACACCGTCAACCACACCGACCGCCTCGCCTCGGAGGCGCTGGTGCACATCCATATGGCGATGACCGCCGACGGCACCGATTTCGCAAAGGCGGTCGCATGAGCTGGCTGCCGCTTTCCTTCGGGGCGCCCATGGTGCTGTGGGGCCTTCTGGCGCTGCCGGTGATCTGGTGGCTGCTGCGCCTCACTCCGCCCAGGCCGCAGACGGAGGTTTTCCCGCCGCTGAGAATCCTCGCCCGGGTCCTGAGGCGCGAGGAAACCCCGCAGCAGAGCCCGTGGTGGCTGACGCTGCTTCGGCTGCTGATGGCGGCGCTCGTCGTCATGGCGCTGGCCGAGCCGGTCTTCAATCCGCGCGAAAAATTGCCGGCGGAAGGTGCGGCCCTGGCACTTGTCATCGACAACGGCTGGGCGAGCGCCGCCGACTGGAACAAGCGCGTGGCCACCGCCGAGCGGCTGATCGCCGACGCCGGTTCGAACGGCGTGCCGGTCGTCATCGCCTTCACCGCCGAGAAGCCCAACGCCGAGATCGGACCTTTCGACGCTTCGGCCGCGCTCGATCACCTGCGCGCCGCCAAGCCGCGGCCGATCCCTACCGACAGGCTCGCCGTCTACGCCCGCGTCGCCGCCGCGTTGGAGCGCCTGCCGGGCGCCAGCGTCGCGGTGCTCGCCGACGGACTTGCCGCCAAAGGCGATGAGGCCGCTTTCAAGACGCTGCTCGAAAAGAACGCGACCCGGCTGGTCTGGGCCACATCCGACCGGCCGTCCGTAACCGGCCTGATCGGCGCCGACAACCAGGTCGACGGTTTCGCGCTGACCGCCATTCGCGCGCCTGGCAACCCGGCGCCGGCGCAGGTCACCGCGGGCGCCTTCGACGACAAGGGCCGCCGCATCGCTGATGCGACGCTGACCTTCGCGCCGGGCGAAGCCACCGCCACGGGGACGATGGCGGTTCCCTTCGAGCTGCGCAACGATTTCGCTTCGATCGCGCTCGACGGCGAGCATCAGGCCGGCGCCGTGCGCGTGCTGGACGAGAGTTCGAAACGCCGCCGTGTCGGCCTTCTGTCGCAGGCCGAAGCCGACCAGGCGCAGCCGCTTCTGTCGCCGCTCTATTACATCCGCCGCGCCCTGCAGCCCTTTGCCGACCTGGTCGAGCCGTCGAGCGCCGATCTCGCGGACGCCATTCCGCAGCTTCTCGACCAGAAGCCGGCGATGATCATCATGGCCGACGTCGGCACCATTCCGGCGCAGGTCAAGCAGTGGCTGGTCGACTGGGTCGACAAGGGCGGCACGCTGGTGCGTTTTGCGGGTCCCCGCCTTGCCGCGGCCGGCAATGACGACGATCTTTTGCCGGTCAGGCTGCGCAGCGGCGAGCGCGCGCTGGGCGGGGCGCTGTCTTGGACGACGCCGCAGGCGGTCACCGAATTCCCGAAGAACGGTCCCTTCGCCGATCTTTCTCCGCCCTCCGAGGTGACGGTCAGCCGGCAGGTTCTGGCCGAGCCGACGCCCGACATCGTCGAGCGCACATGGGCCACGCTTGCCGACGGCACGCCCCTGGTGACGGGCATGAAGAAGGACAAGGGCACGCTCGTGCTCTTCCATGTCACGCCCGAGGCGACCTGGTCGAACCTGCCGATCTCCGGCAGCTTCGTCGAAATGCTGAGACGCATCGTGCAGCTGTCGCGCAACCAGGGCGCCGCGATCGCCAATGCCGAGGCCACCTCCGCATCGCTCGCGCCCTATCGGATGATCAGCGCCGACGGCATGCTGACGCCGCCCTCGCCGGATGCCCGGCCGCTGGTGCCCGGCGCCGGTCCGCTGCCGGTGACCTTGGAAAATCCGCCCGGCCTTTACGGCTCGGAGACGGGCGTCTTCGCGCATAATCTGCTCGACGCGTCGAGCACGTTCGCGCCGCTTGTCCGTCCGCAGGTTTCGCTGCCGGTGACAGCCATCCCTTACGCCTTCGATGAATCGGAAAACCTGAAGGGGCCGCTGGTCGCCATCGCGCTCCTGTTGATGGCGCTCGACACTTTGGCCGTGTTCTGGATGGGCGGCTTGCTGGCACGCCGGCCGCGCCGCGCAGGCACGGCGGCGACCGCCGCGGCCGTTCTGGCGGTGCTGGGCGGCCTTTTCGGCCATGCCGATCTTGCCCGCGCCGACGATTCGAAGCCAGGCGACGGCCAGGCGATCGAGGATATTTCGAAAACCCGCATCGCCTATGTCATCACCGGCGAGCCCGGCGTCGATTCGATCAGCCGCGCCGGCCTCGAGGGCCTCACGCGTTTCCTGATCGAGAAGACCGCGCTCGAACCCGGTCCGCCGGCCGGCGTCGACATCGCCAAGGACGAACTGTCCTTCTTCCCGCTGATCTACTGGCCGATCGATGCGACGGCGCCCATGCCGAGCCAAGCGGCGATCGCCCGCATCGATGCCTATATGCAGCAGGGCGGCACTGTTCTGTTCGACACGCGCGACCAGTTTTCGAACGGCATCGGCGCCGGCTCGGCGAGCCCTGCCACCGAGCGGCTGCGCGACATCCTCGGCAATCTCAACGTGCCGCCGCTGGAGCCGGTGCCATCGGACCACGTGCTGACCAAATCCTTCTTCATCCTTCCGGAATTCCCCGGCCGCTTCAACGGCAGCCCGCTCTGGGTCGAGGCCTCGCTCGATGCCAGCAACACCGAGAACCGTCCCGTGCGCACCGGCGACGGCGTGTCGCCGATCATGATCACCGCCAATGATTTCGCCGGCGCCTGGGCGATCGACGAGAACGGCGATCCGATGCTGCCGACGGTGCCGCCGGACCCGATGCAACGCGTCTACGCGCTGCGCGCCGGGGTCAACATCATGATGTACATGCTGACCGGCAACTATAAATCCGACCAGGTGCATGTGCCGGTGCTGCTGGAACGGCTGGGGCAGTAGATCATGAACTGGTCGATCTCCTTCGAACCGCTCGTCTCCTGGCCGCTCTTCGGCCTGCTCTTCGTGCCGTTGCTCTTGCTGGCGCTGGTCGGCCTGTGGTTCCGCCAGCGCGGCTCGGCATTACGCTTCGTCGCGCTGCTCGCGCTTGCCGCGGCTTTGCTCAATCCCGTTTTCCTCGCCGAGGAGCGCGAGGCGCTGAAGAGCGTCGTCGCCGTCATTGTCGACCGCAGCCAGAGCCAGGACATCGGCGACCGCACCAAGCAGACCGACGAGGCGTTGGCCGGCCTCGAGCAGCGTCTTGCCCGCTTCAAGCAGTTCGATGTCCGCGTCGTCGAGGCCGGCAAGTCCGAAGCCGCGGACGACCGTACCGAAACCAGGCTGTTCAGCGCTCTGGAGGGCGCCTTCCGCGACGTGCCGCCGTCGCGCATCGGCGGCGCCGTGATGATCACCGACGGCGAGGTGCACGATGCGCCTGCCGGTACGCCGGAGTTCAACGCGCCGCTGCATGCGCTGATCACCGGAAACGAGCATGAGAAGGACCGCCGCATCCGTTTCGAGAATGCGCCGCGCTTCGGCCTCGTCGGCAAGCCGCTCGACATGACTTACCGCGTCATTTCAACGGAAGGCGACGGCGCGCCGGTGGACGTGCGCGTCTCGGTCAATGGCGAGCAAGTCTCGGTCGAGCACGCGACCGTCGGCCAGCCGATGAAGCTCTCGGTCACGATCCCCAATGCCGGCCGCAACATCGT
Organism: Mesorhizobium sp. USDA 4413; assembly: GCF_056280365.1. NCBI lineage: Bacteria > Pseudomonadati > Pseudomonadota > Alphaproteobacteria > Hyphomicrobiales > Phyllobacteriaceae > Mesorhizobium > Mesorhizobium sp. USDA 4413. The sequence continues at coordinate 6,133,383 of NZ_JBVPRP010000001.1, forward strand.
CCAGCTCGGCATCGATCGGGAGCCCGGCGAGCTCACCGACGCCAACAACCGGGCGATCGCCTTGGTCGACGGCATCCGCGAAAACTTGCGCGTGCTCCTGGTGTCCGGCGAGCCGCATGCCGGCGAGCGCACTTGGCGCAACCTTTTGAAGTCGGACGCATCGGTCGATCTCGTCCATTTCACCATCCTGCGCCCGCCGGAAAAGCAGGACGGTACGCCGATCAACGAATTGTCGCTGATCGCCTTCCCGACGCGCGAGCTGTTCGTCGAGAAGATCAAGGATTTCGACCTGATCATCTTCGATCGCTATCAGCACCGCGACGTGCTGCCGATCCTCTATTACGACTACATCTCCGAATATGTCGAAAAGGGCGGCGCGCTTCTGATTGCCGCCGGCCCCGAATATGCCGGCGAAAACTCCATTGCCCGCACGCCGCTCAACGCCGCGCTGCCCGCCATGCCGACCGGCGAGGTGGTGGACAAGGCCTTCTATCCGCGTCTGACCGATCTCGGCCAGCGCCATCCGGTGACGCGCGGGCTCGACGGCTCGGCAAGCGAGCCGCCGCATTGGAGCCGCTGGTTCCGCACCATCGGCGTCAAGAACCCGGAAGGTGAAGTGGTGATGAAGGGTGCCGACAACCGGCCCCTGCTGCTGCTCGACCGCAAGGGCGAAGGCCGTGTCGGCATGCTCTTGTCGGACCAGGGCTGGTTGTGGGCGCGCGGCTTCGAAGGCGGCGGCCCGCATGTTCAGCTCTATCGCCGCATCGCCCATTGGTTGATGAAGGAGCCGGAGCTGGAAGAGGAACGGCTGACTGCCGACGGCCGCGGCATGGTACTCGAAATCCGCCGCCAGACGATGAGCGACGATCCGGGTCCCGCCCAGGTGATCACGCCGTCCGGCAAGACCGTGACGGTGAAGCTCGAGAAAGCCGAGCCCGGCATCTTCACCGGCAGCCTGCGGACCAGCGAAATCGGCCTTTACCAGATCGGCAATGGCGATCTCACCGCGCTTGCCCATGTCGGCCCGATCAACGCGCCGGAATTCTCCGACGTGATTTCGACCGAGGACAGGCTGAAGGCGCCGGCCGAGGCGACCGGCGGCAGCGTGCGGCGGTTGGCGCCCTCATCGACGCTCGCCAATCTCGCCGGCGGCGTGGCCTTGCCGTCGATCGTGCCGGTCCGCTCCTCGGCGGCCGCCTCGGGCGACGATTGGATCGGCCTGCGCACGACCGACGACAGCACGCTCAAGGCCGTGTCGCGCGTGCCGCTGTTCGGCGGCTTCCTCGGCCTCGGCCTCTTGCTGCTCGCCATCGGCTCGATGTGGTATCGCGAAGGGCGATAGCGCCACCTTCCCCTTCTTCCCTTGCGGGAGAAAGAGAGGCGCCCCACCCCTATTCTTCCGGCTCGGTCGTGAACAGCAGCGGATAGCCCTTGGCCTTGCCGGCGTCGGTCGCGCGCGCCGCCTTGGTCTCGGCGACGTCGCGCGTGAACACGGCGACCACGCACACGCCGCGCGTATGCGCGGTGATCATGACGCGGTGCGCCTGATCCTCGCTGAGCTTGAATTCGCCCTTGAGCACCGTCACCACGAACTCGCGCGGCGTGAAATCGTCGTTGACGAGGATGACTTTGTAGAGCTTCGGCCGCTCGGTTTTCGGCCGCGTCTTGGTGCGGGGTTTGAGGACGGTTTCGGGCATCGGAATCCACCAGTGATGAACTGGGTATTCATTTCACTTTGTCACGCAGGGACGCGCACGTCCATTTGCCTGCGCAACGGCAACGGCCGAGGCGATGAAAACTCTATGTGGGGAAGCGTTGCCCGCCGGTCAACGGCCCTGCCGTCCAGCCGTGCGCGGCCTGCCGGGGCCGCCCGATCCGCGCTCCAGCAGCGCGAAGAGCATCCAGGCGACAAAGCCGACCATCGTCGCGCCGGTCAGCACGAGCAGGATCCAGGACTGCGCCGGGGTGATGTAGTCGAAGCTCGAAGAGATCAGCGGAGCGAACAGCTCGGGCTCGGTCCTGCCGCTGGCGGGATCCGGCACGGGGCTTGCGGTGAAGATGATCAACGATCGTGCGGCCGCGGTGACGATCAGGCCGCCGAGTGTCAGCGAACGCATCAGGGACGAAAACCGCTTCTTCATGCGGATTGTCCTACAGCACCGGCATTGCAATCAGGTTAAGGGCCGCAACAGGCGTAGCGGAAACTGCCGGTTGAGACGGCTCCCCCTCGCGCGTAAGCCGCCCCGGCCGAAATGGCCGGAACGGCTTTGCAGTGCCGAAGCCGGGATCAGGTCTTCGGAGCGTCCTTCTTGTCGGTCTTCTTGACGACCTTCTTCGCAGCCTTCTTGTGCTTCTTGGCGGTCTTCTTGACGACTTTCTTCGCGGTGCTGTCGGCCGGAGCGGTCGTGGTGGTCGCGGTCGAGGCAGCCGGAGCGGTGGTCGTCGTCTGGGCGTTGCCGAGAGCCGGCATCGCGAAGGCGAGAGCAACACCGAGGCCGAGGGCGGAGAGGATGGACTTCTTCATGGCTTCATTTCCCTTTTTCTTGCAGATCTGGATGAGCGTCACTGAGCGGGATCGATCGGCGTCACTCCAAGCAGCTTCAAAGCATTTGCGAGCATCCGGATTCCCTGTGCCTGTTTCTTGTTGGCGCAGAACCGGTTTCCCCTTCTTTGCAGTGCTTTCGCCGCGGTGACCTGCGTTGCCGCGGCATGGGTTTCGAGGGCTTCGTCAACCTGACGGCTCAGATTGGTGCAGCGCTCGGTCCGGGTGAGCGGGGCGACCTTTGCGGTGGAGGCGCCGGCTGCGGCTGTGATGAGCGATATGCTGAGCAAACCACCCATCACGCTGATCCAGAACCTCTGCATTGGTCTCGCCCGTTACTCCGGAAAACTTGCGTTGCAGCCGATGACCTGACCGCCACGGCACCGGTTATGACCTTGAAATTTTTCACCAGTTTTTCCCGACTGTAGAATTTTGTTTCTGGATTGTTTCTGGGGAATCCGGCCGGCGCGGCGGTCGCGGCCACTGGCCAAGATGTGGCCCGAATTCTATCGTGTGGGTATTCGCGAAGGGATGTCCGGCCAAAATAGGATGATAGGTTTCGAGTGAAATCCGATGCGCACATACTGATCGTCGACGACGACAAGGGCATACGCGACCTGCTGCAGGAGTTCTTCCAGAAGCGCGGCCTGCACACGACGGTAGCCGGCGACGGCACAGAGATGGAAGCGATCCTGCGCCGCACGCCCGTGGACCTGATCGTTCTCGACGTGATGCTGCCCGGCAAAAGCGGGCTTGAGCTTTGCCGCGAGATCCGCGCCAACTACACGACGCCGATCATCATGCTGACCGCGGTCACCGAAACGACCGATCGCGTGGTGGGCCTCGAAATGGGCGCTGACGACTACGTGCCGAAGCCTTTCGATCCGCGCGAGCTTCTGGCCCGCATCCGCGCCGTGCTCAGACGCAACGGCAGCGCCGAGCCGCGTCGTCCCACCGCCAAGCAGATCTACCGTTTCGCCGGCTGGACCATGGATTGCGGGCGGCGCCGCCTGACGGCGCCCGATGATGTCCGGGTGGAGCTAACGATGGCGGAGTTCAACCTGCTGCAGACCTTCGTCAAGAGCGCCCAGCGCGTGCTTACCCGCGAGCAGCTGATCGAGCTTTCCGGCGGCGACACCGGCTACAGCTTCGACCGCAGCGTCGACATCCTGGTGAGCCGCCTGCGCCGCAAGATGGAAGACGACCCGAAGACGCCCAAGCTGATCCTGACCGTGCGCAGCGGCGGCTATCAGTTCCTGCCCGAGACCACGTCCGAATGAGACGCTTCCTGCCGCAGACGCTGCCAGTCTGGGTGCTGCTCATAGTCATTGCCGGCCTGATGATCAGCCAGGTGGCGACGCTCTACATCGTGGCGCGCGACCGGGCCGCCGCCAACAGCATCGTCGATCTCTACCGGCTGAACGACCGCGCCTACTCGCTGGTGCAGCTGATGCATGACGCCACGCCCGAAGAGCGCAAGGCGACCGCGTCGGGCCTGTTCAACTCGACCTATGCGCTGACGGTTTCGGACACGCCCGCCGTCACCTCTTCGATCGCCGGCGACGATGAACTGGCCGAGTTGGAGGACATCCTGGTCGGCCGCCTGTCGAAATTCGGCATCACCGACGCGCGCGTGCGACGCGATCCCGCCACGCAGGAATCCGATGTGCCTGACGGCGAGGCGACGAACAAGGATGTCGGCCAGGTCGAGCGCGACCTTCTGGTCCTGGCAGCGGATTTCGCGCAAAGCGACAAGCTGACCGCCTCGCTGCGCTTTTCCGACGGGCAATGGCTGAATTTCACCGAGCCGATCACGCCGGCGGGACCAATTCTGAGCGTCGACAGCCTGCCGCTCTACTCGCTGATCGCCGGTTTGATCGTCATCATGTCGATCTGGTCGCTGCGCCGGCTGACCGCGCCCTACCGGATGATGGAAACGGCGGTGACGCGCATCGGCAACGACCTGAAAAGCCCGCCGATCGCCGAGAGCGGCAGCCGCGAGATCCGTGCCGCCGCGAAAGCGATCAATGCCATGCAGATGCGGCTGCGCGATTATGTCGAGGATCGCGAGCACCTCGCGGCGGCGTTGGCGCATGATCTGCGCACGCCCCTGACACGCATGCGCCTCCGCCTCGAACTGCTGCGCAAGTCGCCGGCGCGCGAGGCGCTCGCGCACGACCTCGCCGAGATCGAAAGCATCGCCAGCTCGGTCATCGACTTCGCCAAATTCGAGGTGACCGAAGAAAAGGCCGAGCGGATCGATTTCTGGTCGCTGGTGGAATCGGTGGCGGACTCCTTCGACGGCGCGTCCTTCGACGAAGACGTGGTTCCGTCGCGCGGCCTGATCTGCATCGCGCGACCGGTGGCTCTGCGCCGCTGCGTCACCAATCTCATCCAGAACGCCGTGACTTACGGCAAGAAGGCGCATCTCGGCGTGCGCCGATCGGGCGACACGATCACGCTGTCGATCCGCGATGAAGGCCCCGGCATTCCGCAGGCGAAGCTGGACGCGGTATTCGGCTCCTTCGTGCGGCTGGAGGAATCGCGCAACCGCACCACCGGCGGCCTCGGCCTCGGCCTCACCATCGCCCGCAACATCGCGCGCGGCGCCGGCGGCGAGGTCAATCTTTCCAACTACCCTGGCGGCGGGCTGCTGACGGAGCTGAGCTTGCCGGTGGCAGCTTGAGTCAGCAGGCGGTCATCCCGCCGCATTGAGCCACTGGATCGACCGCCCCTTCCTTGTGATAGTGCGGCCCGCTTGGTTACGAGGGAAATCCACCCATGTTCTACGCCGTCCTTGCATATCACGCGGAAGACACCGTGCAGTCCTGGACGCCCGACGAGGATGCGGCGCTGATGAAAGACCTGCTCGAGGTCAACGACCGGCTGACGCGCGAGGGCAAGCTCGGGCCGGCGGCCAGGCTCGACGCGACGGCCAAGGCCGTGACCCTGCGCGGCCCAGGCGATGGCATGGTCATCGACGGTCCCTTCGCAGAGACGAAGGAACAGTTGCTCGGCCTCTATGTCCTCGATTGCGCGAACCAGGACGAGGCGATCGCCGCGGCGCGCGATCTCAAGCGCGTCAACCCGACCGCCGTCTACGAGATCCGGCCGATCATGCTCTATTTGCCGGGCGCAGCGCTGCAGGTTGGTTGAGATACGCTTCGCCCGCATGTTTCAGATCGGTGTGGCGGCAGCCGCGATTTCCCGTCCCAGCCGGAGCATCTCTGCGACCAGCAGGTCGAGATCCTCGCGGCGGGTGCGGTGATTGGCGATCGCCACCCTCAGGCAGTGCCGGCCATGCACGGTTGTGTCGGACAGAGCCGCGATGCCCTCTTCCTGGAGTCTCAGCATGATCTCGGTGTTGAACGCCTTCAGGCTTTCCTCCGACGCGCCATCCAGCCGGTGGCGGAAGCTGACGATGTTGATGGTGGTCGGCGCCATCAGCTCGAACGACGGCTCCGCCTCGATCAGCTGGGTGAGGTAGCGGGCCTGGGCGATGTTCTGGTCGATCAGCCGGCCGAACTTTTCGACGCCATGCTCCTTCAGCGCCATCCAGATCTTCAACGCGCGGAAACCGCGCGATGTTTGTAGCCCGTAATCGTGCAGCCACTCTCCGGAGGCGAGGCCGCGCGGCCTCGATTCCAGATATTCCGGCGTGACGGCAAAGGTTTTGCGATGCTGGGATGCGTCCCGCACCAGCGCGCAGCCGGCTTCGAATGGCGCGTGCAGCCATTTGTGCGGATCAAGCGCGATCGAATCCGCCTGTTCGATACCTGCGACGAGCGATCTGTTTTCAGGTGCGATGGCGATCAGCGCGCCGATGCAGCCGTCGATATGGAACCAAAGGTCCTCCTCGGCAGCCAACACCGCCAGCGCCTGCAGGTCGTCGATCGCACCGGTGTTGACGGTGCCAGCCGTGCCGATCACGCAGGCCGGCTTGAAACCCGCCTCGCGATCCTCCGCGATTGCCGCTTTGAGCGCGGCGATATCGATGCGCAGACCGGCATCGGTCGGAATCCGCCGCAGCGCCCGATTGCCGAGCCCGAGCGCCTCCATCGCCTTGCGGTGACACGAATGGACCTGGTCCGAGGCGTAGTAGCGCAACGGCTTCGGCATGGCGCCGACGCCACGTTCGCGCACGTCGATGCCGGCCTTGACGTTGCGCGCCACGGTCAGACCGATGAGGTTGGCCATCGAGCCGCCGCTGACCAGCGTGCCGCTTGCCAAGGCCGGAAATCCGACCATCTCCTTCATCCAGTTGACGACCTGACCGTCCATCAAGCCAGCGGCATGGTTGCCGCCCCCGAGATTGGAACCCTGGATCGCGGCAAGGAAGTCGCCGAGCGCGCCGGTGAAGTTGCTGGCCCCCATATACCAAGACCAGAAACGCGGATGGATGTTGCCCATCGGGTAAGGCATCACGTTGCGGGCGACATCGTCATAGACGTCGGCAATGAGCATCGGCTCGCGCGGCAGCGGCGCAGAAAAGAAGGCGCGGATATCGACCGGCATCTCGCGCCACACCGGACGGTCCCGGACATCCCTGAGATAAGCGACGGCGTCCTCGACGATCCGGTGCGAAAGGGCCTGCATATCGGCCCAATCTGGTGGATCGAGCGTTTCCTCCGCGACAACGGCTTGCTGCAGCGTGTCCATCAGTTTCTCCCCCGAGACATGCGAATCGGCCGCGGCGCCGCCGACCCGACGGGACGGCGGCGCCGCGCCTTCTCAGGCTTCGAACTGGCAGCTCGGCGTCGAGCGCGACAGCGCCGTCTCCTCGGCGTCCATCTCCGCCTCGATGCCATCGAAGAGCGGCGTCGACATGTAACGCTCGCCGGTATCGGGCAGCATGCACAGGATCACCGAGCCCGCCGGGGCCTTGCCAGCGATCTGCCGCGCGACGGCGAAGGTGGCGCCGCCGGAGATGCCGGTGAAGATACCTTCCTGCTGCGCCAGTGCCTTCGCCCATTTGATGCCATCGGGACCGGGGATCGGCACCACCTCGTCATAGTAGCTCCGGTCGATCGCTTCCTGCAGAACATTGGGGATGAAGTCCGGCGTCCAGCCCTGGATCGGATGCGGCTCGAAAGCCGGATGGCTGACGGCCGGCGCACCGCCGGCGCCGCGCTCCTGGGCCTTGCCGCTGCCGATCAGCTGCGCGTTCGCCGGCTCGGCCAGCACGATCTTCACCTCCGGCCGCTCGCGGCGCAGCACCCGGCCGACGCCGGCCACTGTGCCGCCGGTGCCGTAGCCGGTGACAAGCACGTCGAGACGCGACCCGGCGAAATCGTTGACGATCTCGCGGCCCGTGGTCGCCTCGTGGATGGCGGCATTGGCCTCGGTCTCGAACTGGCGCGCCAGGAACCAGCCATTGGCCTCGGCCAGCTCGACCGCTTTCTTATACATGCCGAAGCCTTTCTGGGCGCGCGGCGTCAGCACCACCTTGGCGCCAAGCATGCGCATCAGCTTGCGGCGCTCGACGGAGAAGCTGTCGGCCATCGTCACCACCAGCGGGTAACCTTTCTGCGCGCAGACCATGGCAAGGCCGATGCCGGTGTTGCCGCTCGTCGCCTCGACCACCGTCTGGCCGGGCTTGAGCTTACCGCTGCGCTCGCCTTCCTCGATGATGTTGAGGGCCAGCCGGTCCTTTACCGAGGCCGCCGGATTGAAGAATTCGGCCTTTACATAGATTGTCGCGTGACCCGGCCCGAGATTGTTGATGCGGATGACCGGCGTGTCGCCGACCGTGTCGAGAATGCTGTCGAATAGCCGGCCGCGCCCGGCCGTGGTCCTGATTTTCAACTGATGCAACATGCGGCTTTCTCCTCGATGTCCTCACGTGCCGGTTACAGACCGGCAGTTTTGGCGGCGCGGTTTCGACACCTGGCCGCGATAGGGTTTGCTCGACCTGCCGCATACGCGGCAACGGCGGCGTTCCGGCACGGAATGGGCTGCCGGCTGCCTCCTGTCGTCTTTGGTGATAGAATATGGACCAACTGGTGAGCGTTGGAGAAAGCGTGGAAACATACGTGGAATCCACTCGACCGTGCATCGAGGGCAGCTCAGGCAGCCTTTCCGTGCGGTTGCTCGGGAAGCTGACGATCGCCCGTGACGGTGTGCCCGTCAGGCTCCCTTCCTCGCGCAAGCTGCGCGCACTGCTCGCTTATTTGGCGCTGGCGCCCCGCCCTGTCAGCCGCAGCCGTCTTTGCGAACTTCTCTGGGACGTGCCCAACGATCCGCGCGGCGAGTTGCGCTGGTGTCTGAGCAAGCTGCGTGCCGCGCTGGACGAACCAGGCTTGCGCCGAGTCGAGACGGAAGGCGACACCGTGGCGCTTCGCCTCGGCGGAGCGAGCGTCGATGCCGTCGAGGCCGCCGCAGCGGTGGCGGAAGGGATCGAGACGCTTCGCCTCGACCGTCTGCGGGCGCTTGCGCAACTGTTCGCCGGCGATTTTCTCGACGGGCTCGAGCTCGATCGCAGCCCGCATTTCGGCAGCTGGCTGACGGCGCAGCGCCGCCGTTTCAGTGCCTGCCATGTAGCGGTTCTGGAGCACATCATCAGTCTTGTCCCGCAGGGAGCCGATGAGGCCGGCGCCTATATCGACAAATGGCTGGAGCTTGCGCCCTTCGACGGCCGTGCCCATGTGGCGCTGCTGGAAAACCTGGCCCGGCGCGGACAGATCGGCGCCGGCGAGGAGCACCTTGCCACCGCGGCGGAGCTGTTTCACTCCGAAGAGCTGGATTTCACGCCGTTGCGTGAGGCGTGGCAGGAGATAAAAGCCCGCAATGCCAGCGCAACCCCATGCGCCCGATCCGGACCGGCTTTCCCGTCCCCGGACCTGCCGGTCGCCGAGATCGAAACCGAACCGGCGGCGACGCGCCGGGCGTCGCTCGCGGTGATGCCGTTTGCGGAGAGCGCCGGCACTGGCGGCTTCCGTGGCGGACTGGCCGACGGCCTCACGCACGACATCATCACGCGGCTTGCCAAGCTTCGCGATTTCTTCGTCATCGCCCGTGGCTCGGTCTTTGCGCTCGCCGAGAAGAACATTGCGCCGGAAGACGCCGGACGCAGGCTGAATGTCGACTATGTCGCGACAGGCTCGGTGCGCAGCCTGCCGGGCCGGTTCATCGTCTCGGTCGAGCTTGTCGAGGTCCGCACGGCAAGGGTGGTCTGGGCCGAGACCTTCGAGCACAAGCCCGACGACATCTTCATCGTCAGCGAGAATATCGGCAACAGCATCGTCTCTTCCATCGCCGCCGAGATCGCGACGGTGGAGCGCAACCGCGCATTGCTGAAAGCGCCAAACTCGCTCAATGCCTGGGAGGCCTATCATCGCGGCCTCTGGCACATGTATCGCTTCACCCGCCAGGAAAACGAGCTGGCGCAGCATTTCTTCGGCGAGGCGCTGAAGCTGGACCCCACTTTCGCCCGGGCCCATGCCGGCATGTCCTTCACCCACTGGCAGAATGCGTTCCAGCGCTGGGGCGACCGCGACCGCGAGACCGCGCTTGCCTTCGAAAGCGCCGGCCAGAGCCTCTTGGTCGACGACCGCAACCCTGCCGCCCACTGGGCGATGGGCCGCGCGCTATGGCTGCGCGGCGAGCAGGACGGCGCGCTGCTGGAACTCGCGAATGCGGTCGATCTCAGCCCCAATTTCGCGCTCGGCCATTACGCGCTGTCCTTCGTCCATTCGCAGTCGGGCGATCCGCAATCGGCGATCGGCTCATCCGACCATTCGCGCCACCTCAGCCCCTTCGACCCGTTGCTGTTCGGCATGATGGGGGCGCGCGCCATGGCGCACGCGCGGCTCGGCGAATTCGACGCGGCGGCCGAATGGGCGCTGAAGGCGGCCGCAAGACCCAATGCCCACGTCATCATCCTGGCGATCGCCGCCCATTGCCTGGCGCTGGCTGGCCGGCAGGACGAGGCGCGCAGCTTCGCCGCCAGGATCCGCAACACTTGGCCTGACTATCGTGCCGACGATTTCATCGCCACGTTCCGCTTCGACCGGGACGGCGAAGCCCTGTTCCGCAAGGGCGCCAAGCTGATCGGACTGAATTGAGCCATTCAGCTTAATGCATCAGCGGGCCGCTGGCCTTCCGCCAGGCGTCGATACCGCCCTGGATGTGGCGGGCACTGGCGATCCCGACATCCTGCGCCGCCTGCACCGCCATGGCCGAACGCTCGCCGAAGGCGCAATAGAACAGGATCTGCTTGCTCGTCGACTTCGCCAGCTCGTGCAGCATGCCACCGGCGGCGATGTTCTCCTGCAGCCGCGCATAGGGCAGATGGATCGCGCCGGGAATGACGCCGTGGCGCTCGCGTTCGGATTGCTCGCGCAGGTCGACCAGCGCCACGTCGGGCCGCCCGACCAGCGCCAGCGCCTGCTGCGCGGTCACCGCCCAGCCGCGGCTGGCGATGTCATCCTGGTGCAGCCCGACCCGCATGTTGGCGGGCACGGCCACGTCCATCATTTTCGGGTTGGACAGATTGAGGTTGTTCATGATGTTCACATACTCATCGACCGACTTCACCTGCAGGCGCGGGTTGAAGGCCTTTTCCTCGCCGATCGTCGACACGGTCTCGCCCTTGTAGTCATGCGCCGGGAAGATCAGCGTCTCGTCGGGCAGCTTGAGCAGGCGGCCGAAGATCGATTCATACTGCTGGCGCGGATCGCCGTTCTGGAAATCGGTGCGGCCGGTGCCGCGGATGAGCAGGGTGTCGCCGGTGAAGACCCGGTCCGGCAAGACGAAGCTGTAGGAATCGTCGGTATGGCCGGGCGTGTAGATCACGTCGAGCGCCAGCCCTTCGATCCCGAGCTTGTCGCCGTCGGCAAGCCGCATCGACACCACATCGGCCTTGGTCTGCTCGCCCATGACGGTCACGCAATGTGTCTTGTCGCGCAACGCGCCAAGGCCGGTGATGTGGTCGGCATGAAGATGCGTATCCACCGCTTTGACCAGCCTGAGATCGAGTTCGTTGACCAGTTGCAGGTAGCGGTCGACCTTTTCCAGCACCGGATCGATGATCAGCGCCTCGCCGCCCCTGCGGCTAGCGAGCAGATAGGAATAGGTGCCCGAAACGGAATCGAACAGCTGACGGAAGATCATTCGCGCCCCCTTTCGCCTGACGCCGGCAGTCCGGCTGTCGGCCAGTTTAGAACAAGCACGAGGTGCCCGCCAGCGCGCGCACCTCAAGCTGCTCTAAAAAGGCAAAACCTTATCGCCTCAGCACGGCGCTCAACACGTCGCGGATGCCGATCGAGCCGACGAAACGCGAGCCTTCGTCGAACAGTGCCACTGGCGCCGTCTGCGAGCGGTGCATTGCGAGCATCACCGTCTTCAGCGGCGTGCCGGGATTGGCCCAGAACACCTGCGCCCCCTCCTCCGGCTGGCGCTCGACATCGGCGCAGGAGACCCACACCGCCGGCTTTCCGTCGCGCTCGGCGGCGGCCACAAGGCCGTGCTCGTCGATCTTGAAGCGCGTCGTCTTGCGCCGGTCGAGCCACACCCAACCGTTGTCGCCCTGCTCCAGGTCGCGGCGGTCCCGCATGACGTTCCACGCCGTCAGCACCGACAGCGGGTTCACATTGGCGATGAAGTCGCGGACATAGTCGTTGGCGGGCCTGAGCACGATGTCTTCCGGCGCGCCAGTCTGGACGATGCGGCCGCCCTCCATGATCGTGATGTGGCTGCCAATCTTCAGTGCCTCCTCGAGGTCGTGGCTGACGAAGATGATGGTCTTCTTCAGCTCCGCCTGGAGCTGCAGCAGTTCGTCCTGCAGCTTGGTGCGGATCAGCGGGTCGAGCGCCGAGAACGGCTCGTCCATCAAAAGGATCGGCGCTTCGGTGGCGAAGGCCCGGGCAAGGCCGACACGCTGCTGCATGCCGCCCGAAAGCTCATGGGCGTATTTCTTCGACCATTGGTCGAGATGGACAAGCTGCAGCTGCTTTTGCACCCGCGCCTTGCGTTCCGCCTCCGGCACGCCGGCAAGCTCCAGGCCGAAGCCGACATTTTCCTCGACTGTGCGCCACGGCAGCAGGCCGAACTGCTGGAACACCATGGCCACCTGCTTCTGCCGCAGCCGGCGCAAGGTCGTCTCGTCGCAGGTGACGACATCGACGATGCGGTCGCCGTCCTTGACCAGCACCTGGCCGCGCGACACGACGTTCAGCCGGTTGACGGCCCGGAGCAGCGTCGACTTGCCCGAACCGGACAGGCCCATCAGCACCGAGATCTCGCCTTCATGCACGGTTAGGCTGGCGCCGGCGCATCCGAGCACATCGCCGGTCTTTTCGAGGATCTCGGCACGCGTGGCGCCTTGGTCGATCAGCGCCAGCGAGCCGGCCTGATCGGCGCCGAAGACGATGTCCACATTCTTGAAATCAACCGCGACGGTCATTTCTTGCCTCCAACGCCGATGCGGGTCATGCGATCGAGCACGATGGCGAGCACGACGATGGCGAGGCCCGCCTCAAGCCCGAGATCGATGCGACGCGAGCCGAGGGCGCGGTTGATTTCCGTACCGAGGCCGCCGGCGCCGATCAGCGCGGCGAACACCACCATCGACAGCGACAGCATGATCGATTGCGTCAGGCCCGCCATGATGGTCGGCAGCGCCGAGGGCAGCTCCACCTTCCACAGAAGCTGGCGCTTGGTGGCGCCGAAGGCCTCGCCCGCTTCGATGATTGCCTTGGGCACGGAAACCACACCGAGATGGGTGAGCCGCACGGCCGTTGGGATCACGAAGATGATGGTGACGATGAGACCCGGCGCGTTGCCGAGGCCGAACAGGGTGAGCACTGGGATCAGGTAGACGAAGGTCGGCAGCGTCTGCATCAGGTCGAGCACCGGCAGCATGACGCGGTAGACCTTCGGTTTGTGCGCGGCCCAGATCCCGAGCGGCACGCCGATGGCCATCGCCATGGCGGCGGCGGCAACCACCAGCACCAGCGTCTGCACCGTCTGTTTCCACAGATTCTGGTTGATGATGAAGATCAGGCCGAGGAAGACGCCGATGGCAAGCGGCCGCGAACGCTGCAAGAGCCAGGCGATGATGGCGATGACCAGCGCCAGCAGCACCGGCGGCACCATCAGCAGGAGGTTCACCGCCCCGTCGAGGATGAAGTTCAGCCCGTTTGAGAACGCCCGGAAGATGGTGTCGAAATTGTCGGTCAGGAAGCCGAAGAACGCCTTGCCCCATGGCCCGATCGGGATCTTGTAATCGGTCAGGAATTTAGAAATCGGATCCATCTTTCCCCTCTCGGCTTCGCCGCGCTTGCCGCACGGTCATCCTCTCACGTCTCCAGGCATATGAAAAAGGGCAGCCTCTTCAAGGGCTGCCCTTTTCCGGAATTATGCCGGTCCCAAGCGGATCAGCCCCCGAGCGCGGTCTTGACGGCCGCAGCCGCGTCGCCGCCGTCGAAGGTGGTGACGCCGGCGATCCAGGGCGTGATCGCGTCCGGATGCTTCTTCAGCCAGTCGGTCGCCACCGTCTGCGGGTCGCCACCTTTCAGGATCGCGTCCATCATCTCGCCTTCCATGTCGAGATTGAACTTCAGGTTGGCGATGAATTTGCCGGCGTTCGGGCATTCGGTGGTGTAGCCCTTGCGCACGATGGTGTAGACGGTGGCGGCGCCGAAACCGCTGTCGCCCATGCCGTCGAGATAGGTGATCTTCATGGCGCCCATCACTGGATGCGGCGTCCAGCCGAGGAAGGCGATCCACTCATTGTTCTTCATCGACTGCTCGGCCTGCGTCAGCATGCCGGCTTCCGAGGACTCGACCAGCTCGAAGCCGGCCAGATTGTCCTTCGGGTTCTTGATCATGTCGAGGATGATGCGGTTGCCGTCATTGCCGGCCTCGATGCCATAGATCTTGCCGTTGAACTTGTCCTTGAACTTGCCGAGATCGGTCAGCGTCTTGACGCCGGCGTCCGCGACATAGTTGGGCACGACGATGCCGTAGCCGGCGCCGGTCAGGTTGGTGCTGATCGTCTCGATCGAGCCCTCTTTGGTGTAGTCCTTGATGTCGTTGGTCATCGACGGCATCCAGTTGCCGAGGAAGACGTCGAGGTCCTTGTTCTTCAGCGAGGCCATGGTCACCGGCACCGAAAGCTGGATCGTCTGCGGCTCATAGCCGAGCGCGGTGAGCAGCACCGAGGCGAGGCCCGTGGTGGCCTGGATGTCGGTCCAGCCGACGTCGGAAAGCCGAACCGCCTTGCAGCTCGCCGGATCGCCGGCATAAGCGGCGGTCGTGGACAGAAGCGCCGCGAGGCCGAGGCCTGCGACGAAAGATTTCATACGCGACATGAACTTTTCTCCCATTAGAGTCCGAGGCGAAGCGAAGTCACGGTTCTTGCGCCCGCCTTGTTTCGTCAGCCAAACACCATTTTGAAGTTGTTTCAAGCGCTTCAACGTCGCGACGAACGGCGCGCGCTGGCCATTAAGCGACATGACAGGTTTTTGAACGACATCGGATTTTAGACTGCAGGAGTTTTTGGTGGACGGAGCCGCGGGCCCCCTCCCCGTGCGCCGACATGTGAGCTTAGAAGGACGGCATGGCCAAGCTTTACTTCCACTACGCCACGATGAACGCCGGCAAGACGACCATGCTTTTGCAGGCGTCCTACAACTATCGCGAACGCGGCATGTCGACGATGCTGTTCGTCGCCGGCCACTATCGCAAGGGCGATAGCGGGCTGATCTCGTCGCGCATCGGCCTCGAAGCCGAGGCCGAGATGTTCCGCGACGGCGACGATCTTTATGCCAGGGTCGCCGAGCACCACCGGCATGCCCCGGTGCATTGCATCTTCGTCGACGAGGCGCAGTTCCTCGAGGAAGAGCAGGTGTGGCAGCTCGCCCGCATCGCCGACCGCTTGGACATTCCGGTCATGTGCTACGGCCTGCGCACCGATTTCCAGGGTAATCTGTTCTCCGGCTCGCGGGCGCTGCTCGCCATCGCCGACGAACTGCGCGAGGTGCGCACCATCTGCCGTTGCGGCCGCAAGGCGACGATGGTGGTGCGTCTGGGCTCCGACGGCAAGGTAGCGAAACAGGGCGAGCAGGTGGCGATCGGCAAGGACGTCTATGTTTCGCTCTGCCGCCGCCATTGGGAAGAGGAGATGGGCAGGGCGGCACCGGACGACTTCATCGGCTTTGTCGGGCCCTGAGCCGGAAGCTTTTTGGCTGCCGGTTGTCGGGTAGCCGGCTGCCACCTTCTTGCAGCCGCGCGATCTATGCTGCCCCTTGTTAAGTCGGCGCTCTAATTTCCCGCCCAGCCAGAACCAGCCGGAGAACCCCTCAATGTTTCGAGCCATCACGCCCGCCGTCGTCTTGCTGTTCGCCGGCGGCCTTGCCGCGCATGCCGATGGCGATGCGGCACTGGGCAAAAAGGTCTTCAACCGCTGCATCGCCTGCCATGAGGCGGCGACGGATCGCGACAAGGTCGGCCCGCATCTCATGGGTGTCGTCGGCCGCAAGGCCGGCTCCGCGGAAAGTTTTCAGAGCCGTTATTCGCAAGCCATGAAGGATGCCGGGGCCGCGGGCCTCGTCTGGGACGACGCCAACCTCACCGAATATCTCAAGGCGCCCAGGCTGAAGGTTCCCGGGAACAGAATGGCCTTTACCGGCCTGACCAGCGATGATGACATCGCCAACGTGATTGCCTATCTCAAGGCCGACCCCAAGCCCTGATCGGTGTTGGAAGAAACCGGTATTGCCGCCGACGCAAGAGCAATTCCAGAAAAAAGGTGTGAGCGGTTTTCCATCCGGAATTGCGCAAAAACAAAGAGATAGAGCGGTTTGCCGTTTCCGGGAAACGGTGAACCGCTCTAGAGATTTGCCGGCGCTGTTTCATCGCTTGGGGTCCGCAAAAACAATAACTTAAGGCATATAAGCTGAAGCCGTTCAACGGCGGCGCGCATTACTGGACGCCATGCGCATGCTTGCCTTGTCTTTCAAGGGCCTGATCAATTCTTTTGTTTTGACGCCTCTCCTTGTCTTCCTTCTTTCAATCCCTTTAGGCCCCACATATATTCGCCGCCACGACACGGAAAACGCATGCCGAAGCGGGAGGCCCCAATGGCGACATTGCAGAATTTCGATGCCGAGATTGCCAAGACCAAGCAGGTCGTGCAGGACATGCGTACCAAGATCGAGCAGTCCGGCACCGTGCTCGACACGCTCGCCCAGGCCGACAAGAAGATCGGCGACGCCAATTTCGACATCGAGAACGCCCGCATCGAGGACGTGCTCAAGCAGCAGAAGGTCATGGAAGGCAACATCGCCGACCTGATCATTGGGCTTGAGGACGCCACCAACGTCTTCGGCGCCGAGTTCGAGAGCATGAAGAATTACACCGGCTGGGAAAACTTCGTCGGCATCTTCTCGGCGCAGCGCAAGCAGCGCATGCGCACCGACCGTGTCCGCAACATGTCCCTGGCCGGCAATCTGCAGGAGCTTCTGGCGAAGTCGGATACCATCGTCGGCATCCTGAAGGCGCAGAAGCAGGTCCTCGACCAGCGCTACAAGACATCCGAAACCAGCCTGTCGCAGGTGATCGAGCGCCGCAAGACGACCATGTCCAATCTCGAGGCGGTGCAGAAGCGCATCGAGGAATTGAACCCTCTGCTGCTCGACATCGAAAACAAGATCGCCTCCTCCACGACCCAGAAGGAGCGCACCGAGCTCGAGGGCGAGCGCTCGAAAATGGCGACCGAATACAACGAAAAGCAGGCCAAGGAGCAGGAGCTGCTGGCCGAAAGCCAGACGCTGGAACGTTACACCTCGATGTTCCAGACATTTGTGGATTCCCTTAACAACCAGATCGCCGCGCAGGCGACGCTGATCAACAAGCTCACCATCGACACCGAGCAGCGCATCGTGCTGTACAAGGCGCTGGAAGACTCGCTGAAGACCGCCGCCCAGCAGGACGTCGCCCACAAGATCAACACGCTGGGCAGCCAGGTCGACAACACTGCCGAGGAGACGATGGCCGGCATCGGCGCCGCGGCGCAGAAGCACATCGGCGATCTGCTCGAGATGCACGAGAAGAACATGGTCGCCACCGCCGACATCCAGCGCCGCAAGAAGCTCGCCGACGATGCGTTCGCCCGTCGTTTTGACGAGGTGATGAAGAAGCACAACGCCGCCAACTACGTGCAGCAGTAGGCGTGCCGGCATTTTCGTCCAGGGCAGTGCCATGACCCCCGAAAATGATGCGGCGGCGCGCTACTTCTCCGCGATCAGGGCGGCTTTGAACGGGCTGGAAGTGTTCATGCGCGACGACCGCTCGCCGCTCTACCGGCACGGCATCGTCGCTAAGGTCGTCGCCGAATACATTGCCCGCCTGGACAAATCCTTTTCCTGCTGGCGCAACCGGCTGGGTTTCATGGACACCTTCCGTATCTCGCGCGCCGATAGCGGCTATCCGGTCTTCCAAAACCTGCTCGAACTGGAGAACGACCGCCAGCAGGCCGATGCTCGCCTGGCCAACATCCCGCAGGCCGGTGAGCTGCGCGAGGAAATGGCCGACTTCATCCTACGGCATAAGGAATTTCCCGCCGCACTGCAGAAGTCGATGGCCGAGCGGCTCTATCTGGAGGGCGTCAAGAGCGAGGCGACCTTCGCTCCCTTCATTCTGGCGCAGACCGCCAAGGTCTCGGTCAATCCGAAGACCATGCGGCCCTATTATCTCGTCCACTGGGCGACGTTCGACGGCAGCGCCAACCTGCCGCTGGTCTATATGGTGACTGTGGAGGACTCCTCCGAAAGCATGGTGCGCCAGCTGGTCGACGTGAACGGCAAGCTGAACGAGAACGTCGATATCCCGCTACCCGTCGACGGCCTGCTCAACCCTGAGCTTGCGCACCGCTTCGATGACTTCACCGAGAAGAACTCGGCCTACGCGCTCTCGCCGGCGACGATCGCCGTCAATCTCGATAAAGATTTCGAGCCGCTGCATCCCAAGCAATTGCGGCGCGTCGTGCTCGGACCCTTCTACTCGGCCGGCATCACCGACAACAATTCGACGGTGGCCGAGGTGCTGGCCAAGGTGCGCAAGCCGGAGAACGCCTGGCTCTTGACCTGGACCATCCAGGAGGTCTTTTCGAAGGCGGAGAAACCCGGCCGCAAGGGCCTGTTCTCCAGCGAGAAGACGACGCAGGAATTCTTCATCAACACCGACGACCTTGAAGCGGCGCGCCAGGGCGTGTCGAGCTACGAGAACCACGCGCTGATCCCGCACGAGGCCTATCAGGCGCTCTACGCCGCAGGCGAGGCGCAGAAGATCTTTTCGGGCTACAAGGTCCACATTCTGTCCAAGGGGCAGGTCATCAGCGACGTCTGATTTCAACCGCGGAGCATCCTTCATGGACACCGGGCTGACCACGATTTCGGAAGCGGCAATCGAAAAGCACCGCGCGACCGCGCAGAGCTTCATCACCCGTATTGTCGTGCTGGAGGACCCCTCGCGCGAATCCGGCACCGCGCTTGCCGGCACCAACCGCCGCTTCGTCTCGACCGTGTCGGTCGGCTCGGTGCGGCGCACGCGCGAGGTCGAGCTCACCAAGACGGTTGCGGCGATCCATCCCGACGACCAGTTGATGACGATTCCGCAGCACACGCTGCTCTACCGCGCCCGGCGCGGCCTGGCGATCGCGCTCGCCATATCCGATATTTTCGCCGAGGGTTCCGACCTCGAAAGCCTGCAGGCGAAAAACGCCCGCGCGCCGCTGGAAGGCGACGAGGCAGCCACCTTCAAGAAGCTTTTGTCTGCCTCGGCTTATGTCTCCGCCTTCAGTTTCGCCTCCTATTTGTTCCAGCTGATCGACAGCGACGGCGAGGCGCCGAACGACATCCCCGAGCCCGACTTTCTGTTCGACACGCCTCAGGATGCCGTGAAGTCGATCGTCGCCGGACTCGACAAGGCGGTCGCAGGTTCGAAGGATGACGCCGATCTGGCGACACGGGCGCGTGCCTTTGCCCGCGTTGCCATCGACGGGCTTCTTGCGCGCAAAGGCCGCTTCGACGGCATCGGGCCGTTCGAGAACGCCCATATCCGCATCGATGTCGACGACTTCACCCTCGACGGCTTCGACGTCGCGCCGGGCAAACGTTCCAAGCCGCTGGTGATGACCTTCAAGAAGCCGGAAGAGGTGGTCGGCAACCACATCGCCAGATACCAGTCGGTCAAATTGGCCAAGATGCTGATGGCCTATGATTTCGAGCGCGAGCTGAACCCCTTCGTCGAGCTCGGCGGCTTTCTTTTCACCTTCATCGGCGACGGCGCGCCGGGCACCGGCAAGACGACGCTGATCCAGATGATCGCCGGCCTCGTCAACGGCTACTGCCAGGTCGCCGGTTATCCCTTCATCTATGAGAATTTCGGCGTCGACCAGATTTCGTCCTATCAGGGCAAGTCGGGCCAGAATTGCCGCCAGTTCATCAACAATGTGCTCAATCCGCGCGTCATCGGCTTCGGCACCATCGACGACATCGACCAGGTGGCGGCGCGCCGTTCCGACGACCGGGCATCGGCCGGCCAGCAGGAAATCAACCGGCGTCCTGATGGACGCTTTCGCCGGAGCCTCGACGGTCGTGCGCGGCAATTGCACCTTCGGCATGTTCTCCAACTATCCTGAAAATGTCGACGATGCGCTGCGCCAGCGCGCTGGCGCGCGCTGGCTGGTCGACGGCCCGCAGACCCGCGACGACTACATCGACATCTTCGTGCTGCTTGCCGGCAAGAACCACAAGATACCGCTTGGGCCGCACGAGCTCTATGCCGCGCAGGAAATCCAGCGCGCCGTGGCCGAGGCTTATGAAGAGCATGAGAAGCCGCAGGAAGACGGGTTGATGAAGGTCTATGAGCGCTACATGAAGCAGAATGGCGCGCCGAAAACGATGGCCGACATCGGGACCTACCTGCACATGATCAAGGACGCCGAACCGCGCTTCACCGGCCGCGCCATCAAGAACGTCACCGACGCCATCAAGATGCGCGCCATGGACATCGAACTGCCGGACGACTGGTTCGAGAAGCCGGAAGCCTTCATGCATAAAAGCTATGACGACAAGAAGGCGATGATCGAGGAACTGCGCGGGCCGTTCTCGATGGATATGGTCATGCAGGAGATCAACCGCTACGCCGATTCCGAATTCCGCTATTCCGACAAATCCGACGACGCCGCGGTGGAGAAGCTGCTGCGCGACGCCAGGCTGCGCGAGAGAGCAGCGCGCGAGATGGACGAGCTGAAGAAGAAGGGGCAGTGGAATGCGTGAAGCGCGCCTTCCCCTGCTCCCCTTGTGGGAGAAGGACAGGTGAAGAAAAAACCCGACCTTCTGCGCGACAACGAGCTGATCTACGGCCGCCTGCTGACCGTGGACGAGCCGCATCTTATCCAGCGCTACAACAAGGCGCTTGCCGCCTTCGGCCTGGAACCCACCAAGCTGAAAAACTTCCAGATCGACCGCACCGGCTTTTCGCCCGAAATCGCCGAAGAGTGCGGCGACTACGATTATCTCGATCCCAACGAGGTCAATCGCCGCTTCATCATCCTGACGCCGTCGCAGATCGACCTGCCGGTGGTGCACACCGCCTTCTCCAACACCTCGCAGCTGATGTTCGAGTTCATGTCGAAGAACCAGCGCGCCATCGACGCGCTGACCATCAAGGACGTGATCTACGGCGAGATCGAAGACTCGGTTCCCAAGGTCAACGACATCGAGGATTTGCTGTCGATCAACCAGGTCGAGTTCAAGGTGCTGTCGGCCGAGGACGTGCTCGGCAAGGCGGCCGAGCTCGGCAAGCTGGTCGACAGGCTGAAGCAGGAACCGGATGCCTGGCGCGACAATGCCATGCTTCAGCGCATGGTCGATCTTGCGAAGGTCTGTGGCGACATCCGCGAGAACGCGCTGGTGCCGGACCAGGTGATCTTCCGCCACAACGCCTATTGGACCAGCCATTTCGGCGGCCTCTACGTCTTCGTCGACCCCGACATGACGACGGTGATCAGCGACCCGGCCGCCCCCGGCTTCCGCCGCTCGCGGCCCTGGCAGGTGAGCTATCTGTCGATCAACGACGCCGACAAGGTGTTCCGCTTCCTGGCGGCCACCGGCCGCCTCGATCTGCCGCGCGCCTCATGGATCGAGGCCTCCGGCTATCTCGAGCACCGCGCCGAGATGATCGTGCGCGCGCTGATCCGCGACGCCGAGCCCAATCGCAATCTGACCGATGTCGACAAGGTCTGGCTGCAGACCTGGATCCATGGCCATGCTGACCTGATTGCCAGCGACGGCAATTTCCCTTTCCTCAATGCCGCCAAGCGTGAGATCGCCCAGTTCGGCCATCTCAAGATCGAAGATGTGCCGCCGCGCCAGCGCTTCCTGGTCGTGCGCGCCAAGCCCGATCATCCCGACGCCTGGCTGACCAACCAGCTGATCTCGGATTTCGTGCCGCAGGACTTCGTCTCGCGCTACGTCTTCAACAAGCCCGGTTTCTACAAGGACTATGACGGCTTCAGCGATGCCTGGCGAAGCCATGTTGTGGACGTTCTGAAAACCACATATTTGAAGGACAAGGCAGCGTTCCGCGCGCGCCTTTACGGATTGACTGACTAGAGCATGGTCCCGAAAAGTGGGAACCGGTTTTCGGAGGAGATCATGCTCTAACAAAGAGTTAGATCAGAATGGCGTTTCATCGAAACGTCGTCCTGATCTAGAGCAATTCCAGGAAAAGTGTGGGCGGTTTTCCGCCCGGAATTGCGCCAAAACAAAGGGTTAGGGCAGATCGCCGTTTCCCTTGAAACGGTGAAATGCTCTAAGGGGGTGACGAGAGCCATGCTTGACCCGATCGTGAATTTCTTCACCCGGATCTTCCAATGGATCGGCCGCGGCATTGGCTTTGTCATCGGCGTCATCCTGTGGCCGTTCATGTGGGTCGGCCGCTGGTACGGCCAGCGCGGCTGGATCCTCAAGGCGGTGGTCGGCCTTGCCCTGCTGGTGCTGATCGGCCTCTACGCCAACTTCTTCTACGCCACCCAATGGTGGAGCAATTTCAACCCGAACTATCCCGACAGCTACACGTTCGAGAAGCGCAACGTTTCGGCCGGCGAGCAGGTTGCGGCCGGCAGCGGCACCGACACGGCCAAGACCTGCGGCAACTCCGCAATAGCCCAGGTTGCCGCCGATCTGACGGACTTCAACGTCAACCAGAATGCCTGGATCTCGTCGATGATCCTCTACAAGCTCGGTCTGTTCGGCATCAACTGGGACAACACGCCGTGGATGGACAACAAGGCATCCTTCCAGCGCGGCATCAACCAGGCGGTGCGGCGCACCGCGACCGAGCTTGCCGACAATCTCGGCCGTGTGCGCACGACCTCGCAGATCGACGCCGACCTCCAGGATGCGCGCGGCAATCTGCAGTTCGATGAATACACCTGGTATTTCGGCCTGAATCCCTTCGGGCCCAAGACGCCGACGCCGAGCTATTACCGCGACGCGGTGCGCAAGCTGCGGTCCTTCAACGCGCGCCTGGCCTCCTGCCAGGCTACGTTCGACGCCCGCGCCGACAATCTCAAGCAATATATCGACCGCATCGCTTCGGACATCGGCTCGACCTCGGCTATCCTCAAGGAACGCGCCGAGAACCATAATGACGGCTGGTTCGACTTCCGCGCCGACGACCGCTTCTGGTTCGCCTATGGCCAGCTCTACGCCTATTACGGCCTGATGAAAGGCGCCCAGGCCGACTTCGAGGACGTGATCAAGGAAAAGCACCTGCAGAACCTGTGGGATACGATGGACCAGCAATTCGTATCGGCGCTGCGCATCCAGCCCTTCATCATCGCCAATGGCCGCGAGGATGGCTGGCTGTTGCCGACGCATCTGACCACGATGGGCTTCTACATCCTGCGCGTGCGCTCCAACATGGTCGAGATCAGCAACGTGCTCACGCAGTAGCGGCGTCTCGAGGCGACAGGG
Organism: Mesorhizobium sp. USDA 4413; assembly: GCF_056280365.1. Lineage (NCBI taxonomy): Bacteria > Pseudomonadati > Pseudomonadota > Alphaproteobacteria > Hyphomicrobiales > Phyllobacteriaceae > Mesorhizobium > Mesorhizobium sp. USDA 4413. The sequence goes on from NZ_JBVPRP010000001.1 coordinate 6,156,909, forward strand.
CGATGGCGGATTTGCGCCGTTGCCGCTGTCGCTTTTCGCGCATTAGGCGGCTGTTTTGAGACGGCGGAGCGGCATCCGCTCTGGCTTCTATACGCCGCGACGACGGGGCCCGGAATGATCGCCTTGACGAGGCCCGGCGACGGGAACACTCTTTCTTAACAGGAAACATAGTTGCATGGAAGTTGACGCCGCGACAGCGACAGGGTTACATGCCCTTGCGTCCGGGCGGCGTTTCGACCATGCACGAATGATCGAACCCCTCCCCTCCACCGCCTACTCCAGAGGAAAGCCGCCATGGCCGAAGTGAAGTCCGACATCGAGATCGCGCGCGCCGCCAACAAGAAACCGATCCAGGAGATCGGTGCCAAGATCGGCATCCCCTACGAGCACCTTTTGCCCTACGGCCACGACAAGGCGAAGGTCTCGGCCGAGTTCATCAAATCGGTGAAGAACAACAAGGACGGCAAGCTGATCCTGGTCACCGCCATCAACCCGACGCCGGCCGGCGAAGGCAAGACGACGACCACGGTCGGCCTCGGCGACGGTTTGAACCGCATCGGCAAGAAGGCGGTCGTGTGCATCCGCGAAGCCTCGCTGGGCCCGAATTTCGGTATGAAGGGCGGTGCGGCCGGCGGCGGCCTCGCCCAGGTCGTGCCGATGGATGACATGAACCTGCACTTCACCGGCGACTTCCATGCCATCACCACGGCGCACAACCTGCTTTCGGCGCTGATCGACAACCACATCTACTGGGGCAACGAGCTCGGCATCGACATTCGCCGCGTCGCCTGGCGCCGCGTCATGGACATGAACGATCGCGCCCTGCGCGAGATCATCTGCTCGCTGGGCGGCGTGGCCAACGGCTTCCCGCGTGAGGCCGGCTTCGATATCACCGTCGCCTCCGAAGTGATGGCGATCCTGTGCCTCGCGACCGACCTCAAGGACCTCGAGAAGCGCCTCGGCGACATCATCGTCGCCTACCGTCGCGATAAGTCGCCTGTCTATGCCCGCGACCTCAAGGCCGACGGCGCCATGGCGGTGCTGTTGAAGGACGCCATCCAGCCCAATTTGGTGCAGACGCTGGAGAACAACCCGGCCTTCGTGCATGGCGGCCCGTTCGCCAACATCGCGCATGGCTGCAACTCGGTCGTCGCCACCACGACGGCACTCAAGCTTGCCGACTATGTCGTCACCGAAGCCGGCTTCGGCGCCGACCTCGGTGCCGAAAAATTCTTCGACATCAAGTGCCGCAAGGCGGGCCTGAAGCCGGCGGCGGCCGTCATCGTCGCCACAGTGCGCGCCATGAAGATGAATGGCGGCGTTAAGAAGGAAGACCTCGGCAAGGAAAACATCGAGGCGGTGAAGAAGGGCTGCCTCAATCTTGGCCGCCACATCGAGAATGTGAAACAGTTCGGCGTGCCGGCGGTGGTGGCGATCAACCACTTCACCACCGACACCGAGGCTGAGATCCAGGCGATGAAGGACTTCGTCAAGGCACAAGGGGCCGAGGCGATCCTGTGCAAGCACTGGGCGCAGGGCTCGGCCGGCATCGAGGACCTGGCCCGCAAGGTGGTCGAGATCGCCGAATCCGGCGCCTCGCAGTTCTCGCCGCTCTATCCGGACGAGATGCCGCTGTTCGACAAGGTCAACACCATCGTCAAGCGCATCTACCGTGGCGACGAGGCGATCGCCGACAAGTCGATCCGCGACCAGCTGCATGCCTGGGAACAGGCCGGCTACGGCAACCTGCCGGTCTGCATGGCCAAGACCCAGTACTCGTTTTCGACCGACCCGAACCTGCGCGGTGCGCCGACCGGCCACACCGTGCCGGTGCGTGAGGTCAGGCTCTCGGCCGGCGCCGGCTTCGTCGTCATCATCTGCGGCGAGATCATGACCATGCCGGGGCTTCCCAAGTCGCCGTCTTCGGAAAAGATCTTCCTCAACGAGCAGGGTCAGATCGAAGGCCTGTTCTAGACGGCGATAGAGTTGAGATAAGGGGCGCCGCGGCAACCGCGGCGCCCTTTTCCATTCCCGAGTTCGGCTTGGCTAAGCCGCGTTGCGCTTGAGCGCCCGCTGGTTCGATGCATAGATCGTGTCGCGCTCGGGCAGCTTCCCGGTCTTCAGGCAATCGATCCATTCGGCGGTCTTCAGCACCGCGGCGAAGCGCGACTGCAGAACCACGCTCACCACCCGGTGTATGTCCTCGGCCGACGCGTAGCCGGCGCTGTTGGCGTAAGGCACCGAGCCGCTGGCATCCGAAAGGAATTCGACGGCAAAGCCCATATGCACGGCGTGGATGATGGTCGACAGATCGCAATTATGGGTCATGTAGCCGACGACCGCGATCGTATCGATGACGTTGGCGCGCAACCAGTCTTCGAGATCCGTGCCGGTGAAGGCCGAAGGCAGCGTCTTCTCGACATAGTGGTCGCGGCCGCGCCCGGCGATCTCGGCATGCAGCTCGCCGCCATGACTGCCCTTGGCGAAGATCGGCGACGTCTCGGGCGCCATCTGCTTGACGACGACGATCTTGATGCCGGCCGCGGCGGCCGCATCCATGGCGCGCGCGACATTGGCGACGGTCTCGGAGAAGAGCGGATGCTGGATGGCGAGATTGCCGCCGTCATAGTCGTTCTGGACATCGACGACGACAAGCGCGCGGCGCGGCTGGGTGGGTGCTGACATGGCGGTTTTCCTTTCGCCCGGTTGATGACGCAAAGCTAGGCAGATGTTGTGGGCCGAGAAAGTGGCCCGATTGACATCAATCGAAAGAATTGGGACATTCGGCTTTCAATAGAACGATGCCTGCCATGAAGAACCCGATCATCGCCGCTGTCGCTTTCGACGGCATCAGCCCGTTCCACCTCTCCGTACCGTGCCTTGTTTTCGGCGCCGATCGAACGAAGCTTGGGCTGCCGCGCTTCGACTTCCGCGTCTGCGCGATGGAGGAGGGACCCATTCATACCGATGCGGGGCTGAGCATCGTCGTGCCGCATGGGCTTTCGGCGCTCGACGAGGCCGACATCGTCATCATCCCGAGCTGGAAGGATCTCGAGGATCCTCTGGCCGCGCCGTTCAAGGATGCTCTGCAGCGCGCGCATCGGCGCGGCGCGCTGATCGTCGGGTTGTGCCTCGGCACCTTCGCCATCGCCGGCGCCGGATTGCTTGCCCGGCGCAAGGCGACCACGCACTGGGCCTATACCGATCGGTTGCAGAAGCTGCATCCCGACATCGCGATCGACGCCGACGTGCTCTATGTCGACGAGGGCGACATCATAACCTCGGCCGGCGTCGCCGCCGGGCTCGACTGCTGCCTCCACATCGTGCGCGCCCGCTATGGCGCAGAGGCGGCGCTGCGGCTTGCCCGCCATGTCGTGCTCTCGCCGCATCGGCAGGGCGGGCAGGCGCAGTTCATCGAGCGCCCGCTCGCGCCAACGCCGAACGCCGACCGCTTCGCCAAGGCCCTCGATGAGGTGCGGGCATCGCTCGGCGAAGCCCACAGCCTGGACAGTGTCGCCGAAGCAGCGGGCCTTACCCGCCGCACCTTCACGCGCCGCTTCCAGAAGTCGATCGGCACCAGTTTCGGCGACTGGCTTGCCGACCAGCGCGTCGCGCTGGCGCAAAGGCTGCTGGAGCAGACGGACAAATCGATGGACATCGTGGCCTTCGAAGCCGGCTTCGGCAGCGCCACCTCGCTGCGCCAGCATTTTGCCGCTCGGCTCAGGACCTCGCCGAGGCAATACCGGCGCGAGTTTTCGAGAGGCACCCAGGCACCAGGCGGGCTCAGCCTCTTGTAGCGGCCCGCGCCGGATTGCCGACCACAGTGATGTTCGCCGGCACGTCGCGGGTCACCACCGCGCCCGCGCCGACGATGGCGCCCTCGCCAATGCTGACGCCGGCGAGGATCACCGCGCTGCCGCCGATCCAGGCGTTGTCGCCGATCGTCACTGGTTTTGCGATCTCCAGCCCGGCCAGTCGGCCGGTGGCTTCACGATGATGTTCGGCGCAGTAGATCTGCACATTGGGGCCGAGCAACGTGCCCTTGCCGATACGCACCGGCGCGGTATCGAGGATGGTGCAGCCGGCATTGAGGAAGACGCCCTCGCCGAGGAACAGGTTGAAGCCATAGGCGCAATGGAACGGCGCCTCGATGCGCGCGCCCTTGCCCGCGCCGCCGAGCAGCGCCCGCAAGGCGGGAGCAATATCGCCGCGCTGCCTGGGCGGCAGGCCGTTGTGCTCGAACACCGCATCGCGCGCGGTGACGCGAAACGCCTCCAGCTCATCGTCGATGCAGGTGTACCACTCGCCCGCCGCCATCTTCATGCGCTCGCTTGTCGTCATGGCGATACCTCCGGATTTTTCGTCTGCTGCCGAAGCATAGTCGCCAAAGCATAATAGATTGTCAGACAAAGCCGCGTGGCCAAACGCCTGGCTTGTGTTAGCCTGCCGTTGCGAGACATGCGACGGTCTCAGGTTGGGGGGTCGATCATGCTTTTCATTCTTGCACTGCTGATAGGCGTCGTTACCGGCTTGCGGGTCGGAACGGCGCTTGCGGTCACCGCCTGGGGCGCATGGCTCGGCTGGCTGCCGGTCGGAGGCACCTGGGCGAGCTTCATGGGCCACTGGATCGCGGTCGGCATCTTCACCATCCTGGGAATAGTCGAGCTCATCGCCGACCAGCTGCCATCGACACCGAGCCGCAAGGTGCCGCCGCAGTTCGGCACGCGTCTTGTCGTCGGCGCCTTCTGCGGTGCGGTCATCGGAGCGACCGCCGGCTCGACCATCGGCGGCTTGATCGCCGGCGCCATCGGCGCGGTGATCGGCACGCTCGGCGGCGCGGAAGCACGCGCGAGATTGGCCGCCGCCTTCGGCAAGGATCCGCCCGCCGCCTTCATTGAAGATGCCGTGGCCATCATCGGCGGCCTGCTCATCGTGGCGGCGGTCGCATGAGCGCAAAGAGCTTCGACGCGATCGTCATCGGCGCCGGCCAGGCCGGGCCGCCGCTGGTCGGCCGGCTCGAGGCCGCCGGCATGAAGGCCGCGCTGATCGAGCGCAAGTTCATCGGCGGCACCTGCGTCAACACCGGCTGCATGCCGACCAAGGCGATGGTGGCGAGCGCCTATGCCGCGCATCTCGCCCGCCGCGCCGCCGACTACGGCGTCGCGCTCTCAGGCCCCGTTGGAGTGGACTACAGACGCATCAAGGCGCGCAAGGACAAGGTCACCAACGACGCCCGCGGCAATCTCGAAAAATGGATCGCCGGCATGAAGGGCTGCACGCTTTATCGCGGCCACGCGCGTTTCGTCAGCGCCGACACGGTGCGCGTCGGTGACGAACTGCTCACCGCGCCGAAGATCTTCCTCAACACCGGCGGCCGCGCTTCGGTGCCAGACCTGCCCGGCGTCGACGACGTGCCCTACCTCACCAATTCCTCGATGATGGATCTCGATGTGCTGCCCAGCCATCTGATCGTCGTCGGCGGCAGCTACGTCTCGCTCGAATTCGCGCAGATGTTCCGTCGCTTCGGCTCCGAGGTCACGGTGATCGAGAAGGCGCCGCGGCTGACCGGGCGCGAGGATGAGGACACGTCCGCGGCCATCCTGTCCATCCTCGAAAACGAGGGCATCGCCGTCCATGTCGGCGCGGACAATATCGCCTTTGCCAGACAAGGCAACGGGATCGCCGTCACCTTCTCCGCCGGCAAGCCGGCGGCGGTCGGCTCGCATGTGCTGCTGGCGCTGGGGCGCACGCCCAACACCGACGATCTCGGCCTCGACAAGGCCGGCGTCGCGGTCGACCAGCGCGGCTACATCGTAGTCGACGACCAGCTGCGCACCAACGTGCCCGGCATCTGGGCGATGGGCGACTGCAACGGCAAGGGCGCCTTCACACACACCTCCTACAACGACTTCGAGATCGTCGGCGCCAATCTGCTCGACAATGATCCGCGCAAAGTCAGCGACCGCATCGAAGCCTATGCGCTCTATATTGACCCGCCGCTCGGACGCTGCGGCATGACGGAAGCCGCGGTGAAGAAATCCGGCCGCCGCGCGCTCGTCGGACAGCGGCCGATGACGCGTGTCGGCCGCGCGGTCGAGAAGGGCGAAACGCAGGGCTTCATGAAAATCCTCGCCGATGCCGATACCGGGGAAATCCTCGGCTGCTCGGTGCTCGGCCCGGGCGGCGACGAGGCAATCCACTCAGTGCTCGACCTCATGTACGCCAAGGCGCCGATCTCAACGCTGGCGCGCGCCATGCACATACACCCGACCGTCTCGGAGCTGCTGCCGACCATCGCCCAGGAGCTCAAGCCGCTGGTCTGACGTCCGCCGTCGCGATCGCCTCGCCGAAAGCTCCCCGCTTTTCTGCATTGCTGCGTTGCAACAATGGCGCTTGCGCGTCGGCATGTCTGCGGACAGTCTCGACTTTGAACCGATTCAGTCCGGACATCCCATGCCGCTGCCGATCCTAGCGCTCGCCATTGCATCCTTCTGCATCGGCACCACGGAATTCGTCATCATGGGCCTGCTGCCGGAAGTGGCGGCCGATCTTGGCGTCTCGATCCCCTCCGCCGGCCTGCTGGTCACCGGCTATGCGCTGGGCGTCGTCTTCGGCGCGCCGATCGTGGCCATGGCGACCGCCCGCCTGCCGCGCAAGCCCGTGCTTGTCGGCCTCGCCGCCCTCTTCGTCATAGGCAATCTCTTCTGCGCCATCGCGCCGAACTACTGGCTCTTGATGGCAGCGCGTGTCTTCACTGCTTTCGGCCACGGCGCCTTCTTCGGCATCGGCTCCGTCGTTGCGGCGAGCCTCGTGCCGCGCAACAAGCGGGCGAGCGCGATTGCGCTGATGTTCGCCGGCCTGACGCTGTCCAACATCCTCGGCGTTCCCGCCGGCACGGCGCTAGGCGAAGCCTTCGGCTGGCGCGCCACTTTCCTCGCCGTCGTCGGCATCGGTCTCATCTCGGTCGCAGCCATCGCCTGGCTGGTTCCGTCCAATGTCGCGGAACCCAGCGGCGGTGGCCTGGTGGGCGAGCTTCGCGTGCTCGGTAAGCTGCAGGTCTGGCTGGCGATGCTGATCGCCTCGCTCGCCTCCGCCAGCCTGTTCGCCGTCTTCACCTACATCAAGCCTTACCTCACCGGCGTCTCCGGCCTGTCGACGGCAACCGTCACCTGGGTGCTGCTCTTGTTCGGCGCCGGCATGACCATCGGCAACATTATCGGCGGCAGGCTGGCGGACTGGAAGCTGATGCCGACTGTGATCGCCACGCTGCTCGCCATGGCGCTGCTGTTCGTCGTCTTCACGGAGCTCGGTGCCATGGCAAGCGTGGCGGTGGCCATCGTTTTCCTGTGGGGCATGCTGATCTTCATCGTCGTGCCGCCCTTGCAGATTCGCGTCGTCGAGGCGGCTGCCGAAGGACCGAACCTGGCCGCCACGCTCAACCAGGGCGCCTTCAATGTCGGCAATGCCGGCGGCGCCTGGATCGGCGGCCTCGCCATCTCCTGGGGCGTATCTTACGCCAACCTGCCGTTGGTGGGCGCGGCGCTTGCGCTTCTGGCCGTCGCTGTGGCCGTGCTGTCGCAGGCGCTCGACCGCCGAACAATCCTGCAGCCGCAGCCGGCGGAATAAGGCTCGGCGTTTCGCCGTAGCAGGCTCGGCGCCTTAGCGGTAGCCACCCTGCCCCGACAGTGGCGGCGGCTGGACCAATCGACAGCCCGATCGCAAAAATGCATGGGTGAAACCGCTTCAAGCGGAGGTACCCCATGCAGAAGACGATCGAGCGCATCGCCGGCGACAGCGAAGGCGTCGCCTACGAATTTCCGGTCTTGCGTTTCGAGGGCAAGGACAAGGCGGCTCCTTCCGCCTATCTGCAGGCGGCACTGCATGCCGGCGAACTGCCAGGCGTCGTCGCTATCGACGCGCTGATGCCGATGCTTGCCAAGGCGGAAGCGGAAAGCCGCATCAGGGGTCCCGTCACCATCGTGCCCTGGGCCAATCCGATCGGCCGCGCGCAATATCATTTCGGCGAGCATCAGGGCCGCTTCAATCTCGGCACCCGCACCAACTTCAACCGCTCCTTCCCGTTGCTTGCCACCCCCGACGCCAGGCTCCTGCCGGATATCAGCCTTGGCGGCGCCGATCGCCGGCTGAAGAACCGGCTCGTCCAGCTGTCGCTCGGCAACGACATCGTCCTCGACCTTCACTGCGACGACGAAGGTCTCGCCTATCTCTACATCCACACCAGCCTGTGGCCGCATATGGCCGACTGCGCCGCCGCCATGGGCATCGACGCGGTGGTGCTGTGGAGCGAGGACACGGACGGCACATTCGAAGGCGCCTCCATCATGCCCTACCAGAACGCGCCGGCGAACGTTGCACGCTTCGATCGCCGCGCCGTGACCACGGTCGAATATCGCGGCATACTCGATGTCGACGCCGCGCTGGCGGCCTCGGATGCCGAAGGGCTTTATCGGCTGCTGGTGACGCGCGGCATCATCCAGGATCCGTCGATCCCGAAATTCGAGACATTTTCCGGACCCGTCGTGCCGCTGGAAAACATCGACATGATGCCTTCGCCCAAGGCCGGCGCGATCCTCTACGACGTCAAGCCAGGCGACCGCGTCAAGAAAGGCGACAAGCTGGCGACGATCGTCCATGCGCCCGGCGAGGTCGGTGGCCGCATGGAAGTCTTCGCCCCGCAGTCGGGCTTCATCCTGACCCGCCGCGCGCGCCGCATCATCCGCGCCGGCGAGGATCTTCTGAAGCTCGCTGGCAACGCCAGGAGCGGCGACGCCCGCTCCGGCACGCTGGAAGACTGAAGCCGCGCGGTCGGAGTCGTCGTGAAATCCAGTTGCACGGACCTCCATTCGCCGCTATGGGAGTCGCCATGAACATGCGTTCGAACAAGACCATTTGGTGGTGGGGCTGCTGACAGCGGCCTGTTCGTGCGCGTGCGCGTGAAATTTGAGGGTGGCCGCAACGGAATGTCCGGGCGGCCATTTGTTTTTAGAGCCATTCCCGGGTCCGTTGCCCAAAACGCTGATGGAGACGGCAATGACGACTAAAGTTCTGGACAACGGGGCCGAGCGCTTCGTCACCGCAGGCGGGGTGACGATCACCCGCGAGCGGCACGACCGGCCATATGAGGGCGCGATCGATGCCTATGTCGACGGCCTGAATTCGCGCCGCGGCGCCGTATTCTCCTCCAATTACGAATATCCGGGCCGCTACACGCGCTGGGATACGGCCATCATCGATCCGCCGCTGGTGATCTCCGCGCGGGGCCGCGCGATGCGCATCGAAGCGCTGAACAGGCGCGGCGAAGTATTGCTGCCGGTGATCGGCAAGGCCCTTGACGAGCTCAGCGAAGTGACGATCGCCGAGACCTCGAAGACGCTGATCCGTCTCGATGTCGCCAAGCCCGGCCGGGTCTTCACCGAGGAGGAGCGCAGCCGCGTTCCGTCCGTCTTCACCGTGCTGCGCGCCATCACCGCTTTGTTCAAGACCGCCGAGGATGCCAATCTCGGCCTCTACGGCGCCTTCGGCTACGACCTCGCCTTCCAGTTCGACCCGGTCGACTACAAGCTGGAGCGCAAGGAAAGCCAGCGCGACCTGGTGCTGTTCCTGCCCGACGAGATCCTGGTCGTCGACCATTATTCGACCAAGGCCTGGACCGACCGCTATGACTATTCCGGCGAAGGCTTTTCGACCGAGGGCCTGGCCCGCGATCCCCATGCCGAGCCGTTCAAGACCGCCGACCGCATCCCGCCGCGCGGCGACCATGAGCCGGGCGAATACGCCAACCTGGTGCGCCGGGCGATGGAGAGCTTCAAGCGCGGCGACCTCTTCGAGGTCGTGCCTGGACAGATGTTCTACGAGCGCTGCGAGACGCAGCCCTCCGACATTTCCCGCAAGCTGAAATCGATCAACCCCTCGCCCTATTCCTTCTTCATCAATCTCGGCGAAAACGAATATCTGATCGGCGCCTCGCCGGAGATGTTCGTGCGCGTCAACGGCCGCCGCGTCGAGACCTGCCCGATCTCCGGCACCATCAAGCGTGGCGACGATGCCATCTCCGACTCGGAGCAGATCCTCAAGCTGCTCAACTCCAAAAAGGACGAGTCCGAACTCACAATGTGCTCGGATGTCGATCGCAACGACAAGTCGCGCGTCTGCGACCCGGGCTCGGTGCGCGTCATCGGCCGCCGCCAGATCGAGATGTATTCGCGCCTGATCCACACCGTCGACCATATCGAGGGGCGGCTGCGCGAAGGCATGGACGCCTTCGACGCGTTCCTGTCGCACGCCTGGGCCGTCACCGTCACCGGCGCGCCGAAACTCTGGGCCATGCGCTTCATCGAGCAGAACGAGAAGAGCCCGCGCGCCTGGTATGGCGGAGCGATCGGCATGGTCAATTTCAACGGCGACATGAACACCGGGCTCACCTTGCGCACCATCCGCATCAAGGACGGCATCGCAGAGGTGCGCGCCGGCGCCACGCTGCTTTTCGACAGCGTTCCCGAGGAAGAAGAAGCCGAAACCGAACTGAAGGCATCAGCCATGCTCTCCGCCATCCGCGACGCCAAGACCGGCAACGCCACCGGGACCGAGCGCACCACCGCGCGCGTCGGCGACGGCATCAACATCCTGCTGGTCGACCACGAGGACTCTTTCGTCCACACCCTGGCCAACTACTTCCGCCAGACCGGCGCCAACGTTTCCACCGTTCGCACCCCGGTGCCGGAAGAGGTCTTCGAGCGGCTGAAGCCCGATCTCGTCGTACTGTCGCCCGGACCGGGTACGCCGACGGACTTCGATTGCGCCGCCACCATCAGACGAGCGCGCAGCCGCGACCTGCCGATCTTCGGCGTCTGCCTCGGTCTGCAGGCACTGGCCGAAGCCTATGGCGGCGAGCTCAGGCAATTGCACATCCCCATGCACGGCAAGCCGTCGCGCATCCGGGTCTCGAAGCCCGGCATAATCTTTTCAGGGCTCCCGAAGGAAGTGACCGTCGGCCGCTATCACTCGATCTTCGCCGATCCGGTGCGCCTGCCCGACGGCTTCGTGGTCACCGCAGAGACCGAGGACGGCATCATCATGGCCTTCGAGCACCGCAAGGAGCCGATCGCGGCCGTGCAGTTCCATCCCGAATCGATCATGACGCTCGGCCATAATGCCGGCATGCGCATCATCGAGAACATCGTCGCGCATCTGCCGCGCAAGGCCAAGGAAAAGGCCGCGTAGGAACGATGACGGAAGCGCCGGAAACGACGACGGCCGCGGTGAAAGCCACGGCCAGACAGAAGGTCGCAAGGCTGGCCTTCTGGTCGATCGTCGTCGCCGGTGTCGTGCTCGCCCTTAAGCTTGTCGCCTGGTATATCACCGGCTCCGTCGCGCTCTATTCCGATGCGCTGGAATCGATCGTCAATGTGATTGCGTCGGCCGCTGCCTTCTGGGCGATTCAGGTCAGCTACAAGCCGGCCGACCAGGACCATCCCTTCGGCCATCACAAGGCCGAATATTTCTCAGCCGTCCTCGAGGGGGTGCTGATCGTCGTTGCGGCCCTGCTCATCCTCAACGAGGTCTGGCGGTCCTGGCAGCATCCGGTCCCGCTAGAACAGCCTTGGGAAGGCCTTGCCGTCAACGGCGCCGCGACCGTCGTCAATGCGATCTGGGCCTTGACGCTGATCCGCGCCGGCCGGAACGCGAAATCACCCGCTCTCGTGGCCGACGGTCAGCACATCATGACCGACGTCGTGACGTCCGTGGGCGTGTTCGGCGGTCTCGTCGGAGCCGTGCTCACCGGCTGGCAGATTCTCGATCCGGCGCTGGCCGTGATCGTCGCGCTCAACATCCTCTGGCAAGGCTGGCATGTCATCGGCTCGTCGATGAACGGCCTGATGGACCGCGCCGTCGATCAACAGGAACACATGCAGATCCGCGATATCATCTCGGCCAATTCCAAGGGCGCGCTCGAGGTGCATGATCTGAAGACGCGCATTGCCGGCCGTGCCACCTTCATCGAGTTCCACCTCGTCGTCGACGCCGACATGACGGTCGGCGCCAGCCATGTCATCTGCGACCGTATCGAGGACGCGCTGAAAGCCGAGATCCCCTCGGTGCGCGTCATCATCCATGTCGAGCCGGACGACGAGGCCAAGCTGCCGAAAGGCACAACCGCGGTGCCTTTCGCCTGAATCTTATGGAGCGCAGGCCGACTGCGGCATGGGCGTCAATCGAAAGACCTTGTCGTCCGACTTCGTCTTGCCGTTCGCCGCTTTTGAGCAAAGATCGACAACCGCCACGGCATCGTTGGGATTCGCAACCATCATCATGCCGCCAGCGCCGCGCTTGAGAAAAATCTCCTTCTGCGAGATGTCGCAGGAAAAATCACTCATTTTCGCGCTGGCCGAGCAGCGCCACTGGTCGGCCTCGCCCTGGCAGGAATAGGTCTGCGTGACCTTTTTCCCCTTCTGCCTCGTCGTCACCGAAACGGCGATATCCGCCCCGTCGGGCCAGTTCGCGGCGTCCCCGCCGGCGGCGAAGGAGGCGAGCTCGATCGGGCCGCGGAAGACGCGAATCGATTGCGTGAGCTGGTTGGGATGCGACTTCAGGTGCGCGTCGTCGTAATCGCGCCCGAAGCAGAAGGGCTGATCGGGCTTCAGCCGCACGCGCAGCGGGTCGCCAAGCGCCGGATCGATGGGGTCGATGCGCGCGAACTCCGCCTTGCAGGTCTCGGCCGGCATCGGATCCAGCTTGAAGTTGTCGTCCTCGCTGCCCAGCGCCTGCTTGTTGTACTCGGCCTTGCTCATCGACTCCGACGCGTCGGGATCGAGATAGACGTCCGGCGACAGGCCGAACAGAAGCAGCTTTCCCTTGTCGTCGACTTTCAGCGAGGCCAGCGTGCGGTCACAATCCATGCCGCAACGAATGCCGCTCGCCTTGTCGCTCGGGTCTTCCTTGTTGCACCAGCTGCTTGCCCATTCAGGCGTGTTGGCGCCGCGCACCGTGGTGGTGAGGAAGCCGTTATAGGACGTATCCTGGTTCGCCGGAGGTTCTTCGTTCGGCCGGCTGACCGGGTCGTGGCCGTAGAAGAAGAAGATGCGCGCCACCTTCTGGCGCGGATGCGTCTTGAGATGGGCTGCGTCGTAGACACGGCCGAAGCAGGCATCGGCGCCGGTCGGGCTGAGCTCGGGAAGCTTGGGCGGCTGTTCGGCGCGCGCAGCACTGGCAAAAGCGGCAAGGGCGACGCAAAGCACCACGCCCGCCATGGTCCTCCCCACAACGGTCCTCGATGCCATGTGACCCTCCTCCCACCGACAGGACCGCGATATGCTAATCTAGGAGCGTCGCCTGAGCCATGCAAAATCGCGCGAGCAGGCGAGCGAACGGAGGATAGGATGCTGCGCCGTGACATTTTTCGTGCGGGTCTTGCGGGCGCCGCGGGTCTTTTCGGCCTGAGCCGTGCAAACGCGGCAACGCCTGAGGGAAAGCTGAAAGTCGCCTATCACCTCAGCGACGCGGCCAAGGTCAACTTCGTTCTCGGCAACATCAAGAACCACTATGAAGGCACCGGCGGCAATGTCGATATCGTGCTTGTGGTGCACGGTCCGGCTCTCGCCGCCTTCAAAGCCAAGGGCGCTTCCGGCGCCGTTTCCAGCCGCTTTGCCGGCCTTGTCCAGCAGGGGCTTGTCCCGCAAGCCTGCGGCAACACCTTGCATGGCATGGACATCGCGCTGACCGACCTGCTGGCGGGCTTCGAGCTTGCCGACAAAGGCGGCGTCGTGAAGCTCGCCGAGCTGCAGCACCAGGGCTATGCCTATCTCAGGCCCTGAGCGCGACCGGACTTGAACGCCCCACTTGAACGCAAGGCCGGCAATGGCCTACGAAAGACGGCAACGCGGAGGCCGGCCCACATGACGACACTTGCCATCCCCGATCTTGCCGGAAAGGCGGTGCTGGTCACCGGCGCTTCGACCGGCATCGGCGCGGCCCTTGTGCGTGCCTACGCGGCGCAGAAGTGCCGCGTCGCGCTGCACTACAATGCGAGCCGCGAAGCCGCCGAGAACCTGGCCCAATCCATCCGCGACGATGGCGGCGAGGTGTTTCCGGTCCAGGGCGATTTTTCGATGCCTGCGGACGTCGAGCGTGTGGTCGAAGAGAGCGCAAACCATTTCGGCCGGCTCGACGGCCTAGTCAACAATGCCGGCGGCATGCTCGGCCGCGTCGCCTATGCCGATCAGGACGAGGCGCATTACGATGCCGTGATGGACCTCAATGCGCGCTCGGTGCTGACCGCCTCGCGCAAGGCGATCCCGTGGCTGAAGCGCCAGGGCGGCTTCATCATCAACACCACCTCGATCGCGGCCCGCAACGGCGCCGGCGGCGGCGCCGGGCTTTACGGCTCCGCCAAAGCTTTCGTTTCCAACGTGACTCGCGGCATGGCCAAGGAGCTGATCGGCTTCGGCATCCGCGTCAACGCGGTGGCGCCGGGCACCATCCTGACGCCGTTCCACGAACGCTATTCGAACGCCGAGCAGATCAAGGCCATGGTCGCCACCATTCCGCAAGGGCGCGCCGGCACGGCGCAGGATTGCGTCGGCGCCTATCTGTTCCTGTCGTCCGACCTGTTGAGCGGTTACATCATCGGCCAAGTGATCGAGGTGAATGGCGGCCAGTTGATGCCGTGAGCCGGCGATTGCATACTTGATGCAGCGTGTAACTTGGAGGGAGAGCAAGGGCATGTACGGACTGATCGGCAAGATGCGGGCGGCGCGCGGCCAGCGCGATGCGGTCATGGACGTGCTGCGCGAAAGCACCACCGCGCTTCCCGGCTGCCTGAGCTATATCATCGCCACCGATCCGGCCGACGCCGACGCGATCTGGGTCACCGAAGTGTGGACCGACCAGGCGAGCCACAAGGCCTCGCTGCAGCTGCCGGAAGTCCAGGCGGCGATCGCCAGGGCGCGCCCCTTCATCGCCGGCTTCGAATTCCAGATCGAGACCCGTCCAGTCGGCGGCTTTGGGCTTCCTGCTCCCGAAAAGGCTGATTGACCTCTCTTGCGCGAATTTGCCGAAAGCGGGTTCGCATTTGTCAGCGTCCGCTTTAAGAGCCCATATGGACTCCTCGCCAGAGCAATCATCTCAGGACCAGACGCCGACCGAGCGCATGGCGCGCCTGCGCCCGCCCCGGCAGTGGCTGGTGTTGCTGGTGTTTTCCTTGCTCTTCGCCGGCGCGCTGGAGCTCGCCGCGCTGCCCGCGGCGCTGCTGATCGGCCCGATGCTTGCCGCGATCCTGGCCGGCACCAACGGCGCCACCGTGCGCGTACCCCGTCCGCTGTTCGGCTCAGCCCAGGCGATCGTCGGCTGCCTGGTCGCCGGCTCGATCTCGACCGACATCTTTCCGGTGTTCTATGCGGAATGGCCGCTGTTCCTCGGTGTGGTGATAGCAACCGTCGCCGCCTCCAGCCTGCTCGGATGGCTGATAAGCCGCTGGCGCATCCTGCCCGGCACCACGGCAGTCTGGGGCTCCTCGCCCGGCGCCGCGACGGCCATGGTGCTGATGGCCGGCGCCTTCGGCGCCGACCAACGCCTCGTCGCCTTCATGCAGTATCTGCGCGTGATCTTCGTCTCGATGACGGCCGCCCTCGTCGCCAAGATGTGGGTCGACACATCCGGCGTCGAAGTACCGCCCGTCGTCTGGTTTCCGGCCATCGATGCCTTCGCCTTCGCCGCCACTATCGGCATCGCGGCGGTGGGCGGCCTGGCCGGAAAGCTGGTCAGGCTGCCCTCGCCGTTCTTTCTCGGCGCCTTCATTTTCGGCGCGGTGATCCATCTCGGCCTCGGCGTGCCGATGCAACTGCCGCCCTGGCTGCTGGCGATCAGCTACGCCATGGTCGGCTGGTCGATCGGGCTGAATTTCACCCGGCCGATTCTGCGCCATGCGGCACGCGCCCTGCCGCAGATCGTCGGCTCGATCGTCGCGCTGATCGCCTTTTGCGGCGGCATGGGATTCGCCATCAGCCGCCTGCTCGGCATCGACCCGCTGACCGCTTACCTGGCGACCAGCCCGGGCGGCATGGACAGCGTCGCCATCGTCGCAGCCGCGGCGCAGAACGTCGACATCTCCTTCGTCATGGCCTTGCAGTCGGCGCGATTCCTGGTCGTGCTGCTCATTGGGCCAAGCGTAGCCAGGCTTGTGGCGCGAAACCTCAGGGGCTGATCCGCTATATCCAGGGCATGGGCGCAAAAGCAATTCCCGGAAAAGTGTGCAGCGGTTTTCCGTCTGGAATTGCCTGAAAGCAAAAAATTTGAGCAGGGCAGCATCCCGATCGGGATGCCGAATTGCTCTAAAGGAGCGGAGGAGAATGCCATGAACCGTCGCGTGAATGCCGTTGATCTTTCCGGCCGCGTCGCCGTGGTGACCGGCGGCGCGCAAGGCATCGGCTTTGCTGTCGCCCGACGCTTGCTGTCGTCCGGCGCCGGCGTCGCCATCTGGGACGTCGACCAGGCCGCGATGAGCAAAGCTGCCGCCGAACTCGCGTCGCTCGGCCGCGTCGAGGCCATTCTCTGCGACCAGTCGCAGATCGAGGCCGTCGATCGCGCCGCCGCAGAGACCGAGCGGACGCTTGGCCCCGTCGATCTCCTCGTAAACAATGCCGGCATCGCCGGACCGGCGGCAACCTTGGTGGACTACGACCCCGCCGCCTGGCGTCAGATCGTCGATATCGACCTCAACGGCGTCTTCTACTGCTGCCGGCGCCTGGTGCCCGGCATGATCGCACGCAATTACGGCCGCATCGTCAACATCTCCTCGGTGGCCGGCAAGGAAGGCAATCCGAATGCCGCCGCTTATTCCGCTGCAAAAGCCGGCGTGCTGGCGCTGACCAAGTCGCTCGGCAAGGAACTTGCCGGACATGACATCGCCGTCAACGCGCTGACGCCCTCGCCCGCCCGCACCCGCATCTTGGAGCAACTCACCGAAGCGCAGGTCGCCTATATGCTCGGCAAAGTCCCGCGCGGCCGTTTCGTCGAGGTCGAGGAGGCGGCCGCCATGGTCGTCTTCATGCTGTCGGACGAGAACTCCTTCACCACCGGCGCGACCTTCGATCTTTCCGGTGGACGCACGACCTACTGACCGTCGCCAAGCTTACGAGACAGCTTTCGACCGGCTGCTCATCGTGCTGGCGACGATCACCGTGCTTACTGTCATCATCGTCTTTCTCGACCTTCGTCGCGGATCGGCGCCGGAACAACACGTCGCTTCTGTCCCGGCCTGCCAGGAAGGTTGACACCACGCGATGCCATCAAGTGCGGCGAAGCAGCAAAAAATACTTGACTCACATACTCATATTTGAGAGCGCGGAAGCGCAATCAAAACATGAGAATTGGAGACAGGTTAATGCCGAAGCGGTCGAGGACGTGGCGCCGGGGACTATCATTGCTGGCGGGCAGCGCCATGCTCGGTCATGCCTGCCCGGCGATTGCGCAGGATGGCGGCGACGCCGTCGTTCTCGACAAGATCGAGGTAACCGCCGAGAGCAACGAGATCCTGAAGCAGGACGGCTATGTCGCGAAGAAGGATCGTATCGGCACCAAGACCGACACGCCGATCGCCAGAATCCCGCAGGCGGTTTCGGTCGTCACGCAAAAGCAGATCGAGGACCAGAAGCCGCGCACCCTGAACGACGCGCTGGGCTATACGGCGAGCGCCAATCCAAACAGCTTCGGTTTCGACACGCGCTACGACGCCTTTTTCCTGCGCGGTTTCCAAGCCTTCTACAACGGCATGTTCCGCGATGGGCTGCGCCAATACAATGGCCCTTCCGCCTGGTTCAAGACAGAACCCTACGGCATCGAGGGCGTCACCATCCTGAAGGGTCCGGCCTCGTCGCTTTACGGCGTCAGCGGTCCCGGCGGCATCGTCAACGTCGTGACCAAGCGGCCCAAGGACGAGCCGTTCCACGAGATCGAGCTGCTGGCCGGCGAGCACAACCGCTTCCAGGCGGCGCTCGATGCCTCCGGGCCGGTCAACGATGACGGCAGCGTCCTGTATCGCTTCACCAGCCTCGGCCGCCTGAGCGAGACCGGCCTGCCCGACTACCCTGACGACAAGCTCTATCTGGCGCCAGCCGTCACCTTCAAGCCGGACGAGGACACCAAGCTCACCATCCTCGGCGAGTATTCGAAGTCCGTCACAGGCGGCACCGCCGCCTTCTACAACTCCGCCTATGGCGTGTTGTCGAACGTCTATGAAGGCGATCCGGCCTGGAACGATTTCACGCAAGATCAGGGGCGCATCGGCTACGAGTTCGAGCACCGCTTCAACGATTGGCTGACCGTGCGCCAGAACCTGCGCTACAACGCCGTCGACTCGGACATCGAATATAGCGGCCACTATTCGATCGGCGCCGACCAGCCGCTTGAGCGCTACTGGGGCCACTACACCGAGACGATGAAGAACTTCGTCGTCGACAACATGGCGCAGCTCGAATTCGATACCGGCCCGGTCACGCACACCGCGATTGCCGGCATCGACTATGCCTGGTCGGACTATGATGCCGGCAGCGGGCTCTCCTATGTCTCGGTCGAGGATATCAAGTCAGCCCCCGTCCCGCATTCCGGCGGGCAGGAGATGAACCAGCTCGGCGTCTATCTGCACGACCAGATGGAGTGGAACGATGTCACCCTGTTCACCAGTGGCCGCTACGACTGGGTTGACACAACGTCCACCGCGGCCGATTTCAGCCAATCGGAGCAGAAGGACAGCGCCTTCTCCGGCCGCGTCGGCCTCTCCTACCGGACCGAATGGGGCATCATCCCCTACATCAACTACTCGACCTCGTTCTCTCCCAACATCGGCTTCGTCTATGACGACGTTAATAGCCCGGTCGGCCGCGTCGCCCGCCCGACCATCGCCACGCAGAAGGAGATCGGCGTCAAATACGAGATCCCCGACCATAACGCGACCGTCAGCGCCGCGCTGTTCGACATCGACCAGAAGGACGGTGTCGTCTTCGACGCCTCGACCGGCATCAACAAGCAGCGCCAGCTCGACCTGAACTCGCGCGGCGTCGAGCTGGAGGCCAACGCCTCTTTGGACAATGGCTTCAGCGTCATCGCCTCCTACACCTATCTGCGGGTGAAGATCGAACGCGGCGCCGAGGGCACCGACGGCAAGGAATTGTCGGCGACGCCGAACCACATTCTGTCGCTCTGGGGCCACTACCAGTTCGAGAACGGCACGCTGGAAGGGCTCGGTCTGGGCGCCGGCGTGCGGTTTGCCGGCGCGAGCTATGGCGACGACACCAACACCTTCAAGAACGATGCCCGCGCCTTCGTCGACGCCTCGCTGTCCTACGATTTCGGCTACCGCAACCCGAAGCTCGAAGGGGTGAAGCTGCAGATCAACGCCAAGAACCTGTTCGACAACCAGCAGACGATCTGCTCGGCCGGCTATTGCTACCGCGACGAGGGCCGCTCGCTGTTCGGCAGCCTGCGCTACCGCTTCTGATGTCGGTCTCCGTCTCGAACCGGTCCGCCTCGTCGCCGGCCGCCGTCGTCGCGGCGATCGGCGGCCTCTATGTGGCGCAGAGCGTGATCGGCGGCATCACCTGGACAGGCCTGCCGGCCGTCATGCGCGACCAGGGCCTGCCGCTCGACCGCATCGGCCTGCTCACGCTGATCGCCCTGCCATGGGCGCTGAAATTCCTGTGGTCGCCGGCGGTGGAACGCTACCGGCTTCCGCCCGCGGGCAGGAACCGCACCGGCACGATCATTCTCATCGGCGGCCTCGTTTCCATCATCGGACTGCTGGCCGTCGCCCAGCTCGGCCCGGCCGCTTTCTGGCCCGTGGTCGCCTGCCTGACGGTGGTCGCCTTCGCGGCCTCTACCGTCGATATCGCCTGCGATGGCTTTGCGGTGCAGAACCTTGCCGGCAGGAATCTCGGCTGGGGCAATGCCGCCCAGGTCGGCGGCGCCTATCTTGGTTCGGCGATCGGCGCCGGCCTTTTCCTCTATCTGGTCGAAATCCATGGCTGGCGCGCGGCGGTGTCGGCCATGGCCTCGCTGCTTGTGCTGCTCGGCCTGCCCTTCCTGTTCGGCATTGCCGGCCAATCGCGCAAGGAAGTGCGCGAGCACGTGCCCTCGCTCGGCGCCGCATTGCGGCGCCCGCAGATACGCCGCGGTCTGGCGGCGTCGGCGATCTATGTGCTGGCGCAGAAGGCGGCGCTGACCATGCTCGGCCCGTTTCTCGTCGATGCCGGGCTCAGCCTTTCCACGATCGGCCTGGTCAACGGCGTCGGCAGCATGATCCTCGGCGTTGCGGCCGCGCTTGCAGGCGGCGCTCTCGTCCGGTGGCTGGGCACGCGCAGCGTGCTTGTGCTCGCGCTCGTCCTACAGGCCGGATCGCTGCTCATCCTCGCGGCCTTCTCGCTTTCCGGCATTTTCCCGACAGGCCCGCTGGCGGCCGTCGCGATGCTGAGCTCCTCGGGCATCATGGCGCTTGGCTTCGTGGCGCTCTATGCGCAGTTCATGCGCTGGTCGGATCCGAGGCAGGCCGGCGTCGATTTCACGCTTTTCCAGTGCATGGACGCCTTGGTCAGCATGGCGGGCGGCATCCTGGCCGGCTACCTGGCGCAGCATCTGGGTTATGGCGCGCTGTTCGGCGGCGCAGGCCTCGTCGCGCTGCTGGCGGCGCCGGCGATCGCCATGGTCAGCGATCGCGAATGAAAAGCC
The DNA here is from genome assembly GCF_056280365.1 of Mesorhizobium sp. USDA 4413. Lineage (NCBI taxonomy): Bacteria > Pseudomonadati > Pseudomonadota > Alphaproteobacteria > Hyphomicrobiales > Phyllobacteriaceae > Mesorhizobium > Mesorhizobium sp. USDA 4413. The sequence continues at coordinate 6,177,642 of NZ_JBVPRP010000001.1, forward strand.
GGAACTATTCCTCGCCGGCACCGTCTTCGCCCGGCGCGCCACGGCGCCAGTAGGCGGTGACAAGATGCCGGTCGCGCGGCATGCCCCATTCCTTGCGCAGAATTCTGCGGATCTCGCGGAAATCGGCGAACTCGCACCCGGCCCAGGCAAAGAGATCGTCGGCCCCGCGGCCGCGCTCACGCAGCGCTTCCGGCAGCAGGCCGGCACGGCCTGCTTCGCGGCCATGCCGATAAAGCCAGTGGACGGCGATGTTCTCGCCCGCCGCCAACGTCACTCGGTCCTGCGGACCGTCGACCTCGATGAAGGCCTCGGCACGGACGGGCGGCGCAAGCTCTTCCAGCATCCGGCCGATCGCCGGAAGCGCGGTATCGTCGCCCAGCAGAAGCAGGTTTGATGCCTTGGGCACATCGCCGCCGCCGGGGCCGATCATGCCGATGACGTCACCGGCCCGCGCATTCTGCGCGAAACTCGCGGCCGGCGTCTCGGCGCCGGGATGCAGCACGAAATCGATGTCGAGCCAGCCCTCGGCCACGTCCAGCGCGCGGATCGTGTAGACCCGCACGGTCAGCGCATCCTCGCCCGACGGCCAGACGATCAGCCCGTCGGCGCCCATGGTCGGCCAGACCGCCTGGCGTCCGGCCGGCGGCAGCAGAAGCCGGACATGAAATCCGCCATGGGCGAAGCGGCCGAGGTCGCGGCCGGAGAAACGCAGGCGCTGCATATGCGGCGACAGCCGCGTCGAGGACAGGACCGATATCTCGCGGAAGAACACCGGCGTGCCGGCATCCTTGCCGTCGCCTCGCCAGCGGAGGCCCTCGGTGGTGCGCAGATGCGCGGCGATGTGGCCGGCAAAGACCATCTTCATATAGGAGAGGCAGGTCTCGTCCTCCGCCGCGACGCTGACCAGCACGCCACTATCGTCGAACGAGGCGTTCAACGAGCCGTAATGCATGCGGAATTCCCATCGGCCGGCAACGCCGGTATCGACCTCGCTGTCACCGTGCTCCTCGCGCAGCCTGTCCATCACCGCGCGGATATCATCGTTCTGGATACGGGTTTGCGCGCTCAAGAGCTTCATCGCCGGGCCTTTCGATATCGATGGCAGCGGCACCGGCCGAACGCGATGTCGCCGAGCGCCGGCATGCCACAGCGTCGGCAGCATTGCCACTAAAACATGATTTTAAGAGTCATATTTTTGGACGGAACCGCACGAAGGTCGGCAACGCATCCGGTTTTCAGCTGATGATCAGGCTTCCTACAAGGCCGATCATTTCGATGATTGCACCACGGTACGGTGAACGTGAGACAGAGGTGATTGACGCGACTCGGAAGGGATTAGAGAACTCATCGACACATGCCGTACACATGGCTTCAAAGACGTCGAACAGCACGCCCTATAAGTTCCAACCACGGCGTGCGGCCTGGCCGGCACTTGCCTCCGACGGGCCGCTCCTGTAAGAGAGCCGCCATGACCACGCGCGTCCGCTCCGTCGCTTCTTCTCGCACCGGCTTTGCCGGCGAGACCGCGCGCGCGCTTGCTTCGACCCTGCTTCTTCTCGGCCTTATCGGCGATCGCCGGGCTCGCTGAAGGAGCGCCCGGCGGTCGATACCCGCCGCTTCAGGCGCATGCTCCTTGGCAAAGTCACAATCAAGCGAACGAAATTCTGGTAGAGGCGACGCTCGCCATCAATCCGCCTAAGGCGAACATGCGGGCCGCCCGGAGAAGAGACGATGAACGCACGAGAAGAAATCCGCGCCGTCGAGGCTGAAGCCGGGAAGCGCGCGGCCGGCCACATGTCGGACGCAGCACGCAAATACCAGCCCTACCCGACCGTGGGCCTGACCGACCGCACCTGGCCGAACAAGGTGATCGACAAGGCGCCGATCTGGTGCTCGGTCGACCTGCGCGACGGCAATCAGGCGCTGATCGACCCGATGGGCCATGAACGAAAGGCGCGCATGTTCGCGCTGCTGCTCGACATGGGCTTCAAGGAAATCGAGATCGGCTTCCCCTCGGCCTCGCAGACCGATTTCGATTTCGCCCGCTGGTGCATCGAGGAAGGCGGCGTGCCCGCCGACGTGTCGCTCCAGGTGCTGGTGCAGTGCCGCCCCGAGCTCATCACGCGGACCTTCGACGCGCTCAAGGGCGCGCATCGTCCGATCGTGCATTTCTACAATTCGACCAGCGAGCTGCAGCGCCGCGTCGTCTTCGAGAAGGACGTCGCCGGCATCAAGCGCATCGCCACCGATGCCGCCAAGATGATCACCGACATGGCCGCCAAGGCCGGCGGCGGCTACCGTTTCGAATATTCGCCGGAAAGCTTCACCGGCACCGAGCTGGAAGTCGCGCTGGAGATCTGCAATGCCGTCACCGAGATCGTGAAGCCGACGGCCGACAACAAGCTGATCATCAACCTGCCCTCGACGGTCGAGATGTCGACGCCCAACGTATATGCCGACCGCATCGAATGGATGTGCCGCAATCTCGACAACCGCGAGAACCTTATCATCTCGCTGCACCCGCATAACGACCGGGGCACCGGCATTGCCACCACCGAGCTCGGCCTGATGGCCGGCGCCGACCGCGTCGAAGGCACGCTGTTCGGCAATGGCGAGCGCACCGGCAATGTCGACATTGTCACGCTGGCGCTCAACATGTTCACCCAAGGCGTCGATCCGGAGCTCGACTGTTCCGACATCAACCGGATGAAGGATGTCTATGAGTATTCGAATCAACTGAAGATTCCGGAACGCCATCCTTATGTCGGCGAACTGGTTTACACCGCTTTCTCCGGCTCGCATCAGGACGCCATCAACAAGGGTATGAAGGCGCTGAAGAAGGCCAACACAGCGCTTTGGGAAGTGCCTTATCTGCCGATCGATCCGGCCGATGTCGGCCGCACCTATGAGGCGATCATCCGCATCAACTCGCAGTCGGGCAAGGGTGGCATCGCCTATGTGCTGCAGGCGGACTACGGCCTCAACTTGCCGCGCAATCTGCAGATCGAGTTTAGCCAGGCGATCCAGGCGATCACCGATGCGGAAGGCAAGGAAGTGCCTGCCAAGCGCATCCATGAACGCTTCCTCGAAACCTATGTCGACCAGCCCGGCGCGCGGCTGAAGTTCCTCGACCATCGCACCTTCCCCGACACCGAGGTGAAAGGCCGGCGTATCGTGGAGGCGGAGATCCTCGACAACGGCAAGGAAATGACCATCACCGGCTCGGGCACCGGTCCGATCGACGGCTTTGTCGATGCGCTCTCGCGCCATGTCGGCGTCGACATGTCGGTGCTCGACTATTCCGAGCATTCCCTGCAGCGCGGCTCCAACGCCTCGGCCATCTCCTATGTCGAGATGGAGTATCCGGGCGGCAAGCTGTTCGGCGCCGGCATCAACACCAACATCGTCGCCGCCTCGCTTGAGGCCGTTGTTTCGGCCGCCAACCGTATCGTCGGCCGCCGGAGCAGCTGATGTGAAACGGTCCGGCTCGGCGGCAGGCTGACCGGGCAGATCTGGCTGAAGCGTAGCGCATACCAATTGCGCCCCGCTTCAGCCATAGACGCGAGAGCTGCCATTCGTTAACCGGTGGCGGAATTTCCGGTGGGCTTACGCGATCGCATAATAGAAGCATCCTTGTGCGACGGCGCGAGCGCTATATGATCGCGCCCTAACCTGTGCCGACTTCGGAAGGATCGACACTTGGAGCATGCCCCGCCTGCCGCCCCCGCAGTGCGCGAGACATTGGAGCGACTGCTTGCCAGCGAAACGTTCGGACGGTCCGAGCGTGCTCGCAGGCTCTTACGCTATCTGGTTGAACGCGAGCAGGCCGGCGAGGCCGACAGGCTGAAGGGCATTTCCATAGCCATGGACGTCTTCGGCAAGGACGGCGATTTCGACGCCTCCACCGATGCCGTGGTCAGGGTGCAGGCCGGTCGGCTGCGCGAGCTCCTGGAGCAGTATTTCGCCAATGAAGGTGTCGCCGAGCCGGTGCGCATCGCGATCCCGCGTGGCGGCTATGTCCCTTCCTACGAGCTCAATGCGATTCGGCTGCCTGGCGACGCCAGGTCCGCCTCCGAAACCATCGCGCAGCGGCCCAACGCATCGGCCGAAGCCGCTCCGTCGGTGTCCGAGCATCTCGACAACTCTGTGCCGGGCGAACCTGTGGCGCTGAAGGCGCCGGCGGCACCTGCGCAGTCGCTCACGCGGCAGTTGCGTTTCTTCTGGGCCGCCATGATCCTGGTCATTGTCATGCTCGGCGTGCTTATCGTGCGCCAAAGCAACACCTTCCTTGGCGGCGACGCGGGCACACCGGTCGAAACAGCGGGCACGGCAAGCATCGCTGCCCAGCCGACATTCGACTCACTGCCGCTAATCTACATTGCGGTGAAAGCCGAGGGGCCGGAGGCGGCTCGCGTCGCGTCGTCGCTGCGCGCCGGGCTTGCCGGTTTCGACACCATCGATTTTATCGGGCGCGATGCGGATTCGACGCGCGATCGGTCCGCCGATCCGATCAGTTTCGTTTTCGAAATTGTTCCCGGGCCGGCTGCCGGCGACGTCACGGTGGAATTGCAGAGCGTCGCGACCGGGCGGGTTCTCCTGTCACGCAACCTGACATCGGCCGAAAGTGCCCCCGATATGGTTGAAAGCAACATCGCCAGCCTTCTCACCTCGACCGTTCCCGCCTCCGGCGCGATCTACAGCTACATTGACCAGAGCGACATCCGAACCAGCCAGATCGCATGCCTGGTGCTCGACGACCGCTATTATCTCGATATGAGCGCCCAGACGTACGAGGCTGCGTATCGTTGCCTGCAGAAGCTGGTCAGCGAAGGCACCAAATCGTCGCTTGTCTACGCGGAACTGGCTTCGCTTCATGTGGAGGCGGTCAACGCCCACTATGCCTATCCGCCGGAAGCGACGCTCGAAAAGGCCATGTCGCTTGCGCACCGCGCCGTCCAGATGGGGCCGATGAGCCCGCACGCGCATCGCGCCTTAGGCTACCTGAACTCGCGCCTCGGCAACACGGACGAAGCAACCCGCTTGATGCGCAAAGCCTACGAACTCAACCCGTATGATCTCGGCATGGCCGCCGCCTATGGCTACGGGCTGATCTTCGCCGGCAAATATGACGAGGGGACGCCGATCCTGGATCACGCGGTCGAAGCCTTCAGCGGCCATCCGACCTGGTGGGATTATGGCCTGTTCATCGGAGCCTTCATGCAGGGCGATATGAAGAAGGCCGCGATCGCCAGCGAGTCGCTGCGCACGACGGCATCCAAGTCGCACTATCTGGCCGCGCGACTGATCGGCGCCAAGATTTCAGGGCGCGACAAGCTGGCGGGCGAGCTTGCCAACGAGCTCATCGCGGAATTCCCGAACTTCGTCGCCGACCCGCGCGCGACATTCGTCGACCGCAAATACCCCGCCGATCTCACCGACCGGCTGGTGCAATCCTTGCGGGCCGCCGGTATCGGCAACCCGAGCTAATCCAGCCCTGCGCCCGTGTTTGGGCCAAAGGATTTCAGCGGGCGGAAGTACGAGGCCGATCCGTCAAGTATCGGGCGATGCTTGCGCGTCGGGCGCCTGACGGGGCGCTGTGGTCGCGAAGATTTTACTGGCCATCAGCCTGGATCGGGAGCAATTCAGCCACAATTCGCAATGGCTGCACGTCTGCCTACCGCTCCTTCTTTCATGCTTCCATTCCCTTATGCCGTCGAGCGCGGCGCTGGTCCGAAGACAATCGTCTTCCTGCACGGCTTCGGGGCCTGCCGTGAGATTTGGCGTGACGTCATGGCATCGCTGGCGTCCGAAGCGAGAATGTTGGCCTACGACCTGCCGGGCCATGGGCAATCCCTGAAATGCGAAGGCATGGGCGGTGCCAAGCCGGCCGCGCAGGCTATCCTGGCCGATCTGGCGGAGCGAGGGTTGAGCAAGGTTCATCTGGTCGGTCACTCCATGGGCGGCGCGATCGCGACATTGATGGCGCTTGCCGATCCCGATCGGGTTGCCTCGCTCACTCTGTTGGCACCCGGCGGTTTCGGCCCGGAAATCAACGCGGCCTTGCTGCGCCGCTATGCCGCCGCAACTGGTAGGAAAGAGATCCGGGCCTGCCTTGCAGCCATGTCGGGCCCGCGCAGTGTGCCGCCTGACCATGCGGTCGATGCAATCTGCCGGATGCGCAAACGGCCAGGCCAGTTGCAGACGCTGACCGATATGGCGGCGGCGATGACCAGGGATGACCGGCAAGGCGTTATTCCCGGGGCGCAACTGGAAGGGCTCGACATGCCGGTGATGGTTGTCTGGGGAGCGGAGGATCCGCTCCTGCCTGTCGTGCAGACCGAGACTTTGCCGCCGCACTTCCATCTGCATCATGTTCTTGACGCTGGTCATATGCTGGTCGAGGAGGCCCCGGCCCTGGTTGCCGAGATCTTGCGTCGCAACACGCGGCGGCGCGCCAGACGGTTGCATCCGCCGCTGGGCGCCGCGGCGAGCTGATTGCCGAGTGCTCTGCCGGGATTGGCTCTCCCGGATCGATCTCGAAAGCATCGGTGATGCGTTTCATGCGGACCGGGGCGGCCGCGCCGCTCATCGTCGGCAGTGCATTTTGCCGGCGACTGTGTTAACTCGCTGTTAACCAACAACGAGGCAGCCGCCGATGAAGGATGCAGGCGACAAGATCACTCCGATAGAGCCATCGCGAAAACTCTCGGACGCCATACGCGACGTCAAGAACGCCTTCGCCGACCGTGATGATGTGGTCGTCGACATGCGCGAGGCGCACCGCATGCGGCTCGATCTCTTGGCAACCGAGCTTGCGCCGGTCTTTGCCGATGTCCCGGCCGACATGGATAGCTTCGACTTCGCCGTCTCGTCAGGCTTGCAGCCGCGGCTATGGATCGATGCGGTGAGTCACGTCGCCATGGGACGCGACCGCCGCACCTACCGCTTCCTCAAGGATACGCGCGTCGGCCGTGTCGTGCTGGCCGAGACGACCGAGATGAAAGCCGTCGCCGATGCGGTGACGCGCTACGTGGCCGAACGGGTCGTCGAGCGACAGCATATGATGGAGGGCGGCGTGGAGAACGCCGTTCCCGGCCTGCATCGGCCCGTGGTGCGGGAAGCGGAGCCACCCATTCAATCCGAAAGCCGCCTCAATGGCTGGACAGCCTTCTTCGCCGGCCTCGGCCTGATAGCCGCCGGTGCGCTTGTCGGCCTGGCGGTTTCGCTGGCGATGTTTTGGGATCGCATCGTGCACATGAAGATCAGCTTCTGACGAGCTCGCGGTTCGCGGCCGGCACGTCGAGATCCGTCGTTTGCAGATCCGAAGGCGGCAGCGCCGGCCCGGTCAGGCCACGCCGCGTCAAGCGCACGCGCCAAGCGCCCTTTTCGCCATCGATCTCGAACAGATTGTACTGAGCGGCCGGATGCTTGCTGCCCGGCGCCTGGCCTGCGGCGGCAACCCCGACCACGGGCACTTTGGCGCCACGTGCGCCGATGGTGAACAATGACGGCAGATGCGAATGGCCGTGCAGGACGAGCTCCGCGCCATGCCGGCGAATGACCTTGTGAAAACGGGCGATGCCGAACAGCCGCTTATGTTGCTGGACGGCGCCGCGCACCGGCGGATGGTGGATCATGATGGCGCGGAACAGCCCTTGTCTCGCCGCGTCGTCGAGAACCTTGCCGAGCCGCTCCGCCTGCCCTTCCATGAAGAAACCGTTGGCCATGAAGGGCGCCGTGGCGCGCGCCGTGGTGACGCCGATCAGCGCGACATTGCCGCGCACGCGCAGATACGGAAAGGAATTGCGATCGATAGGAGTGTTGACGCCGTCGCCCGTCATCCAGGGAGCCCACGCCCGGCAGACCTTGTCGAAGGCGCCTGGCACATAGGCGTCGTGATTGCCTGGCACCACGGAAACGTCATGCGGCGATCCAAGCGTCTCCAGCCAGTGTTTCGCCATCTCGATCTCGCCGTCGAGCGCCAGGTTGACGAGATCTCCGGTGACGGCGAGATGGTCCGGCGCGCTCGCCTTTATGTCGGCGACGAGAGTGTCGATGACGGCGTCATGCATGTGGCGGCGCCGGTTGCGCTGCCAGTTGACATAGCCCAGCACCCGCTTGGACGCGAGGTCGCGATAGGTTACATCGGGCAGCGGTCCCAGATGAGCGTCGGAAATATGCGCGAGCCTGAACATGGTCTCTTCTTAAGCGACGCTGGCAGAGCTTTCCACTCACCCTTTGCTGTTCGGACAAGCGGGTTCCGAAAAAGTGTCCCACGGTTTTGCGGCCAGAACCTGCGAAAAACAAGGAAAGCCAAGCAGATAGCCGTGGGGCGACCCACGAACATCTGCTTGGGGATCGTGGAATGAACCGCCGCGCCGATCCGGAAGAGACATTCCGGCAGACCGGTTGGCCGGGATTGCGGGCAAGGCTGTTCCATTTTTACTTCCTGCTGCGCCGGCCCATGACGCTTGGGGTGCGCGGGCTGGTTTACGATCGCGCCTCCAACTCCGTCTTCCTGATCCGTCACACCTACGTTCCAGGATGGCAGCTCCCGGGCGGCGGCGTCGAGATCGGCGAAACGCTTGAGGAAGCGCTGGCGCGCGAGCTGGCCGAGGAAGGCAACATCGCTCTGACGGCTCCGCCGGTGCTGAAGTCGATGCATTTCAACCGCCGCGCCAGCAAGCGCGACCATGTCGGCCTCTATCTGATCGAAGCTTTCAGCCAGACGGCGCCGAAACGGCCGGACCATGAGATCGCCGAAGCAGGCTTCTTCCCGATCGACCGCTTGCCCGAGGCCACGACGCCGGCGACGCTCCGGCGGATAAAAGAGATTTTTCGCGGCGAGCGTATCTCGGCTTACTGGTAGTCACGCCGCCTTCCTGAACCTGTTGCGGTCATGCGGCGCGGCATAATCGAGTTCCGGCCCCGCCGGGACGATCCCCGTCGGGTTGATCGATTTGTGGCTGCCGTAATAATGCGCCTTGATGTGATGCAGATTGACCGTGCTCGAGACGCCGGGCACCTGATAGAGATCGCGCAGATAGTTCGACAGGTTCGGATAGTCGGCGATGCGGCGCAAATTGCATTTGAAGTGGCCGACATAGACCGGATCGAAACGGACCAGCGTCGTGAACAGCCGCCAGTCGGCCTCGGTGATCTGCTCGCCGGTCAGATAGCGCCGCCTCGAAAGACGCTCCTCGATCGCATCGAGTGCCGTGAACAGCTCGCCGAACGCTTCCTCATAGGCTTTCTGCGTGGTGGCGAAGCCGGCGCGATAGACGCCGTTGTTGATCGCCGGATAGACCAGCGCATTGATCCTGTCGATCTCCGCGCGCCGCGCCGCGGGATAGAAGTCGAGACCCGAATCGCCCCATTCGTCGAAGGCGGAATTGAGCATCCGGATGATCTCGGAGGACTCGTTGTTGACGATCGTCCTTTCTTGCTTGTCCCACAGAACCGGCACCGTCACGCGGCCTGAATAGGCCGGATCGGCCTTGGCATAGATCTGGTGCAGGAAATCGAGGCCGTAGAGCGTGTCCCCGGTGGCGCCGTCCTCGGCTTTGAAGGTCCAGCCGTTTTCGCCCATGAAATGGTGCACCACGGAGACGGAGATGATGCTCTCCAGCTTCTTCAGGACACGGAAGATCAGCGTACGGTGCGCCCAGGGGCAGGCGAGCGACACATAGAGATGATAGCGGCCGGGTTCCGCCTTGAAGCCGCGCGGGCGCCCTTCCGCCGGCCTGCCGTCGCGTGTGATCCAGTCGCGCCATTGCGACTCCGTCCGCACGAACCGCCCATCGCTGCCGGTCCTGGGCGAGCGATCCTGCCATTTGCCTTCGATCAGCAGTCCCATGCGAAAAATCTCCCTGTAGCTCAGGCATATCTAGACCGACAACCGGACTGGCGAAGCCTTCGGGCACTGAACAGTTCGTCAAACGACGATCTGGTTCGTTAAACAAACGAACCAGATCGCCAACTGGAGCAGAGAAACGCAAAGGGCACCGATTGCAGCGACACCAATTTGGTGCTAGCGGAGGCGCCCATGTTCGACTTTGCCTCGATCCGGTTCGACCGACGACGAAAGGGCGCCCGCGCTTAAGAAGCGCTGACTGGCGAACGCTGCCGCTTTTGCAGCAAACCTTCCTCGTATACCGGAACGCAAAGACCATGAGCCTTGCCGACGTGAAATACCTGCCGGAAACCCCGGCGCATGATGCCGAAATCGAAGCCATCAACGACGAGGCCTTCGGCCCCGGTCGTTTCGTTCTTGCCGCCTACAAAATCCGCGAGGCCGGGGGGCACGACCGCTCGATGTCCTTTGTCGCCGTCAAGGACGATACGGTGATCGCTTCGGTGCGCATGACGCGCGTGGCCGCGGGCGCCGGTCGCGCGATGATGCTCGGCCCGCTTGCGGTGCGCCCCGCCTTCAAGAATCTCGGCATCGGCCGCAAGCTGGTCGCAATCGCGCTGGAAGCCGCCAGGAAGGCCGGCGCGCCTGCCGTCATTCTGGTCGGCGACGAACCCTACTATGGACCGCTCGGCTTCAAGCGCTTTCCGCGCGGACAGATCACCATGCCGCGCCCGGTCGATCTCGACCGGCTGCTGCATCACGAGATCAAGCCGGGCGCAATCGCCCGTTTTGCCGGCGATGTCTGTCACGCCAACACGGCAAGGGTTGCGGAATTTGCCCCGGCCGCGGCGCGTTCGGCCGCCAGTGCGCAGCCGTCGATCGACCCGCCTATCGCGGTTGCGCCTCCTTTGCGCGCTTCGTAGCATAATCCGGATCCTGGGAGGCTTGCATGAACCCGAACGGCCAGATCGCGATCGTCACCGGCGGCGGGTCGGGCCTTGGCGAGGCAACCGCGCGCGCCTTGGCGGCCAAGGGCGCCCGCGTCGCGATCCTCGACGTCGGCATCGAGCGCACCGCGAAAGTCGCGGCGGACATCAGCGGCATTGCCGTCCAATGCGATGTCAGCAGCGGCGACAGCGCCACGGCCGCAATCGCCGAAGTCGCTGAAAAGCTTGGGCCGCCGCGCATCCTGGTCAATTGCGCCGGGATCGCCATCGGCGTGAAGACGATCGGCAAGGACGGACCGCATCCACTCGACCAGTATCGCAAGGTGATCGAGATCAACCTGATCGGCACCTTCAACATGATCCGCCTCGTCGCCGACCGGGCGGCGAAACTCGACCCGCTCGCCGGCGGCGAGCGCGGCGTCATCGTCAACACCGCCTCCGTCGCCGCTTATGACGGCCAGATCGGTCAGGCTGCCTACGCGGCGTCCAAGGGCGGCGTGGTCGGCATGACGCTGCCTGTGGCGCGCGACCTGGCGCGGTCCGGTATCCGCGTCTGCACCATCGCGCCCGGCATCTTCAAGACGCCGATGATGGCCGGCATGCCGCAGGAGGTGCAGGATTCGCTCGGCGCCTCCGTCCCGTTCCCGCCGCGGCTCGGCGAGCCGTCGGAATATGCGGCGCTTGCCCTCCACATCGTCGAGAACCAGATGCTGAACGGCGAGACCATCCGCCTCGATGGCGCCATCCGCATGGCGCCGAAATAAGCGGGATGGCTGGCTCGCCGACAGGCGCCGATGCCTCTCCCGAAAAGACCGGCCCGCTCGCCGGCCTGAAAGTGATCGAGATGGCCGGGCTTGGTCCGGTGCCGCTTGCGGCCCTGATGCTGTCCGAGATGGGCGCCGGGGTGCTGCGCATCGAACGCGCCGACTCCGGCCAGCCGCTTCTGAGCCTGCCGGAAGAATACGATCTCGACCGCCACGGCCGCTCCATCCTCAAGCTCGACCTGAAGCGTCCGGCGGGCGCGGAACTGCTGCTGCGCCTTATGGCAAAGGCCGACATCCTCGTCGAAGGCTTCCGCCCCGGCGTAATGGAGCGGCTCGGCCTCGGGCCCGATGTCGTTCTCCGGCGCAATCCGGCGCTGATCTATGGCCGCTCGACCGGTTTCGGTCAGGACGGTCCGCTATCCCCGCGAGCCGGGCATGACATCACCTATCTCGCCTATGCGGGCCTCTTGCATGCTCTCGGCAGGCAGGGCGCGCCGCCGGTGCCGCCGCTCAACCTCATCGCGGATCAAGGCGGCGGCGCCATGATGCTGATCGCAGGCGTGCTCGCCGCCCTGTTTCAGCGTTCCGTGACCGGCAAGGGCCAGGTGATCGACGCGTCGATGATCGAGGGAGCCTCGATGCTCGCAGCACCCATCCACGCCTATATGGCGGCGGGTCTGTGGAGCGACAGGCGCGGCGAGAACCTGCTCGATTCCGGAGCGCCGTTCTACGATGCCTATGAGACGGCGGACGCAAGGCACATTGCCGTCGGCTGCCTCGAACCGCGCTTCTTCGCCGAATTCGCCAGGCTGCTGCCGCTCGACAATCATCTCGTCGGCAGCCAGTATGACAAGTCGTCCTGGCCCGTGATGCGCGCCGCCATTGCCGGTCGGATCAAGACGAGGACGCGCGACGAATGGGCCGCGCTTTTCGCCGCGACCGACGCCTGCGTGGCGCCCGTGCTGTCCCTGGCCGAAGCCAGGGATCACCCGCACAATCGCGCCAGGCAAAGCTTCGTGACGTCGGGTAGACTCGAGCGTCCGGCGCCCGCGCCGCGTTTTTCGCAAAGCCCACAGACGCGTGCCACGGCGCCGGCCGCCGCCGATCGCCTGCCCGCGGGCATATTGGCCGGTTTCGGTTTGAGCGAGGAGGAGATCGGAGCCCTTGCAAAGGCGGGTGTACTCGGCCGATAACCGGAGAACAGAAATCAACTTATCTCAGGTGAGCTTGTGACCGAATCGAAAAAAGACGTCATCCGCGAGACCGACGCCGAGGCGGTCAGGCTGGCGAAAACCCTGATCCGCTCGGCGCGTTTCGGCGCGCTCGCCGCGATCGAGCCTGGCACTGGCGCGCCGCTGGCAAGCCGGGTAGGCGTCGCAACCGATATCGACGGCGCACCGCTGATCCTGATTTCGATGCTGTCCGCGCACACCGGGGCATTGCTCGCCGATCCGCGCTGTTCGCTGCTGCTTGGCGAGCCCGGCAAGGGCGATCCGCTGGCGCATCCGCGCATCAGCCTGGCGTGCCGCGCCTTGCGGCTGGAGCGGGGATCGGCCGATCAGATCCGAGCCGAACGGCGCTACCTCAACCGCAATCCAAAAGCGAAGCTTTATGCCGGGCTTGGCGATTTCTCGTTCTTCCGGCTTGAGCCCGAGCGCGCTAGCCTGAACGGCGGCTTCGGCAAGGCCTTTCTTCTCGACCGCGACGATTTCATCACCGGCGCCGCCCTTGCCGAGGAGTTCGCCGGCAGCGAGCAGGCGGCGCTCGATCACATGAACGCCGATCATCGCGACGCGCTTGCCCTTTATGCCCACCATTTCGGCCGTGCGGAGGGTGGCGGCTGGATCGCCACCGGCTTCGACCCTGACGGCATGGACCTCGCCGCCCCGGATGCGACCTGCAGGATTTTCTTTCCCCAGCCTCTGCAAAGCGCGCGCGAATTGCGTTCGGCGCTTGTGGAGATGGCAAAGGCGGGGCGCGCGGCGGAGCAAGAGGGATAGTTGATCGCGAGCCGGCGAAAGCAACGCTTGAGATTTAGATAAAATGATCTACCCTTGTTGTGACGCTGATTCAGCAGCGCCCATCGACATCTGAACATAGTGGAATCAGGCGCCATTGCCCCCTGGCGCCAGGATGATCCAGGACCCTTGGGGGATCTATGATCTCAAATAAGCTAATCGCCAATGCGGAATCGGCGGCCGCCTTTCTCACTCTCATGGGCAACGAAAAGCGCTTGCTGATCGTGGCCCATCTGATCGACAACGAAATGTCGGTCGGTGCCATCGCCGAGAAGGTGCAACTCAGCCAGTCCGCGCTGTCGCAGCATCTCGCCAAGCTGAGGGCACTCGATCTCGTCGAGACCCGGCGCGACCGCCAGATGATCTACTATTCCTGCAAATCCGAAGCGGTGCGCGAATTGCTGCGCATGCTGGAAGGAATTTTCGGCGAAGGTGACCTTTCACAGATGGCCTACCGGTTGCGCCGCGCCGGGGCTTGACCCGCGGTTCCGGTCGCTCATACCTCGCCGACCACTCCTCGGCGAGGTATGCATGAACCTCATCCCTATCGACGACCCTCGGGACCCGCGCGTTGCCGCCTATCTCGACATCCGCGAGCGCGATCTCGTCGGCCGGCAAGGGCGCTTCGTCGCCGAAGGCAAGGTGGTGCTGGACCTCCTGTTGTCGACCGGGCGCTTCGCCGCCGAGTCTGTCCTCATCCTCGAAAACAGGCTGGCTGGCGTCCAGGGGATCCTGCGCAAGGCGCCGCCGGATTTTCCGGTCTATGTTGCCGCCGGTGAGGTCATGGACCGGATCGCCGGCTTCCACATGCACCGCGGCATCCTGGCGATCGGCATGCGCGGCGCGCCGGCCTCCGCCGAAATTCTGGTGGAAACCTTGCCTCGGCGGGCGTTGGCCGTCGTCCTGGTCGGCATATCGAACCACGACAATATGGGGGCGATCTTCCGCAATGCCGCGGCCTTTGGCGCGGACGCCGTGCTGCTCGACCAGACCTGCTGCGATCCGCTCTACCGTAAGGCAATCCGTGTTTCGGTTGGCGCGGCGCTGAAAGTTCCGTTCGCCTCCTTCGGCGATAGCGGAGCCTTCATCGCGACCCTCGATCGGCTTGGCTTCAGCCAGTTCGCTCTGTCGCCGCACGGCGCAACCGACATCCGCGCCGCGCAACGTTCGGCGAGGCTGGCGCTCTATCTTGGCACCGAGGGCGAAGGCCTGCCGCGGGACCTGCTTACCCGGCTGCACACGGTCAGGATCGGTATGGCGCAAGGTTTTGACAGCCTGAACGTCGCCGCCGCGTCGGCCATCGCGCTGCATCACTTTTCCGACCGGTAGCCGCAGAACGACCCGGGGACGCCCTGCGATCGTCTTTTCTCAGTTGGACGAGCCGGCCTTCTGCAAAGCCCTCACGCGGTCGGCAAGGCTGATGCCGCCCCCATTCTGCTGCCCCTCGCCCGCCAGCGCCTTGGCGATAGGAGAATCCGGCCCGTCGAGCTTCATCGTCAGATTGACGACCTCGGCCGCCAGTTCGTTCATCTGTTCGCGAAGACCGGCGCCAGAGCGTGCGTCGCCCGCCGATTCCGGCATTGCCGTCCCCGAGGCGGCAAGATCGGTTTTCAGCCGCTTGTTCTCACGCGCCAGCGCCGCCAGCCTTGCCTCCAGCCGTTCCCGGTCGCCCTCGAGCTTGGCGATTGCCTTATCGACATCGTCATTTGTCCCATCCGAGCCGGCAGCCAGTCGCGCGACGCCGTTCGCGGCGGCGATTTGCTTCGAACGTTCCCGCATTCGAGCAAGGTCCTTCTCGCGCCGGTCGAGCTTTTCCTCGCGGTCGGCAAGTGTGGCGAGCAACCGCTCCACCTTCTTCTCGAGCTCGGCCGTTTTCTTCTTCTCGACCTTCAACGCTTCGCGCGCGGCCTTGCTTTCCGAGGCGATCTCCTGGTTGCGCCGGTCCGCCTCCCTGCGCTGGCCTTTGAGCAGCGCGATGTCGCTCGCGAGCTTTTCCAGCTCCGATTCGCGCGCGACCAGCTCGATCTGGCGGTTCGAGGACGAGAAGCTGGCATCGTCATACATCTGCTCGAGCTTTTGCAGCTCCAGCGCGCGCTTCTCCAATGCCCGCTCCGTCTGTGCGAGCTTTTCCGACAGGCGGTGCAATTCTTCCTCGCGCTGCCGGAGCTCCGCATTTTTGGCCTGCAGATCGGAGAGGGCCTGGTTCTTGTCCTTCGTTTCGACCGCGAGCCCCTTCAAGGCCTCTCGCCCGCGACCGATCTCGACCATCTGTTCGGCCACCTTCTCCTGCAGGTTCTTGACGGTTATCTCCAGCCGGCGCGTCGTCATGGCATATTCCGCACGGACCCGGTCCTTGTCCGCCTGGATCTCGGCGGGCGTCAGCGGCAACGAAGCCTCGAGGCGTCTGCGCGTCAGGACAACGGCCCGCCGCCAGACCGCCGGCGCGATCAGCGACACCAGAAAAACGGCGCAGAGGAAACCAAGTACGAAGAACAGGACCGACTGGACCAAGGCGTGCTATCCACTTTACGGGCGGCAATCGTGGCGTTGTGCCATCTTGGCATGGCGGAAATTCAACGCCGCGGCAAGAGCTTGCCGCGGCGCGATCAGCACTGTCCGAGCGATTGTAGCCAGCGCAAGATCAGAACGGGTTCCAGGTCGGCCTTTCGGTAAGCTTCAGATAGCCGAGATTGACCCCGAGACGGGCACCGACACCGGTGCGGATCGGCACGATCAGCACCCGGTTGGCCTGCAATACGTTGAAGCCGACGCCCGCAATGACATAGGCGGAGCCGGCGACGCCGCCGAACCGGTTATAGAGGCTGCTGATGTCGTCGAGGTTGTAGACCAGCATCATCACCCGCGATCCCTCGCCGCCGAAATCCCAGCCGAGCGACGGACCTTGCCAGAACACCTTATGGTCGCCGGCGTTCTTGGTGTAGAGCGTTCCCTCGCCATAGGTCAGGCCGCCGATCAGGGCGCCCGATCCTTCTTCGCCGAGCAGGTAGCCGTTGGGCAGGCCGTAGGAGGCAAAGATCTTCTCGACGACGGTGGCCAGGCCGCCGGACGTCTCGCCGAAGAATTTATGACCGGAATCGACGATTTCCTGAGCGGTGTACTGCTGAGCCCGCGACGCTGAGGTCGAAAGGACCAAAGCCGCCAGGAGTGTGATGGTCATGGTGAGGACACGGACGAACGTCCGGTCATAGTATCGGGAAAACATGCTTCCAAATCTCCGTCAGGGAGCACTTTCGCCGACGCCTCGCACCCCTACGGCTCTTGCCGGCCGTTCAGGGTGGCTATCACAGGCAAATTATGCCGTAATCCTTTTTCAACCATTAAGCTCCCACACGAAGATGGCGGTTCGAAGGCTGCGCCTGCGCCTGTGCGTCGAGTTTCCCCCGCGAACACACCATTTTCACCGCCGACAATTTTGGATTTGTTGATGCGCGCTCGGGCCCTGTGTATTCAGAAAGCCTTGGAAAAGAGCGTGATTCGTGTGGGCAGGCGCGAAAACTGTCTCTCGGCCATGAACAAGTGACTTAAGCAGGGATTTCGCCGATGGCCGAGCTTTTCACCCTTTCCGCGCCTGATCTCGCCGCGCTGCTTTGCAGCCGCGTCTGCCACGACATTATTTCGCCGGTCGGCGCAATCAACAACGGCCTCGAATTGCTCGACGAAGGCGGCGCCGACGAAGACGCCATGAAGCTCATCCGCCAGAGCGCCAAGAATGCCTCGGCGCGGCTGCAGTTTGCCCGCATCGCCTTCGGCGCCGCGGGTTCCGCCGGCATGATGATCGACACCGGCGATGCCGAGGCCGTGGCCATTGCCTTCTTGAAAAACGAAAAACCGGAACTGGTTTGGAACGGCTCCCGGGCGCTTCTGCCCAAGAACAAGGTCAAGCTGCTGCTCAACCTCATTCTCGTCGCCAACGCGGCCATACCGCGCGGCGGCAAGCTGGTGATCACGCTGGAGAACCTCGAAACCGAGCCGCGTTTTTCGCTGTCAGCCAGCGGCCCGATGTTGCGCGTGCCGCCGAAATTCCTCGAATTGCATTCCGGCCACAAGCCGGAGGAGCCGATCGACGCCCATTCGGTCCAGCCTTACTACACGCTGCTTCTGGCGCGTGAGGCCAATATGACGATCTCGATCCACGCGACGGCCGACGAGATCGTGCTGACCGCCGCATAAGAAAAGCCGAAGTATTTTTGCGGCTAGTATTTGTTCTGACAGTGCAGGTCAAGCAATTCCAGCCGCAATCGATGTAACGTCGCCGCGGACCAAACCGCGCGATACGTCTGTTTGGAAAAACTTTACCCAACGGCTTTTCGGCTTCTTTACCAGATTGGGCGTATGGTGCTTTCGGTTGCCCGGAGGTTGCCGGTTCGGCAGATGGCAAAGAGGACCCGGATATGAAGCGTTGCCTGTTCGTCGATGATTCGAGCGTCATCAGGAAGGTCGCAAAACGCATTCTTGGCGGCTCGGACATGATTGTCGTCGAGGCGTCGACCGGGGTCGAGGCTGCCGACATCTGCGCCGACGACATGCCGGATGTGATTGTCATCGATGGCGGGCTGACCGACATCCAGGCGGTCGACCTCATTCGCCGCATTCGCGCCATCGAAGCTCCCGTCAAGCCGCAGATCCTGGTCTCGCTGGTCGAGGTGGACGTCGCAGCGATCATGCGCGCCAAGCGCGCCGGCGCTCAAGGCTATCTGCTGAAGCCCTTCAACCGCGCGCAACTGCTCGAAAGCTTCCGTTTCCTCAAGATCGCCGCCTGATTCGCGGCAATCGATCCAACAAAAAACCCGGCCGGAGCCGGGTTTCTCGTTTAAATCCCTGGGTCGCCTACGCGCTGACGCGGATATCTTCCGGCTCGCGCAGCACATAGCCGCGGCCCCACACCGTCTCGATGTAGTTCTGGCCTCCGGACGCCGCGTCGAGCTTCTTGCGCAGCTTGCAAATGAAGACGTCGATGATCTTCAGCTCCGGCTCGTCCATGCCGCCATAGAGATGGTTGAGGAACATTTCCTTGGTAAGCGTGGTGCCCTTGCGCAGCGAGAGCAGCTCCAGCATCTGATATTCTTTACCGGTCAGGTGCACGCGCTGGCCACCGACCTCGACCGTCTTGGCGTCGAGATTGACCACCAGGTCGCCGGTGGTGATGACCGACTGGGCATGGCCCTTGGAGCGGCGCACGATCGCATGGATGCGCGCCACCAGTTCGTCCTTGTGGAAGGGCTTGGTCATGTAGTCGTCGGCGCCGAAACCGAGGCCGCGCACCTTGTCCTCGATGCCGGCCATGCCGGAGAGGATCAGGATCGGCGTCTTGACCTTGGAGAGGCGCAGTGTGCGCAGGACTTCATAGCCCGACATGTCGGGAAGATTGAGATCCAGAAGGATGATGTCGTAATCGTAGAGCTTGCCGAGATCGACACCTTCTTCGCCGAGATCGGTCGTATAGACGTTGAAGCTTTCCGATTTCAGCATCAATTCGATGCTTTGTGCGGTTGCACTGTCATCTTCAATCAGCAGAACACGCATTTCATTCCCCTTTTCTGCTGCCGGACCATCTCACGACCCGTCCGGGACCCGGAGCAGTGATTGCCTGAACAGAAGGTGCCACCGACTGGTTAACAAATCCTAATTTCGTGTCATCCACGATACCAGATTTTTTAACCCCTTTCTACACCCGCTTGAATCTAATAACGAATCACAGACCCAAACCGCTAATGCACCACATTAATAAGTCAGCCTAAGTGACTCTAGAGACTCGCCGGCCCGGGCTTCCGCCGCAGCCGGAAATTTTTACCCGGCCTTAAGTCCTCGCCCGTATGATTAACAATGCCCGTAAACGAATGGTTACCGCCGGCAAAAATCTTTAGGGCTTTGTTTCCTATAGCCCAGGGAAAGCCGGGGGAAACGGGCGGCGCTTGGGTCGTTCCGGGCGGACTGGACGGTATGCAGGTGTGCGTTTGCGGAGTATCGAGTCATGAAGTCACGTGAAAACCTCGTTCGGCTGAAGCAGTTTCAGGTGAATGAGAAGCGGCGGCAGCTCTTGCAACTGGACATGATGATCGCCGAGTTCGAGCGCATGGCCGTCGAGTTGGAAGCGCAGATCATCGCCGAAGAGAAAAAAGCCGGCATCACCGACATCAACCATTTCGCCTATCCGACCTTCGCCAAAGCGGCGCGCCTGCGCCGGGACAACCTCAGGAACTCACAAAACGACCTCGCCCAACAGCGAAGCACCGCCGAATCATTACTCGGCGAAGCTGAAGCGGAGCTGTCCAAGGCGGAGATGCTGGAATCGCGCGACACCAAGATCCGCGAGGCCGAAACAGGCGGCCGCAGCGCCATGATCGGCTAATCGCGGGCATTTCGCACTCATGCCGGAGATCTGCCGGCATCTTCAGAACCGGCGATCGGCAGAAGGCGGCGTCGCCGGGCAATTCCAGGAGATGTGAACGGTTGGCCTGGTGTCGCTGCTCGCAGTCCCCGACGCCGTGAAGGCAAAGGCCAAGGACCGGAACATCCGGGTCGAGCGTATGTCGGTCGTGCCCGACCGGGAAGGCCTTGTCGAGCTTGCCGGGCTCGATGCCGGAAAGCTCGCGCCCCGTGTGGCGAAAGCCTTTCCGCTCGACCAGGCGGGGGCTGTGCACGCTTTGCTCGCCACGCGGCCGATCGGCAAGGTCGTGCTGACGGTTTGAGGCTTTTGCATAAAACGGAAGGGCGCGGTGTTCCCGCGCCCTTTCGTCTTAAGTCTTCAGGCCTAGTGCCGGTATTGCTGGATTCGCGTGGTGCGCAGCCCGGCAAGGCCGTATTCGTCGATCGATGCCTGCCAGGAGAGAAATTCTTCGGTGGTGAGCTTGTAGCGCTGGCAGGCTTCCTCGAGGCTGAGCAGGCCGCCGCGCACCGCCGCGACCACTTCTGCCTTGCGCCGGATAACCCAGCGCCGCGTGTTCGTCGGTGGCAGATCGGCGATCGTAAGAGGGCTGCCGTCGGGCCCGATAACATACTTGACTCTAGGTCTAACCAGATCGGTCATCGTACTCTCTACTAAAAACTCAAAGACCCAATCCCCGCCACAGTACCGCCACAGCTTTAAAAATTGCCTAAGCGAACCCTAATCACTAGGTAAGGATCATGAACGCCCGGTTAGGATTTCGTTTAGAATTTGAAACACCGGCCTCCAGGCCCTGAAATTGCCGGTAATCTCGTCCTGGGCCGCAAGCTGGCGCGGACGTGGCGCTTGACCTATATTCCGGCCATTGGCATTGAGCGCCGCACAGTGAAAGCATCATGAACAGCCTCGATCTCCCTCGCCGCCCAGAAGAAACCCGCGTCGTCGTCGCGATGTCGGGCGGTGTCGATTCGTCTGTCGTCGCAGGCATCCTGAAGCGCGAAGGCTATGACGTCGTCGGCGTGACGCTGCAGCTTTACGACCATGGCGCGGCCACCCACCGCGCGGGCTCCTGCTGCGCCGGCCAGGACATCGACGACGCCCGCCGCGTCTCCGAGACGCTGGGCATTCCGCATTACGTGCTCGACTATGAGGAGCGCTTCCGCAAGGCGGTCATCGATCCCTTCGCCGAGAGCTATGTCGCCGGCGAGACGCCCATCCCTTGCGTATCCTGCAACCAGACCGTGAAGTTCGCCGATCTTTTGGCGACGGCGCAGGATCTCGGCGCCGACGCCCTTGCCACCGGCCACTATATCCGCTCGCGCGCCAATGGCGCGCATCGCGCGCTCTACCGGCCGGTCGACGCCGACCGCGACCAGAGCTATTTCCTGTTCGCCACCACGCAGGCGCAGATCGATTACCTGCGCTTTCCCCTCGGTGGCCTGTCGAAGCCGCAGGTCCGCGCCATCGCCGAGGAGATGGGACTCACCGTCGCCGCCAAGCAGGACAGCCAGGACATCTGCTTCGTGCCCCAGGGCAAGTATTCCGACATCATCGCCAAGCTGAAGCCGGCCGCGGCCAATCCCGGCGACATCGTCCATATCGACGGCCGCGTGCTCGGCCGCCATGAAGGCATCCTGCGCTACACGATCGGCCAGCGCCGCGGCATCGGCATCGCCTCCGGCGAGCCGCTCTATGTCGTTCACCTCGACGCCGACCGCGCGCGCGTCATCGTCGGCCCGCGCGAGGCGCTGGAGACGCACAAGATCTATCTGCGCAACATGAACTGGCTGGGCGACGGACCGCTGTCGGACGTTCCGTCCGGCGGGATCGAGCTTTTCGCCAAGGTCCGCTCCACCAGGCCGCCGCGTCCGGCCGTGTTGCATCACCGCGACGGCGTGACTTCCGTCGAGCTGGCCGACGGCGAATCGGGCATCGCTCCGGGGCAGGCCTGCGTGCTCTATTCCGACGACGGCAACGAGGCGCGGGTGTTCGGCGGGGGGTTCATCGAGCGCTCCGAGCGCGGCGCGGAAGCCGAGGCGATGCTGTCCAGGCTTGCCGCCAGGCCGGCGCAGATTCCCGCCGAATAATTCTCAGTCTGATTGCTTCACGCGGATGAGCCGGTGTGGACCACCGTGCCGGCGGTCAGGATGCGCAGCACCCGGATCGCTTCCTCGCCGTCGGTGCGCGGCTCGGCGCGCATCTCGATGCATTGCATGAAATGGGCAAGCTCGCGCGTCAGCGGCATGCCCTCGCCGACGGCCACATAGGAAGGCTCGTTGGCGGTGAAGGCCCACTGGCCACTGTCCTGCCACACCGCGTGGCGGTAGACGGCAAGCTTGCGCTCCCAGGGCTCGACGTCATCGAACACCGCCATCGCCTTGGTGCCGACGACCGTCAGCCGTCGCTCGCGATAGGGATTGAGGCGCGAGGCGAAGAGATGGCTGCGCAGGCCGTTCGGGAAACGCATATGCAGGTGCGCGAAGTCGCTGAGATTGTCGAGGAGTGCAGCCCCCTCGCCCCTCACCTCGATCGGTTCGGTGCCGGTGATGGCGAGGATCATCGACAAATCGTGCGGCGCAAGGTCCCAGAGCGCGTCGTTTTCGGTGTGGAACTTGCCGAGGCCGAGCCGGTGCGAGTGGATGTAGCGCACCTCGCCGAGCTCGCCATTGTCAATCAGCGCCTTCAGCGTCTCGAAGGCGGGATGGAAGCGCAGCACATGGCCGACCATGAAGATGCGGCCATTGTCCTTTGCCGCCTTCACCGCGCGCTCGGCGTCGGCGACCGTGAGCGCGATCGGCTTTTCGACCAGCACGTCCTTGCCGCTTTCGACGGCGCGCACCGCGGTATCGGCATGGAATTGCGGCGGCAGCGCCATGACTATGGCGTCGACGTCGGTCCGCTCGAATAGCCTGTCCGGCTCGATCGCCAGGCAGTCCTGTTCGCTGGCGAAACCTTCGGCGCGGGCGCGGTTGACGTCGGAAACGGCATGCAGCGCGCCAAGCGCCTTGAGGGTGCGGATATGGTTGCTGCCCCAGTATCCGCAACCGAGGACGGCGATGCGCGGCTTCATTCGTTCAAACTCTAGAATTTTATGGCCGAGACATAGCGACGTGCCCCGCCGAACTCAACCCCGGGACATGCCCTGAGTGTCTGTCCGGCAAAGCTTTTCTGGGATGAGATTAGACCGGCCGGATTATGCCGGCATGTCGGCCTTATCCAAGCTTGACAGCCTCACCCTCGCAACCTTATATCCGCGCGACCTCGGCGAACGCCTCGCGACGCCCGTCCATTCAGGACGGTTTTCCGGGCCGTTGCCACCCTGGCGGGGTAGCTCAGTTGGTTAGAGCACGGGAATCATAATCCTGGGGTCGGGGGTTCAAGTCCCTCCCCCGCTACCAGCCCCCTGAGGGCATCCAAACTCAATGAAATAATGGGCGGCTAGGCCTCGTGCCCCGACACGGCCCAATACATCCCTTCCGGAGCCAAAGCGAGCTTAATTGAATTCGCTTTGGCGGCGGCCTATACGTCGCGGCCATGGAAACCATAGCCAACGCCCAGAAAAACACGATCCCGCTGTCCGCCAGCAAGCCTCATGCCGGACGGGCGGCGCCGTTCCTGCCGATGAGCCGCGCCGAAATGACGGCGCTCGGTTGGGATGAATGCGACATCGTGCTTGTCACCGGCGATGCCTATGTGGATCATCCGAGCTTCGGCATGGCAATCATCGGCCGCCTGCTCGAATCCCAAGGTTTCCGGGTCGGCATCATCTCGCAGCCCGATTGGCAGTCGGCGGAGCCGTTCAAGGCGCTGGGCAGGCCCAGGCTGTTCTTCGGTGTCACCGGCGGCAACCTCGATTCCATGGTCAACCGCTATACCTCGGACCGCAAGCTGCGCCACGACGATGCCTATACGGCGGGCGGCGAGGGCGGCAAGCGGCCGGACCGCTGCACCATCGTCTATACACAGCGCTGCCGCGAGGCCTACAAGGACGTGCCGGTGGTGCTGGGCGGCATCGAAGCCTCGCTGCGCCGCATCGCCCATTACGACTACTGGTCCGACAAGGTGCGCCGCTCGATCCTGGCCGATGCCAAGGCCGACCTTTTGATCTACGGCAATGCCGAGCGCGCCGTCGTCGAGGTGGCGAACCGGCTTGCCGCCGGCGAGACGCCACGCCAGCTCGACGCCATCAGGGGCGTCGCCCTGTTCCGGCGCGTGCCCGAACACTTCACGGAACTCAATGCCGACGATCTCGATTCCGCCGACGAGGGCGCGAGCCGCAAACCCGGCGACATCGTGATCCGGCTGCCGTCCTTCGAGCAGGTCGAGAACGATCGCGATGCCTATGCCCGCGCCTCGCGCGTGCTGCATCGCGAGGCCAACCCCGGCAATGCCCGCCCGCTCGTCCAGCGCCATGGCGACCGCGACCTGTGGCTCAATCCCCCGCCCATCCCGCTGACCTCCGAAGAGATGGACGCCGTCTACGACCTGCCCTATGCGCGCGCGCCGCACCCATCCTATGGCAATGCCAAGATCCCCGCCTGGGACATGATCAAGTTTTCGGTGACGGTGATGCGCGGCTGCTTCGGCGGCTGCACTTTCTGCTCGATCACCGAGCACGAAGGCCGCATCATCCAGAACCGCTCCGAGGGTTCGATCCTGCGCGAGATCGAGAAGATCCGCGACAAGACCCCGGGCTTCACCGGCGTGATCTCCGATATCGGCGGGCCGACCGCCAACATGTACCGGATGGCCTGCAAGGATCCCAAGATCGAGGCGGCCTGCCGACTGCCGTCCTGCGTGTTTCCCGATATCTGCCCCAATCTCAACACCTCGCATGACGACCTGATCCGGCTCTACCGCAAGGTCCGCGAGGTCAAGGGCGTCAAGAAGGTCATGGTCGCCTCCGGCGTGCGTTATGACCTCGCCGTCAAGAGCCCCGAATATGTCAAGGAACTGGTGACCCACCATGTCGGCGGCTACCTCAAGATCGCGCCCGAGCACACCGAGCGCGGGCCGCTCGACAAGATGATGAAGCCGGGTATCGGCACCTATGACCGCTTCAAGGAGATGTTCGACGCCGCGGCCAAGGAGGCCGGCAAGAAATACTATCTCATTCCGTATTTCATCGCCGCCCATCCCGGCACGACCGACGAGGACATGCTGCATCTGGCGCTCTGGCTGAAGAAGAACCGCTACCGCGCCGATCAGGTGCAGACCTTCCTGCCTTCGCCCATGGCGACGGCGACGGCAATGTACCATACCGGCGTCAACACGCTGAAGGGCGTCCGGCGCGGCGCGACCGACAAGGTCGAGACCGTTCGCGGCGGGCGGCAGCGCCGGCTGCACAAGGCATTCCTGCGCTATCACGACCCCGACAATTGGCCACTGCTGCGCGATGCCCTGAAGGAGATGGGTCGCGCCGACCTTATCGGCCCTCGCCCCGACCAGCTTGTGCCCGCCCATCAGCCGCCCGGAACCGGCAAGGCCGCCGGCACGAAGCGCCCGGTGCGGCCTATCGGCAGAGGACGGAGGTTCACCACCAAGGGCGTTCCCTTGTCAAAGAAGTGAGCCGCCTGCAAAGCTGGGGCGACCTCTTCTCTTCTTGTCCTCAGTGCGCGCTTGTTGCGGGCGCAGCCTCTCGCTGCATGACGGCGGCAAAGAAGCCGTCGGTATCATTGCGGGCGGGCGTCAGCGACAGATAGTCCAGGTGAGACGAATTCGTTAGTTGCGGCGCGGCCTGGTTGAGCGGCACGGCCCGAAAAGCGGAATGCCTCGCCAGGAAAGCGGCCACCTGCTCCTCATTCTCCTCGGGCAGCATGGAGCATGTCGCGTAGACCAGCCGTCCGCCGGGCTTCACCAGACGCGCCGCGCTCGCCAGAATCCGGGCTTGCAACGACACGAGATTGTCCAGACCCTGTTCCTCCGGCGCCCGCCAGCGTGCATCGGGATTACGTCGCCAGGTGCCGGTGCCGCTGCATGGCGCGTCCACCAGAACGCGATCGAAACCGCCCTTGTGGCGCTTGATCCAGCGATCCGTCTCGCTGGTCAGAAGCCGCGTCTCGATATTGTGCAGTCCTGCCCGCCGGAAGCGCTCGGCACTGCGCTTCAAGCGGCCCTCCATGACGTCGCAGGCGACAATGTGGCCCTTGTTGTTCATCTGCGCGGCGATGGCCAGCGTCTTGCCGCCGGCCCCGGCGCAGAAATCGACCACGCGCTCGCCCGGCCGGGCATCGACCAGCATGGCGACAAGCTGCGAGCCCTCGTCCTGGATCTCGACCTCGCCGGTTCTGAGCATCGGCAGGCTCGCCAGCGAGGGACGTTCATGCACACGAATGCCGTAAGGAGCCATGGCCGAGGCCTCCGCCTGCAAGCCAAGGTCTTTCAACGCGCGAAGCATGGCCTCGCGCGTCGACTTGATCGAATTGACGCGCAGATCAAGCGGCGCCGAGGTCAGAAGCGCGGCCATCTCCTGCCTGAACGCTTCCTTGAAACGGCGCCGCAGGGGGTCGGCTGCCCAGGACGGGCATTCAAGGCGCACTTCTTCCGGCATGCCGGGATGGTCGATCGTGCCTCCCTGCAATTTGACCAGCAGCGCGTGCTCGTGATCCTTCAGGATGGCGGGCGCGGATTTCGCGCCATTGAACAAGCGCTTGATCTGATCGGGCGCCTTGCTTTCCTTCAGCGTCAACCATGCAAGCAGCCGGTTGCGGGGCCTATCATCCCGCCCGTGCCTCGCCAGCCACCAGCCAAGCCGTGCATGATGTCTGAGAAGCGCATAGAGCAAGTCCAGAATCTGACCACGGTCGCTGTCGCCGATATAGCGCCTGGCCCGAAACCAGGCCGAGACGACAGCATCCGCGGGACGCGGAACGCTATCGACTTCATGTATAAGTTCGATTGTGGCTTGCAGACGGGCGGCAGGGGTCACGGAACGGCGATCAGGCTGAAAACACCCCCCTATAGACGACAGATTTGCTCCTGACTATTCTTCGCGCGTCCCCGCGCTCAGCCCTTGCGTTCCTGCAGGATGTTGCCGCCGTCCACGACGATGACGGCGCCGTTGACATAGCTCGCCGCATCAGACGCCAGGAACAGCACGGCGGCCGCGACTTCCTCGGGGCTGCCGGCGCGGCCGAGCGGCGTGTTGCGCGCAGCGGCGAGTTCCTCCGGTGTCGAGGCACCCGTCGCGATCCAGCCCGGCGCCACGGCGTTGACCGTGACGCCGTGGCGGCCGACCTCCAGGGCGAGCGCATGCGTCAGCCCGATCATGCCGGCCTTGGCCGCGGAATAGGCGGCCTCGCCTTCATTCGATACGTAGGGCCCCGTCACCGAGGCCATGTTGACGACGCGCCCATGGCCGCGTTGCACCATGCCTGACAGAAATCCGCGCGTGCTCAAAAAGGCGGTCTTCAGGCTGACATCGATGCCGCGATCCCAGTCGCTTTCGCTGAGGTCGAGAAACCGTCGCTGCAATGCCGGCTGGACAACGGTGCCCATCCCGGCATTGTTGACGAGGATGTCGATCTCGCCGGTCTCGGAGCCTAAGCGCTCGACATCGCCGGAGAGCGTCAGGTCGGCTACGACAGCGCTTATATCGAGCCCTTCCGCCCGCAGTTCCTCCGCGCGTTGCTCGACGCGTGCGGACGAAGCGGTGATGACGACAGAAAGACCGGCCTCGCCCAACGCCCGCGCGATCGCGATGCCGATGCCGTCGGCGGCGCCGGCGCCTGTCACCAAGGCCTTGCGGGACTTGCGGAACACGATCATTTCCTCTCCACCATTAGAATGCCGGTATGCCGTCGCGGGCACTCATGCCCGCAATGAAACCGTCCACCGGTTCAGTAGCCGGCGCTGACGCCGAAATCGATCGAAAGCGCGGCTCCGGTGATCGGCGCCGCGCTTGGCTGGCAAAGATAGTGGACGAAAGAAGCGATCTCCTCCACCTGGATGAACCTTGCTTTGTCTCGTTGCGGATAGTGTCCCAGCAGCCGGCGCTTGTAGCCGTCGGGGTCATCTCCGCCATAGGTCTTGGCCTGATATTCGATCATCGGCGTCGCCGTGTCGCCGGGACAGACGGCGTTGACCCTGATGCCTTGCGGGGCGAGTTCCAGGGCGAGAGCCTTGGTCAAAAGCACCAGCCCGCCCTTCGAGGCGCAATAGACGGAAGCCCCGTTGTTGCCGACGATGCCGGCATCGGAGGCGATGTTGATGATCACGCCTTGCGCTGCCGCCAGAGGCGGGATGGCCGCCGAGATCAGGAAGAAGGCGCCCTTGAGGTTGACGTCCAGCACCAGGTCCCACTGGTCTTCCTCGACCTCGTTTGCCGGGCCTTCCAGCCAGACGCCGGCGGCATTGACGAGAATGTCGATCGCGCCGCCCCACTCCCTGGCCTTGGCCACTGCGTCGCGGCACGCGGCGACGGAGCGGATATCGAGCGG
Organism: Mesorhizobium sp. USDA 4413; assembly: GCF_056280365.1. Classification (NCBI taxonomy): domain Bacteria; kingdom Pseudomonadati; phylum Pseudomonadota; class Alphaproteobacteria; order Hyphomicrobiales; family Phyllobacteriaceae; genus Mesorhizobium; species Mesorhizobium sp. USDA 4413. The sequence goes on from NZ_JBVPRP010000001.1 coordinate 6,206,068, forward strand.
CAAACCGATCGCGTCCGCCCCGGTCGCGGCAATCGCCGCCACGGCGGCGTCGAGCTTGGGGCCGGCAAGATCGGCAAGCGCGATCCGCTCGCCGTCGGCCGCGAAACGCAGCCCGGTCGCGAGACCCATTCCCCCGGCCCCGCCGGCGATGAGGACCGTCCTGCCAGCCATTCGATAACCTCCGCGAAACGCAGTGCCTGACAGAGGCAACCACGTCACCGGGTCATGTCGCATGGACCAGCCGGGCAAAACAATGATCTCAGCGCGCGTACGGCCCGCGATCATCCCAGCTCGAGCGTCGTGATACCGAAGACCGTCGACAGGGTGTTGCCGGGCTTACCGCCCTTGCACAGGCGTGTCGGCGCAAAACCCGGAACCATGCCGGCAGGCTGCTCAGCCAACGGCAAGGGCGGACATATCGAAGATCGTCCCGCTGGTCCGTCGGAAACAGTCCACGCCGGTGGCGCGCTCATCGGGACTCGTCAATTCAACGCAGGGCCGCGGGCCAGACTATATTGGACGGGTTTCCCGAACCGATGCAAAGAGTTACCAACGGATTCACCGCCTAATCGTTCGTTGTTCCAATAGGCAACTGGACAGGACCGGCGAAGATCGGGAATCTTCATTTGTCGTTGCTTGGAATCGCATGGAGTATCGCAGGAAATGCCGCTGAGTGCCGCTGAGATCGCCCGTCATCCGGCAGCGCTTCGCAGCGTCCAGGAACAGGCCAAGGCGCTCATCCATATCTATGAAACAAGCCCGCGGCTGGCTGCCGTCTTTGCCACCCAGCAGCGCTGGCTCCTCGGCCATGTCGGCCTGGCGTTGCATTTCCGGCGCGATCCCAGCGACCGCCGCACCGAGATGACGATGGCGCGTTTCATCGAGGCCGTGCGCCGCAACTCCGTGGCCAGCCGCAACACCGCCGAAGCCTTCGTCAAGGAGATGCTGCACTACAACATCGCCGAATATATCTCGGCCAGCGGTGATGGCCGGGCTCACCCCATGCGGGCCACTGCGAGCACCATCGAGACCTTCACCGGCTGGATCTACGCGCATCTGAGGACGCTTGACCGCATAGACGGCGGGACGCGGCTTGCAGCCTTCCTCGATCGGCCCGAAATGCTGCCCACTCTGCAGCCGCTGATCTCCGATGGGTTGCTCGTCAGCGACGGCGTGCGGGAGCCCGGACCGACTTTCTCGTTGTTTATCTGGCTGAATAACGGCGGCATCGTGATGGACTGGCTGATGTCCGGCATCGACCCGGAGGACGTCCATCTCGACAGGATACCGACCAGCGTCATTTCGGTCAGCGAATTCGCACACTGGCTGAAGCTCTCCCGCACGCATCTGGCGCGCAAACTCCATGATGCCGAGGCGCTCGGCAGCATCGGCTGGGTTGGCCAGCGCGGTCATTCCGTGATGTGGGTTTCGCGACAGTTCTGCGATGAATACATGGCCGTCCAGGCGTCCAAGCTCGCCGTTGTCGACGAAGCTTTCGAAGTCTGTCTCTCGACTCTGAAAGGGCGCTGACCACCGGAACGCCGCAGCCCTGCGCCAGACCGGCCCCCGCCGCTGGCGGGTGCAGGCCAAAACTGCCATCCGCAACGTGCGAGCACACAGCTCGCACTCATCGACGCGGCTTTCGCCGCCAGCACGACGCGAGCGACGGACTGACAGGTGCTATCCGGCCTTCAGGATGGCGGAAAAACGCGGATCGAAGGCCCTGCTGATCGGCTCGGCCGCGGCGCCCACCGCGATCGCCCAGGGATCGGTGGTGCCGAGCTGCAGCCGTGGCAGGTGCCGGACGGGGCGGTCCGCGATCGAGGGCAGCAGCGGATGCATGGCCTGAAGCAGAAGCCGGGCGAGCGCCTCTGGCGCGCTGCTGGTGAGGATTACGGTTTGCGGATCGAAAGATCGTTTCGATCAGATGCACACTCCAGCGCAGGTCGGACGCGGCTCTTTCGACCCAGCCCATGACCCTCGGGTCTTTAGCAAGCGCCAGCGCGCGGAGCTTTTCGTAAAGCCCCCTCTCGGTGGGGTCGAGGCCGAGATGCTGGTAGAGCGAGGCGAGTGAGGCACGATGCTCCAACGGCGTCGAGCCCGGGCCGCTTGGCGAAAGCAGCGCCATGCCGACCTCACCCGCATTGCCGTTGCCGCCGCTGTAGAGTTCGCCATTTAGGATCAGCCCTGCGGCTATGCCGTAACCGACATAAAGGCAGACGGCGTGATCGACGCCATGCGCGGCGCCGACCATCCGCTCCGCCGTCGCGCAGGCCGCCGCATCGTTCTGCAGCCCGACATTGAGCCCGGTGCCGGTTGCCAGCGCCTCCGCCAGCGGAAATTGCTGCCATGCTGGCATCATCCATTTGTTGTCGGGGTTCTTCAGCCCGAACGGCCCCGGCATGGCGACGCCCAATCCGACCAGCCTTCGTTCGGATTGGGAAAACATCCTGGCCAGTTCGCCTCTGACATGGTCGACCAAGCTGAGGATGATCGTGACGCCCGCGGAAGGCTCGTCGAGCGGCAGGCCCGCCTCGGCACGTGCGATCACCTTGCCAACGAGATCGACCACCACCACCCGTGTCAAATGCCGGTCGATCTGCAGCCCGACGGCGAAAGCCCCCTCGGGAACCAGCCGGTAGGGCGTGAAGGGCTGTCCCCTGCCCTTGCGCACCGCATCCAGAGCCACGACCAGGCCGTCCCGCTCGAGATCCTCGACGATGTTGGAAACCGCCTGCTTGGTGAGCTGCGTCGCCCGCGCCAGGTCCGCGCGCGAAAGCGCGCCGTTGAGCCGCAGCGCCTCGATCATGACGCGGCGGTTATGCGCGCTGGTACCCTCCTGGTTGGTGCCGCTCTTGGCACGGATCGGGCTGATGTCGTGCACCGTCGCTTCCCCTCTTGACTCGATTAAAGGATTGATCGACTAATTAAGTCAAGCGAATTGACTTAATAGGTGAAGTTCCCGCGGTTCTACAAGAAGACGGCAAGGCCTTCGGGCTCCGCCGCATGCCGTTGGAGACGGATCCGATCACACGCGAAGCGAATTCGAGGAAGCGGCTCGCCGTCCACTCGCAGCTGTCGAAAATGGGAGAAGACAAATGCTGAAATCGATCGGTAAGACACTTCTGGGCGCGGTGTTCGTCGGCGGACTGTTCGTCCCCCACGCCTTTGCCGAAACCACCTTGAACGCGCTCTTCATGGCGCAGGCCGCCTATAGCGAAGCCGACGTGCGCTCCATGACGGAGGCCTTCACCAAGGCCAATCCGGACATCAAGGTGAACCTCGAATTCGTCCCCTATGAAGGCCTGCACGACAAGACAGTGCTCGCCCAAGGATCCGGCGGCGGCTATGACGTCGTGCTGTTCGACGTCATCTGGCCGGCCGAATACGCGACCAACAAGGTGCTGGTCGACGTGTCGTCGAAGATCACCGACGACATGAAAAAGGGCGTGCTGCCCGGCGCCTGGACCACCGTCCAGTATGACGGCAAGTATTACGGCATGCCGTGGATCCTCGACACCAAATACCTGTTCTACAACAAGGAAATCCTGGAAAAGGCCGGCATCAAGGCGCCGCCAAAGACGTGGGAGGAGCTCGGCCAACAGGCCAAAATCATCCAGGACAAGGGGCTGCTGAAGACGCCGATCGCCTGGAGCTGGTCACAGGCCGAAGCAGCGGTCTGCGATTACACCACGCTGGTCAGCGCCTATGGCGGCGACTTCCTCAAAGACGGCAAGCCCGACTTCCAGAACGGCGGCGGCCTCTCGGCGCTGAAATATATGGTCGACAGCTACAAGTCGGGCCTCACCAATCCGAACTCCAAGGAATTCCTGGAAGAGGACGTCCGCAAGGTGTTCGAGAACGGCGATGCCGCTTTCGCGCTGAACTGGACCTACATGTACAACATGGCCAACGATCCGAAGGACTCGAAGGTCGCCGGCAAGGTCGGCGTCGTGCCGGCGCCGGGCGTCGCCGGCACCAGCGAGGTCTCGGCCGTCAACGGCTCGATGGGCCTCGGCATCACGGCGGTGTCGAAGCATCAGGACGAGGCCTGGAAATACATCGAGTTCATGACCTCGCAGGCGACGCAGAACCAGTATGCCAAGCTCTCGCTGCCGATCTGGGCTTCATCCTATGATGATCCGGCCGTCACCAAAGGCCAGGAAGAGCTGATTGCCGCCGCAAAGCTGGGTCTCGCCGCGATGTATCCGCGCCCGACCACGCCGAAGTACCAGCAGCTCTCGACGGCGCTGCAGCAGGCGATCCAGGAATCGCTGCTCGGCCAGACGACGCCGGAAGACGCGCTCAAGACCGCCGCCGAAAACAGCGGCCTCTGACTTGGCGTTCCTCAATGCGGGCGGCCTCATCCACGAGCGCCGCCCGTGCTATTTCTGACCGGATGAAGGGAGAGAGGGCGCCTCTGATGTCGGGCACCTGGATCACTGCTCGCGCGTGGCTGTTGATGCTGCCGCTTCTGGCTATCATGGTCGCCGTCATCGGCTGGCCATTGGTCGATACCGTCAGGCTTTCCTTCACCGACGCCCAGCTTGTCGGCACGGCGGGCAACTATGTCGGCTTCGACAATTACACCAAGATGCTGACGAGCTCGAATTTCACCCGGACTTTGATCACCACCACCTGGTTCGTCGCCATCTCGGTCGCCGCCGAAATGGTGCTCGGCGTGCTTGCGGCTCTCCTGCTCAATCAGGAATTCCGCGGACGCGCCGTCTTGCGCGGGCTGATGATCCTGCCCTGGGCGCTGCCGACCGTCGTCAATGCGACGCTCTGGCGGCTGATTTACAATCCCGAATATGGCGCGCTGAACGCGGCGCTGACCCAACTCCATCTCATCGACGACTATCGCTCCTGGCTGGGTGAGCCCGGAACGGCGCTCGCCGCGCTGATCGTCGCCGACTGCTGGAAGAATTTTCCGCTTGTTGCGCTGATTGCGCTGGCCGCTTTGCAGGCGGTGCCGCGCGACATCACCGCCGCTGCGCTTGTCGACGGCGCCGGGCCGTTCAACCGCTTCCGATTCGTTATCCTGCCCTATCTTGCAGGCCCGCTGATGGTGGCGCTGGTGCTGCGCACCATCGAGGCGTTCAAGGTCTTCGACATCATCTGGGTGATGACACGCGGCGGCCCGGCCAACAGCACACGCTCGCTCTCGATCCTGGTCTATCAGGAAGCCTTCTCCTTCCAGCGCGCCGGCTCCGGCGCCTCGCTGGCGCTGATCGTCACCCTGCTCGTCACCGTGCTCGCCGTCGCCTATGCGGCGCTGGTCAAGAAGACCGCCGGGAGCGCGGCCTGATGGAACGCAAGAGCCCGGTCTTCACCGTTTTCGTCTATGTCTGCGCCCTCCTGCTTGCCGTTGTCATCCTGGCGCCGCTTGCCTGGCTCTTCGTCATGAGCGTATCGCCGGCGGCCGACCTCGCCGCCAAGCCGCTGCGCTGGTGGCCGCAGGCCGCCGACTTCTCCCGCTACGCGCAGCTTCTGTCGAGGGCCGAGAACAGTGCCGGCGCGGCCTTCACGTCATCGCTGCGCAACAGCCTCGAGGTCGCGGGCATGGCGACGCTCGCCGCGATCCTGCTTGCCGTGCCCGCCGGCTGGGCCGTTTCGCGTACGCCTTCGGTCGGCTGGTCGCTGTCGCTGGTGATCGCCACTTACATGCTGCCGCCGGTGGCGCTCTCGGTGCCGCTGTACATGGGTCTGTCCTATCTCGGCCTGCTTAACAACGTCTTCGGCCTGGCGCTGATCTATCTGACCATCCTCGCGCCCTTCACCACCTGGCTGATGAAATCCGGTTTCGATTCCATCCCGCGCGAGATTGAGGCCGCTGCCATGATCGACGGGGCGGGACTGCTCCAGACCTGGCGCATCATCACCTTGCCGCTGGCCGCACCCGTCGTGGCGACGTCGGCGCTGTTTGCCGTGCTGCTTGCCTGGGACGAGTTCTTCTACGCCCTGCTCTTCACCTCGGACCAGCGGGCAAAGACATTGACGGTCGCCATCGCCGATCTCGCCGGCGGCCGCGTCTCCGACTACGGACTGATCGCTACCGCCGGCGTGCTCGCGGCCTTGCCGCCCGTGCTGATCGGCCTCGTCATGCAACGCGCGCTGATCTCGGGCCTGACCAGCGGCGGAGTGAAAGGATAATCATGACTGCAGAAAAGAAACGCCCGGCCGGGCTTCTCGCGATCGATCGCGAGATGGCGCGCCAGCATGAGGATGCGCTTGCTTCCTTCGAGACCAATCGAGAGGCGGCCGCCAAGGTCGCTGCTTCGATCAGGAAGACCGGCCGGCTTGTCCTGCTCGGCATGGGCGCCTCGCATGCCGTCGCCCGCGCGGTCGAGCCGCTCTATCGGGCGCATGGTATCGACGCCATCGCGCTGCCGCTCTCGGAACAGCTTGGACAGCCGCTGCCGCTTGAAGGCAGGACGGTGATCGTCACCTCGCAGTCCGGCGAAAGCGCCGAGGTGCTGCGCTGGTTTCGCGGGGCCGGCGATCGCGCCGAAACCTTCGGCCTGACGCTGGAGGCCGGCTCCTTCCTCGGCCGCACAGTACCTTGTCTCGTCGGTGCCGGCGGCACCGAGCTTGCCTTTGCCGCGACCCGCAGCCTGACCGTGACCTTCGCCCTGCACCTTGCCATACTGGCCGCGCTTGGCGACGATCCGGCCGGCGCGCTCGCCGTGCTCAAGGCGCCTCAGACGGTCGACATCGATGCCGCGCTCGCGGCGCTGAGCACCGTCGCGACCGTCGTCACGTCCGGCCGCAAGCTTCAAGGCGTGGCTGAAGCCCTTGCGCTCGGCTTCACCGAACTGTCGCGCCTGCCTTGTTTCTCACTGGAAGGCGGCCAGCTGCGCCACGGGCCGATGGAGATGCTGGGCCCAAGCATCGGCGTCGTGCTCTTCCGCGGCGACGACCCGACCGCCGAACTCGTCACCGCCATGGCCGTTTCGGTGGTCGAGACCGGCGCGCCGCTGATCGTGATCGACGCTTCGGGCAAACCGCCGGTCGCGGGTGCCGTGACACTGGCCTTCAAACCCGCCACGGGCCTGGCGGCGATCTTTGCCATGCTGCCTGTGGCGCAACGCCTGATGATCGCCTTCGCCGATTCCCGCGTCGGGAATGCCGGAACGCCGGTGCGTACCACCAAGATCACGCGGAGCGAGTGATGCGGCCGCTTGCGGTGATCGGCAATGTCAATGTCGATCTGATCGTCGGGCCGGTCGCGCCCTGGCCGAAGGCAGGCACCGAGACCGTCGTCGATCATGATGACCTGCGGGTTGGTGGCCAGGCCGGCAATACGGCGCTTGCCTGGCAGGCATTGGGCATCGACTTCGACATTGCCGCCAATCTCGGCGACGACCAGTTCGGGCGCTGGCTGCGCGAAGCCTTCGGACACCGCGCGCAGAAATGGCCGGTTCGTCCGGAGGGCACGACATTGTCGGTCGGCATGACCCATCCCGATGGCGAGCGCACCTTCTTCACCACGCGCGGCCACCTGCCCCGCTTCAGCCTGGGCGACGTGCTCTCGGTGCTGGACGGCAATCGGCTTTCCGGCGGCTATGCGCTGCTCTGCGGCTCGTTCCTCACCGACGACCTGGCGCGCGATTACGACGCCTTCTTCGACTGGGCCGAAGCGCACCGCATCGCCGTTGCGCTCGACACGGGCTGGCCGATCGACGGCTGGACGGACGCGAACTGCGCCGCTGCGCGCGGCTGGCTGTCGCGCTGCGCACTGGCGCTCTTCAACGAAGTCGAGACGACGACATTGGCCGGTCTCGCAAGTCCGGCGGAAGCGGCACGCAAGATCCGCGATGGCATGAGGGACGGCGCGACGGTCGTGGTCAAGCGCGGGCCTGACGGCGCGATCGCCATCGGCGCCGATGGCAAACTCATCGACGTGCCGGCGCCGCGCGTCAGGGTCGTCGACACGATCGGCGCCGGCGACGTCTTCAACGCCGCCTTTCTGGCGGCGCTGGCGAAAGGGCGATCGCTGGAGAACTGCCTGTCAGCCGCCATCCGAGTGGCCTCACGGGCCATCTCAACCCTGCCCCGTGACTATGGCGGGCCGATCCAATTCGAGGATGCCGCCCATGAGCGCGCTTGAAATCCGCGACGTCCGCAAGAATTACGGCAGCGTCGAGACGCTGAAAGGCATCGACATCGCGCTTGAGAACGGCGAGTTCCTGGTGCTGCTCGGCTCCTCGGGCTGCGGCAAGTCCACCTTGCTCAACATCATCGCCGGTCTCGCCGAAGCAACCAGCGGCGACGTGCTGATCGGCGGCCGTTCGGTGCTTGGCGTGCATCCGAAGAACCGCGACATCGCCATGGTCTTCCAGTCCTACGCGCTCTATCCGAACCTGACCGTGAGCCGCAACATCGGCTTCGGCCTGGAGATGCGTAAAGTTCCCGCCGCCGAGCGCGGCAAAGCGGTGCGCGAGGCGGCGAAGCTCCTGCAGATCGAGAACCTGCTCGACCGCAAGCCCGGCCAGCTCTCCGGCGGCCAGCGCCAGCGCGTCGCCATCGGCAGGGCGCTGGTGCGCAAGCCCCAGGTCTTCCTGTTCGACGAGCCGCTCTCCAATCTCGACGCCAAGCTGCGCCTCGAGATGCGCACCGAGCTCAAGCGTCTGCACGAGATGCTGCGCACCACGGTCGTCTACGTCACCCACGACCAGATCGAGGCGATGACGCTGGCGACCCGCATCGCCGTCATGCGCGACGGCCGCATCGAACAGCTGGGCACACCGCAGGAGATCTACAACCAACCCGCGACGCTCTATGTCGCGGGCTTCGTCGGTGCGCCTTCGATGAACATGCTGGAAGCGACGGTCGAGGACGGCAAGCTCGCGATCGCCGGCACAGATGCGCGGCTGGCGCTGCCGGTGCGCTACGCCGATACCGCCCGCGATGGTGCTTCGGTCGTCGCCGGGATCAGGCCCGAGGCGCTTCGCCTTGGTCCGGGCGGCGGCGCCGAATTGTCGTTGCCGGTCGAGATCGACCTGGTTGAACTGACGGGACCGGAACAGGTCACCACCGCCCGTGTCGGCGCGCAGAAATTGACCGCAACCTTGCCGCCGCAGGCTCGCGTCGCCAAGGGCCAGCCATGCGCTTTTGCCTTCGACGCGGCCGCGTTGCGCCTTTTCGATCCCGTGACGGGTAAGGCGCTCTGAGGAGCGGCGTTTCCGCACGGGGAGAGGCCGTCTTGACGCGGCGGGCGTGGAAACGTCATGCTGCCCAGATCAGGCAAGGGGGATTGCATGAAAAAACTTATGAGAAGCCGACGCTGAACAAGCGCCAGAAGCTGTCCGGCGTCACCGCCGTGTGCACGCCTTCCACTTGCGTGGCTTGACCCGCCTCAGGGAAGGGTATGAACTGGCACAAGCCGGAGAGTGGTTCGCCGTTTCCGTGAAACGGCGAACCGCTGTTGACCATACTGAGCCGCTATGGCCGCGGCGCCGTCAATCGATGTCGAAGGACACGCCCTGCGCGAGCGGCAGCGCCTTGGAGAAGTTCACCGTGTTGGTGGCGCGGCGCATATAGGCCTTCCAGGCGTCCGAACCGCTCTCGCGGCCGCCGCCGGTCTCCTTCTCGCCGCCGAACGCCCCGCCGATCTCCGCGCCTGAGGTGCCGATATTGACGTTGGCGATGCCGCAATCCGAGCCGTCGACGCCGAGGAAGCGTTCGGATTCCTGCAGGTCGCGCGTGAAGATCGACGACGACAGGCCCGCGCCCACCGCGTTGTGCTGCTCCAGCGCCTCGTCGAAATCGGTGTATCTCATCACATAGAGGATCGGCGCGAAGGTCTCTTCCGTGACGGGCGAGACCTGCTCCGGCATCTCGACCAGCGCCGGATGCACGTAATAGGCATCCGGATGGCCGTTCTCGACGCGCGTACCGCCCGTCACCTTGCCGCCATGCGCTTGCGCTTCCTTCAGCGCCCTCTGCATGTTTTCGAAGGCCGCCTTGTCGATCAGCGGACCGACCAGCGCCTTGCCTTCGAGCGGATTGCCGACCGAGACGGTCTCATAGGCTTTCTTCAGCCGCGGCAACAAAGCGTCATAGACGCTGTCATGCACGAACAGGCGCCTGAGCGTCGTGCAGCGCTGGCCGGCCGTGCCCATGGCGCCGAAAGCGATGGCCCTGAGCGCCATGTCGAGATCGGCGGTCGGGCAGACGATGCCGGCATTGTTGCCGCCGAGCTCGAGCACGGCGCGGGCGAAGCGCTTGGCAAGCCTGGGACCGACCTCGCGGCCCATGCGCGTCGAGCCGGTGGCCGAGACCAGCGGCACTTTCGGATGGTCGACCAGCACCTCACCGACCGCGCGGTCGCCGATCAGCACCTGGAGCAGGCCCTCCGGCGCGTCTGTGCCGAAGCGCTTTGCGGCGCGCCTGAAGATCGCTTCGCAGGCAAGCGCGGTCAGCGGCGTCTTTTCCGACGGCTTCCAGACCACCGCATCGCCGCAAACGAAGGCAAGCGCCGCATTCCACGACCACACCGCGACGGGAAAATTGAAGGCCGAGATGACGCCGACGACGCCCAGCGGATGCCAGGTCTCCATCATGCGGTGCCCGGGGCGCTCGGTGGCGATGGTGAGGCCATAGAGCTGCCGGGAAAGGCCGACGGCGAAATCGCATATGTCGATCATTTCCTGAACTTCGCCAAGGCCCTCGGACGGGATCTTGCCGACCTCGATCGACACCAGCCGGCCGAGTTCGTCCTTATGCGCGCGCAACTCCTCGCCCAGCAGCCGCACCAGTTCGCCGCGCTTCGGCCCCGGCACCAGCCGCCAGGCCTGGAAGGCCTTGTGCGCGGCATCGATGGCTTTGCCGGCGTCCGCCGCCGAGATCGACTTCAGCGCCGCGATCTGCTCGCCCGTCACAGGGCTGCGCACGACGAGGTCGCCTCCAATAAGCGCATCCTTGGCGACGCCGAGCTTTTCCAGAAGTGAGGCCGTTTCCTTCGCTAATGTCATTTTTATCCCTTTCAGATCCCGCCTCTCATCGGGCGGAAATGGAAGCCATGCGCCATGCCGTGACCGTGTCGTCGGGCACAGCCGAGCGCTTTGATGGCGTGGCATTACTCGTTTCGGGGAAAAACCGCCACCCCGGCATGGTCCAAGGCCGGTTTGCGAAATTGGGCCAGACAACAAGGCCGGGCGAAGGCGCGTGCGTCCTCAGCGCGCCTTTTGCATCGACGACTTCTCGGCGCTTTCCTTGATGAGGCGGTCGATATGCATTCGGATATGCGCCGCCTCGGCGGCGGTGTTGGCCAAAGCGATGGCGCGGTCGAAGGCGACGCGCGCCTCCTCGTTGCGGCCAAGCTGCATAAGCAGCCCGCCCCTCAGCCCGAAGAAGTGGAAATAGCCCGACAGCCGCTCTTCCAGCGGCTCGATCATGGCAAGTGCTGCCTCCGGGCCGCGCACCTTGCTGACCGCTACGGCACGGTTCAGCGTCACCACCGGTGACGGCTGCATCTGCTCCAACAGGCCGTAGAGCAGGTCGATCTCGGCCCAGTCGGTATCCTCGGCCGTCGCCGCCCGCGCATGCAGCGCCGCGATCGCCGCCTGCACCTGGTAGGGTCCGGGCTTGCGATGGCGCAGCGCCTTGTCGACCAGCGCCAGGCCCTCGTCGATCATCTTGCGGCTCCAAAGCGAGCGGTCCTGGTCCTCGAGCAGCACGATCTCGCCATTCTCGTCGAAGCGCGCCGGCGCGCGCGCATGCTGGAGAAGCAGCAGCGCCGTCAGCCCCATGATTTCCGGTTCCTGCTGGAACAGCCTGAGCAGCAGCCGGGCAAGGCGGATCGCCTCTTCGCAAAGCGGCGCCCGGGCCGGTGCCTCGCCGCCATTGCTGGAATAGCCTTCGTTGAAGATCAGATAGACCATCGCGGCGACCGCGGCGAGCCGCTCCGAGCGCTCGACCGCGCCTGGCGTCTCGAACGGCACGCCGGCGTCGGCAATGCGCGCCTTGGCGCGGGTGATGCGCTGTTCCATGGCGCCCTCGCCGACCAGGAAGGCGCGCGCGATCTGCTTGACGGTGAGGCCGGAGACGATGCGCAGCGCCACCGCGATCTGCTGCGTTGCCGGCAGATCCGGATGGCAGCAGATGAACAGAAGCCGCAGGATGTCGTCGCGGTAATGCGCGCCGTCCAGCCGCTCGGCCATGTCCCTCTCGGCGTCCTCCAGATCCGATACCTGGTCTTCCTCCGGCATCGGCGCCTGCTTGGAGCGCTTGCGCACCGCGTCGATGCCGCTGTTGCGCCCGACGAAGATCAGCCAGGCCGCCGGATCGCGCGGCGGCCCGTTCTTCGGCCAGTTCTTGAGCGCCCTCAGGCATGCGTCCTGGAAAGCCTCTTCCGCGGCATCGAGGTCGCGGAAGTAGCGCAGCAGCGCGCCCATCGCCTGCGGACGGGCGTTGCTGATTGCGGTGCTTATCCAGGCGAGCTCTGTCATACCGCGACCTTTGTCGGATTGAAGACCGAAACCGGCCGGATCTCATAGGAGCCGCCGCTCGGATTGACCTCGGAGAGCTCGCGCGCGAATTCGACGGCTTCGTCGAGATCGTTGCATTCGAGCGTGTAGAAGCCCAGGAATTGTTCCTTGGTCTCGGCGAACGGACCGTCGAGCACGACCGACTCCCCCTTGACTTTCCGCAGCGTCGTGGCCGCCGTGGTCGGCAAAAGCCGCGCCACGGGGCCTAGCCGGCCGGCCTTGGCGTATTTGTCCTGCACGTTCAGGAGCTTTGCCATGACCTCGTCGTCCTGTTCCTTGCTCCAGGAGCAAACGACGTCTTCGGAGGCATAGCAGAGGATGGCGTAGAGCATGGTCTCGTCCTTTCCGTATCAAAGGACGCGACACTAGGACCCTTCCCGACACGAGGTCGATAAAAAAATTCATCGCCCGATCACGGACTTGGCGATCTTTGCGCCTGACTGTCAGGCGCCATGCGCCTGCAGCCATCTGAGCACCAGCGTTTCTTCCTCGTCCAGCCCGGATATCAGGCGCTTGCGCTTGTTGGCCTCTGCCATCTCGTCAAGCAGGCGCCCTTTGCTCCAGGCCTCGAACACCAGCGGATGGATGTAGCATTTGCGGCAGACCGCCCGCGTATTGCCCAACCGCTCCGCGACCTTGTCGACGACGCTGTTGATCACCCGGTTTTGCTGCCTTTTGCTTTCCGGCAGCTCGGTCGCGGCAAACAGCGACGCCGCATGGATTGTGCCGCCCCAGGTGCGGAAATGCTTTGAGCTGAAGTCGGCACCGGATGCCTCGCGGATATAGCGGTTGACGTCCTCCGAACGCACCGGCCGCCGGTCGCCATGCTCGTCGAGATATTGGAACAGCTTCTGTCCGGGCAGATCCTGGGCGCCGCGCACCACCTTGGCGATGCGGCGGTCGACCAGCTTCAGCTTCCATTCCTTGCCCGACTTGCCCTTGAAGGCGAAGCGCAGGCTGGAGCCGTTGATCTCCACATGGCGGTCGCGCAGCGTGGTCAGCCCGAAGCTCTTATTGTCGCGCGCATAGGCCGCGTTGCCGATGCGGATCATGGTGTTGTCGAGCAACCAGACCACCGAGGCGACGACACGCTCCAGAGGCAGCCCGTGCCGGCGCAGGTCGGCGTCGATCTGCCGCCTGAGAACAGGCAGGCTTTCCGCGAACGCGACGAGGCTTGAATATTTGACGCCGTCGCGTTCCTCGGTCCATTGCGGGTGATAACGGTATTGTTTGCGGCCGCGCTGATCCCGGCCCGTTGCCTGGATATGGCCGTCCGGATCGGGCGATATCCATACATCCGTCCAGGCCGGCGGAATGACGATCGCCCTGATGCGGGCAAGCGTCGCTTCGTCGACGGCTCTGCCATCGGGTCCCAAATAGGAGAACCCCGTGCCTTTTCGCAATCTGCGGATGCCGGGATCGGCATCGCTGACATAGTTGAGCGACGTGCTCTCCGCCGAGTTGCGGGCGCCGTTCCTTCGGGTTTCCTCGTCCCGCGCCGAGCGGTCCGATGACGATTGTAAATGCTGCAACATGCCGGCTCCGCGAAATGACCCGTAGATAAAGCCGCGCGCCGATGACTGGTTCCGAATGAGATTTCAGTCCCGCCGGTTGACGGACAGATCCGCCATCCAGAGCCCGCCATCGTCGGCATGAGCGGGAAAATACTCGCGGCCCTTTGGCACCGCCTCGAGGACCATTCCCGACTCGTCCGCCAGATAGTCGTAGCCGATCTGCTGCAGCCGGCGATCCGGATCGAGGCGATTGTAGAGTTCGCGGCGCGCCATGCGCCGCTTTGGCTCGATCATCTTCAAATGATAGAGATTGAGGCCGCTATCCTCGAGCCTGAAGCCGATATCGTCGGGAAACCAGGCGCCATGCAGATCCTTCGATCTATAGCGCTCAGGAGGGTAGGCGCCAAAAAGCCTGTGCTGCATCTTCTGGCCCCACGGGCCATCGACCCTGTAGCTGGCCGGCGTATACATCTCCCAGCAGCGGAATCCCCAGGCGATGCGCCTGGACCCGCTGGTCAGCCGGCCGATGCGGCCGGCGACGGCATTTTCCAGCCTTTCGTCGGGATCCATGGCCAGAACCCAATCGGCGCCCGCCTCATGGGCCGCGGCGATAAGCGCGCGCCGCCTCTGCGGCTCGCTGCTGAAAAGCCCCTCCGAGGCGCGGTCGTCATAGGCGATCCAGCCGTCAATGACAGGCTCAAGGTTGGCGATGAGGTCGGGCACGAGGTGCTGATCGTAGCGATAGCTGAAGACGGCGACGATTTTGCGCCGCGACCAAAGCCATCGGCCGCGCCGCCGGCGCGGCGGCTTCATCTCGATGGTGATCATCGCCGGCCCTCCGTCTTGCAGCCATGCCGGGCGCCGGCGGACGCCCCCAACGATTTGGCGAACAATGCCAGCCACACGATCGGCAGCGACAGCCTGGCGAAAGCCCGATCCCTGCCGGACAGCCCCTCCTTGATCAGCGTGCCGACATTGCGCCGGTCGTGGAACACCTTGCGGAACGGGCGCGCGGGTCTTTCGGCTTCGAGGGACCCGAGATAGGCGCCATAGCGGCGCCCGCGGCGATATTGGTCGGCAAGCAATCCGAATAGACTCGTCTCGTTGCGGTGAATAGTCAGGATCCTCGGTTCCCAGACCGGCTGCAAAGCCTGCGGCAACCTGGCCATGAATTCGGTGTCTTCTCCCGACGTCAGCCGCTCGTCGAACGCTCCGTATCGCTCGAACAGCTTCCGGTCGAACGAAACGCCGTAGCGCTGCGCCTTCTCGGCCGGAAGACCGGGCAGGCGTCGCATATAGGTGACGAGATGCGCCGCGCAGGCGACCAGATTGCGCGGGTGGCTGTTGAGGACGGCGCTCGCCACAGCCGCCTCGCCTTTCCGGTGACGCTGCAGCCGGATTTCGGCCCATTGTGGACAGGCCAGGCAATCATCCGCGAGAAAAGCGACGAATGGAGCCTGCGTTGCGGCTATGCCACGATTTCGCGCGGCGCCGGCAAACAGTCGCTCCTCGACATCGATCACCGTGACGTCGATGCCGCAATCGGCAAGCAGCGCTTTGGGGTTGCCGCCGCCGGAATTCACCACCACGATCTCGAGCGGAACATTCTGATCGAGCACCGACCTTACCGCGGCCGCCAGTACGGCGGGTGCCCGGAAACCAATCACCACAACCGCGAGATCCGGCTTCCCGGCCATCAGGCGCTTTGCAGCTGGGCGGCAGGCGCCGAGAACCGGCGCCGCAACGCGATCTTCAGCCGATAGCGCATGCAGCGCCAGACATCCGCACCCGCCCGAGGCGCGGCT
Source organism: Mesorhizobium sp. USDA 4413 (assembly GCF_056280365.1). Lineage (NCBI taxonomy): Bacteria > Pseudomonadati > Pseudomonadota > Alphaproteobacteria > Hyphomicrobiales > Phyllobacteriaceae > Mesorhizobium > Mesorhizobium sp. USDA 4413. The sequence continues at coordinate 6,221,878 of NZ_JBVPRP010000001.1, forward strand.
TCAGCCACGCTGAGGAATCTCGCCGCCATGTCGAAATCGCCGCGCGCATAATGAACGCGCGCGATCTTCAAAGCGACGAGCCTTCCCGGGTCTTGAGCGACCGCTCCGCGATGCCGCAGGACCGGAGCCGGCGCAGCGCCAGGCGCCATTGGAGAAAGCCCGTGGCAGGCTTGATCGTGAAACGGTCGTCGGACCGCTCAGCCGACACGAAATAGATGAAGATCGGTCGTGTCAGGACCGCAAGCGAGCCTTTGGCCATCAGGCGCGCCCAAAACAGCGTGTCTTCGTCATAGGCGAGCCCGGTCGGGAACCTCGTGTCACCGACAACCCGCCGCGACACCAGCGCGCTGCCGACCGCGATCGATCGTATCCGCCCTTCGAGATAGGCGCAGGCATTGGCCGGTCCGCTTGCCGCATAGCCGCCTGGCAGCTTGATCGACCGCTTCTCGCCATCGACCTGTCGGCGGTAGGCGCCAACGACCATGTCGGCTTCCGATTGCGCCCTTGCCTTGGCCAGCAATGCGCGCAGCCCACCCTCCAAATGAAGGTCGTCGGCATCGATCATATAGATCCAGGGAAAACTGGCCTGTTCCAGCCCTAGATTCCTGGAACCGCCGGCGTCACGGCAGTTCGATTTGATGATGCGCAGCGGCAAGGCAAGCCGCAATGCAGCGTCCGTAGCGACGGCCTCGGTGGCGTCGGAAGACGAATCATCGACCAGCAGCACCTCGCCGATGACTTCTTTTTCCGGCGCCAGCGAAGCGAGCGTCCGCGCGATCGTCCGAGCCGCATCATGTGCCGGAATGATGACGCTTACCGCTTTCAAATCTGTCCCCACGCCGCCACGCGATCCGAGAGCAACCAATCCCGATATTCAAGATACCGGGTGCCCCTGCCCTTGAGAAGCGTCTGCGGGCGACCGGTCTGTTATCACACCTTTTCGACAGCGACCGGAATGACGTCGACCGCCTGTTCGCCGACCTGACCGCCCGTCGTCTTCAGCACGCCGACGATCGGCGCCACGTCGGAATAATCGCGTCCGCACCCGACCGTGATATGGTCGTTGCTCGCCCGCATGCCGTTGGTCGGATCGAACTCCTGCCAGCCGGCATCACGCCCGCACCAGGCCTTGACCCAGGCATGCATGGCATCCGCGCCTTCGAGCCGGGGCTTGCCCTTGGGCGGAATCGTGCGCAGGAAGCCGCTGACATAGCCGGCCGGGATGCCAAGCCCACGCAGGCCGGCGATCATGATATGCGAGAAATCCTGGCACACGCCGCGCTTCAGCGCAAAGGCGTCGCTCGCCCGCGTCTGAACCGTGGTTGCCCTGCCGTCATAGGAGAAATCGCGATGGATGCGATTGCAGAGATCGACCGCCGTGCCCACGACAGAACCGGCAAGGCTCTCCCGCGCATAGGCGGTGATCGCCGGATCAATGCCGACATGATCGCTGGCGGCTAGGAAATGATGCGGCGCGGACGGCGACAATGACCGCACCAGATCGAGCTCAGCCCTCAGCCCGCTCATGCCGGGGGAGACATCGAGGCCCGGCTCGGGCCGCGAGACCGAAACCCGCGCGCTCATCCGGATGTCGAGGGTCTCATGCGCCTCGCGAAAGGCGATCGAGGTGACGTTGTTGCCGAAGAAATCGGAGAAGTCGGCACGCTCGGCCGGCGTCGGCTGAAAGGACAGCGAGGCCGCGATGACGCGCTGCACCCCGGCGATCGTCTGCGGCATCACGCGCACCTGATGCCGTCCGCCGCCGGCGGCGGCGGCATAGTCGTAGTGCAGATGGAGTTTGATGTCGTAGAGCATCTAACCGAAATAGGCTCGGGCAAGGCTGTTGTAGAGATCGCCGATCTGGCCAGCGAGGTCGTCAAGCAGTTTGGCGCTCATGTCCGACGGCTCCATCACGGCGATTGCCGTGTTGAGCTGCAGGATTCCCTTGGCCGCGGGCGACATATGCCCCTCGCCGCCGATCGAAGGCAGCATGCCGATCTCCGCCTTCAGCCGCTCGAGCTGGAACAGGATGGATCGCGGATTGAGCGGGTCGAGCGCCAGCAGGTCGATCACCGTGCGCCGCCCGGCCTGCACCGGATATTGCCGGCGATGGGTCATGACGCTGTCGCCGATCTCCAGCATCATGTCGAGCGCGCCTTCCGGCGCCCCGTTCCTAGTCAGCCGACTGAGCGTACGGGCGATCTGGATGCCGCGTTCCAGCCTGCGGCCGATTTCCAGGAAGCGCCAGCCGGTGAAGCGATACATGTTCTCGTGCAGCAGGCCGGAAAAGCCGGCGAGCTTGCGCAACATCACCGTCATCGCCCGCGTCGCGTCGTCTCCGGGCGCGACCGTCTCCGCGAATTTGTGGATGGTCTTCGACAGGTCCTTCAGCGCCAGCCAGCCATCGGGAGAGAAGCGGTCGCGAATTTGCCCCGCGCTGTAGACCGCGCTGTCCAAAGTGCCGATCAGCCCCTGTGGTATCGCCGTTTCCACCTCGATGCCGAACGGCTCCAGATAGTCCCTGATATCGGCAAGCAGCGGCATATCCGGATCGGACGTCTCGGCAAGCCGCACGTGATAGGCGCGCAACACGCGCACCGTGTCTTCCGAACGCTCGATATAGCGCCCGAGCCAGGTCAGGTTCTCCGCCGCGCGGCTGGGCAGGCTGCCCGGCATGGTGCGGGTGAAGCCGTCATTCTCCTGCGGCAGCAATGTCTCACGCTCGACCGGCCTGTCGCTGACCACCCAGACATCCGCCGCCTGGCCGCCGCGCTGCATCGCGATCGCCGTCGGGTCGAGCGAAAAGCCGACGCGTGCGAAGCCACCGGGCATCACCGTCCAGCCGTCCGGCGTGCGTGCCAGATAGACGCGCAGGCTGGCGGGCCGTGGCTCCAGCACGCCGCCGACGAAAACCGGCGTGGTCGACAGCGTCACCGCTTCCTGGCCGACGAAACCGGCGCCGTCCGCCTCGATGCGCGCGACGAGCTCGGCCCGCTCTCCGGCCGAAAGGGAAGATCCGAGCCGTGTCGCGCCATCGTCCTCGAAGGCGAGCCGGGTCGACAGCGCCGGGCCGACGACCATGCGGTCGATATTGGCCAGCACATGGGCGCGCTCGGCCTCCTGCCCGCACCACCAGGTGGCGATGCTCGGCAGCTTGAGATCGTCGCCTTGCAGTTCTCGCGCGATCCTGGGCAGGAACGACAGCAAGGCCCGCGTCTCCATCAGGCCTGAGCCAAGCGCATTGACCGCCGAAACCGTGCCGCGCCGGATCGCCTCGACCAGGCCCGGCGTGCCGATCTGCGAGTCCGGCCTGAGTTCCAGCGGATCGACAAAGGCGGCATCGAGCCGTCGCCACAAGACGCCGATCGGCAGCAGGCCCGAGACGGTGCGCACCATGAGCCCGCCGCCGGAAACGGTCAGATCCTCGCCCTCGAGGAGCATGATGCCGAGATAGCGGGCGATATAGGCGTGCTCGTAATAGGTTTCGTTGAGCGGTCCGGGCGTCAGGATGGCGACGCGGCCGCCCGACTCCTTGGCCATCCCGTTCAGCGCGTCGCGGAAACGGCGGAAGAAGCCGGCGAGCCGATGCACATGCATCTCGCCATAGACGTCCGACAGCGCGCGCGTCGTGGCGACGCGGTTCTCCAGCGCGAAGCCCGCGCCGGACGGCGCCTGCGCGCGATCGCCCAGGACCCACCAGCGCCCGTCGGGGCCACGGCCGAGCTCGAAGGCGACCATGTGCAGGAAATGCCCGCTGGCCGGGCGGACGCCGGCGACGGGGCGCAGATATTCGGGGCTCGCCGCGATCAGCCCCGCCGGCAGGATGCCCTTTTCGATCAGCCGGTTCGGCCCATAGATGTCGGCCAGGAAGGCTTCGAACAGGTCGGCGCGCTGGACGAGGCCGGCGCTGATCTCGGCCCATTCCTTCTCGTCGATCAGCAGCGGAACATGCGCGAGCGGCCATTCGCGCTCGTTGGCCCCGGCCTGTTCGTAGACGCGATAATAGACGCCGGCGTCGCGCAAATATTGGTCGGCGCGGGCGAACCGCTGCCCAAGCCGCTCCGCCCCCAGATCGTCGAGCGCGTCGATGAAGAAGCGCCAGGCCGGACGCGGGGTGCCGGCCGCGTCGACCATTTCGTCGAAGACGCCTTCGATCGGCCGGTAGCGTTCCAGCAGGCCCTGCGCCTGCGGCTTGCCGCCCGCCCGTCTCTGATTCCCCTTGGCCATTGTCGATCAGAATCTCGCCGGCCGCCTGAGGTCAAGGGTCATGGGAAAATCTTCAGAGGCTTCTTCGTCACGCAGCACATAGCCGCCGGCCGTGTGGCCGCGCGGTTCGAACCGGGCAAGCCGTCGCGCCTCGGCCTCGTTGCCGTTGACCGGGAAGGTGTCGTAATTGCGGCCGCCCGGATGCGCGACATGGTAGACGCAGCCGCCGACCGAGCGGCCCGACCAGCGGTCATAGATGTCGAAGACCAGCGGCGTGCTGACCGGCAGGGCCGGATGCAGGCCCGAGGCCGGCTGCCAGGCCTTGAAACGCACGCCGGCCACCGCGACCTCGCGATTGTCGGTGACCCTCATCGGCACGACGCGGCCGTTGCAGACGATGGCGTGACGCTTCGGATTGAGCCCTTCGGTCCGCACCTGCAGCCGCTCGACCGAGGAGTCGACAAACCGGACCGTGCCGCCGATGGCGCCCTGCTCGCCCATCACATGCCAGGGCTCCAGCGCCTGCCTCAATTCCAGCTTGACGCCGGCATGTTGCACCTCGCCGCAGAATGGAAAGCGGAACTCGAGTTGGGCTGCGAACCATTCGGGACGGAAGTCGAAGCCGCTCAGCTTCAAATCCTCCAGCACGTCGAGGAAATCCGCCCAAACGTAATGAGGCAGCATGAAGCGGTCGTGCAGCGAGGTGCCCCAGCGCACGAACCGGCCGTCGAGCGGGTTCTTCCAGGCGCGCGCGATGATCGCGCGGACCAGCAATTGCTGCGCGAGCGACATACGCGCATTGGGCGGCATCTCGAAACCGCGGAACTCGACAAGGCCCAGCCGGCCGGTCGGACCGTCCGGCGAGAACAATTTGTCGATGCAGATCTCCGAACGATGCGTGTTACCGGTCACGTCGGTCAACAGATTGCGGAACAGCCGGTCGACCAGCCATAGCAAGGGCGCCTCGCCCTTCTCCGGATGCGGCACCTGCGCCAGCGCGATCTCCAGCTCGTAGAGCGAATCGTGCCTCGCCTCGTCGATGCGCGGCGCCTGGCTGGTCGGGCCGATGAACAACCCTGAGAACAGATAGGACAGCGACGGATGCCGCTGCCACTGCAGCACCAGGCTTTTCAGCAGGTCGGGCCGGCGCAGGAACGGGCTGTCATTCGGCGTCGCGCCCCCTACCACGACATGGTTGCCGCCGCCGGTGCCGGTGTGGCGGCCGTCGATCATGAACTTGTCGGTGCCGAGCCGCGACTGCCGCGCCTCCTCATAGATCGCGCTGGTCGTCGCGACGCATTCCCGCCAGTTCGCGGCCGGGTGGATGTTCACCTCGATGACACCGGGATCGGGCGCGACGCGGATGACGTTGAGGCGTGGATCGTGCGGCGGAGCATAGCCCTCGATATGCACCGGCAGGCCGACGGCCTTCGCCGCGTTCTCGGCTGCCGCCACCAGTTCGAGATAATCCTCCAGCGCCTCGACCGGCGGCATGAACACGCAGAGCCGCCCGTTGCGCGGCTCGACGCTGAGCGCGGTGCGCACCGCGCCGCCGATCTCGGTCAGTTGCTGCTCGACCCGGTCCTGCCGGGCCGTGGCGGCGGTGAAGGACGCCTCGGCCTGTTGCCGCGCCATTTCGTCGGCGCCGCCGGCCGGCGCTTCCCGCAGGATGGCATCGCGCGCCGGCAGCGTGCCGCGCGGCACGGAGGGATCGACCGGCACGATATAGGGGAATTGCGCCGGCGGCACGTAAGGCAGCGCGCCGAGCGGCAGGCGATAGCCGACCGGTGAATCGCCCGGCACCAGGAACAGGCGGCCCCGCCGCGTCCTCCATGTCTCCGAGCGCCAGCGATTACCGGCGGCCTGGCTGTTCCAGCGCTGCACCGGCAGCACATAGCCGGACGGCTTGGTCAGCCCGCGCTCGAAGACGCGCGCCATACGGCTGCGCTCTTCCGGATCCTCCAGCTTCGAGTTGGACGGGTCGACATTGTCGGGCAGCTTGCTTTCCTTGAGCAGCCATTCGCCCGGATCCTCATAGGCCTCGCTGACCATCGCCTTGTCGATGCCGAGTTCGCCGGCGATCGCCTTGAGCAGGCTTTCGGCCTGCTCCGGTCCCACGGCGGCACCACCCTTTTCCCGCGCGATCAGCGACGGATCGCGCCAGACCGGCTCGCCGTCGGTGCGCCAGTAGAGCGAGAAGGTCCAGCGCGGCAGGCTTTCGCCCGGATACCACTTGCCCTGACCGTAATGCAGGAAACCGCCCGGCGCGAAGCGCTCGCGCAGCCGGCGGATGAGCTGGTCGGCCTTGTCGCGCTTGGTCGGGCCGACGGCGGCCGTGTTCCATTCGGCGGATTCGAAATCGTCGATCGACACGAAGGTCGGCTCACCGCCCATGGTGAGCCGCACGTCCCCGTCTTTCAGCGCCGCGTCGACTTTTTCGCCCAGTCGGTCAAGCTCCTCCCAGCTTTCATCGGAGAACGGCTTGGTGATGCGCGGATGTTCGGCGATGCGCTCGACCCGCATGTCGAAGCCGAAATCGACATTGGCGAAGCTCGCCATGCCGGAGATGGGAGCCGCATTGCGGAAATGCGGCGTCGCGGCCAGCGGCACATGGCTTTCGCCGGTGAGCAGGCCGGAAGTCGGGTCGAAGCCGATCCAGCCGGCACCGGGAATATAGACCTCGCACCAGGCATGCAGGTCTGTGAAATCGACCGAGGTCCCGGGCGGTCCGTCGAGCGCGACGAGGTCCGGCTTGAGCTGGACCAGATAGCCGGAGACGAAACGCGCGGCGATGCCGAGGTTGCGCAGGATCTGGACCAGGAGCCAGCTTGAATCCCGGCACGAGCCCTTGCCGGCGGAAAGCGTCTCTTCCGGCGAATAGACACCGGTCTCCATGCGCACGATATAGGCGATCTCGCGCTGCAGCCTTGCATTGAGGCCTACGAGGAAGCTGACGGTGTTGGCCGGGCTGCGGTCTATGCTTTCGAGGAATTTGGACAGGAGCGGTCCTGCCGGTTCCGGTTTCAGGTAGATGGCGAGATCTTCCCTGACCTCCTCAGGGTAATCGAACGGGAAGTTTTCCGCGCTCTCCTCGACGAAGAAGTCGAACGGATTGTAGACCGTCATGTCGGCAACGAGGTCGACCTCGATCTTCAGTTCCGTCACCGGCTCCGGAAAGACGAAGCGGGCGAGGAAGTTGCCGTATGGGTCCTGCTGCAGGTTGACGAAGTGGTTCTTCGGCTCGACCTTCAGCGAGTGGCTGAGCACCTTGGTGCGCGAATGCGGCGCCGGCTGCAGCCTGATCACCTGGGGACCGAGCGCCACCGGCCGGTCATATTTTTAATGGGTCAGGTGATGGACGGCCGCCAGAATTGCCATGGTGCCCCGGAGAATGGCGTTTTATCGCCAGACCGTGACACAAGTCATGGCCATTCTCCAAGCAGAGATGTTGCGCTGCACCCAAATTAAGCAGCGTTACCGGTTCAGAAAAACGCCTGCAGCCCCGTCTGCGCTCTTCCGAGGATCAGCGCATGCACGTCATGCGTGCCCTCATAGGTGTTGACCGTCTCCAGGTTCTGCGCGTGGCGCATCACGTGGTAGCCGATCTGGATGCCGTTGCCGCCATGCATGTCGCGGGCTTGGCGGGCGATGTCGAGCGCCTTGCCGCAATTGTTGCGCTTGACGATCGAGATCATCTCCGGCGCCATCTTGCCTTCGTCCATCAGCCGGCCGACGCGCAACGAACCCTGCAGTCCGAGAGCGATCTCGGTCTGCATGTCGGCAAGCTTCTTCTGGAAGAGCTGCGTGCCGGCGAGCGGCTTGCCGAACTGTCTTCTGTCGAGGCCATATTGCCGCGCCCGGTGCCAGCAATCTTCCGCCGCGCCCATCGCGCCCCAGGAAATGCCGTAACGCGCCCGGTTGAGGCAGCCGAACGGACCTTTCAGGCCCGAGACATTGGGCAGCAGCGCCTCTTCGCCGACCTCGACGCCTTCCATCACCACTTCGCCGGTGATCGAAGCGCGGAGGCTGAGCTTGCCGCCGATCTTCGGCGCCGAAAGCCCCTTCATGCCCTTTTCCAGGATAAAACCGCGGATCTGGTTGTCATGCGCGGCCGACTTCGCCCAGACGACGAAGACATCGGCGATCGGCGCATTCGAGATCCACATCTTGGAACCGGAGAGCTTATAGCCGTTCGCGGTCTTCTCGGCGCGCGTCTTCATGCCGCCCGGGTCGGAGCCGGCATCCGGCTCGGTCAGGCCGAAGCAGCCGATCCATTCGCCGGAGGCGAGCTTCGGCAGGTATTTTTTGCGCTGCTCTTCCGAGCCATAGGCATGGATCGGATACATGACCAGCGACGACTGCACGCTCATCATCGAGCGGTAGCCGGAATCGATGCGCTCGACCTCACGCGCCACCAGCCCGTAGGTGACATATCCGGCGCCGAGCCCGCCATATTCTTCCGGAATGGTGATGCCGAGCAGGCCCGCCTCGCCCATCTCGCGAAAGATCGACGGATCGGTCTTCTCGTCGGCATAGGCTTCCTCGATGCGCGGCGCCAGCTTGTCGGCCGCGAACGCCGCCGCCCCGTCGCGCACCATGCGCTCGTCCTCGGAAAGCTGGTCCTCGATCAGGAAAGGATCGTTCCACACGAAGGCATTCTTCTCAGCGGCCATGGCCCGCTCTCCCGGCATATTTGAGGTGCCCGGCTTATCGGCCTCCGCAGGGGAAAAATCAAACGAAATTGCATCACGGATCAATGAGCGTTAGTAATGGATCATGAACGTCCAGCGCCGCCTTTTGCCCAACACCGCTGCCCTTGCCGCCTTCGAAGCGGTGGCGCGCCTCGGCTCCTTCACCGCCGCCGCGCGCGAGCTCGACCTGACGCAAGGGGCCGTCAGCCGGCAGATCAACCTGCTGGAAGAGCAGTTCGGCCGGCGTTTGTTCGAGCGCGACAGCCGCAATGTCAGGCTCTCGACGGCCGGCGAGACCTATGCCGAAGCGGTGCGCTCGGCGCTTGGCCAGTTGCGCGACGCAGCACTTGGATTGATGAGCAATCGGCATAGCGGTGTTCTCAATCTGGCCATCCTGCCGACCTTCGGCACGCGCTGGCTGATGCCGCTGATCCCGGATTTCGTCGCTCGCCACCCCGATGTCACGATCAACTTCGCCACCCGTATCGGCCGCTTCGACTTCACGCGCGAGCGCCTCGACGCCGCGATCCATCACGGCATGCCCGATTGGCCCGAGGCGGATTGCACGCTTCTGATGCGCGAAACCGTTATGCCGGTGGTTTCGCCCGAATTCCTGGCCAACCGCGCGATCGCCGCGCCGGCCGATATCAGTCGCTTGCCATTGCTGCATATGGCGACGCGTCCCGGCGCCTGGAGCGAATGGTTCGAGCATCAGGGGCTGGAGGCGCCGACCGGTCCCGGCATGCAGTTCGAGCAGTTCGGCACCGTCGCCCAGGCCTGCATGGCCGGGCTCGGTGTGGCGCTGCTGCCGGAAATTCTGATTGCGGGTGAATTGCAGCGCGGCCAGTTGGTGCCCGCCCCCGGCCAGCCGATGCAAAGCCGCAGCGCCTATTATCTGGTCGTGCCGCACGACAAACGCGGCCACCCGCCGGTCGCCAGTTTTCGCGACTGGCTGCTGGGTCAGATCGGCAAGGAGCCAGCAGTGCTCGCGTGGTAGCTACTTCCGTTTCATCGCTTCCGCGAGCGCCGCACCGAATGCGCCCTGCGAAGGGCGCTCCGGCTGGCGATGCGGCGCCTGAGATCGCGGCGCCGGCTTGCCGCCACTATGGTCGCGCTGGCCGCCACGGGGCGCCCCGCCCTCGCCGCCATCCTTGCGCATCGACAGCCCGATGCGCTTGCGTTTGATGTCGACATCGACGACCCGCACCTTCACCACGTCGCCCGCCTTCACCACCTCATGCGCATCCTTCACGAAACGGTCGGCCAGTTGCGAGACATGCACCAGCCCGTCCTGGTGCACCCCGATATCGACGAAGGCGCCGAAGGCCGCGACATTGGTGACGGTGCCTTCGAGCAGCATGCCTGGTTTCAAATCCTTGATGTCGTCGACGCCCTCGGCAAAGGTCGCGGTCTTGAAGCCGGGGCGCGGGTCGCGTCCGGGCTTTTCCAGCTCGGCGATGATGTCGCGCACCGTCGGCAGGCCGAAGCGCTCATCGACGAAGACGCGCGGATCGAGCGCCTTGAGCACGGCGCTGTCGCCCATCAACGAACGCACGTCGCGGCCGCAGGCGGCGACGATCTTCTTCGCCACGCCGTAGGCTTCCGGGTGTACCGATGACGCATCGAGCGGCTCAGTGCCGTTCGGGATGCGCAGGAAACCGGCGCACTGCTCGAATGCGCGCGGCCCTAGCCGCGCCACCTTGAGCAGGTCCTTGCGGCTGGCAAACGGCCCGGTCGCGTCGCGATGCGCGACGATCGCCTCGGCGAGCGACGGCCCAAGCCCCGACACCCGCGCCAAGAGCGGCGCCGACGCCGTGTTGAGGTCGACGCCAACCGCGTTCACCGCATCCTCGACCACCGCTTCGAGCGAGCGGCCGAGCCGGTATTGGTCGACATCGTGCTGGTACTGGCCGACACCGATCGATTTCGGCTCGATCTTGACCAGCTCGGCGAGCGGATCCTGCAGTCGCCTGGCGATCGACACCGCGCCGCGCAGCGAGACGTCGAGACCGGGGAATTCTGCCGCTGCCGTCGCCGAGGCCGAATAGACCGAGGCGCCGGCCTCGCTGACGATCACCTTGAGCGGCTTCGGTCCGGCGCCGGCCGGCAGCTCCGACAGCATGTCGGCCACCAGCTTTTCGGTCTCGCGGCTGCCCGTGCCGTTGCCGATGGAGATCAGCTCGACCTTGTGCTGGCGGATCAAGGCGGGCGAGTTCCGCCTGCGTGCCGCGCACATCGTTTTTCGGCGGGAACGGGTAGACGGTCGTCGTCGCCACCAGCTTGCCGGTGCCGTCGACTACCGCCACCTTGATGCCGGTGCGGATGCCGGGGTCCAGCCCCATGGTCGGCCGCGAGCCGGCGGGAGCGGCCAACAGCAGGTCCTTCAGGTTGCGGGCAAAGACATGGATCGCCTCGTTCTCGGCCCGCTCGCGCAAGTCGCGCATTAAGTCGAGCGTCAGATGCAGCGACAGTTTTATCCGCCAAGTCCAGCCGGCGACTTCCATCAGCCATTTGTCGCCCGGCAGGGTGCCGCCGATCGCATAGGCATTGGCGATCATGCGTTCGACCGGCTTCACCGGTGAGGTATCGTCGGCATCGACCTCGATATCGAGCGACAGCACCTCTTCATTGCGGCCGCGCAGCATGGCCAAAGCACGGTGGCTGGGCACGCCCGACCAACGCTCGACATGGTCGAAATAGTCGGAAAATTTCGCGCCGGCTTCCTGCTTGCCGTCGACCACTTTTGCGCGCAGGAAGGCGCGTTCCTTCATATAGGCGCGCAGCTTGCCGACCAGATCGGCATTCTCGGCGAACTGCTCCGACAGAATGTCGCGCGCGCCTTCGAGCGCTGCCTTGGCGTCGGGAACCTCGTCGGTGACATAGGCGAGCGCAAGCTCGCTCGGTACCGCCGACCGGTCGGCCAGGATTGCCTCGGCGAGCGGCCTGAGCCCGCGCTCCTTGGCGATCTCGGCCTTGGTGCGCCGCTTCGGCTTATAGGGCAGGTAGATATCCTCGAGTTCCGCCTTCGTGGTGGCCGCCGCGATCTTGGCTTCCAGCTCCTCGGTCAGCTTGCCCTGCTCGCGGATGGAGCTGACGATCGTCTCCCGCCGGGAATCGAGCTCGCGCAGATAAGCGAGCCGCTCGGAAAGATCGCGCAACTGCGTGTCGTCCAGACCCCCGGTGACTTCCTTGCGGTAGCGCGCCACGAGAAGGGGACTGTCGCGCCCTCGTCGAGCAGCCCGATCGCCGCTGCGGCCTGTTCCGGCCGCGCGCCGATCTCGGCCGCGATGATTGCTGCGATGCGCTTGATGTCCGATGCCATGCTGGTCCCTGCAGAAACGAGCGGCGACCATAGGCCGGCAGAACCGCTACGCCAACCGCAGCGGTTTCATCACAGGGCGAAGGTCCACAGAAAACAGCCCTTGGAACCAGCCTCCAGTCGGCTCAAACCATTTGGCTCAGCGCTCCCAGGAACGCCACAATGTCGTCGTCCAGCTTCTCATCCACCGGCTCCGGCTGCGACGACATCTTGGCAATGACCACTTCCGTCTTCGGATTGACGTAGAGCCACTGGCCGTGAATGCCGATGCCGCAGAAGGCGCCACTGTCATGGCCGGTCTGGTACCATTTGTTGCGGTAGCGTCCCTTCGGGAACAAAAACGCCATCGTGCCGCGCCGCCAGGCTTCATGGCTGCCGCCGGTGGCGACCGTGTCGCGCACCCAGGCTTCCGGCACGATGCGGCGGCCGTTTGCCGTGCCGCCCTGCCGCATCATCTCGCCGATGCGTGCAAGGTCGCGCGGGGTCATCGACATGCCGCCGGCCGTGCGCGCCGTGCCTTCCATGTCGACCGTCACCGACATGTCGCTTGCGGCCCCCAGCGGCAGCCAAAGCTTCTCGCGGAGCAACTCGCTCACGCGCGTTCCCGACGCCCGCTCGACGACGATGCCGAGCACATCTGAATTGGGCGAGCGGTAGCGATAGGTCTGGCCATGCGGCTCGGCAAGGCGCCGGATGGTCATCAGGAAGGAAGCGAGGCTCTCCGATCCGCCGCCGGGATTCCACAGCGTCGAGCGGCGGTAGCGGGCAAAGGCGCTTTCCGGATCGAGATAGGCCTCCTCGAAATCGAGGCTCACCGTCATGTCGAGCACATTGCGCACGCTCGCATCGGCATAGGCCGAGCCCTTGGCTTCGGGAATGTATTGCGTCACCGGCGCGGTGGGGTCGAACAACTCCTCGCCTTCCAATATGCCTGCGAGGATCGCCGTCACCGACTTGCTGATCGAAAAGATGATGTGGCGGGCTCCGAACGGCATATGCGGCGCCGACCAGTCGCCGACCAGCTTGCCGGTCTTCAGAATCGTCAGTCCGTCCGTGTCGGAACGTTTCAGAAAGCCCTCGACCGTTTCACTGCCGCCGGCGAGTGAGACCTTCTCCTCGAGCAATGCGCCGAGCGATTTCGCCTGCTCCTCGCCGCCGGGCGCCGCCGCGACATGCGCGCTCGGCACCAGTTCGCCGACATTCTGGAAGGACCATCGGTTGAACGGCGAAAGCCGCCAGGTTTCGAGCCGCACATCCTTGCGGGCAAAGCCATATTTGGCCTCGAAGGCGCTCTTGCCAGTCACGACACTCTCCCAGATTCGATTTGCGGTTTCAGGCCAGCGCGGCGGCGATGGCATGCACCGCCTTCTGCGTCGCCACCGAATAGGCGAAGTTGAGGAAATCCGGATAGGTCGAAAGCTTCACCACAACCATCCTGTGTTCCCAGCTGATATGGATCAATTGGCCGAACACGCCGCGGCACATCAGCGAGCGTGAGCGCGAATCCTCGATCCAGAACTGGTTGCGGTAGCTGCCGTCCGGCAGGGTCGGGCTGAAATTCGGTCCGTGCCTGCCGGTGCGCGTCGCCTCGATCCAGTCGGCCGGAATGACGCCGCCGCCATGGTCGAGGATCAGCTGCCCGAAGCGGCCGTAGTCACGCAGCGTCGCGTTGAAGCCGCCATCGGCCAGCGCATAGCCGGCACTGTCGACGGTGAAGCAGGCGCTTTCGTCGGCGCCGAGCTTTTGCCAGAGTTCTTCCGAGACGAGCTGCGCCAGGCGCTTGCCGCTCACGCGCTCCATGATGAAGGCGAGCACGTCGGTCTCGATCGAGCGGTATTCGAAAGCCTCGCCATGCGGGCGCACTTTGTCCTTCAGCCGCAGGATCAGCTCGAACAGATGCGACGGCCACGCAAAATCCGGATCGCTACCTGGCGGGATCGGCTTCCAGCCGGTCGCGACATCGAGCTGGCCGATCTCGGAATAGCGGTCGGTATATTCCTCGGAAAAGCGCACGCCCGTCGTCATGTCGAGCACTTGCTGGACGGTAGCGCCGGCCCAGCCGGTCTCGCCGAGTTCCGGCAGATAGTCGGTCACCAACCTGCCCGGATCGATCAGGCCGCGCCCGACCAGTATGCCGCACACCGATCCGGTGACGGACTTGGCCATCGACTGCGACAGATGCAGCGTGCGCTCGTCCATGCCGTTGAAATAGCGCTCATAGGCTATTCTGCCGTCCTTCAGCACCAGGAAGCCGTCGGCATAGGTTTCGTCGAGCAGGCCAGCGAGTGTCGTCGGTGCGTCGTTGCTGTCGGCCACCGGCAGATCGTCGAGATCCACCTCCGAGCGCTCGAGGCGACGGCGATGGCCGTTGCCGCGCCAAACCTCGACCGTCGGCAGGAATTCGCGGATGTGCTGGAAGGCCCAGCGGTTCCACGGCGGCCGGTCCCAGTCGAGCTTCGGCGGCACCAGCCTCGGCGGCGAGCCCTGCATGATCGGCGGCCGCGGATCGGAGTTGCGATAGGACGACAAGAATTTCCTCCTCGAGGCATGCCGCTCAAAAGCCCCTCGTAGAGCGATATGCACAGAAACACTCACAAGGAAGGGAGGCCGTAGCCTCCCCTCCTTTCATGCGTCGCGCTGTTTATTTGCGCAGGTTGGTCCAGATCTTGTTGTAGATCTCCACCACGTCCGGCGGGCACGGCGGCACGAATTCCGGTGTCGGCGAGCCAGCCGGAGGGCTGATTTCCGGCGAGTTGGCGAATTCCGCAGGCAGGAATTTGTGGCTGCCCGCGATGCCATTGTCATAGCCGGCGAACTCCGAGATCAGCGCCGCGTTTTCCGGAGCCATGACGAAGTCCTGGAACAGCTTGGCGTTCTCGAGGTTCTTTGCGCCCTTCAGCACCGCGACATTGTCCATCCAGCCTTCGATGCCTTCCTTCGGATAGGCATATTTGATCGCCGGGATCTTCTGCCGCGAACGGTAGCTGGCGCCGTTCCACTGTTCCGAAACGATGACGTCGCCGGAAGTGATCTTGGTGATGGTGTCGTAGCTGAAGGTTTTCCACGACGGCTTGGCGGCCATGAGGATGTCGTTGATCTTCTTCAAATTGGCTTTGTCCGCGCCGCAGCGCGGCACGCCGGCATAGCGCTCGGCCGCGTGCATCACGGTGTTGACGTCGTCGAGCATGTTGATCTGACCCTTCAGTTCATCGGGCGGATTGAACAGGATGGCCAGCGTGTTGATGTCGCCCTTGAACTTGTCCGTATTGACGGAGAACGCGGTCGTGCCGAATTGCCACGGTGCGGTATAATGGCGCCCGGCATCCCAATAGACGTCGACGAAACGCGGATCGATGTTCTTGCCGTTCGGCATCGCGTTGGGCTCGGTCTTTTCGAGCAGGCCCTCTTCGACCATGATCTTCACGGTGTAGTCGGACGGCACCACGATGTCATAGCCGGAATTGCCGGCGCGCACCTTGGACAGCATGGTTTCGTTGGAATCGTAGTCGTCCAGCGTCACCTTGACGTTGTACTGCTTCTCGAATTTTTCGATCAGCTTGGGGTTGGTGTAGTCGCCCCAGTTGTAGATATGCAGCTCGCCGTCGGCGAGCGCCGGCACTGCCCACAAAAGAACGGCCGCGGAAACGGCCGCCATCAGTTTTCCAGACATTTTATGTTCTCCTTGCCTTCCCATTGTTGTGTTGGAGCTCGTGGATCATTTCGCGCGTCGCCGCGCGATCAGGAACGAGACCGTGACGAACAGGATCGACACCAGGAGCAGGATGGTCGAGATGGCGTTGATCTCCGGCGTCATCGGTCGCCGGATCTGGTTCCAGATATAGAGGGGCAGCGTCGTCTGGCCGGGGCCGGCGACGAGCTGCGTGATGGTGAAATCGTCGAATGAGACGATGAAGGCGAGCGCCGCGCCAGACATGATGCCGGGCACCAGCAGCGGCAGCGTGATGCGCTTGAACGCGTTCCACGGCGTAGCGTACAGGTCCGCCGCCGCATATTCCAGCGTCAGGTCCATGTCCTCGAGCCGCGCCCTGATCGGCATATAGGCAAAGGGGATGCAGAACACGGTGTGGGCGAGGATCAGGTTGCCGATGCCGAAATTCAGCCCGAGCGTGCCGGCAATCAGCGCGAAGAAGGAAAGTGTCGCGACCGCCGTGATGATCTCGGGCACCATCAGCGGCAGGTTGATGACTATGAAGGCGGCCGACAAGCCGCGCCACGGCTTCACGCGCGTCATGCCGATCGCGGCAAGCGTCGCGCAGATCGTCGAAACGATCGTCGCCGTCACCGAGATGATCAGCGTGTTCTTCGCCGCGTTGTGGAACTCCTCGTTGAGGAATGCGCTGCCGTACCAGTTGAGCGTGACGCCTTCCCAAATGCGTGACCAGCGAGCCGCTGTTGAGCGAGAAGACCATCAGGATCAGCACCGGTGTATAGAGCACCAGCAGGCAGATGACGGCGATCGAGCGGAAGCCCGGCAGGTCTTTGATGTCCATGATGCGGGGCTCAGCCATGCTGCACCTTCCCCGACGTGTTGCGGACATAGAAGAACAGCGCCACCAGCACCGCCGCCATCAGGATCAGCGCCTGCGCGCAGCCGAGCGGCCAGTTGCGCCCCGATCCGAATTGCTGCGCGATGAGATCGCCGATCATCAGGTGGACGCCGCCGCCCAGGATCAGCGGCGTCACATAGGCGCCGAGCGCCGGGATGAAGACGAGCAGGCAGCCGGCGATGATGCCGGGCTTGGACAGCGGGATGATCACCCGCCACAGCACCTGCCGGCGCGTCGCGTAAAGATCGTAAGCTGCCTCGACCAGGCGGAAGTCGAGCTTCTCCAGGCTCGAATAGAGCGGCAGCACCATGAACGGCAGGAAGGCATAGAGCAAGCCGATCTGGATGGCGAAGTTGGTGTAGAGCATCGTGATCGGCTTATCGATCACGCCGAGCGCAAGGAGCGCGTTGTTGATCAGACCCTCGTCGCGGATGATGAACATGATCGCCAGCGTGCGGACCAAAAGGTTCGACCAGAATGGGATGGTAATCAGAAGCACCCACCAGTTGCGCTGCGCCGGCGGCCGCGTGGCCATGAAATAGGCGGTCGGGAAACCGAGCAGCAGGCAGATGATCGTCGTCACGACCGCGAACAGGAAGGAGCGCAGGTAGATGATCAGGAAATCCGGCGTGAACTGCAGCGTGTCGTCGAAGATGTCGCGCTGGAACAGGAAGTTGAGATAGGCGTCGGTCGAGAACTGCCACTGCACGCCGCCATAGGGCGCGGCGACGAGGAACGAGTAGATGCAGATGATGATCAGCGGCAGCACGCCGAAAATGCCGATGATGATCAGCGCCGGCAGCGATAGCAGGCGGTTGCGCCGCGCACTTGTCTTCACCGCCTGGGCTTCGAACAACGCGGCCTTGGAAAGCGTGGTCGGGGAGAGCGTGGCTGTCGTCATCAGTCTTTCAGGACGCGGGCGGCGTCCTCCTCGAACTGGATGCCGACCTTGGCGCCGGTCTCGTAGGTCACCACGCTCGAACGGCTGTTCTGATGGCGCACGATGAAATTCTCGCCGCCGCCGTCGAGCTTGACGTGATAATGCGTGTCGGTGCCGAAATAGACGATGTTGGAGAGCGTGCCGGTGATCGTGCCCTTGGCCGGATCGGGAACCAGATCGGCATGCTCGGGACGCACCACCAGCGTCACCTCGCCGGTCGGATTGAAGCCTTCCGGATAGCCGGCGCTGATCGTGGCGCTGCTGGCGAATTTGACCGTCGCCACGCCGGCCTGTTTCGACACCACCGTGCCGGGCAGGAAATTCGTTTCGCCGATGAAGTCGGCGACGAAGCGTTCGGCCGGCCGGTCGTAGATGTCGCGCGGCGTGCCGACCTGCAGGATCTTGCCGGCCGACATCACCGCGATGCGATCGGACATGGTCAGCGCTTCTTCCTGGTCGTGAGTGACGAAGATGAAGGTGATGCCGGTCTCGTTCTGCAGCCGCTTCAGCTCGATCTGCATTTCCTTGCGCAGCTTGTAGTCCAGCGCCGAAAGCGGCTCGTCGAGCAAGAGCACCTTTGGCTGCGGCGCCAAGGCCCGGGCCAGCGCCACGCGCTGCTGCTGGCCGCCCGAGATCTGGCTGGTGCGGCGCGCCTTGAGCGCCTCCATCTTGACCAGCTTCAGCATCTGCGCGACGCGCGCCTCGATCTCCGCTTTCGGCTTGCCGAGCATCTCCAGCCCGAAGCCGATATTCTGCGCTACCGTCATGTGCGGGAAAAGCGCATAGCTCTGGAAGACGGTGTTGACCGGGCGTTTGTAGGGTGGGAGCGGCGCGATGTCCTGGCCGTGAAGCAGGATCTCGCCGGCGGTTGGGAAATCGAAGCCGGCAATCAATCTCAGCAGTGTCGTCTTTCCGCATCCGGAGGGGCCGAGCAGCGTGAAAAACTCATTCTCGCGGATCGACACCGACACCGTGTCGAGGGCGGCTACCTGGTTTTCGCCGGTACCAAAGACCTTGCGAACACCGCGAACTTCGATCGCGTTCTTACCCGGCTGTTCCGGCACGATTACCCCATTGAGAGAGCCTGCTCTTGTCGGCAGGTGTGTTCCTGTTTTGATTGTCACCACAAGCCGGTCGGCTTGGCAACTGCTGAGCGGTGACTCGATCCGAGCCTCTGTTCAATTAAGCAATTCCTATGCCATCGTTAGGCCTGGTAGGTGATCCTCCCCCCGCAGATGGTGGTCATCGGACGCACGGTGTGCAACGCTTCCGGCGCGGTCGCCTCGATATCCGCCGACAGGACGACGATATCGGCGAGATATCCGGTTTTCAGGCGCCCCTTGCGATGTTCGTTGAACTCCGCATAGGCGCCTTCGACCGTGTAGCCCTCTATTGCTTCCCGCAACGAGAAGCTCTGGTCCGGCATCCCTTCTGCCCAAGGCTTACGCATCACCGCCGCCTGAATGGACAGGATCGGATCGACCGGCGAGACCGGCCAGTCGGATGCGAACACCACGCGCGCGCCGGCGTTCTTCAGCGTGCGCCAGGCATAGCTTAACGGCCACTTGTCGCGGCCGATGCGCGAGATTGTCGGCTCCAGCGGGAAGTTCAGCGCGCCCGGCGGATGCGCCGGCTGCATCGAGGCAAGCACGCCGAGCTCCGCGAAGCGCGGCACGTCGGAGGCCGTGATCACCTCGATATGCTCGATGCGGTGCCGGCTGTCGCGCCGGCCGTTCTTCTTCAGCGCCGCCTGATAGCCGTCGAGCACCGCCCGCACGGCGCCGTCCCCGATCGAATGCACGGCGATCTGCAGGCCGCGTCTGTCAGCCTCGACCGCCACCTCGGCGAAATGTTCCGGCGAAAACAGCGGCTCGCCGCGCCATCCAGGCCGGTCGGCATAGTCGTCGACCATCACCGCCGTCCAGGAATCCAGCACGCCGTCATAGAAGACCTTGACCAGGCCGGAAGACAGCCATTCGGAATTGTAGGTCGCGGCCATCCGCGAGGCCTTTTCCAGCATGTCCAGCTTCATGAAATTCTTGAAGTGGAACGGGATCTTGGTGCGGCAAAGCAGCCGTCCCTCTTCTTCCAGCCCGGCCAGCAGCTCAAGCTGGTAGAGATTGCCATCCATGTTCTGGATCGAGGTGATGCCATGCTTGGCGCACCATTGCAGCCCGCGATGCATCAGGTCGCGATCGGCTGCCAGTTCCTTCGCCGAAGGATAGGGATCCGGCTCGGCGCCCTCGAGCCCAAGCCGCGTCCGGTTTGCTCCGTAATGGTCGAGGAGCGGTCCGAAGGCCTCGCCTTCCCGCAGTTCGCCAGCGGCAAGCCCGTCGGCGCCCATGACAACCTCATTGCCCTGTCCGACCTGCTTGCCATGCAGCAGCCCGGCCTCTTCCAGCGCCTTGGTGTTCGCCCACATCGTGTGGTGGTCGGACGCCGACATGGCGAAGGGCCGGTCGGGAATGATGCGGTCGAGATCGTGGCGCGTCACGGGCTCCGGCAGGATGGCGTAGTCGACACCGGCGCCGATCAGCAGTCTGGCGTCCGGGCGCTTGGCCGCGAAATCCTGGATCGCGGCGCGCAGCGCGTCGAAGCCATGCACGCCGGCCAGATGCAGATTGTCGAGCTCGGCCGCGCCGCCGAACAGATGCATATGCGCTTCGATGAAGCCCGGCAGGACGGAGCCGCCTTGAGCGTCGACAACCTTTGTCGCCGGTCCTTTGAGCTCTTCGATGGAAGCGCGGCTACCAATGGCGATGATGGCGCCGTCCTTGACCGCAACAGCCTCGGCGGCGGGATTGTCGTCGTCCATGGTCAGCAGACGGCCGTTGACGATCACCAGATCCGCACCACCACCCGCAACCGACATCGCGACTCCACAATTTTGCTGAGGGACCGACAGCGCCCGGAGCCCAACGAGCTACCGCTCCACCGGGGCGGCGCCATGGAGCAAGAGCGATGCCGATGCGCCGTCTTCGAAATTCCCCTTGTTATCGTGGAAGACAGCGTGGATAAAGAATGCGACTGTTTATTCGCGTTTGTCAACAGCCGGAATTTGCAATGTATAGTGGACTGCACCGCGCGCCGACGGTGAGGCCGAGCGGGGAACGGGGGCAACGAGCAGTGAAGCGCAGTCTCGACCGCAAGACCAGGATAGCGCTCGAACCGCGCAAGCAGCCGCGGCAGCAGCGGTCAAGCAAGGTGGTCGACAGGATTCTCGATGCGGCCCTGATCCTGACGCGCGAGCAAGGAACCAGAGCGCCGACGACGCTCGCCATCGCGCAGCGCGCGGGCCTGTCGGTCGGTTCGGTTTATCAGTACTTTCCCAACAAGGAAGCCATTCTTCTGGACCTGGCCCGGCGCTGGCTGTCGTCTTTTCCCCAGGTGATCCAGAAGCGTATCAACGCCCCCCGGCCAACCAACCGTGATGAGTTTCGGCGCGAAGTGCGCAAGCTCTTCATCGACACATCCAGGCTCTATCTCGAAAACGCCACGCTGATGCCGGTGATCGAGGCCATATCCGGCAACGCCGACCTGAGGCCGATCCAGGACGAGTACGACAAGGACATCATCGCTCTTTACGCCGCGTGGCTGCAGCATGTGAATCCGGCTCTTGAAGACAAGATCGCCAGCCGGCTCGGCGTGCTGATGATGGAAGTCGGCCATGTCTGCCGTCTTGTCGGGTTGAAGAGGGATCGCAGGACATACGACCTCATCGAGGACGATGTGGAGGCCATGTGGCTCGCTCTGGTGAGCCCCCATCTCAATCTCGAGTGATTTGGCACTTCCAACCGATTTCGCACTTCCAGGGGAGATTTCATGAAAACTGTCTATTCGCCACTTCATGCCGGTCATGCCGACCAGATGGAGCTGGTCACGTCCGCGATCGTGCCGGGTTTCGAGAAGCCGTCGCGGGCTGAATTCATCAGGGCACGCGTGGAGAGCGAGAAGCTCGGGCCGATCATCGGGCCGGCCGAGCACGACCTTGCCGCGGCCAAGCGTGTCCATGAAGCCCATTACATCGACTTCCTGCCGACGGTGTGGCCGGAATGGGTCGCCGCGGGCTTCACGGGGTCTGCCATGGGCTTCACCTGGCCGACGCGCGGCCTGCGCGGCGACGTGCCGCCGAAGCGCATCGATGCCTTGCTCGGCTACTATTCCTTCGATGCCGGCGCCACCTTCGTCGAAGGCACCTGGGCGGCGATCAAGTCCTCCTATGACGTCGCGCTGACCGCAGCCGCCCTGGTCAAGGCCGGCGAACGCAGCGCCTTCGCGCTTTGCCGCCCGCCGGGCCATCATGCGGGCGCGGCCTTCATGGGCGGCTACTGCTTCGTCAACAACGCCGCCGTCGTCGCTCAGTGGTTCCGCGACCAGGGCGCAAGCCGTGTCTCCATCCTCGATGTCGACTACCATCACGGCAACGGCACGCAGGAGATCTTCTATCGGCGCGGCGACGTCCAGGTGCTCAACCTGCATGGCGATCCGATGGTCGAGTATCCCTTCTTCCTCGGCCACGCCGACGAACGCGGCGAGGGCGAGGGCGAAGGCTTCAACATCAATTACCCGATGCCTTTCGGCACCAATTGGGACGGCTGGAGCGCGTCGCTGGAGGACGCCTGCGCCAGGCTAGCCGCCTACGCTCCCGATGTCGTCGTCGTCTCGCTCGGCGTCGACACCTTCGAGAAAGACCCGATCAGCCAGTTCAAGCTGAAGAGCGAGGACTATCCCAAGATCGGCCGCCGCATCGCCAAGCTCGGCCTGCCGACGCTGTTCGTCATGGAAGGCGGCTACGCCGTGGAAGAGATTGGCATCAATGCCGTCGGCGTGCTGACGGGTTTCGAGGATCGCTGAGCCGCACCCGAACGGCCATACGCTCTCGGATGCAACCGGGGGCGTATTTTTGCGCCCGCCGCGAAATCATTGGCTCAATTCAGCTTTGAATCACCGCCAAGTAACGCGAAGACCGGCTGCTGAGTCGCAATGCGAGTCCATCGGATTCGATTTTGTCAAATCGCATTTGATGTCGGATTCATCTGCGGGTAGATTAGGCCCGAATCAGCCGGTCCACGGGGGGCGCGGCGACCAACCCAAAGTCTCAAGTTCCGGCGCCAGGCTGGTACCAGACGCGGACGGTTTCGCGTTCCCCAGAGGGATTCGGCGCGATTGGGCGCCGTTCGCGCCCGTGAGTGTGTCTTCGTAAACGTGACGCGTTTCGGTCCGGCCGTTGCTTCGCCAACACCGGGCACAAGGATCGATTCCGGCAAGAATCCAAGAATCAAAATGAGCAGTTCCGCCGCGCTTCTTCAAACCGACGCTTCAGGCTCGCGCCTGACGTCGCGCGGCGACCTCACCACTTTCTTCATGCAGCTTGCCGCCGATATCGGCGCCGACAACTATATGCTGGTCGCCATCGTTCATGACCAAGACCGCAACGATGCGCGCATCGTTTCCTCAAACTGGATCTTCGACGGGATAGAGCTGATCGGCAAAAGGCTGATTGCCAATTTGGCGCTGGGTCCCTTGACCGTGGCGCCGGGCGTTCGCCCGAAGCCGTTGGTGGCCGCGCACGCGCCCGAGGCCGGCGCATTGCTGACCGGCGAGGAAGCCCGCCTGCTCGACGTGCTTGGCCACGCCGAAATCTATTCGCTGCGGCTCAATGTCGGCCGGCAGCGCCTGTTCGTGCTGTTCTCGGCCGCCGAGGCGGGCAAGATCGACGTGGCCGCCCTGATGAAGGCACAGATCAAATGCTGCTATGCGCTTTCCGGCATTCCGCAGCTGATCGCGGCGGCGTCCATGCAGGATCCGCTGTCGGACCGCGAGCGCGAATGCCTGTTCTGGGTCTCGGAAGGCAAGACCACCGACGAGGTCGCCGTCATTCTCGGTGTCTCGTCGAACACCGTCAACAGCTACATCACGCACGCCATCCAGAAGTTCGCGGCCTCGAACCGCGCGATGGCGATCGCGACGGCGATCAGGAGCGGCATCATTTGAAGCACGCACAGGTCAGAGAGGCGGCAGCCGCTCTTTTCAACGATCAGCGCAGTCCCTTCGGCGCCTTCTCGCTCGGCTCCGAGACCCATCACGCCGCCACCATCCCCGATGCGGTGCGCCGTTGCCGCTGGATCGCCGTTGATATCAACGCCTCGGCCTTCGGCCTCTATTTCGTCAGTCCCTCGCCCGAGCGCGCGCGTCTCGTGGCGTGTTTCGATTCCGACTATCCCGGCACGGCGGTCGCGACCAAATTCATCTCCGGCGCCAATGGTGAGGATATGGTGCGTCACAGCCGCCTCTCGACCGCGCCGCGCTGGTGGGTCGACGACGCCCTCGCCGGATCGCGGCAGGTGTTCCAGTCGCTCGCCTGGGCGGAGCCGACCGCGCCGCTGGCGCCCGGAACCAACGGCATTGCCTTTCCGGTGCATGCCGATCGCGGGCAATGCGGGCTGGTCGTCTTCCTGGGCTCAGAGATCGCTCTGTCCGACGACACGCTTTGCGAGATCCACGCCCGCTCCTTTGCGCTTTTCGCGGCCGTCGCCCGCATCCGCCCCGGCGATACCGGCCGGATGCGCTCGATCTCCAAGCGCGAGCTCGAATGCCTGAAGCTGACCGCCAACGGGAACACCAGCGAGGAGATCGCCAAGCTCCTCAAGCTGTCGGTGCACACCGCCAACCAGTATCTCACCCAGTCGACGCAGAAGCTCAACGCGGTCAATCGCAACCAGGCGGTCGCCAAGGCTTTGCGGCTCGGCCTGATCGAATAATCGATCGAGCCTAGCCTCGATATGTCCAGGAGATCAGTGTCTGAATCAGAAATCGCCAGGCCGAGGCGAAATGGTGATTTCGAGAACCGGAGCGGAGCGTACATAAAGGTACGCGAGCACCGGAAGCGCAGAAGGCGCCATTTGCAGCCCGGCATGGCGACTTCTGAATCAGACACTCAGGGGAATGCCAGCGGCTCGGTCCTGCGGATACGAGCCTCTTCGATCGCGTCCTCGAGCAAGGCCGTGTTGTGCTCCGGCGTTTCGCCAGGCTTCTCGAACGACACGTAGTTGACCACCACGGATGCCTGGTGCTCGGTCAACGTCAGCTGGAAATAGACCGTCACGCCGCGCGGCCGCAGCTCCAGGTCGAGCACGATGCGCGGGCTGCCACTCCAGTCGACATGCGCCTCCGCACCATGGCCGAGCCGCAGCGTTCCCGGCCGGAAGTAAAGCTCGACCGCCGAATCCACGAGGTCCGACAGGCAGGCGAGATGTTCGAGCCGGATGAAGGCAATATAGTCGGCAACGTCGATGAGCCTCAATTCGCCCACCACGGGCTCGATGGCGCTGGCGACGATCAGCTCGCGGGAGTTGGCGTGTGGTTGCCGGTCCATGGATTAGCGGCGTCCGTTCATTGGGTTGCCTTGCGCGGTGCCTTCTTCGAGTAGACGATCCGCACCAACTCGGCGACCGCCTGGTAGAATTGCGACGGGATCACGCTATCAACCGAAACTTGCTTGTACATGGAGCGCGCGAGCGCCACGTCCTCGAAGATCGGAATGTTGTTCTGCCTGGCGATCTCGCGGATCTTGAGCGCCACCAGATCCTGTCCCTTGGCCAGCACGATCGGCGCGGAATCCTCCTCGCGCACATATTTCAGCGCGATCGAGTAGTGCGTCGGGTTGGCGATCACCAGCGTCGCGCGCGGCACGGCCGTCATCATGCGTCTGCGCGCCCGGTCGCGCGCCAGCGAGCGCAGTCGCGACTTGACGATCGGATCGCCTTCCGACTGCTTCAACTCGTCCTTGACTTCCTGCTTGGTCATGCGCAGGTCGCGCCGCCAGTGAAAGCGCGACCAGACGATGTCGGCCACCGCGATCAGCCCCATCACGAAGACGATCGCCACAAGGATGTCGACGAAGATGCCGCGGATGACCAGACCGAACGAGACCGGGTTGGTGATCATGCCGGCGAGCAGCTTGCGATGATCTTCCGAGAGCGTGAAGCTCAGCACCGCGATCGCAAAGCCGAGCTTGGCCAGCGACTTCAGGAACTCGACCCAGCCCTGCATGCCGAACATCCGGCTCCAGCCCTTGGCGATCGAGATGCGCGAGAGCTGCGGCCTGATCCGCTCGCCGACGATTTGCGGCATGTTCTGGAAGACCGAGGCGCCGACGCCGGCAACCGTCAAGAGCACCAGCAGGCTGACGACGGCGCGGCCGATCTCGGTCATTACCTGCTTGTAGAGCGAGATGACGTCGGTCTCGGTGTCCATCGGCCAGGCCTCCGGCTTTTCCAGGAAGGTCGATAGGAACATGCCGAGATCGACGATCGCATCCTTGGCGTAGAAGACGGCGAAAACCAATATGGCGAGGAAGGAGGCAAAGATCGCGGTCTCGCGCGAAATGGGGCAACTTGCCCTGTTCGATCGTGTCGCGGATCTTCTTTTCTGTGGCTTCCTCGGTTTTGGAATCCTTGTCGACCGCTTCAGCCATGGCGCTCTGACCGGGTCGCTATCGTCAGGCGGCTTCGGCGGCGGCGGTCTGCATCGAAGGCAGCTCGAAAGCTCCTTCGCGCGAAAGCCGGATGGCGGCGACCGATATGCTCTTGCGCGCCGCCATGATGTCGGCAAGCGCAATGCCTTCCGATCCTTGTCCGAGTTCGGATTCGATCATGCGGCGGGAGCGCGCGCCGATCGCCGACAGCGCCGATTCGGCGAGTTCCGGCGCGGCCCCGCGCAGCGCCAGCGTGACGAGCTCGGTCGACAGCCCGTCGAACAGCAGGACCCGGGCTTTCTGCGGCAACAGCGGCAGGTCGTCGAAGGCGAACAACCGCGACCTGACGCCGGCGAGATCGGGCGTGCCGGCTTCCTCCAGGTCCTGCATGAGTTCGTCCAGTTCGGGCTTCGCCATTTCGTTGAGCATGCCGGCGACGCGTTCTTGGCCGGCGGTGGTGTCCCGGCTGGCCTTCTGCGACAGCACGCTCACGCGCAGCTGATTCTCGACGATCCGGGATGCCGCATCCGGGACGTTGGCCATCGTCACCATGCGCTTGACGATCTGGCTGCGCATCGGCTTTTCCATCGTGAGCAGCACGTTGGCGGCGGTCTGCGGCGCGAGCTTCGAAAGCACCATGGCCGACGTCTGCGGATGCTCGCCGGCAAGGAAGGAGCCGAGCCGCGACGGCTCGAGCTTTTCGAGATCCGGCCATATCGGCGGCGGTCCTTCCGGGACCGGCTCGAACCTCCTCTCGCCCATGATGGCGCTCATCTCCTCGGGCGACAGCGATTCGTTCAGGATCGTGTCCATCCGGTCGGCTGAATCGAGCAGGCCGGCGCCCTCGGTGAATTCGGCTTCGAACTCGGCAACGATGCGCTCCAGATCAGCCTGCGGAATGGTACGTAAGAGACGTGCGCCCTCGATCAGCGCCTTCAGCTCGTCCTGCTTGAAGAATTTGAGCAGGCGGCTGGCCGCGGGCTTGCCCATGGCCACCAGTATGGCTGCCGCTTTTTGCGGACGTGTCAGCGCCAATGCCGTCGTCATGCGTGTTGCCCTCGCTGCCGATTGGTCCGCCTTCTCAGGCGCTCTTCGCCGCCGCGATGATCTCTGTGAGCCTGATGCCGAAGCGCGTCGGATCGCTCTCCAGCACCGTGATCTCGCCGCGCGCGATCTTGCGGCCGTTGACCACGACGTCGACCGGCTCGCCGATACGCCGGTTGAGCGCGACCGTGGAACCCTTCTGCAGCGCCATCAAATCCGACACGGGCATTTCCGTGCTGCCCAGGATGATCTGCACGTCGACCGGAATGGTCATGATGATCGAGGAATTGGACCCCGACCGAAGCGCAGCGTCCGGACGGCCCTCCTCTTCACGAAGCACGCCGCGCAGTTCTTCGATAGCGCGGTCCAACTGCTCGTCAGGTTGGCCGGTTTCCATTTCGGCCTCGGCTTCCACATTTGTCGCTGGCATGCTTCTTCGTCTCCATGGATCCCGGGCCTGGCATCAGCCCGGCATCAGTCCGTCGATGAAATCCTGTCCGGCATCATGAGGGCGGCTGATGCGGACGGTGTAATTCTGCCCAAGCTTGCCGAACTCGCAGACGAACAACGTTTTGTCGCGAGCGCTGAGCCTGGCGTTGAGCTGGGCGTTCTCCTCCAGTTCGATCACCTGCCCTGGCTTGAACGCTGCGAGGTCGCCGAGCGTCAACCGCGCTAGCGGCATCGTCGCCTCGAGCCGGACGGTCGAGCGCATAACCTCTTCGGAGAAGCGGGCTCGCCAGTCGAATTCGGTGGTCTCGCCATGCTCGCCCGCGGTGGCACCGCCGCTGCGCGAGGTAAGCAGCAGGCGTTGCGGGATCATTACCGTGACTGTGCCGCTGTCGGACGGCGTCGACAGGCCATAGACGATGCGCACGGCGGCGCCGTCGCGCAACACGCGCCGCCTCGCCTCGTTGCCGGACATTGCTTTCGGCACCGGCAGGCGCAAGTCGAGCGAACGTTTGCCGGATCCGTTGAGCGCTGCCGCCACCTCCTGGAACACGGTGGTCGCCACATCGGCCTCGATCTGCGACAGGTCGCGCTCGATCGGCGCCACCGGCTGGTCGGGATCGCCGCCGAACAGAGCGCTCACCATGACGGCGACCGCTTGCGCATCCATCACCAGCGTCATGGCGTCGGCCGAGATCGGCGAGGACACGATGGTCAGCGCAAAAGCTTCGCCGGCGTGTGAACGCGCCTCGGGAACGCGGCCGACCTCCACCGCTTGCAGATCGACGGTCACCGGCGCGCCGAGTTCCGCGGCAAGCGCCTTCTGCAGCAACGGCAGCGCCCGCTCGGCCATGCCGCGGCCGACGCCGATCACCTGCGCCGCCTCGCCGCTGTCGCCGACGAGCCGCTCGATGATCAAGGCCCGCGTTTCTGACGGACTGGCCGGACTGGTCATGACGGCAGGCGGCTCTGTCTCGGATGCTGCATGCTCAGGCCGCCTTCTTCTCGGCGGTGCCGGCACTCATGGTGCTTTGCTCCACCGCATCGATCGTCGGACGTTCGTAGGAGGATATGGTCTTGCGGCCGAATTCGATCGCCACCTGCGGCAGGGCGCCGTTCATATACGCAAGCAGCGTCTGCTTGACGATGATGTAGAGGCGGTTCCTCTTCTCGCGCACCGTCTTGATCTTGGTGGCGACCGGACCGACCACCGCATAGGACAGGAAGATGCCGAGGAAGGTTCCGACGAGTGCCGCGCCGATCAGCCCGCCGAGGATTTCCGGCGACTGGTCCAGCGCGCCCATCGCCTTCACCACGCCGAGCACGGCCGCCACGATGCCCAGCGCCGGCAGGCCGTCGCCGACCGCCACCATCGCGTGATAGGCCTTCAGCTTGTCGGTGCGGATCGTCTGGATCTCTTCGTCCATCAGCGCCTCGATCTCATGCGAGCGGGCATTGCCGATGATGATGATGCGACAGTAGTCGCAGATGAAATTCGTCAGGTCATGGTTCTTGAGCACGGTCGGGAAGGCCTGGAAGATCGCCGACTCTTCCGGATTGTCGATATGCGCCTCGACCTCGCTGCGCGACTTCGAGCGCAGTTCGCGCATCAGGCTGTGCAGCACGCCCAGCGTCTCGAGATAGTCGCGTTCCTTCGGCACCGCCTGCTTGAAGGCTTCCAGAATGCCCTTGCCGGTGTCCTTGACCGTCTTCATCGGGTTGGCGACGAGGAAGGTGCCGAGCGCCGCGCCGCAGATCACCACCGCTTCCCACGGCTGCAGCAATACATGCAGATGCCCGCCCATGGCCATGAAGCCGCCGAGAACGCAGCCGAGCGTCACCACAAGTCCGATCAGAATGCCCACGACAGGTCCTTCCGCATGTCACGTCGTGGAGCAGGGATAGTCCCCTTGCCTTGTGTGAGGCTTGAATCGAAGGCGGCGGACGCGATTCAGCTTCGCGCAAGGAAGTGACGCTATCGTGCAGGGATAGCTTCGGCCGGAGGCATGCCCTTTGCTTAGTACCTATATCAGCTATCAGTTGATCGCCAAAGACATTCCCAAGTCTATCGCCCGCATCGAGCAGCAGCCGACGGTCGATCGCGACACCCAATACTATCTGGCCAACATCACCAAGGTGAAATCGATCGACGATTTCGTCAACAACGACCGCCTGTTCAAATATGCCATGAAAGCCTACGGGCTGGAGGACATGGACTATGCCAAGGCCTTCATGGTCAAGGCGCTGAAGGAAGGCGTTTCCGACCCCAACAGCTTCGCCAACAAGCTGACGGACAAGCGCTACGCCCAGTTCGTCAGCGCCTTCAACTTCGCGGCGGACGGCGCCGATGCGACGGTCTACAACCCGGCGCAGCAGCTGGTCACGAAGAACTACGCCATGCAGGCTGAGATCGCCGGTCTCGATCCGGATTCGGATTATGTGAAGGGCGAGACGACATACTATCTCGCCAACATCACCAAGGTGAAATCGGTCGACGATTTGATGTCGAACAATCGGCTGTACACCTACGCACTGGCCGCGTTCGGTCTCGACTCCACCACCGAAGACAAAGACCTGATCAGGCAGGTCCTCGAGGGCGGCGTGCGCGACCCCGATAGCGTCGCCAACAAGCAGACCAACAAAGCCTATGCCGGACTGGCCGCGGCCCTCAATTTCGAGCAGTACGGCGAAAACGCCACCACCTACGTGCCGGCGCAGCAGCCGACCGTCGACAAATACCTGCGCCAGACATTGGAAGAGGACGCCGGCCAGACCAACGAGGGTGTTCGGCTGGCGCTTTATTTCCAGCGCAAGGCACCCGACATCACCAGCTGGTACGACGTGCTGGCCGACACGGCACTTGCCAGCGTGGTGCGTACCGCGCTCGGCCTGCCGGATTCCTTCGCAACCGCCGACATCGACAAGCAGGCGCAGTTGTTCGAGCAGAAGCTCGACATCAAGGACTTCACCGACCCGGACAAGCTCAGCAAATTCCTGACCCGCTTCACCAGCATGTACGAGATTGACCATCCGACCTCGACGGCGGTGACATCGGTCAGCGTGCTCTTCGCGCAACCGACCACTGTCGGCATCTCCACCGATCTGATGATGGCCATGCAGCAGTTGAAGTTCTGAGAAGATCATGCAGGACAGTCTTTACGTCGCCCTCTCCTCTCAGATCGCCCTCGAGCGTCGTCTCGACACCATCGCCGACAATGTCGCCAACGCCTCGACGATCGGCTTTCGCGCCACCGGCGTAAAATTCGAGGACGTGGTCTCGGGCACCGGGCCGAGATCGGTTTCCTTTGCCTCCTCCGGCAAGACCTATCTCTCCGGCGCGCATGGCGCGCTGACCGAGACCGGCAACCCGTTCGACTTCGCCATCCAGGGCGACGCCTGGTTCGCCATCGAGACGCCCGCCGGCACGGTGATGACGCGTGACGGCCGCTTCTCCATGAACGAGAACGGCGAATTGATGTCGATCGAAGGCTACCCGGTGCTGGACAGCGGCGGCGCCCCCATCCAGCTCGATCCGCGCAACGGCCCGCCCAAGGCAGGCGCCGACGGCTCGCTCAGGCAGAACGACCAGTTGGTCGGCGCCATCGGCCTCTATAATTTCGACCCCGGCGAGAATTTCGTCCGCTATGGGAATTCGGGCATCGTTCCGGCGCGCACGCCCGAGCCCGTCACCGATCGCTCGGACGTCGGCGTCGCTCAAGGGTTTCTGGAAGAATCGAACGTCAACCCGGTGCTGGAAATGACCCGGCTGATCCAGGTGCAACGCGCTTTCGAGAACACGGCGGCGCTGATGCGGCAGACCGATTCCTCCACCGACGACGCGATCAAGACGCTCGGCTCGAAGTGACAGCATGACGACCGGATCGTCCCTGTTGCGCGCTGCCGAGAGCCCGGCGGAAACCGGACGGACCGACAGGCTGGCCGCTCTCGAACGCGTCTGGCAGCGGTTCGACGATCCGCAGGCGCTGCTGGCGCGCGGCGGCCGCATCGCCGAGATATCGCCGACGCATTACAAGGTTCGCGGCCTGTCCGGAATTGCCAGGCTGGGCGACATCGTCGAGCAGCGCGGCAAAGCCGGCGCGCGACGCGGCCAGATCGTCAAGATCTCCAGCGACGAGGTGGTGGTCGCGCCCTTCGAACGCAGCGCCGATGCCGGCATCGGCGACACCGTCTTCCGCCGCGGCCCGCTCGCGGTCACCCCGCATGCCTCCTGGCGCGGGCGCGCCATCGACGCCCTGACCCGGGTCATTGACGGCGGCCCGCCGCTGATCAGGCCGAATGCGGCTGAGGTCGCGCATGGCGCGACGCCCGGCGCCTTGTCGCGCCAGCGCGTCGGCACCGGTTTCCTCACCGGCGTGAGGGTGATCGACATCTTCACCCCGCTATGCTTCGGCCAGCGGCTCGGCATCTTCGCCGGTTCCGGCGTCGGCAAGTCGACGCTGCTTGCCATGCTGGCCGGCGCCGAGGCTTTCGACACGGTAGTCGTGGCGCTAATCGGCGAGCGCGGCCGCGAGGTGCGCGAGTTCCTCGAGGACACGATCGGTGCGGAAAACATGGCCAAGACCGTCGCCGTCGTCGCCACCAGCGACGAAAGCGCCATGATGCGCCGCCGCGCGCCCGACACTGCCATGTGCGTGGCCGAGCATTTTCGCGACCAGGGCCACCGCGTTCTCCTGGTGCTGGATTCCATCACCCGCTTCGCGCATGCGTTGCGCGAGGTGGCGACCGGAACCGGCGAGCCGCCGGTAGCCCGCGGCTATCCGGCCTCGGTCTTCACCGAGCTGCCGAAGCTGCTCGAACGCGCTGGGCCTGGAGCCGAGGGGAAAGGTTCGATCACCGCCATCATTTCCGTGTTGGTGGACGGCGATGATCACAATGATCCGGTCGCCGATTCGGTGCGCGGCATCCTCGACGGCCATGTCGTGCTCGACCGAGCGCTCGCCGAGCAGGGCCGCTATCCGCCGGTCAATCCGCTGTCGTCGATCTCGCGCCTTGCCGACAAGGCCTGGAGCGCCGAGCAGCGCATGCTGGTGACGAAGCTGAAATCGATGATCGCGCGCTTCGAGGACACGCGCGACATCCGCCTGCTGGGCGCTTACCAGAGCGGCGCCGACGCCGAGCTCGACAATGCGGTGCGCCAGGTTCCGCTGATCTACGAGGCGCTCACGCAGTCGCCTAGGGACCGCGCATCGGCCGATCCGTTCGCCGACCTCGCCCGCCATCTCAAGGGGAAGCTGAATGGCGATCAAGGAGACTGAGCTCCATTATACCGAGCGCATGTTGCGCGACAGGCTTGCCGAGGCCGAGGCGGCGGAGAGGGCCGAAGCCGACGCGGCAAGGACTGCCAAAGACAAAGCCGCGCGTGCCAGGACACAAAAGACAGCGGCTCTCCTGACCGGGGACGACAGGCCGCATCCGCCGCCGACATCCACCGCCGGGACTGCCGATGTCGCGCAGGCCAGCCGCGATTCCTTGCTCGACGGGCTCTTTCCCCGCACCGAATGGCCGGAGCCGCCGAAAGCCCAGTTCCCGCGCCTGGCCGACAGGAGCGCCGACCGCCGCAGCGATTTCGTCATCGCTGCGCTCGGCATCACGCTCGGCCTGATCTGCGCGTTGTTTCCCTGGTACATTTTCTTCAACCAGGAGCAGTTCGGCGTTCAGGCCATCAAGTTCGGCGGCAGCGGCAGCAATGCCGGGCGCGAGGGCGGCGGCGTCGTGGCCGAGCGTAGCGGGCCGCTGACGGCCAAGGATGATCCCAATGCCGATATCGACCTCTTTGCCACTGGAACGGTGGAGGACGACCCCGCGCCGCTGCCCGGCGACCAGCCGTTTCCCGCCGCCGCTTCGGAATTCAAGATGGTGCATGTCGCCAACGGCCGCGCCATGATCGAGGACGATACCGGTCTGTGGCTCGTCCAGCGCGGCTCGGTCCTGCCCGATTCCAGCCGCGTCGCCTCGATCGAGCAGCGCGGCGGCAAGTGGGTGATCGTCACCAGCACCGACAAGGTAATCCAGCTCTCCAAGTAATGGCGCCGGGCCATGCGGCCCGCCTCGCGCAAGGTCCGCGCAAGACTGGCCGCCTAGTCTTGTGCGTACTCGCCCGGGAGATTCCATGGAACCCGTAAATCTTTTCGATCTCGCCACGCGGCAGTCGCAATGGCTGGCCGTGCGCCAGTCGGCGATTGCCTCCAACATCGCCAATGCCAACACGCCGGGCTACACCGCCAACGACGTGGAGCCCTTCGAAAAGGTTCTCGACCGGACCGCGGTGACGCTTGCCGCCACGCAGGCCGGCCATCTCGGCGCCGAAACGGCCAATGCCGGCTTCAACGTCAAGCCCGAGGATCCTGAGGGCGCGATCATGCCGTCGAAGAACACCGTGGTTCTCGAACAGGAGCTGATGAAGGCGGGCGAGGTCCGCCGCTCCTTCGAGCTCAACACGGCGATCGTCAAGGCCTTCCATTCGATGATGACGATGGTGGTGAAGAGCTGACCATGGACGCCCTCACCGCAGCCCTCAAAGTCGCGGCCTCCGGCCTTGGCGCCCAGTCGGAGCGCCTGCGCGTGGTCTCGGAAAACCTCGCCAACGCCCAATCGACCGGCAGCACGCCGGGCGCAGATCCCTACCGCCGCAAGACGATCACCTTCCAGTCCGAGGTCGACCGCGCGACCGGCGGCTCGCTGGTGGAAGTCAGCGCGATCTCCCGCGATCCTTCGGACTTCCCGATCGAATTCCAGCCCGGCAACGAAGCCGCCGACGACAAAGGGTACGTCAAGATGCCCAACGTCAACACGTTGGTCGAAATGGCCGACATGAGCGAGGCGAACCGCTCCTATGAAGCCAACCTGCAGGTCATCAAGCAGGCTCGCGATCTGATTTCCATGACCATCGACCTGATGAGGAACCAGTAATGATCGGCGGTATCGGGGCAATACAATTCAAGACGGCAGTCGATGGAGCGGAGCAGGCTTCACCGGGTCTGCTGCAGGGCGGCATCGGAACGCAGGCAAGCGAAAGCGTCGGCAGCAGCTTCGCCGAAGTCCTCAGCCATGCCGCGACGAAAACGGTCAACACGCTGCAGAACGCCGAGCAGATGTCGATCCAGGCGCTGAAGGGCGATGCAGACACGCGCCAGGTGGTCGATGCGGTGCTGAGCGCCCAGCAGGCGCTGCAGACCACCATCGCGATCCGCGACAAAGTCGTCTCGGCTTATCTCGAAATCAGTCGCATGAGTATCTAGGACCGCGTCATGAAAGCCCTTGCCATCGCTGCCACCGGCATGAACGCTCAGCAGACCAACCTGGAAGTCATCGCCAACAACATCGCCAACATCAACACCACCGGCTACAAGCGGGCGCGGGCCGAATTCTCCGACCTGCTCTACCAGGTCGACCGCACGCAAGGCGTGCCCAACCGCTCCAACACCTCGCTGGTGCCGGAAGGCGTCTCGATCGGTCTTGGCGTCAAGACGACGGCGGTGCGCAACGTTCACACGCAGGGCGAGCTGGCCAGCACCGGCAACAGTTTCGACCTGGCCTTGACCGGCAGGGGCTGGTTCCAGATCCAGGGAGCCGACGGCGGCACGCTTTACTCGCGCGCCGGCGCCTTCAACACCAACGCCACCGGGCAGCTGGTGACCGTCGACGGCGCCGAGGTCATTCCGGCCATCACCGTGCCGACCGACGCGGTCGAAGTCATCGTCAACAAGACCGGCCAGGTCTTTGCTCGCCTGGATGGTCAGACGAACTTGCAGTTGCTCGGCCAGCTTCAGATCGCCAATTTCGCCAACGAGGCGGGCCTGGCCCCGCTCGGCGACAACCTCTTCCAGGAGACGGCTGCCTCAGGCCCGGCCAATGTCGGCGTGCCTGGCGACCCCGGCTTCGCCACGATCCAGCAGGGTTACCTCGAATCCTCCAACGTCGATCCGGTCAAGGAAATCACCGAGCTGATCTCGGCGCAGCGTGCCTACGAAATGAACTCCAAAGTCATCCAGGCCGCCGACGACATGGCCTCGGTGGTCTCCAAGAACATCAGGTAACGGACGATGGCCGCGCCGATCTCCTCCGCACTTCGTCGCGCCGCGCTGGCCACCGTCCTGGTGGCCGCCGGCATGCCGGCTTTCGCGCAGGATACGGCCGGTCAACCGGCAAACCAGATCGCAGCCGGCCAGCCCGCCGGCGAGGCCGTGCTGATCCCGAACCGGGTCATCTATCCCGGCGAGACCATCGAATTTGCCTCGCTCAAGCAGGTAACGCTCATCCCCGGCAAGCACAAGCCCGACGGCATGGCGACGCGCTCCGAGGAGCTTCAGGGCAAGGTCGCCAAGCGCACGCTTCTACCCGGCCGCTACATCCCGGTCACCGCCATCCGCGACGCCTGGCTGGTCGAGCAGGGCGCTTCGGTGCAGGTCTATTTCACCGCCGGCGCGCTGACCATTTCAGCGGCCGGCGTCACGCTGCAGCCTGGTGCTGCCGGCGACCAGATCAAGATTCGCAACATCGACAGCGGCAAGATCATCTCGGGCACGGTGATGGCCGACGGCACCATCAAGGTCGGCGCTTCGTGATGCGCGCCTTTGTCCTTCTGCTGAGCGCCGCCATCGGCCTTCAGCCGGCATTGGCGGATGGGCTGACGCCCAAGGCCAAGCGCGAGCTCGCGCAGAAGAACGGCGGCGTCTACGACGATCCGGAATATGATCCGGCCACGACCCAGCGCATGTTCCGCGTCTCGACCGGCCCAAGCACGCTGCCGCCCGGCCAGGTCGCCGCGCGCATCAAGGATATCGCGCAGTTGCAGAGCGCGCGCGACAACCAGCTCGTCGGCTATGGCCTGGTCATCGGCCTCGCCGGAACCGGCGACAGCCTGCGCAACTCGCCCTTCACGGAACAGTCGATCCGAGCGATGCTGGAGAATCTCGGCATCGCCACCGAGGGCGGCAGCGCGCGCGCCAAGAACGTGGCCGCAGTAATCGTCACCGCCAACATGCCGCCCTTCGTCCAGTCGGGCGCCCGCATCGACATCGACGTCTCCTCGATGGGCGACGCCACCTCGCTCGCCGGCGGCACGCTGGTGATGACGCCGCTGAAGGCAGCCGATGGCGAGATCTATGCCGTCGGGCAGGGCTCGGTGATCGTCGGCGGCTTCGCCGCCCAGGGCCAGGCCGAGCAGTTGACGCAAGGCGTGCCGACCGCCGGCCGCGTGCCCAACGGCGCCATCGTCGAGCGCGCCGTACCGGCCGAGTTCGACGACCAGGGCGTGTTGACGCTGCAGTTGCGCAACCCGGATTTCTCGACCGCCATTCGCATCGCCGACGCCGTCAATGACTATACCTCGCAGCGTTTCGGCATGCGCGTCGCCGCCGAACGCGATGCCCGAACCGTGCAGATCAGGCGGCCGAAGAATGTGTCGGCCGCGCGTTTCTATGCCGAGATCGAGAATCTCGTCGTCGAATCGGACGCCCCTGCCCGCGTCGTCATCGACGAGCGCACCGGCACGATCGTCATCGGCAACAATGTCCGGATCTCGCGCGTGGCAATCAGCCACGGCA
Organism: Mesorhizobium sp. USDA 4413; assembly: GCF_056280365.1. Taxonomy (NCBI): domain Bacteria; kingdom Pseudomonadati; phylum Pseudomonadota; class Alphaproteobacteria; order Hyphomicrobiales; family Phyllobacteriaceae; genus Mesorhizobium; species Mesorhizobium sp. USDA 4413. The sequence continues at coordinate 6,259,135 of NZ_JBVPRP010000001.1, forward strand.
CGCTCACAGTGCGCATTACCGAAGCGCCGAAAGTGGTCCAGCCGGAACCTTTCTCCAGGGGCCGGACGGCGGTCGAGCCTTTCACCGCCATCGAAGCGAGCCGGCCCGACGCGCGCGTCGCCGTGCTCGACGGTCCCGATCTCGAAACGCTTGTCTCCGGCCTCAATCGTCTGGGTGTGAAGCCCGACGGCATCATCGCCATCCTGCAAGGCATCAAATCGGCCGGCGCCTTGCAGGCCGATCTGGTTCTCCAATAGGCACGCCGATGATCGCGCTTCTTTCCTCGAAAACACGCCGCCCCCTCGTAATGATCGCCGCCACGGCAGCGGCCGCGCTTCTCGGCGGCGCTTCCGTTCGCGCCGAGGACGTTCGGCAGGTCCTGCCCGGCGGGCAGGCCCCGGTCCAGCCGGCCGAACTTACGCGCGAAAAGGAGCCGGTCCAGCCGGCTGCGCTCGCAGGCGGCAAGGCGCCGGACGAAAGCGAGATCCAGCGCTTCTGCTCCAACATTGCGGACGCCGCGCGCGATCGTCGCTACGCTCTTCAGGCCGAGGAATTGAAGCAACTGCAAGCCGGCATCGACGAGCGCATGAAAGCGCTGGAGGCAAAGCGGGCCGAGTACGAGGAATGGCTGAAGCGCCGCGAAGTGTTCCTGGCGCGCGCCGAGGACGGCGTCGTCAAGATCTATGCCGGCATGAAGCCCGACGCCGCCGCCGAACGATTGGCGATGGTGAATGCCGAACTCGCGGCGGCCATCCTGATGAAGCTCGATTCGCGCAAGGCCGGCGTCATCCTGAACGAAATGGACCAGAAGGCGGCGGCGACGCTCACCGGCATCATGGCCAGCGCGGCGCGAAGGGTTGATCCGTCATGAAATCGAAATTGCTCGCCCTGATCGCCCTCGCTACCCTGGCTGGCTGCGGCACCGACCTCAGGGAGGTCGGCAGGGAGCCCGCTTTGTCGCCGGTCGGTTCCGGCATCGATGAAGGCGGTTCCGGTCCCTACAGCTATCCCGAGCCGCCTGCCTCGCGGCCGAAGAAGTTCTCGCTGTGGGACGATCGCCAGAGCCGGCTATTTACCGATCCGCGTGCACTGCGCCCCGGCGACATCCTGACCGTCAATATCAGGCTCAACGACAGGGCCAATTTCAAGAACCAGAACGACCGCAGCCGCACCGCCGCGCGCAAGCTCGGCTACGACGTCACGCTCGGATGGGACGGCAAGAGCACCAGCGGCAAGGGCGACGCCGGCTTGAGCTCCAGCACCGAGACGAACGCCGACGGCGAGATCAAGCGCTCGGAGGACATCGCCCTCAACGTCGCCGCCGTCGTCACCGAGGTGCTGCCCAACGGCAATCTGATGATCAGGGGCTCGCAGGAGGTCCGTGTCAACTATGAGCTTCGTGTGCTGACCATCGCCGGCATGGTTCGTCCGTCCGACATCGGCGCGGAGAACACCATCCCTTATGAGCGCATCGCCGAGGCGCGCATCTCCTATGGCGGCCGAGGCCGTGTGAGCGAGGTCCAGCAGCCGGCCTATGGCCAGCAGGTCCTCGACCAGGTTCTTCCTTTCTAGGGCCGGGAGAGCGCTGCCGTGGCCAATGTCGAGCAGGTCCAGCCCAAGAAGGGACCTTCCCTGGTGATCCAGCTCGCCATGCTCTTGGTCGTGACGGGCGCGGCCGTCGGCATGGGCTGGCTTGCCGGCGGCTATCTCAAGCAAGGCGAAACGCCGGCGCCGGTGCCGGCGGCGCCGGAAAACGCCGGCACCGCGGAAAAACGGTCCGAGAGCGGCAAGGCGGCCACCGGGCCGGCGCTGGTGCAGCTGGCGCCGATCACCACCAATCTCGCCTCGCCGTCGGAAGTCTGGATCCGGTTGGAGGCATCGGTGTTATACGATGCTCCGCAGCCGCCGGAAATGACCGAGCAGATTCATCAGGATCTGCTCGCATTCGTGCGAACGCTGAAGCTGCACCAGATCGAAGGCGCCAGCGGCTACCAGCATCTCAAGGCCGATCTCGATGAGCGCGCGGCGCTGCGCAGCGGTGGCCACGTCAAACAGGTTCTCGTCAGGACGATGCTGCTCGAATGAGAAAATTCCTCATAGCCACGGCGCTCATCGTCGTTACCACGTCCGTCGCCGCGGCCCAGCAGCTCGATCTCGGCGGCATCGGCAAGGCCGACGGCACGACCGTCGGTTACCTGATCCAGATGTTCGGCCTGCTCACCGTGCTTTCAGTGGCGCCGGGCCTCTTGATCATGGTGACGAGCTTCACCCGCTTCGTCATCGCCTTCTCGATCCTGCGCGCCGGCATCGGCTTGCAATCGACTCCGGCAAACCTGATCCTGATCTCGCTGTCGCTGTTCATGACCTTCTACGTCATGGCGCCGACCTTCGACCAGGCGTGGAACACCGGCGTGAAACCCCTGATGGACAACCAGATTACGCAGGCCGAGGCGTTCGAGAAGATCTCCGGCCCGTTCCGCGACTTCATGCTGCACAATGTCCGCGACAAGGATTTCGATCTCTTCGCCGACCTGGCCCGTGAGCGCGGCCAGACCGTGTCGCGCGAGACCGTCGACCTGCGGATCCTGGTACCGGCTTTCATGATCTCCGAGATCCGGCGCGGCTTCGAGATCGGCTTTCTCATCGTGCTGCCCTTCCTCGTCATCGACCTCATCGTCGCCACCGTCACCATGGCCATGGGCATGATGATGCTGCCGCCGACCGTGGTATCGCTGCCGTTCAAGATCCTGTTCTTCGTTTTGATCGACGGCTGGAACCTTTTGGTCGGCAGCCTGGTGCGATCCTTCACCTGACGCGCCCGGGACAGGTGTCGAAACGCCGTCCCCGTTCCGTTCGAATTTTAAGCAGAATATTTTCGATTAACCGTCCGATTTAGCTCTTTGGTAGGGACTTGCCGCCATAGTCGCTCGCAGATGGCGGGTGACCCAGCTGAGCGGTCATTGGCATGATGCCGCACCGTCATACCGGACAAGCCGGTATGTAAAAAAAAATCCGTGTAAAAATAGGTACGAGTAGCCATGGCCAGTATCATGACCAACAGCGCTGCGTTGACCGCGCTGCAGAGCCTCAACAACACCCAGAACCAGCTCCAGACCACCCAGACCCGCATCTCCACCGGTTACCGCGTCTCGCAGGCTTCGGACAACGCCGCCTATTGGTCGATCGCCACCACGATGCGTTCCGACAACCAGGCCATGTCCACCGTTTCGGACGCCCTCGGCCTCGGCGCCTCGAAGGTTGACACCGCCTATACCGGCATGGATAGCGCGATCACGACGATCAACCAGATCCAGCAGAAGCTGACCGCTTCCTACGGCCAGACGGATGCTTCCAAGGAAAAGACCCAGGTCGAAATCAAGGCCCTTCAGGATCAGCTGAAGGCCTATGCCGACGGCGCCACCTTCTCCGGCACCAACATGCTGTCGGTGTCGACGGCTTCGGGCACGGCGGCGGACGTCAAGATCGTTTCGGCCTTCAACCGCAGCGCCACCGGCGCGGTTTCGATCTCGACGATCGACGTCAACGTGGAAAGCATCAAGCTCTATGATTCGGGCGCCGCCCCGACCTCGAAGGGCATCCTCGATGCGGCTCGCCTCGGCACCACCGGCGCCACGACCGCCACGGCTCAGAACCCGACCCTGGGTGCAGCTCCGGCAGCCGGCGATACCTACTCGGTTGCCAGCATGGCTATCTTCTCGGGCGGCACCGCTGCCAGCGACGCTCAGATCCAGCAGATGATGAACGTCGTCGATGCCGCGCTGAAGGACATGACGAACGCCGCCACCAAGCTCGGCGCCGCCAAGAGCTCGATCGACCTGCAGAAGACCTTCACCTCGAGCCTGATGGACTCCATCGATCGCGGCGTCGGCCAGCTCGTCGATGCCGACATGAACAAGGAATCGACCCGCCTCCAGGCACTGCAGGTGCAGCAGCAGCTCGGCGTCCAGGCGCTGTCGATCGCCAACGGCTCGTCGCAGTCGATCCTGTCGCTCTTCCGCGGCTGATCGCTCTATACTGACCAGGCCAAAGCATCGGGCCGCGCCAAAAGCGCGGCCCGATTTGCGTTTGCTCAAGGCCCGCGCAATCTTCGTTTCTTAACTTCTCGAAAGCCCACTTTTAACAGGCCATTAACCATATCGCGCTAGGTATGGTTAACCAATGACTTACGACAGGTTGCCGACTCGGCCCCGACCGGCGCGATCGCAACCGATGGGCAGGTCGAGACCCGGCCTGTGTGGCATGCCGGCTTTTGAGAAGGAGCGAGTTTCTTGGCGAGCATCATGACAAACGCTGCGGCGTTGACTGCACTTCAAAGCCTCAACGCCACCAACAAATCGCTCGAGCAGACGCAGGCCCGGATCTCGACCGGCTACCGGGTCTCCGAGGCCTCGGACAACGCCGCCTACTGGTCGATCGCCACCACCATGCGCTCCGACAACTCGGCGCTGTCGACGGTGCAGGACGCGCTCGGCCTCGGCGCCTCGAAGGTCGACACCGCCTATACCGGCATGAACAACGTCCTTTCGACGATCGGCCAGATCAAGACCAAGCTTCTGTCGGCCGTCGGCCAGTCGGATGCCAACAAGGCCAAGACGCAGACCGAAATCACCGCGCTTCAGGCGCAGATGAAATCCTTCGCCGACGCCGCCACCTTCTCCGGCTCGAATTATCTTTCGGTGACGTCCAAGCAGGTCGCGACCGCCAATGACGGCGTCCAGCCCGACGCCCAGATCGTCTCTTCCTTCAATCGCTCCTCGTCCGGCGCCATCTCGCTCGGCACCATCGACATCAATGTCGAAAGCACCAAGCTGTTCGATTCCGGCCTCTCCACGGCCGTCAAGAACCAGGGCATCCTCGACCGCAAGACGTCGATCTATTCCACCGCTGCGGACCAGGCGGCATACGATGCCGCTTATGCGGCCTCGATCGCCGCCGGCAACACCGACATCGCCGCCAACACCGCAGGCCAGGGCGCGGTGACGGGCACGCCCGTCAAGATCGACAACGTCTCCGCCTTCAATCTCGACATCACGGCGGCGGGCGTGACCGACGATATCATCACGCAGATGGTCACCAAGATCGACAACGTCATGAGTCAGCTTACCGACGCCGCCACCGTGCTCGGCGCCGCCAAGAGTTCGATCGACCTGCAGAAGACCTTCACCCAGAGCCTGATGGACTCAATCGACCGCGGCGTCGGCCAGCTCGTCGATGCCGACATGAACAAGGAATCGACGCGCCTGCAGGCGCTCCAGGTCCAGCAGCAACTCGGCATTCAGTCCCTGTCGATCGCCAACAGCTCCTCGCAGTCGATCCTGCAGCTGTTCAAGAACGGCTAAGCCGCTTGAGCACTATCGACCGATGAAAGGCCGCGCCTGAAGCGCGGCCTTTTGCGATGGCGGGAAGAAAATAACCGTTCAACACTTAGCAGGCCCCTCGGCCGCGCGCCTATCATCCTCGCACAAGCTTCGCGGTCTAGTCTTCCGGCGGACAGTCATGCTGGGAGCGGTTGAATCGTGCCGGAACAGATCCAGAGCATCATCGCGAATTTGAAGAGCTTCGGCGTGAGGCGTCTGGCGCTCATGGGCGGCATCGCGGCTCTGGTCATGGCCGTCATCGGCATCGGGTCCGTCTACCTCAACCGTCCGGCCTATGAGACGCTCTATGTCGGTCTCGAGCGTTCCGACGTCAACCAGATCGGCCTGGTGCTGGCCGATGCCGGCATCAGCTTCGATGTCGGCTCCGACGGAACCTCGGTGCTGGTGCCGGCCGGCACCACCGCGCAGGCGCGCATGCTGCTTGCCGAGAAAGGCCTGCCGACCAGCGCCAATGCCGGCTACGAGCTGTTCGACAATGTCGGCTCGCTCGGCCTCACCTCCTTCATGCAGCAGATCACCCGCGTCCGCGCGCTGGAGGGCGAGATCGCGCGCACCATCCGGTCGATTTCCGGCGTCAAGGCGGCGCGTGTCCACATCGTCATGTCTGAGCGCGCCAATTTCCGCCGCGACGAGCAGCAGCCCTCCGCCTCTGTGGTCATCCGCTATGCCGGCAACGATGCCGAGAAAAGCGCCATGTCGATCCGCCACCTCGTCGCCGCGGCCGTTCCGGGCCTCTCGGCCGACAAGGTCACGGTGCTCGATTCCAACGGCAACCTTTTGGCCGCCGGCGACGACCCGTCCAACACGAGCGCCGCGCGCACGCTCGGCATCGAGCAGACGGTCGAGGCCCAGATCGGCGACAACATCCGCCGCGCGCTCACCCCTTATCTCGGCCCGGACAATTTCCGCGCCAGCGTCAAGGCGGACGTCAACACCGACAGTCGCCAAACCGAGGAGACGATCTTCGATCCGAACTCGCGCGTCGAGCGTTCGGTGCAATCGGTGAAGACCAACGAGGCGAGCAACCAGAAGCAGGCGTCGACCCCGACCAGCGTCGAGCAGAACCTGCCCGAGACGCAGACGACGACCACGGAGGGACCGCAATCCTCCTCGCAGAACGATCGCAAGGAAGAGATTACTAACTACGAGATCAACTCGAAGAAGATCGCGACCGTTTCGAACGGTTACACGGTCAACAAGATGTCGATCGCGGTCGTCGTCAACCAGGATCGCCTGAAGACCATCCTCGGCAAGGACGCTACCCCGGAGCAGATTGCCAAGCGCGTCGCCGACATCCAGAAGATGGTCGCCTCGGCGACCGGCTTCGACGACAAGCGCGGCGACATCATCGACGTGTCTGCGGTCGAGTTCATCAACGGCCTCGACGGCGAGCCGATCGACCAGCCGGGTATCCTCGCCGCGATCGGCACCTATACCGGCACGCTGATCAATGCCGGCGCCTTCATCGTCGTCGTTTTCCTGGTTGCCTTCTTCGGCCTGAAGCCGATGGCTGCCGCGCTGACGGCGTCGTCGAAGCCCGCGGCCATTGCCGGCCCGAGCTTCGACGATGTGCAGCGTTCCTTGCCGACGCCCGACGCGCCAATCGCCGCGATCGCCGCCGAAACTCCGGCCGGCGCGCTCCCCGGCGCACGCGCCGGCGCAACCCCGCTCGACGACCTGCGCCAGAAAATCCGGCCGGCGCCGCAGGAGCGGCTTGCCCGCATGGTCGACCTCAACGAGGAACGCACCGCGCAGATCCTGCGCAAATGGGCGGCCGCCCCGGAAGCCGTGGGTTAGGCCATGGCTTCCGCAGCCCTTTTCGATCTCCTGCCCGATTTCGGATCGCGGACTCCGCATGCCGGCCAGCCGCCGAAGGATCGCGGCGACGTCCAGCATATGCCGGCCGCGCCGGCGCCGCAGGCCGATATCGGCGCGCTGATCGCCGAAGCGGTGGCCGACGCAGAGGCGGCGCTCGAGGCACGCCTTGCGCTTTCCCACCAAGCGGCGCTCGATGCCGAGCGCCAGGCCAATGACGAAGCGGCGAAAGCTTTCCTTGAAAGCTTCGGCGGCGATCTCGGCGCGGCCGTCGCCACGCGCATCGAAGCCATGGAGCAGCGTGTTGCCGAGCTTGCCGGCGCGACCGTTGCCCGCATCGTCGGCGGCTTTCTCAGTGACGACCTGCAGCAACGTTCCCTGCAGGCCCTTTCGCAAGCCATCAGCGCCGCGGTCGCCGACAGCGAGGCCGTGCGTATCGGTGTCCGGGGGCCGCTCTCGCTGTTCGAGCCGCTGAAGGTGGCGCTCGGGTCCCGCGCCGCCAATCTCGACTTCACCGAGGCGCCGGGCTTCGACCTGACCGTCACCATCAACGAAACGGTGTTCGAGACGCGTATCGCCGAGTGGTCGGCGTGCTTGTCGGAGGTCCTGTCATGAGCGCCGTCGACCATGCCAACCCTCGCCACGAGATCATCATCGTCAAGCGCAATCACGACGGTCATGACGACGGTCACCACGGTGGCGTGTGGAAGATCGCCTTCGCCGACTTCATGACGGCGATGATGTGCTTCTTCCTCGTCATGTGGCTGATCAACGCCGCCAATGAGCAGACCAAGGCAGCCGTCGCCAGCTATTTCAATCCGGTCGAGCTGATCGACCGCAACTCCAGCCGCAAGGGCCTGGAAGACCTGGGCGACGGCCCGAGCAAGGTCGGGCTGACCGCGGACAACCCGCAGCAGGGCGCGACCAAGGCCGGCGATGACGGCAAAGGCGGCGCCGGCTCCTCCGAACGCCGCCAGACGAAGGACGGGGCGCAGGATGCCCAGCTCTCCGATGAGAAGCTGTTTGCCGATCCCTATGCTGTGCTGGCGGAGATCGCCGCCGATACGGGAGTGATGCAGAACGTCAGCGCCAAGGGCGAAGGCGGCGCCCAGACGGCCGGTCCGGCGACCGGCGCCTCCGGCGGCGAATCCTACCGCGATCCGTTCGCGCCGGATTTCTGGTCGCAGCAGGTGGCGGCGCCCGATGCCGAGGCAACCGCCGAGCGCGCCAAGATCGACGGTGATCCGGCCAAGCCCGGCGAGAAAATCGCCACCGCCGCGGCGCCGAAGGTAAAGGCCGTTCCGGCGGCGCCTCTGCTGACGGCCGCGCCGCTCGAACCGCTGGCAGCCGCGGAAAAGGCCTACGCCAAGAGTGGGCAAAAAGCCGCGCAGGGCGAGTCCGAGAAGCCATCGAGTGAAGGCAACAAGACCGACAAGGGCGGGAAAGCCGAAACCGACAAGCGCGAGACCGCGGCCGACGTCGTTAAGGCCGAGGCGGCGAAGGCGGAAAAGATCGAAGAAGAGCAGACCGCCGACAAGGGCGACAAGATGCCGAGCAAAGCCGCCCTCCAGGAGGCGGCGGACATCAAGAAGGAACTCGCCAAGGCATTCCTGCCCGGCGAGAAGCTCGCCGACGGCGTCTCGGTCGAGGCCACCGACAAGGGTATCGTGATTTCGATCACCGACCAGCTCGACTTCGGCATGTTCGAGATCGGCTCGGCCATGCCGCGCCGCGAGCTGGTGCTGGCGATGGAAAAGATCGGCCACATCATCAACCAGAAGAAGGGCACCATTACCATTAGCGGCCACACCGACGCGCGGCCGTTCCGCAGCGACACTTACGACAACTGGCGGCTATCCACCGCGCGCGCCCATTCGGCCTACTACATGCTGGTGCGCGGCGGCGTCGACGAAAGCCGCATCACCGAGGTTGCCGGCTTCGCCGACCGGCAGCCCAAGATCGCTTCCGACCCGATGGCGGCCGCGAACCGGCGCATCGAAATCCTGATGACGGCCGGCGGATGAAGGGCAGGAGCGTCATCGGCGGTACGATAGCGCTGCTATTGCTCGCGGCAGGGTCGCCCTCGGTCGCCTCCGCGCAGGAGGCGCTGCAGCCCTATCAGCTGGTGCGTTCGCTGCAGCTGATCCAGGACCGAATTGCCGGCGGCGATCATGCCGCGCTGCCGATGCAGGCGAAGCTGCTCGAAATGATCGACGCCCGGATGCGGGATGCCAATGCCGAGGACTTTAAGGAACCGAAGAACTTTCGCGCCTTGCTGGTCTATGGCATGAGCGGCGGCAATCCGGTGACGGTCGCGGCGGCGACTTCGCGCGCGATGACCGACCCGCAAAGCCTGGCCATCGCCAAGGGCGTGGTCGCCTATCTGAACGGCCGGCCCGCCGAGGCCATCGAAACGCTGAAGCCGATCGATCCGATGAGCGTGCCCGCCGACATCGGCGCCTTCCTGGCGCTGGTCAAGGGCTCGCTGCTTGCAAGCGATGATCCTGTCCAGGCGCTCACCCTGCTCGACGAAGCGCGCCTGCTCAGCCCCGGCACCCTGGTCGAGGAGGCTGCACTCCGCCGCTCCGTCGGCATCGCGGCCGCGCAGGGCGACGCCGCCCGTTTCGTGCTGGCTTCGACCCAGTATGTCGCGTCCTACCTCTATTCGCCCTACGCCAGCCAGTTCGCCGATGCCTTTGTGTCCGGCGTCATCACGCTGCACATGGCGATCAGCCAGGACAAGATCGCCGACATCACCTCGATGATGGATCCCGAGCGCGAGAAGGTGATCTACCTGCGCATCGCGCGCTACGCCGCGATCGACGGCATGACGGAGCTCTCGGCTTTCGCCTCGGCCAAGGCGGAGCTGGGCCGCGACGGCAACGGCAACCAGGACGACCCGCGTACCCAGCTCTATTCGAGCCTCTCGACCATGACGTCGGCCAATGTCGATGAGGTGCTTGCCAAGCTCGGCAAAATCGATCGCCGAAAGCTTTCGCAGGGCGACCGCGACCTGCTCGACGCCGCACAGGCTGTCGCAGGCGAAGTGACGGCGCCGGTGAAAGCGACCGCCAATGCTGAAGCCGTACCGAAAACGCCTGCAAAAGATGACAAGGCGAAATCCGCGGCTGAGGCCTCTGCCGATCCGGCCAATGCGGACTTGCCTCCGGTGGAAGGAGCGATGCCCGACCCGGTCGCGGCAAGCGACCCGGTCGCGGAGGCGCCCGCGGCTTCGCCGTCCCCCGCCCCGCAGCCGGCGCAAGCATCGGCCGAAACGCCGGCGTCCGCTCCGGCAAAGGCTGACGCCGCGCCGGTGGTGCAGGCATCCGCGCCGGCGAGAACGGCTGATGCGCAAGACCCGATCGATGCGGCGGTGACCAGCACGCGCCGTCAACTCGACCAGATCGACCAACTGCTCGGAGCAGCTCCCAAATGACCAGCGTCAGCCAGACCTTGCCGGGCCTTGCTTCGACCCAGTCCCAGCCCCGGCAGCAAGCCGCGGGCGGTAAGGACAACGACCAGAATTTCGGCGAAATGGTTCAAGGAACGGAAAAGCCCGATCGGCTGCGGGACAAGCCTGCGACCGGGCCGGTATTGCCGGACACGCATCCGGCAAGGCGTTTATCGGTCAACAAGCACGATCAGGAGCCGGACCACGACCCGCGGGATAAAACCGGCTCGCAGAAAGCAACGGCGGGAAAATCCGCGAAGACCACCGCCCGGACCGATGAGGCGAAGTCGACGGCGGACAAAGGTCCCACGGCGCAAGCCGACGATTCCGGACCGCTGCAGGATCGCCTGCCATTGCTGATGGCGCTGAGCGACATGAAGCATTTCGCACAGTCGGGTGCCGGCGGCAAGGATTCCTCCCGCGGTGAAGATGGCGCCGGCGAGCACGGATCGCTTGAATTGCCGCTGCGCCCGGGCAAGCGAGCGGCGGTCGACGGTTCCGGCGGGCCGCAGTCGCTATCCGGCCGTTCGGGGGCTGAAGGTCACGGGCCTGACTTCGGGCAGAACCCGGTGAAGGCGGACGTGGCTCTCGACATGCCGGGCCATGGCGATGCCAAAATCCTATCGACGCAAGGGAACGAACCGCAGGCCGACGGCACGGTACCGCTGCAAGGCTGGCGGCCGGCTTCCGTCTCCAAGGCCTCGCTGCAATCGCAGTCGGCCACACAGCAGACGCCGGGCAAGCCTTCCGCCGCACGCTCGGAAGTCATCAGCCAGCAGAGCTTCCCGGCGCCGCCGCAAAACCCGATCAGCCAGACGGGATCGGCACTGGTTGAGGCCCTTGCCTCCGACAAGGGCGCTCAGCAGGCCTTCGCAAGCGCCTCGGCAGGCTCGCGGACGGCCAATTCTGTTGCCGTTCCGACACACGTGCTGAAGATCGAACTCCACCCTTCGGAGCTCGGATCGGTCACCGCCAGCCTGCGGCTCTCGGGCGAGCAACTTTCGATTGAGATGAAGCCCCAGACACACGAGGCGTACCGCCGTCTCACCGCCGACAGCGATGCCATCGTCAAATCCATGCGCAGCCTCGGCTTCGACGTCGACAAGGTTACGATCCTGCAACCTTCGATAGCAGCCCATGCAGCCAGCCGCACCGACGCGACGAGCGCCATGCCGATGTCGGCAGGCCGCGACCAGCCTTCGTTCCAGCCCGGGAACTCGGGCGGCAACGGCGCGGGCGGCGACCGGCAACCGGGAAGGAACGAAGGCAATGGCGCACAGGAATTCGCTCGTGCCGCTTCGCCTCATCGCGAGCGCGCTGGCGACGATATGTATATCTAGTTTCGCCGTCGGCGCGGCCAGCGCCGCCGCCAATCCTTGCGAGCCGGAGATCCTGCGCGCCGCCGACCGCTACGGCGTGCCGGCCGGCATCCTTTACGCGGTCGGCCTGACCGAGACCGGGAAGAAGGGCAGCCTTCAGCCTAACGCCATGAATATAGAAGGAAAAGCTGTGTTTCCGCGCAGCCGCAGCGAGGCGCTTGCCACGTTCGAGAATGCCCGTCGCGAGGGCAAGACACTGATAGATCTCGGCTGCATGCAGATCAACCATCGCTATCACGGCGCCCAGTTCCGCAGCGTCGAGGACATGCTCGACCCGCACCAGAATGTCGACTACGCGGCCCGCTTCCTGGCGAGCCTGCATGCCAGGCACATGACCTGGTCGATGGCCGTCGCCCGCTATCATGCCGGCCCCGACAACGACCCGGCGCAGAAGGTCTATGTCTGCCGCGTCATCGCCAACATGATCGCCACCGGCTTTGGCAAATGGACGCCGAACGCCAGCGCCTTCTGCAATCAATAGTTGCTTATGTTCAAACGCGCTCGACGCCGCCGGCATACGCTCCGGGGCCAATATCGCCAGCTGGCAGTCCGGGGCGAATACACCTGCACGGCCGCCTTTATTACGACCTCCAAAAAACTCCCAAGAAAATAGCTACAAGAAATGATGGTTTTTCAGGATTCGCCGAGCCGGGTACCCCTTTCCGCACGGGGCAAGTGAATTTGATTCGGAGGGCGGGCCGATGATCGTGATCGTTGACGAGCGAGAGCTCGTGACAGAGGGCTACTCTTCACTTTTCGATCGCGAGGGAGTGGCCACGGCCGGCTTCGCGCCAGGCGAATTCGGCGAATGGGTGAGTTCCGCCGCCGACACCGATCTCAGGTCCGTCAGGGCCTTTCTCATTGGCGACTGCCGCGAGGGCGCGATATCGCCGCGCCAGATCCGCGACCGCACCGGCGCACCAGTGATCGCGCTCAGCGAACAGCACTCGCTCGAACATACGCTGCGGCTGTTCGAAAGCGGCGTCGACGATGTCGTCCGCAAGCCTGTCCACATCCGCGAGATTCTCGCCCGCATCACCGCCATCCGCCGCCGCGGCTCCGAAGAAGCCGCCTACACTGAAGTCGGCTCGATGCGCATCTTCATGGACGGCCGCGATCCGGAGATCGACGGCGAGCCGCTGCCGCTGCCGCGGCGCGAGCGGCGCATCCTGGAATATCTGGCCAGCAACCGCGGCCGGCGCGTGACCAAGACGCAGGTCTTCAACGCCATCTACGGCATCTTCGACGAAGAGGTCGAGGAGAACGTGGTGGAGAGCCACATCTCGAAGCTGCGCAAGAAGCTGCGTGAAAAGCTCGGCCACGACCCGATCGATTCCAAGAGGTTCCTCGGCTACCGGCTGGTGTTTTGATGGCCGCCCCAGAGCATGATCCTGAAAAGTGGGAACCGGTTTTCGGACAAAGATCATGCTCCAACAAAGAGTTTGGGCGTGATGGCGATTCAACGAAACGCGATCACGCCCAAGGCTCGTCCCGCGCCAGCCTCGCGCAAGACACGAGGCATAGTTTCATGGCCTCCTACCCAGGCACTGCGGAGATCCATCGATGAGCCTCTACGGAATGATGCGGACCGGCGTTTCCGGTATGAACGCGCAGGCCAACCGCCTCTCCGCGGTGGCCGACAACATCGCCAACTCCGACACCACCGGCTACAAGCGCTCTTCGGCCGAGTTCTCTTCCCTGATCATGCCGGGCACCGGGGGCGCCTATAATTCCGGCGGCGTGACCACCACGATCCGTTCGGCCATCAGCACGCAAGGTGTCATGACCTACACCACGTCGGTGTCCGACCTTGCCGTCAACGGCGACGGCTTCTTCGTCGTCCAGGATGCCAGCGGCACGCCCTATCTCACCCGCGCCGGCTCCTTCGTCCCGGATGCGCAAGGCCGGCTGGTTAATGCCGCCGGCTACCAGCTCATGGCCTACAGCTACGCCAATGGCGATCCGGCCGCGACCGCCAACGGCTTCGAAGGCCTCGTGCCGGTGCAGATCTCCGACCAGGAAATGACGGCGACGCCAAGCACGGAAGGCATCTTCAGCGGCAATCTGCCGGCAGGCGCTACTCCGGTCGCGGCCGGCAGCCTGCCCTCCACCAACAGCGCTTCGGCCCAGTACACGTCGAAGACCTCGCTGGTCGCATATGACAATCTCGGCAACAAGAAGCTGCTCGACGTCTATTTCACCAACACCGGCGCCGGCACCTGGGAAGTCTCGGTCTTCGATCAGTCGAAGGCGACGCCCGGCACCTCCTTTCCCTACACCGGCGGCGCACTGGCATCGACGAACCTCACCTTCGATACCACCACGGGCAAGCTCACCGGCGCAACCGACAGCATCTCCTTTACCGTTCCGGGCGGTCAGACCCTCAACCTCGATCTCTCCAAGGTGACCCAGCTCGGCACCGGCTTCACCGTCGCCGACGCCAAGGTCAACGGCAACGCGCCGAGCTCCATCCAGAAGGTCCAGATCGGCCAGGACGGCGTCATCTACGCGCAGTTCGCGGACGGCTCGACCAAGGCGCTTTACAAGATCCCGCTGGCCGACGTTCAGAGCCCCGACAACCTCACCGCTATGCCCGGCAACGTCTATGTGGAGAGCACCGACTCCGGCGCCGTCCATATCGGCTTCGCCAACGAGGGCAAGCTCGGCTCCATCGTCTCCGGCGCGCTTGAAAACTCCAATGTCGATATCGCCGAGGAACTGACCAACATGATTGCGGCGCAGCGCAGCTACACCGCCAATTCCAAGGTCTTCCAGACCGGTTCGGACCTGATGGACGTCCTCGTCAACCTGAAGAGATAAACGACGGGCGCCGCCCGTGAAAGATCAGCATGTCGCTTTCCTCCGCACTAAGCATTGCCCAGTCGGCGCTTCTGGCCACGTCCAAGCAAACCAGCGTCGTGTCGCGCAATGTCGCCGATGCGTCGAATCCGGACTACACCCGCCGCATCGCCGTGGTGACCAGCACGGCGCCCGGCGCCAGGGCGGTGGAAATCCAGCGCGCCGCCAATGATCTCCTGTTCCGGCAGAACCTCTCTGCGCTGTCGGCATGGAGCGGCCAGAGCGCGCTTTACGACGGCATGGACCAGCTCGATCTGTCGGTCAACGGGGTCGACAACGCGTCGTCCCCCTCCACCGCGATCGCCAACCTGCAGAAAGCCCTGCAGCTCTACGCCACCACGCCGTCGAACCAGAACCTCGGCACCAGCGTCGTCGACGCCGCCAAGCAAGTGGTGAATTCGCTGAACAGCGGCACTCAGGCGATCCAGGATTTCCGCACTCAGGCGGACAGCCAGATCGCCACCGCCGTCGACGATCTCAACTCGCTCCTCAGCCAGTTCCAGGACGCCAACAAGGCGGTCATCTTGGGCACCCGTTCCGGCACCGACGTCTCCGACGCGCTCGACCAGCGCGACGCTCTCCTGAAGAAGATATCGGAATATGTCCCGGTCTCGACCTTCACGCGCGGCGACAACGACATGGTCATCACCACCAAGGACGGCACGACGCTGTTCGAGACCGTGCCGCGCTCGGTGACCTTCACGCCGTCGTCAGGCTATTCGGCCGGCACGCCCGGCAACACCATCTATATCGACAACGTGCCGGTCTCGGCCGGCGCCGGCGACAACACCACCGCCGACGGCAAGCTTGCGGGCCTTCTGAAGCTGCGCGACGGTGTCGCCTCAACCATGCAGAGCCAGCTCGACGAAATCGCGCGCGGCCTTGTCACGGCATTTGCCGAAACCTCGTCGTCGCAGCCCAATGCGACCGGCCTGTTCACATGGCCGGGCGCACCGGCGATTCCGGCCGCCGGCACGCTGGTCGACGGCCTCGCCGGCAGGATTAGCGTCAACGCCGCCTTCGATCCGAGCGCCGGCGGCAACCCCGCGCTGTTGCGCGACGGCGGCGCCAACGGCGCGGCCTATGTGGCCAACAGCGGCGGCGGCGCATCCTATGCGGACCTTCTGATCGGTTACTCCAGCAAGCTCGATCAGCCGATGGCCTTCGACAGCTCGGCCGGCATCACCGTCAGCTCCGGCGTCTCGGACTATGCGGCCAATGCCATCGGCTGGTTCGAAGGCGTACGCCAGCAGGCTTCGACCAATGCCGATAGCAAGCAAGCGCTGGCGGCGCGCACGGCCGAGGCGCTGTCCAACGACACCGGGGTCAATGTCGACCAGGAGATGTCCCTGCTCCTCGACCTCGAGCACACCTATCAAGCCTCGGCGCATATGATGAAGACGGTAAGCGACATGCTGGACGCCCTGATGAGCGCGGTGGGATAATTCATGAAAGCGACAGGCGTTTCCTCAGCTGCCATTTCCAACGCGCTGCGCTACCAGCAGGCGAAGATGCAGGCGGACCTCGTTAAGGCGACGAAGGAATCGCAGACCGGCACGGTCGCCGATGTCGGCCTGGCGCTTGGCAGCCGCACGACCCAGGCCGTCACCTTCCAGCGCGATCTCGACCGGCTGAACGGCATCGTCGATTCCAACGCGCTCGTCTCGGCACGCCTGACATCGACCCAGGATTCGCTCGGTCAGATCGCCGAAACCGCCCAGAGCTTCCTGTCGGCGCTGACCAGCGGCGTCTCGGGCGACTCCTCGACCAGCATCCTGCAAACCGCCGGCGCCTCGGCGCTGCAGCAGATGACGGGCATCCTCAACACCAGCGTCAACGGCGAATATCTGTTTGCCGGAACCAACACCGACGTCAAGCCGATCGACGACTTCAACGCCGCCGGCTCGCCGGCCAAGGCTGCTTTCGATGCCGCCTTTTCGAGTTATTTCGGCTTTGCCCAGACAGACCCGGCGGCGGCCAACATCACCGCCGCGCAGATGGACGACTTCATCACCACCAAGATCGAGCCGCAATTCCTTGGCGCCGGCTGGCAGGCCAACTGGTCGAGCGCTACCGACGACCAGATCACCAGCCGCATCTCGCTCAACGAGACCACCCAGACCTCGGTCAGTGCCAACGAGCAAGGCATCCGCAAGCTCGCCATGGCCGCTGCCATGGTCAGCAGCCTGGTCAACGGCAACATCAGCGAAGACGCCCAGAACGCCGTCGTCAGCCGCGCCCAGACGCTGGTCGGCGAAGCCATCGGCGGCATCACCCAGATACGGGCCCAGACAGGCATTGCCCAGCAGCGCGTGTCCGATGCCAGCGACCGCATGAAGACCCAGGTCGATCTCTTCGAGAAGCACATCGTCGACCTCGAGGGTGTCGATCCCTCGGAGGCCGCGACCCGCGTCGCCGACCTGACGCAGCATATCGAGACGTCCTTCGCCTTGACCGCGCGTCTGCAGCAGCTCAGCCTGCTCAACTATCTGACTTGAACACGTAAACCGGAACGCCAGAGCGCCGACCATGTATCAATTCTCCTACGCGGACATCCAGACCGACTCCGTCGCCGATGCCAAGGACCGGGAGCGGCAGCTGCTCACCCGCTCGATCGACATGCTGGCAGCGGCAGCGGCCGTCGGCGCCGATTCGATGGAGGCGGTCGAGGCGCTGCATTTCACCAACCGCGTCTGGACCACCTTCGTCGAGGATCTCGGCTCCAGCGACAACGCTTTGCCCAAGGAGCTGCGCGCCAACCTGATCTCCATCGGATTGTGGCTGCTGCGCGAAACGGAGGACATCCGCCAGGGCCGCACCAACAATTTCGAAGGATTGATCGAGGTCTCCCAGATCATCCGAGACGGCATCCAATGACCAACACGCTGAAGATCTCGCTGAAGCCCAACGAGAAGATCTACATCAACGGCGCGGTCATCCGCGTCGACCGCAAGGTCACCATCGAGCTGATGAACGATGTGCAGTTCCTGCTCGAAAGCCACGTCATCCAGGCCGACCAGGCCTCGACGCCGCTCAGGCAGCTTTACTTCATAGTGCAGATCATGCTGATCAACCCGGCGGGCGCCGCCGAGGCGCGCGACATGTTCCGCCGCTCGCTGCCGATGCTGATCGCAAGCTTCGACAACCAGGACATCTGCAACAGCCTGAAGCAGATCGACCGCATGGTCGGCGAGGACGAGATCTATGAGGCGCTGAAGGCGATCCGCGCGCTCTATCCGCTCGAGCGCAGGGCGCTCGACGGCAATGACGACATTCCCGAAACGCCGCGCGCACTGGCTGTAGGAGCATAAGATGGCTGTCGACATGACGACAACGATCCCGGTTGGCGCCAACCAGGCCAGCCAGCAGACGTCGAAGACGGCGGTGGACTACCAGTCGTTCCTGAAGCTGCTCATCGCCGAGATGAAGAACCAGGATCCGACCAAGCCGATGGATTCCACGCAATATGTCGCCCAGCTCGCGACCTTCTCCCAGGTCGAGCAGTCGGTGCAGACCAACACCAAGCTCGACCAGATCATGCAGTCCTCGGCCTTGTCGCAGGCCGACGCGCTGATCGGCCGCTCGATTACCTCGGCCGACGGCAAGACCACTGGCACGGTGGCTTCGGTGACGCTCTCCAGCAGCGGCCTGATCGCCGTGCTGCAGGACGGAACCCAGGTCCCGGTCGGCGCTGGCGTGTCGATCAAGCCGGCCGCCTAACGGGTTCTCGCAGGGGCCGCCGATGAACGAGGCCGATGCCCTCGATATCGTCCAATACGCCGTGTGGACGGTTCTCACCGCGTCCGCCCCCGTGGTGCTCGTGGCGATGGTGGTCGGCATCGGCATCGCGCTCATCCAGGCGCTGACCCAGATCCAGGAAATCACGCTCACCTTCGTGCCGAAGATCGTCGCCATCATGCTGGTGGTGGCGCTGACCGGCCCATTCATCGGCAGCCAGATCTCCGCCTTCACCAACGTCATCTTCGAGCGTATCGAACACGGCTTCTGACGCCTCCTCGGCGTGGCGCTCGGGCTTTGCATGAGCAGCAAGACGACAGGCCTGGCCGAGGTTGAAGGCGCGAAAAAGCGAAATTTTGGTCCAGACCGGCAATATGCTTGGTTTAAAGCTTCGCCGACGCATTTTCGCCTTTGCCATCCTGTTGTTGGGTCGCACTCTTTGGCGAGTCGCCCGCCTCTCCGGGTACGGCGAGCCTCTATAGCGGACGAAAGCGCAATCATGATCGACGACGAGCCGGAAAGCGAACGCGTCTCCGCGCTGGCGCCGTTCCGGCATGGCATCTTCCGCGCCGTCTGGTCGGCCAGCCTGGTGTCGAATTTCGGTGGCCTGATCCAGGGCGTCGGCGCCGCCTGGATGATGACCACGATCGCCACCTCGCCCTACCAGGTGGCGCTGGTCCAGTCCTCGACGACCTTGCCGATCATGCTGTTCGCGCTCGTCGCCGGCGCCATCGCCGACAGCTTCAACCGCCGCAAGGTGATGCTGGTGGCGCAGACCTTCATGCTGGTCGTCTCGGCGCTGCTGACCTTGTTCACCTGGCAAGGCTGGATGACGCCCTGGACGCTGCTTGCCTTCACCTTCCTGATCGACAGCGGCACGGCGCTGAACAGCCCGTCATGGCAGGCCTCGGTCGGCGACATGGTGCCGCGCGCCAAGGTGCCGGCGGCGGTCGCGCTCAATTCGCTGGGCTTCAACATCACCCGCAGCGTTGGCCCGGCCATCGGCGGCGTCATCGTTGCCGCGGCGGGTGCCGCCGCCGCCTTCGCCGCCAATGCGGTCAGCTATATTGGCCTGATCGTCGTGCTCGCCCGCTGGAAGCCGGCGCTGCCCGAGCAAACCCTGCCGCGCGAGTCGCTGGGTGCGGCGATGGGCGCCGGCCTGCGCTATGTCGCCATGTCGCCCAACATCGCCAAGGTGCTGGTCCGCGGTTCCGCCTTCGGCTTCAGCGCCGGCGCGGTGCTGGCGCTTCTCCCGCTGGTGGCGCGGGACGTCGTCAAGGGCGATGCGCTGACCTATGGCATTATGCTCGGCGCCTTCGGCATCGGCGCCGTCGGCGGCGCGCTGATCAGCGTGCGGCTCAGGCAGCTGCTGTCGAGCGAGGTAATGGTGCGCATGGCCTTTTGCGGCTTCGCGCTCTGCGCCCTCAACGCCGCCGTCAGCCACAATGGCTGGCAGACGTCCGCGGGCCTGCTCATCGGCGGCGCCTGCTGGGTGATCGCGCTCTCGCATTTCAACGTGACCGTGCAGATGTCGACGCCGCGCTGGGTGGTTGGCCGTGTGCTGTCGATCTACCAGACGGCGACCTTCGGCGGCATCGCGCTGGGCAGCTGGATCTGGGGCGTCGTCGCCGACGCGCATGGCGCCGAGATTGCGCTGATCGCGGCGGCGATCGCCATGCTTGCCGGCGCGGCCATCGGTTTCGTCCTGCCATTGCCGAAGCAGACGGTCCTCAATCTCGATCCGCTCAACCGCTTCAAGGAGCCGATGCTGGCGCTCGACCTCAAGCCGCGCAGCGGTCCGATCGCCATTATGATCGAGTACATCATCCGCGAGGAGGACGTGCCGGAATTCCTGGCGACCATGGCGGAGCGCGGCCGCATCCGCCGCCGGGACGGCGCCCGCAACTGGACTTTGGCACGCGACCTCGAAAATCCGTCGGTGTGGATCGAGCACTATCACACGCCGACCTGGGTCGAGTATATCCGTCACAACCGGCGCGCCACTCACGCCGACGCCGTGGTCGGCGAACGCATCCGGGCGCTGCACAGCGGCGAGAACCCGCCGCGCGTACGCCGTATGATCGAGCGCCCGACCACCGCGGGCACGACGCTTGTCTCGCCGAAGGGTCCGATCGAGCATTAAGGACTTTCCGGGATCAGCCGGCGCTCTGGATCATGTAGAGCTTGCGCGTGGTCTCGTGAATGCGCCACTCGCCTTTCCATCCCTGCGGCAGCACGAGCAGGTCGCCCGGCCCCAGCGCGCGCATCTCGCCATCGGCGCGGCTGACCTCGACGCGGCCGGAGATGATGTGACAGATCTCCGATGAGTTCGTGCGGTCGGCGGTGAAACGGCCGGGCGTGCATTCCCAGATGCCAATGTCGATGGTCCCATCGGGCGACCGGAAGAACGAGCGCACGGCCTCGACCTGATTGCCTTCGATCGATGTCGGCTTGGGCGAGAAGGCGCCGATATCAGCCTTGGCGAGGTCGTGGAAAGTCGAAAGGTCGATCAAGTCGGGCTCCATAATCAATGGCCGGTAATGCTGTCCGCCAAAGCGGCAAGCTTCGAGGTATGCGCGAGCCCGGCCGCCTCGCGGTTATCGGCGATACGGTAGAGCTGGTACATCGAATGCACGCCCAGCCAGCGGAACGGCTCCGGCTCCCATGACCGCACCTTGCGGTTGACCCAGGGCAGCCGCGTCAGCTCGGTGTCCTGGCCGAGCACGAGATCGGTCAGCGTGCGTCCGGAGAGATTGGAGCTCGACACGCCGAGCCCGACATAGCCGCCGGCCCAACCGATGCGCGTCGCGGGATCAAGGCCGACGGTCGTGCACCAGTCGCGCGGCACGCCGAGCACGCCGCACCAGGCGTGGTCGATGCGGCACCCCGCCGTCTGCGGCAACAGCGTGGTCAGGATCGTGTGGAGCTGGTCGATCGTCGCCTGCTGCGTCTGCCCGTTGACATCTGTGCGCGACCCGTAGCGGTAAGGCACGCCGCGACCGCCCATGGTGATGCGCCCCTCACGCGTGCGCTGGGCATAGCAATAGGCATGCGCGGCATTGCCGAGCAGCTCGTGCCCCTCCCAGCCGATCTTGCGCCAGAGCTCTTCCGACAGCGGTTCGGTGACGATCTGCGCGCTGTTGAGCGCCAGCCATGTCCGCTCCTCGCCAGGAATGCCGGCGGTGAACCCTTCGGTGGCCCGGATGATGGTTTCGGCCCGCACCGTGCCGCGGTCGGTGGTCACAACGCCCTTGGCAATGGCAGTGACCGTGGTCTTCTCGTAGATCGACACGCCGAGACGCTCGACCGCCGCCGCGAGCCCCCGCACGAGCTTGGCCGGCTGCACGCGCGCCTGGCCGTGGATAACGAAGCCGCCCATGACATTCCGGATGTTGATGCGCGCCCGGGTCGCCTCGGCGTCGAGCAGCTCGATGCGTTCGGGATCGGCATCCCAGGAGCGGATCGTCTCGCATTCCTCGCGCACGCGCTCCAGCTGCGCCGGATTGGTGGCGACCGTCAGATTGTCGACGCGGCGGATGTCGGCGTCGATGTCCTCTTCCGTCGCCACCCGGATCACCTCGTCGACGCAGCCGGCCATCGCCTTCTGCATGGCGGTGACGCCTTGCCGCGTCGACGTCTTCAGATATTTCTCGCGAGACCAGCCGAAGCCGCCGGACAGCCAGCCGCCATTGCGCCCAGATGCGCCAAAGCCAGCGAACTCGCGTTCGATGACCACGATGCGCAGCGAGGGCTTGGCCTTCTTCAGGTAGTAGGCGGTCCACAACCCGGTATAGCCGGCGCCGACGATCGCGACATGCGCCTCGATGTCGCCCGGCAAAGGCGGGCGCGGCGTGGGGATATGACCCAGATCCGCGTACCAGAACGAGATGTCGCCGTTGCGCTTGACTTGCATGGGATGGCTTCCGGTAGAGCAATTCCAGGAAAAGTGTGAAACGGTTTTCCGTCCGGAATTGCGTTAACACAAAGGGATGGTCAGGTGAGCGTGGTGTCGGCCGTGCTGTCGTCGGGCAGGAGTTTCGCATCGGCGCCGTCGAAGCAAAGGTCGACCTTCTCGCCGAGGCCAAAACTTTCGCCGGCCAGCGGCGAACGCACGATCGCGGTCGAGCCGTCCGCGAGCTTCACTTCATATTTCGAGCCTGAACCGAGATAGATCGCCTCGGCGATCGTTCCCGACAGCCGATTCGTGCCGGGCGGCGTCCTGCCCCGGCCGGCGGATGACGAGTTTCTCCGGCCGCAGCAGCATCACCGGATTGGCTTCGCCGGCAAGACGCCGCGGCGCGCTGACGGTTTCGCCGGCGATGGTCAGCGCCGTGCCGGTGCCGTCGCTCTTCACCTCGCCGCGCAGCACGGTGGAATCGCCGATGAAGCGGCCGACGAACAACGTCGCCGGCTCGTCGTAGAGCTGCCGGCCCGTACCGACCTGCTCGATGCGCCCGCGGTTGAAGACGGCGATCCGGTCCGACAGCACCAATGCCTCTTCCTGGTCGTGCGTGACATAGACGAAGGTGGTGCCGAGCTCGCGGTGGATGCGCTTGATCTCGAGCTGCAGCCATTCGCGCAGCTTCTTGTCGAGCGCGCCGAGCGGCTCGTCCATCAGGAGCAGCGGCGGATCGAACACGATCGAGCGCGCCAGCGCGACGCGCTGCTGCTGGCCGCCGGACAGTTCGCTCGGATAACGATGCGCGAAGTCGCCCATCTTGACCATGTCGAGCGCTTTCGCGACGCGTTTCTTCCGCTCTTCCTGCGCGATGCCGCGCAACGTCAGCGGATAGGCGACGTTGCGGCCGACCGTCATATGCGGGAACAGCGCATAATGCTGGAAGACGACGCCGATATTGCGCTTGTGCGCCGGCACGCCGACGACGCTCTTTCCCCCGACCAACAGGCTGCCGCTGGTCACGTCGGTGAAGCCGGCGATGACGTTGAGTGTCGTCGTCTTGCCCGAGCCGCTAGGCCCCAGCAGCGTCATGAACTCGCCGGGCTCGATCCTGAGCGAGACGCCGTCCAGCGCCTTGAACGAGCCATAGGCCTTGCTGACCGTGTCGAGATCGATCGCGGCGCCGCGATTTTCCGCTCTCGGGTTCATAGGCGTCCCTTCCGCTCGCGGCCAAGGAGGAGCATGCCGCCGCCGATCAGGATCGAGGTGGCGCACAACAAGATCGTGCCGACGGCCGCGACCGTCGGATCGGCATCGCGCGTGATTGAGGAAAATATCTGGACCGGCAATGTCTTGAGATAGGGGTTGGTGATGAAGAGCGACACCACGATCTCGTCGAAGGAGGTGGCGAAGGCGAACAGCAGGCCCGACAGGATGCCGGGCAGGATCAGCGGCAGCGTCACCGTGCGGAAGGTGGTCAGCGCGCCGGCGCCGAGGCTTGCCGCCGCCGTCTCCAGCCGCTTGTCGAACACTTCGAGATTGGCCGAGACCGCGATCAGCACGAAGGGCAGTGCGAGGATGGTGTGCGCCAGCACGAAGCCCGTCAGCGTGCCGACGAGCTGCGCGTCGAGATAGACGGCATAGATGCCGATGGCCAGAACCACGCCCGGCACCACCATCGGCGTCAGCATCAGCATGCGCAAGAGATTGGCTGGCCGCGCCTTCATGCGGTCGAGACCGAAAGCAGCCAGCGTGCCGAGCACCGTCGCGAGCACCGCCACCAGCGAGGCGACCTTGAGCGAGTTGAGAAAGCTGGTCGACCATTCCGGATTGGTGGCGAAGTTCTGGTACCATTGCCAGGAAAAGCCTTGCGGCGGGAAGGCGAGCGACTTGTTCTCGTTGAACGACATCGGCACGACGACCAGCGTCGGCGCCACCAGCCAGATCGCCACCAGCAGGCAGACGAGGCCAAGGATCACGCGGGTGAGCGGCTTCATTTCCATCAGCGTCGCCCCGCTTCGCGATGTCTGGACCGCATGACTGGCGCCGCCAGCGCCAGCAGCACAAAGGTCGTGACCAGCAGCACCACGCCCATGGCGCCGCCGCGCCCCCACTGCAGAAGGCTTAGCACCTGCGTCTGCACCAGCGTCGACAGCATGGTCGAGCGCGGTCCGCCGAGCAGCGCCGGCGTGATGTAGAAGCCCAGCGCCAGGATGAAGACGATGATCGCGCCGGCATAGACGCCCGGCAGCGACAGCGGCAGATAAACCGTGAAGAAAGCGCGGGATGGCCGCGCGCCCAGGCTTCGCGCCGCCTGCACCAGCCGGAGGTCGATGCCCTTCATCACCGAATAGAGCGGCAGGATCATGAAGGGCAGCAGCACCTGCGCCATGCCGATCACCACGCCCGTCTGGGTGCGAATCAGCCGGACGCCGTCGAAACCGGCCGCCTTCAGCAGCGAATTGATGACGCCGGAATCCTGCAGCAGGATCACCCAGGAGAGCGTGCGGACCACGCCGCTCACCCAGAATGGGATCAAGACGCAAAGCACGAGGACGAGCCGTGCGCGCGGCCCGACCGCGGTCATCAGATAGGCGTAAGGATAAGCGCAAAGCACGCAGACCACAGTCACCCAGGCCGAGATGGTGAAGGTGCGCTGGAGCACCGTCAGGTTGACCGGGGCGCCGAAGAACCAGACATAGTTCTGCGGGCCCCATTTCGGCTCCGACAGGCTGCGCAGCACGATGGTGAGCAGCGGGTAGCCGATCACGGCTACCAGCAGGAGGAGCGCCGGCAGCGTGAGCGCGTAAGGCCGCCATGCCCAGCCCGCCCGTTGCGGGACGGAAGGCGTCGTCGGGTCGAGCGCGCTCACTGGCTTTGCCTCTTTCAGCCGGTCAGTTGCCGGCCATCAGCGCTGACCACTTCTCCTGCGCCACGGCGAAGTTCGGCACCCAGAACTTGAAGTTCTGCTTGTAGCCCTGCTTTTGGCGCTCCGGCGTGTTAGTCAGGAAGGCGGCGACGGAAGCGTCGACCTTGGGCTGCGCCTCGCTGTTGATCGGCGTGTAGGACGTCTTCTCGGTAAGGATTTCCTGGGCATTCTTGCCGAGATAGGCGTTGAGCAGCGCGTAAGCGGCATCCGTATCCTTGACGCCGACCGGTATTGTCATCTGGTCCATCACCACCAGCCAGTCCTGCCATGCCGGCGCGTATTTTGCGCCGTTCTTGACAGCGGTCATGGCGCGGCCGGTCCACATCATCAGCATGTCGGCCTCGCCCGATTCGGCGAGCTGCTGCGATTCAGCGCCCGTCTTCCAAAAGATGGTGTCGGGACCGAGCTTGCGGATCACGTCGATAGCCTTGTCGATATCGCCCACCGTCATCGCCTTCGGATCGCCGCCTGCATATTTGAAGGCCTGTTCGAGCAATCCGCCGGCCGGGCTGCCCGAACCGTCGATGCCGCGCACGCCCGGGAACTTTTCGGTGTCGAAGAAGTCGGCCCAACTCTTGGGCGGATTATCCTTGTACTTCTCCTTGTTGTACATCAGCACGACGCCGTAGTTCATCGCCGGCACCGAGCACTCGCCGACCTGGCCTTCCGGGATTTTCGAGACGTCGAGCTTCGTCAGATCCAGCTTCTGGAACAGCTTGCCGCAATAGACGTAAGGCGGCAGGTCGTCGGTATCGACGACGTCCCAGGTGACATTGCCGGATTCGACCTGCGCCTGCAGCTTGGCGATCTCGGTCGGACCGTCATTGAGCAGCTTGACGCCGGACTTGTCGACGAACTCCTTCAACGCCGCCGTCTGGCCATCCTGATAGATGCCGCCATAGGAGACGAAGGTCAGGGTCTTGCCCTTGAGCGATCCCTCCTTCACCTCGCCCGCCACGGGCTTGTCCTGCGCGAAGGCCGCGCCGGTCAGAACGCCAAGCGCCAGGACGGCGCCGATGCCATATATCGATTTCAGCATGACGATAACTCTCCCATTCATGCCCGCGTTTTTGATCGCTTACCTGGCGGCGGGCGGTTTCCAGGTCGTGTATTGATCGAGCTCGGCGCGCGCCGAGGTCGGCGGCGCGATGATCCACATCACTTCGGCCCGGCCGCTGCCGATGTTCTCCGCGCGATGCGGGGTGGATGTTGTGTATTCGACGCTATCGCCCTCTTCGAGGACGTGGCGCGTCTCGCCAAGCGAGATCTCGACGATGCCGCGCAGCACGATCAGCATCTCGTGCGCGTCGCCATGCGTGTATTGGTCGGGGCCGGTCGAGCCGCCGATTTCGAACTCGCCGACATAGACTTCCATGTCGCTGAGCGGCGGCCGCGACAAGAGCATCTTGCGGCAGCCGTCGCTGGGCGGCAGGCTTGGCCGCTCGCTGCGCCTGAGCACGCCATGGTGATTTGGAGCCGTGCTCTCCGCAAATAGCAGTGCGACGCTGACGCCCAGCGCAGAAGCCATCTGATTGAGCGATGCCGTGCTGGCACCAGTCAGGCCGCGCTCGAGCTGGCTGATGAAGCTGGCACTGGTGCCGGTCGCCTCTGCCAGATCGCGCAAGGAAAGGCGGCGGGCAAGGCGAAGGCTCTTGAGCCGTATGCCCAGCACTT
Organism: Mesorhizobium sp. USDA 4413; assembly: GCF_056280365.1. Classification (NCBI taxonomy): domain Bacteria; kingdom Pseudomonadati; phylum Pseudomonadota; class Alphaproteobacteria; order Hyphomicrobiales; family Phyllobacteriaceae; genus Mesorhizobium; species Mesorhizobium sp. USDA 4413. Next base: position 6,286,277 of record NZ_JBVPRP010000001.1, read on the forward strand.
CCTGGGCGGCCGTCGCGACCGAACCGTTCTTGTTCCCGATCGGAGCCTGGCCTTTATCGGAAGCCTTCGGCATCTCGTTTGTTCTCCACTGCACATTTTGTACAGTGCTACTGTACAAATAGCAAGCGGCGAGAATCCGGCCAAGACCAGCCTTCAGGTAGGCCAGTCAGCCGAACCGATGGAGGAGCAAAGGCGCGGGTCAGCCCTCGCCCGACAGATCGCGGCGCGCCTTGTCGAGCTCTTCGGCATAGCGGCGCATCAGATGGCTTTCGGTAAGCAGGCCAAGCACGATGCGCTCGTCGAAGTCCTCGACCACCGCCAGTTCTTCGGCCCCGGTTCGCTGAAAGGTCTCGGCCGCGGTCTGGACGTTCATCGAAGGCACCAGCACGGCGTCCTTGAATTGGGCCAGCGCGCTCACCGGCGTATCGTCGTCGGAGCGATCGCTATGCAGTTCCGCTACCAGCAGCATGCCGACATATTGGTCGGCCTGCTCGACGGCGATGACGCGCTGTCTCGAGCCGAGCGGGACCTCCTTGCGGAATTCGGCGAGCGTGGTCGAGGCAGGGATGGTGCGAACATCCTTGCGCATCATCGAACCGACGGTGAGGCTGCGCATCCAGCCGACGTCATGCGCGCTGCGGATCGTCTCGCCGCGCAGATGGAAGCGCCAGGTCGAGAAGGAGTAGCCGAAGGTCTCGCGGACCAGGATCGCCGACATGATCGAGGCCGCGAGTACCACGCCGGTGAGCGTCAGGTCGCGTGTCGACTCCAGCGCCAGGAACGTCATGGTGAGCGGTCCGCCGACAACGCCGACCGCAAGCGAGGTCATGCCGACGACGGCGGCGACCGCCGGGTCGATGCCGGTCGACGGCGTGGTCAGCGCCATGACGCCGGCAAAGACCTTGCCGAGCAAAGCCCCAAGGAAAAGCGAGGCGAAGAACAGGCCGCCGCGGAAGCCGGAGCCGAGCGAGATAGCGGAGGCCGCCAGCTTCAGCACGAAGACGCTCGCCACCACCGGCAGCGCGTAGTTCATGGCGAATTCGCGATGCAGCGCGCCGTGTCCGCTGGAGAGCACTTGCGGCGTGACCAATCCGAGCAGGCCGACGAAGATGCCGCCGATGAAGGGCCTGACCGACGAGTCGATCGACAACCGCACGAAGACGCGCTCGACGATGCTCACCAGATGCATGATGGCGATCGAGGCCGCTCCGCCGAGCAGCCCCAGAAGCAGGAACGGCACATATTCGCTGGCGGTCAAGTTCGGCAAGCCCGACAGTTCCAGCGGAAAGGGCACGCCGCCGAACACTTCCGCCGTCAGGGAGGCCGAGATCGCCGCCGTCATCACCGGAGCCACATTGGCGACGGAGTAGATGCCGATCACCAGCTCGAAACCGTAGAAGGCGCCGGTGAGCGGCGCGTCGAAGGCGGCCGCGATCGCACCGGCGGCACCGCAGCCGACCAGAACGCGCACGTCATTGCGGCGCAGGTGGAAGGCGCGGGCAAGCCGGGAAGCAATGCCGGAGCCGATCTGCGTGTAGCCGGCTTCCAAGCCGACCGAGGCGCCGAAGCCGCTGGAGATCATCGTCTGCACCACGATGATGAACGTGTCGGTGAGCGACATGCGCCCGCCATAGAGCGCGTTGGCCTCGATCGGGTCGACCGGCGTGCGGAACTTGCGCTTTCTGAGCCAGATCACCGAAAGGCCGAGCAATAAGCCGCCGATCGCCGGATACATCGCCTGCGTCGGATCGGCGAGCGAGAACATCGCCGAAAGCCGGCCGCCCGGCTGCACGTCGAACAGCAGCCAATGCATGCCTTGCACCAGCGCGCTCATGCCGGTGACTAGGCCACCAGCGATCACGCCGACCACGCCTGCCATCAGCACGATTACGATGCCGCGCGCCTCGAGCACGGGAATCGAACTGATCAGCACCGCGCGAAGCCGGCGGGCGTAGACTTGTGGGTCGTTTCTGGCAGGCAACGGAACGGCTCGCCGGTATGCGAAGGAAAAACAGTTGCCGTGCCTGATACGCGCGGCGGCTATGGGTGGCAACCGCAATGCCGACCGCTTGTGGCGCGATTTTGGCGTTGCGCGAATTAGGCTTAAGCAAGACTTGTCGCGCGACCAAAGAGATAGATTTAATCAGCTAAGCGGATGGTCAGTGGGCCGCAATCATCTTCCGCGACGAAGATCGCCAGCAGCACCGCCGGCTCCGTGGCGCTGGCGTTCTCGGCGAAGGCGTGGATCGCGCCCGGCGCTTCGAACCAGGTCTGGCCCTGAGTGTAGGTCACTGCCGGGCTGCCTTCCATCTGCGAGCGCAGCGCTCCCTTGACGACGAAGGCCGTGACGGAGCCCGGATGACGGTGGCGCGGCGTATGGGCATTGGGCGGGAATTCGACCAGCGCCGTGGTGATCGAATGCCCAGGCACATTCGGCAGCTTTTCGCAGGAAAGCGGCTTCACCGTGGTGGTCGGACGCGCCGCCGTCCCTTCCCCGGCATCGGCCCCCTTCATGTGGATATGCACGTCCGTTCCACCTGCGGCGGTGAATGCCCGGTGGTGCTGGACTACAGCCATGCCAAGCAGCCCGGCAGTGATGGCGGCAACGCCGAGCAGCGTCAGGCCCCGGGAAGAAACATCTTCGACCATGACAGCAACCCCTCTCTCATGCGTTCAGCCGGAAATCGGCCCGCCAGCCAAGCGCGCTGACAGCCTTGTCGGTCGTGATGTGACCGTTCGGCTCCGCGACATTGAAGGCGCCTTGTGCGCCCCGCTCGACGGCAAGCAGCGCCGCGTAAGCGGCGGCGTCGACATGGACAGCGGGCTCCACGGCGCTTTCCGCGCCGGTGCCCGGTCCGTAGAGGTGGCCGTAGCGGAGCACGATGCCGGTGATCGGCGGGGCGCCGAGCACATGTTTCTCCAGCGCAATGACGCCGCCGACGCTGACGGCGCGGCCGCCTTCCGCACCGCTGTCCAGCGGATCGGTCTCGGCATGCGGCTCAGCACCCGGCGCATAGACCCAGGCGATGCTCTGCGCGATCAGCCGCGTGGCATTGGCCGCCTTGGCTGCCTCGACGAGATTGCGCGTTCCCTCATCGCGAATGCGGGCGTTGCGTATGGCTGCCTCAGCCATTTTCGATGGATCGAGCCCAGCCGGCAGATCCGTAAGCTGGTGGATGACGATCTCCGGCCTAGCCGCTGCGACCGCGGCGCGCAGTGCATTTGCATCGAACACGTCGATCACCACGGGATCGGCGCCAAGTGCTCGAAGATCTTCGGCTTTTGCCGCCCGGCGAGTCGTCGCCGTCACCTGATGACCGGCCGCCGCCAGCTGCGGCACCAACCGGCGGCCGATCGCGCCCGAGCCGCCCGCAAGAAAAATACGATGGCCCATCGTCTTTCGTCCCTCGCTGCGATAATGTCAGAGTACGAACAACATATAAGAGCTCTGATATTATGTGCAAGAGGAATCCCTCCATTCCGTCCGCCGGTGAGGGCAAGCGCGGCGAGCAAGGCTATCTCGGCTATCTGTTGCGCCAGGCGGCCGGTGCCTACCGGTTGAAGGTGGAACGGGCGCTGGATGAATTCGGCGTCACGCAGGCGCAGTTCGCGGCCCTCACCATGATCTCGGCCTATCCCGGCCTGTCCAATGCCGACCTGGCCCGGCTGGCCGTGCTGACGCCGCAGACGGTGAGCGTGATCGTCGGCAATCTGGAAAGGGCCGGCTCGCTTATCCGTCGGCCGCATGCCGTTCACGGCCGCATCCAGCATCTCGACCTTTCGGACAGCGGCCGCGCTTTGCTGAAGAAATGCCGGGAACGCGTCTACAGGCTCGAAGGCGAACTGACCGCCGGCCTTTCCGCCGAGGAGGAACGCGCCGTGCGGCGCTGGCTGGTCGCCGTCGCGACCGCGGACGCGGCACAGGCGTAAATGCCTTCCGACGTTCAGGTCGGGGCGCCGCCATCCGTTTCGTAAAGCGTGAGCTTGCGGTCGCCGATGCCGAGTTCCGCCCAGCTCGCGCGCCATTGCGCGATATGCTCAGACTTGAAATGCGCTTCGAGCGCGGCGCGGTCGCTCCAGGCCTCCGAAACATGGATGAGCCCGGCATCCAGCACGTCCTGCGCATAGGAATAGCCGAGGCAGCCCGGCTCGGCCCGGCTCGCCAGGATCATGCGCTGCATAGCCGGCTTGGCCTGTTCGAGCCTGTCGGCTGGCACGCGAACGGTGCCGGTGATCAGGAGCATCAGCCTTCCTTTTCGCAAGACGGTGGCCAGGTCCCGTAGCCGCTCTCCCACCTTCGCGCAAGCTTGGAAGGATACGGTCGAGGGCCTGCCCCTGTGGGTGGCAGATCTTGATTTGGGGACGACATGGCGATCAGCGAAACACTCCCGTCCGGCCTGGTGGCGAAGAACGGCCGCGACGTCTTCTTCGCCCTCGGCATCGTCGTCATCCTGGCGGTGCTGTTCCTGCCGATCCCCGCCTTCCTCATCGATATTGGTCTCGCCTTCTCGATCGCGCTTTCGGTGCTGATCCTGATGGTGGCGCTCTGGATCCAGCGGCCGCTCGACTTCTCGTCCTTCCCGACCGTGCTGCTGATCGCCACGATGCTGCGGCTCTCGCTCAACATCGCCACCACGCGCATGATCCTGTCGCATGGCAATGAGGGCACGCATGCCGCCGGCTATGTCATCTCCGGCTTCTCCAAGCTGGTGATGTCCAGCGACTTCGTCATCGGCCTCATTGTCTTCATGATCCTGATCGTGGTGAACTTCATCGTCATCACCAAAGGCGCGACCCGCATCGCCGAGGTCGGCGCGCGCTTCACCCTCGACGCTATCCCCGGCAAGCAGATGTCGATCGACGCAGACCTCTCCGCCGGCATGATCGACGAGAAGACGGCGCAGCTGCGCCGCCGCGAGCTGGAGGAAGAATCGTCCTTCTTCGGCTCCATGGACGGCGCCTCGAAATTCGTGCGCGGCGATGCCATCGCCGGCCTCATCATTACCGCCATCAACATCGTCGGCGGCATCGCCATCGGCTATCTGCGCCATGGCATGGGCCTTGGCCAGGCGGCCGACGTCTTCATCAAACTGTCGGTCGGCGACGGTCTGGTCACCCAGATCCCGGCGCTCATCGTCTCCCTCGCCGCCGGCATGCTGGTGTCCAAGGGCGGCACGCGCGGCTCGGCCAACCAGGCAGTGTTCGGGCAGCTCGGCGCGCATCCGCGCGCACTCTATGTCGCGGCCTCGCTGCTCGTCATCCTCGGCCTGATGCCCGGCCTGCCGCTGTTCCCCTTCTTCGCGCTTGCCGGCGGCATGGCCGGCCTGGGCTATATCATTCCGCTGCGCCAAAGCCGCGAGCGCGCCGCCGCGGAAGCCTTGAAGACGCAGGAGAAGGCGAACAAGGTCGAGGAGGAGAAGAACTCGGTCAAGGCCTCGCTGGTCACCGCCGAGATCGAGCTTCTGATCGGCAAGCAGCTTTCGACCAGGCTGATGGTGGCGCATCAGGAGCTGGTGTTCCGCATGTCGAAGATGCGCAAGAAATTCGCCCAGCAATACGGTTTCGTGGTGCCGGAAGTGCGCGTCGCCGACGACTTCGCCATCCCGCCCAAGAGCTATCAGATCAAGGTGCACGGCACGGTCGTCGCCGAATACCAGATGCGCGTCGGGGAGATCATGGTGCTGCTCGGCACGCGCGGCGTGCCGGAAATTCCCGGCGAGGAGATCCGCGAGCCGGCCTTCGGCATGCGCGCCTATTCGGTGCTCGAAACCTTCGCCGAGGACCTGAAACGCGAGAACTTCACCTTCGCCGACAATATGTCGGTCCTGCTCACGCATCTTTCCGAGGTCATCCGCAACAACCTGCCGCAGCTTCTCTCCTACAAGGACATGAAGGCGCTCCTGGAACGGCTCGACCCCGAATACCGCAAGCTCGCCGACGAGATCTGCACCTCGCACATCTCCTATCCCGGCCTGCAAGCCGTGCTGAAGCTGCTGCTCGCCGAGCGCGTCTCGATCCGCAACCTGCATCTGATCATCGAGGCGATCGCCGAGATCGCGCCGCATGTGCGCCGCACCGAGCAGATCGTCGAGCATGTGCGCATCCGCATGGCGCAGCAGATCTGCGGCGACCTCTCCGAAGGCGGCATGCTCAAGGTGCTGCGCCTCGGCAACCGCTGGGACCTCGCCTTCCACCAGAGCCTCAAGCGCGACGCCAAGGGTGAGGTGCGCGAGTTCGACATCGATCCGCGCCAGCTCGAGGAATTCGGCCAGGACGCCACCAAGGCGATCCGCAAGCATCTCGAGGCCGGCGAGCGCTTCGTGCTCGTCACCGCACCCGACGCGCGTCCCTATGTGCGCATGATCATCGAGCGGCTGTTCACGACGCTGCCGGTGCTGAGCCATGTCGAGATCGCCAAGGGTGTCGAGATCAAGGTGCTCGGGACGATCTCGTGAACGCGCTCTCGCAAGGCGTCGTCATCGCCGCCTTCCTCGCCTTCTGCCGCATCGGCGCCTGCTTCATGCTGATGCCGGGCCTGTCCAGCGCCCGCGTGCCGATCCAGATCCGGCTGTTCGTCTCGGTGGCGGCGACCGGCGGCCTGCTCGCCTTCCTGTGGGACCGCATCTACCCCTTCGTCGATCCGCGACCGCAGGTGCTCGCGCCGATGATCGTCTCGGAGCTGCTGGTCGGCGGCCTGATCGGCGCCATGACCAGGCTCTATATGGAAGCGCTCCGCTTCATGGGCTCGGCCATCGCCATGCTGATCGGCTATGGCGGCTCGGGCGGGCCGGCGATCGAGGAGCCGGAACCGCAGGCAGCCCTTGCCGCCATCATCTCGTTTTCGGCGCTGCTTCTGCTCTTCGTCTTCGACTTCGACCACGAGATCGTCAAGGCGCTCGTCGCCTCCTACCAGGTCGCTCCGGTCAATGTGTTCTTCAATCCGCAGGCGGCGCTGGTCGATGTCACCGACACGGTGTCGGACGCCTTCTTCCTGGTCATTCGGCTGGGCAGCCCTTTCGTCGCCTATGCCATCCTGGTCAATCTGACGATCGGCTTCGTCAACAAGCTGACGCCGCAGATCCCGGTCTATTTCATCTCGCTGCCCTTCGTCATTGCCGGCGGCATGATCATCTTCTATTTCGCCGTCGGCACGCTGCTGTCGCTGTTCGTCGACGGCTTCGTCGATCTCACGCTGGCGAGATAGCCATGACCACGCGCAAGGAACGCCTGAAGAAACTGGTCAAAGTGCAGGAGCAGTTGAAGGCGCTGCACGAGACCCGCCATGCCGGCTTCCTCGCCGCCGCCGTCAAGGCGGAAGCGGAGGCCAGGGACCTGGTCGAGCGCTTCGAGGACGACAGTTCGCTGGCCGGCCTGTTCCCCGCGCTCTACCATCGCCGCATCACCGACGCGCTCAGCCGCCAGGAACAGAACCTTGAGAAGGCCCGCCAGGAAGCGTCTCTGATCGCCACCGCCACGGCCCGCACCAACATGGTCGAGCGCGCCTACAAGGATGTGCGCCGCCGCGACGAGCGCGAGCGTTCCGACCGCGAGCGGCTCGATCTCATCACGCAGAAGCGCGAGGATGGGTGAGCACGACGGCGCACGGTCGCCTCAACGGCGCCTCACGCATTGAGTTCGGCGGCGGCGGCGATCACTTCGGAAACGATCTCGTGCACGTTCTCCGGCTCGGTCCGATGATTGACGAAGCAGGCGCGCAACGCGAAATGGCCGTTGATCGTGGCGTTGGAAAGATACACCCGCCCGCGTGCGATCAAGCGCTGCAGGATGGCTTCGTTGCTTTTGGCGCGGTGGCGGAAGCACACGGCGCTGAGGGGCACGGGTGCGAGCACTTCCAATTCAGGACGCGCCCTTATGGCGTCGGCAAGCAGCCGCGCGTGCCGCAGATCGCGCGAGATAGCCTCGCGATAGGCCTCGCGCCCGTGATATTGCAGCGACATCCAGAGCTTGAGTGCGCGAAACCGGCGGGAAAGCTCGATAGATTCCTCGAAGAAGGCGAAGGCCTCGCCAGGGTCATGATTGAAAACCCTGACATAATCCCCGCTGTGGGAGAAGGTTTTCCGCGCCGCGTCGCGATTGCGATAAAGCAGGCAACCGCAGTCGATGGGTTGATAGAGCCATTTGTGCGCGTCGAGGGAAATGGAGTCGGCAAGGTTCAATCCTTCGAACTTCTCCGGAACCGCCAGCGCCGCCATCGCGCCGAAAGCACCGTCGACATGGAGCCAGATTCCTTCGGACTCTGCGATTTTCGCGATGTCCGGCAACGGATCGATCGCGCCGGTAGCCACCGTACCCACGCTGGCCACGATCGCCACCGGGGCCTTCCCGGACTTCCGATCGCTGGCGATGGCTGCTTCGAGCGCGTCGGTCCGCAAACGAAAATCCTCGTCGACCGGGATCAAGCGAAGATTGCTGCGGCCCAGGCCTAGCAGCGCTATGGCTTTGGGGATCGACATATGCACTTGTTCGGATGCGTAGACCACGCCGGGCCGAGCCCCCTCCTCGTTGGCGGCGAGCATTTCTTCCCGCGCCATCGCCAACCCCATCAGGTTGGCCATCGAACCGCCGCCGCAAAGACTTCCCGCAAAACCGTCGCATCCGATCGCCTCTGCGAGCCATCCGATTACCGCGCGCTCGATGGTGACCGCGGCGGGAGCCGAACGCCACGACGTGCTGTTCTGATTGAGAACCGATGTGAGAAAGTCGCCGACGGCTCCGACCGGCTCGCCGGAGCCGGCAACGTAGCCGAAGAAACGGCCGGTGCACGGCCGGACATGCTCGGCAATCACCTTGAGATCGTCCAGAACTTTTCTCCCTCGCCCCTCATTCGTCCATGGCCGATCGAAGAGCTGCGCCGTCGCCGACCCGCTGGTCGAGGGATAGGACGGCCGCTCCTCCAGTGAAGCCCAGTAATCGACGGCGAAATCTGTCGCCTCCGTCATGAAGGCCACCAACTCACGGTTGGAAATTTCTAGCGCGCGCATGTCGACCTCCTCGCCCAGGGGCTCGAAGGTGCAGGTTAAGACGTCAGCCAAACCGCAACAAGACTTGGGGGCGCGGCCAGCAGGGTGCCTTGCATCAGAACCGCGTCGAGAAGCTAGCCTTGAAGGCGTTCTCCATCGCACCCGAGGCGAACTGACCCTCATAGCTGAGGCCGAGGCGGCTGGCCCTGCCGACATCGACATCGACGCCGGCCTGCAGCGCCGCCGCCATCATCCGATATCGCAAGCCTGCCACAAGCTTGTTCAGTCATTGTGCGGATGACAAAACCGGCAAAGGGCGGACTTTCTTGGCCATTTCCCCACCCAGCGACATCGTCATGGACGTTGCCCGCGCAGCGGAGCCGGCCGATATCGAGGCCGCGCGGGCGGCACTCCTTAAACGCGCGGGTGGTGCGCCGGGTGCGTTCTCTATCGATCCATCCGCGACGGTCGATGCCGGCTCCATCCTATCGCGCGCCGCGGCCGACAAGGCGGAAGCCGCCAATCCGGCGAAGAAATTCCAGCGCTTCGAGGCGATGGTGCTGACGGCCTTCATCCAGAACATGATGCCCAAGGATACCGAGGGCGTTTACGGCAAGGGCCTGGCCGGCGACATGTGGAAGTCGCAGCTCGCCGAAAAAGTGGCCGATGTCATGGCCGCGCATGGCGGTATCGGCATCGCCAAATCGATGCTTGCCGACCACTATCTCGACGGCAAGCACAAGGTGCCGGTCGGCCCGGTCGCCGGCGGACCGCAGAAAGCCGAGATCGACCAGCAGACCAGGCTTTCGACCTCGATGGTCGAGGAGCTTGAGCGCAAGGCCGCACGGTCGATGACCGGCGACGACACAACCATAAAAACGGACATCAAGATCTAGGGACCTACATGGCCGACCAAACGGACCTTTCCAACCTTCCCGCGCGTACCAACGCAATGGAGGCGCCCGCCGCCGCACGACCCGGCAACCTCGCCGCCATCATCGGCCGCATCGAGGAAGTCGTGGACGAGGAGACCGCCGGTATCCGCAGCGGAACGGCCTATGACCTCAAGGCCTCGAACGCGCGCAAAAGCCGGTATCTCTACGAGCTCAACCGCGCCTTAAAGGGCGCCAACGAGATCGAATTCCTCGAGCAGCATAAGGAAGGCCTGCTGCGGCTGCGCCAGAAGCTGGCGAAGAACGAGGCGGCGATCCTTGCCCATCTCAACGCCGTCAACGAGGTCGCCACGCTTCTGAGGAATGCCATCCAGCGCGCCGATACCGACGGCACCTATTCGGCCGGCGAGTTCGGGGTGGCCCGAGCATGATCCCGAAAAGTGGAAGCCGGTTTTCGGACAAGATCATGCTCGAAGCCAAGAAAACATGATAAAATTCATCGCCGCCGCGCTGTGGATCTGCGCCGTGACGCTCGGCGCGGTCTTCTATTCGTTCCAGGCGGCCGGCCAGCGCGGGGCGGCCGAACCGCCGAAGCCGATGCTGGGCGGTCTCGACTACGTCAAGACCGACATGATCTCGGTGCCGCTGCTGCGCGACGGCTCGATCGACGGCTACTTCCTCACCAAGCTCGTCTACACGGTGGAGCCGGAACAGATAAAGAAACTGTCGGTCCCGGCGCAGGCGCTGATGACCGATCAGGTCTATTCCTATCTCTATTCCAACCCGCAGATCGATTTCACCAAGAAGGAATCGATCGATCTCGACGCTTTCCGCAAGTCGATCCGCGACACCATCAACACCCGTGTCGGCGTCGAGCTGGTGCACGAGGTGTTGATCGACCAGGTCAACTTCCTTTCCAAGGACGATATCCGCGACAACGCGCTTCGCCGTCGCAAGAATGCCGGCGAAACCGCGGCGGCGATGACCAAGCCTTTCCAGGCAGCACATTGATCGCTTCAGGAGTAGCCGAAGGCTACCCGCTTGCCCGTGATGCGACATGACGCATGGTGACCGCGTTGACGTTTACGTCAACTCGAAGCTATATGCGCCGTGAAAGGCGACCGCTTGGGCGCGGCGCGCCGACCTCGCCAGCGGCTCGACAGGCCGGTGCGCGTCAATGCAACCAACGAGGAGAACCGCCATGGGCGTTCAGGAGATTGCCGACAAGATCAGGTCGCGCGTGGCAAGCGCGGGTTTCGAGCATTCGGTCAAGTTCGACACCGGCAGCGACGGCGTCATCGTCATCGACGGCGCGACGGTCTCTACCACCGACGCGCCGACCGACTGCACCGTCAAGCTCTCGCTCGACGATCTGGATTCGCTGATCGCGGGCGACCTCAACCCGACCATGGCCTTCATGGCCGGCAAGCTCAAGGTCGAGGGCGACATGACGGTCGCAATGGCGCTCAGCCAGCTGCTCGGCTGATCCTTCGCAAAACAAAAACGCCGCCCGATGGGCGGCGTTCTTGCTTTTGTCGAGCCTGGAGCAACTCCAGGAAAGTGCGTAGCGGTTTCCGTCCGGAATTGCACCAAAAGCTTCAGGCGACGAAGCCCGGCGCCTGCCCTTTGATCTTGCGGCCGGCGGCCTTGATCGTGCCTTTGGCGCCGTCCAGCGCGCCTTCCTTCAGCTCCCTCGCCAGAAGCCGATGCTGCTCATAGGGGCCAGGCATGGCAAGCGCCCCGGTGCGGTCGGCCGAGAAGCCGAACCGTCCATAGTAGGGCGCATCGCCGACGAGCAGGATCGCGCCATGGCCGAGCCGCGCGGCTTCGGCAATGGCATGCCGCATCAGCGCAGAGCCGATGCCGCCGCTCTTCAAGCCCGGCTCGACCGCGAGCGGGCCGAGCAGAAGCGCCGCCGGACCGCCCTCGCCCAGCCTGACATCCCAAAGCCGCACCGTGCCGACGACCGCACCCGAGGCATCGCGGGCGACGAAGGCCAGGCCTTCCGAAGGCCGGCGGCCGCGCCGCAGCTTCTCGGACGATTTCTTTTTGCGCTTCAGCCCCATGGCGCGGTCGAGCAGCGCTTCGCGTGCAGCGATGTCGCCCGCGCCTTCGCCGACGATGACGAAGGCCGGCGCCTGGGCGGCCCCCTCGTCCGGCGCGTCGCGCGAGCCAGCCTGTGCCCGGTGGGCAAGGGAGGGCGCCAGCGCATTTTCAGGCGAAGTGGAAACCGGTTCGCCGTAAGAAAATGCACCACGAAGCACCGCCGCAATCGGGCTCTTCTCTCCCGCGGAGAAAAGCTCAGCCCACGGTCCGGACGAGGGGGCAATTTCGGTGGCCGCCAGGGCCGATTTGGTCAGGTATTCCATATCCGCGATCCTTCACGAGCGGAGATCTGTTCCACAAGCGAGCCCGGGCGGGCGACAGGCGCCCGCGCCGGTTGATCCGAGCGGTTCTTGCGAACTGCTCAGATCACGTAGGATCGGAGAGGCTCGAAACCGTTGAAGGCGACCGCCGAGTAGGTGGTCGTGTAGGCTCCGGTGCCTTCGATCAGCACTTCGTCGCCGATGGTCAGCGACAAGGGCAGCGGATAAGGTGTCTTCTCGTACATCACGTCAGCCGAATCACAGGTCGGGCCGGCAAGCACGCAAGGCGCGGTTTCCGAGCCGTCATGGCGGGTGACGATCGGGTAGCGGATCGCCTCGTCCATCGTCTCGGCGAGACCGCCGAACTTGCCGATGTCGAGGAACACCCAGCGCACATTGTCGTTGTCGGCCTTCTTCGAGATCAGCACGACTTCCGACTTGATGACGCCGGCATTGCCGACCATGCCGCGGCCCGGCTCGATGATCGTCTCGGGCAGCGCGTTGCCGAAATGCTTGCGCAGCGCCGAGAAGATCGCCTGGCCATAGGCCTGCGCCGCCGGCACGTCCTTCAGGTAACGGGTCGGGAAGCCGCCGCCCATATTGACCATCTTGAGCACGATGCCTTCCTCGGCGAGCGTCGCGAACACCTTCTTGGCGTCGCCCAGGGCGCGGTCCCAGGCTGAAAGGTCGGTCTGCTGCGAGCCGACATGGAACGACACGCCATAGGCGTCGAGGCCGAGCCCCTTGGCATGGCGCAGCACGTCGACGGCCATCTTGGGCACGCAGCCGAACTTGCGCGACAGCGGCCACTCGGCGCCTTCTCCGTCGGTCAGCACGCGGCAGAACACGCGCGAGCCGGGAGCGACACGGGCGATCTTCTCGACCTCCTCGACGCAGTCCACCGCGTAAAGGCGAATGCCGAACTGGTAGGCGCGTGCGATGTCACGCTCCTTCTTGATGGTGTTGCCGAAGGAAATGCGATCGGCCGGCGCGCCGGCATCCATCGCCATCTCAACCTCGGCAACCGATGCGGTGTCGAAGGACGAGCCCATCGCAGCAAGGAGGCGCAGGATTTCCGGCGCCGGGTTTGCTTTCACCGCATAATAGATCTTGGAATCAGGCAGCGCCTTCTCGAAGGCGCGGAAATTGTCGCGCACGACATCGAGGTCGACGACGAGGCAAGGGCCGTTCGGACGTCGGGTGGCGAGGAAATCAAGGATGCGCTGAGTGGCCATCGAGGTCTCTCCATTGGCGCCTTTCGGCGCGCACAAAGGCTGCGGAACGCGGGCGCTCAGCCTCGCGAACTCGCGGTGGACAAAGGCGGGACGTCAAATCCATGGAACCAGCCGGTGGAGACCCCGGAACCATGAAATGCCGTCTCGCGGCGGTGAACCTTGGCCTTGCCCGGCCTCGGTTCGCTTTGTCTGCCTTGGCTTGGATGGGAGACCCCGTCCGCACTGCCGGCAATGAAGGTGTGCCTCTTTAGTAACCCCGGTCTTTGGACGACCGGAAGAGAACCAGAAAGGCCCGCACCGTCGTTGCTTCAAGGTGTCCTCGGTCTTGTGGTTGGCCACTGACCGACTGGAGGGGTTGGCTCCAGTTACCTTACCGATTGCCCTCACCATTCGAGGATCGGCGGACACCCACAGGCACGTGCGACTTTGGGCAAGCGCGATATAAGAGCGAAGGCTTTCACAATCAATAAAAATCGTAAGCCCCGGTTGTAAAATTTCCGGCATCGAACAATGTTGGTCGCACCGTATCCGGAAATCGAACGATGCCAGGAACTCAAGGACCGCTGAACGCCTTCCTCGATCTGCACCAAATACCTGTCGCAAATGCGGAATTGGGCCCGCTCGCCGGCCTGCATCTGGCCGTCAAGGACATCTATGACGTCGCCGGCTACCGCACCGGCTGCGGCAACCCGCAAAAATACGAGGAGACGCATGCCGCCTCGCGCACGGCGCAAGCGGTGCAGACGATCCTCGATGCCGGCGCGCGATTCGTCGGCAAGACCCAGACCGATGAATTGGCCTTCTCGCTATTCGGCCAGAACGCGCATTTCCCCTTCCCGGTCAATCCCGCCGCGCCCGACCGCGTCACCGGCGGCTCCTCCTCGGGCTCGGCCGCTGCGGTCGCCGGCGGGCTGGCGAACATCGCCACGGGCTCTGATACCGGCGGCTCGATTCGCGCGCCGGCAAGCTTCTGCGGCCTGATCGGGCTGCGCACCACCCATGGCCGCATCTCGCTCGACGGCGCGATGAAGCTGGCATCCAGTTTCGACACTTTCGGCTGGTTCGCCGATGACATCGAGACCTATGAAGCGGTCGGCAAGCTGCTGCTCGGCCGTGACCCGCACCAGCACCCGCTCAATCGTCCGCTGTCGATCCGCTGGCTGGACGCCTTTGTCATGGGTCCGACGGAAGCCGCCGAATATGCGCGCGTGAAGGCGTTGGCGGCCGGCGTCATCGGCCAGCCGGTGGAGACCGAATACGCCTTCGCCTCGTTGCCCGACGAGCTTTACTGGTGCTTTCGCCGCTTGCAGGCTCTGGAGGCCTGGCGCGAGCATGGCCCCTGGATTTCGGCCGGCGGCCGCCTCAGCCCAGGCGTCGAGGGGCGTTTCGGCTTCGGCCGCACAATCGACGCCAAGACCGCGGCCACCGAAGCCGCGCGCCGCCTGGCGTTCCGGGCCGAGCTTGGAGCGCTGCTCGGCAACAACGGCTTTCTGGTGCTGCCGACCGTTCCCGGCGCGGCACCGCTTGCCGCCAGCACGCCGGAACAGTTCCAGGCCTATCGCGAAAGGGCGCTGCATCTCCTGTGCCTTTCCGGCCTTTCGGGCTTTCCGCAGATCACCTTGCCGATCGGCTCGGTCGAGGGCGCGCCCTTCGGTCTTTCGCTGCTCGGCCCTTCCGGCAGCGACGTTGCCCTGATACGGCTCGGCCGCAGGATTCTCGACGCGGCACGAAAGGTCTGACCATGGATACATTGACCCGTATGCGCGCCTTCATCGACGTGGTCGAGGCGGAAGGCTTTTCGGCCGCGGCGCGCAAGATCGGCCGCTCCAAGGCGCTCTTGTCGAAATATGTGCGCGAATTGGAGGACGAGCTCGGCGCGCTGCTCTTGAACCGCACCACGCGCCAGTTCTCGCTGACCGAAGCCGGCCACACCTATTATCAGCGCGCCTCCGAGATCGTGCGCGAGGTCGACAGCCTCGCCGAGGCTGTGCGCCAGTCTTCCGGCGACGTCCGCGGCAGGATCAAGCTGTCGGCCGCCCGCACCTTCGCCGATGCGCCGATCGGCCAATCGCTGGTCGACTTCACCAGGCAGCATCCCGACATCGTGCTCGACATCCATCTCGACGACCGCTTCGTCGACCTGGTCGAGGAAGGCTTCGACCTTGCCGTACGCATCTCGCGGCTGGAGAACTCCTCGCTGATCGCCAGGCGGCTGGCGCCGTTTTCGGTCAGGCTTTGCGCTTCGCCGGAGCTGATCGCCAAGCATGGCGCGCCGACGCGGCCGCAGGACCTCGCCAATATGCCCTGCATCGTCGACACCAACGGCCGCTCGCTGTCCAACTGGCGCTTCAAGGGTGAGGGCGAGGACTCCATCAGCGTCGCCGTTTCGGGTCCGATCGAGGTCAACAGCCCGATCGTGGCTAGAGCGGCCGCGCTTTCCGGCCTAGGCTTTGCCATGCTGCCGGATTTCATCGCCGCCCCCGATGTCGCATCCGGCAGGCTGGTCACCGCGCTCGACGACCGCATCCTGTCGGGCACCGGCATCTTCGCCGTCTATCCGCACCGGCGTTATCTGCCGGCCAAGGTTCGCGTCTTCGTCGACTTCCTGGTGCACTGGTTCAGGACACGCGACACCGCCTGATGTGCCATCCGTCCCCATGCAGCGGCGCGCATCAAGATGAAGCTGAGGCGGGCGTCCCAATTTCGCCCGCTTTATATCAACCCTCGGGCTCGCTCCCGAGAGCAATTCCAGGAAAAGTGCGTAGCGGTTTTCCGTCCGGAATTGCGCAAAACAAATAGTTGGAGCGGGTCAGCGTGGAACGCAGAACCGCTCTAAGTCAATGGAATCGCGGCACGGAATGCATCTGAAACGGCAAGCAACCATGCTGGCTTCGGCCCTTGCGGCCACGTTGGCCTCGGTCGAGCAGGCTGAAGTCCATCCACATGTCTTCGCCGAAGCCCGGCTCGACGTCATCCTCAGCCAGGATCACCAAAGTGTGACGGCGCTGCGCCACCTTTGGCGCTTCGACGACCTGTTTTCGAGTACAGTGATGATGGAGTTCGACAAGAACTCCGATCTGAAACTTGACGACAAAGAGCTCAAGGAAGTGGCCGACACCGTCCATTCCTCGCTGGCCGAGTTCAACTATTTCCAGCTCGTCACCCAGGACGGCAAGGACGTGCCCATGGTGCCGCCGCCGCATCTGATGGCGAATTTCGACAACGACCAGCTGATCATCCTGTTCGAGTCGCAGCCGAAGACGCCGATCAAGCTCACTGGCAAGATCGACATCGGGGTCTACGATCCGACCTTCTACACCGCGATCGACTTCACCGACGACGCCAACCTCACCGTCGAAGGCTTGCCCTCGACCTGCACCAAGAAGGTCATCCGGCCCGATCCGGACGAGGCGATCAAGGAAAACCAGAAGACCCTGACGGACGCATTCTTCAACGATCCGACAGGCACCGACATGAGCAAGATCTTCGCCACCAAGCTCGAGCTGAACTGCCCGCCGGAAGGATAATTTGGTGATGAAACCGTCGCTGCGCGCAAGCAGGTTCCGCAAAAGTATCCCGCGGCTTTGCGATCCGAACCCGCGACAGACAAGGGAATCCAAGCGGATATTTGTGGGGCACCCCACGAATATCCGCTTCGCCCTCGGCCTGCTGGCAGCCACTCTGGTGATCACCCATTGGCCTGTCGTGGCGCATGCACAAAGCTCGCTCGGCATCGGCACCAATGACGGCATGGCGCCGACCACCACGGGTCCGTTCGCCCATATCCTGATGTGGATCAATCTCCGGCAGCAGGAATTCTATCATTCGCTGGCCGCCGCCATGAAGGCGATGCGCCAGGACGGCAGCAAGCTCTGGCTTTTGATTGCGCTGTCCTTCGCCTACGGCATCTTCCACGCCGCCGGCCCCGGCCACGGCAAGGCGGTGATCTCGTCCTACATGGTCGCCAACGAAGTGGCGCTGAGGCGCGGCATCATGCTTTCCTTCGTCTCGGCGCTGCTGCAGGGCCTGACGGCGGTTGTCGTCATGATGCTTGCCTATTTCGCGCTGCGCGGCACCGCCATCTCGATGACCGACGCGGCCTGGTTCCTCGAAATCTCGAGCTATGTGCTGGTGACGCTGTTCGGCGCCTGGCTTTTGTGGCGCAAGCTCGGCCCGTCGGTGCTGCGCCTGTTCAGCAGGACGCCTGCTTACAGCCTGTCGGCTGCCCATGCTGGCCATGCGCATGGCCAGCATTGCCATGCAGGCCGCGCGCATTCCCACGCCCTGCACGTGCATGACGATCATGATCATCATGACCATTCGCATGCCCATGCGCACGATCATGACGCGCATGAGCACTACCATCACGCCGCGCACGGTCATGGCCACCACGACCATGGCCCGGGCGAAGTCTGCGAGACCTGTGGCCACTCGCATGCGCCGGATCCGGCGATGCTGTCGGGTGACCGCTTCGACTGGAGGACCGCCTGGTCGGCAGTGGCCGCCGTCGGCATTCGCCCCTGCTCCGGCGCGCTGATCGTGCTGAGCTTCGCGCTGCTCAATGGACTATGGGTGGGCGGGCTGCTGTCGGTGCTGGCGATGTCGATCGGTACCGCGATCACCGTCTCGGCGCTGGCGACGATCGCCGTGACGGCCAAGAACTGGGCCGTCTATTTCGCCGGCGACGGACGCATCGGCAACCGCATCCATTCCATCGTCGAGATCGGCGGCGCCGCCTTCATCTTCCTGGTCGGACTGCTGCTTCTGTCGGCCAGCCTGTCGGGCGGCGCCTGAACCCTGTCAGGCGATCTTCCCACCAAGCTCATCCTCGATATGCGCGCGGATGATCTCGTCAAAGCTCTTCTCAGCGGCGAAGCCGAGGTCCCTCGCCCGCCTCGCCTCGAAACGCGTCGGCCAGCCCTTGACGATCGCCCAGATCGTCTCGTCGGGCTGCTCGCGGATCCGCTTCGCGACCTCGGCGCCGGCTATGCGCTCCAGCGCCTCGATCTGCTCACCGACGGTGACGGCGACGCCCGGCATTGTGAGGTTGCGGCGCGGACCGACCTTGTCGCCGTCGATTTCGGCCGCATGGATGAGGAAATTCACCGCCGAGCGTGGGCTGGCATGTGTGTGCAGCACCGAGCGCGGCACCGGCAGGATCGCCTCCTGCCCGGCAAGCGGCTCGCGGATGATGCCGGAGAAGAAGCTCGACGCCGCCTTGTTCGGCTTGCCGGGGCGCACGCAGATCGTCGGCAGCCGGATGCCGATGCCGTCGAAGAAGCCGCGCCTCGTATAGTCGGCAAGCAGCGCTTCGCTCATCTGCTTCTGCGTGCCATATGACGTGAGCGGCGTCGGATGGAATTCGTCCGGAATGACGTCCGGGAACGGCGCGCCGAACACGGCGATCGACGAGGTGAAGACGAGGCGCGGCGCAAAGGCCCCCAGGCGCACCGCGTCGAACAGCGCGCGCGTACCGTCGAGATTGACCCTGTAGCCCAGATCGAAATTGGCTTCCGCCTCGCCCGAGACGATGCCCGCCAGATGGAAGATCACATCCGGCCGCGGAGCCACGAGGGTTGCCATGGCGCCGGGCGCGGATAGATCGCCGGTGTGGGTCGAGACATCGACACCCGCGAGCGCCGGCGCCTGTGGCGCCACGATGTCATGCAGGTCCAGCGCCGTAATTTTGCGGCCGCGCAAGGCGCCGTCCCTGGCGAGCCGCGCTATGAGCTTGCGGCCGACCATGCCGGCCGCGCCCGTGATCAGTATTCTCATGTTCAGAGACCTTTCTTGCGTTGGCTGCGTCCGCGCAGCCACAGGACGACGAACAGCCCGACCATGAAGACCGCGGCGATAACGGCCGCCAGCACCGTCGACACCTTGCCCGCGGCCAGCATGATGGCCGGCAGGAAATAGGCGGCGAGGCCGAACAGCAGCAATATCACCGCCGCGGAGATCGCCGCGTTCTTTGTCTCGCGGTCCATCAGCGGGCGGTCCTCGTTTCGAGGCTGTTCGGTTTCATCGTCACGGCAGGATCAGTGATAATGCCGGCGGTCGGCGGGCGCGCCATGCGCATGGTCGAGATCGTGGGGATGGTCATGCTCATCATGGCTGTCGGCGCATTGTCCGAACTCGGGCTCGACCGTGGCATGATCGATGCCGTGTTTGACCGCAAGCCGTTTTTTGATGGCGCTCACCGCGACATGCGGATCGACGCCGTCATTCAGGCAGGCATGCAGCGTCGCCATGTTCGAGGTCCCGTCGAGCGACCATACATGTATATGATGCACCTCGCGCACGCCCTTAACCGCGCCTTCGATGTCCTTGGCGATCAGGTCGCGGTCGAGGCTTGCCGGCACGCCTTCGAGCAGGACATGGGCCGCCTCGCGCATCAGCGACCATGCCGTCGACAGGATCAACAGCGACACCAGGACGGAGAGGATCGGATCGATCGGCGTCCACCCCGTCGCCACGATGATGATGGCGGCGGCGATCGCCGCCGCGGAACCCAGCAGGTCGCCCAGCACATGCAGGATGGCGCCGCGCATGTTCAGGCTCTCGCGGTCTCCGCCATGCAGCACGAAGAAGGAGGCGACGTTGACCAGCAGGCCTGCGACCGCCACCACCAGCATCGGCCCGCCGAGCACCGGCGCCGGGTTCATCAGCCGCCCCCAGGCTTCGTAGACGATCCAGAGCGCGATGGCGAAGATGGCGATGCCGTTGGTGTAGGCGACCAGCGTCTTCACGCGGGCGAAGCCATAGGTGAGCCGGCCGGTGGCCGGACGCCCTGTCAGGTGGAAGGCATACCAGGCAAGGCCGAGCGCGATCGAATCGGCGAGCATATGCCCAGCATCCGCAAGCAGCGCCAGCGAGCCGGTGAGCAGACCGCCGAGCGCCTCGGCAACCATGAAGCCGCCAGTCAGGCAGGCCGCGATCAGGACCCGCTTCTTGTCGGTCGACCCATGCACATGGCCAGGGCCATGGCTGTGACCGGCCGGGCCATGATCGTGCGAAGCGTGGTCATGCGCCATTGCCGAACTCCTGTCTTGCCGGCAAGCGGTTTCCCGCTTCCGGAAATCGTGGTCTATGCGCCGAAATCGGCGCGAAAATCCTCAAGCCGCCGCTTCTGGCCGCCTTCACTGTCGAAATTCGCCGGATCGAGCCAGCCTTCATAGGCTTTGCGCAAGGCCGGCCATTCCTTGTCGATGATCGAATACCACGCCGTATCGCGGTTTTCACCCTTGACCACAAGGTGCTGGCGAAAGATGCCTTCGAACTTGAAGCCGAAACGCTCGGCGGCGCGCTTCGAGGGTTCGTTGCGGTTGTTGCATTTCCACTCGTAACGGCGGTAGCCGAGATCGTCGAAAAGATATTTCGCGAACAGGAACTGCGCCTCGGTCGCAGCCGGCTTGCGCGAGACCAGCGGACCCCAATAGATGTTGCCGATTTCGCCGACGCCATTGTTGGCGTCGATGCGCATCAGCGTCTGCCGTCCGGCGATCTTGCCGCTTGCCTTGTCGATAACCGTGAAGAACAGCGGATCCTCGCTCGCTTCCGCCTTGTCGAGCCAAGGCTGGAAGGCGGCGCGGGTTTCCGGCGGGTAGTCGGGCAGCCAGGCGAAACGTCCGTCGGCATCGGAAACCGAGGAGGCCTCGTAGAGTCCGTCGCCATGCTTTGCCGCGCTCAGCGGCTCGAGCCTGACGGTGCGTCCCTCGATCGCCTTGCGTTCCGGCCGCGGGCGCGGCTGCCAATTCTTCAGATCTTCCGACACCGGCCACTCCAATCCGTTGACTTTTTCCAGCGGACGGTCACAAAAACGCTCGCTCACAGAAAGAACCACAGGGACGGGAAAAATGCTCCACACCATCGCGGCCTTCGACCGTCTCGGCGAGGAAAACGCCTTCGCGGTGCTGGCCAGGGCCACCGCGCTTGCCCATCAGGGCCGCGACATCATCAACCTCGGCATCGGCCAGCCCGACTTCAAGACGCCGCAGCACATCGTCGAGGCGGCGATCAAGGCGCTGCGCGACGGCCATCATGGCTATACGCCGGCAAACGGCCTCTTGGCCACCCGCGAGGCCGTGGTGCGCCGCACGCTGACTACCACCGGCGTCGAGGTGTCGCCCGAGAATGTGATGATCCTGCCCGGCGGCAAGCCGACCATGTTCGCCGCGATCCTGATGTTCGGCGAGGCCGGCACGGAGATCCTCTACCCCGATCCCGGCTTTCCGATCTATCGCTCGATGATCGAGTTCACCGGCGCGACGCCGGTGCCGGTGCCGATCCGTGAGGAGAACGGCTTTGCCTTCTCGGCCGACGAGACGCTGGCGCTGATCACGCCCAGGACGAGGCTGCTCATCCTCAACTCGCCCGCCAATCCGACCGGTGGCGTGACACCTCGCGCCGAGATCGAGAAGCTGGTCAAGGGCCTGGAGAAGCACCCTGAGGTCGCCGTCATGTCGGACGAGATCTACGACGTCATGACCTATGACGGCGAGACCCACTGCTCGCTGCTCAACTTCCCCGAAATCCGCGACAGGCTGATCGTGCTCAACGGCTGGTCGAAGACCTGGGCGATGACCGGCTGGCGCATGGGCTGGTCGATCTGGCCAAACGGCGACAAGGGCGCGCATCTCTATGACAAGGTGCGCAAGTTGGCCGTCAATTGCTGGTCCTGCGTCAACGCGCCGAGCCAGTTCGCCGGCATCGCGGCGATTGACGGCCCGCAGGACGATGTCGAGAAAATGATGCGCGCTTTCGACAACCGCAGGAAGATCGTGGTCGAAGGGCTGAATGCGCTCCCCGGCATTTCCTGCGTCACGCCGAAGGGCGCCTTCTACGCCTTCCCCAACGTCTCGAAGACCGGCTGGAAGGCGAAGAAGCTTGCCTCGGCGCTGCTCGAGGATGCCGGCGTGGCGCTCATCGGCGGCCCCGACTTCGGCGTGCTCGGCGAAGGTTATATTCGCCTTTCCTATGCCAATTCCGAGGAGAACATCCTGCGCGCGCTGGAGCGGATCGAGACGTTTCTGAAGAAGTGATCCGTCAGGCGCTCACCCGCGCCCGACAAACGGCATCTTCGTCGCCATCACGGTCATGAACAGCACGTTGGCGTCGAGCGGCAGGCTCGCCATATGCAGCACCGCGTCGGCGACGCGCTGCACGTCCATCACCGCCTCGGCGGCGATCGAGCCGTTGGCCTGCGGCACGCCGACCGTCATCGGCTGCGCCATCTCGGTCAGCGCATTGCCGATGTCGATCTGGCCGCAGGCGATGTCGAAGGGCCGGCCATCGAGCGCCAGCGTCTTGGTGAGCCCGGTGATCGCGTGCTTGGTCGCCGTGTAGGGCGCTGAGCCGGGGCGCGGCGCATAGGCCGACACTGAGCCGTTGTTGATGATGCGGCCACCCATCGGCTTCTGCCTTCGCATGGCGCCGAAGGCCGCGCGGGCGCACAGGAACGAGCCGGTGAGGTTGACGCCGACGACATCGTTCCAGACCTCGACCGGGATCTCGTCGATCAGCGTCGACTTGTAACCCATGCCGGCATTGTTGAAGAGCAGGTCGACGCGGCCGAAGGCCTCGAGCACGGTCTCGAACATGTCGTCGACTTCCTCCGCCTTGCTGATGTCGCAGGCGACGGCCAATGCCTTGGCCTGCGTCTTACCCCCATCGGCGATCGCCTCTTCCAGCAGCGTCTTGCGGCGGCCGCAGAACACGGTGTTCCAGCCCGCCTGGAGCAGCGCCGTGGCGACGCTCTTGCCGATGCCGGTGCCGGCGCCGGTAACGATGGCGGTCTTCTCTGGTATGGCTGTCATCGCCGTCCTCCCGGTCGTGCATGGAAAGACGTGGCATCGCAAATGCCGGGGGTCATGGCAAGCCGGTGTTGGCGATAAAATGGAGGCCAACAAAAAGGGCGGCCATTGGCGACCGCCCCGATCTGAACCGCGCTTGGGAGGAGGAAAAGCCGGTCCGACTGTTTAGAATGATGCGCTTGCTGAGTTAACGAAATATTAACCACCGGCAAGGCGGTGCGCAGCGTTGTTTACCAACGCTGATTCACCACGACGAACTAGGCGCGCTGCCGGCCGGCACCTTTGCCGCCGAAACCGTCGCCTCGACATGATCGACCAGCGCGTCCGGCAGGCCGAGGCGGCCGGCGAGCAGGTCGAGATAGCCGCGCTCGGCGCGCGTGTTGGGATCGATGGTCAGCCGCGAGGCAGTGTAGAGCTCGAGCTTCTGCGCATCGGTCTTGGCGCCGGCGACCAGCGTGTCGAGATCGAGCGGGCTTTCCAGCTCGGCGAGCAGGAACTTTTCCGCTTCCGCGCCGATGCCGGCGAGCTTGAGCTTGTCGGCGATCTTCTTGCGTTCTTCGTTGTCGACATGGCCGTCGGCCTTCGCCGCCGAGATCATCGCCCTGACCAGGGTCAGCGTGAACTCGGCCTCGCCCTGCGGCGCCTGCGCGGGGTCGAAGGCGGAATCGGCCGGCGGCGGCAGCAGCTCCGGCTCGCCAGATGCGGGCGCCTGCGCCGGCTCGTTGCCGGCCTTGTAATTCTGATAGGCCTTGTAGGCGAGACCGCCGATGGCGGCCAGACCGCCGAGCTTGATGGCCGCGCCCGTTACCTGCCGGCCTGTGCCCGTGCCGAGCAGCACCGCGGCCAGCGCGCCGGCGGCCAGCGGATTGTCCTTCGCCATCTGCACCGCCTGCCCGGCCTTGTCGCGGACGGTCGAGCCGGTCCCAGGGATTTGCGAGCCGAGAAGGTCGTCGAGCAGCTTCTTGGGGTCGAGCATCAATGCCTCCAGAATTGGCCCGGCCGAATGCGCGCGGGCAAAGTTTCGGACCGGCAAGAGGTAGGCCTCGCGCTTTGACATTACAATGACGGGGGCTTTTCGGTCGCGGGGCTGGCCGCTCTAATTGCCAATATGGCGCTTGCCGCCGCGCGCTTGCGCAAGTTCGACCTGACGATGGCGTTCTGCGTAGCGCTCGCGATCCGCATCGGACCGCGTTGCAAAGCAATGCGGGCATGAAACGCCAATTGTGTATTTCGGCGACAGCCGGTCCTCGACCGTCAGAGGGTACCGGCAAGCGCGGCAGAGCTCCGCCTCGCCCTCGGTCAGTCCATGCGAGACGGATACCCGCTCGTCGAAGACGAAACATTCGCCTTGCCACAGGCTGTCCTCGGCCGGCACCTCTTCAAGATATTTCAGGATGCCGCCCTTGAGATGGAAGACGTTTTGGAGGCCGAGCGACTTCACATAGGCCGTCGCCTTCTCGCAGCGAATGCCGCCGGTGCAGAACATCGCCACCTTGCGGCCTTCGAGCTCCTCACGGTGCCCTTCCACCCAGGCCGGGAACTCGCGGAAGCTGCTCGTCTTGGGATCGACCGCGCCCTTGAAGGTGCCGAGCGAGACCTCGTAAGCGTTGCGCGTATCGATGACGACGGTGTCGGCATCCGAGATCAGCGCGTTCCAGTCGGCCGGCGCGACATAGGTCCCGGCGCTGGTCGCAGGGTCGATATCCTCGACGCCCATGGTGACGATCTCGCGCTTCAACCGCACCTTCATGCGGTGGAACGGCATCTCGGCGGCGCTGCTGTATTTGACTTCCAGCCCGGCTAGACCTTCGAGGGCCTCGAGGTGATCGATCAGCGCGGCAATCGCTTCCTCGCTGCCGGCGACGGTGCCGTTGATGCCTTCATGCGCCAGAAGCAGCGTGCCCTTGATGCCGCGCCCGCAACAGAAAGCGGCGAGCGGCGCGCGCATCGCCTCGTATCCGTCGAGCCGGGCGAATTTATAGAGCGCGGCGACGCGGACGGGCTGGATTTCCTTCGCAATTGTCATGGCCATGCCACTAGACCGTGGTGAAAGCCGTTTCAAGGCAGACACTGCCGTCGCATGACGACGTGACATCGCGACACGCCGGGCTTCGTGGACTTGAGCAGGCCCTTCTGCTAATCGGTTTAAAATGATCGAAATGGAGACCAGCACATGACCAGCAAGACCGAAAAGCTCCTGTCGCTCCTCAACGGTCAGCCGGTTATCCCGGTGCTCAAGATCGCCAATGTCGCCGATGCCGTGCCGCTCGCCCGCGCTTTGTCGCGCGGCGGCTTGCGGGCCATCGAGATCACGCTGCGCACGGCCGACGCGCTGGAAGCGATCCGGCGCGTCGCGGCAGAAGTCGAGGAAGCAGTCGTCGGCGCCGGCACCATTCTCGATGCCAGGCAATTCGACGAGGCAGCTCACGCCGGCTCGAAATTCATCGTCAGCCCCGGCATAACCAGCCAGCTTCTTGACGCGGCCAAGGACAGCCCGGTGCCACTGCTGCCCGGCGCCATCACGCCCGGCGAGATCATGGCCGCGCGTGAGGCCGGACTGCGCTTCCTGAAATTCTTCCCGGCCGAGCAGTCCGGCGGCATCGCTTCGCTGAAAGCCTTCGCCTCGCCGCTGGCGGACGTGAAATTCTGCCCGACCGGCGGTATCACCGGCAAAAACGCCGCCGACTATCTGACCCTGCCCAACGTCATCTGCGTCGGCGGCTCCTGGGTGGCGCCGGACGATCTCATCAAGGCCGGCAAATGGGACGAGATCGAAGCGCTGGCGCGTGAGGCGAGCAAGCTCAAGAAGTAATCAGCGCTTTCACCAGGGCAGCGCGCCGTTCTCATCGAAATAGCCGCCTGTCGGTCCGCCTGGCTCCAGCGTCGCCAGCCGCACGATGATCTCTGCCGCCTGCTGCACCGTACGGCCGCCTCGAGGTCCGTCGCGGTGTAGCCGGGAGCCGCCGCATTGACCATGATGCCGCGCGGCGCGAGTTCCCTGGCGAAGGCCAGTGTCACGGCGTTGAGCGCCGTCTTCGAACTGCCATAGCCCATGACATTGGGCGACTGGCTGTTGCCGGCCGCGCGCGCCAGCGATCCGAGATAGCTGCTCACCATGACAATGCGGGAAGCGGGCGATGCCAGGAGCAGCGGCAGAAATGCCTGGGTGACCCGCACCGGACCGAAGACGTTGACGTCATAGGTGGCTTTCATATCCACGACACCCTCGCGGCTCGGCGGCCGTTGATAGCGGCCGTTCGGGCCAAGCCCCTCGACATAGCCGGGAGCGATGCCGGCATTGTTGACCAGCACGTCCAGGCGGGGCGTCCGCGCTGCGACGGCTTTGGCCGCGGCCGCCACGCTGTGGTCGCTGACGACATCGAGCTCGAGCCACTCGACGTCAAGCGCTTCGCCGCGCAACGCCTGCGCGGCGGTCTCGCCACGCTCTGCGTCGCGCGCGCCCAGCCAAACCTTGTAACCCAATGCCGCCAGCCGCCGGACGGTCTCGTGGCCTATGCCCTTGTTGGCGCCGGTCACCAGCGCATTCCGTTGTGTCGTCATGTCCACGTCTCCTCTTCGATGACCTAGAGATGGCGTGAGTTGGTCCGCTTCGCGCGCCGGAAGCTCTCATGCTCTTGCCTAATCCTCTCAGGTGCGTCTTCGCGTCACCCAGGTGCGCGTCCTCGCGTCACCCAGGTGCGCATCTTCGCGTGACCCAGGTGCACGTAACCGCCTCGCTTGGTTGCTTGGCGGCAATGGATCGGCAATGCTGAAATGATGAATGAAGCGCTTCAGGAATTGATTGCGATTGCCGGCCGGCATGCGCGCGGGCGGCGCACGAACACGGCTATCCCGCGCGTTACGATCGGCCGCAGCGAAGTTCCGACGCCGCCGTTGCCCGAGCTTTGCCAGCCGACCACGCTGTTCGTTCTGCAGGGAACCAAAACGGTGCTGATCGGCGACCGCACGCTTGCCTACAGCGCCGGCAGCTATTTCGTCTACGCGGTTGAAACGCCCGCCACCAGCCAGCTGATCGAGGCGAGCGCCGCGCAGCCTTACATGGCCATCGCCTTCTCGATCGATACCGAGTTGATCGCTGGCCTGCTCATCGACCACAAGCCGGCGATCGACAGCGATCGCTTCGTGACCGATCAAGTCGATGACTTGCTGCTCGATGCGTGGTGCCGGATGCTGCGGCTCCTCGACAGGCCGGCAGAGATTCCTGTTCTCGCGCCGATGCTCGAACGGGAGATCGCGTTCAGACTGTTGCAAGGCCCGCAGGGCGAGAAGCTGCGTCAGCTCGCGCGCGCCGACGGGCGCCTTTCACGGATCCGCCGTGCCACGGCCTGGATCCGCGCGCATTACAACGAGCCGATCGATGTGACGCAACTGGCGGAGCTGTCACATATGAGCAATGCCGCCTTTCATCGTCATTTCAAGGCGGCGACGGCGATGAGCCCGATCCAGTATCAGAAGCAGCTCCGCCTGCTGGAAGCGCGCCATCTGCTGATCGCGCAGCCCGGCAGCGCCGCGCAGGTTGCCTTCACCGTCGGCTACGAAAGCGCTTCCCAGTTCAGCCGCGAATATGCGCGCCAGTTCGGATTGCCTCCGGCGCGTGACGCCGCGCGGCTTCTGGCCAAAGGCGAAGCGGCCACGCTGGACGTTGACTGAGCACTAAAGCGCGTCGCGATCTTTCGGATTCGCTCCCTGCGCTTTAGGTTTTTCATTCTACGCATGTCTTTGTCCCGAAACCGGTTCCCACTTTCGGGAGACATGCTTTAAAAAACCGGCCGGCTTGCGCCGGCCGGGGTAGTCTTGAACGCAACTATCTGCAGACCCTGACCTTCTCGACCACCTTGTGATGGTGGCGCCAATGCGTCACCAGCTTGGTCGCGCAATGATGCTTTCCGGTCTTGACGATGACGGTTTCGGCTTGCGAGGGAGCGACGACAGCCGATGCCGCAGCCAGCGCCAGAACTGACGCCAATACAATCTTCTTCATGAACATCCTCAGTTTGGAACGAACCCGTTTCAACCAATCATTGGACGCGGCGTTCCAACCTCACGGTAAGTTCAGCCAGGCGTGAAGATGCACGCACGGAACGCCGACTGAGGCATTGCCATGTCTGGTCCCGCTCATGGATTCGAACCGCGATCTCACGCCTTCAAACGGCACTGTCCTACCATTGGACGAAGCGGGAAAAGTGCGGACGAGCCAAAACACCGATGCGCCACAGAACAAAAGCCGCGCTGGCGGGCCAGCGCGGCTTTGCGGCGGCCGGGCAGGCTCGCCTATTTCGTTTGGAAGCGCGCGACCGAGAGGAACTTCACCGCGTTGCCGGTGAAACGGCTTGCGTCCGGCACCTGGCCATCCGTCTGGAAGCCGGCCGTGTACACTTCGCTCGGCGGCGTGTGCACGATGTTATAGGCATAGCGCGGCGCCGTCGTCGGGTCAGAAACCGAGGCGATGTTGACACCGCTGCCCAGCGCCCAGCGTGCGGCTTGCGGCGGTGCCGCCACCACCATGGCCTTGGGTCCTGGCTTCAGATCGTGGGCGGACGCCCTGTCTTCCTTGGCCGTCGTCTTGACACCGCCGCCGATCGCCTGCGCGGGATCGGTCCCGGCCGGCAGGGCTGCGATGGCTTTGCGCGGCGAGGCCGCATCGACGCCTGACGGATCGTTGAAGGCAGAGCGCGGCTCCGGCTCGGTCAGCGACGCGAGCTGGTATTCGGCACCGCCGCCATCGGTCTCGACGGTCGCATTGGCCTGTTCGAGAACAGCTTTGACCTCATCCTGCTTGGCGGGCTGCGGCCGTGCGGTCGGCAGCACGGAGAACGCGTCGGTCGCGCTCTTGTCCTGCGAAGCCGTTTCGGCCAGCGCCAGGAGCACGTTCTTGTCCTTCGGCGCCAGTTCGGCCGGTGTCGAGCGGTCGGGGCGCCTGGTCGGCAGCGGGATATTGTTGACCGCCACCTGCGCGGGATCGGTGCTCGCGGCCTCGGCGGCGCTGGCTGCGCCGAACGGAACCTTGTCGGGCACCGGCGCCTGTGCCGTCGAAACCGCCTGCCCGGTCGTCGCCGAGGCATCCGCCATGGCGAACGGCACGTTCTGCGGCGCCTGCTGGCCCACATCGACCTTCGGACGCGGCGCGAAGTCGGGCAGCGGGATTTCTTTGGGCGGCAGCGCGGCAATGATCGTTTCGGGCGTATTCTGCTGCGGCTGCGAATCGTCGGCGCCGTCATCCGCGATCTGCGGGATATTGGCGCGCTTGGCGTCCTTCGGCGCGACGATCGCGATACCCGAAAGACTGCTGGTGCGGGCCGTGGCGGCGCTCGCGACCTGGACCTGCTTTACAGCTTTCTGCTGAGGCGCCGGGGCGCTGTCATCGGCCTCGTCATCGGCCTCGTCGGCACCGCCGCCGCGGAACCAGGCGAACAGGCCGCCGGACCGCTTGGTCGAGCCACCGGCGCTGGCCAGCTCGATATTGGGCGTGCCGGCGCCCTTACGAGCCTGATAAGCCGCCAGCGCCTGCTGATAGCCAGGCAGCGGCTTGCCGTCGCTCGGTACATGCAGCGTCTTGCCGTTGGGGAACAGGCTGACCAGTTCCTGACGGCTGATGCCCGGCCAGTGGCGCACATTGCCGACATCCATATGCACGAAAGGCGAGCCGGAGGTCGGATAATAGCCGACGCCGCCGCCCTGCATCTTGAGCCCGATATTGCGCAGCTTCTTCAGCGGCACGCCGGGAATGTAGAAGTCCATCGCCTTACCCAGCATGTGCTGGCTCTTCTCGGCGACGCCGCGGCTGCGCGAGCGCAGCATCGCGTTGGTCGACGGCGAACGATAGCCGCAGACGACCTGGATATAATCGGTCGCGCCGCTTTCGCGATAGGCTTCCCAGACAAGGTCGAGCAGCCGCGGATCCATCTTGGTCGGCTCGTTGCGGCGCCAGTCGCGCAGGATGATGTTGATCTTGCGCAGGCCTTCCGGATCGTAGCGCCCGTTGCGCTTGTAGACGATCTCGGCCTTCTCATGAGTGTGCAGGTGATAAAGCTTGAGCGACCGGATTTCCGCCCTGGCGCCCGACATTGCCGCGGACAGGAACCCGACGGCGAGAATCAGGAACGTCAGCCACCTTGGCCAGACGCTCATGTCAAAATGCCGCCCGTTTTTGTGTCGTTCGATTTTGTTCAAATCAAATGGCTTTCAGGCTGCCGTTTGTCCCCGGATTTGACCAAACGGATGCGTGGTTTTCACATCCGAATATCGATCCTAATGGTTAATCATCGTTTATTGAAGCCGAAATGCGGTAACACCGTGGCGATATCCCGTCAAAAATGATGCACAGCACTTCGTGGTAAACCGCTGGTTTAGATCAAGAATCCGGCCTCGGCCAGAACACGATCTGTTACCGTTAGCGTTAATGCGTGATCGTCGGCAACGCCAACTGCTGAAAACCCGGGATTTTCACGTCCAAAGCGACAATTTGACTCGGAGTTTAAGCGCGCAAGCTAGCTCGAGGCTTGTCTGTCACGAGGCAAGCCGGTCGACGCGACCAGCTTCGGGATCAATGCCATATTCCTTCAACTTGCGATAGAGCGTCGAGCGGCCGATGCCCAACCGGCGCGCAACTTCGCTCATCTGGCCGTTGTAGTGGTCGATCGCCAGCTTAATCATCTCGAGCTCGACATCGGCCAGCGCCCGCACATTGCCGCGCTCGTCGAGCGCACGAAGCGTTCCGAAGCGCGGCTGCGGCCTGGCCGGCGCTTCCCCGTCGAACAAGGCAGCCTCCATCGTGTCGGCAACATCGTCTTGGCGGATCTCCTCCGCAACGGTTTCGGCGACGGCGGATGCCGGCTCGGCTCGGAGATTGACCGTGCCTTCCACCTGCGCCCGGATCTGCGGGAACTCCTCCTCGGTCAGCACATCGCCCTCGGCAAGCACCGACGCGCGGAAGACCGCATTCTCCAGCTGGCGGATGTTGCCCGGCCAGTCATAGGCCTGCAGCATCGCAAGCGCCGACGCCGATATGCCGGCAAGGCGGCGGCGCGGATCGGCCGGGGCGACCTTTTCCATGAAATGGCGGACAAGATAGGGAATGTCGTCGCGGCGGTCGCGCAGCGGCGGCACGAAGATCGGGTAGACGTTCAGCCTGTAGAACAGGTCCTCGCGGAACTTGCCGTCCTTGACCTGCTGCAGAAGGTTGCGGTGCGTGGCCGAGATCAGCCTTATATCGACCTTGACGGTCGAGCGGCCGCCGACCGGATCGACCTCGCCCTCCTGCACGGCGCGCAACAGCTTGACCTGGACGTCGAGCGGCAGGTCGCCGATCTCGTCGAGGAACAGCGTGCCGGAATTCGCTTCGACGAATTTGCCGGTGTGTTTCTCCGTTGCGCCCGTGAAAGAGCCCTTCTCGTGGCCGAACAGGATCGATTCGACGAGATTGTCCGGGATGGCGCCGCAATTGACGGTGACGAACGGCTTCGAGCGGCGGTCGCCGCTGCCCTGGATGGCGCGCGCCACCAGTTCCTTGCCGACGCCCGACTCGCCCTCGATCAGGATCGGGATGGTGGAGGCCGCCGCTTTCTGCCCGAGTCGGATCACCCGGTCCATCGCCGGGCTGCGCGTGATCATGTCCTTGAAGGTGAGATGGCCGCCGCCGCGTCGCCGCGACGCGCGCTTCATCTCGTCCTCGACGGCTTCCACCTTGAGCGCGTTGGAGATCGCGGTCTGCAGCCTGTCGGGCGACGCCGGCTTGACGACGAAGTCGAAGGCGCCGTGCCGCATCGCCGAGACGACCGTCTCAATGCCGCCCTGGGCCGTCTGCACGATGACGGGAATGTTGATGGCGCGCTCGCGCATCGCCTTCAGCATGCCGATGCCGTCGAGGCCGGGCATGACGAGGTCGAGAATGACGACGGAGACGTCGCGCGCGTTCGGCCCGTCGAGCACGTCGAGGCCGGCCTCGCCGCCATCCGTGACGATCGCGGTGTGGCCGAACTTGGTCAACGCGGCTTCGACCAGCCTGCGCTGCACCGGATCGTCGTCGACTATGAGTATGGAACCTGTCATGACTGTTTGAGTTGTCCGCCCGAGAAAATCCCCATGGATCATCTTGGCACAGGGTTCTAAATAAGGTTTCAAAAAACCCGGTGAACGAATTCCTTAGGATTTGACCGGCTTCTCCTTTCCCTTTGATTCTGGAAGGTATTGTTGATGCGCATGGTATTTGGTCGGCGGCTTGCGGCGCCAACGTCCGGCCAGGGCGCTGCGGGGCTTGGCGACCTGCCGGAATGGAATCTCGCCGATCTCTATTCCGGCATGGAAGCGCCCGAACTGAAGCGCGACATCGCCAAGGCGGCCAGCGAGGCCGTCGCCTTCGAGACCCGCTGGAAAGGCACGCTGGCCGCGGAAGCCGGACGGGGCGGCACTGGCCGGCTGGGCGAGGCGCTGAAAGCCTATGAGGCGCTCGAGGAGCTGATCGGCCGCATCGTCTCCTATGCGGGGCTCGTCTATGCCGGCAACACCGCCGATCCGCAGCGCGCCAAGCTCTATGGCGACGTCCAGGAAAAGATGACGGAAGCGAGCGCGCATCTCCTGTTCTTCGCGCTCGAGCTCAACCTGATCGACGACGCGGTGATCGAAAACGCTTTGGCCGCCGACAAGTCCTTCGGCCACTACCGGCCCTGGGTGCTCGACCTCAGGAAGGACAAGCCCTACCAGCTCGAGGATCGCGTCGAGCAATTGTTCCACGAAAAATCGGTCACCGGTCGCGGCGCCTGGAACCGCCTGTTCGACGAGACGATGACCGACCTGCGCTTCGATGTCGACGGCGAGGAGCTGACGCTGGAGCCGGCGCTCAACCGGTTGCAGGATGCGAATGGCGAGGTCCGCCGCCGCGCCTCCGAGGCGCTCGCCGCGACCTTTCGCAAGAACCTGCGCATCTTCACCCTCATCACCAACACTTTAGCCAAGGACAAGGAAATCTCGGACCGCTGGCGTGGCTTCCAGGACATTGCCGAGTCGCGCCACCTCGCCAACCGCGTCGAGCGCGACGTGGTCGATGCGCTGGCCGCGGCCGTGCGCGAGGCCTATCCGCGGCTGTCGCATCGCTATTACTCCATGAAGGCGCGCTGGCTCGGCATGGAGGTGATGAACCACTGGGACCGCAACGCGCCGCTGCCGGAGACGCCGCAGGCGGTGATCAGCTGGGACGACGCCAGGGACACCGTGCTCTCCGCCTACCAGCGTTTCTCGCCGGACATGGCCGAAATCGCACGCGGCTTTTTCGATCGCAGATGGATCGACGCGCCGGTCAGGCCGGGCAAATCGCCCGGCGCCTTCGCTCATCCGACGGTGCCGTCGGTGCATCCTTACGTGCTGCTCAACTACATGGGCAAGCCGCGCGACGTGATGACGTTGGCGCATGAGCTCGGCCATGGCGTGCACCAGGTGCTGGCCGCCGGCCAAGGCGCGCTGATGGCCTCCACGCCGCTGACGCTGGCCGAGACCGCCTCCGTCTTCGGCGAGATGCTGACCTTCCGTTCGCTGCTCGAGCAGACCGGCGACAAACGCGAGCGCAAGGCGATGCTTGCCCAGAAGGTCGAGGACATGATCAACACCGTCGTGCGCCAGATCGCCTTCTACGAGTTCGAGCGCAAGGTGCATGCCGAGCGCAAGAACGGCGAACTGACTTCGGACAGGCTCGGCGAATTCTGGCTGGAGGTGCAGGCCGAAAGCCTGGGACCGGCAATCAAGCTGCGCGAGGGCTATGAGGTCTTCTGGACCTACATCCCGCATTTCATCCACTCGCCTTTCTACGTCTATGCCTATGCTTTCGGCGATTGCCTGGTGAATTCGCT
Source organism: Mesorhizobium sp. USDA 4413 (assembly GCF_056280365.1). Taxonomy (NCBI): domain Bacteria; kingdom Pseudomonadati; phylum Pseudomonadota; class Alphaproteobacteria; order Hyphomicrobiales; family Phyllobacteriaceae; genus Mesorhizobium; species Mesorhizobium sp. USDA 4413. The sequence goes on from NZ_JBVPRP010000001.1 coordinate 6,320,420, forward strand.
CTACGCGGTTTACCAGAACGCCGAGCGCGGCTTTCAGGAGAAGTATTTCGAGATGCTGCGCGCCGGCGGCACGAAACATCACTCCGAGCTTCTGGCGCCCTTCGGCCTCGACGCCACCGATCCCGCTTTCTGGCAGATCGGCCTTGGCGTGATCGGTTCGCTGATCGACGAGTTGGAGGCGCTCGACAATTGACGACAGCAACGGCGCGAACATCGGTCGCAGTATTAGGCTAGACGCATGTTAGCGGGAATCTATTCTTGCTCTAAATAGCTGTTCTTGAATAATTCTCCCGCGCATTTTTCAACTGGCTTTCGACAAGCCATATGATAGCGTCCGGCCTCAAGCTCAGCCGGACGCATTACGCAGGCCAGAGATGGCCGGTCGCGGCGCTACGGCGAATGCGATGATGGCCGTCGGCTAGGGTAAGGCCGAACGCCGATGGCTCGATTGAAGCCGGCGGTTCCGCCAACCACGGAACCTTTGACGATCCTTGGCGTGCGCTCGCCTTCCGGGCCTCGGCCGACAGATCGGACTGGAGAGGGAAATGAGCACTTTCTTCTACATGCTCCTGGCGTTCGTTGTGGGTGTCCTGGTCGGCTGGTTCATCTGGGGCCGCCTGCGCGGCGAGCTCGACAGTCTGCGTGGCGATCTCGACCGCACGCGAAGCGAGCGCGACAGGCTGCGCGCCGACAGCGATCGGTTGAAGGGTGAGCTTGACGCCTGCGGCCGCGCACGCGCCGATCTCGAAAGCCGGCTGCGCGACGCGCCTTCCGCGAAGAGCGGCGCCGACAAGGCCGCCACGCCGGCGCCGGCGGCGATGATGTCGACGCCGGCGACTGCGACATCGGCCAAGGCCGCGTCCGCGAAGCCGGCCTCTGCCAAGAAGCCTGCCGCGACGAAGACCGCGGCGGCACCGAAGCCGGCTGCCAAAACCGCTGCACCCAAGAAAGCGGCGGCCCCCGCGGCAAAGAAAGCTGCCGCGCCGACGACAGGCAAGGCCGACAATCTGCGCCGCCTCATCGGCGTCGGGCCGATCAATGAGAGGCTGCTCAAGGGCCTGGGCGTCACCACCTATGCCCAGATCGCGGCATGGACCGAGGCCGACGTCAAACGCGTCGAGGAAGTGCTCAATTTCGACGGCCGCATCGCGCGCGAAAAATGGATCGAGCAGGCGAAGCTGCTGGCCGCCGGCGACGAAGCCGAATTCGCCCGCCAGTTTCCCTCGGCCGGAACCGCGAGCAACAGCTGAATACCAGCTTATTAGCAGGCAGACGGCGTCCCAACGGGCGCCGTCTTTTGTTTTGGGCCACAACCAGCTTTGCGCCGCCCGACGCCGTTCCCTCGATTGCGTCACGCCGAACCCCCATATAGAGCGGTCGACTGAATTGTCCGCACCCAAGGCTCATGTCCCTGCCCGCAGCCATTTTCCGCAACGACGCGACCGCTCGTCAGCTGGTCTTCGACAGGCCGCGCGAGATCATCGTCGCGCATGACGCGGAAGAGTTCACGCCCGCGCTTGAAAAGGCGCAGGCCGCCTTCGACTCCGGCAAATGGCTGGCGGGCTATTTCTCGTATGAAGCCGGCTACCTGCTCGAGCCGAAACTGGTGCCGCTGCTGCCCGACGGCCGCCGCGCGCCGTTGGTCTGTCTCGGCGTCTTCGATGCGCCCGTCGAGCAGCCCGTGCCGAAAAATGCGGTGCGCGCCAGCAACGGCCCGATCTTCGATGCCAGGGCAACCTGGTCCGCCGAGGACTATGCCGGCCGCTTCGCGCGCCTCCACAACCACATCCGCAAGGGCGACTGCTACCAGGGTAACCTCACCTTCCCGGTCCGTGCGCAATGGTCCGGCGATCCGCTCGCTGCCTTCGACGCTCTGACGGAACGCCAACCGGTCAAATATGGCGCGCTGGTCTCGCTCGGCGATCCGATCGTCCTGTCGCGCTCGCCCGAATTGTTCTTCGAAATCGATGCCGACGGCATGATCGAGACGCACCCGATGAAGGGCACCGCGCCGCGCGGCGCGACCAAGGCGGAGGATGCGCGGCTGAAGGCCTTCCTGCGCAACGATGAGAAGAACCAGGCCGAGAACCGGATGATCGTCGACCTTCTGCGCAACGACATCTCGCTGATCAGCGAAGTCGGCACGCTGGACGTGCCGGAGCTGTTCCGCATCGAGAGTTATCCGACGGTGCACCAGATGGTGAGCCGGGTGCGGGCACGGCTTTTGCCCGGCATCGGCATCCGCCAGATCTTCGCCGCGCTCTTTCCCTGCGGCTCGATCACCGGTGCGCCGAAGATCCGTGCCATGGAAATCCTGCACGAGCTGGAAGACACGCCGAGAGACGTCTATTGCGGCGCCATCGGCTGGATCGCGCCCGGAGGCAGGATGCGTTTTTCGGTAGCGATCCGCACCATCTCGCTCTTTGCCGACGGCGAGGCCGTCTACAATGTCGGCGGCGGCGTCGTCTTCGATTCCACCGCCGAGGAGGAGTACCGGGAGTGTCTGTTGAAAGCGCGCTTCGCGACGGGAACAGTGCCGGCTTCGAGCTGATCGAGACCATGCGCTGGGAGCCGGGCTCGGGCTTCCTGCGCTTCGAGCGCCACCTTGCGAGGCTTTATGCGTCCGCCGCTGAACTCGGCTTCGCCTGCGACCCTGAACGCACCGGCGATGTGCTTTCGAACACCGTCGGCGGACACAAAGTTGCCTTGCGCGTGCGCCTTGCCTTGCAGCGCAATGGCGAAGCGACGGCCGCCGCTCAACCCTATGAACCGCTGCCCGCCGACAAGGTCTGGCGGCTGCAGTTGGCGCGGATCCGCGTCGATTCCGCCAACACGCTGCTGCGCCACAAGACAAGCGTGCGCCAAATCTATACGCAGGCGCGCAGCGAATATCTCTCGACCCGTGCCGACGAAGTGCTTTTGGCCAACGAGCGCGGCGAGCTCTGCGAGGGCACGATCACCAATCTCTTCGCCGATTTCGGCGACCGCACGCTCGCCACGCCCCGCCTCGACTGTGGCCTTTTGCCTGGAATACTGCGCGGCGAGCTTCTGGACGAAGGCCGCGCCGTGGAAGCGGTCTACAGCTTTGACGACCTGAAGGCGGCGAAGGCGATCTTCGTCGGCAACTCGCTGCGCGGGCTGATCCGTGCGACGCTCGGCTGACTGGAGCGGACGACGATTTTCTGTTTGAAGAACGCATGACTATTCGCCAGCCGACCCACACGCCCTATGATGGGTCCTCGAAACTCTTCACCATCGGACTCAAGCCCCTCGAATTCGAGCGCTGGATCGAGGTCGACGAATTCCTGCTGCCGCATCTGGCCGAAAAGCAGCGGCTCTACGCGGAAGTCCCGGAAAAGGTCTTTGTCGAGGAAGACGGCACATACGACGCTCAGCGCGAAGTGCTGGACCTGCTCGTCGCGCATCTCGAAGCCGCGCATCCCGGCACGCACCGCCGCGACGGGGGCGAGCCGGTCGGTTTCGAGGGGACGATCGACAGGCTGCCCCTCGCTCTGCGCGAGGCGCCGCTGGCAAGGGCGTCGCTGCTTGTCCAGGAAGATATGATCCTGATGCGTCGCGACGAGCGCGGCTGGCGGCTTGCCGCCGGTTCGCTCTGCTTCCCTTCGTCCTGGTCGTTGCGGGAAAAATTCGGCAAGCCGCTGCAGGAGATCCACGAACCGGTGCCTGGATTCGGACCCGGCACGCGGCCGGCCGAGCTCATCAACCGCATGTTCGACGGCCTGCAGGGCCAGGCGGTCGAGCGCTTCAACTGGTCGATCCAGGCGGGCGATGCGCTCTATCATCCGCTCTCTAATGTCGAGCGCATCGACCGCGCTACGAGCCGCCCGAGCCGCTTCCCCGACGGCGACGTCAAAGCCCATGCCTTCATCCGCGTCGAACGCCAGACGCTGCGCAAACTTCCCATGTCACGCAACATCCTCTTCACCATCCGCATCCATCTCGATCCGCTGGCGGTGCTCGCCCGCCACCCCGACAGGGCGATGCTTGCCGCGTCATTCGCGGAGCAGCTCAACGCGCTCGATCAGGCCCAGCTCGACTACAAGGGCCTGAGCGCCGACCGTGACCGGCTGGTCGCCTGTCTCAGCGGCATGTCCAAAGTGGCTTAACCACGCCGCCACGCGAGTTAGCCGGCAATTAGTGATTTTCGCTGGTTTGTGACAATGATCTGTGATTGTAGCGCTTGACCGCGGTGCGAAGAGTGCCCGGTTTTGCGCGTGTTTGAAGGAGTGTGCGAAAAAATGGCGAATGAAAACTGGCCCGTTTACGGTGAAATCACCGGTCCTGTCGTGATGATCGGCTTCGGCTCGATCGGGCGGGGAACGCTGCCGCTGATCGAGCGCCATTTCAAGTTCGACAAGTCGCGCATGGTGGTCATCGACCCGCGCGACACCGACCGCAAGCTGCTCGACGAGCGCGGCATCACCTTCATGCAGGACGCGGTGACCGAGAAGAACTACAAGAAGCTGCTCACGCCGCTCCTGACCAATGGCGGCGGCCAGGGCTTTTGCGTCAACCTGTCGGTCGACACCGGCTCGGTGGATCTGATGCGGCTGTGCCGCAAGCTCGGCGTGCTCTACATCGACACCGTCGTCGAGCCGTGGCTCGGCTTCTATTTCAACGCCGAGGCCGACAATGCCAGCCGCACCAACTACGCGCTGCGCGAGGCGATGATCAAGGAAAAGCAGGACAAGCCGGGCGGCCCGACGGCGGTCTCCACCTGCGGCGCCAATCCCGGCATGGTCTCGTGGTTCGTCAAGAAGGCGCTGGTCAACCTCGCCACCGATCTCGGCCTGGAGTTTTCGGAGCCCGCGCAGGAAGATCGCGAAGCCTGGGCCAGGCTGATGAAAAAGGCCGGCGTCAAGGGTATCCATATCGCCGAGCGCGACACCCAGCGCACCAAGAAGCCGAAGCCGATGGACGTGTTCTGGAACACCTGGTCGGTCGAAGGCTTCATCTCGGAAGGGCTGCAGCCGGCCGAGCTCGGCTGGGGCACGCATGAAAACTGGATGCCGAAGAACGGCAGGAAGCACAAGCACGGCTCAAAGGCGGCGATCTATCTGGAACAGCCCGGCGCCAACACGCGCGTGCGCAGCTGGTGCCCGACGCCGGGCGCGCAATACGGTCTCCTGGTGACGCATAACGAGTCGATCTCGATCGCCGACTTCTTCACCGTGCGCTCGAAGAAGGGCAAGGTTCAATACCGCCCGACCTGCCACTACGCCTATCATCCCTGCAACGACGCCATGCTGTCGCTCGACGAGATGTTCGGCGCCGCCGGCAAGCCGCAGCCGGTCCACCATGTGCTCGACGAGAACGAACTGGTCGACGGCGTCGACGAGCTCGGCGTGCTGCTCTACGGCCACGACAAGAATGCCTACTGGTACGGCTCGCAGCTGTCACTGGCCGAGGCGCGCAAGCTCGCTCCCTACCAGAACGCCACCGGCCTGCAGGTGACCTCGGCGGTGCTCGCCGGCATGGTCTGGGCGCTGGAGAACCCGACCGCCGGCATCGTTGAGGCCGACGAGATGGATTATCGGCGCTGCCTCGAAGTGCAGTCGCCTTATCTCGGACCGGTCAGGGGCTATTACACCGACTGGACGCCGCTGGATAACCGGCCGGGCCTCTTCCCCGAGGACCTGGACAAGGATGATCCGTGGCAGTTCCGCAACATCCTGGTCCGATAGCAACGGGGCCTACCGCCCTCACTGCCTTGCAATCGCCCGGAAATCGGGCGATTGAAAGGTGCGGACTGAGGAGAGGATTTTCATCATGACCATCGCGCGCAAACTGCTTGCGGCGGGCGCCGCGGCAAGCCTTCTGGCTGCGGCCGCCTGCACCACCACCGGACCGTCGGAACCGCTGCCCGCCGCCGCACCCAAGGGCGTCGAGGGGAACTGGATCGATGCCAAGGGTACCGGCCTGTCGACCTTCACGGCCGGCAAGTTCACCACCGTCGCCACCGACACCGGGCAGAAATTGTCGGAAGGCAGCTACACCATGACCGGAGCGACCTCGGTCGAGATCCACGGCACCTCGCTGATCCGCCAGACGCCGGTCAGCTTCAACTGCCTGATGGTCTCCACCAGCCAGCTCAACTGCACCAGCGCCAGCGGCCAGAACTTCGTGTTGACGCGCCGGGCCTGAGGCTGGCGAATGTCTCGCTGAAAGGGACGGCGGCGCGAGCCGCCGTCCTTTTTTGTGCCGGCAAACATCTCCCTGATTTGTGCTTGCATCGCCCAGAACCCGATGTGAACATGGCCCAAGGCTGACTGTTATTTTCCAGTCAAGCGAGGGCATTAAGCATGTTCGAAGTCAGCTTATCCGGAGACGAAGATGAAGAAGATTGCCGCGATCCTAGCCCTGTCGGCCTCGGCGCTCGGCCTGTCGGCAGGCGTGTCTTTTGCCGACTACACGCTGAACATCCTGCATTTCAACGATTGGCACAGCCGAATCGAAGGCAACAACAAATACGAGTCGACTTGTTCGGCCGACGAAGAGACCAAGGGCGAATGCATCGGCGGCGCCGGCCGGCTGATCACGGCGATCGCTGAGGAGCGCAAGAAGCTCGAAGGCCAGAACGTGCTGCTGCTCAATGCCGGCGACAGCTTCCAGGGGTCGCTCTTCTACACAACCTACAAGGGCGCGGCGGAAGAGGAATTCCTCAATCAGATCAAGCCCGACGCGGTGACGCTCGGCAACCACGAATTCGACGATGACGAGACCGCCCTGGTGCCTTACCTCGACAAGGCGAAGTTCCCGATCGTCAGCGCCAATGTCGTGCCCAACGAGAAGTCCGGCGCCAAGGACAAGATCAAGCCTTCGATCGTCGTCGAGGTCGGCGGCCAGAAGATCGGCATTGTCGGCGCCGTCACCAACGACACGCCGGAACTCGCCTCGCCCGGTCCGAACATCGCCATCACGGATGACGTCAAGGCGATCACCGCCGAAGTCGAGAAGCTCAAGGCGCAAGGCGTCAACAAGATTATCGCGGTCACTCATATCGGCTACCGGCGCGAGCGCGACGTGATCGCCAAAATCCCGGGTATCGACGTGGTGGTCGGCGGCCACAGCCACACCCTCCTGTCGAACATCGACCCGAAGGCCGAGGGACCGTACCCGACGATGGTCGACAGCCCCGGCGGCTACAAGGTGCCGGTGGTGCAGGCGGCCTCCTATTCGAAATATCTCGGTGAGTTCAAGGTCGTCTTCGACGACAACGGCGTCGTGAAGGAAGCCAGCGGCGCCCCGATCTATCTCGACAAGTCGATCACGCCCGATCCCGCCGTGCTTGCCCGCATCAAGGAACTCGGCGCGCCGATCGAGGCACTGAAGAACAAGGAGGTGGCCGAGACCACCAAGGCGATCGACGGCAGCCGCGAGAACTGCCGCGCGCGCGAATGCGAGATGGGCAATCTCGTCTCCGACGCCATCCTCGACCGCACCAAGGGCCAGGGCGTCGAGATCGCCATCTCGAACGGCGGCGGCCTGCGCGCCTCCATCGACCAGGGCACGGTGACCATGGGCGAGGTTCTGACCGTGCTGCCCTTCCAGAACACACTTGCCACCTTCAAGATCTCGGGCAAGGACCTGGTTGCGGGGCTCGAAAGCGGCCTCAGCCAGGTCGAGGACGGCGCCGGCCGTTTCCCGCAGGTCGCCGGGCTGAAATATTCCTTCGACAAGTCGGTCGCGCCCAATGCCGGCCGCGTCAAATCGGTCGAAGTGATGGAGAACGGCGCCTGGACGCCGATCAATCCGGACAAGCAATACCTCGTCGCCACCAACAATTACGTCCGCCAGGGCGGCGACGGCTACAAGGTCTTCGCCGACAAGGCGACGGACGCCTATGACTACGGCCCCGGCCTGGAGCAGGTGGTGGCCGACTATCTCGGCGCGCATCGGCCCTACACGCCCAAGCTCGACGGCCGCATCACCGAGATTGCTGCGACGACCGCGGCGGCCGAGCCGGCCAAGCCTGCGGAACCGGCGAAGCCCGCCGAAACCGCTCCCGCCGCCACTCAGGCGCCCGCGGCCGAGGCAGCAAAACCGGCCGAGGCTGCGCCAGCAAACAGCGAACCGGCAATGCCGGCTCTGCCTTCCGGTTCCAGCGACATTGCCGGCACGCCGCCGGCCGTTTCGGCTGAGACCGCCCCGGCCGCGCCCGCCGAGACCGCCAAGCCGGCTGAGACAGCGCCCGCGGCGCCGGCCACTGAACCGGCAAAGCCTGCCGAGGCTGCACCGGCAACCCCTGCTCCCGCCGCCGAGCCGGCCAAGCCCGCTGAAACCAAGCCGGCGGAAACCAGCCACACCGTCGCCGCCGGCGATACCTATTGGGACCTGGCCAAGAAAGCCTATGGCGACGCTACCAAATGGAAGCTCATCTCCGAGGCCAACAAGGACTACAAGCCGCGCCGCCTGCCGCTCGGCGCGACGCTGACCATTCCGCCGGCCGCGAAGTAATCGGTCGTCCGGATTCATGGCACCTGCCCGGACAACCGGGCGGGTGTTCCTTTTTCAGATCGTAACGCGGTAAGGTGCGGCCAGACGCGGCATTGAAACCCGGCAGGGCATCGCTAGTTTCGCGGCGCTACCGGAGACTGTTCATGACGCTTGCCAGCCCAACCGACGCCAAAGCCGCCAAGGCCGTCGGTCCGCTGTCCGCCAACGCCGCGCCTGTCAGGCCGGGCAGGATCGGCATCATGCTGGTCAATCTCGGCACGCCCGACGGCACCGACTTTAAGCCGATGTGGCGATATCTTAGGGAATTCCTTTCCGACCCGCGCGTCATCGAGCTCAACAAGGCGATCTGGTACCCGATCCTCTACGGACTGGTGCTGACCACCCGGCCGAAGAAGTCCGGCGCCAACTATGCCAGGATCTGGAACCGGGAGATGAACGAGTCGCCGCTGCGCACGTTCACCCGTGCTCAGGGCGAGAAGCTGGCCGCCGCGCTCGCCGACCTGCCCGACGTGACGGTCGATTGGGCGATGCGCTACGGCAATCCCTCGACGGCAAGCGTCGCCCAAAGACTGGTCGACCAGGGTTGCGAGCGCATCCTCACCTTCCCGCTCTACCCGCAATATTCGGCGACGACGACGGCGACGGCCAACGACCAGCTGTTCCGTGCGCTGATGAAGATCAGGCACGCGCCGGCGATCCGCAGTGTGCCGCCCTATTACGACGAGCCGGTCTATATCGAGGCGCTTGCCCGTTCGATCGAGAAGCACATCGCGACGCTCGATTTCGTGCCGGAAGTGGTTATCACCTCCTACCACGGCATCCCCAAGCCCTATTCCGACAAGGGCGATCCGTACCAGTCACACTGCCTGGAGACTACGCGGCTGCTGCGGGCGAGGCTCGGCTGGGACGAAAACAAGCTCATCACCACCTTCCAGTCGCGTTTCGGCGCACAGGAATGGCTGCAGCCCTATACCGACGTCACGGTCGAGAAATTGGCCAAGGACGGCGTCAAATCCATCGCCATCGTCAATCCCGGCTTTTCCGTCGACTGCATCGAAACGCTGGACGAGATCGGCCGCGAAGCAGCCGAAACCTTCCATCACGCCGGCGGCAAGAACTTCGCCCATATCCCCTGTCTCAACGACAACCCCGGGGGCATGGCGGTCATCGAGGCATTGGTCCGGCGTGAGCTCTCCGGCTGGGTGTGACCGGCTTCACCGGCTGATGCATGTCGCCCAGAAGTGTGCAGCGGTTCTGGGGTAACGACATGCATCAAGACAAGACCCAAAGCGCGTCGACTGAATCCGTTTCAGCGCGACGCGCTTTGGCCCGAAACCGGTACGCAAAGCCTTCGCTAACCAATATTCCCGATCACCCGATTGTAACATTGCGGAAACACACTTAAGTGATTCCGTGAGGTCGCCGCCTTTTGAGGGAGAAACGAAATGGGCTTCAGCGGTTTCGATATTGCCATCATTGTTCTTGTCTTTTTGGTCATCATCCTGCTTTTCAAGGGCATTAGGACGGTGCCGCAAGGTTACAATCATACGGTTGAGCGCTTCGGCCGTTACACCAAGACGCTGACCCCCGGCCTCAACATCATCAATCCCATCTTCGAGCGCGTCGGCGCCAAGATGAACATGATGGAGCAGGTGCTCGACGTCCCGACGCAGGAGATCATCACCCGCGACAATGCCATTGTCGGGGTCGACGGCGTCGCCTTCTACCAGGTGCTGAACGCCGCGCAGGCCGCTTACCAGGTGGCCGGGCTGCAGAACGCCATCCTCAACCTCACCATGACCAATATCCGTACCGTCATGGGCTCGATGGATCTCGACGAATTGCTCTCCAACCGAGACGCGATCAATGAGCGGCTGCTGCGCGTCGTCGACGAGGCGGCGCATCCGTGGGGCATCAAGATCACCCGCGTCGAGATCAAGGACATCAACCCGCCGGCCAATCTGGTGGAATCGATGGGTCGCCAGATGATGGCCGAGCGCGACAAACGCGCCCAGATCCTTGCCGCCGAAGGCCTCAAGCAATCGCAGATCCTCGAAGCCGAGGGCCGCAGGGAAGCAGCCTTCCGCGACGCCGAGGCGCGCGAGCGCTCGGCCGAGGCAGAAGCCAAGGCGACGCAGGTCGTGTCGGAAGCCATCGCAAAGGGCGACGTCCAGGCGATCAATTACTTCGTCGCCCAGAAATACACCGAGGCCCTGGCCAGGATCGGCTCGTCGAGCAACAACAAGATCGTGCTGATGCCGTTCGAAGCCTCCTCGCTGATCGGCTCGCTCGGCGGCATCGGCGAGATCGCCCGCGAGGTCTTCAAGGGCGACGGGCCTTCCGGCCCGCTGCGGCAGGGTTCGCGCCCGCCGGTTGTGCGGCAGACCGACAGCTGAGGTGACAGCCGCAATTCCAGGAAAAGTGTGACACGGTTTCCGTCCGGAATTGCGGCAAACAGAGAAATAGGACGGTTCCTCGTTTCCGTGAAACGGGAACTGCTCCGGGTGGGAGAACATCGATGATCGACCGCATCGTTTCGGAACTCGGCCCCTGGAACTGGATGGTTCTCGGCATCGTGCTCCTGGTGATGGAAGTCGTGGCTCCAGGCGTGTTCATGCTGTGGATCGGCATCGCCGCGCTGATCGTCGGCGCGGTATCGCTGGCGATCTGGGACGCGGCCTTCTGGACCTGGCAGGCCCAGGTCCTTGCCTTCCTCATGCTGGCCGTCGTCTCGGCCTATGTCGGCCGGCAGATCGCCGTCGGCCGGCAAGGCAGCGTCGACCAGCCGCTGCTCAACCGCCGCGGCGCACAGATGGTCGGCCGCACGGCGACACTGGCCGAGCCGATCAAGAACGGCCGCGGCCGCATCCGGCTCGGCGACACGCTGTGGCGCGTCTCCGGTCCCGACCTGCCGGTCGGCGCACAGGTGCGCGTGACCGGGGCGGCGGATACCGATTTGGAGCTGATCGTCGAGGCGATTTGACTGCAAACGCTGTGTAACGAGCGGATATTAAGGTCAGGCCGAGTCGAAAACGGTGGGTTCCGAGAACCGGAGCGGAGCGTACTTTCGTACGTGAGCACCGGAAGCGCAGGAAGCCGCCGTTTGCAAGCCGGCCTCACCTTAATATCTAGGCAGCGCCGATGCGCAGCAGGTCGTGCAAATGCACCAGTCCGACCGGGCGTCTGCCCTCCACGACCATCAGGCTCGTGATGGCGGAGGCGTTGATCGTCTGCAGCGCCGTCGCCACCAGCGTGTCGGGGCTTGCAGTCTTCGGCTTCTTCGTCATCACCTGATCGACGCTCATCGAAAGCAGGTCGCTGGCGATGTGCCGGCGGATATCGCCGTCGGTGATGATGCCGGCCAGCGCGCCGTCGGCGGCGGTGATCGCCACGCAGCCGAAGCCCTTGCGCGACAATTCCAGGATCGCCTCGCGCATTCCGGTGCCCAAAGGCACCAGCGGCAGCCTTTCGCCCACATGCATGATCTCGCGCAGTTGGGTCAGGTTGGCGCCGAGCTGTCCGCCCGGATGGAAGGTGCGGAAATGATCCGGTGTGAAGCCGCGCGCCTCGAGCAGCGCGATCGCCAGCGCATCGCCCATGACGAGCTGCAGCAGGGCGGAGGTTGTGGGCGCCAGCCCATGCGGACAGGCCTCCGGCGCGGCGGGCAGGAGCAGGACGACGTCGGCGGCTCGCGCCAGCGCCGAGCTCTCGCCCGAGGTGATGGCGATCAACGGGATGGAAAAGCGCCGGGAATAGGCGACGATGCCCATCAATTCCTTGCTCTCGCCCGACCAGGACATGGCGATAATGGCGTCATCGCGGGCGATCATGCCGAGATCGCCGTGATTGGCCTCGGCCGGATGGACGAAAAAGGCCGGCGTGCCGGTGGAGGCAAGCGTGGCGGCGATCTTGGAACCGATATGGCCGCTCTTGCCGACACCCGTGACGATGACGCGGCCATCGATGCGCGAGATCAGATCGATCGCGGCGGCGAAGGGCTCGGCCAGCCCGTTTCGGAGCGCGGCGGCAAGGGCCGCCACACCGGCCTGCTCCGTCGCCACCGTTCTCAGCGCCGACTCGATCGCAGCCTGCCTATCCGGCTGCTTTCTTTCTGGGGACCCCGCATGCATGGCGAAGCGATTAGCGCTTTGCCGCGCCCCTGTCCAACAGAATTGCCTTAAGCCTCCGATAGGAGAGGCTCCGGCGCCGCTCTCTCAACCCTCCGTTAACCATCGGCATTTACGGTTCGGTAAGTATGGCGCAACCGCGCCGCGCAAGCAGTGGTGACAATGTCCGGGGGCCTGCCTGAAACGAAAATCGGTCGGAAGGGCATTGCCGTTGCAGCACTGCTGCTGACGGCAAGCGCGCTTGCCCTGCTGCGTCCGGCACCTGCATTTTCGCAGGAAGCCGAGCTGCGTGGCGAGGTCTCCGAATCGGCCATACTTGCCGACCAGCAGCGCAAGGCCAGGCAGTTGCGGGCGCAAGGGTCGTTGGATCAGACCCCGCCGGCCGCGGCCGCCCAGGACACGGCACCGACGGCCTACCAGCCGGCAAGCCCCGGCGCCGTTCCCGATGACGATCAGGCGGCGGGCGCGACGGACAGCATCTTCGACCAGCCGCAGGCGGCGGACGATACACTGCCCGATACCGCGGTGCCGGCGAAGCCGCGCCGGCCCTCGACGGCGAATCGGCGCGCTCAGGACACCAAGGCCGACACCAAGTCGAATACCAAGGCCGCCGACAAGAAGAAGGCCAAGAAAAAGGCCGGCGAGGCCACCGACAGCATGGCCACTGCCGCGACCGCCTCCACAGGCGACAAGGCTGATGCGGCAGCGGCCGACGATGATGGCAGCAACCGCCGCGCCGTCACCATCGACAGTGTCGACAAGCAGAAGCTCGACCCAGGCCAGGAGCGCACCGGATCGATCGATGGGCAGAAGGTCAAGCCGGAGGAAGATCCCTTCGCCGCGCCTGGCGTCAGGATCGGCACCTTTGTCTTCCGGCCGACGCTGGAACAAGGCTTCACCGCGACGTCCAACGCCGATTCCAGCAGCACGGGCAAATCGGCGGTTCTGTCCGAGACAGCACTGCGTTTCACAGCGACCTCCGACTGGCGCGAGAACTCGGCTCTGATCACCGGCTACGGCCAGTTCCGCAACACCGTGTCGGGCGAAAAGATCAACGATGCGCAGGGCCGCATCGAGGGCCAGCTCAAGGTCGATCTCGATAACGAGCTGCGTGCCATCGCCAAGCTCGGCTATGAGGCAGCACCGGAATCGGCTTCCTCGCCGGACGCGATCGCCGGCGTCGACCAACAGCCGCTGCGCCAGACCCTGGACGGCAGCCTCGGTCTCGAAAAGAGCGTCGGCAAGATGCGGTACGCGCTGACCGGCGCGGTCTCCCATGACTTCTATGGCGACGCGGAACTCACCGACGGCACCACCATATCGCAGAAAGATCGCAACAATACGCTCTACACCGCGACTTTGCGCACCGGCTATGAAATCTCGCCGGCGCTCACGCCCTTCACGGAAGTCGAAGTCGGCCGCAGGGTCTATGATCAGCGTCTCGATACCGACGGCTTTGAGCGCTCTTCGAAGCGGCTCGGCGCGCGCGCCGGCGTCGAGCTCGACATGGGCGAGAAGCTTTCGGGCGAATTCTCCGTTGGCTGGTTGCGCGAGGCGCTCGACGACAGCCGCCTTCCGGCAATCGCGGGGCCGTCCATCAATGCCGATCTGAAATGGTCGCCCGAACGCGGCACCACGATCGGGCTCACCGGACAGACCAACGTCGAGACGACCACCACGGCCGGCGAGAGCGGCGATATCCTCTACTCCGGCCGTCTGACCGGCGAGCGCCAGATCCGCGCCAACCTGACGGCGAACTCGGCGCTTGGCCTCGATTGGCGCGACTACACCGGCTCCGACGGCCACGATCTGATCCTGAGCGCCGAGGCCGGGCTGACCTGGTGGCTGAACCGCTATGCCGGCCTCACCACGCGGGTGCGGACCGAGAAGCTGACCAGCAATCTGCCTGGACGCGACTATACGGCCAACAGCGTCTATCTCGGCCTGAAAGTCCAGCGTTAGCAGGCCCGCTGACCTTCCAAGGTTAGAACGCCGCGCCGCGGCGTTCCACCGGCCGCACCTCGTCGAGCAGCGTGCGGATGACGCCGGCCATGCTTCCGTTCATGTCGCTGCGCCACAGCGCGAAGGCGACATTGGCCTCGACGAAACCTTCAGGAGAGCCGCAATCGAAGGTGCGACCCTTATAGTGGTAGCCGTAGAAGGGCTGCTGTTTCTCCAGCTTCAGCATCGCGTCGGTCAGCTGGATCTCGTTGCCGGCGCCGCGCTCCTGTCTTTCCAGGATGCCGAAGATTTCCGGCTGCAGGATGTAGCGGCCGTTGATGTAAAGATTGGAGGGCGCGGTGCCCTGTTTCGGCTTCTCCACCATGCCGGTGATACGGAAGCCGTGATGGGCGTCTTCGCCACGGCCGACAATGCCATATTTATGTGCCTCTGCGGGGTCGCATTCCTGCACGGCGATGATGTTGTTGCCGGTCTCGGCATAGAGCTCGACCATATCCTTCATGCAGCTCTTTTCCGACTGCATGATCATGTCCGGCAAAAGCAGCGCGAACGGTTCGTCGCCCACCAGCTCGCGGGCGCACCAGACAGCGTGGCCGAGGCCCATCGGCACCTGCTGGCGCGTGAAGCTCGTCTGTCCCGGCGCCGGCTGCAGCCGCTGCAGGCGGGCGAGCTGATCGTCCTTGCCGCGCTGGGCAAGCGTGTCGTAGAGCTCGAACTGGACGTCGAAATGGTCCTCGATGACCGCCTTGTTGCGCCCGGTCACGAAGATGAAATGCTCGATGCCGGCCTCGCGCGCCTCGTCGACCACATATTGGATGACCGGCCGGTCGACGACGGTCAGCATTTCCTTCGGGATCGCCTTGGTGGCCGGAAGAAACCGTGTGCCGAGGCCGGCCACCGGGAAAACTGCCTTGCGAACGCGCTTCATGTTGACACCCCTGCGTTTGAGCCAATTATCCGCGCGGCGGCACGCTCTGCAATCCCCCCAAACATTTTCACGTCGGAATCATTTTCACGCCGGAATGTTGGATTACCGGCGAGCAGTGAATGTGAGAGCAAAAGCTGCGATACCTCTTTTCGTTCCCGGCGGCACCTATGGTAAACTAAATACTAACCCAGTTCGGCGTTGAATGATCCTTCCTGATTTGACGAAGGAGGAAATGATGTCCGTTCGCAACACTGCGAGGCGCCTGACGGCATTGGTGACGGCCGCCGGCCTCACGCTGGCCTTGCTGATGCCCGCCGGTCCCGCTTTCGCCGATGCCGGGTTCCGCCAGTGGGTCGCGGGCTTCCGCGCCACCGCGGTGGCAGGCGGCGTTTCGGGCGCTGTCTACGATCGATCCATGAGGGGCATCGAGCCCGACCCGGTTGTGTTGGAAAAGGCCCGCACCCAGCCGGAATTCACCGCGCCCGCCTGGGACTATTTCGACAACCGCGTGCACGACCAGGCGGTCGCCAATGGCCGGGCGATGGCACGCAAATGGAAGCCGTGGCTCGACCGCATCGAGGCGCGGTTCGGCGTCGACCGCAATATCCTTCTGGCCATCTGGTCGATGGAATCGAATTATGGCGAGACGCTCAAGCGCGACGACATCATGCGCAATGTCATCCGTTCGCTGGCTACCCTTGCCTATGGCGATCCCAAGCGCTCGAAATATGCCCGCACCCAGTTGATCGCGGCGCTGAAGATCCTGCAGACCGGCGACATCGACGAGAGCCATCTGATGGGCTCCTGGGCCGGCGCCATGGGTCAGACCCAGTTCATTCCGACCAGCTATCAGCGCTATGCGGTCGACATGGACGGCAACGGCAGGCGTGACATCTGGAATTCGATCCCCGATGCGCTGGCGACCTCCGCCAATCTGCTCAAGAAGAACGGCTGGCAGGCCGGCAAGACCTGGGGCTATGAGGTCACCATCCCGGCCGGCAAACTGCCCGGCGGCGCAAAGACCATCGCCCAATGGCAGGCGCTCGGTGTCGTCAGGGCCAATGGCAAGCCGTTCAGGAACCTGACCGACAAGGCAACGCTGAAAGTGCCGGACGGCCGGGGTGGCCCCGCCTTCCTGATGATCAGGAATTTCTCGGTCATCAAGGCCTACAACAATGCCGACAAATACGCTTTGGCCGTCGGCCTGCTCGCCGATGAGATCGCCGGCGGCACCGGCCTGGTGCAGGACTGGCAGCGGCCCTTCACCAAGCTCACCTTCGAGGAGCGGCAGGAGCTGCAGAAGCGGCTTTCCGAGCACGGCTATTATGACGGCAAGTTCGATGGCAAGATCGGCGACGGCTCGAAGGCCGCCATCATGGCCTACCAGGCCAAGGTCGGCCTGACCCAGGATGGCTATCCGAGCATGGAAGTGCTCAAATGGCTCCGCAAGCAGTAGCTGAGCCGCGCTAAGGCGCCGGGCATCCTTTCAAAGACGGCAAGGATGCTGTAGCGCTTCGGCTTGCGCGTGACCTTGCCATGTCTGCCTGGTCATGCGCCAAGGGATGGAGAGGTGTTTGGTTTCGGTTGCGCGTATCAGGCAAAGCATTCGCCGGGTGCCCGTCGTGATTCTCGCCCTTGCCGTGCTTGTCGTCACCGCCGCCGGCGCTTTCCACGCCCCTGCATTCGCGCAGGAGGAAAGCCGTGGCTGGTCGCTGCGCGACCTTCTGTTCCCGCGCCGCAGCGAACGCGTCGAGCCGCCGGTCGAAGTCCAGAAACCGCGGCCGAAACCCAAGAAGAAGCCTAAGCCGCGCCCGCCGGCGGAGCCGGAAACGCCGTTCGTCGAGAAGACGAGCGACGCCCGGGTCGTGCTGGTGGTCGGCGATTTTCTGGCGGGTGGGCTGGCGGAGGGCCTGGACACGGCCTTTGCCGACAATCCCGCCGTCAGGATCGTCTCCCGCGCCAACGGTTCGTCCGGCTTCGTCCGTGACGATGTCTACAATTGGCCAGCCCAGATAAAATCGTTGATCGAAACCGAGAAACCTGCGGTCGTGATCGTCATGCTGGGTTCCAACGATCGCCAGCAGATGAAGGTCGGCGACGTGCGCGAGCAGCCGCGCTCGGAGAACTGGACCAAGGAATATGAGCGACGCACCGATGCGCTCGGCAAGGCCATACAGGACACCAAGGTGCCATTCCTGTGGGTCGGCATGCCGGCTTTCGGTGTGTCGAAGATGAATTCCGACATGCTCGCCTTCAACGACATCTATCATTCGGCCGCCCAAAGCCATGGCGGAGAGTTCGTCGATGTCTGGGACGGCTTTGTCGACGAGAACGGCGCTTTCGTCACCTCCGGCCCGGACATCAACGGCCAGCCGGTCCGCCTGCGTTCCGACGACGGCATCAACGTCACCAAGGCCGGCAAGCGCAAGCTTGCTTTCTACACGGAAAAGCCATTGGCAAAGATACTCGGCCTGGCGGCGCCGGGAAGCGTCACGACCATGTCGGCGCCGGCCGGCGCCCCGGTCCAGGCGCCGAAGCCGGCCGCCGCGCCCGTCATCGTCGACCGCACCGCGCCGATGCTGCTCGGCGACCCGGCGCTCGACGGCGGCACCGAACTGCTCGGTGCCGCACAACCGGCCAGGGCGGATCCGAACCTGCCCGGCGAGAAACTGATCCTTGAAGGCAAGGCGCCCGCCGCTTCGCCCGGCCGCGCGGACGATTTCTCCTGGCCGCCGAAGCCGCCGGCGACCGCCGCCGCTCAACCTGATACGGCGGGCGTCAATCAGTAGCTCATCGACTCGGAGACCGTTTCAGAAATTCGCTCCCGCGACTCGGATGGTGGTGTTTCGAGCACCGGCCTACGCCGGCCATAGCCTTAATTGCCACACCGTTTCTCATTGATGCTTCGGCCGGCGGAAGCGCAGAAAAGGCCATCAGTTGGCCGTAGGAGTAGAATTTCCAAACCGTCTCAGCGCGGCAGCACCGTCGATCCCATCAGCGCCTCGTCGATCGAGCGCGCCGCCTGACGGCCCTCGCGGATCGCCCAGACCACCAGCGACTGGCCGCGGCGCACGTCGCCCGCCGCATAGAGCTTGTCGACGCTGGTCTTGTAGTCGCGGTCGTTGGCCTCGACATTTTTCGAGCGCCGGCTGTCGGTGACGACCTTGATCTTGCCGTCGAGCTCTTTCATCAGGCTGTCGCTCGCCGGTCCGGCGAAGCCGATGGCGATGAAGGCGAGATCGGCGCGGATGACGAACTCGGTGCCGGGGATCGGCTTGCGCTTCTCGTCGACCTCGCAGCAACGCACACCGGTCAGTTGGCCGTCCTCGCCGATGAATTCGAGCGTCGCCACCTGGAATTCGCGCTCGGCGCCCTCGGCTTGCGAGGAGGATGTGCGCATCTTGGTCGCCCAATAGGGCCAGACCGCGAGCTTGTCTTCCTTCTCCGGCGGCTGCGGGCGGATGTCGAGTTGCGTCACGCGCACCGCGCCCTGGCGGAAGGCGGTGCCGATGCAGTCGGACGCGGTGTCGCCGCCGCCGACCACGACGACATGCTGGCCGCCGGCGATAATCGGGTGCGAGGGCCAGGCCACCGACTGGATCGGCTCGCCGCCGACGCGGCGGTTCTGCTGCACGAGGTAGGGCATCGCGTCATAGACGCCGCTGAGGTCGCTGCCCGGAATGCCGGCCGGGCGCGGCGTTTCGGAGCCGCCGCAATAGAGCACGGCGTCGAATTCCTCGAGGAGATCGGCCACCTTCATGTCGACGCCGACATTGATGCCGCAATGGAAGGTCACGCCCTCGCCCCGCATCTGCTCGATGCGCCGGTCGATATAGTGCTTCTCGATCTTGAAGTCGGGGATGCCGTAGCGCATCAGCCCGCCCGGGCGGCTCTCGCGCTCATAGACATGCACGTCGTGGCCGACGCGGCCGAGCTGCTGCGCCGCTGCCATGCCGGCCGGGCCCGAGCCAATGATGGCGACACGCTTGCCGGTCTTCTTCTCCGGCGGATAGGGCCGGATATGGCCGGTCTCGTAAGCCTTGTCGGCGATCGCCTGCTCGATCGTCTTGATGGCAACCGGAATGTCCTCGAGGTTCAGCGTGCAGGCTTCCTCGCACGGCGCCGGGCAGATGCGGCCGGTGAATTCCGGAAAATTGTTGGTCGAATGCAGGTTGCGGATCGCGCTATCCCAATCGCCATTGTAGACGAGGTCGTTCCAGTCCGGGATCTGGTTGTGGATCGGACAGCCGGTCGGCCCATGGCAGAACGGAATGCCGCAATCCATGCAGCGCGCGGCCTGTTTCTCGACCTCCTTGTCGGACATCGGCAGCGTGAATTCGCGGAAATGCCTGATGCGGTCGGAGGCCGGCTGGTACTTATGCACCTGCCGGTCGATCTCGAGAAACCCTGTTACCTTGCCCATAGTCCAGTCCCTGCTGTCCGAAGGCACGCTTTTGCAGCGCACCCGTTAACCCCATAAGGCTGCCGTGGCAACCTTCGTTCCGAGGTCGGGATTGTTGGTGAGGATGCCGGCCGGGGCATTGTCTCCCCGGCCACGCCACTGCTTATTCCGCCGCCACGCTCATGCGCATGCGTTCCATCTCGATCAAGGCGCGGCGATACTCGACCGGCATGATTTTCCGGAATTTCGGCCGGAAGCTCTGCCAATTCTCGAGGATCTCGCGGCCGCGCACCGAACCGGTGAAATGCACGTGGTTCGAGATCAGCTGGTAGAGCCGTTCCTCGTCATGGCTGGTCATGTCGCCCGACACGTCGACGCGGCCCTTGTGGTCGAGGTCGCCGCCATGATGGAGCAGCTTCTCCATGAGGTCGTCCTCCTCCGGAACCGGCTCGAGTTCGACCATCGCCATGTTGCAGCGTTCGGCGAAATCGCCCTCCTCGTCCAGCACATATGCGACGCCGCCCGACATGCCGGCCGCGAAGTTGCGCCCCGTCTTGCCGATGACGACGACGATGCCGCCGGTCATGTATTCGCAGCCATGGTCGCCGACGCCCTCGACGACGGCGACAACGCCGGAGTTGCGCACGGCGAAACGCTCGCCGGCGACGCCGGCGAAATAGGCCTCGCCTTCGGTGGCGCCGTAAAGCACCGTGTTGCCGACGATGATCGAGTCCGCCGCAACGATCTTGGCTTCTTCCGGCGGGCGGATGACGATGCGGCCGCCCGACAGGCCCTTGCCGACATAGTCATTGCCGGCGCCGACCAGCTCGAACGAGACGCCGCGCGCCAGGAATGCGCCGAAGGACTGGCCGGCGGTGCCGGTGAGCTTCACCTGGATCGTATCTTCCCGAAGGCCTTTGTGCTTGAAGCGCTTGGCGACTTCACCCGACAGCATCGCGCCGGTAGAGCGGTCGACATTGCGGATCGGCAGCTCGATGGTCACGGGCTGCCTGGCCTCCAGCGCCGGCTTCGCCAGCTCGATCAGCTTGCGGTCGAGCACGTCGTCGATCGGATGCTTCTGCCGCTCCGTCCAATGCAGCGCCTCATGCGGCGCGTCGGGCTTGTAGAACATCTTCGAGAAATCGAGCCCCCGCGCTTTCCAGTGCTGGATCACGTCGCGCTTTTCCAGGAGATCGGTGTCGCCGATGATCTGGTCGAGATGGGTGAATCCCATTTCGGCAAGCAGCGCGCGTACCTCTTCCGCCACGTAGAAGAAGAAGTTGATGACGTGCTCGGGCGTGCCCTTGAAGCGCTTGCGCAGCACCGGGTCCTGCGTCGCCACGCCGACGGGGCAGGTGTTGAGGTGGCACTTGCGCATCATGATGCAGCCGGCCGCGATCAGCGGCGCGGTCGAGAAGCCGAACTCGTCGGCGCCGAGCAGCGCGCCGATGATGACGTCGCGCCCGGTGCGCAAGCCGCCATCGACCTGCAGCGCGACGCGCGAACGCAAACCGTTGAGCACCAGCGTCTGATGCGTTTCGGCCAAGCCCATTTCCCACGGGCTGCCGGCATGCTTGAGCGAGGTCAGCGGCGAAGCGCCGGTGCCGCCGTCATAGCCGGAGATGGTGATGTGGTCGGCGCGCGCCTTGGCGACGCCCGCCGCGACCGTGCCGACGCCGACCTCCGACACCAGCTTGACGGAGACGTCGGCCGCCGGATTGACGTTCTTCAGGTCGTAGATCAGCTGCGCCAGATCCTCGATCGAATAGATGTCGTGATGCGGCGGCGGCGAGATCAGACCGACGCCGGGCGTAGAATGCCTAACCTTGGCGATGGTGGCATCGACCTTATGGCCGGGCAACTGGCCGCCCTCGCCGGGCTTGGCGCCTTGGGCCACCTTGATCTGCATGACATCGGAATTGACCAGATATTCCGCCGTGACGCCGAACCGCCCCGAGGCGACCTGCTTGATCGCCGAGCGTTCCGGGTTCTTGCCGCCGCCGGGCAGCGGCAAATAGCGGTCGGCCTCTTCGCCGCCCTCCCCGGTGTTCGACTTGCCGCCGATGGCGTTCATCGCGCGCGCCAGCGTGGTGTGCGCCTCCCGCGAGATCGAGCCGAAAGACATCGCCCCGGTCGAGAAGCGCTTGACGATCTCGGCCGCCGGCATGACGTCCTCGAGCGCGACCTTCTTGCGGCCGGTCTCTTCGGCGAGCTTGATCTTGAACAGGCCGCGGATGGTCTGCGCTCTGGCCGTCGCGCTGTCGATCTGCGACGAATACTCCTTGAACGTATCCCAGGAGCCCTGCCGCACGGCGTGCTGCAGGCTGGCGACCGCATCGGGCGACCACATATGCGCCTCGCCGCGCATGCGGAACATGTACTCGCCGCCGACCTCGAGGTTGTTGCGCAGCACCGGATCGCTGCCGAAGGCGTCCGAGTGGCGGCTAAGCGTCTCGGTGGCGATCTCGTCCAGGCCGACGCCTTCGATCAGCGTCGCCGTGCCGGTGAAATACTTCTCCACGAAATCGGACTTCAGGCCGATGGCGTCGAAGATCTGCGCGCCGCAATAGGACTGGTAAGTCGAGATGCCCATCTTGGACATCACCTTGAGGATGCCCTTGCCGATCGACTTTATGTAGCGCGACACCACCTCGTATTCGTCGACCTCTTCCGGCAGCTCGCCGCGCTTATGCATGTCGAGCAGCGTGTCGAAGGCGAGATAAGGGTTGATCGCCTCGGCGCCGTAGCCTGCCAGGCAGCAGAAGTGATGCACCTCGCGCGGCTCGCCGGATTCCACCACGAGGCCGACCGCGGTGCGCAGGCCCTTGCGGATCAGGTGATGATGCACCGCCGCCGTCGCCAGCAGCGATGGGATGGCGATGCGATCCGGCCCGACCTGGCGGTCGGACAGGATGATGATGTTGTAGCCGCCGGCGACCGCCGCCTCCGCGCGCTCGCAGAGCCGGTCGATGGCGCCCTGCATGCCCGCGGCGCCTTCGTTCGAGCCGTAGGTGATGTCGATCGTCTTGGTGTCGAAACGGTCCTCGGTGTGGCCGATCGAGCGGATCTTCTCCAGATCGCCATTGGTCAGGATCGGCTGGCGCACCTCAAGCCGCTTGCGGCGCGACGTGCCGACTAGGTCGAAGATGTTCGGCCGCGGCCCGATGAACGACACCAGGCTCATCACCAGCTCCTCGCGGATCGGGTCGATCGGCGGGTTGGTGACCTGGGCGAAGTTCTGCTTGAAATAAGTGTAGAGCAGCTTCGACTTGTCCGACATCGCCGAGATCGGCGTGTCGGTGCCCATCGAACCGACCGCTTCCTGGCCGGTGGTGGCCATCGGCGCCATCAGAAGCTTGGTGTCTTCCTGCGTGTAGCCGAAGGCCTGCTGGCGATCGAGCAGGCTGACATCCTTGCGCAGCGCGCGCGGCTCGACCGGCTTCAGGTCTTCGAGGATGAGCTGCGTGTTGGCAAGCCAGGTCTTGTAGGGATGCCTGGTCGCGATCTCCGACTTGATCTCCTCGTCGGAGACGATGCGGCCCTTGGCGAGGTCGATCAGCAGCATGCGGCCGGGCTGCAGCCGCCACTTCTGCACGATCTTCTCTTCCGGCACCGGCAGCGCGCCGGCTTCCGATGCCATGATGACGCGGTCGTCGTCGGTGACTATGTAGCGCGCCGGCCGCAGGCCATTGCGGTCGAGCGTGGCGCCGATCTGACGGCCGTCGGTGAACACGACCGCCGCAGGCCCATCCCACGGCTCCATAAGCGCCGCATGATACTCGTAGAAAGCCTTGCGATCGGCGTCCATGAGCTTGTTGCCGGCCCAGGCTTCGGGGATCAGCATCATCATGGCGTGGGTGAGCGAGTAGCCGCCCTGGAACAGGAACTCGAGCGCATTGTCGAAGCACGCCGTGTCCGACTGGCCCTCATAGGAAATCGGCCAGAGCTTCGAGATGTTGTTGCCGAACAGCTCGGAATCGACCGAGGCCTGGCGCGCCGCCATCCAGTTGTTGTTGCCGCGAACGGTGTTGATCTCGCCGTTATGCGCGACCATGCGGTAGGGATGCGCCAGCTTCCACGACGGGAAGGTGTTGGTCGAGAAGCGCTGGTGAACGAGGATCAGCGCCGTCTCAAAGCGCGGATCCTTGAGGTCCTTGTAATAGGCGCCGACCTGGTAAGCCAGGAACATGCCCTTGTAGACGATGGTGCGCGCCGACAGCGACACGCAATAGGCGCCGACATCCTTATTGTCGTTCTCGGCATAGATGCGGCCCGAGATCACCTTGCGCAGCAGATAAAGCCGCGCCTCATACTCCTCGTCGTCCGGGATGTCGGCCGTGCGGCCGATGAACACTTGGCGGTGGAACGGCTCGGAGGCCACGATATCCGGCGCCTTCGACAGCGATGAATTGTCGACCGGCACGTCGCGGAAGCCGATGAGCGGCAGCCCTTCCGACTGCGCCGATTCGGCGATGATTTCCTCGATATGGGCGCGAAGCGCCGCATCCTGCGGCATGAACCAGTGGCCGACGCCGTATTGGCCCGCCGGCGGCAGTTCGACGCCCTTGGCCGCCATTTCCTCGCGGAAGAAAGCGTCCGGGATCTGCACCAGCACGCCGGCGCCGTCGCCGACCAGCGGGTCGGCGCCGACGGCGCCGCGATGGGTGAGGTTTTCCAGCATCGCCAGACCGTCCTCGACGATCTCGTGCGACTTCACGCCCTTCATGTTGGCGATGAAGCCGACGCCGCAGGCGTCATGCTCGTTGCGCGGATCGTAGAGGCCTTGGGCGGCCGGGCCGTTAGTGGTTCGGCCGGCTTTGGTCGGGACGGTATTTTTAACGGCTGCCGCTTTCGTCTGCGCGGCCTGGCCGTTGATCGCAGATGGCGTCAGTTCCGTCATCGTCCTATCCTCCGTTCTCCACCTTGGCCCCGACTGTCTCAGGGCGCTGGTTTGCCTTGGGAAGCGCTAATGCTTCCCCTTCATCCTGCTGCACGTCTCGCGAAATCCATCGAACCATACGGCTATACGCCCG
Source organism: Mesorhizobium sp. USDA 4413 (assembly GCF_056280365.1). Lineage (NCBI taxonomy): Bacteria > Pseudomonadati > Pseudomonadota > Alphaproteobacteria > Hyphomicrobiales > Phyllobacteriaceae > Mesorhizobium > Mesorhizobium sp. USDA 4413. The sequence goes on from NZ_JBVPRP010000001.1 coordinate 6,345,350, forward strand.
GTTCGCATCCGGTATCGTACAGGCCAGAGCCGGGCCGTCTACCCGCCGCTCGCGACAATGGCCGGATTGGCAGTGATGACACGCCAGTCCAGCCTGTTTCGTGCGACAAAATAAGACAGCACTACTGTCCTAAATTTTTTATGGCAGAAATCAGGAGGCCACACAAGACTGATTCACAAAAAACTTGGTCGTGCCGCGACACAAAATTTCGTGACGAGCACCGGAAACGCAAGCTTCGGTCCGTGGCCTTTCGAGGGGACGCGCTGGCTTCACCGCTTTGCCAGCGATTGGCCCTTGCGCTTCAACCGCCAAAGCGGTCAAGTCCCGCCGCCTTTGCCAATCACGATATGGACCTCTCGATGTTCTTTGCCTCCGACAACTGGGTGGGCGTCCACCCCGACATTTCCGCCAATCTGTCGCGCCATGCCGCCGGCATCGCTGTCGCTTATGGCGATGGCGATCTGGATCGCGCCGTCTATCGCCGCTTCAGCGAGATCTTCGAGCGCGAGGTGCAGGTCTTCTTCGTCGCGACCGGCACGGCGGCCAATGCGCTTTCGATGGCTGCAGTGAACCGCATCGGCGGCATCGCGCTCTGCCACTCCGAAGCGCATATGAATGTCGACGAGTTCGGCGCGATGGGTTTTTACACCGGCGGCGCGCGCATGGCGCCGGTGCCGGGGCCGCTGGGGCGCATGAACCCCGAAGCTCTCGACCGCGCCATCAAGCGCTATTCGCAGGATCTGGCCCCCGCCGGCCAGCCGATGGCGGTCACCCTCACCCAGGCGACAGAGGTCGGCACGGTCTATAGCGTCGACGACGTCAAGACGGTCGCCGAGGTCAGCCACCGCCACAAGCTGCCGCTGCACATGGATGGCGCGCGCTTCGCCAATGCGATTGCGGCGACCGGCGTCAGCCCAGCCGAAATGACCTGGAAGAGCGGCGTCGACCTCATCTCCTTCGGCGGCACCAAGAATGGCTGCTGGATGGCCGACGCGGTGGTGATCCTCAATCCCGATGTCGGCAAGGACCTGCGCCTGCTGCGTCAGCGCGCCGGACAGACCTTCTCCAAGGCCCGCTTCATCTCGGCCCAGTTCGAGGCCTATTTCACCGACGATTTGTGGCTGAAGATGGCGGCACACGCCAATCAGATGGCCGCGCATCTGGCGGAAACGATCGAGGACGCGCCGACCGGCAAGCTCGCCTGGCTGCCGCAGGCCAACGAGGTCTTCGCCATCCTCGCCCGCGAGACAGCCGAGAAGCTGCAGGCGGCCGGCGCCAAATTCTACGAATGGGGCCTTCCGCAGGGTTTCGATGGCCATCTCGGAGAGGAGGAAGCGATCTACCGTTTCGTCGCCAGCTTCGCGACCACGACGGAAGAGATCGACCGTCTCGGTCAGCTGCTCGCCTGAGTTTCCAGCCATGGCCAGGCCGTCTCTCGCCTCGACAATGCGCCTGGTCCGCCCAGCGCCGAATGTGCTGGGCTTTTATGACGGCCGCGTCGATGGCGTCCGCATCTGGTCGGACGAGCCGAACTGGCTGGACGACGGCGCTTATACGCTCGGCATCTGCACCTATGCGATCGTCGACGGATCGCAGGCGCTTGTCTACGACACGCATATCTCCCTGCCGCATGCCCGCTTCATCCGGCAGACGCTCGAAGACATGGGCGTGACCTCGACACGCGTCGTGCTCAGCCACTGGCATGACGACCATATCGCCGGCAACGAGGTGTTCAAGGATTGCGAGATCATCGCCAACCGCCTCACCGCCGCGGCGCTCGAACGCGGCCGCGCCGAGATCGAGGGTGGCAATCCGCCGATCAAGCCCCTCGTCCTGCCCAACAGAATGTTCGAGGGCAGCCTCAGTCTGATGGTAGGAGCGATCCCCATCGAACTCCGCCACGTGGAAGTCCACAGCTGTGACGGCACGGTGCTGCTGATGCCCGACGCCGGCCTGCTTTTGGCGGGCGACACGCTGGAAGACTCCGTCACCTATGTTTCGGAACCGGAACGCCTGGGCGAGCATCTGGTCGACCTCGAGCGCATGGCCGGCTGGCGGTTCGATCGAATCCTGCCCAACCACGGTTCCTTGCGGGCAATCGAAGCGGGTGGCTATGACAGAAGCCTCATCGGCGCCACACAGGCCTATATTCGCAAGCTGCTTGCCTGCCGGCATGATCCGGACCTGGCAAGGCAGGATCTAAGGACCTTCGGCGCCGACATGTTTGCCACGACGGCAACCGAATATTTTGCGCCATACGAAGCCGTTCATCGGCAGAATGTCGAAGCCGTCGTCGCGGCAAAAAGCCGATAGCCAGAAAGGCTCGGCACAATAAAAAGCGGCGCCTCTCGGCGCCGCTTTCGTCTCGGGAGGGAGACGTTGTCTGGGATGGAGACCGCGGGTTACGCGGCGGCCTTGGCCTCGATCTGCTTGGCCTTGTCCGAGGACGAGGTGATCGCGATCTTGCGCGGCTTCAGCTCCTCGGGAATGTTGCGCTTGAGATCGACGAAGAGCAGACCGTTCTTCAGCGTGGCGCCTTCCACTTCGACGTGGTCGGCAAGCTGGAAGCGACGCTCGAAGGACCTCGAGGCAATGCCGCGATACAGCAGCTCCGAACCCTCGCTGTTGTTCTCTTCCTTGCGCTCGCCCTTGACGGTCAGCACGTTGCGGTGGGCTTCGATCGAGATTTCGTCTTCCGAGAAGCCGGCAACGGCCATCGAGATGCGATAGGCGTTCTCGCCGGTGCGCTCGATGTTATAGGGCGGGTAAGTCTGCGCGGTCTCGGGCTGGCCGAGCGAGTCGAGCATGGTGAACAGCCGGTCGAAGCCGACGGTCGAACGATAAAGCGGGGAAAAATCAACGTGACGCATAAGTGTTCTCCTGTTGAGCAACATGGTTTGCGTGTGACCCGGTGCGAAACCCTCGCAAGGCGTTCCGGATAGGCCAGCGGCCCCGACATCGGCGGCCGCAACCTCATTTGGGAAGCTCAAAAAGCCATTTCAAGGTTTTCTTCGCATCGCAATGTGGCCACGTTGATGAATGGCGGATGAACCGCCGCTTCGGCATCCGTTCAGTCATTCAGCGCTAAGCTTTGACCAACATGACGGACAAGCGGCGCATCGATCCCAGCGCCGCGACGAGGCCGAACCGGGTGCAACGTCCCTTCCTCCCGGATCGACAGAGGCCGGAAGTGCGCCGCAGGCACTTCCGGCCTCCCCTTCACTATAGCGTCGCGCGTCCTCCGGACGCGCTAGGACGATGTAGCACTTTTGATTTCGCGCATGGCCCTTTCCGAAAAACGATTCCGATTTCGGGTTATGCGCGGGGGTGCCGCTTAAAAGCTCGCAGCGCTTTGCTTTTGCCGGCTGGCCGTCTATCACCATGCCGACGCCTCGCCCGTCCGGGCAAAGAACAAGCAACGACACCGAATGACGGATCTTTTCCATCTGACCGAGGACAATCCCCTGCCGCAGAACGCTGCGGGCGGCTTCTTCACCACGCGTGACGGCAAGAAGATCCGCTACGGCGTTTTCGCCGCTGTCACCCGGCCGCTCCAGGGCACGGTGGTTCTGCTGACCGGGCGCAACGAATGCATCGAGAAATATTTCGAGACCATCCGCGATCTCGCCGATCGCGGCTTCGGCGTCGCCATCCTCGACTGGCGCGGCCAGGGCGATTCCAGCCGCCTGCTGCGTGACCGCCAGCGCGGCTATGTGCGCAGCTTCCGCGACTACACGCGCGACCTCGAGCAATTTTTCGAGGAGGTCGTGCTGCCCGACTGCCGCGGCCCCTATTACATCCTCGCCCACTCGACCGGAGCCGTGATCGCGCTGCTTGCCTCGCCGTCCATGGTCAACCGGGTGCGGCGCATGGTGCTGCTGGCGCCTTTTCTGGAGGTGCCGGACCTGCCGGTCTCGATCGCCACGGTGCGACGCGTCTGCGCGATCTTCTGCGCGCTAGGTCTCGGGTGGCTCTATGCCGCGCTCGGTCCGCGGCCGAAGGTGCCGCCGCCTTTCGAGGTGAACAAGGTGACCTCGGACCCTGAGCGCTACCGGCGCAATGCCGGCATCTACGAGGCCTGGCCGCAGCTGGCGCTCGGCGGCCCGACCATCCGCTGGCTGAAGGCGGCGGCCGCGGCTGCGCATGCCGTCAGCGATCCGGATTTCATGGCAAGGATCAGGGTGCCGATGCTGATCGTCGCCGCCGGCGCCGACCGGGTGGTCTCGACCAAAGCGGTGGAAGCCTATGCCAGGAAATTGCGCGTCGGCTCGCTGCTGATGATCGACGGCGCCCAGCACGAGATCCTGCAGGAGAAGGACATCTACCGCGAACAGTTCCTGGCCGCCTTCGACGCCTTCATTCCCGGCACCGGCGACGCTCCCTGAGCGTGCGCCCGCTCAGCCGCGCAGCGCCGCCATCGCCGCCGCGTGCAGTTCCGGCGTCGCGGCCGCCAAAATGTCGCCGCCCTTCTCGGCCGGTCCGCCTTCGAAAGTGGTGATGACGCCGCCGGCCTTCTCGATGAGCGGGATCAGCGCGACGATGTCGTAGGGCTTCAGGCCCGGGTCGGCGACGATATCAATGCTGCCGGCCGCCAGCATGGCGAAGGCATAGCAATCGGTGCCGTAGCGGGCGAGTTGGACCTTTGTCTCGAACTGGTCGTAGCGCTTGCGCGCATCGCCCTTGAACAGGGCCGGCGTGGTCGTGAACAGCGTCGCCTGTTCGAGCTCGGTCGTCTTGCGGGTCGCCAGCCTGCGCGGACCGCCCGGTCCTTCATAATGCGACCCGGAAGCGTTGGCGTAGAACAATTCGCCGGTGAAGGGTTGCGACATCATGCCGGCGACCGCATCGCCATCGACAGTCAGCCCGACCAGCGTTCCCCAGACCGGAATGCCGGAAATGAAGGCGCGGGTGCCGTCGATCGGGTCGATCACCCAGACATGCCGGCTGGTGAGGTTCTGGCTGCCATGCTCTTCGCCCAGGATGCCGTGGTCGGGATATTCGGAGGAGATCAGCGCGCGGATCGCGCGCTCGGCCTCACGATCGGCTTCGGTGACCGGGTCGAAGCTCCCCGCAAGCTTGTTGGTGACCGTTCCCTGACTGCGGAAGCGCGGCAAGGTTTCCGCGGCGGCGGCATGCGCGATGCGCCGCATGAAATCGGTGCTGATATCCAAGTCGCTCTCCCCATCGCGGCCCTTGCCAGCCGCTCTTTCTCGCAGAACGGGCGCTCTCAAGACCGGTCAGGCGCCCGCTTTCTGTTGCCCGAATGCCACATCTGAACCGCTGAAGCGGAATTTCCACATCATATTGAATTAAAAACCATGATGTCGATTGACATTTGTGCGACGCACAATAATTCTGTCATCGGGCAGGTTTTTCCTGTCCATGCCCTCCTTGGGCGTTTCCTCCCTAGACTTCGACCGTGTCGTGAAAACGACGCGGTCTTTTTTTCGAGCAATTCCAGGAAGGTGTGAAGCGGTTTCCGACCGGAATTGCGCTTGTAAAGAACTCGGTGCACCGATCGCACCGTCATTCGGCCGCGAGCGGCAAATCGACGAAATGATGATCGGGCATCGACATCAGGTCGGCCGAGAAGCGGGTCAGGTCGGCGGCCAAGGCGTCGAAGCCGGCCGATTTCTGGAACGTCCGCTCATCCATGTAGAGCCCGCGATTGACCTCGATTTGCAGCGCATGCAGGTGCCGCGCCGGCCTGCCATAATGCTCGGTGATGAAACCTCCCGCATAGGGCTTGTTATGCGCGACCGTGTAGCCCATGCCGACAAGCAGGCTGATCGCCATTTCGGTGAGCGCCGGCGAGGCCGAGATGCCGAACCGGTCGCCGATGATGAAGTCGGGCCGCACGCCGTTGTCGCCGACGCGGATCGAGGCCGGCATCGAATGGCAGTCGATCAGCACGGCATAGCCGAACCTGGCATGCGTCCTGGCCAGGAGCCGCTTCAGCGTCTCGTGATAAGGCTTGTACACCGCTTCGATGCGTCCCACCGCCTCGGCCAAAGGCAAGCGTCCGGAATAGATGTCGAGCCCCTCGCCGACCAGTTTCGGCACCGTACCCAGCCCGCCGGCGACACGCGCCGAGCGGATGTTGCAGAAGGAGGGCACCGGCTCCGCGAACATGCGCGGATCGAGTTCCCAGGGCTCGCGGTTGACGTCGAGATAGGCGCGCGGAAAATTGGCTGAAAGCAGCGGCGCTCCGAGCGGCACAGCGCCGCCGAAAAGCTCCTCGACATAGCAGTCCTCCGACCGGCGGATGGCGTTGCGGTCGAGCCGCGCCATGGCCAGGAAACGCTCCGGATAATGGCGGCCGCTATGCGGTGAGTTGAACAGGAAGGGAACGCGCTGTTCGGCGCCCGATCGGATTTCGAAGGGTGGAACGACCGAAAAATCCTCGGCTGCCGTCTTCAATTTGTATGAACCAGGATGAAGCACTGCATCATGACGCAAAACTTGCCACCTTGCGTCCGGCATGTCCAGCATTTCAGGCTGTGAAACCGCGCTTCGAACCGGATGTCGGATGCCCTTCATTCACTTGATGTTTACCGGCACATCCTCATATACAGCATGGTTAACGGCCTTGCCCGGCGGCAGGCTTGGGCGGATGATTCGGACGGGACATGATGGCACGCATTCTGCTGGCGGAAGACGACGACGATATGCGCCGCTTCCTCGTCAAGGCGCTGGAACGCGCCGGCTACCAGGTAAGCGATTTCGACAATGGCGCCAGCGCCTATGAGCGACTGCGCGAAGAACCTTTCTCGCTGCTCCTGACCGACATCGTCATGCCGGAAATGGACGGCATCGAGCTGGCCCGCCGCGCCACCGAGATCGATCCGGACCTCAAGGTGATGTTCATCACCGGCTTTGCCGCGGTCGCGCTCAATCCCGATTCGAAGGCGCCCAAGGACGCCAAGGTGCTGTCGAAGCCCTTCCACCTGCGCGATCTCGTCAACGAGGTCGAGAAGATGCTGCAGGCCGCCTGAGGCCTGCATCGAGGCTCGCATCGGCAGGGTCCTCGCCGATGCGACGAATGGAAGCCGTCTTTCCACATTCCCGCTATTGACGCGCCGGATCAAAAGTGGTGTATGCGCGGCGTCGGATGGGCGTGTAGCTCAGCGGGAGAGCACTGCATTGACATTGCAGGGGTCACAAGTTCAATCCTTGTCACGCCCACCATCCTTCCCAATTAAGCAGACGATCGGCTCGCGCATAGCGTTGGCCATCGTGAATCGAGCTTGAGTTTAGCGGCTCTCAACGACGCTACGCCCGCCGACTACCCGAGATCCCCTTCGAACATCACCAGCGTACGATTCGACGCCTTGAGCGCGAAACGCATGGCTTCCCCATAGGCCGGATCCGCATAGCAGGCCTTGGCGATCTCCAGCGACGGAAACTCCACCAAGACCACGCGCTTGGCATCGCGCGCCTCGACGAGCAGAGGCGCCTGTTTTGTCGTATTGGTTCGTGCCTGGTATTTTTCGCCGACGGGCTTCCAGAGGCGGCTATATTCGGCCTGCGCCTCCTGGTCCGAAATCTCGGTTCCGACGATGAGCCAGTATCCCTTCACGCCGACCGCGCTCCCTGATGATTGCAAGCCTACACCATGAACTCGCCGCCGTTTATGTGCAACAAATGTCCGGTGACGAACTTGCCCATGTCGGACGCGAGATAGAGGCAGGCATTGGCGACGTCTTCGGCGGTTCCAAGCGTCCTTAGCGGCACCGTCGCCTTCACATGCTCGTAGGTTTGCTCGAGATCGGGGTACCAGGCCGCATTCCTGTTCGTGTCCAGCCATCCCGGGGCAATGCTGTTGGCGGTCACCCCGTCCGGCCCGCATTCCAGCGCCACAGCCTTCGCCAGGCCGTGCATGCCATGTTTCGCGGCGACGACATGCGCTCGGTTCGCCAGCGGGAAGAGCGCGTCTGTGCCGGCCATGTAGAGCAAGCGCCCGAATTTTCTTCTGCGCATGTGGGGCAGCACCGCCCGGGTCAGGATGAAGGCCGATCCAAGGTTGGTGTCGATCACCTTCTGCCAGTCCTGGAGGGTGATCTCCTCGAGCGGCTGGTGCGGTCGTATCCCCACGCAGGACACCGCGATGTCGACGCCGCCCAGTTCCGCCACCGCCCTTTCGATCAAGGCATTCATGGCGGCCTCGTCGGCGCCGTCGCAGATGGATGCTATCGCCTCGACGCCGAAAGACCGAGCTTGGTCGGCGACGGCCTCGATCTTGGCCGCGTCGCTGCCCCCGGTGATGACGATGTGCGCCCCCGCTCGGGCGAACGCCAGCGCGACGGCCTTGCCGATGTTCTGGCCGGCTGCGGTAATGACCGCTACCCGCCCTTTCAGACCTGGAACTTCCATGTGCTCAGCTATGGGTCAGGAGGGCATGGAGCGCGTCCTGTGCCAGCCTTGTAGGTTGAGAAATCAAACAGGGGCTTTTGCCAGGAAGCAAGCCGCCATAGGTCTAGACTAGACGCCCGCCGTCGCCAGCAGAGTCTTCATCCGGGCCATGGCAAGATCGGGGTCGGCCAACAGGCCAGCTTGATCGGAGAGCCGGAAGACGTCCGCATAGTGGCATATGCCGCGCGCCGACTGCATGCCGCCGACCATGGTGAAATGGTCCTGATGCCCGTTCAGCCAGGCCATGAACACGATGCCGGCCTTGTAGTATTCGGTCGGCGCTTCGAAGATCTTGCGCGACAGCGTCACGGTCGGCGCCATCAGCGCGTCGTAACCGAGTCTGTCGCCCTCCGCCAGCTTCGCCAGCGCAGCGTTGGCGACCGGGGCGATGGCGTCGAAAATGCCGAGCAGCGCGTGCGAATGCCGCCTGCCGTCGCCTGCGATCAGCTCCGGATAGTTGAAATCGTCGCCGGTGAACATCACGACGCCCTCGGGCAGCCGGTCGCGCAGCAGCACCTCCTTCTCGGCATCGAGCAGCGATATCTTGATGCCTTCCACCTTGTCCGCATGCCGCTCGATGATGGCGACGACCGTGCCGAGCGCCGCATCGAAATCGTTGCTGCCCCAATAACCCTTGAGCGCCGGATCGAACATGTCGCCTAGCCAATGCAGGATGACCTTGCCTGATGCCTGGGAAAGCACCCGGTCATAGACGCGGGCATAATCGTCCGGCCCCTTTGCCACCCCCGCCAGCGCACGGCTCGCCATCATGATCGCCTTGCCGCCCTCGCCTTCGATGAAGGCGAATTGTTCTTCATAGGCGCCGATGACGTCGTCGAGCGTCTTGGCCGCCGCCGGCCCCAGATGGTCGGTTCCCGCCCCCGAAGCGAGGTCGGCGCTCGGCACCGTCTTGGCCTCCGCGATCGAGCGCCGGATCAGCTCCTTGGCGCTCGCCCAGTCGAAACCCATGCCGCGCTGGGACGTGTCCATGGCCTCGGCGATGCGGAAGCCGAGCCGCCACAGATGATGGCGAAACGCCATGGTCTTGTCCCAGTCGACCGCCGGTTGTGACCAGGGGTTGGTCATGGCGATGGGGTCGGCAACGACATGGGCGGCGGCATAGGCGATGCGCGAAAAAGGCGCGTCCTGGCTCGGCTCGACCGGTTGACCGACGAGCCGGTAGCTGACCCGGTCGCCATTTGCGGCAGGCAAGGTGATGTCCATGGAGCTCTCCCTTCCGGGCCGCTATAAATGGAACGTTCCAATAAATCAAGAAGCTTGATGATTCCAAGGCTGGGAGCTGACCTGCTACAGACCCTCGGTGCAGAACTCCTTGCGCCGGCACGATTTTGAACCGCTTCAATCAATTTTTCGAATCTCGCAGGAATCACGATTGACTCCGAATTGCGTCAGCGATTAGAACGTTCCAATAAATTTGCTCGAAAACGTGGAGGACGGAACGAGGATGGCCAGCCGGCCCAAGGCGACGATCCTGGACATCGCCCGCGAGGCCGGTGTGTCCAAATCGACGGTGTCGCTCGTGCTGCAGGGCAGCGGGCTGATCCGGCCTGAAACCGCGACAAGGGTGCGCAAAGCGATCGAGGATGTCGGCTATGTCTACAACCGCGGCGCCGCCAATCTGCGCAAGGCCCACTCCAACGTCATCGGCATGGTGATCAACGATCTCACCAATCCCTTCTTCGCTGAGCTTGCCGTCGGCATGGAGCGTGTCTTCCAGGCGGCGGGCGTCGTCCCCTTCATCGCCAACACGGCGGAAAACCCCGTACGCCAGGAAGAGGTGTTGAAGTCGCTGATGGAGCAGGGTGTGGCCGGCCTCATCGTCTCACCGGCGCGCGGCACCACGCCGGGCGCCTTCCGCCGCATCGAGACGGCGGGCGTGCCGATCGTCTTCACCATGCGCCGGCTGCCTGAAAGCCGCATTCCGGTGATCGCGCCGGACAACCATCGCGGCGCCTTCATCGCCACCGAGCATCTGATCCGCAAGGGTCATCGCCGCCTGGCCTTCTTCGGCGGCTCGTCCGAACTCGTCGTTTATCAACAGAGGCTTGGCGGCTTTGTGGAAGCTTGCGAAACGCTGGGCGTCCCCGCCACCGACAGAACGATCGTCGAGGGCGAGACCAGCCGCAAGGGCGGCATGGCTTGCCTGGAGACGGCGCTTGCCGCAGCGCAGCCGCCGACGGCGGCACTCTGCTTCAACGATGCGGTCGCCTTCGGCGCCATGCTGGCATTGCGCAAACGCGGCCTTGAGGCGGGCGCCGATTTTGCCGTCGTCGGCTTCGACGATGTCGCCGAGGCCGAGCACTACAGCCCGGCGCTGACCAGCGTTGCCGTCGACACCGCGGGCCTCGGTGAACGGGCCGCTCATGTCATGCTGAAGATGATCCAGTCGCGCACCACGCGCGCCGAGGACCATATCGGCGCCGTCAGTCTGGTCGTGCGGGAAAGCAGCGGTCCGGACCGCAACAGCCAAGTGGGAGACGCGGCATGAGCGTGCGATGGGGACTGATCGGCGCCAGCACGATCGCCAGACAATTCATGATCAACGCCATCCGCGCGCAGGCCGATGGCGAGGTCGCCGCCGTGATGAGCTCGAGTGCCGAGCGCGCAAAGGCCTATGCCAGCGAGAACGGTATTCCTGCTGCCGTCTCGACCCTCGACGCGCTGCTCAGCTCGGACATCGACGTCGTCTACATCTCGACCACCAACGAATTGCACCTCGAACAGGGTCTCGCCGCCATCAAGGCGGGCAAGCATGTGCTGTGCGAGAAGCCGCTGGCGCTGACCAGCGCCGACGCCCGCAAGCTGGTTGCCGCCGCGAAAGCCGCCGGCATCGTCTTCGGCACTAATCATCATCTGCGCAATGCCGGCGCCCACCGCGCCATGCGCGAGGCGATCGCCGCCGGCCGCATCGGCAAGCCGATCGCTGCGCGCGTCTTCCATTCCGTCTACCTGCCGGAGAACCTGCAGGGCTGGCGCATCACCAGGCCCGAGGCCGGCGGCGGCGTGGTGCTCGACATCACGGTGCACGATGCCGACACGCTGCGCTTCGTGCTGGGCGACGATCCGGTCGAGATTTCGGCTTTCACGCAATCCGCCGGCATGGCTGGGCGCGGTCTGGAGGACGGCGCCATGTGCATCTGGCGCTTCAAGTCCGGCGTCATCGCGCAATCGCATGAGGGCTTCACGACGAAATTCGCCGGCACCGGCTTCGAGGTGCATGGCTCGGAAGGCTCGCTCATCGCCAGCAATGTGATGACGCAGAAGCCGGTCGGCTCGGTGCTGCTGCGCACCGCGAGCGGCGAGGAAGAATTGAGCTTCGACCGCGAGGACCTCTACACCCGCTCGCTGCGCCAGTTCCATGCCGCGATCCGCGGCAAAGGGCAGCCTTCCGCCACCGGCGAGGACGGCATCTGGTCGCTGGCCGCAGCTGAAGCCGCACTTCAATCGTCGAAGACCGGCAAGGCCGTCGCTATCGATCCGCAACTCGGGAGCCTCGATTGAGCAAGCTCGTCTCGGCGGCTTATGCCGCCAGCCTGATCAAGGACGGCATGGTCGTCTCGGTGTCGTCGTCGAGCGGCCTCGGCTGCCCCGATGCGGTGCTTGCCGCGATCGGCGAACGCTTCGAGGCGGAAGGCCATCCGAAGGCGATCACCACGCTGCATCCGATCGCCGCCGGCGACATGTACGGCATCAAGGGCATCGACCATCTCGCCAAGCCCGGCCTGCTGAAGCGCACGCTTTGCGGCTCTTATCCGTCCGGTCCCTCCTCCGCCGAGCCGCCGCAGATCTGGAAGATGATCGGCGACAATTCGGTCGCCGCGTACAACGTGCCGTCGGGCATCCTATTCGACATGCATCGCGAGGCCGCCGCCAAGCGGCCGGGCGTGCTGACCAAGGTCGGCCTCGACACTTTCGCCGATCCGCGCCACCAGGGCTGCGCCATGAACGCTGCGGCCAGCGAGCCGATCGTTTCGGTTGAGCAGTTCGACGGCGAGGAATGGCTCTATTTTCGCGCCATCGTGCCCAACATCTCGATCATCCGCGCCACCACGGCCGACGAGCGCGGCAACCTCACCTACGAGCATGAAGGCGCCTATCTCGGCGGGCTTGAACAGGCGCTGGCGGCCCGCAACAATGGCGGCATCGTCATTGCGCAGGTGAAGCGCGTCGTCGAAAATGGCACGTTGAAGCCGCATGACGTGCGGGTGCCGGGCGTTCTGGTCGATCATATCGTGGTGGCGCCCGACCAGTTGCAGACGACGCAGACGCCTTACGATCCAGCGATCTCGGGTGAGATCTTCCGGCCGCTCTCGACCTTCCGCACGCCGGAGATGAACATCCAGAAGGTGATCGCGCGTCGGGTCGCCATGGAGTTGCGCGACGGCATGGCCGTCAATATCGGCTTCGGCATCTCCGCCAACGTGCCGCGCATTCTTCTCGAGGAAGGCCAGCACGGCAAGGTCACCTGGGTGATCGAGCAGGGCGCGGTCGGCGGCGTGCCGCTGCTCGACTTCAAATTCGGCTGCGCCTCGAATGCCGAGGCGATCATGCCATCGCCGCACCAGTTCATCTATTTCCAGGCCGGCGGCTTCGACGCCTCGCTGCTCTCCTTCCTGCAGATCGACCGCCACGGCTCGGTCAATGTGTCGAAGCTCTCGGCAAGGCCGCATGTGACGGCCGGCGCCGGCGGCTTCGTCGACATCACCGCGCGGGCAAGGAAGATCGTCTTTTCCGGTTTCTTCAATGCCGGCGCCAAGCTTTCGCTGGCGAATGGCGCCATCCGCATCGACCAGGAAGGCAAGGTCAAGAAGATCGTCGAGGAGGTCGAGCACATCTCCTTCTCGGGAAAACGCGCCGTCGCTCAAGGGCAGGACATCACTTATGTCACCGAGCGCTGCGTGATGAAGCTTACGCCGGACGGGCTGATGGTGACGGAACTCGCGCCCGGCATCGATCTCGAGCGCGATGTGCTGGCGCAGGCGGAGATCCCGCTCGCTGTGGCAAACGACCTCAAGGTAACGCCCGCCGCCCTCTATCAGGACAGGCCGATCGGCCTGTCGCTGAACGGCGGCGCTTCGCTCGGAGCCGCGCATGGCTGAGCTTGTCACATTCGAGCGGGACGGCGCCTTAGGCATCGTCACCTTGCGCCGTCCGGAAAAGTTCAACGCGCTCGACATTCCGATGCTGCGCGCGCTGGAAGCCGCGCTTGACGAGGCGGAGCTCGCCGAGGGCGTTCGCGTCGTGCTCATCCGCGGCGAAGGCAAGGGCTTTTGCGCCGGCGGCGACGTCGAGGCCTGGGGACGATTAAGCGCCGCTGATTTCCAGGTGCAGTGGGTGCGCTACGGACACCGCGTCTTCGACCGGCTGGCGCGGCTCAGGCAGCCGACGATCGCCGTGCTCTCCGGTCATGCGCTGGGCGGCGGACTTGAACTCGCCGCCGCCTGCGATTTTCGCGTCGCCGAAACGCAGGTGAAGATCGGCTTTCCGGAAACTTCGATCGGCGTTGTGCCCGGCTGGTCGGGCACTCAGCGCGCCGTGCGCCGCTTCGGTGCACAGATCGTGCGCCGGATGGCGATTGGCGGCGAGATTTTCCTGGCGTCCGACGCGCTCGCGCACGGTATCGTCGACCGGCTGGTCGAAACCGGCAAGGCTTTCGACGAAGCGAAAGCCTGGGCGGAAAAAATCGCCGAGCGCGGCCCGCTGGCGACAGAGGCCGCCAAGCTAATGATCGGCGTTGCCGAGGGCGAAGAAGACGCCGCCGCGACCGAGGCGCTGGCCAGCGGCTTCATTGCACTGACAGGCGACCTCAAAGTCGGCGTCGGCGCCTTCAAGGCCAAGCAGAAGCCGGCCTTTTCGAGATCCTAGAGAAGACATGATGAACGCACCGCTCACCATTGCCATGCCGGCCGAGGCGTCTGAGGCGCCGAAAGCCTACAAGCTCTTGATCGACGGCAGGCACGTCGATGCCCGTGATGGCCGCAGCATCGAGCGCGCCAGCCCCGGCCACGGTTTTGTCGTCTCGCGCTATGCCCAGGCAGGTCCTGAAGAAGTGGAAGCCGCAGTGCAGGCCGCGCACAAGGCGTTCGAGACCGGCCCATGGCCACGCATGAAGGCCTCGGAACGCGCCGCGGTGCTACTGAAGACTGCCGACCTGATCGAGGCCCGGCTGGAAGAGATCGCCCGGCTCGACGCGCTGGAATCCGGCAAGCCGATTGCCCAGGCGCGCGGCGAGATCGGCGGCGCCATCGACATCTGGCGCTATGCCGCCTCGCTTGCCCGCACGCTGCATGGCGAGAGCTACGCCAATCTCGGCGACGATATGCTGGGCGTCGTGCTGCGCGAGCCGATCGGCGTCGTCTCGATCATCACGCCGTGGAACTTCCCCTTCCTGATCGTCAGCCAGAAACTGCCCTTCGCGCTCGCCGCCGGCTGCACGGCGGTGGTGAAGCCGAGCGAGATGACCTCGGCCTCGACCTTCGTGCTCGGCGACATCCTGCTCGAAGCCGGCCTGCCGGCCGGTGTCGTCAATATCCTCGCCGGCTACGGCGCCGATGTCGGCGCGCCGATGGTCGGCCATCCGCTGGTCGAGATGGTCTCCTTCACCGGCTCGACCCGTGTCGGCAAGACGACGATGGCGGCGGCTTCCAATTCGCTGAAGAAGGTTTCGATGGAGCTCGGCGGCAAGAACGGCCAGATCGTCTTCCCCGACGCCGACCTGGAAGCGGCGGCGGACGCCGCCGTGTTCGGCGGCTTCTTCAACGCCGGCGAATGCTGCAATGCCGGCAGCCGCCTGATCGTGCATGAGGCGATTGCCGACGACTTTCTGAACGCGGTCAAGTCGCTGTCCCAAAAGGTCCGCGTCGGCGATCCGCTCGACGACCGCACCAAGGTCGGCGCGATGATCTCGACCGATCATATGGAAAAGGTAGCCGGCTATGTGACGGCGGCGGAAACCGAAGGCGGCAACGTTTTCGCCGGCGGCGCCAGGCTGCAATCCAATGCCGGGCAATATCTCGATCCGACCATCATCCGCAACGTTACAGAAGAAATGGCGATCGCGCGCGAGGAAGTGTTTGGGCCGGTGCTGTCCGTGCTCACTTTTGAAACGATTGAAAAGGCATTGCACATTGCCAACAACACGCCCTATGGTCTGTCTGCAGGGGTATGGAGCGCCAGCATCGACACGTGCATGTCGGTGGCGCGCGGTGTGCGTTCGGGGACGGTTTGGGTGAATACGTTCATGGAAGGTTATCCCGAACTGCCCTTCGGCGGCTATAAGCAGTCCGGTCTGGGCCGCGAACTCGGCAAACGCGCTGTCGAGGACTATACCGAGGAAAAGACTATCCAGTTTCATCGCGGCCAGCGCACCGGTTGGTGGGTCGGCTGAGTTGGGAGACCCCGGCGGACACCCGCCGGTCATGTGTATGCAACAAGGGAGGTAGTACATGTTGCGCAAACTGCTTATCGGAACGGCTCTTGCGACGAGCTTTGCGTTCTCGGCGCATGCCGCGGACGTCAAAGAAGTGCAGATGCTGCATTGGTGGACGTCGGGCGGCGAAGCGGCTGCTCTGAACGTGCTGAAGCAGGATCTGGCCAAGGAAGGCTACGCCTGGAAGGACGTGCCGGTGGCCGGTGGCGGCGGCGATGCCGCCATGACCGCGCTGAAGGCGATGGTCGCGGCCGGCAACTATCCGACCGCCTCGCAGATGCTCGGCTACACCGTGCTCGACTATGCCGCCGCCGGCGTCATGGGCGACCTGACCGAGACCGCCAAGAAGGAAGGCTGGGACAAGTCGGTTCCGGCCGCCCTGCAGAAGTTCTCCGTCTATGACGGCAAGTGGGTCGCCGCTCCCGTCAACGTCCACTCCGTCAACTGGCTGTGGATCAACAAGGCGGTGATGGACAAGATCGGCGGCACCGAGCCGAAGACCTTCGACGACTTCATTGCCCTCCTCGACAAGGCCAAGGCCGCGGGCGTCATCCCGCTCGCGCTCGGCGGCCAGAACTGGCAGGAAGCCACCATGTTCGACTCCGTCGTGCTGTCGACCGGCGGGCCGGAGTTCTACAAGAAGGCGATGAACGACCTCGATGAGGAATCGCTCAAGTCCGACACGATGAAGAAGTCGTTCGACAACCTCGCCAAGCTCGTCAAATATGTCGACCCTAACTTCTCGGGCCGCGACTGGAACCTCGCCACCGCCATGGTCATCAAGGGCGATGCGCTGGTCCAGGTCATGGGCGACTGGGCCAAGGGCGAGTTCCACGCCGCCAAGAAGACCCCTGGTACTGACTTCCTCTGCTACCGCTTCCCGGGCACTGACGGCACGGTGATCTACAACTCCGACATGTTCGGCATGTTCAACGTTCCGGAGGACCGCAAGGCCGCCCAGGTGGCACTCGCCACCGCCACTTTGTCGAAGAGCTTCCAGTCGGCCTTCAACGTGGTGAAGGGTTCGGTCCCGGCCCGCACCGACGTGCCTGACACCGACTTCGACGCTTGCGGCAAGAAGGGCATCGCCGACCTGAAGAAGGCCAATGAAGGCGGCACGCTGTTCGGCTCGCTGGCCCAGGGCTACGGCGCCCCGCCGGCCGTCGCCAACGCCTATAAGGACGTCGTGTCGAAGTTCGTCCATGGTCAGATCAAGACCTCCGACGAGGCCGTGACCGAACTGGTCAAGGCAATCGAAGACGCCAAGTGAGGTTCACTTGAACCAACCCTCCCCCGCTTCGGCGGGGGGGTCTCCTGTCGACAAAAGGCGCGGAAGACCTGGTGCGTTTTGGCGCCGGGCCGTCTCCGACCAACCGGTACTGGATGAGCCGATGAGCACAGTTGCCGAAACCCAGATCAAGCTGACACCGGAGCACGACGCCCGTCCCGGCGCGACGGTCCGTTCGCGGCTGCAGGATCTGTTGCCGAAGATCGTTTTGGCACCAAGCTTCGCGGCGACGATCGTCTTCGTCTATGGCTTCATTCTCTGGACGATCTATCTGTCCTTCACCAACTCCAAGACCTTCCCGTCCTACGACATAACCGGGGCCCGGGCCTATCAGCGGCTGTGGCGCTGGACCTTCGAGAGCGACCCGCCTTCGAGCTGGTACACCTCGATCACCAATATGGGCATTTTCGGTTCCCTTTATATCCTGATCTGCCTGGCGCTCGGCCTGTTCCTGGCCATCCTGCTCGACCAGAAAATCCGCGGCGAAGGCGTGCTGCGGCCGATCTACCTTTATCCGATGGCGCTCTCCTTCATCGTCACCGGCGTCGCCTGGAAGTGGTTCCTCGATCCTGGCCTCGGGCTGGAGCAGACGCTGCATCAATGGGGCTGGACGAGCTTCCATTTCGACTGGATCAAGAACAAGGATTTCGTCATCTACACGGTGGTGATCGCAGGCGTCTGGCAGGCCTCAGGCTTCATCATGGCGATGTTCCTGGCCGGCCTGCGCGGCATCGATGGCGAGATCATGAAGGCGGCGCAGATCGACGGCGCATCCACCTTCCAGCTCTACCGCCGCATCGTCATTCCGATGCTACGACCTGTGTTTCTGTCGGCCTTCATCGTGCTCGCGCATCTGGCCATCAAGTCCTATGACCTGGTCGTGGCGCTGACCAGCGGCGGCCCGGGCGGCTCGGCCTGGCTGCCCTCCAACTTCATGTATGAGTTCACCTTCAAGCGCAACGAAATGGCGGTCGGCTCGGCCAGTGCGGTGATCATGCTGATGACGCTGACCGCGATCATCGTGCCTTACCTCTATTCCGAGCTCAGGGAGAAGCAGCGATGAGCGCCGTCACCTCGCCTGCCCGTCCGGCTTCGAGCGGCATGAGCGCCAGGACGATCAACCGCATCGTCATCTACGGCCTGCTTGCGCTGTTTGCGATCTTCTATCTGATGCCGCTTTTCGTCATGCTGGTCACCTCGTTCAAGACCATGGACGAGATCCAGAACGGCAACATGCTGGCGCTGCCGCAATCGCCGACCATCGAGCCATGGTTCAAGGCCTGGGGCGAGACCTGCGTCGGCCTCACCTGCGCCGGCATCAAGGGCTATTTCTGGAACTCCATCAAGATGGTGGTTCCGGCGGTGCTGATCTCGACGCTGCTCGGCGCGTTGAACGGCTATGTGCTGACCAAATGGCGCTTCCGCGGCCACACGCTGGTCTTCGCCATGATGCTGTTTGCCTGCTTCATCCCGTTCCAGTCGGTGCTGTTGCCGATGGCGACGATCCTTGGCAGTCTCGGCCGCTTCGGCGCCACGCTGCAAAATGCGACGGGGTTCAATTTCGGCCTCGGCAATTCGACGGTGAACCTGGTCTTCGTCCACGTGGTCTACGGCCTCGGCTTCACCACCTTGTTCTTCCGCAACTACTACGAGGCCTTCCCGACCGAGTTGGTGAAGGCGGCGCAGGTCGACGGTGCGTCCTTCTTCCAGATCTTCCGCCGCATCATGCTGCCGAACTCGATGCCGATCTTCGTCGTCACCGTCATCTACCAGTTCACCAACATCTGGAACGACTTCCTGTTCGCTTCCGCCTATGCCGGCACCGGCGACGTGATGCCGATGACGGTGGCGCTGAACAATGTCGTGAACACGTCGACCGGCGTCGTCGAATACAATGTCAACATGGCGGCGGCGATGATCGCCGCGCTCCCCACCCTGATCGTCTATGTCGTCGCCGGCCGCTATTTCGTGCGCGGGCTGATGGCCGGCGCGGTCAAGGGCTGACCCCTTTCGGAAGGAACGACCATGGCTTTTCTGGAAATTGATGGGCTGAAGAAGCGCTTCGGGAATGTCGAGATCCTGAAGGGCATCGATGTCGAGCTCGAAAAGGGCGGTTTCCTCGTGCTGGTCGGCCCGTCCGGCTGCGGCAAGTCCACGCTGCTCAACACGATTGCCGGCCTGGAGCAGATCACCGAGGGCGAGATCCGCGTCGACGGCCGCGCGATCAACGATCTGCATCCTTCGAAGCGCGATATCGCCATGGTGTTCCAGAGCTACGCGCTCTATCCAAACATGACGGTTGCCGGCAACATCGCCTTCGGCATGGAGATGCGCGGCGTGCCTGCCGCCGAGCGCCAGGCGGCGATCGACAAGGTGGCGAAGATCCTGCAGATCGGCCATCTGCTCAACCGCAAGCCCAGCCAACTGTCCGGCGGCCAACGCCAGCGCGTCGCCATGGGCCGGGCGCTGGTGCGCGACCCGAAGCTTTTCCTGTTCGACGAGCCGCTGTCCAATCTTGACGCCAAGCTGCGCGTCGACATGCGCATCGAGATCAAGCGCCTGCATGCCACGACCGGCACGACGATCGTCTACGTCACGCATGACCAGATCGAGGCCATGACGCTGGCGACCAAGATCGCCGTGATGCGCGACGGCGAGGTCCAGCAGTTCGGCACGCCTGCGGAGATCTACAACAACCCGACCAACATCTTCGTCGCCGACTTCATGGGCTCGCCGGCGATGAACCTGATCCCTGCCAAGATCGACGGCAATGGCAGCGGGCTGTCGGTGGTGCTCGATCGCGAGGCGCGGCAGCCGATCGTGCTGTCCATGCCCGGCGCGCCGGTCGGTCTTGCGGCCTTCAAGGACAAGCCGGTGATCTTCGGCGTCCGCCCCGAAGCGCTGACCGACCCGGAAGGCGCGGAACGCAACGGTTCGAACATCGCCACTGCCGACTGCCATATCGAAGTGGTCGAACCGGCCGGCTCCGACACTTTCGCCGTAACCAATCTCGGCGGCAAGGGAGTGGTGGCGCGGCTCAGAGCGGATGCCCGGATCCAGCCCGGCACCAGCACGCCGCTGGCCTTCAATCTGAGCAAGGCGGTGTTCTTCGACCCGGCGACTGAGAAGCGCATCCTCTGATGCATGTCGCCCAAAAGTGGCTCCGGTTTTGGAGCAACGACATGCATCAAAACAAAGACCCTTAGACTATGACAAACCCGGATATCGTCATCATCGGCTCCGGCATCGGCGGCGCCACGATCGCCTCCGGCTTGGCCGGCAGCGGCGCCTCGATCCTGATCCTCGAGCGCGGCGAACCGCTGCCCGCGACGCCGCATGCACGCTCGACGCGATCGATCTTCATCGAGGAGCATTACCGGCCGAAGGAGATGTGGCGCGAGGCCGGCGGCGCTGCCTTCAACCCCGGCAACTACTACTATGTCGGCGGCAATTCGAAGTTCTTCGGCGCGGTCCTGATCCGCTACCGCAAGGAGGATTTTTCGGAGCTCGAGCATTTCGGCGGCGTCTCGCCGGCCTGGCCGTTTTCCTATGACGAATTCGAGCCATGGTATTCGAAGGCCGAGCAATTGTTTCGCGTGCGCGGCACCATCGGCGAAGACCCGACCGAGCCGTTCCATTCGATTCCCTATGCCTTCAAGCCGGTGCCGGACGAGCCGCCGATCGCGCGCGCCCGCGCTGAGCTGAAAAGTCTCGGCTTGCATCCGGCCTCGCTGCCGCTCGGCGTCGACATCGAGACCTGGCTGAAGGAAGGCAAGACCGGCTGGGATGCCTTCCCCAACACCGGCCAGGGTAAGATCGACGCTCAGACCGGCCCGTTGACGGCGGCGCTGGCTGACAAGAACATCCGGCTTGAAACCGGCGCGCATGTCGACTGGCTGGAAACGTCGCCGGACGGCAGGTCGATCGCCACCATCCACTACACCCAGGACGGCGCGCAAAAGACGCTGTCGCCGAAGCTCGTCATCTTGTCGGCCGGCGCGATCAACTCGGCCGCCATTCTGCTGCGCTCGCCGTCGGCTAACGGAAAGGGCCTCGCCAACAGCTCCGACCAGGTCGGACGCAATTTCATGAACCACAATTCGAGCGCGATGCTGGCGATCGACCCCCGCCGCCGCAATGACGCCATCTACCAGAAGACGCTGATGCTCAACGACTACTATCTGTCGGACGGCAAAGGCGGCAAGCCGCTCGGCAATGTGCAGTTGCTCGGCAAGATCGACGGCAACATGCTCAAGGCCAATGTGAAGACGATGCCGAAATTCGTGCTCGACTTCATGGCCGGACACGCCGTCGACTGGTATCTGATGTGCGAGGACCTGCCCGATCCCGAAAGCCGCATCATGGTCGACGGCAAGGAGATCGTCATGCAGTGGCGCCGCTCCAACATGCAGTCGCTGGAAGGCCTGACCAAGGTGATGCGCGAGAACCTTCGCGCCTGCGGTTATCCGATCGTGCTGTCGCGCCCCTTCGACAAGCGCACGCCTTCGCATCAGTGCGGCACGGTGAAGATGGGCAACGACCCGGCCACTTCACCCCTCGATACGTTCTGCCGCGCTTACGACCATCAAAATCTGTTCGTCGTCGACGCCGGCTTCCTGCCGACCTCCGCCGCGGTCAACCCGGCGCTGTCGATCGCGGCGCAGGCGCTGCGCGTGGCTGACTACATCCGCAAGACGGAGCTTGCCGCATGACCCGCCCGGCGGCCATCGTCACCGGCGGCGCACGCGGCATCGGGCTCGCCTGCGCCGAGGCGCTGGCCGACGCCGGCTTCGACATTCTTGTCGCCGACCTTGCCGAGCGCGCAGCCGAAGGACTGGCCGAGAAAATCGCCGAGCGCGGCGCGAAGTTCGCCTACGCCCAATGCGATATTGCCAATCTTGCCGGCCATGCGAAATTGGTCGAAGCGGCTACGGATGCCTTCGGCCGCATCGATTGCCTCGTCAACAATGCCGGCGTCGGCGCCGTGGTGCGCGGTGATCTTCTGGAGCTGAAGCCAGAGAATTTCGACCGAGCCTTGAACGTCAACCTGCGCGGCACGGTGTTCCTCAGCCAGGCCTTCGCCAAGGCCATGACGGCGACGCCTGCCGTTTCAGCCCGGTCGATCATCACCATCACTTCGGTGAGCGCCGCCATGGCTTCGCCGGAACGCGCCGATTACTGCATCTCCAAGGCCGGGCTTTCGATGTGGGTGAAAAACCTTGCGCTGCGGCTCGCCGCCGAAAATATCGGCGTGTTCGAGGTGCGGCCGGGCATCATTCGAACCGATATGACGGCGGGCGTTTCCGCCAAATATGACGCGCTGATCGACGGTGGCCTGGTGCCGGCCAAACGCTGGGGCGAGGCCGGCGACATCGGCGCCATCGTGGCCGCGCTCGCCTCCGGAAAATTCGGCTTTTCGACAGGATCGGTCATCGATGTCGACGGCGCCCTCTCCGTACCACGCTTGTGAGGAACAATGGCTGACTACATCATTGTCGGCGCCGGCCCGGCCGGCTGCGTTCTCGCCAACCGGCTGAGCGAGGATCCGGGCAATTCCGTTCTGCTCCTGGAAGCCGGCGGCAAGGACTGGCATCCGCTGATCCATATGCCCGCAGGCTTCGCCAAGATGACCAAGGGCATCGCCTCCTGGGGCTGGTCGACCGTGCCGCAGAAAAACATGAAGGACCGCATCTTCTGGTACACCCAGGCCAAGGTAGTCGGCGGCGGCTCGTCGATCAACGCGCAGATCTACACGCGCGGCAACGCCCGCGACTACGACGCCTGGGAGAAAGAGGAAGGGCTGACCGGCTGGGGCTATCGCGACGTGCTGCCCTATTTCAAGCGCGCCGAGAACAACCAGCGCTTCGCCAACGATTTCCACGGCGACCAGGGCCCGCTCGGCGTCTCCAACCCGATCTCGCCGCTGCCGATCTGCGAGGCCTATTTCCGCGCCGGCCAGGAAATGGGCATCCCTTTCAACCCGGACTTCAACGGCGCGAGCCAGGAAGGCGTCGGCTACTATCAGCTGACCCAAAAGAACGCGCGCCGCTCATCGGCCTCCGTCGCCTATCTGAAGCCGATCGGCGCCCGCAAGAACCTGACGGTCAGGACGGATGTCCTGGTCACGCGCGTCGTCGTCGAGAAAGGCCGCGCCATCGGTGTCGAGGTAATCGACCGGCCGGGCGGCGAGAAAACGATCCTGCGCGCCGAACGCGAGGTGATCGTCTCCTCCGGCGCGATCGGTTCGCCGAAACTCCTCATGCAGTCGGGCATCGGTCCGGCCGACCATCTGAAATCGGTCGGGGTCACGCCGGTGCATGATCTGCCCGGCGTCGGGTCCAACATGCAGGACCACCTCGACCTGTTCGTGATCGCCGAATGCACCGGCGACCACACCTACGACAATTACGCCAAGCTGCACCGCACCCTATGGGCAGGGCTGCAGTACCTTTTGCTCAAGAAGGGTCCTGTCGCGTCCAGCCTGTTCGAGACCGGCGGCTTCTGGTACGCCGACCCGACCGCCGCCTCGCCCGACATCCAGTTCCATCTCGGCCTCGGCTCCGGCATCGAGGCCGGCGTCGAGAAGCTGAAGAATCCGGGCGTGACGCTGAACTCCGCCTTCCTGCGCCCGCGCTCGCGCGGCACGGTGCGGCTGAAGAGCGCCGACCCGGCTGACCATCCGCTGATCGATCCGAATTACTGGTCAGACCCCTATGATCGCGACATGTCGATCAAGGGCCTCAGGCTGGCGCGCGAGATCATGCGGCAGAAGGCGCTGCAGCCCTATGTGCTGCGCGAGGTGCTGCCCGGCCCGGACCTGCAGAGCGACGCCGACCTTTTCGACTATGCCTGCCGCACCTCCAAGACCGATCATCATCCGGTCGGCACCTGCCGCATGGGCCATGACGCCATGGCCGTGGTGTCGCCGGACCTCAGGCTGCGCGGCATCGACGCCTTACGCGTCTGTGACGCTTCGGTGATGCCGCGCGTCCCCTCCTCCAACACCAATGCGCCGACCATCATGGTCGGTGAAAAAGGCGCCGATCTGATCCTCGGCCGCGAGCCGCTGCCGCCGGCCGTGTTCAAGGGCAACCAGGCGGCGTGAGGCATCAACGATGATCCGGCATTGCGTCTTTGTCCGCTTTCACGACGACGTTCCTGAGACCGAGCGCGGCACCGAGGGGCTGATGGTCATCGATCTGGAGGTGACGCAAATGTGACCGCTCGCCGGCTTAAAACCGGCGGCTGTCCGGTTCTCTTTTGCAATCTATGGAACATATCGTCCCTTGGGGGATGCAAAAGGAGGACCGTCTTTGAACCTCACCACTGAGCAGAAGAAAACCGTTGTCGCATCATTCCTTGGCTGGACGCTCGACGCTTTTGATTTCTTCCTTCTGACTTTCCTGCTCACCGATATTGCCGCTGAGTTCCAGACCGACGTGCCGACGGTCTCCAAAGCACTGTTCCTGACACTGGCGACGCGTTTCATCGGCGCGTTCTTCTTCGGCATGCTTGCCGACAGATACGGCCGCAAGCCGATCCTGATGCTCAACATCGTCAGCTATTCGGTGATCGGCGCCTTGGCCGCCTTCTCGCCCAATCTCGGTATATTCCTGGCGCTGCGCGCTTTGTTCGGCATCGCCATGGGCGGCGAATGGGGCCTGGGCAGTTCGCTTGCCATGGAATCCATTCCGCCGAGCGCGCGCGGCACGGTCTCGGGCATTCTGCAATGCGGCTATCCGGCCGGTTATCTGCTGGCCGCGGTGGTCTACGGCCTGCTCTATGGGCAGAAGATCGGCGACTTCACCTTCGGCTGGCGCGCCATGTTCCTCTTGAGTTTCGTACCGGCGCTGGTCGTGCTCTTCATCCGCTCGCATGTGCCGGAATCGCCGGCCTTCGTCGAAGGCCGTGCCCAGGCGCGGCCCGGCCTCCTGGAGACGTTACAGAAGCACTGGGGCATCGCGCTCTATGCCGTGGTGCTGATGATGTTCTTCAACTTCTTCAGCCATGGCACGCAGGACCTCTATCCGACCTTCCTGAAGAAGCAGCACGGCTTCGACACGCACACGGTGAGTTGGATCACCATCGTCGCCAATATCGGCGCCATCGTCGGCGGCCTGGCCTTCGGCGCGCTGTCGGAAAGGATCGGCCGCATCAACGCCATCACGCTGGCCTGCGTGATCGCGCTGCCGGCAATTCCGCTCTGGGCCTACACGACCACGCCCTTCATGCTGGCGATTGGCGCTTTCATCATGCAGGTCGCGGTGCAGGGTGCCTGGGGCGTCATCCCGGTGCATCTCAACGAATTGTCGCCGGGCTCGGTGCGGGCGACCTTGCCCGGCTTCATCTATCAGGCCGGCAATCTGGCAGCATCCTATGGAGGGCCCTACCAGGCCGGCATCGCCGAAGCGCCGGGAGGCAGCTATGGCTATGCGTTGGCCCTGTTCGCCGGCGTGGTCGCCGTCTGCATCATCATCGTCATCCGCTTCAGTCCGGAAAAGCGTGGTCAGGTGATGACCGTGCTCGGCTGACGATCCGCTTTCAACCCATCCTGAGCGCCGCGACGCCGGCAACGATGCCGAGCGCCGCGGCCGCGCGCCAGACGGTCATCTTTTCGCCGAGCGCCAGCACCGAGATCAGCATGGCGAACAGGATCGAGGTTTCGCGCAGCGACGCGACCGAGGCGATCGGCGCCTTGGTCATCGCCCACATCACGATCCAGTAGGCGGCACCGCTGAGCGCACCGGTGAAGAGCCCTGCCTTCCAGTCGCGCGCGAGCACCGCCAGCGACCGCGGTCCGCGGAAGGCGACACACAACGCCAGCGCCGATAGCGCGTCGCAGACGAACACCCAGGCCGCATAGCTTTGCGCGGTGGCTGCTAGCCGCGCGCCGGTGCCGTCGGAGAGCGTGTAGCTGGCGATGAAGATCGACGTGCCGAGCGCGAAGCCGACGGCGCGCAGATTGAGCTTTTCCAGATGCGCACCGCCGCGAAACGACATCACCAGCGTGCCGATCGACAACATCACAATGCCGGCGATGGCAAGCGGCGCAGGAACCTCTCCAAGCAGGAAGATGCCGCCGAGCGCGGAAAGCAGGGGCGCCGCGCCGCGTGCCAGAGGATAGGTCTGGGCGAAGTCGCCCGCCTGGTAAGCGCCGACCAGGAAGGTCCGGTAACCCATATGGAAGATCACCGAGGCGATGATGTAGGGCCAAACTTCCGGTTTCGGCACCTCGACGAAAGCCAGCGCCGGCAGCGCCGCCAGTCCCGTGCCGAGCGTCATCAGCGTGATCGACAGGAAGCGGTCGAGATGCACCTTGACCAGTGCGTTCCAGATCGCGTGCATGGCCGCCGCCGAAAGGACCGCCAGGAAGACGAACAGCGTCATGCCCGCCTCACCTGCCCGCCGGACCTGAGGCGATGTCCGGCGTTTCCAGATCGATATCGACCCTGAGCGGAAAATGGTCGGAAGCCACCTCGCCGATATCGGCGCTGACCGAACGCACGCGCCCGGCCAACATGCCGCCGATGAAGCAATGGTCGAGCCGGCGTTTTGCCAGCCTGCCGTCGATGATCTTTTCGTGCGTATGAAAGTCCGGCCCGGACTCGCTGGCGACGGAAGCGGCATCGACTAACCCGTCGATGTAGGCGGCTCCCCGATGATAAGGCGTATTGCCGACGATGCGCCGGTATTCGGCGCTGCCCGGCTCCATGTTGAAATCGCCAAGCCAGATCGCCGCCAACGGGTTTTCCGGTTCCGTCTGGCCGTTCGACCAGTTGCGCTGCGGCTCGTCGTCGACGCCGCTCCAGGGCCCGCCCTCGGCCGGGGCGCGGCGGTGCTCGGCAAGCAGATAATCGATCTGGTCCAGCCGCTCTTCGGCCGCGATATGCGCCAGATGCAGGGAAAGCACCCGTACCGGTCCCGCAGGCGTGCGGATCATGCATTCCAGCGCCGCGTTGCGGGTGTTCAGAGGTCTCAGCGTGCGCCGCAGCGGCAACGTGTGGAGCCGCGACCAGACGATCGGCAGCTTCGACAGCACCATCGTGCCGAACTGCCGCCTGCGGTTGATGATGCGGTCGTCGCGCTTTTCGCTGGCATCCATGTCGAAGGCGGGGCCATAGGCCCAGTAATAGTCGGCCAGCAGCCTGGACAGGATCGCGGGCTGGTCGTCCTCGTTGGTGCGCTGCCAGTGCCGTTCGACCTCCTGCAGCGCGATAATGTCGGCGCCGTCCACCAGCCTGGCGCAGCGGCTGAGATCGTAGCGTCCGTCGCTGCCGTAGCCGTACTGGATGTTATAGCTGATCAGCTTCATTGATTAACCGGCTCAGTTCCGACGATCGCAGTAGCGCAATTCCAGGAAAAATGTGAGCGTTTAAGTTCGGCGTCTTCGCCGTAACCTTCCGTCCGGAATTGCGTCAGAAACAAAGAGATAGAGCGGTTCGCCGCTTCGATGAACTGCTCTATCGCGCCGCCTTTGGCGTTTCAATGTGGCGCGCCAGGCAGGCGAAATGGTCCAGCCGACAGCCGGCGAACCGGCCTAGTAGGTCGTCAGCGGCTGGAACCTTCCGGCAGGCGACGCCGCCAGTTCCGACCAGTCGATCTCCTCTTCCAGCCTGTGATAGGCCTCGTCGCCGATCGTGCCGTTGCTGCGCAGTTCCTCCAGCGTATCGCGCTGCCGCTTGATGGCGTAAAGACGCAACCGGTCGTATTCCGTCGCGGCTTGCGCGTCGTCGGGATTTTCGGCGATCCGGCGTTGCGCCTCGTATTGTTCGCGCACGACGGCGGCAGCGGACGAGGTCTTGCGGCTCAGCACATCGAGCGCGGCCTGCATGATCGCCACGCGCGCCTCGGCCACCTCGCGGTCAATCGAGGTATCCCGCTCGAAGTTGAGCCGGCGCAGCAGCGGTTTCAGGCTCATGCCCTGCAGCACGAGCGTTCCAAGGACGACGGCGAAGGCCGCCAGCACGATCGGGTCGCGACCGGGAAAGTCGGCGGGCAACGCGATCGCCACCACCAGCGTCACCAGCCCGCGCATGCCGCACCAGCCGACGAGCACGGCGCCCCGAAATGTCGGCGCATCCCGCTTCTGCCTTTCGTCGTCGAAACGCGTAAACTGCCTTATCACCGCAACGTATCCCATCACCCAGACGAGACGCGCCACGATGACGACGGCCAGCACCGTTGCGGCAAAGAGGAAAGCCTCGCCTTGGCCGTCGCCGGAGAGCCGGCCGACGATCGACCGCGCCTGCAGACCCATCAGGACGAAAGCCAGCACGTTGAGCACGAACACCGCCGATTCCCAGACCGAATAGGTGCTGACGCGGCGCCTCGCCGACATGTGGCGCGGCGCGGTGCGCGCGATGGTGATCGCATAGACGACGATGGTGATGATGGCGGAAAGGCCGAGCCTGTCGGCAATGATCCAGACTGCGAAGGTTCCGGCGAACTGCACCACGGTGCTGCTTGCCGCATCCTCGATGCGCGTCAGCGTGAGCAGCGACACCCGGCCGAACAGGTAACCGGCGACGACGCTGCCGACCGTCGCAAGCAGGATGACGGGCACTGCGTCCTTCAACATGAGCGAGCCGATGGCCGCCGAAACCGCGATCCGGTAGATCAGCAGCGCCGTGGCGTCGTTGAGCAGGCTCTCCCCCTGCAGGATCGCGGTGAGGCGGTGCGGCACCCTGAATTGGCTGAGCACGGCGCTTGCAGCCACCGCGTCCGGCGGCGCGACGATGGCGCCCAGCGCGATGGCCGCCGCGATGGGCAGCCCAGCCATTTTCCAGCCGACGAAAGCAACAACCAAAGTGGTGAAGACGACGGCGCCGAGCGCCAAAAGCACCAGCGACAGCCGATAGCGCTTCAGGTCGCGCAGCGAGGTGTCATAGGCGGCATCGAGAAGCACCGGCGCGATGAACAGCGCAAGCGCCAGTTCCGGATCGATCTCGATCACCGGCGCGCCCGGCACGAAGGCGATCCCGACCCCCGCAAGCGCCAACAACGACGGATAGGGAATTTCCAGCCGCCGCGACAGCGCCGTCAGCGCGACGGCGATCAGAAGCAGGATGAGGGTGAGCTCGAAGAGGGCCATGGCTCATCGTAACGATGGAACCAGGCGTTTGGCACTGGAAAAAGTAATGGTGAATGGTGAATGGTGAATGGTGAATGGTGAATGGTGAATGGTCGCATCAGAAGAATCTGGGCACGTAAAGTGCTCTTCGTCGATGCCATTCACCATTCACTATTCGCTATTCATCATATCCCTAATGCAAGACCAGCATATCGCCCGACGAGAACGAGATATCCGCCTTGTCGCCGACGACTGGCGGCGGCGTCGTCGAATTATTGAAAGTATCAAGCGACACAGTGTTGCCGCCGATGCCGACGCGCACGCGGATGACCGAGCCCAAGAAATGCACTTCGGCGATCTCCCCCGACAGGCTGGTGTCGTGGCCGGGCTGACGCGCCAGCGAGATCGCCTCCGGACGCAGCGCCAGCGACAGCGTATCGCCGGACTTCGAGCCGTTGAGCTTGCCCTTGAGCGAGACTTCCTGCGCGTTGACCTGAACCTTGCCGGTGGAGGCGTCGGTGACCTTGCCTTCCAGCACGTTGAGCGTGCCGACAAAATTGGCGACGAATTTGGTGGCCGGGCGGTTGTAGATTTCGAACGGCGTGCCGACCTGCTCGGCCTTGCCGCCATACATCACCGCGATGCGGTCGGAGATCGACAGCGCTTCTTCCTGGTCGTGCGTGACGAAGATGGTGGTGATGCCGAGCTTCTTCTGGATCGAACGGATTTCCTCGCGCAGCGACACGCGCACCTTGGCGTCGAGCGCCGACAGCGGCTCATCAAGCAGAAGCAGCTTCGGTTTCGGCGCGATGGCGCGCGCGAGCGCGATGCGCTGCTGCTGGCCGCCGGAAAGCTGGTAGGGATAGCGGTCGGCCATCTGCGGCAGCTTGATCATGTCGAGCATCTCGGCGACGCGCCTGTCCGTGTCCGGCTTCGGCATGCCGGCCACCTTGAGACCGAAGGCGATGTTCTGGGCCACCGTCAGGTTCGGGAACAGCGCATAGGCCTGGAACACCATGCCGACATTGCGCTGGTTGGGCTTCAGCCGGGTGATGTCCTTGCCGCCGACCACGATCTTGCCGGCCGAAGGCTCCTCGAAACCGGCGACCATGCGCAGCACCGTCGTCTTGCCGCAGCCGGACGGGCCGAGGAAGGAGACGAACTCGCCAGGCTCAACGTCGAGGCTGAAATCCTGCACCACGGTGTTGGCGCCGTAGGACTTTCGCACATGCTGGATGGAGAGGAATGGCTCGGCCATGGCTTTTTCTTTCGATCGATATTTTTCGCTCAATTCGGGCGGCTCGCCGATTTCGGCGCGAAGCGGGACAGGACCTGGATCAGCGACATGCAGCCCCAGGTAATGGCGAAGGCGATGATGGCAAGTGCCGCGGGCTCGTAAGCGCGGTTGGCGCCCATATTCTGCAGATACGGACCGAAGGCCGGCCGGTTGAGCAGGCTGGCTACGGTGAACTCGCCGATGACGATGGCGAAGGTCAGGAAGGCGCCGGACAGCACGGCGATCAGCACGTTGGGCAGGATCACGCGTCCGATGATCGTCGTCCAGCCTGCGCCGAGGATCTGCGCCGCTTCGGTAAGCGTCCTGACATCGATGGTACGAAGCCCGGTATCGACGGCGCGGTACATGTAAGGCAGCGCCAGCGTCGCATAGCCGATGACGAGCAACGCATTGGTGCCGAATCCGCTGGCGAGGAACGGCAGCGGCGAGCTCGAGCCGTACATGCGGATATAGCCGAACACGATGACAATCGCGGGGATGACCAGCGGCAAGAGCGTGACGAACTCGACGACCGGCCTGAGCTGGGGCAGGCGAAGCCGTATCCAGTAGGCGGTAGGCACCACCAGAAGCACGCCCAGGATGATGGTGAAGATCGCGGCCACCACCGAGAAGGTGAAGGATTCCTGGAAGCGCGCATCGCCAAGCACGACCCGGTACGCCTCGAAGGAATATTCGCCGCGCTTCATGCGCATCGAGAATTCCAGCGTCGCGATCAGCGGAATGAAGAAATAGGCAGCGCCCAAGATGAACGTGACCCAGGCCCAGAACTTACCCGACTTCATTTGAGCCACCTCTCCGAACGGGTCCGGAACCAGATGTAGAAGACATTGGCGAGGCCGGTGATGAAGATCATGCCGAAGGCGATCGCATAGCCGAGATTTGCGTTGTGCAGCACGTCGCCGCGGATCTGCGCATAGAGCACGATCGGCACGATGTTGAGCGACGAGCCGGTCAGCGCATAGGCGGTGGCGATGGCGCCGAAGGCATTGGCGAAAAGCAGGATGAAGGTGCCGAGGAAACTCGGCCACAGGACAGGGATGACGACCATGCGCCAGTACTGCCACTGGGTGGCGCCGAGCGTGGCGGCGGCCTCGCCCCACTCCTTTTTCAGACCGTCGATCGCCGGCACGATGATGACGACCATCAACGGAATCTGGAAATAGAGATAGGTCAGCGTCAGGCCCCAGAAGGACAGCACGTTGAAGCCGTGCTGATAGAGGTCGAAGCCGATCGAGCGCAAAAGCACGGTGAGCAGCCCGAGGCGGCCGAGCGTCGCCAGGAAGGCGAAGGCCAGCGGCACGCCGGCAAATTGCGATGCCACGCCCGAGAAGGTGAGCGCTGCCGAACGCGTCCAGTTGGGCAGGCCGCCGCGCACGATGGCGACCGCGATGGCGAGGCCGATGAAGGCGCCAAACAGGGACGAGGCGACCGAAACCTTGATGGAAATCCAGTAGGCGGCGACGATGGTCGGCTGCGCGAGATCGGCGATGTTCTGCAGCGTGAAGGCGCCATCGGCGTTCTGGAACGCGCCGATGATGAGATAGAGTGTCGGCAGGATCAGGAACATCAGCGCGAAGATGATGAAAGGCGCGGCGCCCAGCCATTGCGTGGGCAGACGCATCGCGCGCGCCCCGGGCGGAATGGTCTTATCGGCGGCAAACGGTCCTGAAAGGCTGATATCGGTCATGCCTGACTGCCTTCAATGACGGAATCCGGGCGGCGCAAGGCCGCCCGGAAGAGCGTCGACTTACTTGACGTTGGCGCCGACGACGGAATCCCAGCCCTTGGTGATCTCTTCCTTGGCAGCGCCCTGCTCGTCGAGCGACGGGAACACGGCCTTGGCATAGGCGTCGGCCGGCGGCAGCTTGTCGAGCAGCTCCTGCGGGATCTTGCCGTTCTTGGCGAGATCGTTGAAGCGGATCGGATGGCAGTAACCCTTCAGCCAGCCGAGCTGGCCTTCGTCGGAATAGAGGTATTCCATCCACAGCTTGGCGGCGTTCGGATGCGGCGCGTAGGCGCTGATCGCCTGCACGTAGACGCCCGCCACGACGCCGGTCTTCGGGATGACGATGTCGGTCGGCGGGTTTCCGTTCAGCGTATCGCGGCCCGACAGGTTGTTGTAGTCCCAGTTGATCAGGATCGGGGTCTGGCCCTGCGCCAGCGTCGCCGGCTTGCCGATGACCGGAACGAAGTTGCCGGCGGCGTTGAGCTTCTTGAAGAACTCGAGGCCGGCTTCGCCGGCAGCCTTGCCGGCAGCCGCGCCGGTCGACAGACCGGAAGCATGGACGGCTTGGATCGCTTGGTTCGACGCACGCGGATCACCGGCGAGCGCAACCGAGTTGGCGTATTCCGGCTTCAGGAGGTCGGCCCAGTCGGCCGGGGCGTTCTTGACCAGATCCTTGTTCACCATGAACGACAGAACGCCGTAGTAGTCGCCGTACCAGGCACCGTCGGCGTCCTTGGCGCTGTCCGGGATCGAATCCCAAGTCGAGACCTTGTAAGGCATCAACAGGCCGTCTTTCTTGGCCGAGGGGCCGAAAGCCAGGCCGACGTCGATGACGTCGGGCGCCTGCGGTCCCTTGTTGTCCTTGTTGGCCTTGATCGCCTCGACCTCGTCGCCCGAACCGGCGTCGGGATTGAGTTCGTTGATGGTGATTCCTGGATACTTAGCCTTGAAAGCGTCAATCACCGCCCCGTAGCCGCACCAGTCATGCGGAAGCGCAATGACAGTGAGCTGGCCTTCCGCCTTCGCGGCCTTGACGAGATCGTCCAGCGAATCCGCGGACGAAATCATCGTCGACGCAAAGAGCGCCGCGGCCGAGAGGGAAAGCACTTTCCCCGTGAACTTGAACATGTGTTCTCTCCGTTGAACTGGCGCTTGAGCGCCTGCGATGCGGGTATCGTTTTCGTGTGACAGCCAGATGAAGGCTTTTTGAAACCGGAGCCCCGCGGCACAAAAAGTTAACTCTTTTTAACGGACTGTAGCAATTAGCCCGCACTTAATTTTCCGGCTAATGGTTAGCTGCCTTGATTTTTGCCCCGCTCCTCCTCCAGCTGGTCGCCCCTTCTTCAACTCTTCGGCATTGAAAGCCGGCTCTCAGACGGAGCCGGCGATCGCGTTTTCGAGCAGCGTCAGAGCCCCTTTTTTGGTGAGCTTGACCGGATTGCCGCCGGCGGTCGGGTCGACCACCGCCATGTCGGCGATCAGCGCCTTGCGCTTCTTGTCCATGTCGAGCCCTTTGATCAGCCCGGGCAGCGCGTGCGGCACCTTTAGCTCCTTGCGCAGCTTGATGACTGCCTTGGCGAAGCCATCGAAGCCGCCCTTGATGCCGCAATAGGCGGCGAGCCGCGCAATGCGGTCCTCGATCGCCTCGCGATTGAAGGTGAGCACATAGGGCATGAACACTGCATTGGTCATGCCGTGATGGGTGTCGTAGAGCGCACCGATCGGATGCGACAGCGAGTGGATGGCGCCCAGCCCCTTCTGGAAGGCGGCGGCGCCCATCGCGGCCGCGCTCATCATATTCGCGCGGGCGACCAGATCCTTGCCGTTGGCGAAGGCCTTGGGCAGGTTCTCGAACACCAGCCGGATGCCTTCCACGGCAATGCCGTCGGCCATCGGGTGATAGCCAGGCGCGCAATAGGCTTCGAGGCAATGGGCAAGCGCGTCCATGCCGGTACCGGCGGTGATGAAGGGCGGCATGCCGACCGACAGCTCTGGATCGGCGATGACGATCGCCGGCAGCAGCTTCGGATGGAAGATTACCTTCTTGGTGTGGGTCTCCTCATTGGTGATGACGCCGGCGCGGCCGACCTCGGAGCCGGTTCCCGCCGTCGTCGGCACCGCGATGATCGGCGCGATCGCCTCGGAATTGGCCCTAGTCCACCAATCGCCGATGTCTTCGAAATCCCATACCGGGCGCGTCTGGCCGGCCTGGAAGGCGATCAGCTTGCCGAGGTCGAGCGCCGAACCGCCGCCGAAGGCGATGACGCCGTCATGCTTGCCTTTCTTGAAAACGGCGATGCCGGCCGTGAGGTTGGACTCGACCGGGTTCGGCTTCACCTCCGAAAACACGCCATAGGGAACCTTGGCGTCGTCGAGGATCTTCAGCGTCGAAGCGACGACCGGCAGTTTCGCCAGGCCTGGATCGGTGACGAAAAGCGGTCGCTTGATCCCGGCCGCCGCCAGCGCATCCGGTAATTCCTTGATACGGCCGGCGCCGAAACGGACGGTGGTGGGGTAGTTCCATTTGGAGATGAGCTTGGACATTTTTGTCTTTCGAAAGGTCAGATCGTTTCGCGCAGATGATAGGATTTCGGACGGGTCAGATTGTCGTAGCCGATGGCCGAGAGCGCCGCGCCCTTGCCGGTGTCCTTGACGCCGGTCCAGACCAGCGCCGGATCGAGATAATCGCAGCGGTTCATGAACACGGTGCCGGTTTCGACGCGATCGCCGATGGCGATTGCGCGCTCGGTGTCGCGCGTCCAGATCGAGGCCGTCAGCCCATAGGGGCTGTCATTCATCAGCGCGATCGCCTCCTCGTCGTTGCGCACCTTCATGATGCCGACGATCGGCCCGAAGCTTTCCTCGCGCATGACGCTCATCTGGTGGTCGACCTCGGTCAGCACCTCCGGCGCCAGATAGGGAGAGCCCGGCTTGTCGTTCTCGACCTTCATGTTGATATGCGCCTTGGCGCCCTTGCGCAGCGCCTCGGCCTTCTGCTCGCGGATCAGGTCGGCGAAGCGCGCTTGCGCCATCGGTCCCAAGGTCGTCGCCTGCTCCAGCGGATTGCCGACGACATAGTTCTTCGTCTCCGCGATGAAGCCCTCGACGAATTCGTCATAGACCTTCTCATGCACATAGACACGCTCGATGCCGCAGCAGCACTGGCCCGAATTGTAGAATGCGCCATCGACGAGGTTGGCGACGGCATGGTCAAGCTTGGCGTCGGGCAGCACATAGGCAGGATCCTTGCCGCCGAGCTCGAGGCCGAGCGTCATGAAGGTGCCGGCCGCGGCCTTCTCGATGGCGCGGCCGCCGCCGACCGAGCCTGTGAAATTGACATGGTCGATCTTGCCCGAGCCAAGCAGCTTCTCCGTCTGGGCGTGGTTCATGACCAGGTTCTGGAACAGGCCTTTGGGCAGGCCGGCCTTGTCGAAGGCTTGCTGGAAGCGTTCGCCGACCAGCAGCGTCTGCGCGGCATGCTTGA
This sequence comes from Mesorhizobium sp. USDA 4413, assembly GCF_056280365.1. Lineage (NCBI taxonomy): Bacteria > Pseudomonadati > Pseudomonadota > Alphaproteobacteria > Hyphomicrobiales > Phyllobacteriaceae > Mesorhizobium > Mesorhizobium sp. USDA 4413. The sequence goes on from NZ_JBVPRP010000001.1 coordinate 6,381,077, forward strand.
GGATGACGGCGCTGCCCGCCATCAACGCCGGCACGATGGTGTTGACCGCCGTGAGATAGGGATAATTCCACGGCGCGATCACAAGCACGACGCCGAGCGGCACCTTCTTCACATAGCGGCGGAAACCGTCCTTCGGGTTGGAGGCAAGCACCGGCTTCAGCGCGGCTTCGGCGATCTCGACCATGTAGTTGGTGCGTTCCTTGACGCCGCCGAACTCGCCGCCATAGCGCACCGGTCGCCCCATTTGCCAGGCGATCTCGGGCACGATCTCGTCGCTCATGGCGACCAGCGCCTCGAGCATCGCCAGCATGTATTTGCCGCGCTCGCCGACCGGCGTCTCGGCCCATTTCTCCTGCGCCGCCCTGGCGCGCTCGACCGCCGAATTGATCGCCTGGTCGCTCGCGACCCGGCCGCTCGGCATAGATCGAGCCGTCGATGGGGGATTTGAGTTTGACCGTCTCGGTCATTTCTTCCTCGCAGTTCTACAACAATCGAAAATCATCTGGAGCTTCACCCTCGTCCGGCTGCACCTTCTCCCAACTGATGGCAGGAAGAAGCAACAAAGTGCGGTCCCGGCCCCGTTCCAGAAGAGGAAAAGGCAAGCGCGGACACCCTTGGCTGGCGAGCTAGTACCGTTCAAACCCCCGGTGCAGTTCCCAATCCGTGATGCGGCGGTCGTATTCGAACTGCTCCCAGCGGGCGGTGTGGACGTAGTGCTCGATCACCTCCTCGCCAAAGGCCTGCTTTAGCATCGTGGAGCCTTCGAGCGTCTCGGTGGCATCGCGCAGCGTCTTCGGGATTTCCGGCAGCTGCGACGCCTGATAGGCGTCGCCGACAAACGGCTTCTCCAGCTCCAGCTTCTCGTCGATGCCGGCGAGACCGGCCGCGATCAGCGCGGCGAAGGCGAGATAGGGGTTGAGATCGGCGCCGCCGATGCGGCATTCCATGCGGATGCCCTTGGTCCCCTCGCCGCACAGCCGGAATCCCGCCGTGCGGTTGTCCTCGCTCCACATGATCTTGGTCGGCGCGAAGGTGCCGGCCTGGAAGCGCTTGTAGGAATTGATGTAGGGCGCCAGGAACCAGGTGAATTCCTTGGCGTATTTGAGCTGGCCGGCCGCCCATTGCTGGCCGAGGCTCGACAGGGTCCATTCGGCGTTTTTGTCGAAGAACAGCGGCGTTCCGCCATCGGCGCTCCACAGCGAATTGTGGATGTGGCTGGAATTGCCGGCGAGCCCATAATTATATTTGGCCATGAAGGAGATGGCCTTGCCTTCGGAATCGGCGATCTCCTTGGCGCCGTTCTTCAGGATGACGTGGCGGTCGGCCATGTCGAGCGCCTCGGCATAGCGTACATTGATCTCTTCCTGGCCGGGGCCCCACTCGCCCTTGGAGTTCTCGATCGGGATGCCGGCAGCCTCCATCTCGTTGCGAAGCCGGCGCATGACGCCTTCTTCCTTGCTGGTGATGCCGATCTGATAGTCGCCGATATAGGGCGATGCGCTGTCGAGCCCCTGCCAGTGCTTCTTGCGGGCGGACTCGTAGGTTTCGCTGAACAGATAGAATTCGAGCTCGGAAGCGAAATAGCCGATATAGCCGCGCTCCTGCAGACGCTTGACCTGCTTCTTGAGGATCGCGCGGGGTGAGTGCCCAAGATCCTCATGCGTGTGATGGTCGAGCACGTCGCAGATGACCAGCGCCGTCTTCCCCAGCCACGGAATGCGCCGCAGCGTCGACAGGTCCGGCTTCATGACGAAATCGCCATAGCCCTTCGACCAGCTTGCCGCCTTGTAGCCCGGCACCGGCTCCATATCGATGTCGCAGGCCAGGAGATAATTGCATCCATGCGTCTCGCCATGCGCGGAATCGACGAAATACTGGGCCAGGAAGCGCTTTCCCGCGAGCCGGCCCTGCATGTCGACGATGCAGGCCAGCACCGTATCGATCTCCCCGTTCGAGACCGCTTGCTTCAACTGATCGAAGGAGAAATTCCCGGCCATTCCTTTGGCGCTCCAGCTTGTCGATTGAAAGGAAACGAAACCATGGCCGGCACGACGCCGGCCATGGCCATGATAGTCGATGTCACTGGCCGGTTTCGCCCACCGCCTGCTCTGCCGCCTTGATCGCCGCCTGGCGCGCCGCGATGATGTCGCCGAGCGGCGGCCCCTGGAAGCGGTTGCGCTCGAAGGCGAACCAGACGATCGCCGTCAGGATGAAGAAGCCGACGGTGATGTAGAGCGCCCAGTCGTTCGGTGGCTGGATGCCGATGACGAAGATCAGGATCATCGACACGATCGACAGGAAGGCGAACAGCATGAAGACAGCACGTCCCATGTTCCACGGACCCATCTTGTCCCACTTCGGCGTTCCCCAGGCCACCATGCCGAGCACGATCGGCACGGTGAAGGAGAGGAACAGGAAGATGACGGTGCAGGACACCACGATCGTATAGGCCGATGTGCCGGCGACCGAGACCACCGATGAACCCCACACGAACAGCACCGACAGGATCGAGGCCGTCCAGATCGCCGCCACTGGCGTGCGGTAGGTCGGGCTCACCTTGGCGAGCGCCGCCGAGCCCGGCAGACCGCCATCACGCGAGAAGGCGAAGATCATGCGCGAGGCCGAGGTGACGGTGGCAAGACCGCACAAGAGCTGCGCGACGAAGACAACGAGATAGACGAACTCCTTGAGACCCGACGGAACACGCTGATCGAAGGCCCAGAAGAACACATTCCAGCCCTGCTTGGCCGCATCGTCCATGTTCGGGATCATCAGCACGAAGGCGGCCAGGAACAGGTAGCCGAACAGCGCCGACCAGATGACCGACATCACCATCGCGCGCGGCACGGAAGACGCCGCCTTGATGGTCTCCTCGGAGGTGTGCGCCGAGGCATCATAGCCGGTGATCGTGTAGATCGGCAGCAGCAGGCCGAGCGCGAAGACCCACGCATTCGACACTTGCGGCCACACGCCGCCGCCGGCGTCGCCGGAGTAGTTGTGGAAGGTGAAGAGGCGGCTGAAATCCCAGGTTTGCGCAAACAGTAGGCAAACCACCGCGATCAGGATCGAGCCGAAGAAGATGAGATAGCCCGAAAAGTCGGTGAGTTTCGCCGTCAGCTTGATGCCGAGATGGTTGATCAGTGCCTGGGCGCCGGTGATGATGACCAGGAAGATCATCTGGTTGGTCAGCGTGCCCTCGATGCCGAGCGCCGGACCGAAGGCGCCGATGAAGAAGGTCCAGGTGCCGACATTGATGGCGCCGAGCACGGTGATCAGGCCGAGCAGGTTGAGCCAGGCCGTCACCCAGCCGGTGCCGCGGTTGCCGAGGATCGAGCCCCAGTGGTAGAGGCCGCCGGCTGTCGGATAGGCCGAGCTGATCTGCGACATGGCGACGGCGAAGGTGAGCGACACGAAGCAGCCGATGAGCCAGCCGATGCCGATGCCGATACCGCCGGCGCCCGACGTCGCCTGCGCCAGCGAATTGATGCCGCCGGACAAGATGCAGATGATGGAGAACGAAACCGCGAAATTCGAAAAGCGGCTGAGGCGCCGCTCCAGTTCTTGGGCATAGCCCATGCTGTGGAGGTGTTTTACGTCCTCCGCCTTGTCGGCGTCTGTATAACCCGGTGCTGCCATGTGAAGTCCCCTTAATTTCTTAGCTGGCCGATTGTACTGACTTTCCCATTGCGCTTTGTCGGGAGCCCCTGGCCTCCTCGGGCTCCAGATTCGAAAATATGCCTGTGAGCAGATCCGCCCATTTCCGCTGCCCGGCCTCGCCGGCGATTTCGTCGTTGCGGATTTCGATCATCGCGCAGGCAAGGCCGCGCGAGCGCGCGTGCCGTTCCAGCGTGAAATAGACGCGGTCGGCCGGCGAATAGGGTTCATTGATGCCGACGGTGACGCCGGCAAGCCGCTGCAGCGCCGATATCAGCGGCGCCGCCAGGCGGCGGTCGTCATCATGGATGATGCCGATATGCCATGGCCGGCTCCTACCCTTGTAGACCGGCGTGAAGGAATGCACCGACACCAGACGCGTCTCCTGGCCACGCGCCAGCCGCCGCTCGACGATCTGAGCGATCGTGTCGTGAAAGGGGCGCCAGGCAAGGTCGATGCGGGCGGCGCGCTGCTTATCGGACAGGCCCGAATTTCCGGGAATGGCTGTCGTCTCGCTGATCGGCGGAACGAGGTCCGGAGCGTCGAGCGGCCGGTTGCAATCGATGACGAGCCGCGACACGCGGGTCTCGATCAAGGTCGCGTCGAGCGCCTCGGCCATGCGGCCGGCAACGGGAAGCGCACCCGGGTCCCAGGCGATATGGCGCGAAAGCGCGTCGGCCGGCAGGCCAAGCGTTCCGAATTCGGCGGGGAGGAAATTGGAAGCGTGATCGCAGGTGAAAACGAACGGGCTGGATCCGTCGGGGTTGGTCACCCTTACGGTCTCAGACGGTGCAAGGCTAGCAGGCCGAGCTTTCTCCATATCGTCCCCTGCGGAACGCTGTATCTTATGTTACGTATTTTGTCTCATTGCGTCCCTGTGAATGATTTCATACAGTTTGGCCGGCTTTGTCAAACGCGAATTCCGGAAAACGGCGGCGGCGGGTCAACGGGCGGGGGAAAACATGATTTCCAGTATTGCCGAACTGATCTCGGACCGCATCGGCGCAATGCCGGCCGGCGAGCGCCGTGCTGCCCAGACCCTGATTGCGAACTATCCCTTGACTGGACTGAAGACGGTCGCCGAATTCTCGGCCGCGGCTGGCGTGTCCTCGCCCACGATCCTGCGCTTCGTCGCCAGGCTCGGCTTCCAGAACTACCCCGAATTTCAGTCGGCGCTGCAGGATGAGTTGGCGGCGCAGTTGCAGTCGCCGGCTTCGCGCACGCTCAATCCAGGCTCGGCCGGCGGCGCCGTCTCGCCGATGCTCGAGGCGACGCTCGACAATATGCGCGAGACGTTCCGCCACCTCACCGACAAGCAGCTCGCCGACATCGCCACGCGGCTTGCCGAAAGGCGCGGCAAGACCTTCCTCATCGGCGGCCGTTTCACCGATCCGCTGGCGCGCTATATGGCCGCCCATCTCGCCATCATCCAGCCGGATGTCTATCATCTCGCCGGCCAGGAGAGCATCTGGCGCGACCGCCTGATCGACATGGGCAAGCGCGACGTGCTGGTGATCTTCGACATCCGCCGCTACCAGGAGAGCCTGGTGCGCTTTGCCGAGAAGGCGCACCAGCGCGGCGTGCAGATCGTGCTGTTCACCGACCAGTGGCTTTCGCCGATCGCCCGTTTCGCCCGCCATGTGATCGCTGGGCGCACCGCCGTGCCTTCGGCCTGGGATTCGTCCGCCGCTCTGTTCGTGGTCGCCGAAACGCTGATCGGCGCCGTGACCAGGCAGTTGGAAGCAGCCGGCGCCAAACGCATCCGCGACCTGGAGAGCTTGCGCTAGGCGCTTCGCAAAATGCGGCAGAACGCAAGCGTCCCAAACGCGTCCGGACTTCACGTTACCGAGATTTAATGTGCACGTTTGCGTGATAATTGCCATAAACCGCTGATATCAGGTGTAGGGTGGCCGGTTTTCGCCCCCAGCCCGTGTCGTCGATGTGCCTGCTTCCGTTGGAATCCGGCAGACGAGTCCTGCCGCTGGAGTGTTGATGTCGAGCTGGAAACAGATTGTTGCAGCGCTCGTGATTCTGGTTGCCGCCGTGGCGGCCTGGGCACGCTTTTATCCCGGCGCGCCGCAGATACTGGCGCGTTGGGGACTGGACTGGGCCATCGCCGCGACGCCTCCCGCTGCGGAGAGCGCCGCCGCCGGCCAGCCTGGACGCAGCCGCGCCGGCCAGATCGTCACCATCGTCGCTTCGCCGGCCGGCACCGCCACCATCAATGACAGGCTGCAGGCGATCGGCACCGGCCGCGCCAACGCAACTGTCACGGTCACCCCATATTCGTCCGGCCGCCTTACCGAGCTGCTGGTCCAGTCCGGCACGCATGTCGAGAAGGGCAACGTGATCGCCAAGCTCGATTCCGACGTGGAAGCGATCGCGCGCGACCGCGCGCAGGTGGCGGTCGAGGATGCGCAGTCCAAGCTCGACCGGGTGAAGTCGCTCAGGGCTTCCAATGCGGCCACGCCGGTGGCCGTCGCCGATGCCCAGGTGACGCTCGCCAACGCCAGGCTGGCATTGCGCGACGCCGAGCTCGCGCTCGAGCGCCGCTCGATCGTGGCGCCGATCGGAGGCACGGTCGGCATCCTGCCGATCGCCGCCGGCAATTACGTCACCAGCCAGTCGGCGATCGCCACGCTCGATGATCGCTCCAGCATTCTGGTCGATTTCTGGGTGCCGGAACGCTTCGCGGCCGCAGTCAAGGTCGGCGCCCAACTGTCGGCCACGCCTTTGGCCAATCCCAACCAGGTCTATACCGGCACCGTCTCGGCCATCGACAACCACATCGACGAGAACAGCCGCACGCTGCTGGTCAAGGCAACGATCGCCAACCCCGCCGATTCGCTGCGCGCCGGCATGTCCTTCCAGATCGGCATGCGCTTCCCCGGCGACACCTATCCTGCGGTCAGCCCCTTGGCCATCCAGTGGGGCACTAACGGCGCCTATATCTGGGCCGTCGAACACGGCAAGGCCAAGCGCGTTCCGGTGCGCATCATCCAGCGCAACACCGAGACGGTGCTGATCGATGCTCCCGTGTTAAGCGGCGACATGGTGGTGACCGAAGGCACGCAGAGCGTCAGCGAAGGCGGCGACGTCCGCATCGCCGGCGAGGATCTCGCCAGCGAGGCCGAAGGCTCATGAGCGCCGCCGGTGACCCGGCCGCGGGATCGGGCCTGACCGCGCTCTTCATCCGCCGGCCGGTCATGGCCTTCGTGCTGAACACTCTGATCGCGGTTGCGGGCCTTGCCGCTTTCTGGGGCGTCGAGGTCCGCGAGTTGCCGGATGTCGACCGTCCCGTCATCACCGTCAACACCACCTTCGAGGGCGCGGCCGCCGAAACCGTCGACCGCGAGCTGACCGACACGATCGAGGGCGCCGTCGCGCGCGTCTCGGGCGTCAAGTCGATGTCGTCGACCTCGTCCTTCGGCCAGAGCCGCGTCACAATCGAGTTCAACGACGGCGTCGACCTCAATGTCGCGGCCTCCGACGTGCGCGACGCCGTCAGCCGGATCACCAACCAGTTGCCCGACACCGCCGACGCGCCGCGCATCGTCAAGGCCGATGCCAATTCCGACGCGGTGATGCGGCTGGCGGTCACCTCCGACACCATGTCGGTGCAGGACATGACGGTGCTGGTGCAGGACCGCATCGAGGACGAGCTCGCCGCTGTGCCCGGCGTCGCCGACGTCCAAGTCTATGGCGACCGCGACAAGATATTCCGCATCGACGTCGACCAGAACAAGCTCGCGAGCCACGGCTTCACCGTGGCGGATCTGCGCAAGGCGCTCGCCTCGGTCGCCTTCGATTCGCCGGCCGGCTCGATCACCACGACCAACCAGGACCTGATCGTGCGCACGACCGCCGACGTGACCACGCCGGAGGAGTTCGAGAACATCGTCATCGGCGGCGCGACGCGCATCCGCGATGTCGCCACCGTGACGCTCGGTCCCGATATCGGCCAGACCTCGCTGCGCTCCGACGGCAAGACCGGCATTGGCCTCGGCATCATCCGCCAGGCGGAATCGAACACGCTGGATATCTCGACCGGCGTCAGGGCCGCGGTCGAGAAGCTCCAGCAGAACCTCCCGCAAGGCATGGCGATCAAGGTCACCAGCGACGACGCCGTCTTCGTCAACGGCGCCGTGCACGAGGTCGAGATCGCGCTGGCGCTGTCGGTCTCCATCGTGCTGATCGTCATCTATGCCTTCCTGCTCGACTGGCGGGCGACGCTGATCCCGGGCCTGTCGATGCCCGTCGCCATGATCGGCACCATCGCGGCGATCTATCTCGCCGGCTTTTCCGTCAATATCCTGACGCTCCTGGCGCTGGTGCTCGCGACCGGCCTCGTCGTCGATGACGCCATCGTCGTGCTGGAAAACATCGTGCGTCGCCGCAACGAAGGCATGGGCCCTCGCGCCGCCGCGGTGCTGGGCACCCAGGAAGTTTTCTTCGCCGTCGTCGCCACCACGCTGACGCTTGTCGCCGTCTTCGTGCCGATCTCCTTCCTGCCCGGACAGACCGGCGGCCTGTTCCGCGAATTCGGTTTTGTGCTGGCGATGTCGGTGCTGCTCTCCTGCGTGGTCGCGCTGACGCTCTGTCCGATGCTCGCCTCGCGCATGCTGACCAGCGCATCGCTTCACCATGAAGGCGGGAGCGGCATAGGCGCGCGCATCGGCGGGGGATTGCATCGGCTCTACACGCATTGTCTGCATCTTTGCCTCGACGCGCCCTGGATCGTGGTGCTGGTGGCGCTGATCTTCGCCGGCACCGCCTTCACGCTGTTCGGCAGCATCCGCCAGGAACTGACGCCGACGGAGGACCGCGCCATGGTGCTGTTGCGCATCAACGCGCCGCAAGGCGTCAGCCTCGACTACACAACCGAGCAGATGCGCAAGATCGAGCGGCTGATCCAGCCGCTGCGCGATTCCGGCGAGATCCGCTCGACCTTCGAGAACGCCGGCAACAACGGTTCCTACAATTCGGGCTTCATGGTAATGACGCTGGCGCCCTGGGACGAGCGCAGCCGCAGCCAGCAGGAGATCATGGCCGACATCAGCCGCCTGACCAGGCAGGTGCCCAGCGTGCGTGTCTTCCCGGTGCAGCCGAACAGCCTTGGCATCCGCGGCGCCGGCAACGGCCTGCAATTCGCGCTGGTCGGTAACGACCGCAAGGCGTTGAGCGAAGCGGCGGTGAAGATCGTCGACGAGATGCGCCAGGATCCGCGCTTCCAGACGCCGCGGCTTTCCGTCGACCCCACCCAGCCGCAGCTTGCCGTGGCCATCGACCGCGAACGCGCCTCCGATCTCGGCATCGACATCACCGGGCTCGCCGACACGCTGCAGGCCATGCTCGACGGCAACGATGTCGTCGATGTCTACATCGCCGACCGCAGCCACGGCGTGAAGCTGGTCTCGACCACCAATCCGATCAACGATCCGACCGATCTGGAAAACATCTTCCTGAAGACTTCCGATGGTCGCTTCGTGCCGATGTCGACCATCGCCACATTGACCGAGCGCGCCGTGCCGCCGTCGCTGACGCGCGAGCAGCAGCAGGCCTCGGTCGCGATCACCGCCAATCTCGGCAGCGGCTTTGCGCTCGGCGAAGCGCTGACCCGCGCCGAGGAAATCGCGACGCCTCTGCTGCCGCCCGGCGCGCGCATCCTGCCGCTCGCCGAGGCCGCCACGCTCGGCGAGAGCAACAACGCCATGGTCGCCGTCTTCAGCTTCGCGCTGGTCATCATCCTGCTGGTGCTGGCGGCGCAGTTCGAAAGCTTCGTCAGCGCCGTCATCATCATGGCGACGGTGCCGCTCGGGCTCGCCTGCGCCATCTTCGCGCTGCTCTTGTCGGGCACCAGCCTCAATGCCTACAGCCAGATCGGCCTGGTGCTGCTGGTCGGCGTCATGGCCAAGAACGGCATCCTCATCGTTGAGTTCGCCAATCAGTTGCGCGACCGTGGAGCAAGCGTGCGGGAGGCGATCGAAGAGGCGGCCACCATTCGCCTGCGCCCGGTGATGATGACCATGATCTGTACCGTGCTCGGCGGCGTGCCGCTGGTGCTGGCCGCCGGCGCCGGCGCGGAAGCCCGCGTGGCGCTGGGCTGGGTCATCGTCGGCGGCCTTGGATTGGCCACCGTCTCGACCCTGTTCCTGACCCCGGTCGCTTATCTCTTGCTTGGCCGCTTCGTCACGCCGAAGGCGCATGAGGAAGCCCGGTTGAAACGCGAACTCGAGGAAGCGGCCTATGTCGACCTGGAGCCCGCCGAGTAGGCTATTTCACGAGCCGGCCCTCGATCGACCAGCGCGCCGCCAGGAAGTTCAGCACGGCCGCCACCACGACGCCGATGATCTTTGCCGGCCAGACCCCGACGGCCCCTGCCAGGGCCGCGATCGAGAGGCTCGAAACGCCAAGCGAAATCAGCGCGCCCAGCGAGACGAAGCGCAGGAAGGAATGGTGCACCAGGATGTCGGGGTCCCGCTCGAATGACCAGAAGCGGTTCGCCAAGAAGGAGAAGAGCACGGCTACGAACCAGGCGCCGACATTGGCGGCCAAAGCCGACGCCGCGAGCTTGAGCAGCAGGAAGAATGCGCTGAGGTCGATGCCGGTGTTGACCAGCCCGACCAGGGCGAAACGGAAGATCTTGTTGCCGGTCGAACGCTGCGGCTGGCCGGCGCTCATGCCTTGCCGTCCATGACGCGCACTCCGGCCCGTTCGAGGCTGGCGCCGAAATCCTCAGACCTCAGAACCGTGAACTCGACCTCACGCGTGCCCTGCATCGGGTCCCGTGCCCGCAAAATGTCATCGACACGGCCCGGATGACACATGAACAAACCTTGTTCGGACAAGGTGTCGACCGCAGCGCGCAGCGTCGAGGCGAACTTCTCCGGCTGCCGCCAGTCATAGATGCCGGAAAGTGGCGTCATGACGCTGAAGCCAGCCCGTTGCATCGCTCTGTTGAAGCCGGTGGCCAGGGCGGCGATCGCCGCGATCTTGGCCGCCGCCGCGTCCAGGCCGGGAAGCCCAGGCGCGCCGCGCAGCGCCGGCTTTTGCGCATTTGCCCCAAACCGCGCGAGCAGCCAATTTCGTACCGCGGGAAGAAAATGCACATGCTGGTGTCCGTCGATGTGGTCGGGCGGGCTAGCCAGCGCTTCGGTGAAACGGTCGTACTGGGCGTCGAGCTCTGCATGAATGTCCCGCTCGTCGATACGCCCGCGCCGCACCGGAAGCGCAAGGGAGGCGAGCCCGGGCAACTTGCCTTCCGGCGCCAGGCTGGACGAACCGGTCACGGCGATCTGGTCGGTAAGGGTCAGGTGTAGCCCAACGGCCGCCCGCTGACGGAACGGCCTGATGCGCGCCGCCGCTTCTTCCCATTCGGGAAAGCCGGTCATGCAACTGGTGCCAGTCAGGCGGCCGCGCTCGATGAGGTCGAGAATCGCGCTCGAGACCCCCGGCGCCAGTCCATAATCGTCGGCGATCAGGCGGATCGACCTGGTCATCTGTCGGCAGCAACCTGCTCGGCGGCACTGCCATGCAAGACGTCGCGCACGATGTAGACGGGCCGGTCCTTGCTTTCGCTGAGCGTCACCCAGACATACTCGCCGATCAGGCCGAGCAGCGCCAGGTTGAGGCCGCCCAAAAGCACGATGGCGACCATGATGCTGGGGTAGCCAGGCACGGCGATACCGTAGAACAGCACCTCGAAGAGCACCTTCACGCCATAGGCGAGGCCGGCGAATGCCGCCAGCAATCCGATGAGGCTGATGACGCGCAGCGGGATCACGGAAAACGAGGTGAACCCTTCAAGCGAGAACGCGATCAGGTTGAACCTGGTCCATTTCGACGTGCCGCCGGCACGGTTTTCCGGCGAGTAAAGCACCGCCTTCTGGCGGAACCCGGCCCAGGCGAACAGGCCCTTGTTGAAACGCCGCTTGTCGCGCACGCTGGTCAAGGCGCGCGCCACGGCGCCGCGCATGACGCGGAAGTCTCCGGCATTCTCGGGGATATCGAAACGCTGGCTGCTGTTGATCAGCTTGTAGAACAGCCGCGCCAGCTGGCTGCGCCGCCAGCTCCCCTCGCGGCGGTCGTTCTGCGCGTAGACGACGTCGATCTGCGGATCCTCGACCAGCTCCCCGATCATCTTCAGGCTGATGTCCATGGAGTGCTGGAGATCGGAATCCATGATCAGGACCATGTCGCCGCGGGAATGATCGAGGCCGGCGAGCACAGCCGCTTCCTTGCCGAAATTGCGGCTCAGCCGCACGATTTCCCAGGAGCCGGAGAGCGCGGCCGCGAACGTCTCGGCGCTGCCGTCGCGACTGCCGTCGTCGACGAGTATCTTGCGTACCGTCATGCCGAAGCGCTCCGCCACGGCCGCTTCCAGCCTGTCGAGCAGCCCGACAAACGCAATGGCGGATTCGGCCTCGTTGAAGAACGGCGCGATGATGTCGAGCGTCTCAGCCATGCACGACGGCTCCGGCGGCATGTACCTTCCGCCCGTCTTGCGTCCAGAACCAGCCGATGAGCACGCAGGCGATTATGCTGATGGTGATCGGCCGGAACCACAGATGGAAAAAATCATGCAGTCGCAGATCGACACTGGTTAGTCCGGTCACGAAGAGGAGCGTTGCCAAGGACCAGCACACGGCCCCGCCCCCCTTCTCCCGCCAAAGCAAGGCGATGGCGAGACCGGCGGGCACCGCCACCATGGCATAAGTGTTCTGCTCGACCCGCGGATTGAAGACGCACATGTAGAATGCCGCGACGAGGAAGATGGCGAGCCCGCCAATGTTGGCGTCCAGCCTGCGATCGAACTGGAGCACCAGCCAAAGTGTAAGCAAACCCGCGACGACGCGCACGATCGTCGCGTCAAACTCCGAAATCGGGACGCCAAATCGCGTGAAAGGCGCTGTGAAGTCGGCCGGGACGAAGGGGCCGGTTGGGTCGACCGTCATCGAGGTCAGCAGCCGGAAGAAATCGAGGTCCTGGGCGTTGATATAGCTCGTGGACGCAAAGCCGTAGGGAATGGCGAGCACGACAAGGACCGCCAGCGCCAGCACGGGTATCAGCCTGGGACGCAGCGCTCCCGCCAGCAGCAGCATGATGATCGCAGTCGGCTTGGCGATGACCGCAAGCGTGGCCCAGAAGAAGCTTTCGGCCCGGCGCCCCTCGAGTGTCGATAGCGTGAGGAACCAGCATGCTCCGGTGAGCAGGATCGTCGCCTGGCCGTTGCGAAGCGCCGCCAGCGACACCGGCAAGGCGAGGAAGAGACCGAACGACAGCAGCCATATCTGCTCCTCGCCGCCAAGCTTGCGCGCCTGGCGTATCGCGGCAAAGGTCAGGACGCTGAAGCCCAGCATGTGCCACAAGATATCCCCCAGATGCGGCCCGAGCTTCAGCAGGGGAACATAGAGAACGGCGAAGGCGGGAGCGTATAGATAACCCATGGCGACTTTGACCTGATACAGCGGTTCTCCGCCGAGAAAGGCTTCACTGCCATGTCTATAGATATGGACCACCGAACGCGCATCGGGTGACCACAGCGCCAGGCCAAGCACGATCAGAAACGACCCGACCCAAAGCCAAAACCCCAAACGGTCGAAAACCGGCTTGGTTACCGTCATAGCGCTCCCCGCGTTCTGACCAGGACGGCCTTCCCATCGCCGCCTGGCCTCAAGCGCCGGCCAGATATCACATCGAAATGAAATAGAACATCCGAGCGGGACTGTTACCGACGGGGGCAACGGAAGGCGAAACAGCGGCGTTTTTCCGCCGCTCTCTGCTCGATCACGGCTTTGTGTTCAAATCGGCCCCCGGCTGCTTACGGCCTGATGAATACCTTTCCGTTGCGCTTGGCGAGCTCGGCCGGCAGCCGCACCATCGCCTCGTCCATCGGCACAACCGCCGTGACGTCGGTCGACCAGCGTCCGTCGGAAAAGCGCTTCTGCACTTCCAGCACCGCCGGGCCTAGCCTGTCGCGGAACTGCCGCATCCATTCAGTCAGCCAGAAGCCCTCGACGCGCTTGTGCTGGAAGATCAAGTGGCCGGGCTCGCGGATCACCGTCGGATCGGCGTCGAGCCGGCCATAGACGATCCAGCGCGCGCGTTTCGGCATGGCGTTGAAGATGGCGGAAGCCAGCGGGCCGGTGACCGCATCGAGGAAGATGCGCGGCTGCTCGGTTTTCATTGCCTCGCGCAACGCCGCCTCGAAATCCGCCGCCTTCTCGTTGAGCACATGGGCGGCGCCGAGCTCCTTTCAAAAGCGTGATCTGCTCGTCGCGGCGCACCGTGACGATCGGCCGGAAACCTTCCTCCTTCGCCAGCCCGATGATCAGCTTGCAGAGCTGGCTGGCGCCGGCCGTCAGGATGAAGGCCTTTTCGCCCTCCTCCCTGACGATGTCGAACATGGCCAGGGCCGTCAGCGGATTGACGATCATCGCCGCGCCGTCCTCGTCGCGCACCGTATCGATGAGCGGGATGCAGGACGCTGCCTCGGCGACGGCATAATCCGCCCAGGCGCCCCAGTTCGACACGCCGGTGGCGAAGGCGACGCGCTTGCCCGCAAGGCTTTTTGCGTACGGGTCGTCGCCCGTGGCCACGACGATGCCGACGCCCTCGAAACCGGCCGGCCGGCCCTTGACCCGCGGCTGGCCGTACTGGCCCTTGATGAAGGCGATGTCGGCCGGGTTGATCGAGGCGAGGCTGACCTTGATCAGCGCCTGTGTCGGCCCCGGCGCCGGCACGGCTATGATGCCGGGCTGGAGGTAAGGCTCCATCGCTTCGAGCGCGGCCGCCGAAGGCGTCCTGGTGTAACCGTCGCCGACAAGCAGCAGGCCCCGCATTTGCGATGGAAGCGTCATGCGTCAGACCTTTTCCTGCGTGTACTTCTTCAGTTCCATGCGCGCCACCTGGCGCCGGTGCACGGCATCCGGCCCGTCGGCCAGCCGCAATGTCCTCAAGTGTGTCCAGGAACGGGCGAGCGGCGTGTCCTGGCTGATGCCTTGCGCACCGAACATCTGCACCGCCTCGTCGGTGACCTTGAGCGCGACGCGAGGCGCTACCACCTTGATCTGGCTGATCCAGGGCGCGGCCGCTCGTGGGTCTCCCTGATCGATCATCCACGCAGCCTTGAGGCAGAGCAGCCGCGCCATCTCGATCTCCATGCGGCATTCGGCGATGATGTCGAAATTGGCGCCGAGCTTTGCCAGCGACTGGCCGAAGGCCTCGCGCCGTACCGAGCGCTGGCACAGCATCTCCAGCGCCATCTCGGCCTGGCCGATGGCGCGCATGCAGTGATGAATGCGGCCAGGCCCGAGCCGCCCTTGCGCGATCTCGAATCCCCTGCCCTCGCCGAGGATCAAATTCGCCACCGGCACCCGGACATTGTCGAATCTCAGATGCATATGCCCGTGCGGCGCGTCGTCGTCGCCATAGACCTGCATGGGCCGCAATTTGGTGATGCCCTTGCTGTCGGAGGGCACCAGGATCATCGAATGCCGGCGATGCTGCGGCTCCTCGTTCGATCCGGTCCTGACCATGACGATATAGATGGCGCAGCGTGGATCGCCCGCTCCGGAGGCCCACCATTTCTCGCCGTTCAGCACGTAGTCGTCGCCCCGCCGCTCGCAGCGCATCGAAATGTTGGTGGCGTCAGAAGACGCCACGTCCGGCTCTGTCATCAGATAGGCCGAACGGATTTTCCCCTCGAGCAGCGGCTCCAGCCAGTCGCGCTTGTGCGCTTCCGATCCATAACGCTCCAGCACTTCCATGTTGCCGGTGTCTGGCGCCGAGCAGTTGAAAGTCTCGGCGCCGAGATGCGCCTTGCCCATCTCCTCCGCCAGATAGGCGTATTCGACGGTGGAAAGGCCGTAGCCGCGCTCGGAACCGGTGAGCCAGAAGTTCCACAACCCGCGCTCGCGCGCCGTCTTCTTCAGGCCCTCCAGGATTTCCGTCTGCCTGGCCGTATAGGCCCAGCGGTCGCCCTCCTTGCCGACTTCGGCGAGGAACTCTTCGCCGAGCGGCGCGATCTCGTCGCGCACCATCGCCGCCACGCGCTGGTGGATCGGCTTCAGCCGATCGGTCATGCCGAGATTCATGTCCGCCATCGCTTCCGCCTTTCCGAAGATAAATCTTTACCCGTGGCAAGGATGACCGTACTTCGGCTAGCCTTGTCAACGCGAGTCCTTGGGCGAGTCCTTGGGCAAATCCCCGGCCGGCAGGATGCGGAGAAACATGATGAGCTATCTGGACAAGCTGTTCTCGGTCGCCGGCAAGACAGCGCTGGTGACTGGCGCGGCGACCGGCATCGGCCGCATGGTAGCAACCGGACTGGTGCGCGCCGGCGCCCATGTGATGATCGCCTCGCGCAAGGGCGAGGATTGCGCGAAAGTCGCCAACGAATTGAACGCGCTTGGCGGCTCCGGCCATGCCGAGGGGTTTGCCGGCGACGTGTCCAGTGAAGCGGGCATCGCCGCACTCGTCGCCGAGGTCAGGGCGCGCACGGAGCGCCTGCATATCCTGGTCAACAATGCCGGCATTTCCTGGGGCGCGCCGCTGCAGGATTTCCCTTATCACGCCTGGGCCAAGGTGTTCGGCGTCAACGTTACCGCCGTCTTCCACCTGACGCGGGAGCTTTTGCCCCTGCTCGACGCCGCGGCGAGCGACGAGGACCCGGCCCGCGTGATCAATCTCGGCTCGGTGATGGGCACCCAGCCGCTGGCCGACGATGCCTATTCCTACGCGGCGTCGAAAGCGGCGGTGCATCATTTGACGCGCACGCTGGCGATCGAGTTCGCCGCCCGCCGCATCACCGTCAACGCCTTTGCGCCCGGTCCTTTCCAGAGCCGCATGACGGCCTTTGCCACCGCGACGGAGGAGCAGGCGAAACATGTTGGTAACCATGTTCCGCTCGGCCGCATCGGCGTGGCGGATGACATTGCCGGCGCAACGCTTTATTTGTGCAGCCGTGCCGGAAGCTATGTCACCGGCGCCATCCTGCCGATCGACGGCGGCCAGTCGGTGCAGCATGGAATGACATTGTTCAAGGAGTAAGTCGCCCGATTCAGGGAATCGGGCGGGGTTCAAGGAATAAGGCGCCCGGTTCGAGGAAACGTTATCCGGGCGGGGGTGCGGAGGACATGAGCGTGGAACCGATCAGTCTCGATACGCTTCTGGCAAGCGTCGGCAAGGAGGTCGGCGTCTCGCCCTGGCGAACGGTCACGCAGCGCATGATCGACCAGTTCGCCGACGCGACCGACGACCACCAGTTCATCCACTGCGATCCGGAGCGCGCCAAGCGCGAGACGCCGTTCGGCGGCACCATCGCGCATGGCTTCCTGTCGCTGTCGCTTTTGTCGGCAATGACCTTCGAGACCATGCCGCCGCTGGAAAACACCAAGATGGGCGTCAACCACGGCTTCGACACACTGCGTTTCCTGGCGCCGGTGAAGACGGGTTCGCGCATCCGCACCCGCTTCGTGCTCGCGGACGTCAAGGTGCGGCCCTCCGGCTGGGTGCAGACGGCGCATGACGTGACCATCGAGATCGAAGGTTCGAAGAAGCCGGCGCTGACGGCGCGCTGGCTGACCTTGACACTGATCGAGCGCCAGCCCGAGAACGCATGAGCGGCGAGGCCGGCGCCATAGACCAGGCGGCGCTTGCGCCCTATCTCAAGGCGCATATTCCGGGCTTCGCCGGCCTTTCCGCGATTGAAAAATTCAAGTCCGGCCAGTCCAATCCGACGTATCTTTTGACCGCCGCCAACGGCCGCTATGTGCTGCGCGCCAAACCGCCGGGGCAATTGCTGAAATCCGCGCACCAGGTCGATCGGGAATTCCGGGTGATGCAGGCTCTCGCCGGCACGGCGGTGCCGGTGCCGCGCATGCTGCATCTGTCGGGCGAAGACTCCCCGATCGGCCGCATGTTCTATGTCATGGAATATCTCGACGGCCGCATCTTCTGGGATCCGTCGCTGCCGGACGTTTCCGGCAATGAAGAGCGCGCCGCGATCTACGACGCGATGAACGCGACGCTTGCGGCCATGCACGACATCGATATCGACGCCGTCGGCCTTGGCGATTTCGGCAAGCCCGGCAGCTATTTCGAACGCCAGCTCGCGCGCTGGACCGGCCAGTACCGCGCCTCCGAAACCGAAACCATCACCGATATCGACAGGCTGATTGCTTGGCTCGAAACGCATATGCCGGCAGATGACGGCCGCGTCTCGCTTGTCCATGGCGATTACCGGCTGGACAACGTGATGTTCGCGCCGGACGTTCCGAAGGTCATCGCGGTGCTCGACTGGGAACTGTCGACGCTCGGCCACCCCTTCGCCGATCTCGCCTACCAGTGCATGCAGTGGCGTCTGCCGCATGCCTCGGGTTTTCGCGGCCTTGGCGGTGTCGATCGCGTGGCTGCCGGCCTGCCTTCCGAGGAAGCCTATGTCGCCGCTTACTGCCGCAGGCGCGGGATCGAGGGGATCGACAACTGGACCTTCTTCCTGGCCTTTGCCTTCTTCCGGCTGGCGGCGATCTGCCAGGGCGTCTACCGCCGCGCGCTGGACGGCAATGCGTCCAATCCGGAAAAGGCAAAGACCTATGGCGAGGCAGTGAAGCTGCTTGCCGCGCTTGCGGTCGAACTGATCGACGAGAACAGCTGAAAACGGGAGAGTTAAGCGATGGGCCGGTTCGATGGGATGACGGTGCTGATCACTGGCGCGACCGGCGGTCTCGGCAGCGGGGCGGCAAAGGCCTTCGCCGCCGAAGGGGCGCGGCTGGTGCTCTCCGATCTCGATGAGGCTGCGCTCGGCAGTTTCGCCGCGACGCTCGATGCCGAGACGGTTCACCTTGCCGGCAACATCGCCGACGAAAACCTCTCCGGGGATCTGGTGAAGCTTGCCGTGCAGAAGTTCGGCCGGCTCGACATCGCCGTCAACAATGCCGGCATCGTCCACTCCTTCGTGCGCCTGCCGCAGGTGACCTCGGAGGAGGCGCGCCGCGTGGTTGAGGTCGATCTCCTCGGCGTCTTCTACGCCATGAAGCACCAGATCCCTCAGTTGGAACGCCAGTTCAAGCAGAGCGGCAAGGGTGGCGTTATCGTCAACATCGCCTCGGTCGCCGGCCTCTCCGGCGCGCCGAAGCTGTCGGTCTATGCCGCCGCCAAGCACGGCGTCGTCGGCCTGACACGCTCGGCCGCCGTGGAATATGCCAGCAAGGGGATCCGCATTAACGCGGTCTGCCCTGCCCACACCCGCACGGCGATGGTCGAGGGTTTCGTGCGTTTTACAGGCGCGCCGGAAGCCGAAGCCCTTGCCGAACTCGCGCGCGGCGTGCCGATGAAGCGTGTCGGCGAGGTCGACGAGATCATCACCGGCATCCTGTTCCTTGCCGACCCCGGCAACTCCTTCATGACCGGCCATACGCTGGCGCTCGATGGCGGCATTGGCGCGATCTGAGCCGGATTGTGTTAAAACAAAGAGTTAGAGTGCACGCAAGGGAACCGGAAGGCTCCCTTGTCCGTTTCCGTACAGCGTATATACTTTTCACCAGGCAACCAACACCAAAGGCAGCGGACATTGACGCTGAGCGTTCAGAAACGCCGCGAAAAACAGAAGGCGGAGCTTCGCTCCGAACTCGTCGCGGCGGCTCACAAGCTGGTGCAGGAAGAGGGCTATGAGGGCCTGACTATCCGCAAGCTCGCCAAGCGCGTCGGCTATGCGCCCATGTCGGTCTATTCCTACTTCGCCGACAAGCAGGACATTCTGTTCGCGCTGGCCGAAGACGCCTTCGAAACGCTGGCGCGACGCATCGAGGAGCACCCCGCGGACGATCCGATCGAGGCGCTGCGGGCGGTAATGACCGAATACGCCGCCTTCGGGCTCGGTAATCCCAATGAGTACCGCACCGTCTTCATGACCGAGAAGACCCGGCTGCCAGAGGGCCGCAGCTACGAGGACATGGAAGAGGGCAATCCGGCGATGAAGGCGCTGATAAGCCGGGTCGAGGCCTGTGTGGCCGCCGGCAAGCTCAAGGGCGATCCCCGCGCCATCGCCACCATGCTGTGGACCGTCGGCCACGGCACGATCTCGCTGCTGATCACCTTCCCCTTCTATCCTTTCGGTGACCCCCAGGCCTATGTGAAGCGGATGTGCGACTTCATGCTGGCCTCATTGTCGGCGCAGGATATCCCCCCGCTCACCGAAACACCCGTCAACTGCT
This sequence comes from Mesorhizobium sp. USDA 4413, assembly GCF_056280365.1. NCBI lineage: Bacteria > Pseudomonadati > Pseudomonadota > Alphaproteobacteria > Hyphomicrobiales > Phyllobacteriaceae > Mesorhizobium > Mesorhizobium sp. USDA 4413. The sequence continues at coordinate 6,400,945 of NZ_JBVPRP010000001.1, forward strand.
AACCGGGCTTGCGCCGGCTTTTCCGCGATGCCGATCGCTTGGATTCGCGCTGACGAATTCCTACGTTCGAGAAAAGTTGTCGTACGCGTACAAATTCCCTCTTGAATTCATCTTCCGTTAACCGTATGTGTACGTTGCATCGTACATGTACGAACTGGAGATGGAAGATGAAAAAGACGACCCTCGCCCTCGCCGCCGTGCTGGCTTTTTCCGGGGCGGCTTTTGCGGGTACGCACCAGCCGGCCAAGCATGCTCCGGCAGCCTGCGCCCAGACCAACACCAATGTGGTTCTTGATTGCACCGCGACCGGCTCGGTCGAAAAGGCGGACGCCAGCAAGACCCAGGCCAAGAGCCCGCGCCTCGGCATCGACGTCAGCCCGTGGTTCGTGCCGGGCCTGTAAGCACCATCGGCAGAATTAACGAAAACGGGCGGCACTTGGCCGCCCTTTTTCGTTTGCCTGAAGTCCGATTGCCTGCTGCGACGGCGCTACTTCTTGCGCGACTTCATTCCAGGCACGGCCTTGGCCTTGCCAGGCTTTGCCGGTCCTCCGGGGATGGACGTGCTGGTAATCGATACCGGATCGCTGGCCGGAAACGTGTCCTCGAGGCCTTCCTCAAGTTCCTCTTCCTCGACCTCGCGATGCCTTTCGTTCTCCAGCGAACGGACTGCCGCTGTCTTCTTGGGTGACTTCGGCGCGGGTTTGGACGGCATCGGCAATCTCCCTCACGAGCTGCGGAAACGGCCAGAGGTCGGCGATGGTTCCTGCCGCGCTGCTTTCCGACAGCGCAGTGTGGAGATCAGTTCGCCGCGTCGCCTGCCGCTTCCGACAGCAGAGTAAAGACATAGTCCGAAAAGGAACGCCAGCATTCCACGCGGAACGCGTCGGCCGCGATGCGCAACAGCACGATCTCGGATTTGCCGAGAATGGTGCGCGAGGCAGCACCCACCGGGAACGCCTCGAGCGACAGGTCCTGCGGACAGCCCGAATTGACCGTCACCGCGGCTGCGGGCCCGACAACGGAAATCCCGACATTGCGATGCGAGATGCCGACCGCCGAATGCAGCGCCGTCACCTTGGCGCAGTCGGCGAGCGGATCGTTGCCGGCCTCGTCGATGATCATCCATTCGTCCGGCCCGAGCCACAGCGCCGTGCGCCCGTCCTTCGTCGCCGAGGTCTTAGGTTTTGTCAGCAGCGTGAGGCCGAGCGCCTTGGAGAGCGCGGCGAGCGAAGCCTCCGGCGCGCGCAGCGAGATGCGCTCGGCCGGCGGCAGCATCTCCACCTTCACGCCCGGCGCCGACAGCGCGCGGCCGGCAAGCGCAGGGCGCCGCTCGACGGAGGCAGAAGCAGCAGCGGCTTTTGTCTTGGCGGCGGCCTTAGCCATTGAGGCGTTCTCCCTTCTCGTCGACGAACACCATGCCGGTGACTTCCACCTCGATCGTGCCGTTCGGCATCGGCACATAGAGCGTCTCACCCATGCGGTCGCGGCCGCCGGCGACCAGCGCCAGCGCGATCGAACGGCCGCAATTCTCCGACCAGTAGCTGGAGGTGACATGGCCGATCATCTTCATCGGGATCGGTTGCTTCGGATCGGCGACGATCTGCGCGCCTTCTTCCAGCACCACCTTCGGATCCTTGGTCTTCAGGCCGACGAGCTGCTTGCGGCCCTTGGCCACAAGGTCCGGCCGGGTCAGGCCGCGAATGCCGACGAAGTCGGTCTTCTTCTTGCCGACCGCCCAGTCGAGCCCGGCATCGTTCGGCGTCACCGTGCCGTCCGTATCCTGGCCGACGATGATATAGCCCTTTTCGGCGCGCAGCACGTGCATCGTCTCGGTGCCGTAGGCGGTCGCGCCATGCTTCTGGCCTTCAGCCCACAGTGCTTCCCAGACCGCCTCGCCATAATCGGCCGGCACATTGACCTCGAAGCCGCGCTCGCCGGTGAAGGACATGCGGAACAGCCTTGTCGGCACGCCGCAGATCTTGCCCTCGCGCACCGACATATGCGGCATCGCCTCGTCCGACATGTCGATGCCTTCGACCAGCGGCGCGATGATGTCCCGCGACTTCGGCCCCTGCACCGCGATCACCGCCCATTGCTCGGTGATCGATGTCAGCCAGACATTGAGATGCGGGAACTCGGTCTGGAGGTAATCCTCCATGTGGTTCATGACGCGCGGCGCGCCGCCGGTCGTCGTCGTCACGTGGAAGCGGTCCGGCGCCAGCCGGCCGACGACGCCGTCGTCATAGATGAAGCCATCCTCGCGCAGCATGATACCGTAGCGGCAGCGGCCGGTTTCAAGCTTCTCCCACGGATTGGTGTAGAGCAGCTCCATGAACTTCGCCGCGTCCGGTCCGACCACTTCGATCTTGCCGAGCGTCGAGGCGTCGAACAGGCCGCCGACCTTGCGCACCGTCACGCATTCGCGGTTGACGGCGGCATGCATGTCTTCGCCGGCCTTGGGGAAATACCAGGCGCGCTTCCAGTTGCCGACGTCCTCGAACACCGCGCCCTGGCGTGCCGCCCACGGATGGATGGCCGTCCGCCGCGTAGGGTCGAAAAGTGCGCCGCGCGCGTGGCCGACGATCGAGCCGAAGGTCACGGGCGTATAGGGCGCGCGGAAGGTCGTGAGGCCGACCTGCGGGATCGGCTTGCCGAGTTCCTCGGCGGCGATCGCCAGGCCATGCATGTTCGACGTCTTGCCCTGATCGGTCGCCATGCCGTTGGTGGTGAAGCGCTTGACATGCTCGATCGAGTGCATGCCTTCATGCACCGCCTGGCGGATGTCCTTGGCGGTAACATCGTTCTGGAAATCGACGAAGGCCTTGACCGTCGTGCCCGGCCCGGCGCCGGGCGCGGCGCCCAGCATGCCGCGCGACCAGATCTCGCCGGCATCGACCTTCGGCTTGCTGCCCTTGCCAATCTTGCCGCCGGCCTCCTTCGCCGCCTTGGCGCCGGCGGCATAGGCCTCGTCGATCGTCGCATCCAGCCCGTCCGTGCCGTTGCAGGCGCCGACCGAGACGCAGTCCTGCGCATAGGTGCCCGGCACGAAGCGCTTGGTCTCCTCGTTGAAGGCGACCTTGCCGCGCGACTGCGAGAAGAGATGCACCGACGGCGTCCAGCCGGCCGACATCAGGATCGCGTCGACGGGGATGGTGCGCTGGCCGCCACCGTTCTTTGGCTGCACGGTCATCGACGACACGCGCAATTTGCCGCCGGCGCTGACAACGGCGCGGCCGAAATTGATCTCGATGCCGAGGCCCCTCGCCTCGTCGATTACCGCTCCCGACGGGTTGTCGCGCAGGTCGACAATGGCCGCAATGTTGACGCCGGCCTTCTTGAGATCGATCGCCGCCGCGTAAGCCGAGTCGTTGGCCGTGTAGACGCCGACATTCCTGCCGACCGCCACGCCATAATGGTTGAGATAGGTGCGCGCCGCCGAGGCGAGCATCACGCCCGGACGATCGTTGTTGGCAAACACCATGTGCCGCTCGATGGCGCCGGTGGCGATCACGACGCGATTGGCGCGAACCTGCCACAGGCGCTCGCGCGCGAGCTCATGGCCCGGGTTCTTGAGATGGTCGCTGACCCGTTCGACCAGGCCGACGAAGTTCTGCGCGTAGTAGCCGAAGGCCGTGGTACGGGAGAGCACGCGCACATTGTCCATCCCCTTGAGCTTGGCGATCGCCGCTTGCGCCCAGGCATAGCCGTCCTGTCCGTCGATCCTGGCGCCGCTCTCGAAGCGCAGGCTGCCGCCGAATTCGGCCTGCTCGTCCGCGAGGATCACCCGCACGCCGGTTTCGGCCGCGGCAAGGGCAGCGGCAATGCCGGCGGCGCCGCCGCCCAGCACCAGCACCTCGCAATGCGCGTAGCGCGAAGCATAATGGTCCGGGTCCGGCTTTTCGGGGGAAACGCCGAGGCCTGCGGTAGCGCGGATCTTCGGCTCATAGAGATCCTTCCAGGCCCATTTCGGCCACATGAAGGTCTTGTAGTAGAAACCGGCAGAGAACATCGGCGAGGCAAGGTCGTTGACGGCGCCGACGTCGAAGGCAAGCGAGGGCCAGCGGTTCTGCGAATTGGCCGTCAGCCCGTCATAGAGCTCCTGCACGGTGGCGCGCACATTCGGCGTCTTGCGCGCGTCGTCGCGCACGATCTGCACCAGCGCGTTCGGCTCTTCCGCACCGGCCGAAAGGAAGCCGCGCGGCCGGTGATATTTGAACGAGCGGCCGACCAGATGCACGCCGTTCGCGAGCAGCGCCGAGGCCAGCGTGTCGCCCTCGATGCCGACATATGGCTTGTCGTCGAAGCTGAAGGAGGCGGTCTTCGCCTGGCTGAGGCGACCGGCGCCGGAAATGCGGAACGCGGCGTTCATTTCGAGGCTCCAGGCAGCTTCGCGGGCTTCGGCTCGCCGGCCTTGTAGGTCATGACGAACTTGTCGGTGACGGTGTCGCGCACGGCGTTGAAGAAGCGCGCGCAGCCATGGATGTGCCGCCAGCGCTCATAGATGACGCCTTTGGGGTTCGCACGGATGAAGAAGAATTTCTCGAAATCGTCGTCGCTCTCGGCCGCAATATTGGTCGGGCGCGCGATATGCGCCTCGCCGGCATTGCGGAACTCGAGTTCCGGGCGCTCTTCCTCGCAATAGGGGCAGCGGATGAGAAGCATCTGGGTAATCCTAAAACTTGCCGTGACCGGCGCACGCGCCGGCCGGGTGGAAGCAAAGCGGCTGAGCCATCATCAATGCGCCACCGCCGCCGCCGCCGCTTCGTCGATGAGCCGTCCGGTGCGGAAGCGCTCCAGCGTGAAGGGCGCGTTGATCGGGTGCGGCTCGTCCTTCGCGATCGTGTGCGCGAAGACATTGCCCGAGCCGGGCGTCGCCTTGAAGCCGCCCGTGCCCCAGCCGCAATTGACGTAGAGGCCCTTGACCGGCGTCTTAGCCAGGATCGGCGAGCGGTCGGGCGTCACGTCGACGATGCCGCCCCAGGAGCGCAGCATCTTCATGCGGGTGAAGATCGGGAACATCTCGCAGATGGCGTCAAGCGTGTGCTGCAATATGTGCAGGCCGCCGGTCTGCGAATAGGAGACATACTGGTCGGTGCCGGCGCCGATGACCAGCTCGCCCTTGTCCGACTGCGAGATATAGGCATGCACGGTGTTCGACATCACCACGCAGGGCACGACCGGCTTGATCGGCTCCGACACCAGCGCCTGCAGCGGATAGCTTTCGAGCGGCATGCGCACGCCGGCCATGTTCATGATGACGGAGGAATGGCCAGCCGCGACCACGCCGACCTTCCTGGCGCCGATGAAGCCGCGCGTCGTCTCGACTCCGGCGACGGCACCATTGGCCGCGCGCTTGATGCCGGTGACCTCGCAGTTCTGGATGATGTGGACGCCGCGCGCCGACGCGCCGCGCGCATAGCCCCAGGCGACCGCGTCGTGGCGCGCCGTGCCGCCGCGCCGCTGCAGGGCGGCGCCCATCACCGGGTAGCGCGCCTCCCTGGAGATGTTGAGTGGCGGGCAGAATGCCTTCGCCTCTTCCGGCGTCAGCCATTCATTGTCGATGCCGTTTAGGCGGTTGGCATGGATGTGGCGTTTGAACACCTGAACGTCATGCACATTGTGCGCGAGCATCATAACGCCGCGCGCCGAATACATGACGTTGTAGTTGAGCTCCTGGGAAAGTCCGTCCCACAGCTTCAGCGCATGGTCGTAGATGCCGGCGCTCTCGTCATAGAGATAGTTGGAGCGGATGATGGTGGTGTTGCGGCCGGTATTGCCGCCACCGAGCCAGCCCTTTTCCAGAACCGCGATGTTGGTGATGCCGTGCTCGCTCGCCAGATAGTAGGCGGTCGCCAGGCCGTGTCCGCCGGCCCCGATGATGATGACGTCATATTCCTTCTTCGGCTCGGGCGAGGTCCACTGCTCCTCCCAGCCCTTGTGGCCGCGCATCGCCTCGCGGGCAATGGCGAATACCGAGTATTTCTTCACGTTAAGCCTCGCGCCAAAAATCGCGGATGTCGTTCGGGCCTCTCCCGTCACGCGAGGTGTATCACTAGCGAAACCGCGATGTCATCCTTACGCTGTTTGCGACGGCGCTTGCCGTTTTGCGCCAGTGCCGCGCAATGCCTGCGCGACGATAGCAAGGCAGCTTTCGGGTGGCTGCATCCATGCCGATTTGCGACCCAGACATCCATCCGCCGCAAGCCGGCACCAAGGAAGGATGCTGAGACATGTTCACTCTTACAAACAAGGTCGCGATCGTCACCGGAGCAAGTTCCGGCATCGGCCGCGCCACCGCCAAGCTGTTCGCCGAGCAAGGCGCATGCCTGGTCGTCGCGGCCCGGCGTCAGGCCGAGCTCGACGCGCTCGTCTGCGAGATCGAGAATGCCGGCGGTATGGCGGCCGCGCTTGCCGGCGATGTCAGGGACGAAGTCTATGCCCAGGCGCTTGTGAAGCTCGCTGTAACCCGCTTTGGTGGCCTCGACATCGCCTTCAACAATGCCGGCGCGGTCGGCGCGATGGGGCCGGTGCCCGACATGGCGCCGGCGACCTGGCATGAGACGATGGACACCAACCTGACCAGCGCCTTTCTCGCCGCCAAGCACCAGATACCGGCGATGCTGGGCCGCGGCGGCGGCTCGCTGATCTTCACCTCGAGCTTCGTCGGCTACACCGCCGGCATGCCTGGCATGGCGGCCTATGCCGCCGCCAAGGCCGGGCTGATCGGCCTGACGCAGGTGCTCGCCGCCGAATACGGTCCGCAAGGTCTGCGCGTCAACGCGCTGCTGCCCGGCGGCACCGACACGCCCGGCGCGACCACGACCACGCCCGAGGCGCGCGCTTTCGTCGAAGGCATCCATGCTCTGAAGCGCATGGCAGAGCCGCTGGAGATCGCGCGCTCGGCGCTTTACCTGGCATCCGACGCATCGAGCTTCACCACCGGCACGGCCTTGTTTGCCGATGGCGGCGTCTCGATCAGCCGGACGTGATCCGGCCGGCAGGCTGGAAACACGCCCATCCGCTGAAATGTAGCGGCGCGGTCTTGCATTTCGGCGCGAATTGACGATTTCGTTTCCCGTCGAAAATGGACGGGGAACGATGCTGCTGATCAGAACCTATGTTGCCCAGAGCGCTATCGAAGGCGTCGGCGTGTTCGCCGCCGAGCCGATCCGCAAGGGCGCTTCGATCTGGCGGCTCGACCCGGATTTCGACCGGTTGATCCCGATGGAAAAATATGAGGCCGCGCCGCCGCATCTGCGCGAGCTGCTCGACCGCTATGCCTATCCGAGCCCAGACAAGCCCGGCTTCATGGTCTATGAGGTCGACAATGGCCGCTTCATGAACCACTCCGAGCGGCCGAACACGGATTTCTCACAATATGGCGGCGCCACCGCCATTCGCGACATCGCCGCCGGCGAGGAAATCACCTGCGATTATGGCGAGTTTTTCGAGGACTTTGCGCGCCTCCATCTGACAACCGCGTAGGCCGATCAAACGTCCGGCAGCGGCGCTCGGGTTTTTGATCGCTGTTTCCCGCAATCAGCGGTGGACATCCCAGCCTGATTCTGCTATCAGCCGCCACAATTCGCGGTGCAGCTCGCCGCGGAGGCATCTCAGCTATGGCTGTTTGCCTAACGATTTCAAACCCGAAGACAGGATTGCCCGTGCAGGTACTCGTCCGCGACAACAACGTTGATCAGGCGCTTCGCGCGCTGAAGAAGAAGATGCAGCGCGAAGGTATTTTCCGCGAAATGAAGATGCGCGGTCATTACGAGAAGCCGTCTGAGAAGCGTGCCCGCGAGAAGGCCGAAGCCGTGCGCCGCGCCCGCAAGCTGGCCCGCAAGCGCGCCCAGCGCGAAGGCCTGCTGCCGATGACCCCGCGCCCGGCTCCGGCTGGTGCTGCCGGCGCATCGCGCTCGCCGCGCTCATAACGCCAATTTTTCGTCCTTTTCGAAGGATACCGAGGGTGGCGCGATGCGAAATCGCCGCCACCTTTTTGTTTATAGATTCGAGCCGGTTCGGAGAGGGAACGGACTAACGGCGCCGCGGCAGTGAGGACAAAGATGAACGCTATTACCGTAGAGCGCGGAACCGCTTTTCGCGGCTTCGCCCTGACGGCGGCCCTGCTTTCGGGTCTGGTGCTTGCAGCATGCCAGACAACCCCGACAGGTGAGTTCAACTCGATCGACAAGGCGCAAGGGTCGAGCGAGAACATCTCCTCGCTTTCGGCGGTCATCCAGCGCAATCCGCAGGATCCCGAGGGCTACAATGTGCGCGGTTCGGCCTATGGCCGCGGCGGCCAGTACCAGGCAGCGCTCAAGGACTTCAACCAGGCCATCCAGCTCAATCCGAACTTCTACCAGGCCTATTCGAATCGCGCGCTGATCCAGCGCTTCCTCGGCAATCAGCAAGCGGCTTTGGCCGACTACAACCGCGCGATCCAGATCAACGCCAACTACGACGCCGCCTATATCGGCCGCGGCAATCTCTACCGCAAGGCGGGCCGCATCCAGGACGCCTTCAACGACTTCCAGAAGGCGATCCAGCTCGACACCACCGACGCGCGCGCCTACCACAATCGCGGCCTGATCTATCAGAGCCAGGGCCAGCACAAATTCGCCATCGAGGATTTCTCGACCGCAATCTCGCTGGCGCCGGACGCCGCCGAACCCTATAACGGCCGCGGCCTCTCCTACCTGGCGACGGGCGACGAGGATAACGCCTTCTCCGACTTCAACATGGCCATCAAGCTCGATGGCAAGAACGCTGAAGCCTGGGCGAACCAGGCGCTGATCTATGAAAAGCGTGGCGACAAGGTCAAGGCTTCCAAGTCCTATCGCGAAGCCATCCGCCTCGACCCCACCTACCAGCCGGCCAAGGACGGCCTGTCGCGCGTCGGTGGCAACGCCAGCTGATCGGAAGCCGACGCCGTAAGGATATCCTGCACGACGGGCTTAGGCGTCGTCCCCGATCGTCCGAGTCCGCCCGCAAGCGCAGTGTTGCCCTGCAGCGAGGTCGATAGCGATCCGTTAACCGCCCAAGGCGAGGCGTTAACCTTTGCCATGTTCGCGCCAAGTTTTCAGCGGAACGCTCGACGCACCTCGATCGTTTAAGGCGGGGCCAAATTTTCGCGAAAGGACCTTTCCAATGATCAAAACACTTGCCTGTGCCGCTGCCGCGCTTGCCGCCACGGTCCTCGCTTTTCCGGTAAGCGCCGGCACGCTCCGGCTCGGCACGCTCGATTGCACCATCGACGGCGGCGTCGGCTACGTCATCACGTCGAACAAAGGCGTATCGTGTGTCTTCCGCCCCTCCCATCACGGTCCGGCCGAGATTTATACCGGGATGATCTCCAAGCTCGGCGTCGATGTCGGCAAGACGCATCAGGGCCAGCTCGTCTGGGCGGTGCTTGCCGCCACCCGCAACCATGATGCGGGCGATCTCGCCGGCAGCTATTACGGCGTCAATGCCGAGGCTTCCGTGGTGACCGGCGGCGGCGCCAACGTCCTGGTCGGCGGCCTGGACAGCGCCTTCATGCTGGAGCCGCTGAGCGTCCAGGCGCAGACCGGTGTTAACCTGGCCGTTACCGTCGCCTCGCTGGATCTCGTCCACTCCTACAAATAGGCCTTCGTCCTCCAAATTCGCTGCGCCGCATACGGCCCGGAACATCTGTTCCGGGCCGTATGCTTTGGGAAGCCGCATTGCGTAGGCGAATCGTGGCTCGCGTTGAATCTGCGAAAAGCCTCTTGAGCTCAACCGCGCTTGAGGTTCTACAAGCGCTGCCGAACTGGACCTGGCGCTTCCTTCGAAAGCGAACGAGGCTGCCGTTGGCAAGCAGGAGATCGATGTGACGGCAGCAGGCGGCGACAGGGTGGTCGGCAAAAAGGTGGCCGATGGCAAAGTGGATTGGCGGGCGCTGTGGGCGAGCGGCGATCTGGCCCGCTTCTGCTTCGTCAGTCTCGGCATCCTGCTGCATGCCACCAACGAGACAATGGTCGCGACGGTGATGCCGGCCATGGTCGGCGATCTCGCGGGCGTGCAACTGGTCGGCTGGTCGTTGGCGATCTACGAGCTCGGCGCGATCGTCGCCGGTGCCGCGGCCGGACGGCTGGTCAGCTATGTCGCCCTGCGCTCCAATATGATGGTCGCCGCGCTGCTCTACGCGATCGGCGCGCTGATCTGCGCCACGGCGCCTTCCATGCCGTTGTTCCTCGTTGGGCGTCTGGTCGAAGGGCTTGGCGGCGGCGCGCTTGTGTCGCTCGCCTTCGTCTCCGTCGAGCGCCTGTTTCCACGCAATATCTGGCCGCAGCTCTTCGGCATCATGTCCGCGATCTGGGGCGTCGCAGCCTTCAGCGGCCCGATGCTCGGCGCGCTCATGACCGAGTTCCTGTCGTGGCGCTGGGCTTTCGGCATCTTCACCTTCGGCGGCGCGGCGATGGCGCTGGCAAGCTTCATCGTGCTCGACACGCCCGAGGCGAGGAAGCCGCAGGCGAGCAGCGGCAAGGCGCCACCCTTCCCCTATCCGGCGCTCGTCTGTCTCGGCTTCAGCGTCGTGCTGATCGCCGCCGCCGGCATCGACATCGCCCTGCTGCGCTCGTCCCTGCTCCTCCTGCTCGGCCTGATCGGCCTGGCGCTGTTCTTCCGCATCGATGCCCTTAGGCCGCAATCGCGGCTCTTTCCCTCGCCCTTGTTTTCATGGCGCTCGCCGCTTGGCAGCGGCATGACCATGGTTGCGGCATTCTCGGTAGCGACCTGCACCTTCACCATTTACGGGCCGCTGCTCCTCACCACGCTGCACGGCATTCCGATCCTGACCACCGGCTACATCATCGCCGCCGAATCGATCGCCTGGTCGATCCTGTCGATCCTCATCGCCAATGCGCCACTGGAGCGCGAAAGGCTGATCATCGTTATCGGCGCACTGATGATCGCCTCCGGCCTTGCCGGCTTCGCTTACACCATCCCGGCAGGCTCGATCCCGCTGATTCTGCTCTGCGCCCTGCTGCAGGGCGGCGGCTTCGGCGTTTGCTGGCCTTTCCTCACACGCGTCATCGTCGCTTCGGCGCGCGATGGCGAGCAGACGATCGCCTCGGCCGCGGTGCCGACCATGCAACGCATCGGCTATGCCGTGGGCGCGGCACTTGCCGGCATCGTCGCCAATGCCAGCGGGTTCTCGGAGGGTCTGAACCGTGAAGCGGCTGCAGGCGTTGCCGGCTGGCTGTTCCTGGCCTTCGTGCCTCTGGCTATTCTGGGATGCATCGCCGCCCTGAGGATCGCGTTGCCGACGCTGCGGCCTCAGCAAGCGCCCGGCTAGAGCAATTCCAGGAAAAGTGTGTAACGGTTTTCGGCCCGGAATTGCGTCAAAACAAAGGGTCTAGACTAAACAGTGACGGTCTGCTGCAGACGCTCCGCGATCAGCGCGGCGAGCCGCGCCGCCACCTCCTCCTTGCCCATTTCCGGCCATTCCTCGACGCCGGTTCTGGAGACGATGCGCACCTTGTTGCGGTCGCCGCCCATCACGCCGGACGGCCCGATGCCGCTTTCATGCGAGACGTCGTTGGCGACGATGAAGTCGGCGCCCTTTTTCTTGAGCTTGGCCTCGGCATTGGCGATGAGATCCTGCGTCTCGGCGGCGAAGCCGACGACGAGGCCCGGCCTCTGAACGTGATGGCCGATGCCGGCCAGGATATCCGGGTTCTCGACCATCTGCAGCGAAGGCGGCCCTTTGCCCGCCACCTTCTTGATCTTCTCGCCGGCGGCGTTGGCCGTGCGCCAGTCTGCGACGGCGGCAACGAACACCGCGGCATCCGCCGGCAATAGGCTCTCCACCGCTTGCTTCATCTGCGCGGCTGTTTCGACGTGAGTGGTCGCGACCCCGGCCGGATCGGCGATGGTGACCGGGCCCGACACCAGCCGCACGTCGGCGCCGAGCTTTGCCAGCGCGGCAGCGATCGCATGGCCCTGCTTGCCGGAAGACCGGTTGGCGATGTAGCGCACCGGATCGATCGGCTCATGCGTCGGCCCGGAGGTGACGATGATGCGGCGCGCCGCCAGCGGCTTCGGCCTCTCGTCGAGCATGGCCTCGATCGCGGCGACGATCTCCAGCGGCTCGGCCATACGGCCCTCGCCCGCTTCGTTGCTCTCCGCCATCTCGCCCTTGGCGGGACCGACAAAGGCTATGCCGTCCTTCTGCAAGGCCGCCCGGTTCCGCCGCGTTGCCGGATGCGCCCACATTTTCGGGTTCATCGCCGGCGCCATCAGCACCCTCTTGTCGGTGGCCAGAAGCACCGTCGAGGCAAGGTCGTTGGCATGGCCGTTGGCGAGCTTCGCCATCAGGTCGGCGGTGGCGGGCGCCACCACCAGCAGATCGGCCTCGCGCGACAGCCTGATATGGCCGACATCGTGCTCGTCATTGCGGTCGAACAGTTCGGTGAAGACATGATCGGCCGAAAGCGCGCCGACCGACAGCGTGGTGACGAATTCCTGCGCGGCTGACGTCATCACCACCCGCACCGCAGCGCCGCGCTCGCGCAGCCGTCGTATCAGGTCGAGCGCCTTGTAGGCGGCGATGCCGCCGCCGATGACGAGCAGGATGCGCTTGCCGGAGAGAGAACCTCGCGAAACTGATTTGGCGGATGCGGCGACGACCGGCGCTGCCTGCTCCTTCGAGCCCGTCAGCGCACGCAGCTTTTCCTCGATCTGGCCGATGCGCTCGGCCTGCCCTGCCCGGCCTTTGACCGCGGCGCGTATCATCGCCCGCGCCTGCTCCTCCATCGAACGGCCATTCTCGGCCGCCAGCTGCCGGAGCAGGTCTTTCACTTCATTGTCAAGATTGCGGATGGTGATGCTGGCCATGCGATTGCACTCGCCTTCGGATAAGCGCTGGCAATGATAGCAATGCAATCAACTGGCGACAAGCCGCGTGGGATCAGAGCAATTTCCACGCGATATAAATCAGCGTCAGCGCGATAACCCACAGCGCCACGCGGCCGGAGCGGGTGTGGCGCGCTTCCGCCCTACCAATTGCGTGCGCGGTCGCTTCGTCGAAGCGCAGGCCGTTCTCGGCCATCAGATCGATCTCGCGCGACAGCCGCTCGGTGCGGGCGACAAGATCCGGCGCCTGCCTTGCCAGCGACACAAGGGCTCTGCCGGCGTCGCGCGCGTCCGTGAGCATGCCGCGCGGGCCGAGATTGCCGGCGATCCAATCGCTGACCACGGGCTCCGAGGTCTTCCACATGTTGAAGGCCGGATCGAGTGTGCGTGCGACACCTTCGACCACCACCATGGTCTTCTGCAAAAGCACCAGTTCGGTCCGCGTCGCCATATCGAACAGTTCGGTGACTTCGAAAAGCAGCGTCAGCAGCTTCGCCATCGAGATCGTCTCGGCCGATTGGCCGTGGATCGGCTCGCCGATGGCGCGGATCGCCTGCGCGAAGGCCGAGACATTGTGCTGGCGCGGCACATAGCCGGCCTCGAAATGCACCTCCGCGACGCGCTGGTAGTCGCGCACGATGAAACCGTAGAGAATCTCGGCGAGGAACCGCCGCTCCTTCTTGCCGAGCCGGCCGGCAATGCCGAGATCGACGGCGACGATGGTGCCGTCCGCCTCGACGAACAGGTTTCCCGGATGCATGTCGGCATGGAAGAAGCCATCGCGCAACGTGTGCCGCAGGAACGACTGGATGAGGTTGACGGCGATCGCCTTGAGGTCATGCCCGGCGGCGGCAAGGCCCGCCAGATCGTTCATCTTGATGCCGTCGATCCACTCCATGGTGAGCACGTCGCGGCCGGTCCGTTCCCAGTCGACGGCCGGCACGCGAAAACCCTGATCGTCCTTGGTGTTCTCGCCGAGTTCCGAAAGCGCTGCCGCCTCCAGCCTCAGGTCCATCTCGATTCTGGTGGTCTGCGCCAGCGTCTGGGTCACCTCGACAGGGCGCAGCCGGCGCGACGACGGTATGTATTTCTCCTGCAGGTGGGCGGCGAGGAAATAGCTTTCGAGGTCCTGAAAGAAGCGCCGCCGCACGCCGGGCCGGATAACCTTCACCGCCACGCGCGAAGCGCTGCCCTCGCACAAGACCTCGGCACCGTGCACCTGCGCGATCGAGGCCGCCGCCACCGGTTCGCCGAAGCTCGAATAGAGATCGTCAATCCTGCGCCCGAGCGAGGCTTCGATCGCATGGATCGCTGCGGCCTTCGGGAAAGTATGCATCTTGTCCTGCAGCAATGCGAGGTCGAGCGCCATGTCGTTGCCGACAACGTCGGGCCTCGTCGCCAGGAACTGGCCGAGCTTGACGTAGGAGGGTCCGAGCCGCACCACCGCGCGCGCCAGCCTGTCGCCGCGCTGATAGCTCAGCGCCCGGCGGCGGGTGAAAAGCCGCGCCACGCGCCAGCCGAATTTCGGCATGCCGGAGAGCTCTTCGCCCGGCAGCGCGGCGACGACGCCTTCGCGGACCAGCACCCAGCCGGCCCGGGCGAGCCTGAAGGCGGCGGCGACGCTGCTCATAGCCCAACCTGCGTCAAAGGAGGCTGCTTCAGAGGGGCCTGCTTCTGCTGCAAAGCGCCGCGCCTCAAAGCTTCCAGCCGGAATGAAGGGCGGCGATACCGCCCGAGTAATTGCGGAAGGTGACGCGATCGAAGCCGGCGCGGGTAATCATCGCCGCGAAATTCTGCTGGTTGGGGAACTTTCGGATGGATTCGACCAGATAGGAATAGGGCTCGCCGTCGCCGGTCACCGTCTTGCCGATCCTGGGGATCGCGTTGAACGACCAGGCTTCATAGGCCTTGTCGAGCAGCGGCATGTCGACCTCCGAGAATTCCAGGCACAGAAACCGTCCGCCGCGCTTCAGCACGCGATAGGCTTCGGTAAGCGCGACCTCGATGCGCGGCACATTGCGGATGCCGAAAGCGATCGTATAGGCATCGAAGCTATCATTCGCGAACGGCAGTTCCTCGGCATTGGCCTCGACGAAGTCGGTATTGGCTGACAGACCCTGCTTTTCGGCGCGGTCGCGGCCGACGGTAAGCATGGAGCCGTTGATGTCGAGCACGGTGGCGTGCGCATGGCGCTGGCTGGCCTCGACGATGCGGAAGGCGATATCGCCGGTGCCGCCGGCGACATCGAGCACCTTCCAGCCCGGCCGCTTCGGCGGGTTGAGCCAGGCGACCATCGCGTCCTTCCACAACCGGTGCAACCCGGCCGACATCAGATCGTTCATCAGGTCGTATCGGCTGGCCACCTTATGGAAGACGTCGTTGACCAGGGGCTGCTTCTCCCCTGCCCCGACCTTCCTGAAACCATAGGAGGTTTCCATCCCGCCCGCGGTCGTGGTTCTCTCAACTGACATTATTTTGATCCGTCATAAAACCGGCGGGACCATAGCCGATCGATGGTGCCGACGCTATTGTCCAAGGCGCGGTTTTCGGCCGCGCTTTCAAACCCCGGCCGGGAGAGGTCTTGCATGATTTTCCGGCCAGCCCCTGTGCGAGAGCAGCATACCGGACGGGATGACCGCATGATTTTGAAGGCCGAACTGCACTGCCACATCGAAGGAGCGGCAGCGCCCGAACTCGTCGTCGCCCAAGCCCGCAAATACGGCAAGGACCCTTCGCCCTATATCCAGAACGGCTCATTCGTCTGGCACGATTTCACCTCCTTTCTCGCGGCTTACGATTTCGCTTCCGACCTGTTCCGCAGCGAAGAAGATTATGCGCGCCTTGCCGACCATTATCTGACCAGCCTCGCTCGCGACGGCGCCATCTATTCCGAGGTTTTCACCTCGCCGGACCATGCCAAAAGGGCCGGGCTGTCGCCAAAGGCCTATACGGACGCGCTGGGCGAAGGCATGGCCCGCGCCAGGGCCAGGACCGGCATCGAGGGCCGCATGATCGTCACCGGCGTGCGCCATGTCGGCGTCGAGTCGATCGAGCAGGCGGCGCGCTTCGCGGCGCGCTGCGCACATCCGCTGGTGACCGGTTTCGGCGTCGCCGGCGACGAGCGCATCGGCGATTTCGAGGATTATGCGCGAGCCTTCGAGATCGCGCGCGAAGCGGGCCTCGGCATCACCATTCATGCCGGTGAGCTGATGGGCTGGGAAAGTGTTGCGGCGGCCCTCGACCACATCCGCCCGTCGCGCATCGGCCACGGCGTTCGCGCTATCGAGAACCCTGACCTCGTCCGCCGCATAGCCGACCAGGGCGTGGTGCTGGAATGCTGCCCGGGCTCCAACATCGCGCTGAAAGTCTTCGACAGCTTCGCCGACCATCCCTTTCCGGCGCTGCGCGCCGCCGGCTGCAAGGTGACGCTCAACTCCGACGACCCGCCCTACTTCTGGACCTCGCTGAAGCGCGAATACGATATCGCCGCCGAGCATTTCCGCATGGACGACAAGGCGCTCACCGCCGTCACCAGGACGGCCATCGAGGCGGCCTTCGTGGACAAGAAGACCAGGGCGATGCTGCTGAGCCGGCTGGACGTGAAGGTGCGGTGAGTGAGTAGGGAGTAGTCGGTAGTCAATAGTTATGGATTTGGCCGAGCGCGCATAGATCGGTTGAAGGCCGGAGCTTTGCCCGAGGCCGGGACTCGCAAATCGGCTCACTATTCACTACTCACTACTGACTACTACCCACTGCGAACCAGTCGGAGCACATCATGCAGGGCGTCACCGTCGTCGACCACCCCCTTGTCCAGCACAAGCTGACCATCATGCGCAAGAAGGAGACCTCGACGGCCGGTTTCCGGCGGCTGCTGCGCGAGATTTCGCTGCTGCTCGGCTATGAGGTGACCCGCAATCTCGAGCTGACCACGACCATGATCGAGACACCGATCGAGGAGATGGAGGCGCCGACGCTGGAAGGCAAGAAGCTGGTCTTCGCTTCGGTGCTGCGCGCCGGCAACGGCCTACTCGAGGGTCTGCTCGACCTGGTGCCGGCCGCGCGCGTCGCCCATATCGGCCTCTACCGCGACCATGAGACGCTCGAAGCGGTCGAGTATTTCTTCAAGGCGCCGAGCGATCTTGCCGACCGGCTGGTTATCGTCGTCGATCCGATGCTGGCGACCGCCAACTCGGCGATCGCGGCGATCGACAAGCTGAAGGGACGCGGCGCCACCAACATCCGCTTCCTGTGCCTGCTGGCCGCCCCGGAAGGTATCGAGCGTTTCACGAAGGCGCATCCGGACGTGCCGATCTTTACCGCTTCCATCGACCGCCAGTTGAACGACAAGGGCTACATCATGCCCGGTCTCGGCGACGCCGGCGACCGCATGTACGGGACAAAGTGAGCGCCTTTCTTAACTGGCCGTTTACGCAAGCTTGCGGTTCCAGCACGAGTTAAAGTCGTAAAAACCATGCCGGGCTTATGGATGCTGCTTCGCGAAGGGGCATCCATGCTGCGCAAGCTTCTCATCCTCGGCATCTTTGCCGGAACCTCGGCTTCGATTCCGATCGTCTATCAGGCTAACCCGCATCTGGTGGACGGCCTCTTGAAATCGACCGTCGCCTCGCAGCCGGCAGCACCGGAGGCCCAGCCGCAGGTCAATCTCGCTTCGGTCCCGGCCAAGCCGGCGGCGCCGATGCCGCTCGGCCGCCAGGTGCTGGTCAACGCCGATGCGCGCGGCCACTTCACATCGCAGTTCAAGCTCAATGGCCGCCAGATCGACGGCATGATCGACACCGGCGCGACATTGGTTGCCATCAACGCCTCGACCGCGCGCAGGATCGGCATCTCGCTCAACCCGTCCGACTTCAATCGACAGGTGAACACCGCCAATGGCGCGATCAAAGCCGCCGTGGTGACGGTCGAGCGCCTGCAGATCGGCAAGATCTCGGTCGACAATGTCCAGGCGATGGTGCTCGACGACCGAGCGCTGCAGACCAACCTGATCGGCATGAGCTTCCTGCAGCGGCTGCAGAAATACCAAGTCCAGGACGGATCGTTGCTGCTCGTTCAGTGAGTCCGACGTAAGAAATTCCAGGAAAAGTGCGCAGCGGTTTTCCGTCCGGAAACACAAAAGATAGAGCAGTTCACCATTTCCGCGAAATGATGAACTGCTCTAGCGATGCAGTATCCGCCTGAGCACGGTCTTCTCGGCGGGCGGTTTGGAACCCCCGATCGTATAAGCGGCACGCACGGCCGCTGCCGCCGCCTCGGCCTCCGCATTGGTGCGGGCATGGACCAGCGCCAGCGCCTCGCCCGGGCGCAGCTCGGCACCGATCGGCAACAGCCGGGTCAAACCGACGGCGTGATCGATTTTGTCGTCCGGACGGGAACGGCCGCCGCCGAGCGTGACGACGGCAAGCCCGATATCGCGCGTGGCGATGCCGGTCACGAACCCGCCCTGTTCCGCTTTCACGGCCAGCTCGACCGGTGCCGTCGGCAGGTACTTTTCCGGGTTCTCGATGAAATCACCGGGACCGCCGAGCACGGACACCATCCGCGCGAAGACGGTAGCCGCGCGGCCGCCGGCGAGCGCTTCGTTGGCGCGCCTGATGCCGTCCTGGTTGGACGAGACGAGCCCCGCCGACTGCAGCATCTCGGCGGCCAAAGCCAGCGTCACGTCCTCGAGCCGGCGGTCACGATAGCGGCCGGTGAGGAAATCGACGGCATTCTTCACCTCGACGGCATTGCCGGCGGCCGAAGCCAGCGGCTCGTTCATGCCCGTCACCAGCGCCGACGCGCTCAGGCCGGCGCCATTGGCCACCTCGACCAGGCTGTTCGCCAAGGCGGCCGCGTCGCGCGACTTTTCCATGAAGGCGCCGTTGCCGACCTTGACGTCGAGCACCAGCGAGCCCAGGCCCGCGGCAAGCTTCTTCGACAGGATCGAAGCGGTGATCAGCGGGACCGATTCGACCGTGCCGGTCACGTCGCGGATCGCGTAGAGCCGGCGGTCGGCCGGCGCGAGATTGGCCGTCTGGCCGATGATGGCGCAACCGGCCTCGAGCACCGTCTTGCGGAACAGCGCCACGTCCGGCTGGCTGGCATAGCCGGGGATGGCATCCATCTTGTCCAGCGTGCCGCCGGTGTGGCCGAGGCCGCGGCCTGAAATCATCGGTACATAGGCGCCGCAAGAGGCGACGATCGGCGCCAGCATCAGTGAGACATTGTCGCCGACGCCGCCGGTCGAATGCTTGTCTGTGGCCGGACCCGGCAGATCGGACCAGTCGAGCACGTCGCCGGAATCGCGCATGGCGAGCGTCAGCGCCACCGCTTCCTCGCGGCTCATGCCGTTGAGGAACACGGCCATGGCGAAAGCGCCGACCTGGCCTTCGGAGATGCTGCCGGCCGTCAGCCCGGCGATGAAGGCCGCGATCTCGTCGGCCGAGAGTTTGTGGCCGTCGCGTTTGCGGCGGATGATCTCCTGCGGCAGCATCAGTCGGGCAAGCCGTCCTGGAAGACGCGCCGCAGGATCGTCGCCAGCCGCGCGCCGCCCACCGGCGCCATGTCCTTGGTTTCCTGGTGCGAGAGTTCCGCCCCTGTCATGCCGGCCGCCAGATTGGTGATGACCGAGCAGGCGGCGACCTTGAGCCCGAGGAAGCGGGCAAGGATGACCTCCGGCACGGTCGACATGCCGACGGCGTTAGCGCCCATGACGCGCGCCATGCGGATCTCGGCCGGCGTCTCGAAGCATGGTCCGGAAAACCACATATAGACGCCTTGATGCAGCGCAGTCCCCGTTGCCTTGGCCGCCTTTTCGATCGCGCCGCGCAGGCCCGCATCATAAGCCTCGGTGAGGCCGACGAAGCGGCGGTCGCTCGGCTCGCCGATCAGCGGGTTGGAGCCGGAGAAATTGATGTGGTCGGTGATCAACATCACCGAGCCCGGTCCCATCTCAGGATCGACCGAACCGGCCGCATTGGTGAGGATCAGATGCGAGATGCCGATGCCGGCAAGCACCTCCAGCGCCGGGCGCATCGCGGCCGCGTTGCCATGCTCGTAATAATGCGCCCGGCCGGAGAGCATCAGCACCGGCGTGCCGGCGAAATGCCCGGCAACCACCTCGCCGGCATGGCCGGAAACACCGCTGCGCGGAAAGCCCGGCAGTTCCGCATAGGAGATGCGCCTGGCATCCTTGACCTGGTCGACCAGCCCGCCGAGGCCCGAGCCCAGCACGAGCGCCGTCGTCGGCGCCAGCCCGTCCAGTTTCTCGACCAGATGATCCAGCGCTTCCTTCATTTCAAGATATCGCCTCTGAAGCCGTAGGGCAGCATGTCGCCCATGGTGACCGTCTCGGCCACGCCGCTGTTGTCGCACAGATAGAGCTTCGTATCCGGCCGGCAGAATTCCGCCAGCCGCTGCCGGCAGCCGCCGCAAGGTGAGCATTTGGCCATGCGTTCGGCGATCACCGCGATTTCCACAATCTTGCCGCCGCCGCCCATGATGTAGTGGCCGAGCGCCGTCGTCTCGGCGCACCAGCCTTCCGGATAGGACGCCACCTCGATATTGGCGCCGGTGAAGACGCGCCCATCCTCGGTGCGAAGTGCTGCACCCACCGGGAACTTCGAATAGGGCGCATAGGCCTTGGCCATCGCCGTCTTCGCCGCCTCGAACAGATCATGCGACATCCGGTTCTTCTCTCCCAATGTCCAAATGCCGGTCGCCGCCGGACGAAATTCTGCCCCGGCGCTCGGCGACCTCAACGTTCCTTCACATAGGGTACGCCGCCGGCGCGCGGCGGAATGGCCTTGCCGATGAAGCCGGCGAGCAGGATGACGGTAAGCACATAGGGCAGCGCCTGCATGAACTGCACCGGCACCTTGCCGATGACCGGCAGCGGCGTGCCTTGCAGGCGAATGGCGGCTGCATCGAGAAAGCCGAACAAAAGGCAGGCGAACATCGCATTGACCGGCTTCCATTTGGCGAAGATGAGCGCTGCCAGCGCGATATAGCCCTTGCCCGCCGTCATGTCCTTCACGAAGCCGCCATTCTGCACCATGGAAAGATAGGCGCCGGCGACCCCGGTGAGGATGCCGGTGCAGATCAGCGCGCGATAGCGCAGCCAGGCGACCGAGATGCCGGCGGTATCGACGGCGGCGGGATTTTCGCCGACGGCGCGCATCCTCAGCCCAAAGCGGGTGCGAAACAGCACCCACCATGTGAACGGCACCATGGCGAAGGCGAAATAGACCAGGATCGAATGGCCGGAGATCAGCTCGGCATAGATCGGGCCCATGACCGGCACATCCTTGATCGCATCGGCGCCGGGCCAGGTGATCGCCTCGAAGCGCTCGCCGGGCTGCAGCGCCGGCGTGCGTCCGCCTTGGCTGAACCAGGCCTGGCCGAGGATGATGGTCGATCCGGCGGCGATGAAATTGATCGCCACGCCGGAGACGATCTGGTTACCGCGATGCGTGATCGAGGCGAAGCCGTGCACCAGCGCGAAGGCGACCGAGATCAGCACCGCCGTGCCGAGGCCGATCATCGCCGAATGGAAGACGGCGGCCGCGGAAGCCCCGGCAAAGGCGCCGACCAGCATTTTGCCTTCCAGCCCGATGTCGAAGATGCCGGCCCGTTCCGAATAGAGACCCGCCAGGCAGGCGAGCAGCAGCGGCACCGAAAGGCGAATCGTCGAATCCAGCACCTGGACGATGGCGTTGAACGTGTCCATCTCAGGCCCCCTTCCCGTTCACCGCCTGCATGCCGACCGACTTCGGACTGACCGAGGCGAACAGCGCCTGGATGTAAGGCCTGAACATGTGTTCCAGCGCGCCGGCGAAGAGGATGACCAAGCCCTGGATGATGACGATCATGTCGCGGCTGATCGCCGGCATCTCGAAGGCGAGCTCGGCGCCGCCCTGATAGAGCATGCCGAACAGGATCGCTGCCAGCACGATGCCGACCGGATGCAGCCGGCCCATAAGCGCCACGGCGATGCCGACATAGCCGGCGCCCGAGACGAAATCGATCGCGACATTATGCTGGTCGCCCATGACAGGATTGAGCGCCATCATGCCTGCCAGCGCGCCCGAGATCATCATCGCGGTGATGATGATGCGGGTTTCCGAAATACCGGCATAGCGCGCCGCCTTCGGGCTGTGGCCATAGGTCGCGCATCTCATAGCCGAGCCTGGTGCGCCAGATCAGAAGCCAGACCAGGAAGGCCATGACCAGCGCCAGCAGGAAGCAGATGTTGAGCGGCGCGGAACGGATCTTGGCGCCGAACAATTCGATGATCCAGTTGAGCTTCGGCAGTTCGGCCCCGGCGAGGAAGTTGCGCGTCTGCGGCGCCTGCGAGCCGGCCGGCTTCAGCGGGCCGACCAGGAGATAGACCATCACCGAAGCGGCGATGAAGTTGAACATGATGGTGGTGATGACGATGTGCGAGCCGCGCTTGGCTTGCAGATAGGCAGGGATGAAACCCCAGGCCGCGCCGAACACCGCCGCGGCCACGATCGCGATCGGAAAGATCACCCACCAGGGCAGCACGCTGTCGAGGCTCAGGCATACGAGCGCGATGCCGAGGCCGCCTATATAGGCCTGGCCCTCGGTGCCGATGTTGAACAGGCTGCAATGCGCCGCCACCGCCACCGACAGCCCGGTGAAGATGAAGGTGGTGGCGTAGAACAGGGTGAAGGCGATGCCCGTGCCCTTGCCGAAAGCGCCTTCGACCAGGATGACGGCGGCGCGGAACGGGTTTTCCCCGACCAGCATCACGACGAAGCCGGCAACGATGAAGGCGACCGACAGGTTGATCAGCGGAATCAACCCATAATCGGCCCAGGCCGGCAGCTTGGCGTAAGGCGTGCTCATTCGGCGGCCTCCTGGTGCTCGACGCCGGCCATGAGCAGGCCGAGCTCGCCTTCGGTCGCGTCGGGGCCGCGCTCGCCGACGACACGGCCGGCGAACATCACCAGGATGCGGTCGGAGAGCGAGCGGATCTCGTCGAGCTCGACCGACACCACCAGCACCGCCTTGCCCTGATCACGCATGGCGATCAGCCGCTTGTGGATGAATTCGATGGCCCCGACATCGACGCCGCGCGTCGGCTGGCCGACGATCAGCACGCCCGGATCCTGTTCCATCTCCCTGGCCAGCACGATCTTCTGCTGGTTGCCGCCGGAGAAGTTCGCCGTCTTCAGCCGCGGATTGCCGGGGCGGATGTCGTATTTCTCGATCTTGTCCTTGGCGTCGGCCATGATGGCATCGATGTCGAGGAACGGTCCTTTCAGATAGCGCTCGTCGTCATGATAGCCGAGGATCGAATTCTCGTTCTCCTCGAAGGCGAGCACCAGCCCGACATGGTGGCGGTCCTCGGGCACGTGGGCGAGCCCGCGGTCTCGCAATTCTCCCGGGTCGGCCCTGCCGGTGAGATCGATCGGCTTGCCCTCCAGCATCACCTCGCCGGAGACCGCATGCCGGATACCCGAGATCGCTTCCAGCAGTTCGGACTGGCCGTTCCCGGCAACGCCGGCGATGCCGACGATCTCGCCGCCGCGCACGTCGAAGGAGACATTGTCGACCATGGTGACGCCGCGCGAATCCTTCACCGTCAGGTTCTTGACCGACAGTCTTATCGCGCCGGCTTCCGACTGGCCCTTCTCGACCCTGAGAAGCACGCGCCGGCCGACCATCAGCTCGGCCAGTTCGCCGACCGTGGTTTCCTTCGTCAGCCGGGTCGCCACCATCGTGCCTTGGCGCATCACCGAAACCGTGTCGGTGATGGCCATGATCTCGCGCAGCTTGTGCGTGATGAGCACGATGGTTTTGCCCTGCTCCTTCAATTGCTTGAGGATGCGGAAGAGGTGGTCGGCCTCGGCCGGCGTCAGCACGCCCGTCGGCTCGTCGAGGATCAGGATCTCGGCGCCGCGATAGAGCGCCTTGAGGATTTCGACACGCTGCTGCAGGCCGACCGGCAGCTCTTCGATCACCGCGTCGGGATCGACTTCGAGCCCGTATTCGCGCTCCAGCCGATCGAGCTCCGAGCGCGCCTTGGCGATGCTGCTCTTCAGCAGCACATCGTTCTCTACGCCGAGGATGACGTTTTCCAGCACGGTGAAATTGTCGACCAGCATGAAATGCTGGTGCACCATGCCGATGCCGAGCGCGATGGCGTCGTTGGATGTATTGATCGACACCGGCTTGCCGCCGACGCGGATTTCGCCGCTGTCGGCCTGGTAGAAGCCGTAGAGGATCGACATCAGTGTCGACTTGCCGGCGCCGTTCTCGCCGACAATGCCGTGGATGGTGCCGCGCGCCACTTCCAGGTTGATGTCGCGGTTGGCGCGCACCGCGCCAAAACTCTTGTTGATGCCTATGAGCTCGATTGCGGCTTGCGCCATGCAGCCTGTCCCACTCGTTATTTTTATCGCTTGGTCAAAACGCCTAGCATGACGCCCCGCTTATGCCAATCGGCCGTTCACTCTCGACAAATCCCCGCGCCCTTGTCAATTTCGAACCTGAGCAGGTTCCGCAAAAGTGTCCCGCGTTTTGAGGTCAGAACCTGCGAGAACCAACAGAGCATGAGCAGATATTCGCGGGCGTCCCACGAATATCCGCTTGGGTGAAGGCTTCATATTTGCAAGGGTCGGTTTGCATGGCCACGCCTGACGATCGGCTGACGACGCTGGAAATCCGCGCCGCCGAGCAGGAAAAGACCATCGAGGAACTGTCCGGCCAGATCGCCGAACAGTGGAAGGTGATCGAGCGCATGGAGCGCAAGCTTGCGGCCCTCACCGACCGGTTCCTGGAGTTGGAGGAGAAGACCGCTCCCGATGTTCCGGTGACCAAGCCGCCGCATTGGTGAGGCCATGGGGAAGGACGGCCATGTCCAATGAAAGTGACCGTGTCGCCAGGGCCGGCGATTATGTCTTTGGCCTGATGAACGACAGGGAACGCGCCCGCGCCGAGCGCGACCTCGAGATCGATCCCGCCTTTCGCGACACGGTCCTGCGGCTGGCCGAGCGCTTGCGCGCCTTCGATCCAGCGGGACCCGAGGGGCGCGACAGCCGTTGGGAACTGGTCACGCAACGCCTTGCCGAACTGCCGCAGATGCAGACGCGGCTGGCTGGCATTCCTACCCCCGCCGCCGAGCCGCCGCCTGTGATGATCCACCGGCTCGAGCGCAAACCCTACGGCGTCGGCCTGCATTCGCTGGGCGGCAGGCTGGGTTTTGTCATCGCGCTCGCCCTCGTGGCCGCCTTTGCGCTCGGCTATCTCGCCGGCACGCTATAGCGCGCTTCTTCACGGAAACGGCGAAACGCCCTATCTTTTTGTTTTTACGCAATTCCGAACGGAAAGCCGCTCACACTTTTCTGGAATTGCTATAGGTCGCGCGACATCAGAAGCATCGGCGCGCCGTCCTGCTCGAAAGTCTCGACTGCCGTCCAGCCAAGCGCTTCGTAAAACCCGCGCGCCTGCCAGGTATAGAGATAGAGCGTGCCGATGCCGGCCGACGCGGCATGGGTCTCGACGGCCTTGACCAGCGCCGTGCCGATGCCGCCGCCTCGATAGGCTTCCTCGACAACCAGTCCGGCCAGCCATGGCGTGAGATCGTGCGGCGAATCGATTTCGTCGCGGACGAGCAGGCAGCTCCCGATAGGCCGGCCACGGTCGCGGGCCACGAAAGCCGCCTCGAAGCCGTCGCCGGCGATCAGCCCGCGCAGCCCGGCCATGTCTTCGTCGAATGTCCGGCCGGTGCCTTCAAAGAAGGCCTTGAGCCGAAGCCGCGCTATCGTCTCGACGTCGCCTTCGGCCATGGTTTCGATCGTCGGTTGCATCATGCCGTCTCCAAAACGAAACCGCCGGGCCATGGCCCGGCGGTTCAAAGCTTGGTTCGACTGCCGATCAATACGGGCAGTTGTTGTCGGAGGTGTAGTCGTGCACCTGCACCTTGCCGGCGATTATATCGGCCTTGGCCTTTTCGACGGCCGCCTTCATCTCATCGGTCACCAGGGCCTTGTTGTTGTCGTCCATGGCGTAGTCGACGCCGCCTTCCTTGAGGCCGAGATTCTCGACGCCGCCCTTGAAGGTGCCGTTCTTGCCGTCCATGAAGGCGTTGTAGACGGCAACGTCGACACGCTTCATCATCGAGGTCAGCACCTTGCCGGGCTGCAGGCCGTTCTGGTTGGAATCGACGCCGATGCCGAGCTTTCCGGCATCCGCCGCCGCCTGCAGCACGCCGACGCCGGTGCCGCCGGCAGCCGCGTAGACCACGTCCGCACCCTGGTCGATCTGCGTTTTGGCGATCTCGCCGCCCTTGGCCGGGTCGTTCCAGGCGGCCGGCGTGTCGCCGGTCATGTTCTGGATGACCTCGGTGGCGCCGGCCGACTTGGCGCCGCCGACATAGCCGCATTCGAACTTGCGGATCAGCGGGATGTCCATGCCGCCGACGAAGCCCACCTTCTTCGACTTCGACGCCATCGCGGCCAGGATGCCGACGAGGTAGGAGCCTTCATTCTCCTTGAATACCAGCGAGCGGACATTGGGCAGGTCGACGGCATCGTCGATGATGGCGAAGTTGAGGTCGGTATATTCGGCCGCGACCTTCTTCAGCGCGTCCTCCCAGGCAAAGCCGGCCATGACGATCGGGTTACGGCCGTCCTCGGCGAAGCGGCGCAGCGCCTGCTCGCGCTGCGAAGCGTTGGAGACCTCGAATTCGACATAAGAGACGCCGGTTTCCTTCTTGAACTTCTCGGCGCCGTTATAGGCGGCCTCGTTGAAGGATTTGTCGAACTTGCCGCCCAGATCGTAGAGAATGGCCGGCTGCACATCCGCCGCGAAAGCCGGAAGAACCATTGCGGTTGCGGCCAGAAGGCCAAGAACGATACGTTTCATGTGATCCACACCCTGTCGGTTATTTTTCCGTTTGCACCGCCTGCCCGCCCGGTTCTCCGGCGGGCTTGGGAGGCCAGGCAGGAAGTGTTTTCCCCTCCCGCTCGCGGTCAATCTGGCACGGCGCGAAACAAAATTCACGTGGAATTTTGACCTGTTGGAAAAAGCGGTTACCGGCGGTTGGGCTCGGCGGCTTCGCCGTAGCCGTCCCTCCGCAATCGCGTCAAAAACGAGAGCCTTCAAGGGGTTGGGGCGAATTCCGCGCCGCGGCGCTTGCGCCGGTAGCCGATGGCGTAGAGCAGGAAAGCCAGCACCGCGAACACCGCGAAACCGGGTTGCGCGAGCACCCAGGCGACGGCGCCGTCCCAGACCAGCGGGCCTGCCTTGGTGCGCACGAAAGTCTCGAAGGCCGCGCGGGTATCCGGCGAGACGGCCAGCCAGCTTGCATTGAGCGGCGTCATCACCAGCGTGGAGGCCGCGACCGAGCGTGTCGTGTCGATCACCGCCATGATGACGGAAATCGACAGCGCAACCATGGCTGCCAGCCGAAAGATGAAACGCAACATCGACGCTCTCCCCGGGAACGCTCCGTCTACCCCGCAATCGACATAGAGGGTGCGTGGTTCCCGCGCAATCGCCGCCCATAAAATTAGCGAGCCCGCGCCGGCCTGCGCCGGTTCACCCGCCAGACGGCGAAAATGCCGCCGGCGATCGCGCCGACGATCAGGCCGCCCAGGCCGACAAAAGCCGCGAAAAATCCGCAGGCGCCCTCGAAGCAGCTCATATGCGTAAGGTCCGCGATCAGCGAACCGGCGAAGAACCCGCTGAATGCGCCGATCACGCCGCCAAGGATGATGCCGAGCAGCGCGGCAAGGATCGAGACGAAGACCGGCGGCCGCTCGGTCTCCGGATTGGCATAGACGGTCTCGGAGCCGGCACCATTCCGCAGAAGGTAGATGCAGAGCAGGCCGATGGCGATCTCGGCCACGGTGAAGCCCAGAGCCTCGACCGAGAAGACGAAGGCATAGGACACACAGGCCTGGCGCAGGACAAGCCAGATGATGACGGCGATCTGCCAGATCGTGTAATGGCGCGGGAAACGAGCCGAGCGGTTGAAGGCCAGGCCAAGCAGGTACAATCCCCACAGGATGGTGATCACGCCGCCGGTCAGGCCGCCATAAACGAGAAGGAATGCATTTTCCGGCAGGCTGAAGTCGCCGATCAGCCGCCAATTCGCAATCAGGCCGTAGGCCGACAGGCCCATGACGATGACGAGCCAGGCCACCGGTATGAAGGAAAGCCCGCTGTCCGGCCGCCCCGCGGGTTGCTGGTCGATCGACGCCATGCCAGGACGATCCCCTCGCCCGAACAATTCCATGGAAAGCGCGTGATGGCTTTCCGTCAGGAACTGCAAAAAACCTGAACCCGCAATTCCAGGGAAGCTCGCAACCGTTCCAACCGGGATTGCACGGAAACCAAGAATTCCGGGCAGTCGACAGCCGCGCGCAGCCGAAGTCAAGCAGCGCCAGCCGGAGGCGGCCGGCCTGTGCACATCATTCGAACGCATGACCTCTTTTGGACCCGGCTTTTGCTGCCATCCAGGGCAAAAGCTGCGGCAATGCCATTATGGCTTGGCATTCGCTTTCGGATCGACTAGATGAGCCCCGCGCCTGTTTGCCTAGACGGCTATCGGCGCAGGGAAGGGTTGCCTGCCGGTTGAAGGCACACCAGATATCCGTTGAGGACTTCCCATGGGAGCATCTCCCCAACCCGCACGGCGAAACCGGCCGGCGCGAGATGCTAAGGACGGAGAGGTGGCCGAGTGGTTGAAGGCGCACGCCTGGAAAGTGTGTTTACGGGAAACCGTAACGCGGGTTCGAATCCCGCTCTCTCCGCCAGCTAACTTCCCAAACCAGATTAAGAACTGGCGGAACTCCAAGAAGCGCGCTACGCAAACTTGATCGGCGTCATCGGCGACAAAGAGATCGCTCGCCTGACGCGAGATGACACAGTCGCTTTCCGTGAGTGGTGGCAGAAGCGGATCGTCGGGGGCGGTCTCGATATCGCTACAGCCAACAAGGACATCGGTCACATCTCCAAGATGCTGCGCGTCGTGGACCTCACCCACCAGCTCAACCTGGAGCCGGTGTTCCACCAATTGCGTCTCTCGGGTCCCGTCGCGGCTCAACGCGCGGCGTTCACAGCGGAGTTCGTCCAGGGACAGATTCTGGGAGCGTTCGAGTTCCGCGACCGATGGATGGAAGGAAGCAGCTACGCCCTCGCGAGGTGCGCAAGGTCCTCTCCGGTAGGCGAACCATGCGATCGGTCAGCGCAGCATCGTCTGCCCAGAATTTTATACCTGATCCATGCCCCTGCAGGGATCAACAACCTCGGACAGTGCAAAGGCCTGCGCCCCTCCAATCTCGTTCCGAGTGTTGACCATATAGTCGATCGGTTTTGGCAGCCGCACCACATTGTAGGCGGCAGCCGCGAAGGTGAAGGCACATCAGACGCGGTCGCGATCATGGACCTTCCCCTCGCCCTGCCCGGCGATGACCTTGATCCAGCCGATGCTTCCTCGAGCCGCTTGCGGATGCGCTGTCTGACAGCATAGCCGCTGTGCCGCGTCGTGCGCCTTTGTGCCCTGCAGGCTGGCCTCGATCTCAGCTATGGTGCCTCGATGGTCTTCTTCGCATAGCGGCATCGACGAGATGACCGAAGTCAGCGGTGACGGCTTCGCCGAAGTGCTCGAAGTCGGCTCGATCGACACCACTTTCGTCTGTCACAAAGGCGGTGCGGCCTTCTCGCGGCCATGCGCGATGGAAGAACCATGATAGTCGGAGCGCCAGTAGAGGAACTCAGTTGCTTTTTCGCGCACGCGGAGCCGATGATGGGCTTGGATCGGCAGCGTCTAGTGAAAGGACGGCATTCTTCCGCATTGGCCTCGCTCTTCGTCAGAAGGTCGAGACCAGTCATGCTGAAGCCATACTGGGCCAATAAACGCCTGCCACCGGGACCATTTCGGAGAATAACGTTTGAATCTCGTTCTCAGACGTCCGCTCGTCCAGGCTTCTATTCACGGGCATGGACAAGCGGGGCTTACTTATCGTGCAGATATTGACGGTCTGCGTGCCTTGGCCATCGTTCCGGTGGTGCTTTACCATAGCGGAGTACCAGGCTTTGGGGGCGGCTTCGTTGGCGTCGACGTGTTCTTCGTCATCTCCGGCTTTCTCATGGCGTCCCTGATTTCGGGGGAAATCACTCGCGGCGATTTCAGCTTACTGCGTTTTTACGAGCGTCGCATCCGGCGGATCTTTCCGGCGCTCTTCGCAGTTCTGGCGGCCTCGTCCATTGCCGCATGGTTCCTGCTGATGCCCGCCGAACTGGAATACTTCGCCCGCAGCGTCAAGGCCGCAGCATTGTTCACGTCGAATATCCAGTTCGAGAAGGAGAGCGGCTATTTCGACATTGGCGCGCAGATGAAGCCGCTGTTGCACACTTGGTCGCTTGCGGTCGAGGAGCAGTTCTACATTCTGTTTCCGCTGCTGCTGGTCGCAATCAACCGATTCGCGCGGCGATACACGATGCCCATCCTGATCGGGTTGCTGACCGTCTCGTTTGTGGCGGGCGCATGGATGGTCTTCCGTTCGCCGGTCGCGGCGTTCTATCTGCTGCAGTTTCGCGCCTGGGAACTGCTGGTTGGCGCGCTGATTGCCTTCGACGCGATACCGACGCCGAAGCGGTCGACCATGCGGGGAGGCCTGGCAGCCGCCGGCATCTTGCTGATCCTTCTGGCCGTGTTCGGGTTTGATGATCGCACCCTCTTTCCCGGCCCGACGGCGCTGCTGCCGTGCCTTGGCGCCGCGCTGGTGATCCACGCGCGCGACGAGCAAGGGCCGGTCAGTCGGGTCCTTCGATCGAAGCCGGTTGTATTCATAGGCTTGATCTCCTACTCGCTTTATCTGTGGCATTGGCCCGCCATCGTGTTCAGCCGGGAGATAGCCGGCCGTGAGCCATCCTCGCTTCATGGCAGCCTGATCGCCCTGGCGTCTTTAGCCACTGCCGCTTTTTCTTGGTGGTTTATCGAACAGCCCTTCCGCAATCGCAGTGGCCGGATCGGCCGACGTTCGATGTTGGCCGGAGCGGCCCTTATGACTGCCGTAGCCGTCGGCTTTGGAAGTCATATCATCCACGACAAGGGCGTTCCATCGCGCCTTCCTGTCGATGCTCGGACCGCCTACGCCGCGACCTACGATGAAAGCCGGTTCAGCGTTCCGCCCTGTTTCGCCGATTCCGATACAACGGGGCCGACCCCGGCCGACATACGCATGGGCAAGCTGTGCCCGCTCGGCGTCGAAGGTTCGAACAAACCCGCTTTCCTCGTGTGGGGAGACTCCCACTCCGGTGCAATGGCCCCGGCCATCGACGTAGCTGCCACGCAAACCGGCGTTTCCGGTCTCTTCGCCGGTCATTCATCATGTCCGCCTTTGCCAGGCGTTCAGCTTACGCCGCGTGGCGATACCAAACGGTGCGGCGACTTCAATGGAGCAGTGCGCGATCTGATCGTATCCAGGCACATCCCCCTCGTCTACCTGCTCGCCTACTGGCCCAAATACGTGCACGATGCCGAACTGCCGAACGAAGGTGTTTATTTCGACCCCTCGGTGCCCCCACCGCTTGACGACAGATCCGCCTCGGTCGTCGAAACGCTCGATCGTCTGATGAAAGAGTTGACGCAACAAGGCACTAAGATTGTTTTGGTCATGGATGTCCCAGAGATGGGACATTATATGCCGGAGGCGGTCGCCAAAGCGATGATTGCAGGACGGTCCACCGATGTGGCCGCTCCTTGGGATTATGTTGAGAAGCGGCAGGCGCTTTCACGTGCGATATTGGCGCGACTGGCCGCAAAATATGGCGCTGCCATTGTCGATCCGCTTCCAACGATCTGCAGCCATGGCCATTGCGACGCAGTTCGAAACGGCTTGCCCATCTATAAGGATGCTGATCACATTACCGCAACCATGGCAAGGAACCTGAGCTCTCTGTATATCCCTTCGCTATCGACGACTCGTCAGTCGCCGGCGATGCCCACCCCCTGAACATCTAGTCGCGATTCAGATCTGGGCAGATTGGATGTGCACGGTTGGGAGACGATGGGAGGCGTTTGACAGCCAGCAGCGTTCAAACTCGGTCTGGAGACTGAACGCGTTGTCGAGCGAGCTGGTGAAGCTGTACTGCTCGCCGATCACCGGATCGATGACCGCGCGCCTTTCTTCACGGTTTCAAGCCAGCCGGTCATGGCTGTCGCCAATGGTTGGAGCAGGTTCAGTCGGTGTATCACTAGCCCGCTGTCTCACTGCATCTATCAAGTCTCGTGTCGCTTGAGCGACTTTGGCAACGGGTAGTCGCTGAACGCAATATACGCCGCCCGGGTTGTTAGGTTTGCACAAATCGGGCGCAACACACTGGCAAGGCAACGGCGGCGCAACGGTGCGGTGAAGCACCCCAACAGGCCCCCAGATGTCGGGGGGCGTAAGGCCATACAGGCCCACAACTGGGGTTCCCACTGATGCAGCCAAGTGCATTGGGCCGCTTTCGTTTCCGAGAAAAATAAATGCATCCGCAAGCAATGCGGTTAGCGTCTCAAGCGAGGCTTCGCCAACAACGCTCACCAACGGCGACTTTGCCACGTTCAAGATAGCTTGCGCGATTGCCCTTTCATCAGGTCCACCGACCAGCAGTGACCGCAGGCCAGTGGTTGCGTAAACCTCGTCGATTACCGCAGCGAACCGTTCAGGTTGCCAACATCGTCCTTCGAATCTTGCTCCAGCGTGTACTGCAACGAAAGCTTTTACGGGCAGATTGCTTTGCGCCAGAATCTGGGCAGATGCGCTCCGCCCGACTGGTGTAGGTTCAAGCCTCGGTGTCACTTCGCGTAATTCTATACCGAGCGCTTTGGCCGGGGACAGATATCGGTACAAGTAGTGCGCGCCACTACGGCGGCCCGAGGGTTCGGCAAATATATTAGCAGGCTGAACTTCCCAGAATTTCAGCGGCCTGTCCGGCGGATTATATCCGACGCGCAGCGGAGCCCCGATCAACCTCTGCACTATCCTGGATGTCTTCGAGTCAGCCACATCAATGGTGAGATCGAATTTTCGGCGGCGGAGGTCAGCGACCAAGCTTGAATATTCCTTCACTCGCTGAAGCAGACTTCTACCAGCACTTCGACCGTCGAATCCGATGGCCACGTCAGCGATATTCTGGCGGACTACGAAGTCTCGCAGGCCAGGAGCGCAAAGCATGGCGATCACAGCGTTTTGGTAAGCGAGGCGCAGGTTTCGCACGAGCGCCGAGGTCAGAACAACATCCCCGATGTACTTCGTCTGAATAACGAGAATGGACTTGATAGCCAGCCGATCGGTCGTCGAGATATTCAGCACATCGACCTCACGAAGGGCGGGTGACATCGGTGATGGCGGGCTCACGATTCCGGCTAATGGACGTTGCCCTTTTCAAAGTCGAAGCATGGTCGCCTTTGCTATGAAGTTCGGAATGGTCCTCCATATTGCGAGCTCCTAAGAGACACTGCGCACTCTCCCTCCCGAAAACACGCAGAGGTGCGCAAAGGATGCTGCGACAGGAAAGCCGCTCACATGCGAAACCTCAAATCCTTGGCCGCTGACGCCGGTTGCCTTCACTATCGTCGGCGCTTTTGGAAATGCTAGGCGATGCCGCACCGGCCCGAGTATCTGCGCTATTCGCCATCGGCCCTGCTGCTGTCGTCGTCATGGCATCTGCCCCTGCCACAACGGCAATCCACTTTCTGCAGCGAAGTCTCTATCCTCTGCGTAGATCGGTTCGCCCCTTCTCACCACCCGCCGAAGCAAATCCGCGTCTTCGTCGGCATGATATCGGAAGGCATTTCGGGTGTCGTATCCATGCCCGGCTTGGGAGAGGGAAAACCCGCTGACTACAACGGGAGCGAACCCCGCGAAACGCGCCAGCATGATTGCGAAGACTCCGGTGGAGATTTTCCGATACCAGCCGCGGGATACATGATACTTGCCGCTAAGCCGCCAGACGATGTTGGCAAGCTGCCATTTGGTAAGCGCCTGCAAGGTGTCATAACGATAATTGAAGGTGCGACAACCGGCTTTCAACTTGTCCTCAACGTCCGTCCAAACCGGGATGATCAGATGCTTTGCTTGCCGTCCTTTTAACAAATCGCGCTTGTAAAAATCCTGGTCGCCACTGTCGACTAGAATGCCGCGGCGTATCACCGCAAGATCAGGAACCCGGAGGCCGAAGGTTTCCGCCAAAAGCTGAGAAGCGTTAACGGTCACAAGCGCCCAGTCGGCATCATAGCCCTTGGGAAGGCGAAAATTCGGCGCCGACCCCATCACCAAAGCAGGACCCATGACCCTGGGCACGTGAAGAATTGGTTTTGAGAAGGTTGGCAGGAGCTTCAAAAGCGAAGTTTTCATGCGGGAATCTGAATCGCATATTCCTCAAACGCGCGCAGAATGCTCTCTTCTCGGCTCCACAAGTCGTCCCATTGCGTGGCACCGGACCAGCCCGCAAACCAAGGGCCGCCGAGCGTATAGTGCGCCAGCGAGACATCGGCGGGATCCAGTTCCGAAGCCGAAGCTCCTACGAGGTAGTTCCAGGCCAGAGGCAATTCCCCAATCTCATGGTCCTCAAGCCATTTGAAGGCGTGGAGGTCACGTCCGGGCCAGGTATTGAGCATCTCGTTGGTCAGCCGTTTGTTGGAGGGATGATCTAGATTCCACAAAACGACCGACGACCAGTTTTTGCGGCGATAGAAGGTCTGCGTTTGTCCGTCCATCTTGACAGCTTCGGATTCGCGTTGCTGGTGCTTAACCGCCATAATCGCGTAGGAAGGATCGACGAGTTCGAGCAACTTGACTGGATCCTTCAAAAAAAGGACGTCACAATCGCAGAACATCGCCCAACCGCTTTGCCTCAAAAACGGAACGGCAAAACGCGATATGGCAAACTCGGTCGCCATCGGTGCCTCGGAAATCGGGCACCAGAGCTTACCATCACGCACCACTATCGGCCGCTTCATGATTCCTTGGGCTTCAAGATCTTTGAGCACGAGTGGCTCTATCTGTAACGGCGCGCTTGTCCGCCGATAGGCGCTCCATCGCGCTACGTCTAGAACTCGGGATTCGCGTGGATCGTACCCAATGTAGATTGGTATCACGTGCCAACTCTATAATTTGACTTCGATTTGCTCGAATTAAGCATGGCAGCGCTGCCAGCGGAAGACCCCGAGTTCAGCGGATCACCTCGTCGCGTGCAACCCGACTCTGGCGTCCGTCCTGCACGGCAGGCGGTATGATCCTCCGCTCCCTGCCCTATTCGAACAGAAATCTCGACCGTCAAGCGAACTTTCCTTTCCGCCGGGCATCTTTGATGATGATATTGTCGAAATCCGGAGGCGCGTATGGAGCACGTGAGCTTTGCGCAGCGGAAAGGAACCAGCGATGCGGCGCTGGTCATCGAGGCCCGGAATGGCCAGGTGCACAGCCTCGGTCTGCTCTTCGAACGCCACCGGCCGCAGCTCTATGCGGCAGCCGTATCGCTGCTCGGCTACACGAGCAACGCCGAGGACGCCGTTCACGACACTTTCCTGACCGCGCTCGCGCGGCTCGACCAATTGCGCGAGCCCGCGGCCGTAGGCGGTTGGCTTCATGCGATTCTCAGAAACTGCTGCATGACCGAGCGGCGGCGGCGCCGGCCCCAGATCGGCGGCGCGCAGGCGGAGCAGCATTTCCGCGACATGCCGGACGACGAGCGGATCGAGACCGGCATCGAAAGCCGCGAGCTGCGCGACTGGGTGTGGGCGGCATTGCGGAAGCTGCCGGAAGAGCATCGCGCTACGGTCATGCTGCGCTATTTCAGCTTCTACAATTCCTATGAGGAGGTTTCGACCATCCTCGGTGTTCCGGTCGGCACCGTGCGGAGCCGGCTGTTCGATGCCAAGATCAGGCTGTCCGAACTGCTCCTGTCTGCCGCAGGCGACCGCGACGAGACGCACGAGCAACTCCAGGCGGAACGCCGGTCATTTTATGAAGACGCCTTCCGTACGCTCTATTGCGGGCAGCGCGACAAGTTCCTTTCGCATTTCTCCGACGACCTGCAACTGATCTGGTCAACCACCGGCAACCGCTTCCACGGCCGGGAACATTTCGATGCGGAGATGGATTCCGATCTGCGAACGGGCGTGCGGGTCCAGCCGAAGCGGATCATGGCGAGCGACAACATCACCGTGCTCGAGGCGGCGATCGCCAATCCGCCGGAAATGCCCGATCTCTGCCCGCCCGGCGTCGTGATGGTCATGAAGGAGGGCGCGGCGCAGGTGGAGCGTCTCTATCTCCATATGGCTGCCCGTCCTCCGTTTCCAATCGGCTGACGCTGACGAAATATCCGCTCCTTCTCCCCGAGCGAACTTTCGCGGCGGCGAATGCATCTCATTCCCATAGGGACCGCTGTGGTCCCAGACCAGGAAGGAGTTCCATGATGACTGCTTTGCTTTCGACCTTCGCGCGGGTGCTGGCCGCCGGCGGCACCGCGGCATTTCTAATCTATGTTCCGTCGCCCGCTTATGCGGACGATGCGTCCAATGCCCTCGCCGCAACCCATAAGGATATCGAACAGACCTTCGGCAAGGTGCCGGATTTCCTCAAGGCGTTTCCCGACAGCGGGTTGCCCGGAGCCTGGGCGGAAACCAAGGCTCTCGAGTTCAGCGACGGCGCCCTGACGGTGAAGACCAAGGCCCTGATCTCACTCGCCGTATCGGCGCAAATCCCTTGCAGCTACTGCATCTGGTCCGACACGGTCTCGGCCCGGCAGGCGGGCGCCACCGACGCCGAAATCAAAGAGGCGGTGGCGATGGCGGCCATCACACGGCATTGGAGCACGATCTTCAATGGCATGCAGGTGGATTTCGAGCAGTTCAAGAAGGACCTGGGCGGCGACACCACTGCCAACAAGTAGCCGGCGCGGCGCCAATCCTCGGCGAGCGGTGGGCAATTCCATCCGTTCGCCGGTTGGCGCAACCACGTCGTTCGCACCAAGCCTGACAAGCCTGGCCATTCATCGAGGCGCCTAAAAAGCCAGCGTCACGACGTTGGCGCCACCCGTCACGGCTTTGCGCTCTGTAGGGGTTCGCTGCAGCTGCCGGCGAAGGTTTCGCCGTGCGCTGCGGCCAATAGTGCTAATGACCTCCAGGCTCGACCAGACGATATTTGAAACGATCGCGCACAAACTCATTGAAAAATTGCCCTTTGGAAAAAGCCGCCTTGAAAGCGTTGAATATCTCTGGTCCCACGTTCTCGTAGTCATAGCGCTTGCCCGTCGGAACGAACCAGACCGAAAGGACCCGTTTCGACCGATCGTAATGAATATTCCGGATCGCGGTGGAAGGCATGTGCCGTCTCCTGCTTCCAACTCTTAATCCTTCATGCTCTCCCTAGGTTCCACCATGCCGGCACCGGCCTTGCACAGGTGTCCCGATTGCCTATCTGAGCCCCATGTCATCAGCCAGAAACCGAAGCGGCGGGCGCGCTTTCCAGGGCGACCTCTTCGGCGCGCCCGCAAGCCCGCCGCCCGCACCCGAAGGCTTCTCCTACCAGCCGGACCTGATCGACCGCGACGAGGAGCGCGAACTGATCCGTGACATCCGGGGCTTGCCTTTCAAGCCGTTCGATTTTCACGGCCATCTTGCCAACAGGCAGGTCGTCGGCTTCGGCCTGCGCTATGATTATGAGCGCCGCGAGGTGCTCGAAGCGCCACCGATTCCGGACTTCCTGATGGCGCTTCGCACCAAGGTCGCCGCCTTCGCGGGCGTCCCGGCAAGAGAATTCGCGCAGGTGCTGATCAACGAGTATCGCCCGGGCGCCGGCATAGGCTGGCACCGGGACAAGCCGCATTTCGACCTTGTCGCGGGCGTTTCCCTGCTCTCGTCCTGCAGTTTCCGGCTGCGCCGCAAGAACGGCGCGGCATGGGACCGTGAGACGGTCGAGGTCGAGCCCAGGTCCGTCTATCTCATGGCCGGCCCGGCGCGGAACGAGTGGGAACACAGCATCCCGCCCGTCGAACACCATCGCTATTCGGTGACGTTCCGGACAATGCGCGCGCTTTAAACAGCCGCACCGGCGACCATCCGGGAACCATCGCCAGACCCCAGGGTTGTGTCGTCAGATTCGAGATCGAAAGGAAACACGATGCGTATATTGACGATGGTCCTGACGCTGTCGGCAATGGCGTTGGCGCCCGCTTCCGCTCAACGCGCCGATCCGCAGCCGCCGCAAGCCCCGCCTCCTGCCCAGGAGCCGATCCCCGACCAGCCCATTCCCGGCCAACCCCAACCCGGCCAGGGCGATGCCGCCCAGAACGTCACCAACATCGTCGTGGTGGCGATGGAGGACTTGCCCGCGGAAGTGAAGGCGCAAGCCGAAGCCATAGTCACCAGGACGACCGCCAAGGAACTGGCCAAGCTGCAAAGCTCGGTCGACGCCTCGCCCGAGGCGACGTCGGTTCTGCATGCGAACGGGCTGAATTCCTCGCAGGTGGTCGCCGCCAACATCGATGGTGACGGCACGCTGACGCTGATCATCCAGACGACGGCCTGACTGGGGGATGCCCCGGCCGAACGGCGGCCGACGGCCCGCGGTTCGCATTCCATCCTCACTCTTGCGGA
The DNA here is from genome assembly GCF_056280365.1 of Mesorhizobium sp. USDA 4413. Classification (NCBI taxonomy): domain Bacteria; kingdom Pseudomonadati; phylum Pseudomonadota; class Alphaproteobacteria; order Hyphomicrobiales; family Phyllobacteriaceae; genus Mesorhizobium; species Mesorhizobium sp. USDA 4413. The sequence continues at coordinate 6,439,442 of NZ_JBVPRP010000001.1, forward strand.
GGCCGTCATGACCGAAACCGCAGTCCGCAACTTCACGCTCAACTTCGGACCGCAACACCCTTCGGCCCATGGCGTGCTCAGGCTGGTGCTGGAACTGGACGGCGAGATCGTCGACCGTGCCGACCCGCATATCGGCCTGCTGCATCGCGGCACCGAGAAGCTGATCGAATACAAGAACTATCTGCAGGCCCTGCCCTATTTCGATCGGCTCGATTACGTCGCGCCGATGAATCAGGAGCATGCCTTCTGCCTCGCCGCTGAAAAGCTGCTCCAGCTGTCCGTCCCCCGGCGCGGCCAGTTGATCCGCGTGCTGTTTTGCGAGATCGGGCGGCTCCTGTCGCATCTTCTCAACGTCACCACGCAGGCCATGGACATCGGCGCGCTGACGCCGCCACTCTGGGGTTTCGCCGAGCGCGAGAAGCTGATGGTTTTCTATGAACGCGCATCCGGCGCCCGTATGCATGCGAACTATTTCCGTGTCGGCGGCGTGCATCAGGACCTGCCGGAAGAGCTGCTCGATGACATCTGGGATTTCTGCGATCCGTTCCTGAAGGTTTGCGACAATCTCGAAGGCCTGCTCACCGACAACCGCATCTTCAAGCAGCGCAATGTCGATGTCGGCGTGATCTCGCTCGATGACGCCTGGGGCCTGGGCTTCTCCGGCCCCATGATTCGCGGATCGGGCGCCGCCTGGGACCTGCGCAAGGCGCAGCCATACGAATGCTACCCCGAGATGGATTTCGACATCCCGATCGGCAAGCACGGCGATTGCTACGATCGTTATCTGGTGCGCATGGAAGAGATGCGCCAGTCGGTGCGCATCATGCGGCAGTGCCTGGAGAAGTTGCGATCGGCCGACAGCCGGGGTCCGGTCGCGGTGCCGAACCAGAAGATCACGCCGCCGCCGCGCGCCACCATGAAGCGCTCGATGGAAGCGACCATCCACCATTTCAAGCTCTATACCGAAGGCCACCGCGTGCCGCCCGGCGAAGTCTATGCGGCAGTCGAGGCGCCGAAGGGCGAGTTCGGCGTCTATCTGGTCTCGAACGGCAGCAACGTTCCCTATCGCTGCAAGATACGCGCGCCGTCCTTCGCCCATCTCCAGGCGATGGATTTCCTCTCGCGCGGGCATATGGTGGCGGACGTCGCAGCCATCATCGGCTCGCTCGACATCGTCTTCGGCGAGATCGACCGCTAAAGAGGGAGCGCAGAGGCCCGGTCAGGCCTCCACCGCTCCCATCGAGGTCTTGATCGGTCGCGATTGCATGCATCGCGGCCGTCAATGCATGAACACCGCTCTCAACCAGGCAAGAATACCCGCGCCCGGAGAGATCGCCGCGCGCACGCGCGATGCCGCCCAGCGGGCCGGCATGTTGGCGCCGACATGGCAATGGCAGACGACCTCATGCAGTTGCCAGTCGCTCATCTCGAAGAAGCGCCTGGCTTCACCATAGGTGTCGTCCCGCAAGCCTTGCGCGCGAAAGATCGGATCCTCGAAAGCGACGGTGATCGCCGATCCGTCCGTGCGCATTCTTTGACGCACATCTGGCGACGCGTATTCGGTGCCGGTCAGCGCCGTAAGCCGGCGGCCGGGATTTTGTTCGAGAAGTTGCGCCCAGCGCTCGAGGCGCTGGCCACGATTGGCGATGAGAGCCGGTGCTTCGGCATGAACGTCGGCAACGGCGTTGATTTGGTCAAGGGTTTGGTGCTTCACGGCCGTCTCCTGTACAGGCACAATTGGCCACCCGCTGACAATGGAACTAAGGCACGGCCAGTCGCCGGCAAGAGCCGAAACAGGCGCGCAGAATCATTTGATCGCCGCTTGCCGTCGTCGCACGGCGCGGTCGTGTTGGAACCATCCGCGGGCGTGGCCGTTCTGCCAGCTTGCGCTGCCCATCGCTCCCGACGAAGCGGCTGAATGCGGCAGCGATCACACCATCGTTTCAGATCGGGCTGCAGATCCCGGTTTAGGATCGCGGCAAAGCTCGTCGGCCACAGAGTGGAAGGAAAGCGCGATGGCCATTCTCCCCAATCCGGACCCGTCTCCCACGCCGGTGCCTACACCGCCGCCAATCCCGGAGCCGAAGCCGATGCGCGAGCCGGATCCCGACCGGTTGCCCGACGAGGAGCCGGTCCCCAATCCCGACGAGAATGACTCGCCGCCCAAGCATTCCGCAACCGGACGCGGCTCCGCCGTCAACACCGGACTGGTGATGGCCGGCGCCAGGCTCGCCGTGCTGCCGCCGCTGGTGCTCTTCGTCTTCCTGCAGCGCTTCTTCGTCGATTCGATTGTGGGCTCGGCGATCAAGGGATAATGCCGCGCCGGCGATCGGCGTGGGTGGGGCTTCACGATCTGACGGCGCGCAGGTAATGGAGGCTGAGCCAGTTGAGCGGGCCGCCTTCTATGCGTTCGAACCCGGCTCCGGCCAGCGGTTCGCGAAGGCGGTGCAGGTCGAATTGGCCATGCAGGCCGTGTTTTGCTGACATGTGTCCGCGCTCACTCACCGGACCGCCATAGTCGATCAGCAGCAGCCGCCCGCCTGGGGGCAGAACGGGCGCGGCCTCGCGCAGGCAAAAGCCGCGCCTTGCCTCCGGAACCATATGCAGCACCGTCGTGAAAGTGACCACGTCGAAGCGACCGTTCTCGAACGGCAGACTGGCCGCATCAGCGTGATGAAACGGAATTTCCAGCCCAGCCCGGTTTGCCTTGCGGCGAGCGGCGGCGAGCATTTTTTCGGAGACGTCGACGCCAACCACGGATCCACCGGGCTGCACGCGGCGCCAGGCCGAAATCGCCTGGGTGCCAGTACCGCATCCGACGTCCAGCAACTGGAAGCCCGGCGCCAAGCCGGCCAGATCGAGCAGCGCCTCACGATAGGCCCTGTCACGCCCACGGGTCAGCATGAGGACCAGCAGGTCATAGAGGCGCGGAAAGCCGATGCCCTTGTTGGCCTCAGGACCGACTGCGGCTCCGGCGGCACGTATTTCGCTTCGCAAATGGTGCATGTTTGTCACGTCCTCTCTTCAGCGGCGGGGCCGGCCAATGCCGGCATTGCGACTGAGGCTGGTGCTGTTTCGAAACGGCTCGTATGATAATGGACAGCTTGTTCGGGATTTTCGACGAACAAAGAGGATGGAACGTTCGTTACCGAACAATCCCGACCCGCTGTCCCGGAAAAGTCGCCCCATCCATGTGAGCAGCAAGGAAGCGACCCATGCCACGGGATATCGACCGGCGGGCCGCCCGCACCCGCAAAGCCCTTCACCAGGCACTGCTGACGCTGATGCTGCGCAAGGGCTACGAGGCCCTTTCAGTGCAAGACATTATCGACGAAGCCGATGTCGGCCGCTCGACATTCTATGCGCACTATACCGGCAAGGAGGACCTGCTGCGCAGCGGCTTCCAGATGCTTCGGGGAGAACTCGAGGAGGCGCAATCGACAGCGCGCGCCGGAGCCGAAGCATCGCATGACGATCCGCTAGGCTTCAGCACGGCCATGTTCGAGCATGCGGCCCGGTATGCCGACCATTACCGCACGATGATCGGCGGTCGGGGCGGCGCCGTGACGGAAAACGAAATTCGCCTGATCCTGTCGGAAATGGTGCGGCAGGAATTGCCGCCTACCCTCCACGGCGATGCCATCCCGCGCGACTTCGTCGTGCAATTCATCGCGGACGCCTTTCTTACGGCGCTGAATTGGTGGTTCGAACGAAAGCCTCGGCTGCTTCCGTCTCAGGTCGACGCCATGTTCAGGCGCCTCGTGCTCGGCGGGCTCTCACAGCTGATCGGCGACGAGCGCCGGCAGATCGATCGCCCGACTGCAAATCGCGATATGGATTGATTGGTTCATGGACGCAAGAGGCGCATCGCTTATCCAAACCGCGCCGGCGTCCACGCCCCTCCAGCCGCGTTCGACTCCACCGCCGCCGCGACGAACTTCACGCCGCGCGCGCCGTCGACCACGTCTGGCACCTGCGCGACGCGCCCTGGATCGACCGCAGCGCCCGAACGATGCGCGCGGATGATGTCGGCGGCGTCGCGGTAGAAATTGGCGAAGGCCTCGATATAGCCTTCCGGGTGGGCGGCCGGCATGCGCGAGACGCGCCTCGCTTCCGCCGTCGAGCCGTGACCGCCGCGCACCAGCGTGCGCGTTTCCTCGCCATAGGGCGAGAAGCGCAGTTCCTCCGGCCGCGATCCAGACCATTCGAGCCCGGCCTTCTCGCCATAGATGCGCACGGAGAGGTCGTTGTAGTGGCCGGGCGAGGTCTGGCTGGCGAGGATGGTGCCGCGCGCCCCGCCCGTCCAGCGTAAGAGCACATGCGCGTTGTCGTCGAGCCGCCGACCGGGCACCGCGGTGAAGAGGTCTGCAGAAACCGCCTCGGCCTCGAAGCCGGAGACGAAGCTGGCCAGGTTGAAGGCATGCACGCCGATATCGGCGAGCACCGCCGACTGGCCGGCGCGCGCCGGGTCGGTGCGCCACTCCGCCTGTTTCTGACCCTCGGCGTCGATCGGCTTGGTCAGCCAGTCCTGGATATAGGCGCCATGTACCGACACGATCCGGCCGAGCTCGCCCGCCGCCACCATTTCGCGCGCCTGGCGGACCATGGCGTAGCCAGTGTTGTTGAGCGTGACGACGAAGCGGCGCTGCTTGGCTTTGGTCAGCGCCACCAGGGCTTCGGCCTCGGCAAGTGTCGTCGACAGCGGCTTGTCGCAGATAACGTCGATGCCGGCCTCCAGGAAGGTGGTGGCGACCGGCGCGTGCAGGTGGTTGGGCGTGACGATGACCACCGCCTCGATGCCGTCGGCCCGCGCTGCTTCGGCTTTCGCCATGGCGTGGCAGTCGGCATAGCTGCGCTCCGGCGCGATGCCGATTTCGGCGGCGGAGACCGCGGCGTTCTCCGGATCCGATGACAAGGCGCCGGCGACCAGCGCGATCTGGTCGTCGAGCCGCATGGCGAGGCGATGCACGGCGCCGATGAAGGCGTTGCGGCCGCCTCCGACCATGCCGACCCGCAGGCGTTGACGCGACGTACCATCGGCGGTTGCATAGACCATGATTGCGATTACTCTCCCCAAGGTTCGATCTGCCGGCCGGTGCGGATATCATAACCGGCGGCGGTTGTTTTCGAATGATATTTCTATTTTTTGTTTTGTAAAACGATTGTGCCGCGTTAGCTTTTTACCCTGGGTCCAGGTGATGGACCGCATCCGGTGGGCAGGGATCGGATGATGCATCCGATGGTTGGGGTTACGATGAGGCATATCCCATGAGCGGCCGCGGCAAGGCGACCGACGAGCCGTCTGCGCATAGCTTGGAGACGGCGGCGAGAAAGCGGAGCCGATCACTGGCAGCACTTGGCTACACAAAGCCGCAAACCTATGAAGAGCTGCGGGCGGTGCTTGCGTCGGGAACCGTGCATTTCCCGAAACGGCTTCGTCAGGTGGCGATCTTCCTCTGGCAGCATCCGAGCGAAGTGGCGCTGGGCACGATCGCGCAGGTGGCGGACCAGGCCGGCGTGCAGCCCTCGACCCTGGTGCGCTTCGCGCAGATCTTCGGCTATTCCGGCTTTTCCGATTTCCAGCTCCTCTTCAAGGACCGCATGAAGGGCTCCTGGCCGGATACGCAAGGCAGCCAGGACAAGGCCGGGGAGCCGAATGCAAACCTGCATTTCCTCAGTGGCATGGTCGGCGCCTGCCAGGCTTCGCTCGGCCGCATCGGCAATGATTTCGATATCACCGCTTTCGAGACGATGGTCGATCAACTGGCGGCGGCCGACCTGATCTATGTCATCGGCAGCAAGCGCGCCTTTCCCGTCACCACCTATCTGTCGCTGACGCTCTCGCAGCAGGGCGTGCGCAACGTGCTGGTCGACAATGTGGGTTCCACCGCCTTGGACCAGGTCGGCTGCATCACGCCGCGCGACGCGGTGCTCGCCGTCTCCTTCAGCCCCTACAATTCGATCACGCCCGACCTCGTCGCCGTCGCGCATGAGCGCAAGGCGCGCATCCTCACCATCACCGACAGCACCTTCTCGCCGCTGGGCAAAACTCTCCGACACCTGGCTGGAAGTGGTCGAGCAGGACTTCGGCGGTTTCCGCTCGCTTGCCGCCTCGCTCGCCGTCGGCATGGCCTTGGTCCATGGCGTCGTCGCGCGCCGGACGGGCTGATCGGCGCGGTTGACTAAAGGGAACTACCGTTCCATATTTGAAAAAATGGAAACTTTGTTCCGGGAGGAGGAATGGAGGTTCGTCTCGACGGCAAGGTGGTGCTGGTCACCGGCGCGACGCAAGGCATCGGCCGGGCGATCGCCGAGATTGCCGCGCGCTCAGGCGCCGCCGGATTGCTGATCACCGGGCGGGACCAGCAGCGCGGCGACGCGGTCGCCGCCGAGCTGGTGGCCACGGGGATCCCTGCCGCCTTCGCTGCTGCCGATCTCGGCGATCCCGAAGCTCCGGCACGGCTGGCTGAGGCCTGCATCGAACGTTTCGGCCGCATCGACGGCCTGGTCAACGCCGCCGGCCTGACCGATCGCGCCTCCTTCGTCGATGCAACGCTCGACGACTGGGCGTCGCTGTTTGCCGTCAACGCCCGCGCGCCTTTCTTCCTGATGCAGGCGGCGATCGCCGACATGAGGAAACGCGGTCAGGGCGGCGCGATCGTCAACATCCTGTCGATCAACGCGCATTGCGGATCGCCGGAGCTGGCCGTCTATTCCGCCACCAAGGGCGCGCTGGCGACGCTGACCAAGAACGCCGCCAACGCCCACCGCTTCGACCGCATCCGCGTCAACGGCATCAATGTCGGCTGGACCGACACGCCGGCCGAACGGGTCATGCAGGCCGAGACGCTCGGCCAGGGTCCGGGCTGGCTCGACGCCGCCAATGCGACGCAGCCCTTCGGCCGGCTGTTCTCTGTGACCGACATCGCCAACCTGGCCGTCTTCCTGCTGTCCGACGCGGCCGGCCCGATGACCGGCGCGCTGATCGACCAGGAGCAATGGGTGATCGGAGCCAACCGGTGAGCGCCGGGAACCTCAGCCCTGCCCTGCTCGACCGCTTGCCGCCCGAGGTCAGCAAGCCGGCTTACGATCGCGCCGCGCTCAAGCCCGGGATCGCCCATTTCGGCGTCGGTGCCTTCCACCGCTGCCACCAGGCAGAATACACCGACGATCTTCTGGCCAAGGATTTCGATCGCTGGGGCCTGGTCGGCGTCAACATAAGGCCGCCTCTGCTGGCCGAGACACTCGGCCGGCAAAGCGGGCTCTACACGCGGCTCATCCGCCAGAACGACGAGATCGAAGCGCGCGTCATCGGCAGCATCGTGCGCGTCATCGACAGCCAGGACACTGCCGCCCCGGCGCTGGAAGTGCTCGCTTCGCCCGAGATCCAAATGGTCACCATGACGGTGACCGAGAAGGGCTATTGCCATATCCCGTCGAGTGGCGCGCTCGACCTCGACCACCCCGATATCGTCCACGATCTTGCCAATCCTGAGGCGCCGCGCAGCGTGCCCGGCATCATGGCGCGCGCGCTGGAATTGCGCATGGCCTCGCATGGCCGGCCGGTGACGCTACTCTCCTGCGACAACATCCCCAGCAACGGCATCATCCTCGGCAATGTCGTGCGCACATTCGCTGAGCGGCGCGGCGGGAAGCTGGCGGACTGGATCGAAGCCAACACCGCCTTCCCCTCGGCCATGGTCGACCGCATCGCGCCGGCGACGACCGAAGCTGACATCGAAACCGTCGAAAAGCGCTTCGGCTACCGCGACGCCGCCGTGGTGGTGGGCGAGCGCTTCCGCCAATGGGTGATCGAGAACCGCTTCGCCGGACGCGTGCCGCGCTGGGATCTTGTCGGCGCGGCTTTCGTCGACGATGTCACGCCGTTCGAGCATCTCAAGATGCGGGTGCTGAACGGTGCCCAGACGACGCTCAGCTATCTCGGCGTTTTGGGCGGCTTCGAGCATACGTTCGAAGCGATCGCCGACCCGCTCCTGGCCAGGTTCGTCCGTCGCATGCTGACGGAGGAAACGCTGCCGACGCTGATGCCCGTGCCCGGCATCGTGCCGGCCGTCTATGTCGAGCAAAGTCTCTCGCGCCTCACCAACACCGCGATCCGCCACCGCAATCACCAGATCGCCACCGACGGCTCGCAGAAGATCGTCCAACGCCTGCTGAACCCGATCCTCGACCGCCTGACGAAGGGCGGGAGCATCGCGCTTCTCTCGGTGCCGGTCGCCGGCTGGATGGCTTATCTGATCAAGGCGTCAGCGCGCTTCGGCCGCGCCTGGCAGGTGTCCGATCCGTTTGCCGACAAGATCGCTGCCATTGCCGACCGCATCGGTGCGGACAGCGAAGCGCTTGCCGATTCGATCCTCGCCATCGACGCTATCTTCGACCCGTCCTTGGCCGCCGACGCGACGTTTCGCGCACATATCGTCGCCGGGCTCGACGGCTTGCTCTCGAACGATCCGATGGGCTTTGTCGGACAAGTCTGCGCTGGGCCAACCGATGCGCGGTTGAAGCAGCCGGCGCGATCTGCATAGTTAGCACCTGGGAGGGATCATGAAGCTTGGACTGCTGACAGCACCGTTTCCGGATACGCCGCTCGGCGAAGTCGCCGACTGGGCGCGCTCGGCCGGCTTCGAGGCACTGGAAATCGCCTGCTGGCCGAAGACGTCCGGCGCCAGTCGCCGCTATGCCGGCACCAGCCATATAGACGCGGACGTCTCGGCCGCTGAGGCCAAGGACATCGCCGTCGAGCTTGCCCGCAAGGGCCTGGCCGTCTCGGCTCTCGGCTTCTACCCCAATCCACTCCATCCCGACCGGGCGCATCGCGAAGCTGTGATCGACCATCTGAAGAAGGTGATCGTGCTGGCGAGCCGCATGGGCGTGTCGCTCGTCAACACCTTCTGCGGCGGCGATGCTTCGAAGAATGTCGATGCCAATTGGGAAGACGCGCAGGAGGTCTGGCCTGCGATCATCGCCCATGCCCGCGAGCATGGCGTCAAGCTCGCCTTCGAGAACTGCCCGATGATCTTCAGCTATGACGAATGGCCGGGCGGACACAACATTGCCTACTCGCCCTACGTCTGGCGCCGCATCCTTGAAGCCTGGGGCGGAGATGTCGGTATGAATTTCGACCCTTCGCATCTCGTCTGGCAGATGATCGACCAGGAGCGCTTCATCCGCGAGTTCGGCGGCAACATGCTGCATGTGCATGCCAAGGACCTGATGATTGATCATGATGGTTTGTACGAGCGCGGAATCCTTTCGGCCGGCATAGGCTGGCAGGTGCCGCGCATACCGGGACTTGGGGATATCGATTGGAGCAGGATTTTTTCGGGCCTCTACCGGGCCGGATATGACGGGCCGGTCATCATCGAGCATGAGGACCGGCGCTTCGAGGGGACGGACGAAAAGGTCAAGCGCGGCTTCCTGCTGGCCCGCGACGTGCTGCGCCCCTTCATCAAATGACCAAAAGCTTGGCGCCGACCGCATCGGCGCCCAGGAACTGAACCGAAAAAATCGAACTGAAAGATCAATGTGGAGGAGTACTGACATGAAAAGACATTTGACCGTGGCTTCGCTGCTTGCCGGCGCCGCCTTGCTTGCCTCGGTGGGCGCCTCGGCCGCCGCGGGCAAGTACACGATCGGCATTTCCAACACCGTGCAGGGCAATGGCTGGCGCGAGGAGATGATCTGCGCCATGAAGGCGCAGGCGCTGGCTTCCGGCGAGGTGGCGAAGCTCAACATCGCCCACCGCAACACCGACGCCGCCGGCCAGCTCGAGGACATCCGCAACCTGATCAGCGCCAAGGTCGACGCCATCGTCGTCAATCCGGCCGATCCGGCAGGCATCAAGGCCGGCCTCGAGGAAGCCACCAAGGCCGGCATCGTCGTCGTCGCCGTCGACCAGGCGGTCACCGAGCCGTCCGCCTACATCATCTCCAACAACCAGGAAGAGTACGCCTATCTCGGCGCCAAGTGGCTGTTCCAGCAGATGGGCGGCAAGGGCGATGTCTTCTACATGCGCGGCGCCGCCGGCGCTTCGGCCGACAGCGATCGCGACAAAGGTTTCAAGAAGGCACTCGCCGAATTCCCCGACGTGAAGGTCGCGCAGGAAGTCTTCACCGGCTGGCAGCAGGACCAGGCCAAGCAGCAGATCCTGTCCTTCCTCGCCACCGGCACACCGATCAACGGCATCTGGACCTCCGGCATCGATAACGTCATCGTCGACGCGCTGGTCGAGCAGCAGGCGCCTATGGTGCCGGTCGTGGGCGCCGACAATGCCGGCTTCGTCGGCCAGTTGAGCTCGGTCAAGGGCCTGGTGGGTGCGGCCGTCACCAATCCTGGCTCGATCGGCGGCGCGGGCATCACGTTGGCGTTGCAGATCCTCGATGGCAAGAAGCCGGCGCAGCAGACCGTTCTGGTCCAGCCGCAGCTCTGGGAAAACGCCACCGAGGAAGGCAAGGCTAAGCTGAAGAGCGTCGTCGATCCTTCGCTCAGCCCTGAATGGCCGGTCTCGATCTCGATCCCGGACTGGACGACCTACACCAAGGAGCAGATCGTCGCCTGCAAGGGCCCGGGCGAGTAAGAGATCAAACACCCTTCTGCCTTCTCCCCATTGTGGGAGAAGGTGGATCGGCGCGCAGCGCCGAGACGGATGAGGGGTGCTCCAGCGGAGTGAGACGTCGGCATCAGTTTCTGGAACGAGAACCACACGATTTGACAACAAACCCGTCGCCGCAAAGCCCTCTCCTCGACGCCACAGGCGTGGCGAAGAACTACGGTGCTGTCGCCGCGCTGCGCAACGCCTCGCTATCCGTTCTGCCGGGCGAAGTGCATGCGCTGATGGGCGCCAACGGCGCCGGCAAGTCCACGCTGGTGAAGATCCTGACCGGGGCGATCAAGTCGGACGCCGGGCGCATCCTCATCCGGGGCCAGCAGCTCGATGTCCGCTCGCCCGCCGACGCCCGCCGCGCCGGCCTGCTGCCGGTCTACCAGGAACCGGCGCTGATCCCCGACCTCGACGTCCTGTCCAATCTTCGGCTGACCGGCACGCCGGTCGAGCCCTTTCGTGCTTGGGTGCGCGAGCTCGGCATTCCCAACCTCGATATCCGCGAGACGGCTCGCCATATTCCTTTGGCCATCCTGCGCGTGCTCGACCTCGCCCGCGCGCTCGCCGTCGAGCCCGACGTGCTTCTGCTCGACGAGATGACCGCGGCCTTGCCGGCGAACCTCGCCGAGAAAGTGCTGGAAGTCGTGCGCCGCCAAGGCGACGCCGGCCGCTCGGTCATCTTCATCTCGCACCGTTTCGTCGAGATTTCCGCGCTCTGCGACCGCGCGACGGTTTTGCGCGACGGCTCTACGGTCGGTGTCGTCGACATCGAGCCGGGCATCGAGGAAAGAATAGTCGAGATGATGCTCGGCACCCGCATCGAGAAGACACGCGTCACCGCGCGCGCGGCAAACGATGTGGTGATTGCCGGCGGCGGCCGGCCGCGACTGTCGGTCCGCAACCTGCAGCTCGGCACCAAGCTAAATGATGTCTCCTTCGATCTCGCCAATGGCGAGGTCGCCGGCGTCTTTGCGCTCGAGGGACAGGGCCAAGACGAGCTCTTCGCCGCCCTTGCCGGCTCGATCCGCCCGACAGGCGGCAGCATCGAAGTCGACGGCGCGCCGGTGAAATTTTCGCATCCGAGCGACGCCATCCAGGCCGGCATCGCCTATGTGCCGGGCGACCGCGCCGAGGCCTTGGCCATGCAGCGTTCGGTGCGCGAGAACATCGCCCTGCCCTTCAGCGCGGCGCTGCGCAAATGGGGGCCGATCCGCATGCGCCGGGAGCAGGTGGTGGTTTCCGGCGCCATCGGCAGATTGCAGATCGATACCCGCGCACAGGGCGAAGTGCAGCGCCTTTCCGGCGGCAACCAGCAGAAGGTGACGATCGCCCGCTGGATCGCGGCCAACGCCCGCACCATTCTCTGCTTCGATCCGACGCGCGGCATCGATGTCGGCACCAAGCAGGAGATCTACAAGCTGCTGCGCGAGCTCGCCGGCCAGGGCAAGTCGGTGCTGTTCTACACGTCCGAGATGGAAGAGGTGCAGCGTGTCTGCGACCGGGTCATCGTCATCTTCGGCGGCCGCGTCGTCGACACTTTCCCGGTCGAAGAAGCCGACGAAGCGGCCTTGATGCGGGCTGCCTACGGCCTGCCGCGCGGCGCCAAGGCGGATGTCGGCATCCTTGCCGACGTCAAACCCGGTTCCCATACGGAGGCCGCGTCATGAGCCGCTTCCTCCGCAACCAGGGCTGGGTCGCAGGCCTCTTCGCCCTGCTGATCTTTCTTTTCGTCGTCACCAAGCTGATCCAGCCGGGCTATGGCAGCGGCGACTTCGGTTCGCTGGCGCGGGCGGTTCTGCCTTACGCCTTCGCGGTCGCGGCCCAGACGGTCGTCGTTATCGCCGGCGGCATCGACCTGTCGGTCGCAGCCATGATGGCGCTGACCAGCGTGACCGCCGCCTCGATGATGAATGGCGCCAGCGAGGAATATGCGTTCTTCGTCGTGCCCTTCGTGCTGGCCATGGGGCTGGTGCTCGGCGCGCTGAACGGCATCCTCATCGTCGTCACGCGGGTGCCCGACATCGTGGTCACCCTGGCCATGCTGTTCGTGCTGCAGGGAGCGGCACTGCTTGTGCTTGAAGCGCCCGGCGGCGCCGCCGCCGAATGGCTGAAGGCAAGCGTCATCGGCACCGTGCCGATCCCCGGCCTGCCCGATTGGGCCGACGCCTGGGTTCCCAAGGCTCTGGTGCTGCTTTTCGTCTGCCTCTGCATCGTATGGATTCCGCTCCGGCGCTCGCGCCTCGGCCTTTCCATCTGCGCCATCGGCAGCAACGAGCTCGCCGCCTTCCGCAGCGGCGTGCCGGTGGCGCGCACCAGGATCGTCGCCTATGCGCTCTCCGGCCTGTTCGCCGCGCTCGGCGGCCTGTCGCTCACCATCAGCACGGGCATCGGCGCGCCCATCCCCGGGCCTTACCTGCTCGCCAGCGTCGCCGCGGTGGTGCTGGGCGGCGTCGCCCTCGGCGGCGGCAAGGGCGGCCTGCTCGGGCCGATCATCGCCGTCTTCGTGCTGAGGCTGGTGCGCACCGACCTGACGCTTCTGGCCATCGATCCGAACGTCACCGCAATCATCGAGGGCTTGATCATGGTCGCGGTCGTGATGTTCGGCGCCTTCATCACCATGCGCAGCCGCCCGGCAGGAGCAACGGCATGACCGACATCGCGACCATGCCCCAGCCGGTCTCGTTCGGCCGGCGCCTGAAGCGCTTCATGGCGGACCGGCCGCTCATCCCGCTGATTATCCTTTTGATCATCCTCGTGGTGATCCTGCAGATCCTGCGCCCCGGCATCGTCAACGAGCGCTGGATCGCCAACACGGCGAAATTCGCCATCCCGCTGGCGATCCTCGCCGGCTGCCAGACCATGACCATGCTGACCGGCGGCATCGACCTTTCCGTCGGCACGGTGGCGACGATGAGCGCCTTCATCATGGCTACCCAGATCGTCAACCAGGACCCGGCGGTGGCCTTTCTGCTGGCCATGCTGCCCGCCGTGCTGATCGGTCTCGTCAACGGCGTCGGCGTCGGCGTGTTCCGGGTGCATCCACTGATCATGACGCTCGGCACCAGCCTGATCGGCACCGGCTTCCTGCAGGTCTACCAGCGCACAGTGATCGCTTCCGGCGCGAAGATCCCGGGTTTCCTCAACTGGCTGGGCACTGGCCTCACCTATGGCTTTCCCAACGCGCTCTTCCTGTTCGTGCCGGTGGCGGTGCTGATCGTCTTCATGCTGAACCGCACCGGCTTCGGGCGCCTGCTCTACGCCGTCGGCGACAATGAGCGCGCCGCGCGGCTGTCCGGCGTGCGCTACTGGCAGGTCATCACGGCGCTCTACGTCCTCTCCAGCCTGCTCGCCGGCATCACCGGCCTGCTCTATATCGGCCTGATCAAGGCGCCCTCGCTGTCGCTCGCCGAACCGCTGGTACTGGCCTTCGGTGGCAGCGGCCGTCATCGGCGGCACGTCGATCTTCGGCGGCCGCGGCGGCTACACGGGCACCATCATCGGCGCGCTGATCCTGACCGTGCTGACGACGCTGCTCACCATCCTGCAGATGCCGGAAGGCGGCCGCCGCATCCTGTTCGGCTTCATCGTGCTGTTCGTGACGGCGGCCTATCTGCGGATTGTCGAGGACCGCTGAAACCGCCCGTAACGGTCACAGCTCACTCCGCCGCCTGCACCTGGCGGGCCTCGATGATCGCCCGGATCTCGGAGCGGCACGAGCCGCAGTTGGTGCCGGCGCGCAGCGTCGCGCCGATTGCTTCGAGGCTGTCGCATCCGGAAGCCACCGCCGACGCAAGCTGGTTGGCGCCGACATGGAAGCATGCACACACAACGCGGCCGATGGCCGGCATCGGCACCGGCGAGCGGCCGGATAGAAGCGCGTGGCGATCGGCCGTCGACAGCTTTTGGGGGCTGGCAAGCAGCGACACCAGCCAGTCCCGCATCGGCAGTTGGTCGGGAGCGGCGACAAGCAAGGCTTCGGCCATGGCGCCGGCATCGTCGATGGCGGCGGCGCGATAGGTGAGCCCGCGGCGATCGGTGTATTCGAGCAGCTGATCCCGCCGCTGGACGCCGAGCAGCTTGCGCGCCAGAAGAATGCCCTGGTCCGGCGGCTCGGTACCGGTCAGCTCGTAAACCCAGCCGCCGTCGACCGCATATCGGCTCCAGTGGACGAAACCTGTCGGCCTGAGATCGCGGCGGGTGATGAGCACGCCGGCCCAGCCGGTCTCTTCCCGCACGATCCGGACCGGAACGTGCTTGAGTTCCGGCTGGCCGGAATGCGGATCGGTGACCGGCGAGGACAACAGGCCGGCGGAAGCCCTGGCCGCGAACTGCCCGCTCCAATGCATGGGCATGAAGGCCTGGCCGCGCCGCTGTGCGTCCGCCACCCGCACCCTCGCGCGGACGAAGCCGAAGCGCGTCGAAAGCTGGGCGAGGTCGCCATCCTTGAGATGATGCGCGGCCGCATCCGCCGGATGGAGATCGACCGCAGGTTCCGGCGCGTTTGCCATCAGACGCGGCACATTCCCGGTGCGCGTCATCGTGTGCCACTGGTCACGAAGCCGGCCGGTGTTCAGGGCAAGCGGATAGTCGGCGTCGACCGTGAAGGCCGTCGCCTCCTGCCGCACCGGCACAAAACGCGCGCGGCCGTCGGGTGTTGGAAAACGGCCATTGCCGAACAATCTTGTCTGGTGCTCGCCTCGCTCCGACGCAGGCCAGTGGCGTGGCGCGAAGGCGGCGTAGCCGGCGTTGTCGAGGTCCGCCAGACCGCCGAGATCGAACAGGCGCTCGCCGTCGTTCTCGAAGGCGGAGAGCGCGGCGTGCTCCCGGAAGATCTCGGCCGGTGACTGGTAGGCGAAGGCATCACCAAATCCCATGCGGGCGGCGACCTCGCAAATGATGCGCCAATCGGCCTTCGCTTCGCCAGGCGGCGGCAGGAACGGCCGCTGACGCGAGAGGCGCCGCTCCGAATTGGTGACTGTGCCGTCCTTCTCGCCCCAGGCAGCGGCCGGCAGCAGCACGTCCGCATAGCGCGTGGTGTCGGTGCGGGTGACATCCGAGACGGCGACGAAGTCGCATTTGGACAGCGCCACACGCACGCGCGAAGCGTCCGGCATCGAGACCGCGGGATTTGTGCCCATGATCCACAGCGCCTTGATGCGGCCGTCGGCGACCGCCTGGAACATGTCCACGGCCTTCAGCCCGGCGCGGCGCGCGATGCCGGGCGCCTTCCAGAAGCGGGAGACCCGGTCGATGTTTGACTCGTCCGCGAAGTCCATATGCGCAGCGAGCTGGTTCGCCAGACCTCCCACCTCGCGGCCGCCCATGGCGTTCGGCTGGCCGGTGACCGAGAACGGCCCCATGCCGGGCTTGCCGATACGGCCGGTGGCGAGATGGCAGTTGATGATGGCGTTGACCTTGTCGGTGCCATGCGCCGACTGGTTGACGCCCTGGCTGTAGACGGTGACGGTCCGCTCGGTGCCGGCGAAGAGATCGTAGAAGGCCTCGACGTCGGCGGCCGCCAATCCGCAGCCTTTGGCGACACGCGCGATCGACGGCGCATCGGCGCCGGCCAGCGCGGCTGCGGCGTCGAAGCCGGACGTATGCTCGCGGATGAAGTCTAGATCGATCTTTCCGCTGTGGACGAGATGCGCGAACAGGCCGCTGAACAAGAGCACGTCCGTGCCGGGATCGAGCGCCAAGTGCAGATCGCATTCGTCGGCCGTGGCGGTGCGGCGCGGGTCGATGACGACGATTTTCGTCCCACGCTCCCTGCGCGCCGTAAGCATCCGCTGGTAGAGGACGGGATGGCACCATGCGGTGTTGGAGCCGGTGAGCACGATGAGATCGGCGCACTCGAAATCCTCATAGACGCCAGGAACGATGTCCTCGCCGAAAGCGCGGCGGTGGCCGGCGACGGACGAGGCCATGCAGAGTCGCGAATTGGTGTCGATATTGGCCGAACCGATGAAGCCCTTCATCAGCTTGTTGGCGACGTAATAATCCTCGGTGAGCAATTGCCCCGAGACGTAGAAGGCGACCGAATCCGGCCCATGCTCGGCAATTGCCCGCGCGAATTTTGCGGCCACAAGGTCGAGCGCTTCGCCCCAACTCGCGGGCTTGCCGCCGATTTCGGGGTAAAGCAAACGGCCGTCCAGGCCGAGCGTCTCGCCGAGCGCGGCACCCTTCGAGCAGAGCCGGCCGAAATTAGCCGGATGCTCGGGGTCGCCGCGGACGGTTGTCTTGCCGTCCGCGGCGATCTTGGCCAGCACGCCGCAGCCCACCCCGCAATAGGGGCAGGTGGTCCTCACCTCGCGTGCTTCTTCCATGCCTCAGGCCGCTTTCGAAGCCAGCGCTTAGAGCGCGATGAACAGCCGTCCACCCTCGACCTTGACCGGGATCGTCCTGACCGAGCCTTCGTCGGCGCCGAGCGCTTTGCCGGTCTCCAGCGAGATCACCCAGTTGTGCAGCGGGCAGGTCACCGCCGCACCATGGACGATGCCCTGGCTGAGCGGCCCGCCCTTGTGCGGACAGTGGTCGTCGATGGCAAAGACCTGGTCGTCCGCGGTGCGGAAGACCGCGATCTTGCCTTGCGGGGTGGCCACGCAGCGCGCGCCGCGCATCGGGATGTCGGCGATGGAGCCGATTGCAATCCAGTTCATATTGGTCATTCCGCCGCCTCAGCGAAGCCGACCGTGGCAAGTGGCCGGAACTCGTGCTTGTCCTTGCCGGAGACGCGCTCCGACCACGGGTCGACCTGCGCGAATTTCTGGGAAAAGACGAAGCGCTCGAAATAGGCGCGGCGCTTCTCGACGTCGTCCAGGATCTGCTTCTTGATCTCGGCGGTGCCGACGCGCTTGGCCCATTTGTAGATGCGCTCCAGATAGCGCGCCTGCTCGCGATACATCTGGACGAGCGCCACGATCACCTCCAGCGCCTCGTCCTCGGCCTTCACCAGGCCGAGCACTTCGGTGCCCTTGATATCGAGGCCGGCGGCGCCCGCAAAGTGGATCTCGTAGCCGCTGTCGACACAGACCACGCCGACATCCTTGCAGGTCGCTTCCGCGCAATTGCGCGGGCATCCCGAGACCGCCATCTTGACCTTGGCCGGAGTCCAGGAGCCCCACATGAATTTCTCGATGCGGATGCCAAGTCCCGTCGAATCCTGCGTGCCGAAGCGGCACCAGTCGGAGCCGACGCAGGTCTTCACCGTGCGCAAGCCCTTGGCATAGGCATGGCCGGAGACGAAGCCGGCCTTGCCGAGATCGGCCCACACCGCCGGCAGGTCCTCCTTGCGGATGCCCAGCATGTCGATGCGCTGGCCGCCGGTGACCTTCACGGTCGGGATGCGGAACTTGTCGACCACGTCGGCGATGGCACGCAATTCGCTGGCGCTGGTCACCCCGCCCCACATGCGCGGCACGACCGAATAGGTGCCGTCCTTCTGGATGTTGGCGTGCACGCGCTCGTTGATGAAGCGCGACTGATAATCGTCGGCATATTGGTCCGGCCAGTCGCAGACGAGATAGTAGTTGAGCGCCGGCCGGCATTTCGCGCAGCCGCAGGAGGTCTTCCATTCGAGTTCCTGCATGATGGCGGGGATCGTCTTCAGTCCCTTCGCCTTGATCAGGCGCCGCACGTCGTCATGGCCAAGGCTCGTGCAGCCGCACATGGGCTGCACTGCCGTCGGATTGTAGGCCTCGCCCAGCGTGAGCTTCAGGAGCTGTTCGACGAGACCCGTGCACGAACCACATGAGGCCGAGGCCTTGGTATGGGCGCGCACGTCGTCGAGGCCGGTCAGGCCCTTGGTTGTGATCGCGCCGGTGATCTTGCCCTTGCAGACGCCGTTGCAGCCGCAGATTTCCGCATCATCCGCCAGTGCCGCAACGGCCGCCAAAGGGTCCGAGGAAACGCCTCCCTGGAACGCCTGTCCGAAGATCAGCGTGTCCCGCATCTGAGAGATGTCGGTCGCCTTCTTTTTGAGGTCGTTGAACCAGGCGCCGTCGGCGGTCTCGCCGAACAGCACGGTGCCGATGATGCGGTTGTCCTGCAGCACGACACGCTTGTAGATGCCGGCGGACGCGTCGCGCAGGATGATCTCCTCGCGGTCGTCGCCGTCGGCGAAGTCGCCCAGCGAATAGAGGTCGATGCCGGTGACCTTGAGCTTGGTCGGCGTGTCGGAGTGGACGAAGCGCTTGTCCTCGCCATCCGCCAGCCTGGCAGCCGCGACACGGGCCATCTCGTAAAGAGGCGCGACCAGCCCGTAGACATGGCCGCCGACCTCGGCGCATTCGCCGAGCGCCATGATCGCAGGATCGGACGTCTGCATGCGATCGTCGACGACAATGCCGCGATTGACCTCCAGCCCGGCTTCCTTGGCAAGCGCGCTGTTCGGACGGATGCCGACCGCCATCACGACGAGCGTCGCGGGAATGATCGTGCCGTCCATAAGCTCGACGCCCTCGACCTTGCCATTGCCGACGATTGCCTTGGTGTTGGCCTTGGTCATGACCTTGATGCCGCGCGCCTCGACGGCTTTTTGCAGCAGGTAGCCGGCGGCCGGATCGAGCTGGCGTTCCATCAGCGTCGGCATGACGTGCAGCACGGTCACGTCCATGCCGCGTTCTTTAAGCCCAGCCGCGGCTTCGAGCCCGAGCAAGCCGCCGCCGATGACGATCGCCTTGGCGCGCGACTGCGCGGCGAGCAGCATGGCGTTGACGTCGTCGAGATCGCGATAGCTGAGCACGCCAGGCAGGTCCTTGCCCGGCACCGGAATGATGAAGGGCACCGAGCCGGTGGCGATGACGAGCCTATCGTAGCTCTCGGTCACGCCGTGGTCCGAGGTAACGGTCTTGGCCTCCCTGTCGATGGCGACGATCCGGTGGCCCTTGTAGAGGGTGATGCCGTGCTTGATGTACCAGCCGTCGCCATGAATGACGATTTCCTCGAATTCCTTCTCGCCCGAAAGCACCGGCGACAGCATGATGCGGTCGTAGTTCACGCGCGGCTCGGCGTTGAAGATGGTCACGGCGTAGCGGTCGGGTGCTGCCTCCAGCAGGTGTTCCAGCATCCTGCCCGGCGCCATGCCGTTGCCGATGATGACGAGTTTTTCGCTCATGTCCGGTCAGCTCCGATCTATTCGGCGGCGTAGGAAAGGGACGGGCTCTTGACCTCGGCCGCGCGTTCCATCCGGCGGATGGTGACATGCATCCAGACGAGGCAGGAGACGACGATGAGGAAGAGCAGCATGAAGCAGCTCGACCAGACGCCGGTGAGGTCGTTCAGCGCGCCGAAGGCGATCGGCAGGATGAAGCCGCCGAGACCGCCGATCATGCCGACCACACCGCCGACCGCGCCGACGCTCTGTGGGTAATAGGCCGGGATGTGCTTGTAGACGGCGGCCTTGCCGAGGCTCATGAAAAAGCCGAGCACGCAGGCGACGGCGATGAAGGCGAGCGGGCCGATCTCGACATGGAAGGGGATCGGCCCGCTGATGCCGCGCACGACATAGTCTGCCGAGGGGAGAGACAGCACAAGCGTCGCGACGGCACAAACGCTGAAGGTCCAGTAGAGCACGGTGCGGGCGCCGATGCGGTCGGAAAGTACGCCGCCATAGGCGCGGAAGATGCTTGCGGGGATCGAATAGGCGGCGCCGATCATTCCGGCGGTGGCGATGCCGAAGCCGTAGACGCCGATGAGATAGCGCGGCAGCCAGAGCGACAGCGCCACGAACGCGCCGAAAGAAAAGAAGTAGTAGAAGGCAAAACGCCAGACCTGCAGGTTCTTCAGCGGCGCGAATTCCTGCCAGAAAGTTCTTGCGGGCATCGCCTTGCCGGCGCGGCGCTCGCGGATGACCGGATCGTCGTCGGTCGTGACCCAGAACACGATCGCCATCACGACCAAGGCAGCGGCCCAGATCAGCGCCACCGACTGCCAGCCCCAGGCAAGCAGCACGAGCGGCGCCAGGAACTTGGTGACCGCCGCGCCGACATTGCCGACGCCGAAAATGCCGAGCGCGGTGCCCTGTTTCCCGGCTGGGAAGAAGCGCGAGACATAGGCGACGCCGACCGCGAAGGAGCCGCCGGCTAGCCCGACACCGAGCGCGGCGAGCAGCATCTGCCCATAGGTATGCGCGAAGGCGAGCAGGAAAGTCGCGACCGCTGCCGCCAGCATGGTGAGCGTGTAGACGAGGCGGCCGCCGTAACGGTCGGTCCAGACGCCGAGCACCATGCGCACGAGCGAGCCGGTGAGGATCGGCGTGCCGACGAGCAGGCCGAACCCGGTCTCGTTGAGCCCAAGCTCCTGCTTGATGCGCACGCCGATGATGGAAAAGATCGTCCACACCGCAAAGCAGACGGTGAAGGCGATGGTGGACATGACAAGCGCCTGCCGGGAGCTACTGTCCTGGCTTTGCGCGGCTGGGAGGTTTGCGGTCATGGTCGGCTCCGGTTTGCGGGCGTGGGAGGCGCCGCGAGTTGTGTTGGTCAGAGGCGCGGCATCGGTCAGCGCGGCGACAGCGGGCCTTGCGCGGTCACTTGCGGACCCTTGCCCTCGGTTTCGTGATTGGCCGGGAACAGCAGCAGCGCCGCGATGAACAGCGCCGCCGTCAGCGCGCTGCTCGCCAGGAAATCGCGGCGGGTGAAATCCTTGAGCGAGGATCCGATCCGTTTCGTCATCGTCGTCTCCGGTCCAAAACAAAAAAGCTGCCGTCCAGGCCTCTCGCGTCCGTACATCCGGGATCGCGTGGTGACCTGAGCGGCAGCTTTGCCTGTGGCGCCCGCCATTGGACGCCTGTTCCATTGCCCGCGAAAGGGCTCGATTATTTCAAAGCACGAAGCGTGCCAGTTTCGCGCGGAAGCTGAAACTCACGGAAAATCAACGAATTGGGAGTTTTGACCCTCGGCCACGCCGAGCGGCGGCGCGGTCAAACATTGATCAACGGCATAGACATGCAGCATAATTTTTGTGCAATGCACAAGAATGGCGCGCAAACGATCAGGTGCGTTTCTGGCCCGCGATATAGGTATCGATCCTGTCCGGATCGAAAATCTGACCGTCGAAAAATCCGTCCGGGCCGAGCATGAGGCTTGCCCCTGCCGAGCCGACCGGCGTCGCCGTCTTCAAGGCCCCTTCGACCTTGGCATTGGCGCCCGGCAGCGCCACGCCGAGCGGCTTCAGCGCCGAGCGATAAAGGTCGGGCCGGTAGCAGTCGCGGGCGATGGCGAGATTTTGCGGCGTGTGCGGCAATTGTCCCCAGCGCACCATCTGCGTATAGAACCAGAGCGCGTGGCTCTTCCAGGGAAAGTTCGCCGCCTTGTCGAAGGGCAGGAAGAAATCCTCCACGCTCCGTTCCGCGCCGCCGCCAAGCTGAAGGCGTCCGGTGAGCGCCGGCATCTGGATCGCCTCCGGCTGGCCGAGGAAAGCGGACCTCGCCATCAGCGCGGCCAGTTCGCCGCGATTCGCAGGATCCTGGCACCAGCGGGCGGAATGATGCAGCGCCCTCAAGAGCGCAGCCAGCGCGTCCGGGTTCTCCTCGGCCCAGTTTCTGCGCACGCCGATCACCTTTTCGGGGCTGTTGCGCCACAGCAGCGCCTTGACGGTGACGATGCGGCCGGTGCCTGCCGCCACGGCGGCGCTGTTCCAGGGCTCGCCGACGCAATAGCCGTCGATGCGGCCGGCCGCCAATGCATCAGCCATGAAGGGCGGCGGCACGATGACGATCTCGATGTCGCGGTCGGGGCCGATGCCGCAGGCGGCGAGCCAGTAGCGCAGCTCGTAATTATGTCCCGAGTGCGGATGCACGACCGCGAAACGCAGCGGCTCGCGACCGGAGCCAGCTCGTTCGCGGGTCAAAGCGCCGAGCGCCGCCCCGCCACGCGCCGGATCGAGATCGGCCGTGGCGCCATGCGCCGCCATGCCTTCCCACACCGAGTTGGACACGGTGATGCAGTTGCCGCCGAGCCCGAGCGAGAAGGGCACGATGGTTTCCGACGCAAGCGGCGTGAGGCCGAGGCTGCAGGCGAGCGGCATCGGCCCCAGCATATGCGCGACATTGAAATGCCCGATGGCGATGCGGTCGCGGATGTTGGCCCAGGACGTCTCGCGATTGAGCTTGAGCTCGACGCCCTCGCGGGCGGCAAAGCCCATCTCGCCGGCCGCGACCAGGACGGCGCTGTCGAACAGCGGCATGAAGCCGGCGGTGATCTCATGCGTCGTGCTCATTCGCCCTCCAGCGGGCCCAAAAGCCCTGCCGCCGTCACGAGGCTTTGGGCGATCTCGGCGATCTTGCGGTTCTGGTTCATGGCGGTCTTGCGCAGAAGCGCGTAAGCCGCTTCCTCGTTCAGACCGCGCGACTTCATCAATATGCCCTTGGCCCGGTCGACAACCTTGCGGTTCTCGAGCTCGCTGCGCGCTTCCTCCAGTTCGCGCGCCATGCGCGAGAAGGCATTGAAGCGGCTGATCGCCATGTCGAGGATCGGCTTGATGCGCTCCTTCTTCAGCCCATCGACCACATAGGCGGAGACACCGGCATCGACAGCCGCCTCGATCGAGGCCCGGTCGGAGCGGTCGACAAACATGGCGATCGGCCGTTTTACCGCGCGCGAAAGCTGGAACATGTTCTCCAGCATGTCGCGGTTCGGATTTTCGAGATCGATGACGATGACGTCCGGCTCGAGTTCGGCGATGCGCTTGGCGATGCCGGCCACGTCATGGACCACCGTGACATGGCGATGGCCGGCGTCCCGCAATCCGGCCTCGATGATCGAGGCGCGGATGCGGTTCTCGTCGATAACAAGGATAGTCAACGAACCGGCGGACATGCGCCTATTGTGCAGGCGGACCGGATTTGTGCAATGCGGCAATCGATCGGATCAGGCAGAGCCTGTTCATCCTGAATGATCGCGCCGGAATAGTTCGCACTTTCCGGCGCTTCTGCGAGCAGTACCACGCCAAGGCGGAAGGCCGGCGGCGGGCGCGGCATTGGACCGGCTGCTCGACGCCAAGCGGCTGATCGCCCGGCTCAGCGACCGAATCGCCGCCGTCTCTACCCATCGCGCGCCGCCTCCTGGCGTCAGCGCGATCGAGCCGCAACCGTGAATGCTGTGCGCAACCATAGGCTGGAGGCGCTCTCAGTCCTCCCTGAAGGCATGAGCAAAACTGTCGGCGACCGGCTGGAAGAGATATTCGAGCATGGTTCGCTTGCCGGTGACAACGGAGACGTCCACCGGCATCCCCGGATATAGCTTCACCTGCGGAAGCTTCCTGAGTTCATCGGCGCCCACCTCGACCGTTCCCCGGAAGAACGTCGCCCCGCTGCGCTCGTCGACCTCGGCATCCGCTGACACACGGGTGAGCGCGCCTTCCACCGTAGGCGTGGTTCTCTGCTTGTAGGCCACGAGCCGCACCGTCGCCGGCAGGCCGGGGCGAACGACATCGATGTCAAGCGGCTGAATCTTGACGTCCAGCACCATCTTGTCCTGGTCGGGAACAAGATCGAGGATGATGCCCCCCGGCGGTACAACTCCGCCCGGCGTGAAGTAGCGAAGGTTCATCACCACCCCGTCCTCCGGCGCGACGACATCCCGGCGCGCCGCGCGTGCGCCGGTCTTCTGAAGCGCCTTTTCGAGCTCGGCGCGTTTGGTCTGAACGTCACGAAGGTCCTCGGCGGCCTTCTTGATATACGAAAGCCGGCCATTATCGATCTGCGCATTGGCCTCGGCGACCTGCTGCCGCAGGCTTTCTATATTCGCCCGGTTCGCGTCTGCCTCGCCCTGGGCCGCGAGGATCTGCCGCTCCAGCTGGAGCACCCGCGACTTGATCCCGTAGCCTCTCTTGAGGAGTGTGCGGGCGTCCGCCAACTCTTCCCGCAGAGAGGGCAGCTGGACTTCAAAGGCCGCAACGCGCGCGGCGAGCGACGACATCTGGGCGTGGTACTGGGCGATCCGCTGCTGCCAGACCTCGACCTCCGATGCCTGCACCTTGGCCTGGTCCCGAAAGATGCGCTCCTGTCCGCCCATGGCCTCGGCGACGGCCGGTTCGCTTCGCCGGGCCGACAGGTCCGCCGGAAAGGGAATCGTGCTCAGGCGGTCGCGCTGCGCGATCAGGCGGGCTTCCCCGGCCAGCGCGGAATCGAGTTCGCCACGCACGGCATCGCGATCGGACTCCGCATCGAGCCCGTCGAGGCGGACCAGTATCTGACCCTGCTTGACCAGGTCTCCCTCCCGGACCAGGATCTCCCGGATAATGCCGCCTTCCAGGTGCTGTATGGTCTTGCGATTGCTGTCGACCTTCACCACCCCGGGCGCGACCGCCGCGCTCGTCAGCGGCGCGGTGGCCGCCCAGAGGCCGAAGCCGCCGAACAGCAGGCCGATGACGGTCAGGCCGCCGAAGACATGGGCGCGTACCGCCGGCCAAGCGGGCGGTGGCGGCGGCATTTTCAACGACAGCGCGGCTTCCGTCATGACCCAGTCCTTTCGGAGCTGACGACCCGGACCTGCGGCGCTGCCGACTGCTGCTCGGGACGGCGCAGTTGCGCAAGCACACCGTCGCGCGGGCCGAACATCTGCGGCTGGCCGTCGTTCAGCACCAGGACGCAATCGACGTTCACCATCAGCGACGGGCGGTGGGCGACGATCACCACGGTCGAACCTGCCTCCTTCATCGCAGCAATCGCCTGGTTCAGGGCTTCCTCTCCGACGGCGTCGAGATTGGAGTTCGGCTCGTCCAGCACCACCAGCGCCGGACGGCGATAGAGCGCTCTGGCGAGTCCGATGCGCTGGCGCTGCCCACCGGAAAGCACGGAACCCTGTTCGCCGATCTCGGTATCGTAGCCGTTCGGGAGCCTGAGGATCATCTCATGCACGCCGGCCATCCGGGCTGCGGCCACGATCTCGGCCGGGTCGCCCTGCTCCATGCGGGCGATGTTCTCGCGGATCGTGCCGGGAAAGAGTTCGACGTCCTGGGGGAGGTAGCCGACATATGAGCCGAAGTCGGTTCGGTTCCAGGAAAACACGTCGACACCGTCCAGCCGAACCCGGCCCTGCTGCGGCGAAAGCATGCCGACGATCAGGCGGGCGAGCGTCGACTTGCCTGCCGCCGACGGCCCGATGACCGCAAGCACCTGGCCCGGCGGCACGACGAAAGAGAGGTTCCTAAGTACGGGCTCCTTGGCGCCGGCTGGTGTGTAAGCGACAGCCTCGACCGAAAGCCGCCCTTGCGGGCGCGGCAATTCCATCCCCGGCGGGCGGAGCGAAGGAGCCTCGAACATCCGGTCCAGCCGACGCCAGGCCTCGCGCGCGGCGGTGGTCTGCTTCCAGGTGGCGATAGCCTGTTCGACGGGCGCGAGTGCGCGCGACATGATGATCGAGGCCGCGATCATGGCGCCGGGCGAGACTTCGTGGCGCAGCGATAGCCAGGCGCCGAGCCCCAGCACCGCGACCTGCAGGAACATCCGGAACGGCTTGGTGAAGGCGTTGATCAGGCCGGCCCAGTCGCTGGCCGTCGTCTGCAGCGCGAGCACGGACGCATTGGCCGCATCCCAACGCCGGGCGAGCACGCCGCCCATGCCCATCCCGTCAATGACTTCGGCGTTGCGGAAACCGGCATCCGCCGCCTGGTAGGCGCGCGCGGAATCGGCATTGGCCTGTTTGAGCGCGCCCGCCGTCAGCGCGTTGTTGGCAAGGGCGAGGCAGAAAAGCACAACGGCGCCGCCCAGCGCCAGAAGCCCGAGCAGCGGATGAAGCAGGAAGATGAAGCCGAGATAGAGCGGCATCCACGGCGCGTCGAACAGCGCCATGATGCCGCCGCCGCCGAGATAGCCACGCAGCGTGGCGAGGTCACGCAGCGCCTCGGTGCGGTAGGAGGAGCCGCGCAACGCGTTCTCAAGCCCGCGGCCCAGTACCTGCGGCGACAGCACGCGGTCGATCCAGGTGCCGAGCTGCACCAGCAGCCGCGAGCGGAAGAATTCGAGCGCGCCCATCGCAGCCAGTGCCGCCGCCGCAATCAGCGTCAGGTAGACAAGCGTCTCGACGCTGCGTCCCGGCAGCACGCGGTCATAGACCTGCAACATGTAGATCGAGGTCGAGAGCACGAGCAGGTTGATGACGAAGCTGAACCCCGCCACCGCGGCGAAACCGCCGCGGCAGCGAGAGAGGGCGATACGCAGGGCGCTGTTCATCGCAGGCACCGCGATTGCATAGAGCTGCTCAGGTCCACTCGACGAACTTGGTGTTGTCGAGCCCCAGCAACTGCGTCAGCGTCGTCACGTCATCCAGCGTGGCCACATGGACGCGGCCTCCCGTGTCGCTCCAATTTGCGTCGTGCCAGAGCTCCCCTTTGCCGGTGTCGCTGTTGAAGACAACGACGTAAGCGTTGGCGGCGCCTGCCGTGCCGTTGGTGATCTGAGAGGTAGTCTGGGCGGATTGGATTTCCACCACCTTGTTGGCGTCGCCGGGCGCGATGTTGGCGATGGCGTTCCTGTTCTGATAATCGGAGGCACTAAGCGCGGCGCCTGTGGCGGTCGCACTGGTGTTGGCCGCGTTCCAGCCGCCGGCCCCCTGTTGGAGGCCAATCGTGTGGCCCGCGACAGCGAAGTCCAGAATGGTGTCGGTGCCGTTCAGGCTCGGAGCGATCATCCGGAATTGATCATTTCCGCTGCCGCCGAGCAGCACATCGTTGCCGCCGCCGCCGCTCAAAATGTCGTTTTGCTGGCCGCCGAGCAGATAGTCGCGTCCGGCGCCGCCGTTCAGCGTATCGCCGCCATTGTAGCCGGCAGCGATGTCGCTGCCGCTTCCGCCGGTCAGCGTGTCGTTGCTGCTTCCGTTAAGCCCGACAAGCACATGAAAATCCGCGCTGGTCGTGTTGTTCGCCTGATCGGTGACAGTCACGTGGACATTGTAGTCGCCGATACCCGCATTCGATTGAGACGCCGTCAGATTGCCGGCCGAGTCAACCGAGACGTTCGACGCCGGAAGAATGTTGTTGGAGGTGGCCGAGTAGCTGAACGTGAAGGTGTCCGCGGCATCCGGATCGCCCAGCTCGATAAAATGACCCAGAAGCGCATTGTTGCCGGTCTGCGTCGGTACGAAATCGATGCCTGTCGGGCCGCCGAGATCGCTGGGGTCATTGTCGATGATCGTGCCCAGCCCTTGCGTGTCGGAGATGGTCGCGTTGGTCGGGCTGCTGAGGTTGACGTAGAATTGCTCCGTCTGCTCGAACACCGCATTGTCGACGATGGTCAGGGTGATGGTCTTGCTCGTCTCGCCGGCTGCGAAGCTGAGCATGCCGCTCAACGGATCGGGTCCGGCGCCATAGTCGGTTCCGGCCGATGCCGTGCCAGCCGCCACCTGGTAGTTCACCGTGGCCGGCAGCACCGTCGCGCCCGTCTTGGTGACCGTGAAGGTGATGGTGCCGGCCGTCTCGCTGACCGTAACGTCGTTGATGGAGAAGCTCGGCGGCGAGTCGTTGTCGTTGATCGTCACCTTTGCGGTGTCGCTGGTGTTGAGCGCCTCGAAGTTGGCGCCGCTCGTGCCGGTGATGCCGACCTGATAACTGGTGATGTCGCCATAGACATTGTTGTCGGCGATCGCGAAGGCGGTCGAGACGCCGCTGGTGGCGCCCACCGCGATGGTGACGCTGACGCCGTTGTCGAGGTTGATCACCAGAGGCGTGCCGGTGACGGCGTTGGCGACATGGGCGGTGATCGTCGCCGTGCCGGCGCCTTCGTTGACGCTGACGTCGTCCAGCGTGATCGCGGTGGTGTCGATGGTGTCGGTGACGTTGGCCGTCGCCGTGCCGGTGCCGACCACAAGGTGCTCGAAATTGCCGCCCGAAGTGCCGGTGATGGTGGCCGTCAGGTGGGAGGCGTCGACATAGACGTCCTCGCCGTTGCCCGACGCAATCGTCAGCGTGCCGGTGGTCTGGCCGTCGGCAATGGTGATGTCGCCCTGGTCGGTGTGGACCGTGGTGACGCCTTGCGAGGCATTGCTCAACGTCGCCGTGAACACATAGTTGGCAACCGCCCCCTCGGCGACCGTCGAGGCGCTGAGGTCGACCGTCGCGTCGGTCGTGGTGTCGGTGACGTTGGCCGTCGCCGTGCCGGTGCCGACCACGAGGTGCTCGAAGTTGCCGCCCGAGGTGCCGGTGATGGTGGCCGTCAGATGGGAGGCGTCGACATAGACGTCCTCGCCGTTGCCCGACGCAATCGTCAGCGTGCCGGTGGTCTGGCCGTCGCCAATGGTGATGTCGCCCTGGTCGGTGTGGACCGTGGTGACGCCCTGCGAGGCATTGCTCAACGTTGCCGTGAACACATAGTTGGCACCCGCCCCCTCGGCGACCGTCGAGGCGCTGAGGTCGACCGTCGCGTCGGTCGTGGTGTCGGTGACGTTGGCCGTCGCCGTGCCGGTGCCGACCACAAGGTGCTCGAAGTTGCCGCCCGAGGTGCCGGTGATGGTGGCCGTCAGATGGGAGGCGTCGACATAGACGTCCTCGCCGTTGCCCGACGCAATCGTCAGCGTGCCGGTGGTCTGGCCGTCGGCAATGGTGATGTCGCCCTGGTCGGTGTGGATCGTGGTGACGCCCTGCGAGGCATTGCTCAACGTCGCCGTGAACACATAGTTGGCACCCGCCCCCTCGGCGACCGTCGAGGCGCTGAGGTCGACCGTCGCGTCGGTCGTGGTGTCGGTGACGTTGGCCGTCGCCGTGCCGGTGCCGACCACGAGGTGCTCGAAGTTGCCGCCCGAGGTGCCGGTGATGGTGGCCGTCAGATGGGAGGCGTCGACATAGACGTCCTCGCCGTTGCCCGACGCAATCGTCAGCGTGCCGGTGGTCTGGCCGTCGCCAATGGTGATGTCGCCCTGGTCGGTATGGACCGTGGTGACGCCCTGCGAGGCATTGCTCAACGTTGCCGTGAACACATAGTTGGCACCCGCCCCCTCGGCGACCGTCGAGGCGCTGAGGTCGACCGTCGCGTCGGTCGTGGTGTCGGTGACGTTGGCCGTCGCCGTGCCGGTGCCGACCACAAGGTGCTCGAAATTGCCGCCCGAGGTGCCGGTGATGGTGGCCGTCAGATGGGAGGCGTCGACATAGACGTCCTCGCCGTTGCCCGACGCAATCGTCAGCGTGCCGGTGGTCTGGCCGTCGGCAATGGTGATGTCGCCCTGGTCGGTATGGATCGTGGTGACGCCTTGCGAGGCATTGCTCAACGTTGCCGTGAACACATAGTTGGCAACCGCCCCCTCGGTGACCGTCGAGGCGCTGAGGTCGACCGTCGCGTCGGTCGTGGTGTCGTGGACCGTCACCGTCGCGGTGTGACTGGTGTTGAGCTGCTCGTAGTTGCCGCCGGTTGTCGAATTGATGCTGAGGTTCAGCGTGCTGGCGTCCTTATAGACGTCGTCGCCGGGCGCAGCGAAGGTCACCTGGCCGCTGGTCTGCCCGCTCAGGATGGTGATGGTCTGGCCATTCGACAGGGTGATGGTGAGATCGCCCTGCGGTGGGTGGTCGACATTGGCCGTGACCGTGATCGAACCGCCTTCATCCACCGCCGCCGGAGCGCTCAGCGTGATGGTGGTGGTGTCCTTGTCATCGGTGATCGTGCCGACGCCGCTGTTGTCGGTAAAGCCCAGGTTGATGTTCGACCCGAGGACGTTCGTCGTCGCGCTGCTCAGCGTAACATTGAACGTCTCGTTCGCCTCCTTGTAGTAGTCGTCGAGGGTCTGCATATAGACCGTGGCCGTGGTCTGGCCGGCGGGAATGACCACATAACCGCTGGTACCCGTGTAGTCGGAACCGGCGGTGGCCGTGCCGTCCCCGGTGCCATAGTAGACCTTTATATCATAGGCATAGGCATTGCTCAGGCTGACGGTGAACTGGGCCTTGCCGCCCTCGGTAACGGACGCATCGCCGATCGAGACCGTGGGCAGCTTGAATGCCTGGTCCGCGCTCGTGTCCACGCCCTTGATGCTGTCGCCGCCGTTCACGCTCGTCGCTCGGATGCCAAGCGTGCTGACATCTGCCAGGCTCACATTGGCGGTATAGGTCAGCGTCTCGCCCTGCGTTATGAACGTGGATTTGGCCTCGCCGAGCTTTCCCAGGCCCGTGCTCGAAAGGTAATCATAGCCATCCCAGACGATGCCGGTGCCGTTCATGTTGAGCGAACTGTCCGACTTCGAAAGCGTGACGCTGCCGTCGACCGTGGAATCGCCGTCGGACCACCAGATCGCATTCAGGTCTCCCTGGCCCTGAATCGACTTGATGACGAACTGGGTCTGACCACCGCCCATGTCGACGGCCTGGACCGACAGCACGAAGCCGTTCTGACTGATAGTAAAGACTTTGATATCGCCGACAGACATGAATAACTCCCCTTTGCGAGCGCTTGCGCGCTCGCACCCCAACATTCCTATCTGGCGTGCCCCCCTTGGTCGCCGCAATCGCGGGACAGGCATACCTATATTCAGGTATATTAGGTTTTCATGATTTGGAAACCATAACGGAATATATACTGTCGCGTAATATTAACGATTCATTAGACATTTAACAAATCTGAGATCCCGCCGATCGATGCATGTGTCCCTCAAAGCGGGCTGCGATCTGGAGCGAATGACAGGCATCAAAATAAAAATTTAAAGTGCGCGGCCCGAATACGTTCCGGCGCAGCCTGCTTTGACGGCGCAACGTCGATTTCGCCGCCGCTCGGTCGCTGGCATTCTGTTGGAAATTCTATTGAACTATGTAGTGCCGCGCGCAACCAAGGCGGGCTGGCCGTCAACCAATGGCGCAAAGCTGATTCGCCAAGGCCTCGTCGGCGGCGCATTTTGATGCAAGCTCACACCCCCAGCCTGTCC
The DNA here is from genome assembly GCF_056280365.1 of Mesorhizobium sp. USDA 4413. Classification (NCBI taxonomy): domain Bacteria; kingdom Pseudomonadati; phylum Pseudomonadota; class Alphaproteobacteria; order Hyphomicrobiales; family Phyllobacteriaceae; genus Mesorhizobium; species Mesorhizobium sp. USDA 4413. The sequence goes on from NZ_JBVPRP010000001.1 coordinate 6,470,903, forward strand.
TGCTCCGCGGCATTCGGATCGCCCGGCGCCGTCGCCCAGGCGAGCTCGACAAGCGTCACTGTTCGCCGGCCGACGCCGTCGATCTGGCAGACGATGAGCCCCTGCTCTTCGATATAGTCGAGCAGCCGGCGCGCGCGGCGCAGCGAGTGCGAGCCGTAGGCCCGCGCGATCGCTGCGTCGCTCGGGCATGGCCAGCCCTCCTTGGCTGCGCGTGCAATCATCATGAACACGCCCTGCATGTCCTCAGGCAACAGCGATGCGCGCACCGACACGTCCCGCCACGCATCGTCCTCGGCCATGTCGGAGCCAACGCCGGCGCGGGCGCGCGTCAGCATGCGGCGGAATTCCGAAAGGTCGGGTACTACCGAGGCAAGCCCTTCGATGCGGCAGCGGACCACGAACTCCTGGTAGAGCACGCCGATGACGCGGAAGCCGGCATCGGGCTCGGCCAGGATGGCGCGCAGGATGCGGTCCATCCGCTCGCGCCGTTCAGCCAGATCCTCGGCGCTGGGCTGCGGCTCCGCCGGGTCGGGGCGGATGTCCAGCGGCGCGGCCTTGGCCGCCATAAGCTGGTCGAGCAGGTCGGGCGACGGCCGGCGCTGCGGCCTTGCCGTCTCCGGCGGCGGCGCAGCGAGAATGATCGAGCGCGCATCCTCAAGCGCAGCTTCCGGCAGCGGCATCAGCCGCGGCGTGCCGTTGCGCGGGCTGGTTTCGGTCTGGCCGATGCGCACGCTGAGCGGGCGGCGCGACAAGGCAGGCCCAAGCGCCATGAAATGCCCGCGCTCCAGGTCGCGGAAAGCTTCGGCCTGGCGCCGCTCCATGCCGAGCAGGTCGGCCGCGCGCGCCATGTCGATGTCGAGGAAGGTCCGGCCCATCAGGAAGTTGGAGGCTTCCGCCGCGACGTTCTTGGCAAGCTTCGCCAGCCGCTGCGTGGCGATGATGCCGGCCAGCCCGCGCTTGCGGCCGCGGCACATCAGATTGGTCATGGCGCCCAGCGAAAGTTTGCGCGCCTCGTCCGAGACCTCGCCGGCGGCGGCCGGCGCGAAGAGCTGCGCCTCGTCGACCACGACCAGCATCGGATACCAATGGTCGCGCGCGACCTCGAACAGCCCGCCGAGGAACGCCGCGGCGCGCCGCATCTGGTTCTCGGCGTCGAGCCCTTCGAGGTTGAGCACCGTCGAGACGCGGTGGATGCGCGCCCGCTCGCCGGCCGCCTGCAGGCCGCGCTCCGTATGCTCCTCCGCGTCGATCACCAGATGGCCGAAGCGCTCGCCCAGCGACACGAAATCGCCTTCGGGATCGACGATGGTCTGCTGGACCCAGGGCGCGCTCTGTTCGAGCAGCCGCCGCAAAAGATGCGACTTGCCGGAGCCCGAATTCCCCTGCACCAGCAGGCGGGTGGCCAGCAATTCCTCAAGGTCGAGGGCCGCCGGCGCGCCTGCCGTGGTCTGCCCCATCTCGATTGCAACGGTCATGTCTCGATTCGGATCGTCTCCCTGCGCGCGACGGGCTTACCAACCGGAGCGCGGCGCGTCGAGCACGGCCGGTGCTCGGTCGCGCAGTGTTCCACACCTATGGGCGAGCGTTAGCCCGTCCCTATGGGCGAGCGTAAGCTCGCGAGCGGCGGCAGGCTGTCGGCAATCGCACTGGTCGGACCACCATTTCGCTGGCGCAATTCCACCATTGGCGTATCATCTTTTCAGAGAGAGTTCACAGCAGGAGGAGGCTGATGAACGTCGCTTCGGAACTGCCCGACGTGGATCCGACGGTGCAAGATGTTGTTTCGTCTGCCCTTTCGAAATTTCGCGCCGGTGACACGATCTCGACCCGCGCGATGATCGACGCCGTCCGCCAATCGGACCCCGCCTGTGAGGACAGCGACGACCATCTGGTCGAGCTGATCGTCATGGCCGCCGTTGGTAAGACCATGGGTGTCGTGTTCGACCATCGCTCGCCCGACGAGCGATTGCCGCGTCTTTCCTAGGGGGCCTACGCAAGAGCGATTGCCTGCGGCTCGCCGCGCTCCAAGGTCTGTTGAGATTCAGGTCAGGGTGAGCCGAGAATGGCGGATTCCGAGAACCGGAGCGGAGCGTACTTAAAATACGTGAGCACCGGAAGCGCAGGACGCCGCCGTTCGCAGGCCAGCCTCACCCGAATATCAACAGACCGCCTAGCCTCCCAGCGGATGCGGCATATAGCCGACAAAGCCGGCGATCTTCCAGCGGCCGCCGATTTTGCGGCAGAAATAGAGCGTCTGCCATTTGAGCCGGTCGGCGCCACCGTCGGCCTTGGCGACCGACCCGTCGAACTTCTTGTGCAGCACCGCGCGGTCGCCGTTGACGTCGATGTCGCGCATGTTGGTGACACGGAACAACGCCTCGCGCAGCGGCTCGGCGAATTTCGTCGCCGCTGTTTCCTTGGCCTGCCGCAGCCATTCGTCGCGATAGATTTCGAGCCTTGGGAACTGCAGCCGCCAGGCATCGGCGTTGGGGAGGAAATGCGCATGCATGCCGAAGAAGCTTTCGGCGATGAAATCGTCCTCGACCATCGACCAGTCCTGTCCGAGGAAGGCATCGATGTCGCGCCGCACCAGCATCTCCCACAGCGCGTGACGGTCGGCGTCGCCTTCCGGGAACGGGTTCTTGTCGAAGGTCATGCAGGATCTCCCCTCACCTCTGCGCCGCCCGACGGAGGCAACATCGAGCGCAACATGCTCACGCTTCTGTAATAAAGCAACATGGATTCCGAAAAAATGTTGCTTTCCGACATCGGCTCTAGGAGGATCGCGCCGACAGGCGTAGACGGCTATGAACGGTCCCGCTCAATCGCCAAGAGGAGGCCCACCTTGCCCAAGCAGTGCTTCGGAAAATCGCATGTTCCGCTCTCGCCCGCCGTGCGCGCCGGCGATTTCGTCTATGTTTCCGGCCAGGTGCCGGTGGGCAGCGACGGGCTTGTGGTGAAGGGTGGCATCGCCGAACAGACCGAGCAGGTGCTGCAGAACGTCAAGGCGGCGCTGGCCCTTGCCGGCTGCACCATGGACGACGTGGTGAAGACCACCGTCTGGCTGGAGGACGCGCGCGATTTCGGCACGTTCAACACCGTCTATGCGAAGCATTTCCCGAAGGATCCGCCGGCGCGGACCACCGTCGAGTCGCGCCTCATGATCGACATCAAGATCGAGGTCGAGGCCGTCGCCTACCGGCCGGTTTGATCGCTCGGTCGGATCGCGCGGTCGGATCGCTTGCGGCAATTCCAGGAAAAGTGCTTAGCGGTTTTCCGTCCGTGAACCAAACAAAGGGAGGGCACCGATGCAGTTCGATCTCCTGATCAAGGGCGGGCGCGTCATCGATCCCGCATCGGGCCTGGACGGGCAACGCGACGTCGCCATCGCCGACGGCCGCGTCGCCGCGATCGAGGCCGCCATCGACGCCGAAGCGGCGGGTGAAGTGGTCGATGCCAGGGACTGCATCGTCACGCCCGGCCTGATCGACCTGCACAGCCACGTCTATTGGGGCGGCACCTCGCTCGGCGTCGATGCCGATCGGCTTGCCGCCAAGAGCGGCACCACCACCTTCATTGATGCCGGCAGCGCCGGCGCCGGCAATTTCCTGGGCTTCCGCCGCCACGTCATCGAGCGCTCGAAGGTGCGCATCCTGGCTTACGTCAACATCTCCTTCGCCGGCATATTCGGATTCTCAAACACTGTGTCGGTCGGCGAATGCAGCGACCTCAGGCTTTGCGAGCCGCGTGAGACGGTTGCCGCGGTGCGCGAGCACGCCGACGTGGTCGTGGGCGTGAAAGTCCGCTCCGGCAAGCATGCCGGCGGGACCAGCGGCATCGCCCCGGTCGATCTCGCGCTCGAAGCCGCCGACAAGGTCGGTCTGCCGCTGATGGCGCATATCGACGAGCCTCCGCCCGGCCGCTCGGAAGTGCTGCCGAGGCTGCGACGCGGCGACATCCTCACCCATTGCTTCCGACCTTTCCCCAACGCGCCGGTCTTCGCCTCCGGTGCGGTGCGGCCGGACATGCGGCTCGCCCGCGAGCGCGGCGTCATCTTCGACATCGGCCACGGCATGGGCTCCTTCGACTTCGAGGTGGCGAAGGCGATGCTCGCCGAGGGCCTGGCGCCCGACGTCATATCGAGCGACGTGCATCTCTACTGCGTCGAAGGTCCGGCCTTCGACATATTGGTCTGCATGTCTAAGCTCGTGGCGCTCGGCATGCCGCTGGTCGACGTGCTGCGGGCGGCGACGCAGCGGCCGGCAGAGGCGATCGCCAGGCCGGAACTCGGCACGCTGAAGGTCGGCGGCATCGGCGACGTCGCGGTGCTGAAGCTCCAACCGGGCCGCTTCACCTTCATCGATGCCGTCGGGGCGCCGCTGGTCGCGGATCAGCGGCTGATCTCCAACGGCATCGTCATCGGCGGCAAATGGTGGCCGAACGAAGCGCCCGACCACATTGAGACCGAGCGTTTCGAGACCCATGCGCATCACACGCATGTCGATGTGGCGGCGAGGCATTTTCGGTAGTGATTGGCTAATCTCCCCCCTCGTGGGGGAGATTGGCTCTTCACCGCCGCGCGTTACTCGGCTCGCCATAAACCGGCGTGGCAATCCCTTCCATGCGCGCCTTGAGCTGCAGCCCAACGAACTTCGAATAGAACCTCGACAGCGCCAGATTGCCGCCATGGAACCACAGCGCCTCCTGCGCCGTCGGTTTCCACATATTGCGCAGTTCGCCCTGCCACGGACCCGGATCGCCCTTCACGCCGGAGCCGAGGCCCCAGCATGGACCGACCTTGTCGGCGACCTCGCGCGAGACGATTGCCGCAACCGTCTCGTTCATCGACTGGTAGCCGGTGCAGCAGACGATCGCATCGACTTCCAATTCGCTGCCGTCATCGAACAGGATGCCGTCCGGTGTCAGCGACTTGATGCCGACGCCGCTTTTGACCTTGATTTCGCCGTTCAGGATCAGCTCGCAGGCGCCGACATCGATGTAGTAGCCGGAGCCTGTCCGGTAGGCCTTCATCAACAGCCCGGTTTCGTCCTCGCCGAAGTCGATGGCAAAGCCGCTGTCGCTGAGCCGCTTGTAGAAATCCGCGTCGCGCTCGCGGATCACATCATAGAGCGCGCGCTGGCCCTTGGGCACCAGCGCGAAGGGCGTCGAGGCGACGATCATGTCGGCCTTGTCGGTGGTGATGCCGCGCGCCAGGGCCTTCTCGGAGAAGATCTCGAACCCGACCTCCATCAGCGTGTCGGATTTCACCACCGTCGTCGGCGAGCGCTGGACCATGGTGACCTTGGCGCCGGCTTCCCATAGGTCGACGCTGACATCGTGGCCTGAGCTTGCCGCGCCGATGACGGCGACGCGCTTGCCGCGGAATTTTTCGCCGGTCGAATATTGGCTGGAATGCAGGAGCTCGCCCTTGAAGCCGTCTTTGCCCGCGAGCTCGATCTGCCGTGGCGGCCCGTAGGCGCCGGTCGCGAAGACGATATGCTTCGGCTTCAGCGTGATGCGTTGGCCGACCCGGTCGACCACCACGGTCCAGACCTTTTCGGCCTCGTCATAGGCGGCGCTGATGCATTTGGTGGCGACCCAATAGTTCAGCTCCATGACGCGGGCATACATTTCCAGCCAGTCGCCCATCTTGTCCTTGGGCGTGAAGACCGGCCAGTTTTCCGGGAACGGAATATAGGGCAGATGGTCGTACCAGACCGGATCGTGCAGCACGAGCGAGCGGTAGCGGTTGCGCCAGGAATCGCCGGCGCGCGCATTCTTTTCGATGACCAGCGTAGGCACGCCGAGCTGCCGCAGCCGGGCGCCCAGCATGATGCCGCCCTGACCGCCGCCGATCACCAGGCAATAGGGCTGCTCATGCACGCCGAGATCGCGCGCCTCGCGCGCTCTCGCTTCCGTCCAGGTCTCGCGCTCGGGATCGGCCTTATGGCGGATGCCGAGCGGCCGGGCCGGGCCCTTCCGCTCCTCGAAACCCTTGAGCTCGCTCGTCGCCGTGAACAGCGTGCGGCAGCGGCCATTCTTGAGTCGCAGGATGCCCTCGCCGCGCGCCACCGCCGTCTCGAATGTGAACCAGGCCTCGATGATGCCGTCGTCGACGCCCGGCTCTCCGGCCAGATGCCAGTGCGAGGGCTGCGTCGAAGACAGCGTCGCCTTCAGCATCTCGCGGATCGCGGCCTGTCCCTCCATGGTCTTGATGTTCCAAGTGAAGGTCAAAAGATCGCGCCAATAGCCATCCTCCGCGAAGAGGTTCGTGGCCGCATCGATATCGCCGGCATCGAGCGCCCGGCCGAAAGCGCCGAGCCAGGTGGCCGCCTGTTGCGATGGTGCGATGTCGAGCATTTGTTCTTGGTTCCTTTTTTCAGTTCGAATTCCTTGGCGGCGGCGCCTCAGCCTTCCCTTCTCCCACAAGGGGGAAGGAAGAACCCGTCTCAATCTCCCAGCGGCTCCATCTCCTTGCCTGTCCGATGGATCTGGGCGTTGTATTTGATCCGGCGCACGGTCTCGCGCGCCGGGCCGTCGATCCTGTAGGCGGTCGCCACCGCCAGCAGATCGATGGCCGCGAGGAATGCGTAGCGCGAAGCGGTCGGCTTCAGCGTGTCGGGATATTCCGGAACCGCCATCGTCAGTCGCACGTCACAGACACGTGTCAACTCGGTGTCGGGCGCCGTCACGCAGATCGCGTCGGCGCGGTAATGCTTGGCGAGCTCGACCGCCTCGATCACTTCGCGCGTGCGGCCGGTTGCCGAGATCGCAATGACCAGATCGCCGGGCTTCAGCGTTGAAGCGGTCATGCGCATCAAATAGGGATCGCATTGCGCGCTGATTGTGATGCCGTAGCGGAACAGGCGGTATTGCGTTTCCTGGGCCAGCGCCGACGAACTGCCGCCGAGGCCGAACACCGTCACCTGCCGCGCCTTGGCGATCAGTTCCGCCGCTTTCTGCAATTGTCCCGGATCGATCTGCCGCTCCGCCTCCTGCAGCGCCCGCCGCGCCTCGCCGAACACGGCGTTCCAGAACGGCATGCCGCTATCGCTGTTTACGGGTTGCGGCTTGGTGGCAAGATAGAGCGCGCCGACGACCAGGCTCTGCGCCAGCTTCAGCTTGAAGTCACGCACGCCCTCGCAGCCGATGGCGCGGCAGAAACGGGTGACCGTCGGCTCGCTGACCCCGGCTCGCTGGGCAAGCGCGGCATTGGAAGCGTCGACCGCATATTTGACATCGTCGAGCACGACATCGGCGACGCGGCGCTCGGCAGGCCGCAGCTCCGCATAGCTGTCCTTCACCTGCGAGATGATATCGGGAATGCGCCTAACATGGTCATGCCGGTCGCTATCCTCATCGGTCATTCGCAACGCCTGGCTGTCGGCTTCGGTCATTGGCCAGTCCTCCCCAGCCCGCTTCGGGACCTGTCATCTTCGCGATTATCGGCCCGCTGACCATAGGCAATCAACCGATACGAGTATGTAGGAAAGTAACAAGCACTGCAAGTGATCATAAAACCAATAAAAACCGGACCCTTAGATAAGAGCTGATTGAAGCTGATTGCTTGCGATGTCTGCCGCCGCTTGACAGTAAAGTAGGATAGTTACAGACTGATTTCGCGGACAGATGGGCCTTCCGGCAACGCATCGCGCAGTCTCCGAGGGGGAGCATGAGTACGGCAAGCGCAAGAACGCCAAAGCTCGGCGTGCAGGCAGCGACGAAGGTCTATCAGACGGGCTCCGGCGACCTCCTGGCGCTGGATCGCTGCAGCCTCGATGTGCACTCCAACGAGATCGTTTCGATCGTCGGTCCCTCCGGCTGTGGCAAGACCACGCTGTTGTGGTCGATGTCGGGCCTGCATCGCCTGACAGCCGGCTCCATTCTGCTCGACGGCAAGGAGATCACCGGCCCGCGCCCGGAGATCGGCATCGTCTTCCAGGAAGCGAACCTTTTGCCCTGGCGCAACCTCGACGCCAATATCAACTTCCCCTTCGAGATCAAGGGCGAGAAGCCCGATCGCGCCTGGATCGCGCATCTGCTCAACCGCGTCGGGCTCGACGGTTTCGGCGGCAAGTTCCCGCGCGAGCTTTCCGGCGGCATGCAGCAGCGCGCCGCGATCGTGCGCGCGCTGGCGCTGAAGCCTTCGGTGCTGCTGATGGACGAGCCCTTCGGCGCGCTCGACAGCTTCACCCGCGAGGAGATGAACCGCCTCGTCGAGGAGATCTGGCTCGACACCAAGACCACCATCGTCTTCATCACCCACAGCATCGAGGAGGCGATCTTCCTCTCCGACCGCGTGGTGGTGCTGACCACACGTCCGGGCCGCGTCGCCAAGGTCTACGATGTGCCGTTTCCGCGGCCACGTTCGCTGGAGATCATGGCGACCAAAGAGGTCTTCGACCTCACCAACAAGGTCAAGATGGACATCGTCGGCGAGCGCCGGCCGAAGGCCCAGGAACAGCCGGAGCATAAGAGCGCTGAAATCGTGAGGATCAGGCCGTGAGCGGGGGCGACGCCATTCCGGAATTCTCGAAGGCCAAATCGGGAGATGGGCAGGACGTCAGCCTGACCAACCTGTCGGCTTTTTCCAGCGGCCCCGGCATCAAGTCCGGCGCAGAGGTGGCGGCTATCCTCGCTGTTGCCGTGGTAATCATCGGCGGCATCGAGCTGGCGCTGCGTATCTTCCACGTGCCGCAATACATCATGCCGCCGCCGAGCTCGATCGTTTACGCCTTGTTCGACGAGTTCCCGCTGATCGCCCCGCATCTCGGCTATACGCTGGTCGAGCTTGTCTCGGGCTTCGCCATCGGCGCCGTCGTCGGCCTGGTGATGGCGGCGGTGATCACGCAGTTCCCCTTTGCCGAGAAAATCGTCGCTCCCTACATCCTGATCCTCGTCACCACGCCGATGCTGGCGCTGGTGCCGCTGCTCATCCTGCGCTTCGGCTTCGGCTACACGCCGCGCATCATCGCCGTGGCGCTGGCAGCCGGCCCGATGGTGATGATCAACGCGGCCACCGGCTTCCGCCGCGTCGACAGCGCCAAGATCGCCTTGGCCCGCTCCTATGGCGCGAGCACGCTCCAGATCTTCTGGAAGATTCGCGCGCCGATGGCGCTGCCGATGATCCTGGTCGGCCTGATGATCGGCGCGATCTTCGGGCTCTTGACCGCCGTCGGCGCCGAGATGGTCGGCGGCGGCTTCGGCCTCGGCAACCGGCTCACCTCATATTCGTCGATGATCCAGATGCCGCAATTCTTCGCGGTGGTGCTGATCCTGTCGACGCTCGGGATCCTGATCTACGTGCTGTTCTTCCTGATCGGCAAGAAATGGGCGAGTTGGGAGACCTAAAGACGAAAAAAATGAATGCCCGGGAGGCGGGCTAAGGCAGCAATCAACAAAAGGGGAATGCCATGACCAACGACAATCCGATCCATTCCAGCGTCCCGGCCGGCATCAGCCGCCGCTATTTCCTGCAGGTGACGGCAGCCGGCGTCGTGACCGCCACCGCGCTCGGCGCATCCGGCCTGAAGGCGAGAGCCGCGGCCTATGAAAAATTCACCTGGATCTCGCCGCGCGGCACGCTCGAAGTGCTGGACGACTATCCCTACTGGTCGGCGAAGAAAGCGGGCTATTTCGGCGACCTCAACACCGACATGCAGCCCGGCCCATCCGACGGCACCGCGACGGTGAAGTTCGTCGATGTCGGCCAGGCCGACATGGGCTTTCCCTCTCCCGGCGTCTTCTCCTTCGCCATCCAGAACGGCATGAAGCTGAAGTCCGTCTTCCACATGGGCGCGCGTGACACCTTCAGCATCGCTTTCCGCAAGGGCCAGGGTACCAAGAACCTTAAGGATCTCGAAGGCAAGACCATCCTGCTCGGCTCCGCCGCCTGGCAGGCGATCGTCGATCCGCTGCTTGCGGCTCAAGGGGTCGACATCAAGAAGGTGAAATATGTCGAGGCCGGCTGGCCGACCTGGGGCACCGCGCTTGCTGGCGGCCAGGGCGATGCAGCACTCTCCTGGGAAGGCTTGCGCGCCGAATGGATCGCCAAGGGGCTCGATTTCGAATACTGGCTCGGCGTGCAGAATTCCAAGCTGCCGGCCAACACCTTCGTCGTGCGCACCGCCGACCTCGAGGATGCCGACAAGAAGGCATTCCTGGAGAAATACCTGCGCGGCTGGGCGATGGGGCTCGAATTTGGCTACCAGAACCCGCGCGCCGCGGTCGAGGCCGTGTTCGAGCAGTTCCCGACGCTCGCCAAGAATCTCGGGCCGGAACTCGGCACAACCTCGATCCTACAGCAGATCAACGTCTTCCGCGGCGACATGGACAAGCGCGGCGGCTGGGGTTCGCACGACATGGCGAGCTGGCAGGGCTTCTTCGACGAGATCCTCAAGATCGGCCAGATCACCGCGCCGGTGAAGGCAGAGGATGTCTGCACCAACGACCTGATCCCGGCCGCCAACGACTTCGACAAGGCCAAGGTCAAAGCCGATGCCGAAGGCGTGAAGCTGTCGGAAGGCTTTGCAGCCCTCGACGTCGAGAAGATCAAGGCGCACCTGTTCGACTCGGCAGTGAAGTGAGGGGCTGGCTCCTTTCCTCTCCCTCCGGAGGGGGAGAGGAAAGGGCCGGGCAATGAGCGGTGATCGATCGCCGCCCATGATTGAATCAAGAATTAGGGAGGCTGACATGGCCGACAAAGTAAGAATCCTGGTGATTGGTCTGGGCAACATGGGCGCCTCGCATGCCAGCGCCTATCACCGCTCCGAAGGCTTCGAGATCGTCGGCATCATGAGCCGCTCGATCAAGAGCAACAAGAAGATCCCGAAGGAACTGGCCGGCTATCCGCTCTATGAGGATTTCGACTTGGCGCTGAAGGAGACGAGGCCGGACGCAGTTTCCATCAACAGCTGGCCGAACACGCATGCCGAATATGCGCTGAAGGCGATTGCCGCCAACTGCCATGTCTTCATGGAAAAGCCCCTCGCCACCAACATCGCGGATGCCGAGAAGGTGGTGGCCGCCGCGCGCGCCAAGAACCGCAAGCTGGTGCTCGGCTACATCCTGCGTGTCCACCCGTCTTGGATCAAATTCATCGAGATCGGCAAGACGCTCGGCAAGCCGCTGGTAATGCGCCTCAACCTCAACCAGCAGAGCAGCGGCAGCGCCTGGCACTGGCACAAGAACCTGATCGACTCGCTGATCCCGATCGTCGATTGCGGCGTGCATTACGTCGACGTCATGTGCCAGCTGACCGGCGCCAAGCCGGTGCGCGTGCACGGCATCGGCGCGAAGCTGTGGGCCGAGGCCGACAAGCAGAATTACGGCCATCTGCACGTCACCTTCGACGACGGCTCGGTCGGCTGGTATGAGGCGGGCTGGGGTCCGATGATGAGCGAGACCGCCTATTTCGTGAAGGACGTGGTCGGCCCGAAGGGCGCCGTCTCGATCGTCGCCGGCCAGTCGGGCAGCGGCGCCAAGGATGCCGAGGAGGTGTCCGATTCCGCCGACATCGACCGCCACACCAAGACCGACGCGCTGAAGATCCATTATGCGCAGGTCGACGGCGACAAGAATTTCTCCAAGCCCGACGAAATCATCAGCATGGAGGACGAGCCCGGGCACCAGGAACTTTGCGACCGTGAGCAGGCCTTCTTCCTGCGCGCCATCCGCGAGGACCTCGATCTCAGCGAGCAGATGGATGCGGCGGTCAACAGCCTGCGCATCGTGCTGGCGGCCGAGCAGAGCATCGCGGAAAAGCGCACCGTCGAGTTGGCGTGAAGGTTCCCGGTCACCGGTCGCGCCAGTCCCCTCATCCGGCCGCTTCGCGGCCTTCTTCTCCCCGGGGCGGGGCGAAGAGGGAATGCCGGCGCTGACAATCTCCTCTCCCCCGGGGAGAGGTCAGCCGAGCGAGGCGGAGGCTGGGTGAGTCCACCGAGCCATTCTCAGCCTTCGGCTAGGACCTAACGGGAGGAAACACATGGCCGCGATTTCGGAGAGCCTGCTCGAGACCTACACCGCTTCCGACGCCTTGGCGCTGGCCGGCCTGGTGAAGCGCGGCGAGGTTTCTCCCGGCGAGCTGGTCGAAGCGGCGATCACCACGATCGAGCGCCTCAACCCCTCGCTCAACGCGGTCGTCCATCGCCTCTACGACATGGCGCGCGCCCAGGCGGCGACGGTGGACAAGAACGCGCCCTTTGCCGGCGTGCCTTATCTGCTCAAGGAACTCGCCTCGTCCTGGAAAGGCGCGCCCAACACCAACTCCTGCTTCTACCTGAAGGACTTCGTCGCCGATTCCGACAGCGAGGTGGTGCGCCGCATCAAGGCGGCGGGCCTGGTGCTTGTCGGCAAGTCCAACGCACCGGAAAACGGCTGGTCGATCACCACGGAACCGAAACTCTACGGCACGACGAAGAACCCGTGGAACGAGGGCATCACGCCGGGCGGCTCCAGCGGCGGCGCCGCCGCCGCGATCGCTTCGCGCATGGTGCCGATCGCCGAAGCCAGCGACGGCGCCGGCTCGATCCGTGTGCCGGCATCCTGCTGCGGCATCGTCGGGCTGAAGCCGTCGCGCGGTCGGGTCAGCCTCGCGCCCTTCGGCGACTATTGGTATGGCGGCGCCTATTTCCTCTGCTGCTCGCGCACGGTGCGCGACACCGCCGCCTATCTCGACGCGGTGGCCGGCGGCCTGCCCGGCGACGCCTACACGCCGCCGGTTCCCGGTGACAGTTGGCTCAACGTCTCCGCGCGTGCACCGAAGAAACTGCGCATCGGCTTCACCGTCACGCCGCCCAACGGCACGGCGATCGATCCCGAAGTCAAGGCGGCCGTGCTTTCCACGGCTGCCGCGCTCGAACGCCTCGGCCACGACATCGAGCAGCACGACATGCCGCTCGATGCCGACGCCGTGTGGATGACCTATACCGATATGACCTGCGTACAGACGGCCGCCACGTTCGACTTCTTGGAGACGCTGGTCGGCCGGCCAGTCACCCCGAACGATGTCGAACCGGTGACCTGGGCGATCATCCAGCGCGGTCGCGCGACCAGCGGCATCAAGCATATTTCCGACGTCGAGCAGTTGAGGCTGATCGGCCGCGACATCGTCGGCGACCTCTACCCCTATGACATCTTCATCACCCCGACATTGACACAGCTGCCGCGTCCGCTCGGCTACTACGACATGTCGGAAACCGACCTCGACCGCTACAACGCCAAATGGGGCGACGCGGTTTTCAACTTCCCCTTCAACATCTCCGGCCTGCCGGCGATCTCGCTGCCGCTCGGGCAATCGGCCGGCGGCGTGCCGATCGGCGTCCAGCTCGTCGGCCGCTATGGCGACGAGGCGACGGTGCTGGCGCTGTCCACGCAACTTGAAGAGGAGATGCCGTGGAAGGACCGGCGACCGGCGCTCTGAAGCGCTTGAGGCATCGGCGCAAGGGAAGCGCCTTTCTCGGCTGCATGGCGCACTGGTTCACCCAAGGGCCCGGGCCAAAACCCCTATAGAATTCCTATATCTTTCCCATCCTTCCCGTCTCGAACCTTTATGGCGGTTGGGTCCATATCTTCCTTTGAAAAGCGCTTCGATCGCCGCAGCCAAGGTGGCGTGCGTCCGCGCGCCGTTTGAGCCCGCAAACACAGACAAGGAAGACCTGCAATGGACCTCATAGTTCTCGGGATCGGGGTTTTGTTCTTCGTCCTGTCCTTCGCCTACGTCAAAGCCTGCGACATGATCTGAGCGGAAGAGCCGGACCATGCTTTTCGATTACACGCTCGGCGGCGCCGTGACCTCGTTCCTGCTCGCCTACCTCACCTACGCCCTGATCCGCCCAGAACGCTTCTGATCGGCGCACGGAAGGTCACATCATGACACTCAACGGCTGGATACAGGTCCTCGTTTATTGCGGGATCCTGCTTTTGCTCGTGAAGCCGCTCGGCCTCTATATGCACCGCGTCTTCAGCGGCGACCGCACCTTGCTGTCGCCGGTGCTCGTTCCGATCGAACGCGGGCTCTATCGTCTCGCCGGAACCAGCGACAGGCAAGAACAGCACTGGGCCGTCTACGCGACCGGCATGCTGCTCTTCAACCTCGCCGGCTTCCTGGTCCTCTATGCGCTGCAGCGGCTGCAGGGCGCCCTGCCCTACAACCCCGCCCGCATGGCTGCGGTCGAGCCCGGCCTCGCCTTCAACACCGCAGTCAGTTTCGTCACCAACACCAATTGGCAGAACTACGGCGGCGAAAGCACGATGTCGTACCTCGTGCAGATGGCCGGCCTCACCGTGCAGAACTTCGTCTCGGCCGCCACCGGCATTGCCATCGCCATTGCGCTCATCCGCGGCTTCGCCCGCGCGTCCGGCAAGTCGATCGGCAATTTCTGGGTCGATCTCACCCGCTGCATGCTCTACGTGCTCCTGCCGCTCTGCATCGTGCTGACGCTTGCCTATGTGTGGCTCGGCATCCCGCAGACGCTCGGGCGGTATGTCGTCGCGACCACGCTGGAAGGCGCCAAGCAGACCATCGCGCTCGGCCCGGTCGCCTCGCAGGTCGCCATCAAGATGCTCGGCACCAATGGCGGCGGATTCTTCAACGCCAACGCCGCGCATCCGTTCGAGAATCCGGACGCGATCTCGAACCTGATCCAGATGCTGTCGATCTTTGCGATCGGCGCCGCGCTCACCAACGTCTTCGGCCGCATGGTCGGCAGCGAGCGCCAGGGCTGGGCGATCCTCGCCCCCATGGGCGTGCTGTTCCTGGTCGGCGTCGCCGTCTGCTACTGGGCGGAAGCCACCGGCAACCCGCTGGTCCATGCGCTCGGTATCGACGGCGGCAACATGGAAGGCAAGGAGACGCGCTTCGGTATAGCTGCCTCGGCGCTGTTCGCCGTCATCACCACGGCCGCTTCCTGCGGCGCCGTCAACGCCATGCATGACAGCTTCACCGCGCTCGGCGGCATGATCCCGCTCATCAACATGCAGCTCGGCGAAGTCATCGTCGGCGGCGTCGGCGCCGGCTTCTACGGCATCCTGATGTTCGTCGTCGTCGCCGTCTTCGTCGCCGGCCTGATGGTCGGCCGCACGCCGGAATATCTCGGCAAGAAGATCGAGGCCAGGGAGGTCAAGATGGCGATGCTCGCCATTCTGTGCCTGCCGCTGGCGATGCTCATCTTCACGGCCATCGCCGTGGTCCTGCCGAGCGCCGTGGCCTCGATCGCCAATGGCGGTCCGCACGGCTTCTCGGAAGTGCTCTATGCCTACACCTCGGCCGCCGCGAACAACGGCTCGGCCTTCGGCGGCCTTTCCGGCAACACGCCCTGGTACAACATCACGCTGGGCGTCGGCATGCTGATGGGCCGCTTCCTGGTCATCGTCCCGGCCTTGGCCATTGCCGGCTCGCTGGCCGCCAAGAAGACCGTGCCCGCCTCGGCCGGCACCTTCCCGACCGACGGCACGCTGTTCGTCGGTCTGCTGGTCGGCGTCATCGTCATCGTCGGCGGCCTCACCTTCTTCCCGTCGCTCGCCGTCGGTCCGATCGTCGAGCACCTGGCGATGATCCATGGACAGATCTTCTGAGATGACCATGCCTCGCTTCAACGACATACGTCGCAACGGCCGTCACCGGACCGGTGACGGGGCGCCCGACAACGGAAGGAACGAGAAGCCTCGTCCCTTCCCGACGCTCTCAACCTTTCTCGGCATGGCGGTCGTGCTGTTCGCGCTGTGGCTGCTGGCCACCGGCCTTCCGCACTTGTTCCCGAAGACCGAACACCCGGCGCCGTCCAACATAACCGATACCGGAGTGCAAAAATGAGCCAGTCCAAATCCGCTGTTATCATGGATCCGCACATCCTGGTGCCCGCCATCGGCGGCGCCTTCCGCAAGCTCGATCCGCGCACGCTGGTCAGGAATCCGGTGATGTTCGTCGTCGCGGTCGTCTCGCTGCTCACCACCGTGCTTTTTCTCCGCGACCTGATCGCCGGCGGCGGCGATCGCCGCTTCACGCTGCAGATCATCATCTGGCTGTGGTTCACCGTGCTGTTCGCCAATTTCGCCGAAGCCGTGGCCGAGGGCCGAGGCAAGGCGCAGGCCGATTCGCTGCGCAAAGCGCGCACCGAGACTGAGGCCAAGCTGCTCGTCAACGGCGACCGCCACAAGTTCAAGCTGGTGCCGGGCACCAGCTTGAAGGTCGGCGATGTCGTGCTGGTCGAAGCCGGCGACATCATCCCCTCTGACGGCGAGGTGATCGAAGGCGTGGCCTCGGTCAATGAGGCCGCGATCACCGGAGAATCCGCCCCCGTGATCCGCGAGTCCGGCGGCGACCGTTCGGCCGTCACCGGCGGCACCCAGGTGCTCTCCGACTGGATCCGCGTGCGCATTTCCGCCGCCTCCGGCCAGACCTTCCTCGACCGCATGATCTCGCTGGTCGAGGGCGCTGAGCGCCAGAAGACGCCGAACGAGATCGCGCTCAACATCCTGCTCGTCGGCATGACGCTGATCTTCGTGCTGGCGATCGCGACCATCCCGAGCTTCGCCTCCTATTCGGGCGGCTATATCCCGGTGACGATCCTCGTCGCTCTCTTCGTGACGCTGATCCCGACCACGATCGGTGCGCTGTTGTCGGCCATCGGCATTGCCGGCATGGACCGCCTGGTGCGTTTCAACGTGTTGGCCATGTCGGGCCGTGCCGTCGAGGCCGCCGGCGACGTCGACACGCTGCTTCTCGACAAGACCGGCACCATCACGCTCGGCAACCGCCAGGCGACCGAGTTCCGTCCGGTCAAGGGCGTCACCGAGCAGGAGCTGGCCGACGCCGCCCAGCTCGCCTCGCTGGCCGACGAGACGCCGGAAGGCCGCTCGATCGTCGTGCTGGCCAAGGAGAAATACGGCATACGCGCCCGCGAC
Organism: Mesorhizobium sp. USDA 4413; assembly: GCF_056280365.1. Classification (NCBI taxonomy): domain Bacteria; kingdom Pseudomonadati; phylum Pseudomonadota; class Alphaproteobacteria; order Hyphomicrobiales; family Phyllobacteriaceae; genus Mesorhizobium; species Mesorhizobium sp. USDA 4413. The sequence continues at coordinate 6,487,805 of NZ_JBVPRP010000001.1, forward strand.
ATGGCAACGCTGCACGCCACCTTCGTGCCCTTCACCGCGCAGACCCGCATGAGCGGCGTCGATATCGACGGCTCGTCGGTGCGCAAGGGCGCCGTCGACGCGGTGCTCAATCACGTCAACCAGGTGACCGTCGCACCCCACGGCACGCGCCCGACAAGCGACACCATCCGCGATCTCCAGGCCGTTGCCGACGAGATCGCCAAGGCCGGCGGCACGCCGCTGGCTGTCGAACGCGACGGCCGCCTGCTCGGCGTCGTCCACCTCAAGGACATCGTCAAGGGCGGCATCCGCGAGCGCTTCGCCGAGCTGCGCAAGATGGGCATCCGCACGGTGATGATCACCGGCGACAACCCACTTACCGCCGCGGCCATCGCCGCGGAGGCCGGCGTCGACGATTTCCTCGCCCAGGCCACACCGGAGAACAAGCTGTCGCTGATCCGCGAGGAGCAGGCGAAGGGCAAGCTGGTCGCCATGTGCGGCGACGGCACCAACGACGCGCCGGCGCTCGCCCAGGCCGATGTCGGCGTCGCCATGAACACCGGCACGGTCGCCGCGCGCGAGGCCGGCAACATGATCGACCTCGACAGCGACCCGACCAAGCTGATCGAGATCGTCGAGATCGGTAAGGCGCTGTTGATGACGCGCGGCTCGCTGACGACCTTCTCGATCGCCAACGACGTGGCCAAGTATTTCGCCATCATCCCGGCGATGTTCGCCGTCTTCTATGTGGCGCCCGGCCAGTCCGCCGGTCCGCTGCAGGCGCTCAACATCATGCATCTGGCGACGCCGCAGAGCGCCATCCTGTCGGCGATCATCTTCAACGCGCTGATCATCATCGCGCTGATCCCGCTGTCGCTGAAAGGCGTGAAATACCGCGCCATCGGCGCCGGCTCGCTGCTCACCCGCAACCTGCTGGTCTACGGCCTCGGCGGCATCATCGTGCCGTTCGTCGGCATCAAGGCGATCGACCTGATCGTCACGGCCCTCGGCCTCGCATAAGGATTGATCCGATGCTCAAGCAACTCAGACCCGCCTTTGTCATGATCGTCTTCTTCACGGTGCTGACCGGTCTGATCTATCCGATCGCCATGACCGGCATCGCCCAGGCGCTGTTCCCGAACCAGGCCAATGGCAGTCTGATCGTCAGGGAGGGCAAGGTGATCGGTTCCAGCCTGATCGGCCAGGCTTTCGCCGGCGACCGCTATTTCCACGGCCGGCCGTCAGCCGCCGGCAATGGCTACGACGCGACCTCCTCCGGCGGCTCGAACCTCGGCCCGACCAACCCGAAGCTGCTCGACCACATCAAGGGCGACGCCGAGAAGCTGAAGGCCGAAAACCCCAATGCACCGGTGCCGATGAACCTCGTCACCACCTCCGGCAGCGGGCTCGATCCCGACATCAGCCCCGACGCCGCCTATTTCCAGGTGCCACGCGTCGCCAAGGCACGCGGCATGGACGAGGCCAAGGTGAAGGGGTTGGTCGACAGCCATGTCGAGGACCGCGAGCTTGGCGTCCTCGGCGAGCCGGTAGTCAACGTTCTGGCGCTGAATCTGGCGCTGGACGAGCTGAAGTAATCCGCTCCGCGCCAGGGATCGACACGATCCCCGGCGCAATTCATGATTGGACTGATGCCGGACGACAGGATCGACCCCGAGAACCGCCCCTCTCCCGACGCGCTCCTCGAACATGCCGGGCGCGAGGGCCGCGGCCGCCTGCGCATATTCCTCGGCGCCGCGCCCGGTGTCGGCAAGACCTATGAGATGCTGATGGCGGGCCGCGCTCGCCGCGCCGACGGCATCGATGTCGTGATCGGCGTCGTCGAGACGCATGGCCGCAAGGAAACCCAGGCCCTGGTCGACGGCTATGAGGTGATCCCGCGCCGTCTGGTCGATTATCGCGGCCAGACCTTGGACGAGATGGACATCGACGCCATCTTGAAACGGCGCCCCGCTCTCGTCCTGGTCGACGAGCTCGCCCACACCAACGCGCCCGGCAGCCGGCATCCCAAGCGCTATCTCGATGTGCAGGAGATCCTGGCGCAAGGCATCGACGTCTACACCACGCTCAACATCCAGCATGTCGAAAGCCTGAACGACGTCGTCGCCCAGATCACCCGCGTCAGGGTGCGCGAGACGGTTCCCGATTCCATCATCGACGAGGCCGACGACATCGAGGTCATCGACCTCACGCCCGACGACCTGATCAAACGGCTGCAGGACGGCAAGGTTTATTTCCCCAACACCGCGCAGCGCGCCATCGACAACTATTTCTCGCCGGGCAATCTGACGGCCCTGCGCGAACTGGCGCTGCGCCGCACCGCCCAGCGCGTCGACGAGCAGCTGCTCAACCACATGCAGTCGCACGCCATTCCAGGGCCGTGGGCGGCCGGCGAGCGGGTTCTCGTCTGCGTCGACTCGCAGCCTGGCGGGGCGGCCCGCATCCGCTATGCGCGCCGGCTCGCCGACAGGCTGCGCGCGCCCTGGACGGCGCTGCATGTCGACACGCCGCGCCTTGCGGGCCTCTCCGAGGAGGACAAGGACCGTCTGGCCAGGAACCTGCGTCTCGCCGAACAGCTCGGCGCCGAGATCGCCACCATTCCCGGCCAGAACGTCGCTCAGGAGATCGTGCGCCATGCGACAGCGAACAACTTCACCCATATCGTCATCGGCAGGCCGACCCGCTCGCGCTGGCGCGAGCTGATCGAGGGCTCGCTCACCTACGACCTGATCCGCAACGCCGGCGACATCAGCGTCCATGTCATTTCGGGCGCCGAGCGCGATGTCGATGCCCCCTCGGCGCGGGTCAAGGCCGCGCCCGAGCAGAAGCCTTTCCAGATTTGGCCCTATCTGTTCTCGACCGCCTATGTCGCCGGCGCACTGGCCGTCAGCTCGATCCTCGACCAGTTCCTCGACGTCCGCAATCTCGCCAGCGTGCTGCTTCTGGCGGTGCTGACCGCAGCCGTGAGCTTCGGGCTCTGGCCGGCGCTCTATGCCTGTTTTCTCTCCGCGCTCGCCTTCAACTTCTTCTTCCTCGAACCGCGCTACACGCTGACGATCAGGGATCCGGAAAGCGTCGTTGCCTTCACGGTCTTCCTCGTCGTCGCCATCATCGCCAGCAACCTGACGGCGCGCGTGCAGCGCCAGGCGGTCGCCGCGCGTTCGCGGGCGCGTGCCACCGAGGACATCTATTCCTTCTCCAAGAAGCTTGCCGGCGCCGGCACGCTCGACGATGTTCTATGGGCCACCGCTTTCCAGATCGCCTCGATGCTGAAGGTCCGCGTCGTGCTGCTTTTGCCGGAAAACGGCACCATCACCGTCAAGGCCGGCTATCCGCCGGACGACACGCTGGACGAGGCCGATATCGCGGCCGCGCGCTGGGCCTGGGAGCACAACCGCGCCGCCGGCCGCGGCGCCGACACGCTGCCCGGCGCAAAACGCCTCTATCTGCCCCTGCGCACTGGACGGACCGCGATCGGCGTCGTCGGCCTCGACAATGACAAGCAAGGGCCGCTGCTGACGCCCGAGCAGCAGCGCTTGCTGGATGCGCTCGCCGATCAAGCCGCGGTGGCCATCGAGCGTGTCCAGCTCGTCGCCGACGTCGACCGCGCCAGGCTTGCGGCTGAAGCCGACCGGCTGCGCTCGGCGCTGCTGACCTCCATCTCGCATGACCTGAAGACGCCGCTCGCCGCGATCATGGGCGCGGCCGGCACGCTGAAGGAATTCGCGCCGGCGCTGCCGGAAAAGGATCGCGCCGAGCTTCTGTCGACGGTCGTCAGCGAGTCCGAGCGGCTGAACCGCTTCATCGCCAACCTGCTCGACATGACCAGGATCGAGTCGGGCGCGATGGAGCCGAATTACGCGCTCCATTATGTCGGCGATGTCGTCGGCTCGGCGCTGAACCGGGCGCAGAAGATCACCGCCGAGCACAGAATAGAGACCGACATTCCGGCCGACCTGCCCATGTTGCGGCTCGACCCGGTTCTGTTCGAGCAGGCTCTGTTCAACCTCCTCGACAATGCCTCCAAATACGCCTTGCCCGGCTCTGCCATCCGGCTCCAGGCCTGGGTGGACAACGCCGCCGTCATCCTGCAGGTGATGGATGAGGGACCGGGCATCCCGCCGGACGACCTGGAGCGGATATTCGACACCTTCTACCGCGTGCGCAAACGCGACCAGGTGCGCGCCGGCACCGGCCTCGGCCTGTCGATCAGCCGCGGCTTCATCGAAGCGATGGGAGGCACGATCGCGGCGGCCAACCGCACCGACTGTCCGGGCGCGATCTTCACGATCCGCATGCCGGTGCCGGCTGACTTGCCGGCGCTCGGCGCACCCCTTACGGACGATGCGGCATGACAAATCAGACCGTCTCCATTTTGGTCGTCGACGACGAGCCGCCGATCCGCAAATTGCTGCGCGTCGGCTTGGGCAGCCAGGGCTATGCGGTCTCCGAGGCGCCGAGTGCCAAGGCGGCGCTCGAAGTCATCCAGGCCGCACGTCCCGACCTCATCCTGCTCGATCTCGGCCTGCCCGGCATGACCGGCCTGGAACTGCTCGGCAAGTGGCGAAGCGACGGCCTCGATATTCCGGTCGTCATCCTGTCCAGCCGCACCGACGAGGCCGGCATCGTCCAGGCGCTCGAGCTCGGCGCCGACGACTACGTGACCAAGCCTTTCGGCATGAACGAGCTGGTCGCCCGCATCGGCGTGGCGCTGCGCCACAAGTTCCAGCGGCAGGGCGAAAAGCCGGTGTTCCACACTGGCGACCTCTCCGTCGACCTGGTGAAGCGCATCGTCAAGGTCGAGGGCAAGGAGGTGAAACTGTCGCCCAAGGAATACGACATCCTGCGCATCCTCGTGCAATATGCCGGCAAGGTGCTGACGCACCAGTTCCTGATGAAGCAGATCTGGAACGACTCGACCGACGTCCAGTATCTCAGGGTCTATGTCCGCCAGCTGCGGCAGAAGATCGAGAAGGCCCCGGATCAGCCCCGCTACATCATCACCGAGACGGGCGTGGGCTATCGTCTGCGCGAGGCGGACATAAACGAATGAAGGCGACCGGCTTCGCCGATCGCCCGGCGTGAAACCTTGCCGTCCGCTCAGTCCGCCAACAGGTCCGCCGTCCGCGCCAGCGCGCTGCCGAAGCCGTTGAGTGAGATGGTGAAGGAGATCGGCTGCATGGTATCGGCCGCCGTGGCGTTGATCTTAAGCGTGGTGCCGTTCTGCAGGAGCGGCGTTGTGTCGGCGTCGAACGTCACCGGCACCAGGCAACCCACCGCCTGGCAGGTGTTGAATTGCAGCGTGCCGTCCAGCTTCTTGTCATCGATCTCGAGCGAGATGCCGTTGGCCAGGGCAAGCCCGAAGGGCAGCGCCAGCGTGCCCGTAGAGTCCTGGCCGGTCTTGGTCGTCAATTCGATCGCCAGCAGCCGCTGGCCGCTCTGCTTGTTGAACTGCTGATGCGACAGGCTGCAGACCTTGTTGGCGCCGGTGACCTGGCAGTTGACCGTCCAGTCGCCATGCGTTTCCGACAGCGCCGAAGCACCGCCCGGCAGCTGCGGCTTGGCCGCCGCCCCGCCGGGCTGGGCCGCGGGCGCCGCCTTGTCGCTCTTGTTTTGCGCTGCAAATCCGGCCGCCGGCACACCGGCAATGCAGGCGATTGCCAGCATCGCCGCGATAGACGCGTACTTCGTCCTCATGACATCCCTTCTTGGCCGCCGTCCCGCGTCAGCTGGAAGCTGACCTTGAGAGACGCGCTGACCGCGTTCTGCTTTGCCGTTTCCACGAAAGCGCCGTTGTATCTGATCGCCAATCCGACGCCGTTGACGCCATTGAGCTCCAGCCCGGCGCCGACCTGATAGAGCGGCGAATCGATCGCTTCCGTCAAGTGCAATGCCGGGTTGCGGGACAGATTCTCGGCAGCGGCGAAACATCCCTCGATCTCCCACTGCTTGGTGGAGAACTCTCGCCTTTCCGCAGATGCGGAACTGGCGACCTCGCCGACTGGGATATCGGCCCGACCTCCAGCGCCGGCGTCACGGCATAGCCGATCGCGCGGCTTCCCTGAGCGCATCATGGTTCGCAGTCACCCATGGCGTTATCGGCCACCCGCACTATATGAGATGCATGGTTTTTCGTTTGGGAGCCGCGCGGATGTTTCGTCCCACCTTGGCTGTTCTTGCCGGCGCCGTGCTGGCGACCTCGGTTTCCTTGATTGCGCCGTCTTATGCGCAAATCGTCATCCCGACGAACCGCAATGCATTGGTGCAGCAGAATGAGCTGCAGCAGCTGCAGAACCGGTTGCAGCGGCAGCAATACCAGCAGCAGCAGCAAATCTACCGCGAGCTCGACCGGCCGACCCCGCCCACGAGCCAACCCGATGTGCCGGTATATGACAAGAGATGCAGGATGGAAGCGGTCGGCAACACGATCTCCAGGATTTGCCGCTGACATTTTGTTTTTTTCAGTTTATTAGCCGACTACTTGCTCACAAAATGCGGATTGCAAGGGCGGTGGTTTTGGAGCAATTCCAGGAAAAGTGTGACACGGTTTCCGTCAGGAATTGCATCAAGGCAGGGAATAGAGCGGTTCGCCGTTTCCAACCGAAACGGTGAGACGCTCCAGGGTTTGCAGGAGAACAGGCTTTGCCGCGCGGAGAGCGTGCGGCGAGACGCTCGCTCTCACCGGAATTTGGGATGGCAACGACCAAAAAGAAAGCAGTTCGCAAAGCCAGGAAAGGCCAACGGATCCGCCAGGTGGCGGCCATTCCGTATCGGTTGCGGGAGGACGGCAGTCTTGAAGTGCTGCTGGTCACCTCACGCACCACGCGGCGCTTCATCGTGCCGAAGGGCTGGCCGATGAAGGGCAAGAGCGGGCGCAAGGCGGCAACGATCGAAGCCCAGGAGGAAGCGGGCGTTCTGGGCAAGGCGCTGAAGCAGCCTGCCGGGACCTATTCCTATTGGAAACGCATGACCGACGGCTTCATCCGCGTCGATGTGGCGGTCTACCTGCTGCAGGTCACCGAGGAGCTTGCCGACTGGCAGGAAGCCGCGAACCGGCAGCGCGCGTGGCTGCCCGCGGCAGACGCCGCATTGCTCATCGACGAGCCGGAGCTTTCGACCCTGCTGAGGGATTTGACCATTACGCCGGGGGACCCGGTGTGACAGCCATCTATTCGGTGTCGTCCGGGAGCGGCCGTACCGGCGTGCCGGTATAGGCCCATAGCCACTCCCTGGGCAGCGGCCCCTTGTTGCGATCGCTTTGCTGCGACTGTTCCCAGGCATGCGCCAGAATGCCGACCGACCTTGACAGCACGAACAGGCCGCGCGTCAGCGCCGGGGGGAAGCCGAGCTCGCCATAGATGACGGCGGTGGCGCCGTCGATGTTGAGCGGGATCGTTTTGCCCTTGCGTGCGGCGACTTCCGCCTCGATCGCACCGGCAATATCGGCGAAACGCCCGCCGATCACGCCGCGCGCGGCGAATTCCCGCGTCAGCTCGATCAAGCGCGGCGCGCGCGGATCGATCGGATGGAAGCGATGGCCGAACCCTGGCACGTAGCCTTTACCTTCGGCGAAAAAATGATCTAGCCGCGCCTTCACCGCCTCGACCAGGGAAACGCCGCCATCCATCGTCGCGGCGATATCGCCATAGAAGGACAGCGCCTGTTCGCCGGCGCCGCCATGCACGTCGCCCAGTACGTTGACGGCCGAGGCCATGGCGTTGTTGATGCCGATGCCGCAGGTAGCGGCCATGCGGGCGATCGCGATCGACGGCGCCTGCGGGCCATGGTCGACTGCCGCGCCCAACGCAATGCCGAGCAGCGCCGACTGCTCCTCGCTCGGCAACTCGCCGCGCAGCATCAGCCAGATCATCGCCGGGAAGTTGGCGCGGCCGATCAGGTCCTGGATCTCGTAGCCGCGCAGCCGGATGACGCCCGGCCGCATCTCGATGATGGAGGTCTGCCACCATTCCTCCGCGCGCTCGCGGCCGGTCTTTTTCTCCCCACTCATGCCCGCGCTCTCGACCTATCGCGCTCGGGCAAGGCGGCGAACACCTCGTCCATATGCTCGCCGAGGCGCGGCGGCGGCCCGGCAGGTAGCGGCGCGGCGCCGTCGACCATGAAGCCGCCGCGCACCACCGTCAGCGGGCGATCCATGCCGGATACCCCTTCGAAGGAGGTTGCCATGGCGCGCTCCGTGACCTGAGGCTCCTCGAGCACCTGCGGGATCGTCAGCACCCGTCCCGCCGGCACGCCGGCCCGGTTGAGTTTTTCTTCCCAGATCGCGGCGGACGCGCCCGCAAGCGCATCTTCGATCAGCACCTTCAGCGCGGCGCGGTTCCGCTTGCGCGTCTCGCGCTCGGCGAAGCGCGGATCGGAGGCGAGTCCCGGCCGTCCGATAAGCCCGCATAGAGTGACGAACTGCTCCTGTTTGTTGGCGGCGATGTTGAGCAGCCCCTCGCCGGTGCGGAATGCACCGGAGGGCGCCGCCGTCACATTCTCATTGCCCATCGGCCGCGGCTCGACGCCGGCAGTCAGATAGTTCGACACCGGCCAGCCCAGCGCCGACAGCGTGCATTCGAGCATCGAGACGTCGAGGAAGGCCCCCTCGCCTGTCGTCTTCTGCTTGACGAGAGCCGCGGCGACGGCGAAGGCCCCAACGAGCCCGCCGAGCGTGTCGGCAACTGGATAGCCGACGCGAAGCGGCGCGGTTTCCGGCGTGCCGGTGATGCTCATTATCCCCGACAGGCCCTGGATGATCTGGTCATAGGCCGGATTGCCGCGCATCGGCCCGGTCTGGCCGAAGCCGGATATCGCGCAATAGACAAGGCTGGGCCGAATCTCCCTCAGCTTTTTATGACCGAGCCCCAGGCGGTCCATGACGCCCGGCCGGAAATTCTCGACCAGCGCGTCGGCCGTGGCGACCAGATCGAGAAAACGCTCGCGGCCGTCAGGGTTCTTCAGGTCGAGCACCACCGATCGTTTGCCGGCGTTCTGCGCCAGGAACGAAGCCCCCATGCCGGCCCGGTTGAGCTCCGGCGAGGCGCCGAGCTGACGCGCCAGATCGCCGCCCGGCGGCGCCTCGACCTTGATGACGTCGGCGCCGAGCAACGCCAGCTGATAGGCGCAGTAAGGGCCGGCCAGCACATTGGTGAGGTCGAGGACGCGGATGCCGGAAAGCAGGTCTGTCATGATGCTCCAAATGACTCAGGCATCGCCCGGCACATGCTCTGGTCCGCGCCTGCGGCGCTGCTGGATCCAGGCCCAGATATGCGGCCCGACCAGCCCGAGGAAGGCGAGCGCCAGCAATGTCAGCGACAGAGGGTGCCGGTAGAACACCGTCCAGTCGCCATTGGCGATCGTCATCGCCCGGCGGAACTGCGTTTCGGCGAGCGGTCCGAGGATCATGCCGATGATCACCGGCGCGGTCGGGAAATCGAAGCGCCGCATCAGGAAGCCGGCGGCTCCCAGAAGGTAAAGGATGACGAGGTCGATCGGCGACTGCGAGATGCCGTAGGTGCCCACGGTGGCGAACACCAGGATGCCGGCATAGAGCTGCGGCGCCGGGATTTTCAGCAGGCGCACCCAAAGGCCGATCAGCGGCAGGTTGAGGACGACAAGGATGATGTTGGCGATGAACAGGCTGGCGATCAGGCCCCAGACGAGGTTGGCCTGCGTCGTCAGCAGCAGCGGCCCGGGATTGATGCCGTAGCTCTGGAAGGCCGAGAGCATGATCGCGGCGGTCGCCGATGTCGGCAGGCCCAGAGTAAGCATGGGGACGAGCACGCCGGCCGCGGACGCGTTGTTGGCGGCTTCCGGCCCGGCAACGCCTTCGATGGCGCCGACCGTGCCGAACTCCTCCTTGTGTTTCGACAGCTTCTTCTCGATGGCATAGGACAGGAAAGTCGGGATCTCGGCGCCGCCGGCCGGCAAGGCACCGATCGGGAAGCCGATCGCGGCGCCCCTGAGCCACGGCTTCCAGGAACGCGCCCATTCGGCGGCCGTCATGTAGAGTGAGCCCTTGAGCGGCACGATCTCGTCCTTGCCGGCATAACGGCGCGAGGCCATGTAGAGCGTTTCCCCGACCGCGAAGAGGCCGACCGCGACGATGATGACGTCGACGCCGTCGAGCAATTCGGCCGCGCCGAAGGTAAAACGCGGCTGCCCGGTCTGCAGGTCGACGCCGATCATGCCGATGACGAAGCCGGCAAACAGGCTGGTAAGCCCCCGAACCGAAGACGAACCCAGCACCGCCGAAACGGTGATGAAGGCCAGCACCATCAGCGAGAAATACTCGGCCGGCCCGAACTTTATCGCGTATTTGACCACGGTCGGCGCCAGGAAGGCGACGCCCATCGTGCCAAGCGTGCCGGCCACGAACGAGCCGATCGCCGAGGTGGCGAGCGCAGCGCCGCCGCGCCCCGAACGCGCCATGCGGTTGCCCTCGAGCGCGGTCACGATAGTCGCACTTTCGCCGGGCGTATTGAGCAGGATCGACGTCGTCGAGCCGCCATACATCGCGCCGTAATAGATGCCGGCAAACAAAATGAACGAAGCCTCGGGCGCCACCTGATAGGTGATCGGCAAAAGCAGCGCAATGGTGAGCGCCGGCCCGAGGCCAGGCAGCACGCCGATCGCCGTTCCAAGCGTGGTGCCGACCAGGCACCACAACAGATTGGTCGGCGTGAAGGCGACCGCAAAACCATGCGCGAGATGACCGAGCGTGTCCACTGCCTCAGCCCCCCTTGCCGCTGAAGGCGGCGCCGAGCAGCGCGTTGAGCTGGTTCTCGATCAAGCCGGCGCCGATATTGACGCCGAGCGCCTTGGCGAAGCCGAAATAGGCGGCAAACGCCAGCACAAGGCCGAGCAGCGCGTCGCGCAGCGGGTGCCGACTGCCAAAACCGAAGCAGACCAGCACGAACATGATCACCGAGGCGGCGGTGAAGCCGAGCGGCTGGATGAGGAGGAGATTGGCGACCAGGCCCGCCGCCACGAAGCCCATCGCCTTCCAGTCGGTTGGCGTTTCCTTTTCTTCCTGAGGCTGCCAGCCGCCGCGAATAGCGGCAAGTATGAGCAGCAGCGAAAGCACGATCATCCCGGCCATGGTGATGTACGGGAAAACTGTCGGGCCGACCTTGGAGTAGAGCGGCGACACCGGAATCGCCAGCGTCTGCCAGGCGACGGCGCCGGCGCAGATCAGCAGCCCGATGCCGATCAGCAGTTCGGGTAAGGCAAGACGCGGGGCTGACGCCTGCTGCTCGCTGGTGCTCATGATATCCTCCCCGAATGGCGGGCTCGCGGCCGCCGGCTTCGCCGCAGGCTGCACGGTTCGCATGTTCATGCTGTCGCGGAGGCGGTGCCGCCTCCGCGCTCCGGTTGAAGCGGCGTCAGGCCAGACCGAGGTCCTTGAGGATGGCGCCGATGCGGGCGGTGTCCTCGGTGACAAACTTGGCGTAGTCGTCGCCGGTGAGCAGGATCGGCGTCCAGTTGCGGTTCTTGCATTCGGTCGCCCAGGCGTCGCTCTTGGCCATGGTCTCGACCAGCTTGATCATCGCGGCTTTGTCGTCATCGGAGATGCCGGGCGGCGCGAAGACGCCGCGCCAGTTGAACAGCTCGACATCGATGCCGGCCTCCTTCAGCGTCGGCGCATCGATGCCTTCCTGGCGCTTGTCGGCCGAGATGGCGAGCAATCTCAGCGCGCCCGCCTTCACCTGCTCGGAGAACTCGCCGTAGCCGGAAATGCCGGCCGCGACCTGGTTGCCGAGCAGCGCCGACAATGCCTCTCCGCCGCCCGCGAACGGCACGTAAGAGAGGTTCGCCGCCGGCACGCCTGCCGTCTTGGCGATCAAGCCGAACAGGATGTGGTCGGAGCCGCCGGCCGAGCCGCCGGCGACCGGAACCTTGCTCGGATCGGCTTTCAGCGCGGCGACGAAATCGGTGGCCGTCTTGAATGGCGACTCCGCCGGTACCACCAGCGCCTCGAACTCGCCGGTGAGACGGGCGATCGGTGTCACCTCGGTAAGGTTGTTGGCGGCCTTGTTGGCAATGATGGCGCCGACCATGACCATGCCGGCGACCATGAGCGAATTGCCCTTGCCCTTCCACTGGTTGACGAATTGCGGCAGGCCTACCGTGCCGCCGGCGCCGCCGACATTGGTGATCTGCGAGCCGGAGATGAGCTTCTCGGAGCGAAGCACCTGGTCGATCGCGCGGGCCGTCTGGTCCCAGCCACCACCGGGCGCCGCGGGGACGAAAATCTGGAGTTGCGGCGTGTCCTGCGCGAACGCCGGCGTGAGATGCAAGGCCGCGATAGCGGCGGCTCCGGCTGCCGCCGTGCCCGCCAGGAAATTGCGTCTGTTCAGCATGGGATTCCTCCAAATCACGACACCTCCTCCGGTGCCTGCCAAGACGTGGCCTGACCTCAGACCCGCAAAGAAGTTCAAGCAAATGTTACCGCGTTCTGTCAATGGGAATGGCATTCTGCTGGACAGAACGACTTGGGCGGGACTAAACCTGCGTGTCCGGGTCGGTCCGGACAGGCGACCGCGATGAAACCACCATTGAAATGACAGACACGACCCCCAGCCCGTCATCGGCCGACGGCGTTGCGGCGCTCGACCGCGCCATTGCCATCCTCGACGCCTTCACCACCGCAGACCGCTCGCTCGGCCTCGCCGAGATCGCTGCCCGTACCGGCCTCTACAAAAGCACGATCCTGCGGCTCGCCAATTCGCTGATGCGCGGGCAATTGCTGGAGCGTCTGGATAACGGACGCTATCGCATCGGGCCTGCCACGTTCCGGCTCGGCGCACTCTACCAGCGTTCGGTCGTGGCGATGGATATCCTTTCGCCGATCATGCGCGATCTTTCCGAGCAGAGCTGGGAAAGCGTCGCTTTCTATGTTCGCTCCGGCGACCTTCGCACCTGCCTATACCGAGTGGAGTCGAAGCACCCGATCCGCTACACGATCCGGGAGGGCGACGTACTGCCTCTGCTTGTCGGTTCCGGCGGCCGCGTGCTGGCCGCCTTTTCCGGCCAGCAGGGCGAGCCCTACGAGACGATCCGCAAGACCTACAACTACGTTTCGATCGGCGACCGTGATCCGCAGACCGCCGGCATATCGGCGCCTGTCTTCGGACCGGGACGGACGCTGCTGGGGGCGCTGACGCTGGCTGGCCCCAGCACGCGCGTCGACGCGGCCTTCCTCGAGCGCATGAAAGCCCCGCTGCTCAAGGCGGCGGCTCGCGCCACCCGCGCCTTCGGCGAGGATGCATCGATGCTGGACGAAGCCGCCAACGCAGAGAACGGATCTTAGCCAGCCATTGCGATTTGCCCTGGTGCCCTCATTCGCTGCTTGACTCATACATATCCCAGTGGTTATACGTCAATCAATAGCCAACGGGTTATTGATTGAATGACGGCCGATCACGACATGCTGTTCAGGACGCTCGCCGATCCGACGCGGCGCGCCATCTTCGAACGTCTCTGCCGCCAGGGCGAGCAGACGGTCGGAGCCCTTACGGCGCAGGCCGGCGTGTCGCAGCCGGCGGTGTCGAAGCATCTGGGCCTCCTCAAGGAGGCAGGCCTGGTGCGCGACCGTCATGAGGGGCGCCAGACCCACTACAGCGCGCAGCTCAAGGCGCTTGCGCCATTGATGGACTGGACGCGCGACATGGCGGGGTTCTGGGAAAGCCGGTTCGACGATCTGGAAGACCTGCTCAAAAGGATGGATCAATGAATGAAGCCGCAACGCGCTCCGTCGTCGTCGAGCGCGAGATACCTTTTCCGCCGGAAAAGATCTGGCGCGCGCTCACCCAACCGCATCTCATCGAGGAGTGGCTGATGAAGAACGACTTCAAGCCGGTCGTGGACCATCGCTTCAGCCTGAACGCGGAATGGGGCGGTGTCGACTGCCAGGTGCGGACGGTCGAGGCCAACAGGACCCTGTCCTACAGCTGGGACACCAAGGACCTCGAGAGCGTGGTCACCTGGACGCTAACCCCGACGGGCACGGGCACGCATCTGCGCATGGAGCAGGTCGGCTTCCGCACGGATCAGGAGCCGTACTACCGCGGCGCCACGGTGGGTTGGAAGCGCAACTTCACGGCCCTGGAACAGCTGCTTTCGCGGATCGACTGACGTCCGCCGAAGCTTCAAAAGACAGGCACGGTCCTGGCGGGGCGGCAAACCGCAGGCGTAAGCAATGGAGGCACCAAAAATGAAGATCAAGCTGACCAGCATCTATGTCGACGACCAGGAAAAGGCGCTCGGCTTCTACACCGACGTGCTGGGCTTCACCAAGAAGGCCGACTTCACCAACGGACCGTTTCGCTGGCTAACCGTCGTCTCGCCGGATGACCCCGACGGCACCGAGCTGCAGCTGGCCCTGAACGACAATCCGGCCGCAAAAACCTATCAGCAGGCCATCTTCAAGCAGGGCCAGCCGGCGCTGATGCTGTTCACCGACGACGTCAAGGCCGACCATGAGCGCATCAAGGCCAATGGCGGCACCTTCGCCATGGCGCCGACCGCGGTGACCGGCGCCACCATCGCGCAGCTAAACGACACCTGCGGCAACCTCATTCAGCTTTCGCAGCTGGCGCGCTGGTAGGCAGCTCGATCCGTCTCGTCATTCGCAAGGGAGGTTAGATTGCACTGGAGCAAATGGATCAGGCAGCTTCACCGCTGGCTATCGATCATCTTCACCATCACCGTCATTGCCAATTTCGCCGCCATGGCCATGGGCCCGCCGCCCGCCTGGATCGTCTATTCGCCGTTGGTCCCCCTTTTCCTGCTGCTGTTCAGCGGGCTCTACATGTTCGTGCTGCCCTACGCCGGCAGGCAGCGCGGTGAGCCGGCGGGCGAGCGCACGGGATCGGCCTGATGGCGAAGGCGAAACCTGTCCTGCTTTCGGGCGGCAACCCGCAAATTGCCAAGGGCTATGGCGACGCTCCCGTGCAGGCCTATATCGCGGCGATGCCGGGCTGGAAGAGCGGGGTCGGGCGCCGGCTCGACCAGCTCATCATCGAGGCCGTCCCCGACGTGCGGAAGGCCGTCAAATGGAACTCTCCATTCTATGGCATGGAAGGCGAAGGCTGGTTCCTCGGCATCCATTGCTTCGCCAGATACATCAAGGTGGCGTTTTTCCGCGGCCTGTCGCTGAAGCCAGTGCCGCCCGTCGAATCCAAGAGCAGGGACACACGCTATTTCCATATCCATGAGGACGACCAGCTTGACGAGGAGCAGTTTGTCTCCTGGGTGAAACAGGCAAGCCGGCTGCCCGGCGAACGGATGTAGGTGTAGAAAAGGTCAAGCGCCGTCTCCCTGACAGAGCCACGGTTGCACTTTCCAATCAGCTAAGGAGAACCCAACATGCAAAAAGCCGGCACGCGGGAGGAGAAGTCTCCGTCCGAGCTGATCGACGCGAGGATCAAGGAACTCGGCGACTGGCGCGGCGAGATGCTTGCCGGGCTCCGCGCCTTGATCCGGCAAGCCGCGCCCGATGCGGTCGAGACATGGAAATGGCGCGGCGTGCCGGTCTGGGAGGATGCCGGCATCATCTGCACAGGCGAGACCTACAAGGCCGTCGTCAAGCTGACCTTCGCCAGGGGCGCGGCACTGCCCGATCCCAAGAAGCTCTTCAACTCCAGCCTCGAAGGCAATACGAGGCGCGCCATCGATTTCAAGGAAGGCGACAAGGTCGACGCAGACGCTCTGAAGGCGCTCGTTCGCGAAGCCGTGGCTCTCAACAAATCCAAGACCAAACGCTGAGAGACGGCTGCCGCCGGTGCTATCGGATTGATGTTGCCAACTTTTCTTCCGCGCCCGCGCAACGCGGATCGATACTATCCAACTACTATCGTCCTCACGCAGCGTAAGCGTACTTCTCCTTCGTAAGCAATAAATCATGAAACAAATACTGGACAAATTTATCGGCCGTTAAGCCAGGCGCGCTATCTGGATCGATGTCGCCGGCAAGCGGGCGACATGCGGGGAAGAACATCGTCTCAACCGGCGGATGAACCAGTCGGACAGACACCGAGGGAGCCGGGCACGGGCTCCATGGGAATGGGATGAAGCTCTCGCCGACCGATGCCGCGCCGCGTCTCATCGGACTGGTCTGGCCTTTCGTCGCGGTCGTCCTGATCCAGGCGCTGGTTGCTACGCTCAGCCTCCATACGCTGTCCGCCGTCCGCGCCTATGTCGGCGGCGAAAGCCAATGGTCGAAAGGGCAGAAGCACGCCATCTATTTCCTGAGCCTCTATGCCGACACCGGCCGGGAAGAGTATTTCAACGAATATCATCAGGCCATCGCCGTGCCGCTCGCCGATCGCGCCGCGCGGCTGGCGCTCGAACAGGCCGAGCCCGACACGAATACGGCCCGGCTTGGTTTTCTTGGCGGCAACAACCACCCCGACGATGTCGCCGGCCTGATCTGGCTGTTCCGCAATTTCCGCGGCGTCAGCTATCTCGACACCGCGATCCGCCACTGGACGGCCGCCGACGAGATGATCCTCGCCATCGAAAGACTTGGCCACGACATGCATCGCAGGCTCGAAAAAGGGCCGGCCTCGCCGGTCGAGATCGGTCTCTTGAAGGCGGAAATCCACCAGCTCGACTACCGGATCGGGCCGCTTGCCAAGGCTTTCTCCGACAGCCTGGGCGAAGGATCGCGCTTCATCAAGATGGCGCTGACGGCGGCCAATATCGCGACCGCCGCGCTGCTTATCCTGCTCGCCGTCTGGCGCACGCGCAAGCTGATGAAACAGCGCCAGGCATTTCAGACAGCCCTCAACGCCGAGCGCGAGCGCGCTCAGATCACATTGGCCTCGATCGGTCAGGCCGTCATCAGCACCGATGCCGGGGGGCGGCTGGACTATATGAATGCCGGAGCGGAAAGGCTGCTCGCCTGTCCGCTGGCGGCCGCCAGGGGCAAGCCAGTCGCCTCGTTGCTCCGGCTCGTCGACAAGGACAGCGGCGTCGAGGAGACCGACCTGATCATGCGCCTGCTGGCAGGTGAGCCGCGCCGCTCCAACGTGCGCCCGCAGCTTTTGGAGCGTCTCGACGGCTCGGTCGTGCCCGTGGCGTTGAACGGCGCCCCGCTGATCGTTTCCGGCAAGATCCTCGGTTGCGTTCTGGCCCTGCACGACATGACGCGCGAGCAGGACTATATCGAGCGCCTGTCGTGGCAGGCATCGCATGATGCGCTGACCGGTCTCGTCAATCGCCGCGACTTCGAGAACCGGCTGGCGGGCGCGATCTCCGAAGCGCCGGAAAGGCTGCGCCGGCACGCGCTGATGTATCTCGACCTCGATCAGTTCAAGCTCGTCAACGACACATGTGGCCATGCCGCCGGCGACCAGTTGCTGCGCCAGATCTCGGTGCTGCTCGCCAACGAGCTGCCGCCCGGCGACATCCTGGCGAGACTGGGCGGCGACGAGTTCGGGGTGCTGCTCTTCGATTGCGATGCCGACTGTGCCGCGGCGACCGCCGAGCGCTTGCGCGCGACGGTCCAGGATCTGCATTTCTCCTGGGATGGGCGTCCCTTCAACATCAGCGTCAGCATCGGCATGGTCGAAGTCGCCAATGCCGGCATGACATTGGAGGAGGTGCTGCGCGCCGCCGACGTCGCCTGCTACATGGCCAAGGAAAAGGGCCGCAACCGCGTCCAGCTCCACAGCGACGGGGACACGGCGCTGCGCGAACGCTTCGGTGAGATGGCCTGGGTGCAGCGCCTGCATGCGGCGCTGGACGAGAACCGCTTCAGGCTGCATGCGCAGGAGATCGCGCCGCTGCGGAGCGATATTGCCGAGGCAGGCGCGCATATCGAAATCCTGCTGAGGCTGACCGACGAGGACGGCAGCTTCGTCACCCCGCAGAGCTTCATTCCGGCGGCCGAGCGCTACGGCTTGATGCCGGCGATCGACCGCTGGGTGGTGCGCAACGCTTTCGCCACCTTGGCGGCGATGCTTACCGATCCGCGCGCGGCGCCTATATCCACCTGCGCGATCAATCTATCCGGCGCGACGTTCGGCGACGAGACGTTCCTGGGCTTCATGCGCGAGCAGTTCGCCGCGCACGCGATCGCACCCGAAACGATCTGCCTGGAGATCACCGAGACCAGCGCTATCGCCAATCTGACCGAGGCGATGCGTTTCATTGCCGACCTGCGCGGACTGGGCTGCCGCTTCGCGCTCGACGATTTCGGCTCCGGCATGTCGTCCTTCGCCTATCTCAAGCATCTGCCGGTCGATTATCTCAAGATCGACGGCGGCTTCGTCAAGGACATGCTCGACGACCGCATCGACCGCGCCATGGTCGAGATGATCCATCATATCGGCAAGGTCACGGGAAAGCGCACCATCGCCGAATTCGTCGAAAGCGACGGCATCGTCGAGGGCCTGAAGACGATCGGTGTCGATTATGCCCAGGGCTATGCGATTGCCCGGCCCCAGCCGTTCGATGCCACCACCGTTCTGCGTGGCAATCGGAGCGAGTGCGATGCAACGGCGGATAGCTGGGAGACTTTGGCGCGAACGCTGCGCCGCAAAGCCGGCTAATTACCGAGCTGGAGCAATTCCAGGAGTGGGAGGGCTCGGCGCCTTGCCGCAGCCTTCCGCCTGGATTCGCGTCGAAACAAAGGATAGAGCGGTTCGCCGATTCCGTTAACCGCTCTAGCGGACAATCCCTCCGGCCTGCCGTTCCAAGAGGATCGTAGGCTTCTCGTGATAGGTGGTCCGCAAAATCTCTCTATAGCCGTTCCTTTCGGCCACCTTGAGCGAGGCGCCGTTTTCCGGATCGATGATGCAGACGGTTCTTGCCTGTCCGAACACCTCGTCGCTCCAGGCGACGATCCGCCCGACGACCTCGCTCGCGAGGCCCCGGCCATGCGCCTCCGAGGCCATGGCCCAGCCGGCTTCCGGCACGCCTTCGATCGAAGGTTCGATCTCGCGCTTCAGGTCATGGAAACCGGCCTCGCCGATGAAGCGCCCCGTCGCCTTGTCCTCGATCGCCCAAAACCCGTAGCCGATCAGCGACCATAGCCCGGCATGGCGCAGGAAGCGCATCCAGCTTTCCTCGCGCGTGCGCGGCTTGCCGCCAATGAAACGGGTGACGGCAGGCTCCGCCCACATGACGGCATAGGTCTCGAAATCGCCCAGGCGGTGCGGCCGCAGAACGGTGCGCGCCGTCTCGAGTATCGGCACGCCGGCTTCCGTTGTGATGCTCATGGCTTCCTCCATTGAGGCGACAGCGCTTAGCAAACCGGGACGCGCGAACAAGGGCCAGGACAATGCGGTGGCTCTTCCAGCCATACCGGCCTTCGCACGGCCGCATCGCTATGGGCTTTTCGCCTGACGATGCTAGTTTGCGCGCGAAGCCGACCTGGAAACGCAAAGTCGACCGGAGAAAACCATGGACACCACCGACCTGTTGCTGGCGATTGCGCATCATCTTCTGGTGTTCTCGCTGGCCGGCATCATCGGCGCAGAGTTCGTGCTGGTGCGCGGCGATCTGGGCGCGGCGACGCTGAAGCGCCTTGCCGGCATCGACCGTCACTACGGCATCATCGCCGCGCTGATCGTCATCGTCGGCGTCAGCCGGGTGTTCTTCGGTCTCAAAGGCTGGGAATTCTACGTCTACAACTGGGTGTTCTGGGCAAAGATAGTGGCCTTCGCCATCGTCGGCCTGCTGTCCATCGTGCCCACCACGCGCTTTCTCTCCTGGAACAGGCAGGCCGGCGGCAACCCCTCCTTCGCGGTGCCGGCCGCGGAACTCGCCTCGGTGAAGAACTATGTTCGCGCCGAGGGCTTTATCTTCCTGCTTATTCCGGTCTTCGCCGCGGCCATGGCGCGCGGCTACGGTTATTAGCGAACGGCCTTAGGCTTCGACCGGAAACGTCTCATCCAGCGGCGCGATCGGCACCAGCGGGGCCGGTATGTCGGTGGTCTTTTCCTTCGACTTGCAGATATCGGCTATCACGCAGACCGGGCAGTCGGGCTTGCGCGCCTTGCAGACATATCGGCCATGCAGGATCAACCAATGATGCGCATGGCGCATATATTCGGCCGGGATGACCTTGAGCAGCCTTTGTTCGACCTGCTCGGGCGTATTGCCGGGCGCCAGCCCGATCCGGTTGCCGATGCGGAAGATATGCGTGTCGACCGCCATGGTGGGCTGGCCGAAGGCGACGTTGAGCACGACATTGGCGGTCTTGCGCCCCACGCCCGGCAACTTCACCAGCTCGTCGCGATCCTGAGGCACCTTGCCCCCATACTCCTCGATCAGCGCCTTCGACAGCGCGATCACGTTCTTGGCCTTGTTGCGCCACAGACCGATGGTGCGGATATAGTCGCCGACCTTGGCCTCGCCCAATGCCAGCATCTTGGCCGGCGTGTCGGCCGCCGCGAACAACGCCTTCGTCGCCTTGTTGACGCCGGCATCTGTCGCTTGCGCCGACAGCACCACCGCGACCAGCAGGGTGAAGGCGTTGACATAGTCGAGCTCGCCTTTCGGCTCCGGCCGCTGCACGGAAAAACGCCGGAAGATCTCATCCACCTCGGCAGGGCTGTAGAGCGATCGCGACGCGGCTTTTCGCGGCCGTGCGCGGGGCGCCCGGCCGCTGCCGGCAAGGAAAGGTTGAGGTTTTTTGACAGCTGCGGATTTTTTCGACTTGGGAGGCGCCATTTCCTTCCTATAATATTCCCTCATGAGCGACACAAACGCCTCGTTCCGGGCCGACGAGCCATTTTTCCAGGCCCTGCTGACGCCGCACCGCTCGCTCGGCCGCACCGGCTTTCTGATCCTGATGGGGGCGCTTCTGTTCGGCTGGGCGGTCACCGGCGCCTTCTTCCTGGCGCATGGCGCCTGGCCGGTATTCGGCTTTTTCGGCCTCGACGTGATCGCCGTCTACATCGCCTTCCGCGCCAATTACCGCGCCGCGCGCGCCCGCGAGGAAATCTCGGTCTCGCGCACCAGTCTCGACATCCGCAAGACAGCACCGTCCGGGCGTTCCGAAGCGCATCATTTCAATCCGTTCTGGACACGGTTTTCGATCGCCCGCCATGCTGAGATCGGTATCACCAGAATGGCGGTGGAAGCGCAAGGGAGGAGCGTGGCGATCGGCGGTTTCCTCAATCCCGACGACCGCGAAAGTTTCGCTACCGCCTTTTCGCGCGCGCTGGCGACCGCCAAGACGCGCTGAGCATGATCCCGAACCGAAGGTCCGCGTCAGCGAAAAGTGGACGCCGGTTTTCGGACAAGATCATGCTTTGAGCAAAACAGGCGTATCAGAACCGGTAGCGCAGCAGCCTGCCGACCTTGCGCATGCCGGGGATGAGCCTCCAGAGGTTGATGAACAGGCGCGCGGACCAGCCCAGGCGCGCGCCTTGCTCCGGCTTGTAGGACGGAATCTCGCCGATGAAGCGAAGTTTCGGAACCGCCCGCTCCAGTTCGCGCGGATCCTCGATCCCAATGAACTTCGGAGCCCGTTGCCTTGATGGCCGGATTGAGGCGGATCAGCTTCAGCCCGAAACGGCTGTAGGCATCGAACATCAGCTCTCCGCCGGCGAGATGCGAAACAAGCCGCGCGAAGAGCCGCGGCCCCTCGTCGGCGGCAAGATACGGCGTCAGCCCCTCGGCTACGACCATCGCCGGGCGATTGCGCGGCACCTCGGCCAACCATCCCGGTTCGATCACCGATGAAGCGATCAGATGGTAGTAACGGTCCCTGGACGGATAGAGCCTGCGCCTGAGCTCGACGACATCAGGATAGTCGACATCGAACCAATCCACGCCCGGCGGCGGATCGACCCGGTAAATGCGCGTGTCCAGCCCGCATCCCAGATGCAGCACGATCGCGTCCGGATATTTTGCAAGGAAATCCCGGACGTTGACGTCCAGCGTCTTCGCCCTGATGGCAAAACCCAGGCCGAGATTGCCGTCGACCTTGAGCCTTGCGAAATCGTAGTCGATCTTGCGTACCGCCTCCTCGGCGAAGCGGTCCTGGAGCAGCGAGTTGGGCGACCGGCTCTCCAGCGCCTTGCCGTAGAGCGTCATCAGCAAGGTTTCCTTCGCCCCGGTCAGATCGACCTTTTCGCCGGCCATGATTGTCCTCTTCGTTCCGAAGCTCACTCTATCTGGATGCGGGCGGCGGGAAGGCAAGTTTCGGGTGGTTGCAAAGCTCTGGAAGACCGATATTCGCGGCCAAGGAGATATTGCCATGAACGCTCAGATGACCATGAATACACGGATGAAACCGACCGCGATCCTTGAGAACGACGTCACGCCCGAAGGCAGCGACTATGATGTCGTGCGCCGCGCCATTGAGAAGATCAGCCTCGACTATCGCGACCAGCCCTCGCTGGAGGTGCTGGCCGAGGAAGTCGGCGAGACGCCGACCGGCCTGCAGAAGCTGTTCACGCGCTGGGCCGGCCTGTCGCCCAAGGCCTTCCTGCAGGCGGTGACGCTCGACCATGCGCGCAGGCTGCTCGATTCCGGCATGCCGCTCCTGGAGACGTCGTTCGAGCTCGGCATGTCCGGCCCTGGCCGGCTGCACGACCTCTTCGTCACCCATGAGGCGATGTCGCCCGGCGACTACAAGACCCGCGGCGCGGGTCTCACCATCCGCTACGGCTATCACATCTCGCCTTTCGGCATCGCGCTCATCATGGTCACCGACCGGGGTCTCGCAGGCCTCGCCTTCTGTGACGCCGGCGGCGAGCGGGCTGCCTTCGCCGACATGTCCGGCCGCTGGCCGAACGCGACCTATGTCGAGGACATGTCGGCCACCCAGGCTTACGCGGCGCGGGTCTTCGACCCGACGAAGTGGCGCGCCGACCAGCCGCTGCGCGTGGTGATGATCGGCACCGATTTCCAACTCCGCGTCTGGGAAGCGTTGCTGCGCATCCCGATGGGCAGGGCCTGCACCTATTCCTCGATCGCGGCAAGCATTGGCGCGCCCAATGCCAGCCGGGCCGTCGGCGCGGCCGTAGGCGCCAACCCGATGTCCTTCGTGGTGCCCTGCCACCGGGCGCTGGGCAAGTCCGGCGCGCTCACCGGCTATCACTGGGGCCTGACGCGCAAACGCGCCATCCTCGGTTGGGAAGCGGGGCAGGTGGCGTCCTGAAGCGCGCGGCCAGGACCCTGTGGAGATTTCCTAGCACTTTGATTTTGCGCATGATCGCCTCTGAAATCGGTTTCGATTTTCGGGGTCATGCGTTAGCTTCCCGCGCATCAGCGGGAGGCAGTTTCTTGATTATCGTTGTCGGTTCGATCAACCTCGACCTCATCGCCAACGTCGACCGCTTGCCGGAACCCGGCGAGACGGTGCGCGGCTCCGGCTTCGTCACCGCGCCCGGCGGCAAGGGCGCCAACCAGGCCCTGGCCGCGGCGCGGGCGGGAGCGCAGGTGCGCATGGTAGGCGCGGTCGGCAAGGATAGCTTTGCCGCCGAAGCGCTCGCCCTTCTCAAGGCCGGCAATGTCGATCTCTCCGGTGTCGGCGAGAGCTTCGCCTCCACCGGCACGGCTTTGATCCTGGTTGGCGCCGATGGCGAAAACGTCATCGCCGTCGTGCCGGGCGCCAATGATTCGGTGGTGCCGGGCGATGTCGCCAAGGCTTACCTCAAAAAGGGCGATGTCGTGCTCTTGCAGCATGAGATCCCGCTGCAGACGGTCGAGGCCACGCTGGATGCCGCGCGCGCGGCAGGCGCCGTCAGCGTGCTCAACACCGCCCCCTTCCGGGCTGAAGCCGCCGGCTTCCTCGGCAAGGCCAACTATGCCGTCGCCAACGAAACCGAATTCGATCTCTATGGCGAGGCGCTGTCGCTTTCGGGCCGTGACCGCCCTGCCCGCATGCGCGACTATGCCCAAAAGACCGGCCGCGCCATCGTTGTCACGCTCGGCGGCGACGGCGTGCTCGCGGCCACGCCTCACGATTTCCTCACCATTCCGGCGCTGAAGATCACGCCGGTCGACACGGTCGGCGCCGGCGACACCTTCTGCGGCTATTTCGGCGCCGGCCTCTCGTCCGGTCTCTCACTTCAGGATGCGCTCGCCCGCGCCGCCGCGGCCGGGTCGCTCGCCTGCCTGAAGCCCGGCGCGCAGCCGGCGATTCCGCTGGCCAAGGATGTCGACGGGGCTTTGGCGGGCACCCGTTAAGCCATGCGCCCCGCCACAAAACATGCCGTGCCGCCAGTCGGCGACATCTGCCGCCTATCCGCCGTCGAGCTCGCCGACAGGATCAGGCAGCGCCACTTTTCGGTTCGCGAGGTGGTCGGCGCGTTCCTCGAGCGCATCGAGGCCGTAAACCCGCTGGTCAACGCCATCGTCTCGCTGCGCGAGCGCGCCGACATCCTGGCCGAGGCCGACAGGGCCGATGCGCATCTGGCTCGCGGCGGCGAGGCCGGATCGCTGTTCGGCCTGCCGATCGCCATCAAGGACCTCGCCCAGACCAAGGGCCTCAGAACCACCTTCGGCTCGCCGATCTTCGCCGATTTCATCCCTGAGGAGGACGATTTCTTCGTCGAACGCATCCGCAAGGCCGGCGCCATCATCATCGGCAAGACCAATGTTCCGGAATTCGGCCTGGGCTCCAACACCTACAATCCGGTCTTCGGGCCGACGCTCAACGCCTTCGACCCGGCGCTCACCGCCGGCGGCTCGAGCGGCGGCGCGGCCGTGGCGCTGGCGCTCGACATGGTGCCGGTCGCCGACGGCAGCGACTTCGGCGGCTCGCTGCGCAATCCGGCCGCCTACAACAATGTCTACGGCTTCCGTCCCTCTCAGGGCCTCGTGCCCGCCGGCCCCGATATCGATGTCTTCCACGCCCAGATGGGCGTCGAGGGACCGATTGGCCGCAGCGTGCGCGACATCGCGCTGCTGCTCGATGAACAGGCCGGCTATCATCCGCGCGCGCCGCTGTCGCACGCCAAGGAGGATTCGTTCCTCGACGGCTTGAGGACAAAAGCATCCGGCGGCCGCGTCGCCTGGCTGGGCGATCTCGGCGGCCACCTGCCGACGGAGCCAGGTGTGCTCGACCTCTGCGAGGCCGCCCTTGCCCGCTTTGCGGACGCGTCGTTCCACAGCGAAACACTGGTTCCGGATGTCGATTTCGAGGCGCTGTGGCAGGCTTTTGTCACCTTGCGCCAGGCGAGCAGCGGCTGCGGGCTGAAGGCGCATTATGACGATCCGGCAAAACGCAGGCTTCTGAAGCCCGAGGCTGTCTGGGAAGTGGAGCAGGCGATGCGTCTGACCGCGCCGCAAATCCATGCCGCCAGCGTCCGGCGCACCTCCTGGCACCGCACGCTGCTATCGCTGTTCGATCGCTTCGACCTGATCGCCCTGCCGACCGCGCAGGTTTTCCCGTTCGACGTGACGACCCACTGGCCGCGCGAGGTCGCGGGGCGGACCATGGACAGCTATCACCGCTGGATGCAGGTTTCGGCCTTCGCCACGCTGGGTGGCTGCCCGGCGCTCAACGTGCCGGCCGGCTTCGACGAGAAGGGACGGCCGATGGGCATGCAGCTGATCGGCCGCCCGCGCGGCGACCTCGCCGTGCTCAACGCGGGAGCCGCCTACGAAGCGACACTGCCATGGGCGGCCGGGGCTGGGTGACGGGCCGGCGTGCCCGGCCAGCTTGCGCGAGCGCCAATCCCGTGCATTGATCGCGCTCCGCCCAAGTCGGCGCTGTCCTGTTCGAGGGAAGTCATGTCGCTGGAACTCTACGCAACCTATGTCGTCGCCTGCATCGTCATCATCCTGGTGCCGGGACCCACGGTCACGCTGATTATCGCCAACAGCATCCGCCACGGCTCGCGCGCGGGCTTGGCCAACGTCGCCGGCACGCAAGCGGGGCTCGCCATCATGATCGCCATCGTCGGCATCGGCCTCAACACGCTGATCGCCGGCATGGGCCACTGGTTCGAATGGGTGCGGCTGCTCGGTGCCGCCTACCTGATCTGGATGGGCGTGCAGATGTTCCGGGCGAAAGGCGTGCTGAATCCGGATGGGTCGGCGAAGAAGCCGCGCGGCGGCTTCTTCCTGCAAGGCTTTCTGGTGGCGATCTCCAACCCCAAGACGCTTGTTTTCTTCGGCGCTTTCTTCCCGCAGTTCATCGCGCCGCAGGGCAATTACACGCTGCAGATCGTGGTCATGGGCCTGACCGCCATGATCTTCGCCGCCATGTCGGATTCGACTTACGCTCTTGCCGCCGGCCGTGCCGGCCGGCTGCTGTCGGCCAGCCGCGTCAAGCTGATGTCGCGCATCAGCGGCAGCTTCCTGGTGGGTGGCGGACTGTGGCTGGCGTTTTCGAAGGCGAAGTAAAAGCGCATGGGAGTCACAACCCGACGGTAATCTCATGCAATAGAAGGCCGATTGAAAGTCGGCCTTCTAATCACTACATGAGCTATAGTTGGGGATTCCGCCAGTGTCATGGACTTTTGCGGATGTGAAAAGGAACGCTCCTGGCGTGATCCTGATCGGCCTTTTGTCCGCAGGGGTGTATACATTGGGGCCCGACAAATGGGCCAATGACGCCAGTCCTATTCGCTCGGTTGAGCCGGTGGACGCGACAAAAGTGTCCAGTGGGACAAAGGCTCTCCGATCTATGTAGTCTTCCTCGATGACGGCTCCGCCGTCCTCGTTAACGACGATCGTCCGCATCTGCTCAATTCGCGCACGAACATTGAGCGCGTCACGCGCGACAACGGCTTCGTCTTTTACCGGTTCCCCGAGTGAGCGACAAACCGTTATTCCCGACCACGACGAAGTGGGGACGCCGCACCTTGTCGGATCGGCAATCCCCATCGAGCAGCAGCACCAGAAGCACGGCGCCGACACCTATCGATTGCTCAACGGGTGACGACGCGCGCTTGCCAATTCCAAAAATCAGTTCAGCCGCCCGAGCCGCTCCACCAGCAGCGCGAAGAAGCCGTCATGGTCGATGTCGCGCATCACCATGGCGTTCTTTTCCCGCTTGGTGACGCCCCACCAGTCGATCACCGTCATGCCCATGGTGAGCTCCGACGCGGTTTCGACACTGACATTGCAGCGGCGGCCCTTGAACAGCTCCGGCTTGAGGAGATAGGCGATCACGCATGGGTCGTGCAGCGGCCCGCCATCGGTACCGTATTTTTCCTCGTCATAGCGCTCGAAGAACTCCAGCATCTCGGCGGTCGCCGTGCCGACCTTGGTGCCGAGCTTACGGAACGCCTGTATGCGCTTGGACGTGGTCAGCGCCTTGTGGGTGACGTCGAGCGGCATCATCACGATCGGAATGCCCGATTTGAACACCAGATCGGCGGCCTGCGGATCGACATAGATGTTGAATTCGGCGGCCGGCGTGACATTGCCTCCCTCGAAGAAGCCGCCGCCCATCAGAACGATTTCCTTGATGCGCGGCGCGATCCTGGGCTCTCGGATCAGCGCCAGCGCGATGTTGGTGAGCGGTCCGAGCGGGCAGAGCGTGATCGTGCCGCTTTCCTCGCGCATCAGCGTCTCGACGATGAAATCGACGGCATATTGCTCCTGCAACGGCATGGTGGGCTCAGGCAATTGCGGGCCGTTCAGGCCGGTCTTGCCGTGCACTTCCTCGGCGGTGACGAGCTGGCGCACCAGCGGGCGGCTGGCGCCGGCATAGACCTTGATGTCGGGCCGGCCGGCCAATTCGCAGATCTTGCGGGTGTTGCTCTGGGTCAGCTTCAGCGGCACGTTGCCGGCAACTGCGGTGATGCCGACGATCTCCAGCTCGGAACTGCCGAGCGCCAGCAAGATGGCGACGGCATCGTCCTGGCCGGGATCCGTGTCGATGATGATCTTTCTGGACTGGGGCATTTCAATTCCTTTTGGGGAGTCTTTTTGGGCGGGGGTTTAGACCATGGTCCCGAAAAGTGGGAACCGGTTTTCGGACAAGATCATGCTCCACCGAACCAGATGGCGGTTCAACGAAACGTCATCCTGATCAGTGGCTTGAACTTGATCGCGCGGCGGACCATATCAAGACCATCGGGAAAAATGCCATCCGGGTTTTTCCAGTTTGTGTCGCTCTTCAGAGGACAGTGTAACAATGAGTCGAATGACGCCCTTCTCCAGCCCGCTTCTCCTGGGGTTCGATGCCATGGAAAAGACGCTTGAGCGTCTGGCGAAGTCGGGCGACAGCTATCCTCCCTACAATATCGAGCGCCTCAGCGCCGCCGACGGCAAGGCCGAGAGGCTGCGCATCACATTGGCCGTTGCCGGCTTCGCCGAGAGCGACCTCGATGTCACCACGGAGGAAAACCAGCTGATCGTGCGCGGCCGCCAGACCGACGATACCGAGCGCGAATTCCTGCATCGCGGCATCGCCGCGCGCCAGTTCCAGCGCTGCTTCGTGCTGGCCGACGGCATGCGGGTGATCGGCGCCGAGCTGAAGAACGGCCTTTTGTCGATCGATCTCGACCGTCCGGAGGCCGAGCGGCTGGTACGGAAAATAAACATATCGGTGAAAGAGTGACCTTTGCCGATGGCTCTATGCGAGGCGGCCAATCCTGGCGTCCTCGCGCCAAGGAGGCTTGAAATGACCAGAACTGACGAAACGATCACCATGACCAGCGGCGAATTCGCCCATCTCGGCGAAGGCTCGGTCGCCTATCTCAGGAAAGTGTCGAGCGACGACCTGCGCGGCCGCTTCCCCGGCCTGCAGGAAATCGCGCCCGGCCTTGAGCTGTGGGCGCTGTTTTCCGCCAACGGCCAGCCGATCCTGCTTTCCGATGCCCGTGACCGGGCGTTGGCGGGCGCGTTGGAAAACGATCTGACCACGGTCGCTATTCATTAGTCTAAGGCGACTGCTGGCTGTCCGAAAATGGAAAGGGCCGCTCTTCCGGCGGCCTCTTAGGGTTTCATCCCAAAAACCGGGGTTTCGCCCAAACTTCAGGCCGCGTGCGAGGCCTGCGTGTCCGAGAGCAGTGCGTGGATCGCCACCGCGTCGCGCGTACCCCTGATCTTGGCCACCGTGTCGGCATCGCGCAGCACGCGCGCGATGCGCGACAGCGCCTTCAGATGATCGGCGCCGGCGCCTTCCGGCGCCAGCAGCAGAAAGACGAGGTCGACCGGCTGGTCGTCCAGCGCCTCGAAATCGACCGGCGTTTCCAGCCGGGCGAAGACCCCGGCGATCCGCTTCACGCCGGCGAGCTTGCCGTGCGGAATGGCGATGCCGTTGCCGACGCCGGTCGAGCCCAGCCGCTCGCGCTGCAGAACGGTGTCGAACACCTCCCGTTCCGGAATCCCCGAAATCGCCGCGGCCCTCTCCGACAGCAATTGCAGAAGCTGCTTTTTGGAATTCGCCTTCAACGCCGGCATGATCGCCGGGACGCTGATGAGATCACTGAGATCCATACTTGAAAAATCCCTTGCTCGCCTGCCGCGCCAGTCGTCGTCCCCCTCGCGCGGCTGGCTTTTTATCCCTGAGCGACTTTGGTCGTCGACGGATCGATCCAGCCGATATTGCCGTCCGGCCGGCGGTAGACGATGTTGAGATGGTCGTTTCCGGCATTGCGGAAGACGAAAACCGGGCTGTCGCTGGTGTCGAGCTCGATGACAGCCGACGCCACCGACATCGTCCGCAGCGTCATGCTCGATTCGGCGACGATAACCGGAGCGAAGTCCTCCGGAATGTCTTCCTCGTCGTCGGTGAGGGGAGCCATCACCGTGTAGGCGATGTCGGTCGGCTCTTCGCCATTGCCGTTGCCGGTGTTGCGCGACTTCAGCCGGCGCTTGTAGCGGCGAAGCCGCGTTTCCAGGCGATCGGCCGCCGCCTCGAAAGCCAGTGTCGGGTCCTGGGCGTCGCCGGTCGCCTGCAGCGAAGCGCCGGAATCGAGCCGGACCATGCAGTCGGCGGAGAAACGCGATCCCGATTTGATGACCGTGACATGTCCTGAAAAACCCCGATCGAAATATTTCTCGATCGCCTCGCCGACCCGGTCGTTGATGCGCGTGCGGAACGCATCGCCGATGTCCATGTGTTTTCCCGAGATGCGCAGATTCATCTGAAAACTGACCTTCCTTGCTCAGGCTTCAAACTGTTCCCGAGTTTATACCCGTGGTGCGCGCGCACAAGCTTCGCAGCGGCATGTGCGCCGATTTTAGACCCGAACTTTCCGGTTGATCACAAGTCGCCTTCTTGGCCGTCCATGGCCGTATCTGACGGACCCATTCGCAAGCAGGCATTACCGCCCTGCTCCATGCGGGCGGGCTTCTAGACACTTCATTGCGGCTTGTCAATCAAGCTTGGGAATTGTGGGAAAACAGCCCGTCTCGTACGGGGCAAGGTCTGTCGGCATTCCGCGCCGGGCTTAGCGGCCGGCGTTCGCGAGCGCCCGCTTCTCCCGCCGTCTTTGCACCGACGACGGAATATTCATGCCTTCGCGGTATTTCGCGACGGTGCGGCGCGCAATATCGACGCCGCTTTCCTTGAGCATGTCGACAATGGCGTCGTCGGAAAGCACGTCGGCGGGCTTTTCCTCGTCGATCAACTGCTTGATGCGGTCGCGCACGGCCTCGGACGAGTGCGCTTCGCCGCCCTCGGCCGAGGCGATCGATGCCGTGAAGAAATAGCGCAGCTCGAAGACGCCGCGCGGCGTCAGCATATATTTGTTGGCTGTGACGCGGCTGACGGTCGATTCATGCATACCGATGGCATCGGCCACCGTGCGCAGGTTGAGCGGCTTGAGGTGGCGCACGCCATGGACGAGGAAGGCATCCTGCTGCCGCACGATTTCCGACGCCACCTTGAGGATGGTCTTGGCCCGCTGATCGAGGCTGCGCGTCAGCCAGTTGGCGTTCTGCAGGCATTCGGCGAGAAAATCCTTTTCCGCTTGGCCCTTGGCGTGGCTCGAAATGCGGGCGAAGTAGACATTGTCCACCAGCACGCGCGGCAGCGTGTCGGCATTGAGCTCCACCGCCCAGCTGCCATCATTGGCCGCGCGCACCTCGACATCGGCGACGATCGCGTCGCTCGCGCCGCCCGAAAACGCCAGGCCGGGCCGCGGATCGAGCGCGCGGATCTCGGCCAGCATATCGAGGAGATCCTCCTCGTCGACGCCGCAGATGCGTTTCAACGTCTGGAAATCCCGCCGCGCCAGAAGCTCGAGATTGGCGACCAGCGCTTTCATCGCCGGATCGAGCCGGTCGCGGGTCTGGAGCTGCAGCGACAGGCATTCGGCAAGGTCGCGCGCGAAAAGGCCCGGCGGCTCGAAGGTCTGGCAGACGCCGAGCACGCGCGCCACCGTTGCGTCATCCGCACCGAGCCGGGCCGCGATCTCACCGAGGTCGGTGCGCAGATAACCGGCTTCGTCGAGCCCATCGGCGAGCTCGCCCGCGATCAGCCGCTCGCCGGGGCTTAGCGAAGCAAGCGCGATCTGCTCGCCGACATGTTCGCGTAACGTGATGGCGGCCGCGGCCATGTCGCCGACATCGAATCCCTCCGATGACGCCGCGCCAGCGCCGCCGCCGGCCGACTTCCACTGCGCCGTGAGATCAGGCCCTAGCCTCTCATGGGTACCGGGATCGTCGGGAAACAGATTCTCCAAGGAAGAATCGAGCTTTTGCGAGATCGCTTCGGCGCTCCACTCCGTCTCGCCTTCGAACCAATCGCCTTCGGAATCCCGCTCGGGCGCAGTCTCGCTTTTCTGGGCCTGGTCGCCGGAGGTGTCGTCTTGCCCTTCGGCGCGCTCCAGGAGCGGATTGCGCTCGATCTCCTCGTCGATGAAGCGCTCGAGCTCGACATGTGTGAGCTGCAGCAGGCGGATCGACTGCATCAGTTGCGGCGTCATCACCAGCGACTGGGACTGTCTGAGCTGCAGTTTGGCTGCCAGCGCCATGGTAGAATTCAAACGCCTCGTCTACGCGTCGCACAATTGTTTTTCGGTCGGGCATAGAAACTGGCCCGGCTTTTGCTTGTCAAGGAAAACGCTAGCAGCTCCGGCTTACCGGGGCGTTATCGAGCGCTAAAATAGCGAAAAGCCGCCACGCGGCTTTCGAAAATCGCGCCACAGCCCGAAACCAGCAGTCAGAGGGTGAAGCCCTCGCCGAGGTAGAGACGCCGCACATCGGCATTGGCGACGATCTCGTCGGCCCGGCCATGCGTCAGCACCTGGCCGGCGTGGATGATGTAGGCGCGGTCGATCAGGCCGAGCGTCTCGCGCACATTGTGGTCGGTGATCAAGACGCCGATGCCGCGGGCCGTGAGGTGCCGAACGAGCTGCTGGATGTCGGCGACGGCAATCGGGTCGATACCGGCGAAGGGTTCGTCGAGCAGCATATAGGCCGGCCGCGTCGCCAGCGCCCGCGCGATTTCGAGGCGGCGCCGTTCGCCGCCCGACAGCGACATTGACGGCGCCTTGCGCAGATGGCTGATGTGGAATTCCTCGAGCAGCTCGTCGAGGTTGCGTTCGCGCACCTTGCGATCTTTTTCGACAACCTCCAGCACGGCGCGGATATTCTGCTCGACGTTCAGGCCGCGGAAGATCGACGCTTCCTGCGGCAGATAGCCGATCCCGAGGCGGGCGCGCCGGTACATCGGCATCGAGGTGACATCGAAGCCGTCGATCTCGATCGAGCCTTCGTCGACCGGCACAAGGCCCGTGACCATATAGAAACAGGTGGTCTTGCCGGCGCCGTTGGGCCCGAGCAGACCGACGGCCTCGCCGGCGCGCACGCCAAGCGTCACCCCGCTCACCACCTTGCGGCCCTTGTAGCTCTTGGTCAGGCCCTTGGCGATCAGGGTGCCCTTGAACTTTGCCTTGTCGGTGCCGACCGTCGCCGACGCAGCCGGCTTTGCGGCCGCCCGTCCCGGAAGACGGGCCAGCAGCGAGGTTACGCCGGCCATCAGTTGCCCGACGCTCCCTGCTGCTGCGTGCCCTGCTTCTGGGGCGTGAACGACATCATCACGCGGCCGCCGCAGCCATCGACATTGGCGAGGCCGCTCTTCATCTGCACGGTGAGCTTGCAGCCCTTGAGCACATTGTCGCCCTGCGACAGCACCACTTCCTTGCCCTTAAGCACCAGCACCTGCGTCTTCATGTCGAATGTGCCGCTGTCGCCCGTAGCGATCTGGTCGTTCGACTTGACGTAGACTTTGTTCTCGACCTCCAGGTGGTCGATATTGGCGGCGCCCGTCATTGCCGACGCGCCGGCGGCGGCGCTTTTGCCAGCGTTGGCATCCTTGACGTAATAGACCGTCATCTTGCCGGCCTTGAGCAGGGTCGGCCCCTGATTGACGGTGACGTTGCCGCTGAATATGGCCATGCTCTCGGCCTGACGGACCTCGAGCTTGTCGCTTTCGATCTGGATCGGCTGGTCACCTGATAGCTTGAGCCCGGGGATCTGGCTGGTCGCGCTCGATTGCGCGAAAGAATGCGCCGTCGCCAAAACCAGCAATGCGGAAGCAGCGCCCGAAAGCCACGCGGATTTACTGCGACGCATTCTGTTCTCCACCGTTTACCCCCGCTGCCTTCAGCGCGGCTGGATCTATGTTGACGCGAACCCGGTTCTCGAAGACCACGAGCCTGCCATTGTCCTCGACCGACATCGAGTCCGCGGTGATGCGCGACCCGCCGCGGCTGACGTCGACCGGATTGCTCGTCTTCATAGAGCCTTTGCCCATGTCTAGGAAGATCGATTTGAACTTCGCCATCAGGCCGTCCGTCGTCGTCACGCTGACCTCGCTGGTCAGGTCCATTGTATTGGCGTCGCGATTGTAGATGCCGTGCGCTGCATCGACCGACACGATGTTGTCGGTGGCGACCGGCAGTTTGGCATTGATGCCTTCGAGATCGATGACGGCCTGCTGGCCGACATCCTGCGTCGCCCTGGTCGCCGTCAGCGAATATGGCAGCTTCTGCTTGGTGAAGCCGTTGAGCTTCGGATTGGCCATCACCAGCTTGCCGTCGGAGAACGCGGTGCCGTCGGCCTGCACCGAGACCGACAGGGGCGCCTTGAGGTAGGAATAGACCGGAAAGGCGACGGCGATCGCGACCGCGAGCAGCGGCACCGCGAATTTCAGCACGCGCACGCGGCGCGAGTGCCGCTGCGCGCGGTTGAAAGCATCGCCACGCGTGCCTTGGGTCGCGGGAGCCGATGCCCTAGCGGCATCGCTCGTTTCGTCAGATCGCGCCAACATGACTTTTCTAATGGACCTTTGCCCGCCCAAACACCGCCTATAGGTGGTATGCCGGCACCTACAAGCAAGCACAAGCGGAGGAAAACTGCAAAAATGTGACGACTGCCGCCCGCAAAATCGACCAGAATCCGGCGAGACGGCTTGTACTTCATAGCAGATAGGGGACCCTGGTTGCGTTAATTTTTCGTGAGGTCGGCGTCGCCGCTTCACGGTAGGGCGCTCTCAGGAAACGGTAGCCGTGTGCGGAGGCTTGCTTTAAAAGCGTGCTTTCCCACCGACCAACGAGGCTGATGATGGCAATGAGAGCCGACGACCTGATCGACCGCCGCCGCTTGCGCCGCAAACTGACCTTCTGGCGCGTTGTCGCGTTTCTGGTTCTGGCGGCGGCAATTATCGCCTTCTCGACCTGGGTCTATGACGACAAATTTACCGGCCTGGCGGTTCCCCATATCGCCAAGGTCAAGATCGAAGGCACCATCACCGAGGACGAGGAACTGCTCAAAAGGCTTGAAGCGATCCGCAAATCGCCGGAGGTCAAGGGCGTCATCCTGTCGATCGATTCGCCCGGAGGCACCACGGTCGGTGGCGAGTCGACATTCGAAGCCGTGCGCAAGCTTGCCGGCGACAAGCCCGTGGTGGCCGAGGTCGGCACGCTGGCGGCGTCGGCCGGCTATATGATCGCCAGTGCGGCCGACCACATCGTCGCCCGCAAGACCTCGATCGTCGGCTCGATCGGCGTGCTGATCCAATACCCCGATGTCAGCGGTCTCATGGACAAGCTCGGCGTCAAGCTGGAGGAGGTGAAATCGTCACCACTCAAGGCTTCGCCCTCGCCCTTCAAGCCGACCAATGAAGATGAGCGCGCCATGGTGCGCAAGCTGATCCTCGACAGCTACGACTGGTTCGTCGGCATAGTCGCCGAACGCCGCAAGATGACGCATGACCAGGCGCTGGCACTGGCCGACGGTTCGATCTTCACCGGCCGCCAGGCTTTGGCCAACCATCTGGTCGACGCCGTTGGCGGCGAACAGGAGGCGATCGACTGGCTGGCGACAAAGGGCGTGGACGCCAAGCTCAAGGTCGTCGAGTGGAAGGAAAAGGACAGGCCTGGCGGTTTCCTGTTTTCCCAGTCGATGGCAAAACTGGCGGCCAAGGCGCTTGGCCTGCCGGATGCCGGCGGCGATGTCATTCACGAGCTCGGCGCCGACCGCTTGTTTCTTGACGGTCTCGTTTCGGTCTGGCACCCTTGACATCTCGCTGGGGCGAGCCAAAAAAGCAATAAAATCATCCTGATAATCGATTGCAGTGGTTTACGGGGAACGTTCCATGATCAAATCCGAGCTTGTGCAGATCATTGCCGCGCGCAACCCGCACCTTTTCCTGCGCGATGTCGAAAACATCGTCGGCGCGATCTTTGACGAGATCACCGATGCGCTTGCCGAGGGCAACCGGGTCGAGTTGCGCGGTTTCGGAGCATTTTCGGTGAAAAACCGTCCCGCCCGCACCGGCCGCAACCCGCGCACCGGCGAATCCGTCGAGGTCGAGGAAAAATGGGTGCCATTCTTCAAGACCGGCAAGGAGTTGCGCGAAAGACTGAACGGCGGCAAATAAGCGCCGCGCCGGCGGGTTGAAACGGCATCTTGGCGCTTAAACGCATGTCTCCCGAAAGTGGAGGCCGGTTTCGGGGCAAAGACATGCGCGCTTAGAAGCTTCTCTCTATGTGGAGATCTGATGTTCAATCGCTTCATCCTCGTCGTGGTCTTCGTGCCGCTGGCAATCATCCTGATCGCGCTCGCCGTCGCCAATCGCGGCGTCGTCGCTTTCACGCTCGACCCGTTCCATCCCGGCAATCCCGCGCTGACGCTGAACCTGCCGCTTTTCATCTTCCTGTTCCTTGCCTTGGCGGTCGGCATGGTCGTCGGCAGCATGGCGACCTGGGTCAAGCAGGGCCGCTACCGCAAGCTCGCGCGCCAGCGTGGTCTGGAAGCCGAAAACCTGCGCCAGGCGGTGAGCCGCCCGCCGGCGGCGCCCAAGGGACCGGCGTTACCTAATCCCACGAACTGAATAACGCCCTACGGAGCCTCCGATGCTGCACATTTCGGCCGAAGAGGTCGACCGCGCGCTGACCTTTCCCGGCCTTGTCGAGACATTGCGCACCGCTTTCCGCGATGGCGCCGTGCAGCCGGTTCGCCACCATCATGGCGTCGAGCGGCCGGATGGTGCGGCCTCTACCCTGCTTTTGATGCCAGCCTGGACCGACTTCAACGCGGCCGGCACCTCGGCGGGAGGGCATATCGGCGTCAAGATCGTCACCGTGTCGCCGGACAACAACGCCATCGGCAAGCCGGCGGTGATGGGCCTTTATCTTCTGCTCGACGGCGTCACCGGCGAGCCTGAGGCGCTGATCGACGGCCAGCTGCTGACGCAATGGCGCACGACCTGCGCCTCGGCGCTCGCCGCCTCCTATCTCGCCCGCAAGGACGCCTCGCGGCTTCTGGTGATCGGCGCCGGAGCGTTGTCGCCGTTCCTTGCCAAGGCGCATTCGGCGGTCAGGCCGATCACATCCATCCGCATCTGGAACCGCACGCCGGCCAATGCCGAAAAGGTGGCCGCCGCCTTGCGTGCCGAAGGCCTTCCGGCAAGCGCGGCCAGCGATCTCGACGCCGAGCTTGCCGAGGCCGATATCGTCACCTCCGCGACCATCTCGAACACGCCGCTGGTCAAGGGCGCGCTTTTGAAGCCGGGCGCCCATGTCGATCTCGTCGGCGGCTTCACGCCGACGATGCGCGAAAGCGATGACGACGCGATCAAGCGCGCCCGCGTCTATGTCGACACCCGCGCCGGCGCCACCAAGGAAGCCGGCGATATCGTCCAGCCGCTGGCCTCAGGTGTGCTGAAGCCGGAAGCGATCGTGGCCGACCTGCACGAGCTGGCGCGCGGCGAGAAACAGGGCCGGGAAAGCGACGGCGAGATCACGCTGTTCAAGTCGGTCGGCGCAGCTCTTGAGGATCTCGCCGCCGGCATCGCCGTCTACGAGGCGCTCAAATAGGCAGTACGGATTGGGCAGTAGGCAATAGAGAGGGTGGATCTACTGCCTACTGCCTACTGCCTACTGCCTACTGCCTACTGCCTACTGCCTACTGCCTACTGCCTACTGCCTACTGCCTACTGCCCATTCGGCCAATAGACGCGCAGGCGATGATTGTCGGGATCGAGCGCCACGAAGGTACGGCCGAAATCGAGATCGGTTGGCGCCTGCAGCATGTCGATCCCTCTGCCAATCCAATCCGCATGGGCGGAGTCGACCGCCGCCGCGTTCTCGACGGCAAGCACAAGCTCGCCGCCGCCCCCTGCCGCCGCCGCGGCCGGTTCTACCGTGTGGCGCGACCAGAGACCGAGCTTGAAGCCCTTGTCGAGCACGAACATGACGAAGGTCGACGAGGATTCGACCGGGTCGCGCCCGAGCAACGAGGCGTAGAACGCGCCGCTCCGCTCGGGGCTGTCGACATAGAGGATGACGAAATTCGGCGTGGTCATATCCGATCTCCAAAGTATCTGCACCTTGGAGACCATACGCGTACCCGCTGTCGGATTCTGGCAGCAGCAAATCAGCCGGAAGCGTCGAGGCCCGCCCGCCATTCCTTCAGCATCGCCTGGCGGCGGCGCGGATAGCGGAAGCCGGTCGCTGTCAGCCCGGACATCCGGTCAGTGCGGAAATGCCGGAAATCCTGGCGCATCTCACACCACGCCACCATCACCCGCACCTTGTCGAAGAAGGCGAGCGCGAAGGGCCACACCAGACGCTTCGATGCCGCGCCTTCGGCGTCGCGATAAAAGAAGCCGAGCTTGCGCTCGTCGCGGATCGCCTGCCGTACGATGCCGAGGTCGATCGCTTCGGCATTTTCCGAGCGTGGTCCGACAAGCAGCGTCGTGGCGTCGAGATCTTCGCGCAGATCATCCGGCAGCACTGCCGCGATCTTGGCCAGCGCATCCGTCGCGGCGGCCGCCAGCCTTTCATCCGGCTGCTTCGCCACCCAGCGCGAGCCGAGCACGATCGCCTCGATCTCCTCGTCGGTGAACATCAGCGGCGGCAGCATGAAGCCGGGCTTCAGCACATAGCCAAGCCCCGCCTCGCCTTCGATCGGCGCGCCCTGCCCCTGCAGCGTCGCGATATCGCGATAGAGGGTGCGGATCGACACGCCGATCTCGTCCGCAAGCGTGCGGCCGCTCACTGGCCGGCGATGGCGGCGCAGGATCTGGACGAGATCGAGCAGGCGTTCCGAGCGGGACATGAATGGCAACCGGTGTGCCGGACAATAGGGCCGGTCCGCACGTCCCGGCAAGCGACCTGGTGCCGCGGAACGCCTGCGTCCCGTTGCCGTTGTCTCCGCAATGGAGATGCGCGGAACCCTGCTGTTCTGGTCGGTGCTGACCGTTTTCGTTGCGGCGCTCAGTCTTGGACCGTCCTTTGCCCATGTGCTGGAATCGCTGCCCAGGTTGACGAAGTGGTCGCCGGCGCTGTGGCGAGAGACGACGGTCTTCAATGGTCAGTTTCTGCTTTTTGCCGTGATCGGAGCCCCGCTCGATATAGCTGCCATCCTCTGTCCGGCGCTGCTTGCCTGGATGCTGCGTGGTCAAGCTTCGGCCTTCCGCTTTGTGCTCGTGGCCACATTGCTCTATGCGGCCGCGCTGGCGCTCTGGTTCGGCCTTGTCAAACCGGCAAACGATATTCTCGGAACCTGGACGCGGGGGCCAATCCCGGAAAATTTCGAAGCCGTCCGGCTGCGTTGGGAAACCGGCCACATGGCGGTAACCGCGGCGAAGGCGCTTGGCTTCATTTCGCTTTGTTTCGGCCTGCTCGGCGCCCGGCATGGTTGATGGCCCCACCATTGAATAAGCCGGGCTTTGTTGCGCCGGTGGGCTTAGCTGTGGCAGAAGCGGGCCGAACCGCCGGAGATGATCCTTCTTGAAATCTTTTCGCGACAAACGCCGCGACGGCCGCCCGCGTCCCGCAAGGGCGGACCAACCCCGCTTGCGTGATCCGTTCCCGGCCGGACGGCAGCAGGCCGCGCCCGCCGAGCGCCGCGAAACCAAACCGGCGGACCGGCAGGAAGCCCGACCGGCGCCGCGCATGCTGGCGCGCCGCGAGGGCATGCTGCCCGCCGAGCGCCTGCCATTGATCCTGGAAGTGGCGCCCAACGCCGATTACGCTCTTCTGGACAGCGGCGCCGGCGAAAAACTCGAGCAATACGGCCCCTATCGTATCGTGCGCCCCGAAGGCCAGGCGATCTGGCAGCGCGCCCTTCCGGCGAAGGAATGGGAGCGCGCCGACGCCATCTTCACCGGCGACACAGACGAGGAAGGCATCGGCCGCTGGCGCTTTCCGAAGGCGCCGCTCGGCGAGACTTGGCCGATGAAGCATGACGGCATCGACTATCTCGGCCGCTTTACCTCGTTCCGCCATGTCGGCGTCTTTCCCGAGCAAGCCTCGCATTGGGACCATATGGCGGGGCTGATCGCAGCGGCGAAGAGGCCGGTGAAGGTGCTGAACCTCTTCGGTTACACCGGTCTGGCCTCGCTGGTGGCCGCCCGCGCCGGCGCCGAGGTCACCCATGTCGATGCCTCGAAGAAGGCGATCGGCTGGGCGCGCGAGAACCAGGAGATGGCCGGGCTGGCCGAAAAGCCGATCCGCTGGATCGTCGAGGACGCGGTCAAATTCGCCGAGCGCGAGGAGCGCCGCGGTAGCCGCTACGACATCGTGCTGTTCGACCCGCCGGCCTATGGCCGCGGCCCCAAGGGCGAGGTCTGGCAATTGTTCGAGGACCTGCCGGGCCTGACCGACCTCTGCCGCTCGATCCTGACGCCGAAACCGCTGGCCGTCGTCCTCACCGCCTATTCGATCCGCGCCTCCTTCTTCGCCATCCACGCGCTGATGCGCGATACTTTCGCCGGCATGGGCGGCACCGTCGAATCCGGCGAACTGATCATTCGCGAGAAATCCGCCGGCCGCGCGCTGTCGACCTCGCTGTTCTCGCGCTGGGTGGCTTGAAATGACGGCATATGACGGCGCGCGCCCTGTCGGGCAGGTCAAGGAAGTCACCAGCCTTGCCAATCCGCTGGTCAAGGACATCAAGGCGCTGGCGCTGAAGAAGTTCCGCGACCAGCAGAACGCCTTCATGGCCGAGGGCCTGAAGCTCGTCATCGACGCCCTCGACCTCGGCTGGTCGATCAGGACCTTGGTCTTCGCCAAGGCCGGGCGCGGCAATGCCGCCGTCGAAAAGGTCGCCGCCCGAACCGTCGCCGCCGGCGGCACGGTGCTCGAAGTCTCCGAAAAAGTGCTCGCGGCCATCACCCGCCGTGAAAACCCACAAATGGTGGTCGGTGTCTTTGCCCAGCAGACCGTGCCGCTGAAGGACATCCGCGCCAGGGACGGGGACGTGTGGGTGGCGCTCGACCGGGTCCGCGACCCCGGCAATCTCGGCACCGTGATCCGCACCGTCGACGCCGTCGGCGCCAGGGGCGTCATTCTGGTCGGCGACACCACCGATCCGTTCTCGCTGGAGACGGTGCGCGCCACCATGGGCTCGATCTTCGCCGTGCCGGTCGCTAGGGCGACGGAGCAGGCCTTCCTCGCCTGGCGGCGCGATTTTTCCGGCCTGGTCGTTGGCACGCACCTCAAGGGCGCGGTTGACTATCGCTTGGTCGATTTTTCAAGGGGGCCGGTCCTGCTGCTGATGGGCAACGAGCAGCAGGGATTGCCCGACAGCCTTGCCGAAAGTTGCGATCGCCTGCTCCGGATCCCGCAGGCCGGCCGCGCCGACTCGCTCAACCTGGCAGTCGCCACCGGCGTGATGCTGTTCGAGATAAGGCGCGGCGCGTTGAAGCTCGAGCCCGCAACTGACTCGCTATGAGGACTACCAAGTGAAATCCTGGTCCCCTTACGTCCTTCTGGTCTTCATCTCCATTGCGCTCGACCAGTGGATCAAGCAGCTGGTCGAGAACGGGCTCGCCTTTCAGGAGAAGGTCGACCTCCTGCCCTTCCTGGCGCTGTTCCGCACCTACAACACCGGCATTGCCTTCTCGATGTTCGAGTCCTTCGGCGATACCGGCCTCGTGGTCATCGCCGTGCTAGTCGTCGCCTTCGTGCTCTATCTCGCCACGCGCACGCCGGCCGGCCATGTCGTCGCCCGCACCGGCTTTGCGCTCATCATCGGCGGCGCTCTCGGCAACCTCATCGACCGGGCCGTCTACGGTCACGTCATCGACTACATCCTGTTCCACACGCCCGTCTGGTCCTTCGCGGTATTCAACCTTGCCGACTCCTTCATCTCGGTCGGCGCGGCGCTTGTCGTCTTCGACGAGCTGATCGGCTGGGGCCGCGAGGCCAAGCCGCAGGATCCAGGCAATTGACCTGACGCGGTTGAAACCGCAGACTTCTCACCAACCGGAACCGAGGAGAAAAAAGTGTCAGACACCTTCAAAGCCATCCTCGTTTCGCGCGATGCGGACAAGAAGCAATCCGTCGATGTCGTCGACCTCACCGAAGCCGATCTGATGGAAGGCGACGTCACCGTCGCCGTCGAGGCGACGACGGTGAACTACAAGGACGGCCTCGCCATCACCGGCAAGGCGCCGGTCGTGCGCCGCTGGCCGCTGGTTCCTGGCATCGATTTCGCCGGCACCGTGATCTCCTCCTCGCATGCCGACTGGCGCAAGGGCGATAAGGTCATCCTCAACGGCTGGGGCGTCGGCGAGACGCATTACGGCGCCTATGCCGGCCGGGCCCGCGTCAAGGGCGATTGGCTGGTACCGCTGCCAGAGGGCATGAGCGCGCATGATGCGATGGCCGTCGGCACGGCGGGCTATACGGCCATGCTCTCCGTTATGGCGCTGGAGCGTCACGGCATCGTGCCGGACCGCGGCCCGGTGGTGGTGACGGGTGCGGCCGGCGGCGTCGGCTCGGTCGCCATCTCGATCCTGTCCAGCCTTGGCTATCATGTCGTCGCCTCGACCGGCCGCAACGCCGAAAGCCCTTATCTGATCGACCTCGGCGCGGCCGAGGTGACCTCGCGCGAGGAGCTCAGCCAGCCGGCGAAGCCGCTCGCCAAGGAGCGCTGGGCAGGCGGCGTCGACTCGGTCGGCAGCCATACCTTGGCCAATGTGCTGTCGATGACCTCCTATGGCGGCGCGATCGCCGCTTGCGGCTTGGCCGGCGGCATGGACCTGCCGGGAAGCGTCGCGCCCTTCATCCTGCGCGGCGTCTCGCTGCTCGGCATCGATTCGGTCATGGCGCCGAAGCCGGTACGCCTGGAGGCATGGCGCCGCATCGGTACCGACCTCGACTTGAACAAGCTGTCGACCCTGTCGCGCACGATCGGTTTCGACGGCATCGTCGAAGCCGCGCGCGACATCGTCGAAGGCAAGATCAGGGGCCGGGTCGTCGTCGATATGTAGCCGGAAGTCGCGGTTTCACTTGCATCCGCAGGGCCGCCGGAATCCGCGCAATCGCTAAAATTCGAACGATCCCTCCCAGTCTTCCATAATCTCTGTCTGGCATGGTCCGCGCATGGTCGCGGACTCCGACATCGAACAGGACAGCAAAGCCGCGGGCGCTGACAGGCTCATCGCCGGCGCGCCGAAGCGGCAGGTGCTTGTCGCGCCGCCGCTGGCTCCCGAATTGCCCGCGGCCAGCCGCGACGGCCTGCCGTTCCTTACGATCGTTGCCATCGCGGTCATGGCGGGGCTCG
The DNA here is from genome assembly GCF_056280365.1 of Mesorhizobium sp. USDA 4413. Taxonomy (NCBI): domain Bacteria; kingdom Pseudomonadati; phylum Pseudomonadota; class Alphaproteobacteria; order Hyphomicrobiales; family Phyllobacteriaceae; genus Mesorhizobium; species Mesorhizobium sp. USDA 4413. Next base: position 6,530,696 of record NZ_JBVPRP010000001.1, read on the forward strand.
CGCATCTCACCGGAGCGCCGCTCATCGTCACCGCCGGCCTCGCCGCCGCGGCCCTTGCCGGCCTGGCCATGCATCTGCGCAGCCGTCGCGACGAGCGTCGCACCGCGGCACTCCTTGACGAGACCGCAGCCCGCAGCCGCGCCGAGATCGAGACCCTCGCCGACCGCATGTGGGAGATGCAGGAGAGCGAGGAACGCTTCCGCGGCCTGATCGATGCGCTTGGCGACCTCGTCGTCCATCGCGACCGCGACGGCCATATCGTTTATGCCAACAGCGTCTTTGCCTCGCTTGTCGACATCGACCCCCGCGATCTTGCCGGCAAGACCCTGTCCGAGCTTGGCATCGATGTCGGCGTCGTTCCCGACGCCGCCTTCTCCGACCATGAATGCCTGAGTTCCACGGATGTCGCGATCCGCACGCCGAACGGGCCGCGCTGGTTCTCCTGGATCGAATTGTCGGTGCGCGACAAGGACACGGGCGCGGTCTCGCACCGGGCGATCGCCCGCGACATCACCGCCCGCAAGCGCGCCGAGTCCTCGCTGATCACCGCGCGCGAACGGGCCGAATATGCCAGCCAGGCCAAGTCGCGCTTCCTCGCCACCGTCAGCCATGAGATCCGCACGCCGATGAACGGCATCATGGGCATGGCGAAGCTGCTTGCCGATACCGACCTTTCGCCCGAACAGCGCACCTATGTCGGCGCCATTTCCACCTCGGCCAGCGCGCTGCTCGCGCTCATCGAGGACCTGCTCGACTACTCCAAGATCGAGGCCGGCCGCTTCGAGCCCGAGCCGCAGCCGACGTCGCTGCGCGAAATCGCCGACAACATCATCGAGCTTCTGGCCGCAAAGGCCTTCGCCAAGAACATCGGCCTTGGGTGCCATGTCGAGCCCGACGTGCCGCAGATGATCACCGCCGACCCCGGCCGCGTGCGCCAGGTGCTGCTCAACCTCATCGGCAATGCGGTGAAGTTCACCGACACGGGCGGCGTGCTGCTCACGGTGGCGCGCGCCCGCACCGAAACCACCGACCGTATCTGCTTCACCGTCGCCGACACCGGCCCGGGCCTGCGCGAAGAGGATATGGAGCGCATTTTTGAGGAGTTCGAGCAGTCCGACGGCACTTCGACCAGGGTGCATGGCGGCGCCGGCCTCGGGCTTGCCATCTCGAAGCGGCTGGCCACCGCGATGGGCGGCACGATCTCGGTCTCGAGCCGGCTCGGCGAAGGATCCGAATTCGTCCTCGAGCTTCCGGCGGTCGCGGCAAGCGAACCGCCGCCACATCGCCACAAACATCCTCGCCGACCGGCGGGCGGTGATCCTGTCGAAAAACGTCACCGAGGCCGATGCCATCGCCCGCACGATCAGGGCCCATGGCGGCAGTGTCGAGATCGCGACGACACCGGGCCAGGCAGCCCCCTTTGCTGCCGGCTGCAACGTGCTCCTGATCGACGCCGCGCTCGAAATCGGCGACGGCAGGCTGCTCAAGCGGCTGCGCGACTCGGGCTTTGTCGACTGCGAGGCCATCACCCTGATCGCGCCGACGGACCGCGGCATGCTCGGCGAATTCCGCGCCAGCGGCTACGCCACTTTCCTCGCGAGACCCGTCCGCGGCGAAACCCTGTTGCGGGTGCTGTTGACCAGCCATGGCTCCGCGCTTGTGCAGCCGCGGCCGCAGCCGCGCGAGGCTTCCTCGCGCAAGCGCGACCAGGGCCTGTCGGTGCTGATCGCGGAAGACAATGACATCAACGCCATGCTCGCCCGCGCCACGCTGCTCAAGGCCGGGCATCGCGTCAAGATCGTCGGCAACGGCAAGGCCGCGGTCGATGCCGTTACCGATGCCGGCCTCAAGTTCCGCTTCGATGTGGTGCTGATGGACCTGCATATGCCTGTCATGGACGGGCTCGACGCGATCGCAGCGATCCGTCGCCATGAAGAGTCGCTAGCCATGCCGCCGATCCCGATCATGGTGCTTTCCGCCGATAGTCAGGAAAAGACCCGGCATGCCGTGCTCGCCCACGGCGCCAGCGGTTTCGTGACCAAGCCGCTCGACCCGGACGCGCTCGTCCAGGCGGTCGAGGGCCAGGTCGCCGCCTGAGGAAATTTTTAGCCCTTGAACGCCTTGGCTTGCCTGGCGTTCGCGGCCACAAGATAGCCGGTTGAGCGTATTGCCCAGCCGACAAAGTATTGCCCGGCACGTCGTATCACGGTACTGTCACAATCCTGTTGCACCTACACCGTATCCCCGTGCCAAGAGGGATGGCTCGAAGGAGAATCACTCGTGCATACAGTCGTGCCTGAATGTGACACTCGGCCGAACGCCGGCGGCGCCCTGCTCGCTGCCCGCACCGCCGACGCTGTCGCAAGCGGTGCTCCCTTGGGCCGCATCGGCAATCTCGAAGTGCGGCTCGCCCGCAACGAGGCCGAGATCGCCGCCGCCCAGGAAGTCCGCTATCGGGTATTCTACGACGAGCTTGGCGCGAGGAAGGACCTGTTTCAGGCGCAGGACCGGCGTGACGCCGACCGTTTCGATCCGCTCTGCGATCACCTTCTTGTGTTCGATACCTCCCTTCCCGGTCCCGAGCATCGCCGCATCGTCGGCACCTACCGCTTGCTGAGGCAGGAGATCGCCACGGCCGCCGGCGGCTTCTATTCCGAGGGCGAGTTTGAGCTCACCAAGCTGATCGCGCGGCACCCCGGCCAGCGCTTCCTCGAGCTCGGCCGCTCCTGCGTTCTGCCGGAATACCGCTCCAAGCGCACCATCGAGGCGCTCTGGCAGGGCATCTGGGCTTATATCAACCATTACGGCATCGGCGTGATGACCGGCTGCGCCTCTTTCCATGGCATCGTGCCGGCGGCGCATGCCGAGGCGCTGACCTATCTTGCCCATCATTGCCGCACCGACTCCGCCTGGGATGTTCGCGCGGTCCCGGGGCGCTACTGCTCGATGGATCTGATGCCGATCGAGGCGGTGAACACCAAGGCGGCGATCGCCGCCATGCCGCCGCTGGTCAAGGGCTACCTGCGCGTCGGCGCCCGCATAGGCGACGGCTGCGTCATCGACCACGAATTCTCGACCGTCGACGTCTTCGTCGTCATGCCGGTCAAGGAGATCGGCGCCCGCTACGTCAACTACTATGGCGGTGAAGGGCAGCGCTTCGCGGCATAGCGAATAGCGAATAGCGAATAGCGAATAGAAGAAAGTAGCGGGATCTGTTCCGTTTAACTTCTATTCGCTACTCCCTATTCGCTATTCGCTCACCGGATGTCTTCCGGCTTTCGCCCCGGCCGGCTTTTATAGGCCGGAAACGACCAGCCAAATCTGAGCGCGCCGCCGCGCACCAGGAACGCTGCCGCAAAGCCGAGCAGGCTGGACGCCAGCGCCGGCAGGCCGGCTAGATCGCCAAGCGTGAAGAGGGTAGCGCCGGCAAGGGCGGCCGTGACATAGATTTCGGGCCTGAGCAGCACCGAGGGCTCGCCGGCAAGCAGGTCGCGCAGAATGCCGCCGAAGGTCGCCGTCAGCACGCCCATGACCACCGACACGACGGGAGAGCCGGTGATCGCCAGCCCCTTGGCCGCGCCCATCACCGAGAACGCCGCAAGGCCGATGGCGTCGAGCCAGAGCAGAAGCTTGTAGCGGGATTCGAAGCGGTGGGCGCTGAAGAACACTAGCACCGCGACGACGGCGCAGATCAGCACATAGCCGCTGTTGGCAACCCAGAACACCGGCAGGTTGAGGATGACGTCGCGCAACGTCCCGCCACCGATGCCGGTGACGCTGGCCAGGAACAGAAAGCCTATGATGTCGAGCTGCTTACGCGATGCCGCAAGCGCGCCCGTCGCCGCGAAGACGGCTACGCCGGCATAGTCGAGCAACGCGATGGGATTCATGGGTTAAGGGGAGTAGAGCAGTAAGGGAGTAGGAATAGGGAAAAATAAATAGCACAAGTCGCGCAAATTGTACCGCCGCTATCCCTACTCCCTTACAGCCCTACTCCCCTAGCTACGCATCCTTCTCCGCCTGCTCGTTCACCGGGCCCGGCTCGACCTTCGCCTCGGCGGCGGCCTTCGGGCCGCCCTTGGCGACGCCGACCATCGCCGGCCGCAGCACGCGCTCACCGATCGAATAGCCCGGCTGCACCACCTGGACGACGGTGCCGGCCGGAACGTCCGGATTGGGCACCTCGAACATCGCCTGGTGGAAGTTCGGATCGAACTTCTCGCCTTCCGGCGCGAGTTTCTTCACGCCATGGCGCTCCAGCGCGGACAGCATGGCGCGTTCGGTGAGCTCGACACCTTCGATCAGCGCCTTGAACCCGGCGTCGCCGCCGGCCTTCGCCTCGGCTGGGATCGCGTCCAGCGCGCGGCGCAGATTGTCGGACACCGACAGCATGTCGCGCGCGAAATTGGCTACCGCGTAAGTCCGCGCATCATGCACGTCGCGCGCGGTGCGCCGCCGCAGATTCTCCATGTCGGCCGCGACGCGCAGCGCGCGGTCCTTCAGTTCCTCGTTTTCTTTCAGCAGCCGCACCAGCGCTTCGTAGTCGCCGTCGACGCCACCTTCCGCACGCTCGCTGGAAGCCTGGGTGGCTTCCATATCTTCGGGCGTGCGTTCGTCTTTTGCCTGGTCGCTCATCGCGTTTCCCGTCATTCGGATTGGTCTGGATTTGCGCCCGATATCGAGGTTTGGAGGTCAAAAATCAAGGGGTAAGCGGTGGCCGAGGACGCCAGGCCATCATTCCGAATTAATTCAAATTTTACCCTATCACGCAGCTTTGTTTGCTCTCAAATGCCGTTGCGGGAACCATAGCGGGGCTGGAGGAGTTTCGAAGCCGACACAGGATTTTGGGACGATGAACGGCAACCACGGCAACAGGCGCGCCGAGCTGGCGAACGATATCAGGCGGCAGGCCAGTAGCGAAGCAACGAAGCGCTTTCTGCGCACCTTGCCGGCATTTCGCCTGGAAAAGGAGATGCCCCAGCGGCTGAGCGATCTGCTTGACCGCCTCGACGATGTCGAGGCGGAGAATGCGGACGGCGGGCGGCGCTCAATGGCCGCGCGCCACAACTGACGGGTTTTAGACCGCCCTCCGGTCGTCGCGCATCAGCGCTTCGCCGTGGCGGATCTCGGTGCCGAGCACCTTCAGGCATTCCCGCATGAAAGCGGCAAGGCCCGGCCAGCCCTTGGCTGAAACCAGATTGCCGTCGACATGCGCGCCTGTCGGGGCGACATCAACATAGGTGCCGCCGGCAAGCGTCACTTCCGGCTCGCAATATTGCAGCGCCGCGACCTCCTTGCCGCGCACCACGCCGTCGACCGCGATCAGGATCTGCACGCCGTGGCATATGGTGAAGATCGGCTTGCCTGTCTCATGGAAATGCCTGACCAGAGCCTGCACGCGCTTGTCGATGCGGATATATTCCGGTCCGCGCCCGCCCGCCGCATAGACCGCGTCGTAATCGGCCGGCTTCACCTCGGCGAAGGTCTTGTTGAGGATGTAGTCGTGGCCGAGCTTTTCCGTATAGGTCTGGTGGCCCTCGAAGTCGTGCAATGAGGTCTTGAGCACGTCTCCGGCCTTCTTGTCGGGGCACACGACATGGACGGTATGGCCGACCGCGTGCATGGCCTGTTCAAAGACGAAAATCTCATATTCCTCGCTGAACTCGCCAACGAGCATCAATATCTTCTTGCCTGCCATGCCGGTTTCCTCCCTTAGCTGGCTATTATTTCGTAGCCCGAAATAATGACCCTATCCTAAGGGCAGGTTGGCCGAAGGGGAAGCCTAAATCGTCAATGTGGTCTGACCAGAACAGTGCAGCCTTCGTTCCAGGCCTGTTTCTGGCCGGGTTGACCGACAAAATACGCAGTGCTGGTCGGACCAGGATGATAGCTCTGCTGCCTGAGTGGAGCGTCACCCGGGACGCTTGCGCCGCCAGGAATATCTCGGCCCCTTGGGCTCCGCCCCCACCGCCGGCTGATAGTACACCGGCAGGCCGCCGGTCCGCCCTTCCTCCAGCCGCTTCAACAGCACCGGATTGGAGACCTCGAACTCATCGAAGCCGAGCCGCAGCATATGCGGCAGCTGGTCGACCAGCACCTGACCGGTGGCGCGCACCGCGCCCTTGAAATGATGCCGGGTCCGCAGCAATTCGCCCTTGGAGAAGGAGCGGCCGTCATTGAAGGCCGGGAAGGCGAGCGCCACCAGCGACAACTGGTCCAGCAGGCCGGTTATCTTGTCGAGTTCGTCGCCCGGCTGCAGCAGCACCCCGAGGCGCTCCTTGGCTGACTTGCGAACGTCCTCATCCAGCCCGAGAAAGGCCTGCAGCGGCAGGATGAAACGGCCATTGCCGGCAAGCGCCTCGGCGCCTTCGGCGTGCGTCCACTCGTCTTCGCGAAAGCCGCCCGGAGTCCAAAGGTGGGTCCCCGCTGTCGTCGATTCAGTCATCAAAAATCCTAAAGTCCTAAAGATTCCAAGGATATGCCGAGATTCAGGTCAGGCCGAACCGAAGATGGTGGCTTCCGAGAACCAGAGCGGAGCGTACTTGAAGTACGTGAGCACCGGAAGCGCAGGAAGTCGCCATTTGCAGGCCGGCCTCACCTGAATATCGGCGTATCCTAAAGTGAGGCGTCGGTCAGCGACTTTTCCAAGCCGGAGAGGTGAATGCCGCACTCGGTCTTGGCGTGGCCCGCCCAGCGGCCGCTGCGCGCGTCGTCGCCGGGCTGCACCGGCTGCGTGCACGGGAAGCAGCCGATCGAGAGATAGCCATAGGCGACCAGCGGATTTTCGCGCAGCGCATGCGCGCGCATATAGTCGGCCTGGTCCGATGTCGTCCAATGCGCCAGCGGATTGATGCGGATGCGCGAGCCGACCGCCTCGAAGACGGGCAGCGCCGCGCGCGTCGATGCCTGGAAGCGCTTGCGCCCGGTGAACCAGGCGCGAAACGGCTCGACGCCGCGCGCCAGCGGCTCGACCTTGCGCATGTTGCAGCAGGCGTCGGTGTCGGTCTCGTGCAGCCGGCCCGTCGGATCGACGCGTTCGAGCGCTGCCTCCTCCGGCTTGATCACCCTGATATCGGACAGACCGAAGTCGGCCACCAGCGCGTCGCGATAGCCGAGCGTCTCCTCGAAATGCTTGCCGGTGTCGAGAAAGATGACCGGCAGCGAACGGTCGATCTCCGAAATCATGTGCAGAAGCACCGCCGAATCCGCGCCGAAGGACGACACGGCCGCGATCTCGCCGCGAAACAGATCACGCGCCGCGCGTTCGATGATCTCGATCGGCTTCAGATGGCCATGCAGCGCGTCGAGCCCCGCCGCTTCCGCGGCGACGCCCGTCTCCACGCTGCCGGTGCGGTCAAGCGGCCTTGGTTTCGCCAGCATAGAGCGCCTCCTTGAACGGCGCGGGACCGACACGGCGGTAGGCGTCGATAAAACGTTCGTCGGGACGGAGCCGAAGGCCGAGATAGGTGTCGACGATCTGCTCGATGGCATCGGTGATTTCTTCCGAGGAGAAGCCGCGGCCGATGATCTCGCCGATGGATGTGTTTTCGTCGGCCGAACCGCCGAGGGTCACCTGGTAGAGCTCGGTGCCCTTCTTCTCGACGCCCAGAATGCCGATATGGCCGACATGGTGGTGGCCGCAGGCATTGATGCAGCCGGAGATCTTCAGCTTCAGTTCGCCGATCTCGCGCTGCCGCTCCAGCGAGGCGAAGCGACGCGAGATTTCCTGCGCCACCGGAATGGAGCGCGCCGTGGCCAGCGAGCAATAATCCAAGCCCGGGCAGGAGATGATGTCGCTGATCAGGTTGGAATTGGCGGTCGCAAGCCCGATCTCGACCAGCGCGTCATAGACGGCCTTCAGATCCGCGCGCGCCACATGCGGCAGAATCAGGTTCTGCTCGTGGCTGACGCGCAGCTCGTCGAAAGCGTATTTCTCGGCAATGTCGGCGACCGCTTCCATCTGGCTGTCGGTGACGTCGCCGGGCACCTCGCCGATGCCCTTGAGCGAGATCGTCACCGCCGCGTAGTCGGGGTGGCGATGCGTCACGACATTCTGGTCGAGCCATTCCGAAAAGCTCTTGGAATCGAGCCGCGCTTGCTTGACGAGAGCATCGCCTTCCGGCCGGGCCGACAGCGCCGGCGGCGCGAAATAGGCGTTAATGGCTTGGATATCGGCCTCCGGCAGTTTCAGCTCGGTGTCCTTGAGCTCCTGCCATTCGGCCTCGATCTGCCTTGCGATCTCCTCGACGCCGGTCTCGTGCACCAGGATCTTGATACGCGCCTTGTACTTGTTGTCGCGGCGGCCGTAGAGGTTGTACACGCGCAGGATCGCCGTGCAGTAGGACAGCAACTCCGCTTCCGGCAGGAAGTCGCGGATCTTCTTGGCGACCATCGGCGTGCGGCCCAGGCCACCGCCGACATAAACCGCAAAGCCCAGCTCGCCGGCCGCGTTCTTTTTCAGGTGCAGGCCGATGTCATGCGCCTGGATGGCGGCGCGGTCGCGCTCGGCGCCTGTCACCGCGATCTTGAACTTGCGCGGCAGATACGAAAACTCCGGATGGACTGACGACCATTGGCGCAGGATTTCCGCGTAGGGCCGCGGATCGGCTACCTCGTCGGCGGCCGCCCCGGCGAAGTGATCGGCGGTAACGTTGCGGATGCAGTTGCCGCTGGTCTGGATGCAATGCATTTCGACGCTGGCGAGATCGGCCAGGATCGCCGGAACGTCGGCCAGCGCCGGCCAATGGAACTGCAGGTTCTGGCGCGTGGTGAAGTGGCCATAGCCCTTGTCATATTTGCGGGCGATGTGGGCCAGCATGCGCATTTGCCGGCTGTTCAGCGTGCCGTAAGGCACTGCGATACGCAGCATATAGGCATGCAGTTGCAGGTATACGCCGTTCATCAGCCTGAGCGGCCGGAACTGGTCTTCGGTGATCTCGCCGGCAAGCCGGCGCTTCACCTGGTCGCTGAACTCGGCCACTCGGGCCTGAACGAAATCGTGGTCGAACTCGTCGTAACGGTACATGCTTCGTCTTTCAGGGCGCGTCCGCCCGTTGCCTTCCGGGGATTTAAGCCGCCCGTGCCGCTTGCGGGCTCGCTTGTTTGCCGAGATCGGGGTGGATGGTCGGGCCCGCGGCGCGGATCTTCTCGCGCAGCCGCACCGGCTGGACCAACCCATCGACAATGGTGACGTCGATCACGTTGACATCCAGGACTTCATTGTTGGCGGCCGCCGCGGCGCCGATCGCTTCCAGCCGGTCCTCCGCAGCCTTGTCATACGCGATATCGGCATGGCCGACGGTCTCCGCCCAGCCGCCAGCGGCGTACCAGACGGCGATGCCGTCGGAAAGCCTGTTCGCGGTCAGTACCTTCATTGCTCAACTCCTTCGGCGACGGCTGAAGCCGCACCCTCATGCCTATGTGCCGCGAGCGGCTCGGATTGGTCGAAATTGGCGCCGGCGACGGCGTCGCCGATGATCGTCATCACTGGACCGGTGAGGTCGGCGCGCTCCTCCAGCGAGGGCAGGTCGGCCAGGGTGCCGTGGAAACGACGGCGAGCGCCGAGGCTGGCGTTCTCGACGACGGCGACGGCGGTGTCCGGCGACAGCCCGGCTTCGATCAGCCGGCCGGCGACCTCGGCGGCGACCGAACGACCCATATAGACGGCGACGGTGGCGCCGGAGATGGCAAGCTTTGCCCAGTCGGGCAGCGAGTTGCCCTTGAGGTCGTGGCCTGTGGTGAACACCATCGAGGACGAAACACCGCGCAGCGTCAGCGGCAGTTCGAAATCGGCGGCCGCGGCAAAGGCGGCGGTGACGCCCGGAATCACCTCATAGCCGATGCCGGCCTCCCGAAGCGCCGCCATTTCCTCGCCGGCGCGTCCGAACACCAACGGGTCGCCGGACTTCAGCCGCACCACGCGCTTGCCGGCGCGGCCAAGCTCGATGAGCAGCGCGTTGATCTCTTCCTGGCTCTTGGAATGGCAGCCCTTGCGCTTGCCGACCGGCAGGCGCTCGGCATCGCGGCGACCCATGGCGACGATCGCCTCGGGTACCAGCGCGTCGTAGACGATGGCGTCGGCCTCCATCAGCAGGCGGTGCGCGCGCAAGGTCAAAAGATCCTCCGCGCCTGGGCCGGCGCCGACCAGCGCGATATGTCCCTCGACGGGAGAATCCTGGGCCAGGAGCTCGAGCGCCGCGCCATGCGCCTCGGCGAGTTCGCCTGCTTCGATGGCCTTGGCTGGCGCGCCGGCGAAGAAATCGCTCCAGAAGCGGCGGCGGCGAGTGCCCTTCGGCAGTTTCTCGGCGGCGGCGCGGAACGAAGCGGCAAGTGCCGCCAGCCGGCCGAGCGACGGTGACAGCATGCGATCGATGCGCCCGCGCAGCATCTGCGCCAGAACCGGCCCGGCGCCTTCGGTGCCGATGGCAATCGCCACCGGCGCGCGGTTGACCAAGGCCGGAGTGAAGAAATCGCAGAGCTCAGGCCGATCCACGGCGTTGACCGGGATGCCTAGCCGGCGGGCGTCATCGACGACGCGACGATCGAGCGCCTCGTCGCTGCTGGCCGCGAACACCAGTGCTGCGCCTTGGAGATGCGCGGCTTCGTATGCCGCGTTGATGTGAACGGCCCCGGTCGATGCGATGAACTCTAACAGACCGCCGCTCGCATTGTCGGCAACGATGCGCAGCACCGCGCTCGACTGCGAAAGCAGCCTGGCCTTGGCAAGCGCTTCCTCGCCATTGCCGACGATGGTCACGGCTTCGCCCTCGACCCGCATGAAGACGGGAAAGGCATTGAGCTTGGCATTGGCTGGCGACATGGCGACGAGCAATATTAGAACAGTTTGGTAGTTTTACGCGGGCTGGCCAAAAACCAGAAGGCAAGCACTCGCGCGCCGCCGAACAGCAGGCAATCGCTTTTTCGCAGCCGCGAAGAGCAAGAGAAAAAAATTCTACTTTAAGAATGAGACGGCCGGGGCGGCGTGAGAAACAACCCTTGATCCGGCGCATTTTTAGCACCGGGTCGGGAAAGCGGCAAAATAGTTTTTCCAAATTCTACTGACTTAGTAGATTAAAGTCCATCTTGCCGCTCGGCGCCCAGCCTCGCCTGGCGGGAGCAGTCGAGGGCGCCCGCCGCCAGATCGGAACCATCATGCTCCGCGGCTCGTTTGCCTAGCGATCACCCTGTCGATCCGGGCTCCATCGATCGACAACGACAATGCAAGCAAGGAGAACACCATGAGCGTCAAGCTGAAGCGCGGATTGTGGGTCGTCGTGGCCGATGGGGAAAAGGCGCTCTTCCTGCGCAACCAGGGCGACAGCAAGTTCCCGAATCTGGAAGTGGTGCACGAGATGGAGCAGGAGAACCCCGCGACGCGCGAGCAAGGCAGCGACAAGCCGGGCCGCCAGAGCAACGAGGGTCCCCGCAGCGCCGTCGAAGAAACGGATTGGCACCGTCTTGGCAAGGAGCGCTTTGCCGTCGAGATCGCCGACCGGCTCTACAAGCTTGCGCATCGCGGTGCGTTCGACGCGATCGTGCTGATCGCGCCGCCGCAAGTGCTTGGCGAGATGCGCCAGAAACTGCACAAGGAAGTCAGCGACAAAGTGCAGGCCGAAATCCCGAAGACGCTCACCAACCACACCGTTTCCGACATCGAGAACCTGCTGCAGGCAGCATAGAGCGGCGGAAGGAAGCGGCGTCGGGCTCAGATAGGGGGCCTGAAGCGGGCTCTGTGGCGGCGCGGCGCTAATTTTGCGTAGCGTGCCTTCCTTCAGCATCGATTTCTGCCCGGTGGTGGTTGCATCATCGCCGCTCCCTCCATCATATTGCCGAAGGCGACAGCCTCGGCGAGCGCCCATCCGACATCGCGAATTTTCGAAAGGCGCTCCATAGACAATGCCGCATGACACGCCCCTTATCGCAACCATCGTCGCCGGTTTGGGGCTTGCATTCGTCTTCGGGGCGCTAGCCAACCGTTTCCGCATCCCGCCGCTTGTCGGCTATCTTGTCGCCGGCGTCCTGGTCGGTCCGAATACGCCGGGCTTCGTCGCCGACGCCAGCCTCGCCAACGAGCTCGCGGAAATCGGCGTCATCCTTTTGATGTTCGGCGTCGGCCTGCATTTTTCGCTGAAGGACCTTCTATCCGTCCGCGCGATCGCCGTGCCGGGCGCCGTCGTGCAGATCGGCTTCGCGACGCTGCTTGGCGTTGGCCTTGCCTGGCTGCTCGGCTGGTCGCTGGGCGCCGGCCTGGTCTTCGGCCTAGCACTTTCGGTCGCCTCGACCGTAGTGCTTTTGCGCGCCATGCAGGAGCGGCGGCTGATCGAGACCGAGCGTGGCCGCATCGCCGTCGGCTGGCTGATCGTAGAGGATCTGGCCATGGTGCTGGCGCTGGTGCTGTTGCCCGCGCTCGCCGGCGTGCTTGGCGGCCAGCCGCTGGCCGATGACCATGCGAGCCTGCTTTCGCTGCCCGCCAGCTACGGCGTGTGGGGCGTCGTCGGCGCGACATTCGCCAAAGTCGCCGCCTTCGTCGTCGTGATGCTGGTGGTCGGCCGCAGGGTCATCCCGTGGATCCTGCATTACGTCGCCCATACCGGCTCCCGGGAATTGTTCCGACTCTCGGTGCTGGCGATCGCGCTCGGCGTCGCCTTCGGCGCGGCGAAACTGTTCGGCGTCTCCCTGGCGCTCGGCGCCTTCTTCGCCGGCATGATCATGAGCGAATCCGAGCTCAGCCACCGCGCGGCGGAAGAATCGCTGCCGCTGCGCGACGCCTTCTCGGTGCTGTTCTTCGTCTCGGTCGGCATGCTGTTCGACCCGCTCAGCCTGATCAGCAACGGCCTGCCGATCCTCGCCACCTTGGCCATCATCGTCATCGGCAAGTCGATCGCGGCTTTCCTCATCGTGATCGCCTTCCGTTATCCGATCGCGACCGCGCTGATGATTTCGGCGAGCCTTGCCCAGATCGGCGAATTCTCCTTCATCCTGGCCGAGCTCGGCGTCGGCCTGAAACTATTGCCCGAACAGGGCCGGGACCTGATTCTGGCCGGCGCGATCCTCTCGATCCTGCTCAATCCGCTGATGTTCGTCGTTGTCGACCGGATGAAGCCATGGCTGGAAGAGCGCGCCGGCAAGGCCGCGCCGGCCGAAGAGCAAAGGCCGATCGGCCCGGCGACCGAGCCCGGCCATGTCGCTTCGGTTCAGGCAGCTCCAGGAAAGGAAGACGGTCCGCCGCCTAAAACGGCGCTTGCCGGCCATTCCATCCTGATCGGTTACGGCCGCGTCGGCAGCCTGGTGGGGCGCCGCGCTGAAGGAAGCCGCCCTGCCCTTCCTGGTAATCGAGGATGCCGGCAAGACACTGGCGAAGCTGCGCGACGACGGCGTCGAGACGGTCGCCGGCAATGCCGCCAACGCGGATGTCTTCGCGGCAGCCAATCCGGAGGGCGCAAAGCGGCTGATCCTCGCCATCCCCAATGCCTTCGAGGCCGGTCAGATCGTGTTTCGGGCCCGCGCGGCCAATCCGGCGATCAACATCATTGCCCGGGCTCATTCGGACGCCGAGGTCGAGCACCTGAAAGGGTTGGGCGCCGACACCGTGATCATGGGCGAGCGCGAGATCGCGCGAGGGATCGTCGAGGTGGTGACCCACACGGCCACCGAGCCGCCCGGGCCCGCGGCGGAGATCGATCCGCAGCCCGCATGACGCGTGTCAGGCGACGAAGGCGGAACCGCCATTCTGCGCGATATCGCTCAGATATTTCGCCGGCGGCTTGCCCAGCGCCTTCTTGAACATGGTGATGAAGGCGGTAACGGATTCATAGCCGAGATCGCCCGACACCTGTTGCACGCTGGCGCCGGAAGACAGTTCCCGGAGCGCTACGATCAGATGCAGTTGCTGGCGCCAGCGGCCGAAGCTCAAGCCCGTCTCCCTGACGATAAGGCGCGCCAGGCTGCTTTCGCTGAGCGCCACGCGATCCGCCCACTCCGCCAACGTGCTGCGATCGGCGGGATCATCCGCCAGCGCCTCGGCGATCCGTCGCAGCCGCGGCTCGGCCGAAATGGGCAGGTGCAATCGCTGCACCGGCATAAGCGGCAGTTCGGCGAGCAGGATGCTTCCCAGAAAACCGCAGCGTGGACCGTCCGGCGTGCATTCCGACAGTTCGATGATCACCTCGCGCAGCAGCGGCGAGATCGAAAGCGTGCAGCACCGATCCGGCAGATCGGCGGCGCCCGGCTCGATATAGACGAAGAAAATTCGCGCGTTCGCCGTCGCGATGTTGCTGTGGGACATGCCGCCGGGGATCCACACGCCGCAATGCGGCGGCACCACCCAAAGCCCGCTCGGAACGCGGCAGGTGACGCCGCCGCCAAGCGCGAAGACGAGCTGTCCCTTGCGATGCCAGTGCTCCCGCACCTCGGCTCTGGCCTCGGTGACATCGACGCCCACGGCGATCGCCGGCGCGGCCACGTCATCGACGTCGAAATCCAGCCAGGGCCAGTGGAGCGGCTGCCTCATGCTTGACCTCTTTTAGCGATCATTTGGCTTTATAGCTAAATTCTTCAAGCGCGAAAGTCGATAGGCTTGAGCCGTTATCGTCGCAATCGATCGCGCCTCGCGGGCGTCAATTTCAAAGGGGGCCTATGCTCGCTCTCGCTATCTCTTCCGCCAGCCCCAACCGGCTGAAGCTCATCGAGGCGGACAAGCCAAACTGCAACGTGAATGAAGCATTAGTGGCCGTTCATGCAACATCGTTGAATCGTGGCGAGCTGCGCCTGCTCGGCATACGACCCGACGGCTGGATACCCGGCCAGGACGTCGTCGGCGTTGTCGAACGCGCGGCGGCCAATGGCTCCGGGCCGGTCGTGGGCACGCGCGTTGCGGCATTGGTCGATCAGGCCGGCTGGGCCGAATATGTCGCCGTCCCAACAGATCGCCTCGCCGTCATACCCGACGGCGTAAGCTTCGCCTCGGCCGCCACGCTTCCGGTGGCGGGCACGACGGCGCTGAGAACTTTACGTCATGGCGGAGACCTGGCTGGCCAGCCGGTCCTGATTACCGGCGCAAGCGGCGCGGTCGGCCGCTTCCAGATCCAGATCGCCAGCGGGCAAGGCGCTTCGGTGACGGCGATCGCCTCGGCCCGCCACCACGATGATCTTCGCGATCTGGGCGCCGAGCGGGTTGTCGAGTCGATCGAACTGACCGGGGGACCGTTTTCGCTGATCACCGAGTCGGTCGGCGGCAAAAGCCTTGCCGACGCGATCGAACGCGTCGCGCCGGGCGGGACCATCGTGATGTTCGGCTCGAGCAGCGGCGAGCTCACGCCGGTTGGGTTTCGCCAGTTCGTTCCAGGCCACGAAGGCGCCAGGCTTCAGACTTTCGCCTATTACACGTCCGGCCCAGCCATCGGCGCCGACATCGCCGCGCTGCTCGGTCTTGTCGCGGCCGACAGGCTGGAAACCCGCGTGGCCATGACGGTACCATGGACGGACATCGGTCAGGCCCTGGACGCGCTGCGGCAGCGCGGCTTCAGCGGCAAGGCTGTCCTCACCATGGTTTGACGTCAGCCAATCACACGTGCTGGCCGCCATTGATGTGGATTTCCGAGCCGGTCACGTAGGACGCCTGGCCCGAGCACAGGAAGAAGATGATGTCGGCCACTTCCGAGGTGGCGCCCAGCCTTCTCAGCGGGATCGTCTCGACGATCTTGTCGGTGCCGGGCGACAGGATCGCCGTGTCGATCTCGCCCGGCGCGATCGCATTGACGCGGATGCCGTGCGGGCCGAAGTCATGCGCCATCTCGCGCGTCAGCGAGCCGAGCGCCGCCTTCGACGTCGCATAGGCCGTACCGGCGAAGGGATGAACGCGCGTGCCGGCGATCGAGGTGACATTGACGATCGAGCCCTTGGCGGCGGCGAGCTCTTTGAACAGACCTCTCGCCAGCATGATCGGCGCGAAGAAATTGACCTGGAACACGTCGCGCCAGACATGCATCGGCGTGTCGATCGAGTTCATCCGGCTGCCGTCCTTCAGCTTCGGCGAGATGCCGGCATTGTTGACCAGTGCGTGCAGCTGACCGCCATGCGCCTCCAGCCGGTGTCGGATTTCGGAAACGGCGATGCCGACATCCTCCTGGTCGGCGAGATCGACCTTGATGTGATCCTCGGGGCCGGCCGGCCAAGGACAGTCCTCGGCAAAGGCCTGGCGCGAGCAGGTGATGACCCGCCAGCCCTCGCGCGAAAAGCGCTTCACCGTTGCATGGCCGATACCCCGGCTGGCGCCGGTGAGCACGATGGTTTTTCTGCTGTCGGTCTCGGCCATGGTTTTGTCTCCGGCCGGACATGTAGCCGAAGGGAGCACTGATGGCGAGAGGGCGAGTTGCCGCCGCAGCGATGATCCCGAAAAGTTGGTTCCGGTTTTCGGGACCGCGTTGGAGTAAGAAGCCGGTGCCATTCCGATCCCGGCGGCTTCAGCCTCCGCTCAATATGTCGAGGATCGAGGTCTGGCGCTTCTTGGTCGGTCCGCCGACATCGCCGGGCGGCACCGGATGCTTGATCGAGGCGGTCGACCCGCTGTCGCTCGGCATGTCGAAGCCTCCGGCATCGACGGTCTCAGCCGGTCGTGTGGTCCGCGCCTGGCGCGCTGGTGCCGGCGCCTGGGCCGCGGGCGCCGGCTGGCCGACGGCCGCGGGCGGCGCTGGCGGCGCCTGCGAGGCATCCGCCGACGGGATCTCGTCGGGCACGATCGTATCGGAAGGTGTCGACTTCCAGGTGCCGGGCAGGGGCCGCACAGGCACGCCCTCATGCGCGGCCACCATGAATTCGTGCCAGGCCTGCGCCGGCAAGGCGCCGCCGGTGACCTTCTTCATCGGGCTGCCGTCGTCATTGCCAAACCACACGCCGGTGGTGAGATTGGCCGTGTAGCCGACGAACCAGGCGTCGCGCGAATTCTGGCTGGTGCCGGTCTTGCCCGCCGAAGGCCAGTTGAACGCCGCCTTCTTGGCGGTGCCGACCTCGACGGTCCCGGTCATCATCGAGTTCATCATGCCGACGATATCGGCCTTGATCACGCGCGGCGCGCTGCCGCCGCTGTTTTCGTAGAGCACCTTGCCGCTGGCGGTGGTGATGCGCTGGATGAAGTGAATGTCCGGCCTGTAGCCGCCATTGGCGAAGGGCACATAGGCCGCGGTCAGCTCAAGCGGCGTGACTTCCGATGTTCCGAGCGCGATCGACGTGTTGGCCTGCAGGTCGGACTGGATGCCCATGCGATGCGCGGCTTCCACCACGGCGTCAGGTCCCACTTCCATGGTGAGCTGTGCGGCCACTGAGTTGAGCGACTTGGCAAGAGCCGTGGCCAAAGTCACCTTGCCGTAATATTTGCCGCCGTAATTGTCGGGCGTCCATTTGCCGATTTTGATCGGCGCGTCGTTGCGGATGCTGTCCGGCGTGCGACCGGCCTCCAGCGCCGCCATGTAGACGAAAGGCTTGAAGGCGGAACCGGGCTGGCGACGCGCTTCCGAGGCGCGGTCGAACTGGCTGGTCGAATAATCATAACCGCCGACCATGGCTCGCACCGCGCCGGAATCGTCGATCGACACCAGCGCCCCTTGGCTAACGTTGAGCTTCTTGCCACTCTCGTCGATCAGCCGGCGGATCGACTGTTCCGCAAGCTTCTGCAGGTTGAGGTCGACGGTGGTGTTGATGACGATGTCGCCGCGCACATCGCCGATCAGGTCCGGAAGCTCGTCCATCACCGTGTCGGCGACGTAATTTTCCGAGCCGGTCCAGTAAGAGGGCGCGCGCGTTGCCGGCGCGCTCAGCGCGGTCTTGTATTCCTTGTCGCTGATCTTGCCTTCCTCGCGCATGGCCGCGAGCACGAGCTGCGCGCGCTCTTCGGCCGCTTTGGGATCGCGCGCCGGCGACAGCTTGGACGGCGCCTTGAGCAGGCCCGCCAGCAACGCCGCTTCCGAAAGCGTCACGTCGCGCGCGCTCTTGCCGAAATAGCGTCGTGAGGCCGCCTCGACGCCATAGGCGCCCGAGCCGAAATAGACCCGGTTGAGGTACATTTCGAGGATCTGGTCCTTGCTGTGCTTGTGCTCGAGCCAGAGCGCGAGCAGCACTTCCTGGACCTTGCGTTCCAGCGTGCGGTCCGGCGTCAGGAACAGGTTCTTCGCCAGCTGTTGCGTCAGCGTCGAGCCGCCCTGCGAGAAGTGCCCGCCGATGAGATTGGTGGCCATGGCGCGCGCCAGGCCGATCGGGTCGACACCGAAATGCGAATAGAAGCGACGGTCCTCGATGGCGACGACGGCCTCCGGGATATAGGGCGACATTTCATGCAGGCTGACGGCCTCGCCGCCCGACGCGCCGCGATTGGCGATCAGCCCGCCATCGACCGAGACGATCTTGATGTTGGGCGCGCGGTCCGGGATCGACCATGTCGTCGCCGCCGGCATCTTGGCGCCGTAATAGACCACGATGCCTGCCGCCGCGATGCCGCCCCAGATACAGAACACGAAGCACCAGTAGACCAGGCGGGTGGCGATGCCGAACAGTCCGCGCCGGTTGCGATCGCGGCCGCGGCCGCGTGATTTCGCTTTTGCGGATCTGCCCTTTGCAGCGGACTTGCGGGTGCGCGGCACGACGCGATCCTCCTCGCTCACCGAAAAGCCATCGGAGGATTTCGCGCGCTGCGACCCCTCGAAGTTCGGTTCGATGCGACTGTCTCTGCGGTTCGCCATGCGCCCTTGCTTGTCTGTCCCCGTTCCCGATGGCGTTCGGATTGAAGACTAGATGCGGCGGTTTAAAGGCGGGTTAAAGCAGGGTTTATGCACGCTTTAGAGGGACCACTGGTGAAGGGCTCGCACCCGCGCCGGCGGAGTGAAAGGAACTTCCTCGCCTCCAGCGCATTGGCTAGGTACCTACTCCAACCCTGAATTAGGCCCGCTGGCTTCGGCCGGCGGGCTTCTTTACTCGTTGGGAGCCTGACCGCGGGATATAAAGTGCATCACCTGAGGCGACTTTCGTCACAAAAGAAGCGTGAACAGGAAACGATTTTCCCCATCCGCCCACGTTCATGAACCATGGCGTTGTACGGGCCTGGAAGTCGTTGATCATCTCGCCTGCAGCGCACGACTTCTCGCCGGGTCGCAGCCAGGTCCGGCAGATCGAAAGGAACTGAGGCGGAGAGAGTCCCAGTGGCTCAAGTCCGGCGTGGTCTGCGGGTCGAGACACCTGAAAAGCGCGGAGAAATCGCGTCAGGCATCGCTGAGATGCCCCGGTCGGGTCGAGCCGCCGGGGCATTCAGGAGCGAACGCTTTAGTTGGCGCCGCCAAGTTCCTTGGTCATCTTGCAGAAATTGTCGTGTTGCTTGGCAATGGTATCGTCGCCGCAGTCCTTCTTGATCGAAGTCCGATCCTCTTCGCTCAGAGCCAGCCATGCTTTCTTGAACTCATCGCCAGACCTCATGGTTTTCATGCCGGCGTCTGTGAAGAACGGCGACATCTTAGCGGGATCGTCGAGGGCCGAGGTTCCAGTGTTGGCGCCCGCGAAGGCAGAGGCCGGGAAGGAAAGCGACAACGCGGTCATGCAAATGATATGAATTTTCATGGAAAGTTCCTCCTTTGGCCGATCACGTTCGCTTGATGGCCATTCCTAAGAACGAACAAGCGAATTTTGGGTTTCCTGAGCAAAGCGATTTTGTCGGAGCTGCGGAATGCGGTAACCAAGAAAGACCAAGAATAGGTCTGACTTGCTCAAAGTCCCGCTGCCTTGGCCAGATAGGGAGCGAGCGCCAATGCGTAGGTTGCCGTAAGATGATGATTGTCGCGCAGCACGACGATGTTGCCGACCACCGCCGGGCAGCTGTCCTCGCCGCATAGCGCATCGTTCATATCGACCACGGTCACCCCCGCCACGGACCGGGCCGCGAGCGCGTAGATGTTTTCCCGTTCGACCTCGCCGCGCGGATTGACGCATTTGCCGGGATCGGTTCCCAGGCAATTGCGTGGATCGAACAGGCTGAAAGGTGTGTTGCGGATGGCGATGACGCGCACGCCCTGGCTTGTGATCTCGCTCCAGACGCTGCGCAATCCCTCGACCATCGCGTCCCGCGCAACGCCGGTGTAGTTGCTCTGGCTGGTGATCACGAGATCGGGCTTCAGTTTCGCAATTTCGGCGAGAACTTTCTCGCGCCACAGCGCGCATTGCTCATACGGCTTGCCGTTGTCAAGGATGGTGACCCGGGTCACCGGGCATGCCGCCTTGGTGAAGGTGACGAGTTTCCACTTTCTGTCTTTGGCGATTTTGTCGATTGCCGGCACCCATTGCGCCGCGTGGGAATCGCCCATCACGACGATGGTTCTCGTCCCCGTCGGGTCGCCAAGCTGGCAACCGGTCGCGTTGACGCTCTTCTGCTCCTGATGACATCTCATTTTGTAGATGATCGGCACGTCGCTGCCGATCTTGCTCAAGGGGGGCAACAGCTTGACGCCCTCAGGGACAACAGCGTTCGCCAGCAAGGCCGCAGGCCCGGGATAATTTGGCGTTCCGATCAGGCTGGTATCGATGGGCTGCCGGTCGACCGCATAGACGAGCCCGCCGGCCCCCGCCACGCACAACCCGATCGCGGCCGTGCCGTCGATCAGCGGCCGCCATGCCAGCGACGAGCGCGAATGGCGATAGGGCTGTTCGACGAAACGGTAGGAGAGATGGGAAACGGCCAGAGTGGCGATGATGAGCAGAATGCCATCGACCGCGCCAACTGTGCCGCGCTGCGCCACATAGAATATGATCAGCGGCCAATGCCACAGATAGATCGAATAGGAGCGATCGCCGATATAGCGCAGCGCGGCGACATCCAGGCCGCGGAAGCGGCCGATGCGTATGTTGCCGGCCGCAATAACCAGAGCCGCCCCGAGCGTCGGCAACAGCGCCTTGAAGCCTGGAAAATCGGTCGACCTTGAAAACAGCACCGCCGATGCAAGCGCCGCCAGCATGCCGGCTACGGCCATCGCACTTCTCATATGCGCGCTCGGGCGGAACCGATCGAGCATCAGCGCCAGCAATCCCCCAAGAGCCAGCTCCCAGACCCGGGTATGGGTCACGAAATAGGCCCGTGCCGGATCGGATCGGGTAAGGGCGACGGAAACCGCGAGCGAGCCGGCCATGAGTACGCCGAGTACGAAGGTGAGCATTTGCACGGGTGAATAGCCGCGACGCCTGGCCCACCACAGCGCCGCGATCATCAACACCGGCCAGACGATGTAGAACTGCTCCTCGATCGACAGCGACCAGAAATGCTGCACCGGGCTGGGCGCATCCTCGGCGCCGAGATAATCCACGGCCTGCTCGGCAAGCCGCCAGTTCTGCACGTAGAGCGCGCTTGCGATCACCTGCTTGGCGGTTTCTTCCCACCACGCGTCCGACATGAACAGCAGTGTTCCCGCGAGCGTAACCAAAAGCGCGACGATCGCCGCCGGCAGCAGCCGCCTGACCCGGCGCGTGTAAAAGCCGACCAGCGAGATGCCGTCTTCGCTGAGCGCCATGCGCGCGAGCAGGCCGGTGATGAGAAAGCCGGAGATGACGAAGAAGATATCGACGCCGACATAGCCGCCCGGAAGCGCTGCCGGCCAGATGTGGAAAATCACCACAAAGGCTACGGCAAGCCCGCGCAGTCCCTGTATCTCCGGCCGAAATCCCCCCGGCGCAATGTCGTCTCGCAAAGCCAGTCTGGTCCCTCACCGCGCCGGCCCGTCCCGGCCCGCCACCATGGTCAATTCTGCTGGATCGAAATGCCCTTGTCGTCGATCTTGAGCTCGACGCCTTTCGGCCTGGTGTGCTCGCGATAGGCAGAGATGCCGAGCGCGATGATCACCGCGATCAGCACCCCGATGATGAGATAGAGCGTGTTCTGCCTCATTGCGCCCCCTCGTTTCGCTTGAGACCCGCTTTGAAGCTTGCAGGCAGCGGTCGCCTACTGGTCGTCGTCATCGGATGCCGGGCGCCAGCTCGTCGGATCGACCTTCTTTTGCGTGTCGCTGTCGGTGTAGACCCACCAGCCGCCGTCGCGATACTGGCCGATGGATTCGTTGACGACGCCGTCGCCGTCCTTCCACAGGATGGTGACCTTCGAGCCGTCCTTCGGCGCGCTTTCTATCGGTTTGCGCTCTGCCATTTCACTCCCTCCACGAACCGGCCCAACGTCCTTCCGACGCGCGGGTTCCGTCAGCTATGCGCGAAGATGTCCTCTTCCGCCCAACCCATAAGATCGAGCTTGGCTCGCGTCGGCAGGAAACGGAAGCAGGCGTCCGCCTCCTTGGTGCGGTTTTCGCGCGCCAGGCGCGCTGCAAGCACCTCGCGCAGGCGGTGCAGGTAAAGCACGTCGGAGGCGGCGTAGTCGAGCTGCTCGGGCGAGAGCGTTTCCGCCGCCCAGTCGGAGGATTGCTGCGCCTTGGACAGGCTGATGCCGAGCAATTCGTTGCAGAGATCCTTCAGCCCGTGGCGGTCGGTATAGGTGCGAACGAGCCGCGAGGCGATCTTGGTGCAGAACACCGGTTCCGCCATCACGCCGAAGGTATGATAGAGCACGGCGATGTCGAAGCGGCCGTAATGGAACAGCTTGGTGATCGCGCGATTCCTGAGCAGGCTGACGAGGTTCGGCGCCTTCTTCTGGCCGGGCGCGATCTGGATGACATCGGCGCTGCCGTCGCCGGGCGAGATCTGCACCACGCAGAGCCGGTCGCGATGCGGGTTGAGCCCCAGCGTTTCCGTGTCGATGGCCACCGCGCCCACATTATAGCGGGTGAGGTCCGGCAGATCGTTCTTGTGGAAACGGATATCGGTCATTCTTTTCTCCGGATCGCGGCCGCAATGCCGCGCGTCGCCTGGGATGCGTCAGCAGCGGCGGCGCGTTGCGCTGGTCATTCGTCCTCGCCGCGATCCGGAGAAAAATCAACAGAAAGTTGAAGTTCAACGCGTCAGCGCATCGAGGATGCGAGCCCACGATCGCTGCCCCTTGTGAAAGGAGGTCAGCTCGTACTTCTCGTTGGGCGAATGGATACGATCGTCGTCCAGGCCGAAGCCGACCAGCAGCGATTCCATGCCGAGATAGGTCTGAAAATCGCCGACCACGGGAATAGAGCCGCCGCCGCCGGTGGTGACCGCCTGCTTCTCCCATTCGTCGGACAGCGCATCCTTGGCCTTGGCCAGGAAAGGCGAGTCGTAGGAAAGCTGGATCGCCGGCGAGCCGCCATGCGGGTGGAATTCCACCGAGCAGTCGCCGGGGATGCGCTCGCGAACGAAAGCCTGGAAGGCGGCGCGGATCTTCTTCGGGTCCTGCTTGTGGACGAGCCGGAACGACACTTTCGCCGAAGCCTCCGCCGCGATCACCGTCTTGAAGCCTTTGCCGGTGTAGCCGCCGATGATGCCGTTGAATTCCGCGGTCGGCCTTGCCCAGGTCATTTCGAGCACCGAGCGCCCTTTCTCGCCGGCCGGAATGGAAAGCCCAACCGGTCCAAGGAAGGTCTCGGCCGTTTCGCCAAGGCCCTCCCATGATTTCAACACTTGCGAAGGGGTCTCCTCGACGCCGTCATAGAAGCCCGGAATGGTGACGCGGCCATCCTTGTCGTGGATGTCGGCCAGCACCTTGGCCAGAATGCGGATCGGATTGGCGGCCGGCCCCCCATAGAGACCCGAATGCAGGTCCCGGTTGGCCGCCTTGACGGTGACCTCCTCGCCGACCATGCCGCGCAGCGACACGCAGATCGACGGCGTCTCGCGGTTCCACATGCTGGTGTCGCAGACCAGCGCGAAATCCGCCTTCAGCTCGGCGGCGTTGGCCTCCAGGAACGGCTTCAGCGATGGCGAGCCGGATTCCTCCTCGCCTTCGAACAGGATGGTGACGCGGCAGGGCAGATTGCCATGCACCTGTTTCCAGGCGCGGCAGGCCTCGACGAAGGTCATCAGTTGCCCCTTGTCGTCGGCCGAGCCGCGCCCGGTGATCACCTTGCGGCCGGGCTCGATCTCCTTGATCGAGGGCGCGAACGGATCGGTTTCCCACAACTCGACCGGATCGACCGGCTGCACGTCGTAATGGCCGTAGAACAGCACATGCGGCGCGCCCGCCGGTCCCTCGTGATGCGCCACCACCATCGGATGTCCGGGCGTGTCGCGCACACTCGCGTCGAAACCGATCAGCTTGAGCTCGGCGACCAGCCATTCCGCCCCCTTGCGGCAGTCGGCGGCGAAGGCCGGATCGGTGGAGATCGACTTGATGCCGAGCAGGCCGAACAGCCGCTCCAGGCTCTGGTCGAGATTCTGGTCGAGACGTTCGAGGACGGGAGAGATTCTGGACATTGGCGGGCCTTTCGATTTTTGCGCCGACCCTAAAGGTCCGGACCGGAAACGAAAAGCCGCGATTGTTGGACCAAGCCCGGATACATGTCGCCCGAAGTGCGTGAGAAGATGACATGCACCCCCGAAGAGTCGCAGGACATGGGATCTGGAGATCAAAGAAAACCGCCGTGGTGGAGGGGGAACCACGGCGGTTTCTACTCGAAACGTTGCGGCAGCCCGGAGAGGGGGGATAGGCTGCCGCAGTTTGCCCGGGATAGGCGGGGGACGGGCCTTACTCCGGACTTCGGCGAAAAACTGCCGATGACGTCTATTTGGGTTTGTGAACGTGGCGATTCAAGGGCACGAAAATTACACTTTTGTAACATACCCGTGAGCGACAAGATTCGGGCCGGACAGGATCTGTCAGGGGTGTTGCCCGAACCGGTGGGTTCCACAGCCTTTGGCATGGACCGCGAGGCCCGGCCGCGCTATCCCTGCCGGCATGAAAAAAGGCGATCACCTCTTTCTCGTCGACGGCTCCGGCTACATTTTCCGCGCCTATCACGCGCTGCCGCCGCTCAATCGCAAATCCGACGGCCTGCCGACCAGCGCCGTGCTCGGCTTCTGCAACATGGTATGGAAGCTGATGCAGGACGCGCGCAACACCAATGTAGGTGTCGTGCCGACGCATTTCGCCGTCATCTTCGACTATTCCTCGAAGACCTTCCGCAGCGATCTCTATCCCGAATACAAGGCGAACCGTTCGGCACCGCCGGAAGACCTGATCCCGCAATTCGGCCTGATCCGCCAGGCGACCGCCGCCTTCAACCTGCCCTGCATCGAGATGGAAGGTTTCGAGGCCGACGACATCATCGCCACCTATTGCCGGCTGGCCTGCGAAGTCGGCGCCGACACCACCATCGTCTCCTCCGACAAGGATTTGATGCAGCTGGTCGGCCCCACGGTCGGCATGTACGATCCGATGAAGGACCGGCAGATCGGCATTCCCGAGGTGATCGAGAAATGGGGCGTGCCGCCAGAAAAGATGATCGACCTGCAGGCGCTCACCGGCGACTCGGTCGACAATGTGCCGGGCGTGCCGGGCATCGGCCCGAAGACCGCAGCGCAGCTTCTGGAACAGTTCGGCGACCTTGACGGGCTGCTCGCGCGCGCTTCCGAGATCAAGCAGGAAAAGCGTCGCGAGACCATCATCGCCAATGCCGACAAGGCGCGCATTTCGCGCGAGCTGGTGACGCTGAAGAACGACGTGCCGTTGAAGGAAGGCCTGGACGACCTCGTGTTGCATGCGCCTGACGGCCCGAAGCTGATCGGCTTCCTCAAGACGATGGAATTCACCACGCTGACGCGACGCGTCGCCGAAGCGACCGCGACCGAGGTCGGCGACGTCCAGGCCTCCGCCGTGACCATCGAGCGCGCCGATACCGCGCATGGCCCCGATGTCGGCGCCGGCGCGCCGCCGGCGCCGCGACAGGCCGCCGCGCCGAGCGAGGCCGCCAAGCCGGCTGCGCCGGTCAGGGGCGAGGATGCGCCGCCGCAAGGCGACACGCCATCGCTGCTCTCGGCGCTGCGGCTGGAGCAGGCGTCGGCGCGCAAGGTCGACCCTTCGGCCTATAGCGCCATTCGCGATATGGCCGCGCTCGAGGCCTGGATAGCCGAAGCCCGCGACGCCGGCATCCTTGCTTTCGACGCCGAGACCACCTCGTCCGACCCGATGCAGGCCGATCTCATTGGCCTGTCCATGGCGGTCGCGCCCGGCCGCGCCATCTATGTGCCGCTCGCCCACAGAAACGGCAATGGCGACCTGCTTGGCGGCGGCCTTCTGGAAAACCAGATCCCGGTCCGCAAGGCGCTGGCGCTGCTGAAGCCGCTGCTCGAGGATCGGTCGGTCCTGAAGATCGTGCAGGACATGAAATACGACATCGTCGTGATGAGCCGGCACGGCATCGAGGTCGCCCCGTTCGACGATACCATGCTGATCTCCTATGTGCTCGACGCGGGCACGTCCGGCGGCCACGACCTCGCCTCCCTGTCGGAGAAGTGGCTGGGCCACGCGCCGGCGACGAAAAAGGAGCTTGCCGGGTCGGGCAAGAGCGCCATCGGCTTCGATCAGGTCGATATCGAGCGCTCGACCGCCTATGCCGGCGAGCAGGCCGACCTGGCGCTCCGGCTCTGGCAGGTGCTGAAGCCGAGGCTGGCCGCCAAGGGCCTCGTTTCCGTCTATGAGCGGCTGGAACGGCCGCTGGTCCCGGTGCTCGCGCGCATGGAGCAGCGCGGCATCTCGGTCGACCGCCAGATCCTGTCGCGGCTCTCCGGCGAGCTGGCGCAGGGTGCTGCCCGCGTCGAGGAAGAGATCTATGGGATCGTCGGCGAGCGCATCAACATCGGCTCGCCGAAGCAGCTCGGCGACATCTTGTTCGGCAAGATGGGCCTGCCAGGCGGCTCAAAGACCAAGACCGGCCAGTGGTCGACCTCGGCCCAGCTTCTGGAGGATCTCGCCGCCGAAGGCCACGAGCTGCCGCGCAAGATCGTCGACTGGCGCCAGCTCACCAAGCTGAAATCGACCTATACCGACGCGCTGCCAGGCTTCATCAACCCCGGCACCAACCGCGTCCACACCTCCTATGCGCTTGCCGCGACCACGACCGGGCGGCTGTCGTCCTCCGATCCCAATCTGCAGAACATTCCGGTGCGCACGGCCGAAGGGCGCAAGATCAGGACTGCCTTCATTGCGGAGAAAGGCCACAAGCTGGTCTCGGCCGACTACAGCCAGATCGAGCTGCGCGTGCTCGCCCATGTCGCCGAGATCCCGCAGCTCAAGCAGGCTTTCGCCGACGGCGCCGACATCCACGCCATCACCGCATCGGAAATGTTCAACGTGCCGGTCGAAGGCATGCCTTCGGAAGTGCGCCGGCGCGCCAAGGCGATCAATTTCGGCATCATCTACGGCATCTCGGCCTTCGGCCTCGCCAACCAGCTGTCGATCCCGCGCGAGGAGGCAAGCGCCTATATCAAGCGCTATTTCGAGCGCTTCCCCGGCATCCGCGACTATATCGAGGAAACCAAGGCCTATGCGCGGGAGAACGGATTCGTCGAAACCATCTTCGGCCGCCGCATCCACTATCCGGAGATACGATCCTCCAACCCGTCGATCCGCGCCTTCAACGAGCGCGCCTCGATCAACGCCAGGCTCCAGGGCACCGCCGCCGACATCATCCGCCGCGCCATGGTGCATATGGAGGAGGCGTTGGAGAAGGCGAAGCTGTCGGCCCAAATGCTGTTGCAGGTGCACGACGAACTGATCTTCGAGACCGTGGAAGCCGAGGTCGAAGCGACGATCCCGGTGGTGCGCAAGGTGATGGAGAGTGCGCCGATGCCGGCGGTCTCGATGTCCGTGCCGCTGCATGTCGACGCGCGCGCCGCGGACAATTGGGACGAGGCGCATTGAGCGGCACTACGCCCGTAAGTGCGTCGAGATTCAGGTCAGGCCGAGCCGAAAATGGTGGATTCCGAGAACCGGAGCGGAGCGTACATAAAGTACGTGAACACCGGAAGCGCAGGAAGCCGCCATTTGCAGGCCGGCCCCCGCCTGAATATCGGCGTACTTACGCCGCCTCGGCGCGGCACTTCGCGCAAACCCCCCGAAACTCGATCACCGCCTTCTTGGCCGCGAAACCCGTCGAGCGCACCCACTCGTCGAGGCGATGGTCGACATCATGGTCGGACATCTCGGTCACCTGGCCGCAATTGTCGCAGATCGCGAAGGCAGTCATCGAATGGCTGTGGTCGTGCGGCTCGGCGCAGGCGACGAAGGAATTGAGGCTTTCCAGCCGATGCACGAAGCCCGATTTCACCAGCGTATCGAGCGCCCGGTAGACCTGCAGCGGCGCCCGGAAACCGCGCTCGCGCAGCTGGTCGAGCAGCGTATAGGCGCTGAGCGGGCCGCTGGAGGCCTCGAGCTTCTCGAGCACGCAGAGCTGGTTCTTGGTCAGCGCATCTCTTGCCGTCATCTATTTCCGTTCCGCTTGTCGCGTCGCTTCGCGTGCCGATTGCGCACATGAAACGCTTCCCGCTCATGAGATAGCGACGAACGCGCATTTTTGCCACTGTTTCCGCAGTTGGCTTGCCTGGCGCAGCCGCTACTTGCGCGGCGGTCCCTTGCGTTCGGCCGAAGCCGCCCAGAGATTGATGTCCGACTCGCGCGCGTAAGTGTCGATCTCGGCGAGCTCGCCATCGGAGAACTCGAGCGCCTTGAGCGCGCCAACGCAATCCTCGACCTGTTCCGGCCGGCTGGCGCCGATCAGCGCCGTCGTCACCCGGCCCTTGCGCAGCACCCAGGCCAGCGCCATCTGCGCCAGCGTCTGGCCGCGGCGGGCGGCAATGGCGTTGAGCGCCTTGATGTTGGCGATCGACCTGTCGTTGATGAAAGCCGGTTTGAGCGACTTGCCTTGCGACGCGCGGCTGCCTTCCGGGATGCCGCCGAGATATTTGTCGGTCAGCATGCCTTGCGCCAGCGGCGAGAACACGATCGAGCCGATGCCGAGCCCCTCCAGCGTGTCGAGCAGCCCGTCCTCCTCGACCCAGCGGTTGAGCATGGAATAGCTCGGCTGGTGGATCAGGCATGGCGTGCCGAGCCGCCGAAGGATATCGGCCGCTTCCCGCGTGCGCTGCGAATTGTAGGAGGAGATGCCCGCATAGAGCGCCTTGCCCGAGCGCACCGCATGGTCGAGCGCGCCCATGGTTTCCTCGAGCGGCGTCTCGGGATCGAAACGGTGCGAATAGAAGATGTCGACATAATCGAGCCCCATGCGCTTGAGGCTCTGGTCGAGGCTCGCCAGCACATATTTGCGGCTGCCCCATTCGCCATAGGGGCCGGACCACATCTCGTAGCCGGCCTTGGTCGAGATGATCAGCTCATCGCGATAGGCGGCGAAATCGGTGCGCAGTATCTCGCCGAACGCGGTCTCCGCCGAGCCAGGCGGCGGGCCGTAATTATTGGCGAGGTCGAAATGCGTGATGCCGAGGTCGAAGGCTTTGCGCACGATCGCCTGCTTGGTCCGGTGCGGCGTGTCGTTGCCGAAATTGTGCCACAGCCCGAGCGAAATGGCCGGCAGCTTGAGGCCGGACCGGCCGCAACGGTTGTAGATCATCGTCTCGTAGCGGTTCTCGGCGGCGACATAGGGCATGGGGAAATCCTCGGGATCGAGCTGCGCGGCGGTCGCCGCGACGGTGAATTGAATCGATGCTTGCCCCACATCCTTACCCTCTCCCCGCCGAAACGGGGAGAGGGGTTGCCACCTAGTTTTTCTTGGCCAGCAGCGCCTTCGCGTCCTTGACGCCGAGCGCGGCCGGCCGCTCGCAGCTCGTCTGCATGGCGACATATTTGCCGCTTTCGCCGGAGCGCAGGATGCCGGTCATCACATCGACGGCATGCAGCGCCAGTTCCATCGAGCAGCGGTGCGGCCGCCCTTCGGCGATCGCGATCGCCATATCGGCCAGGCCGGCGGTGCGGTAATTGGCCATCATGCCTTGGCCATGCATTTCGTTCGGCACGCCGAACGGATGGTTCCATTTGGGCAGCTTCTTCACCGGCTTGGCGCTATCGGTGAAGCGCACCTCGCCGCCGAAGAAGTTCGGGTCCGGCACGAATACGGTGCCCAATTCGCCATAGAGCTCCATCGGCGCGTGGCCATGGCTCCAGACGTCCCAGGAGGTGTTGAGCGTGATCACCGCGCCATTCGCGAATTCGAGCAGCGCATGGATCGTGGTCGGCGTGTTGACCGGGATCTTTTCGCCCGCACGCGGCTTCGACGAGATCGTGCGCTCCTTGGCCGGCGTCGTCGCGAAAGCCGCCACCTGTTTCACCGGCCCGATCAGCTGGATCAGGTTGGTGACATAATACGGCCCGATGTCCAGCACCGGACCGGCGCCCGGCTGGAAGAAGAAATCCGGATTGGGGTGCCAGTGCTCCATGCCATGGCCCATCACATGGCAGGTGCCGCTGGTGATCTTGCCAAGCTTGCCGCCGTCGATCAGCTCGCGCACCAGCTGGTGCGCGCCGCCGAGGAAGGTATCCGGCGCCGAACCGATGCGCAGGCCCTTCTTCTCGGCCCGCTTCTTCAGGTCCAGCCCTTCCTCGATCGACAGCACGAAGGGTTTTTCCGAATAGACATGCTTGCCGGCGTCGAGCACAGCTTTTGAGACTTCATAATGCACGGCCGGAATCGTCAGATTGACGATGATGTCGATCTCGTCGTCCCTGAGCAGGTCGTTGACCGTCTCGGCGCGCAGCTTAAACTCCTTCGCGCGCGCCTTCGCGGCCTCCATGTTGATATCCGCGCAGGCGCGCATCTTGATGCCGCGGAACAGCGGCGCCAGCGAGAAATACGCCTTCGAGATGTTGCCGCAGCCGATGACGCCCACGCCAAGTTTGCTTGCCATTTTCGATTACTCCTGCCAGCTCTTGGCTGCCGCGATCGAGCGCCGGGCAAAGCGCTCGATGTCGTTGGGATTGTCCTGTTCCATGACGAAATACTGGGCCGCGATTCTAGCGCGCAATGTCTTGAACAGGCCCGCCCAGTCGATCGTGCCGTGACCGACGTCCGACCAGCCGTCCTCGTCCAGCCCCTCGCCCGGTTTGGCGATATCCTTGACGTGGACGGCGACGATGCGCTTGCCGTGTTTTTCGATCCAGGGCAGCGGATCGGCGCCGCCCCGCACCACCCAGGCGACATCCATTTCCCAGCCGATATCGGGTGCGGCGGACAGGATATGGTCCTGCGGCAGCGAGCCGTCGGCGAGCGGCTTGAACTCGAAATCGTGATTGTGCCAGGCAAAGCCGTAGCCGGCCTTCTTCGCCACCTCGCCGACCTTGGCCAGACGCTCACCGAAGCCGCGCCAGCCGGCGGCGTCGGACGGGCGCTGATCGGGCATCAGATAGGGGCAAACCAGGAGCGTGATGCCGAGCGCGTCGGCGATTTTGCGTACACCGTCGAAATCATTTTCCAGCGCGTCGATCGAGAAATGCCCGGTCGGCATCGCAAGCCCGTTCTTGTCAAGCTCGGCGCGGAATGCCTTCGGGTCGTCATAGACGCCGCCGAAGCCCTCGACTTGGGCATAGCCGAGTTGCCCAAGCATTTTCACCACGCCGTTCCATGGCTGGAAATTGCGGGCGCTGTAGAGTTGGAATGACCAGTTCATCTGTCCTGTCCGTGCTGTTGGTCCTGGGAGGTTAAATTCGGTTGCCGGTTTGAGCGTCGAAGAGCGAGGCGCGCATCGGATCGAAGCCGATGCCGACGGCATCGCCATTCTTCGGCGTGCGTTCGGAGGTGACGCGCACGGTGAAGTTCTGCTGGCCGAGTTTGAGCCAGACCAGCGTGTCGGAACCCATCGGCTCGACGACCTCGACATTGGCCGTCGCCGTGAAGGGCCAGCCCGTGCCGCTGTTGAAGGCGACATGCTCGGGCCGGATGCCGAACACGGCCGGCCCCGGCACCGGCTCCTTCTCGAAGGCATAGGTTGCAAGCGGGATGCGCACGTCCTCGACGACAAAGTGCCAGTCGCCGCCGGCCTGCTCCAGGCGGCCTTCGACGAAGTTCATCGCCGGCGAGCCGAGGAAGCCGGCGACGAAGCGGTTGACCGGACGGTTGTAGATGGTCTGCGGGGCATCGAGCTGCTGGATGACGCCGCCTTTCATCACCGCGATGCGGTCGGCCAGCGTCATCGCCTCGATCTGGTCGTGGGTGACGTAGATCATCGTGTTCTTCAAGCGGCGGTGCAAAAGCTTGATCTCGACGCGCAATTCCGAACGCAGCTTGGCATCGAGGTTGGAGAGCGGCTCGTCGAACAGAAAAACGTCGACGTCACGCACCAGCGCCCGCCCGATCGCCACGCGCTGGCGCTGCCCGCCGGACAGCGCCGAGGGCTTCCTCTGCAGCAGCGGCTCGATCTGCAGGATCTCGGCAGCGCGCGCGATGCGCTTGGCGATCTCGTCCTTCGGCACGCCGGCGACGCGCAGGCCGAAGGAAAGGTTCCGCTCCACCGTCATCTGCGGATAGAGCGCATAGGACTGGAACACCATGCCGATGCCGCGGTCCTTCGGCTCCTCCCAGGTGACGTTCTTGCCCTTGATGAAGATGCGGCCGTCGGAAATGTCGAGCAGGCCGGCGATACAGTTGAGCAGGGTCGACTTGCCGCAGCCCGACGGTCCAAGCAGCACGACGAACTCGCCCTCGGCAACGTCGAGATTGAGCGTCTTGAGCACCGGCAGCACGCCGAAATTGAGCGACAGGTTCTGGATCGAAACGCTGGGATTGCCGGTCGCTGCCATCATCATCCTTTCACCGCGCCGGCGGCGATGCCGCGCACGAAGAGCTTGCCGGAAACGAAATAGACGATGAGCGGAACAAGGCCTGTCAGGATGGTCGCGGCCATGTTGACGTTGTATTCCTTCACGCCCTGCACCGAGTTGACGATGTTGTTGAGCTGCACCGTCATCGGATAGGTGTCGGGGCGCGTGTAGACGACGCCGAACAGGAAGTCGTTCCAGATGCCTGTCACCTGCAGGATGATGGCGACGACGAAGATCGGCAGCGACATCGGCAGCATGATGCGCAGATAGATGCCCCAGAAACCCGCGCCGTCGACGCGCGCGGCGCGGAATAGTTCCTCCGGCATCGAGGTGAAATAGTTGCGGAACAAAAGCGTCAGGATCGGCATGCCGAAGATCGAATGCACGATCACCAGGCCGGTCAGCGTGCCGTAGATGCCGATCTCGCGCAGGATGATGACGATCGGATAGATCATCACCTGGTAGGGGATGAAGGCGCCGACGATCAGGATGATGAAGAATGTGTCGGCACCCTTGAAGCGCCAGTTGGCCAGGGCGTAGCCGTTCACCGAGGCGATCGCGATCGAGAGCAACACCGACGGCACGGTAATGCGCACCGAATTCCAGAAGCCGCGCGAGAGTCCGTCGCAGTTGAGCCCGGTGCAAGCGCTCGCCCAGGCTTTCACCCAGGGTTCGAAGGTGATCTCCATCGGCGGCGAGAAGATGTTGCCGAGGCGGATTTCCGGCATGCCCTTCAGCGAGGTGACGATCATCACGTAGAGAGGCAAAAGGTAGTAGAGCGCCACGACGATCAGCGTGCCGTAGAGAAAGATGTTGCGGCGCGACAGCACATGCCGCGGCTTCGGCCCGCTCGGGCCGGCGGCATCGCGCCTGAGCGCTTCGGCGCCGCTGGACAGGGAGGCGACGTCAACCACGCTTCGTGCCTCCGAATTCGAGATAGGCCCACGGCACGATCACGATCACCACCGACAACAGCATCATGGTCGAGGCGGCGAAACCCTGGCCGAGATTCTGGGCGAAGAACATGTAGTCGTAAACATATTTGGCGGGCACTTCGGAGGCGATGCCGGGGCCGCCGCTGGTCTGCGCCACGACCAGGTCGTAGACCTTGACGATGCCGGCGGCGATGATCACCAGCGTGGTGATGAAGACCGGCCGCATCATCGGAATGACGATGAACAGATAGGTCTTCCAAGTGGGAATGCCGTCCACTCGCGCCGCCTTCCAGATATCTTCGTCGATGCCGCGCAGGCCGGCGAGCATCAGGCACATGATGAGCCCCGTGCCTTGCCAGAGCGCGGCGATCGAGATGCCGTATATGACGATGCTGGAATTGTAGAGCGGGTCGAAGCTGAAGCTCGTCCAGCCGAGGTCGCGCACGACGCGCTGTACGCCGAAATCCGGATTGAGCAGCCATTGCCAGACCAGCCCGGTGACGATGAAGGACAGCGCGAAGGGATAGAGGAAGATCGTGCGGAACGTGTCCTCGAAGCGGATCTTCTGGTCGAGAAGGGCGGCAAGCAGGAAGCCGATGACCAGCGAGAACACCAGCGATATCGCGCCATAGATCAAAAGGTTCTCGATCGAGACCAGCCAGCGCGATGTCGACCAGAGCCGGTGATATTGGTCGAGCCCGACGAAGTTGAGCCGCGGCAACAGCTTCGAATTGGTGAAGGAATAGAGCACCGTCCACGCCGTGCCGCCGACGAACACCACGAGCGCGGTGAGCACCATCGGGATCGATGCGACCTTGGCGTTGAGGTTCCGGAAAAGCTTGCTTGGGCGTTCGCTGTTGCTCATCTCGGCAGCCGCGCTGGGACAATGAGGGCGTCATGCTCCCGACCCTCGATAGGCTGGGGCCGGGAGCCGGCGGGGGCGCCGGTTGTCAGTCCGCCGAACCGATGATCTCGGCGAAGCGCTTCTGCGCCTCTTCGACGCTCATGTCGGGCTTGGCGAAGAATTCAGAGAACAGGTCTTCCTTCTGCTTCTGGGTGTCCTGCGAAAGCAGTTGGTCCGTCCACGGCATGACGGCGCCCTTGGCGAGAATGGCCAGGCCCTTCTTCATGCAGTCGTTCGCCGTATTGAGGTCGACATCGCCGCGCACCGGTAGCGACCCCTTCTTGAGGTTGAAGGCGACCTGGGTCTTCGGGTCGAGCAAGGTTTCGGCGAGCACCACCTGCGCCTTGGCCTTCGCCTCGTCCTTGAGCAGCGGGAAATAGAAAGCGTCGCCGCCGGTGGCGATGACTTCGTTGAGCCCGAGGCCAGGCAGGCAGGTATAGTCCTTGCCGGCGGTCTTGCCGGCGACCTGGAACTCGCCCTGCGCCCAGTCGCCCATGATCTGGCCGGCGGCCTTGCCGGTGATGACCAGGTTGGTCGCCTGGTTCCAGTCCTGCACATTGGTGTTCTTGGCCATCTTGCGGGCGTCGTCCGCCGCCTTGAACACCTTGGCGATCTCCGGACCGGCCGCGAAGGTGGCGTCCTTGTCCTTATAGACCTTGAGGAAGGTGTCGGTGCCGCCGACAGCGGCCATCAGCACGTCGAAGGCGCCCGAGGCCTGCCAGGGCTGCCCGCCGACGGCGAGCGGAATGATGCCGGCCTTCTCCAGCGCCGGCGCGTCGGCCACGAACTCGTTCCAGTCCTTCGGCATCGGCAGGCCAGCCTTCTGGAAGGCCTCGTTGGACAACCACAGCCACTGCCAGGAGTGGATGTTGACCGGCACGCAATAGATCTTGCCGTCGATGGTGCAGCTATCGAGCAGGCTCTTCGGCCGCACGATCTCCGTCCACTTGTCCTTGGTGGCGATGTCGGTGAGGTCGCGCATCAGGCCCGCCTGCACCAGCTCCTCCGCCTGGCGGCCGTGGTTGAACTGGGTGGCGCCCATCGGATCGCCGCCGGTGATGCGGCTGATCATGATCGGCCGCGCCGTGCCGCCGGAGCCGGCGATGGCGCCGTCGACCCAGTGATTGCCCGTCGCGTCGAACGCCTTGGCAAGCTCGGCCACCGCCGCCGCCTCGCCGCCCGAAGTCCACCAATGGGTGACTTCCAGGTCGGTCGCGGCCGCCGGACCGGCGAAGTTGAGCGCAACCGTCGCGGCAAAGGCGGCAGTCAGGAATTTGTATCGCATTTCGGCTTCCTCCCAGAATCTGAAACGTTACAGATTTTGGATACGGCAAATGGTCCGTCTAGGCAACCCCTCGCCTGAAAGCGGGGCGAGGTTTTTTCGCGTCGCGAACAAAATCATCCGATCGAGGCAGCAGTGCTGGCGTTCCTCTGGTAGTTTCGTGCCGAAATTATGCCGGGCCGATATTCCTTGTGATTCCAGAGACTTTCGACCGCTCTCAAACCCGGAACGCGGGGCCCCGACCTCGCCGGTCAATCACGAATATTGGCAATCTGTAACGTTTCAGTATATTGAACCAAGTCGCAAGCTGAAGGTCGCGCAAAGTCGACACCGCACGATTGCCGGCCGGCCCCGCGGCTGCTATGCGCCTGACGGGCGGGACGAATGGACAGACGGGTAAAGAAGAAGGACGACGACACGTCGGGCAAGGAGCGGCCGACGCTGAAGACGCTTGCCTTCATGACCGGGCTCGGCGTCACGACCGTGTCACGCGCGCTCAAGGACGCGCCGGAGATCGGTGCCGAGACCAGGCGCCGGGTCCAGCTCGTCGCCAAGCAAATCGGCTACCGGCCGAACCGGGCCGGCGTACGCTTGAGGACCGGCAAGACGAACGTCATCAGCCTGGTGCTTGACACCGAACGCGAGATCATGAGCTTCGTCTCCGACATCATCTACGGCGTTACCGAGGTGATCGCCGACACGCCCTACCATTTGATCGTCACGCCCTATTCGCGCTCGCAGGATCCGCTCGACCCGGTTCGCTATCTGGTCGAGACGGGCTCGGCCGACGGCGTCATCATCTCGCGCACCCAGCCCAACGATCCGCGGGCGCGCTACATGCTGGAGCGCGGCATTCCCTTCGCCACGCATGGCCGCACGGACATGGGGCTGGTGCATCCCTATCACGACTTCGACAATTACGCCTTTGCCGGCGAAGCCGTGCGCGCGCTCGCCGGCAGGGACCGCAACCGGCTGGCCCTTGTGACGCCGCCGCTCGGCCTCACCTATTACGGCCATACGGTGAACGGCTTTGCAGACGCGCTGAGCGAGGTGAGCGCCAGCGAAGTGCCGTTCAACACCGTCTCCATCGACCACACGATCGAGCAGATCAGGATGCGCACTGCGCAATTGATGCGCCGCGACGATCGCCCGGACGGCATCGTCAGCAGCGCCGCCGCGGCGACGCTCGCCGTGGTGGCCGGCATCGAGGACGCCGGACTGAAGCTCGGCCGCGATGTCGACGTGGTTTCGAAACAGTCCTCGGAACTGCTGCATCTGTTCCGGCGCGAGCTGCTCGTCGTCAACGAGAACTTCCGGCTGGCCGGCTCCGAGCTCGCCCGGGCCGTGCTCGGCTGGATCGGCGGCAAGGAACCGGGCTCGCTGCAATCGCTCAGCAAGCCGGGCGAGGTTCTGCCTTATCGGGGTTAGCTCTGGTTTCTGACTAAATGACCTTCACCGGGTTAGGCGGCTACGTCGGAGATTGGCCGAAACCCTTCAGCTTCGTCATCCGCGGGCGGAGCGGGAGCGAAGCGGACGCGCAGACCCGAGGATGGCGATCGGAGAGCCGTCTGGGCCAAACCTAGGCAGCCCCGCTGCCCCACGGGCCATGGAACGCCCCCTCTTCCCCGATGCGCTCGAAGCCATGCGCGCCGAAGAAGTCGCGCTGCGCCTGGATCAGGTTCGAGGTGCCTCGCCCCTGCCGGTAGCTGTCGAAATAGGCGAGCGCGGAGGACAGCGCCGGCACGGGCGATCCGGCCTCGGAAGCCCGCGCCACGATGCGCCTGAGCGACGGATGCGCCTCCTTCATCATGGCAATGAAGGCCGGGGCCATCAGGAGACTGGTGGACGCGCTGCCAGAACCGAACGCCTCGGCCATCGTGTCCAGCATCTGCGAGCGGATGATGCAGCCGGCGCGCCAGATCTTGGCGATGGTCGGCATCGGCAGATTCCAGTTGAACTCCTTCGAAGCGCCGCTCATCACGGCGAAGCCCTGCGCGTAAGCCGCGATCTTGCCGGCAAACAAGGCGAGCTCCAGATCCTTGAGCAGCGCGGCCTTGTCGCCGGAGATCTTTTCGACGCCGATATTGCCATAGGCCTTTTCCGCCGCCTGCCGCTCGTCCTTGATTGAGGACAATACGCGCGCCGCGACCGCCGCCTCGATCGCCGTTGCGGGAATACCGAGCTGCTGCGCCTCGATGACCGACCATTTGCCGGTGCCCTTCTGCCCGGCGCGGTCGAGGATGACGTCGACCACCGGCTTGCCGGTCTTCGGATCGTCGGCGGCGAGCACCTTGGCGGTGATCTCGATCAGGTAGGAGTTGAGCCGGCCCTGGTTCCACTGCTCGAAGACCTTGCCGATCTCTTTGGGCGCCATGCCGAGGCCGTCGCGCAATATGCCATAGATCTCGGCGATCATCTGCATGTCGGCATATTCGATGCCGTTGTGGATCGTCTTGACGAAATGGCCTGCACCGTCATGCCCCAGCCAGGCGGCGCACGGCTCGTCCTTGAACTTGGCGGAGATCGCGGTGAGCACTTTCTCGACACGCTTCCAGGACTCTTCGGTGCCGCCCACCATGATGGAAGGACCGTGGCGCGCGCCTTCCTCGCCGCCAGACACGCCCATGCCGATGAAGGTCAGGCCCGATCCGGACAGTTCGGAGAAGCGGCGCATCGTGTCGCGGAAATTAGCGTTGCCGGCGTCGATGACGATGTCGTTGTCGGAGAGCACGCCGCGAAGAGCCGCGATCTGCTCGTCGACCGGCTTGCCCGCCAGGACCATGATGATGATCGGCCGCGGCGGCCGGATCGCAGCGGCAAGCTCCTCCAGGCTGTAGCAGGGAACGACCCTATCCTTCAGCGGGCCGGCGCTCTCGACGAAGGCGTTGGTGCGCGACGGCGTGCGGTTGAAGACGGCGATGCGGTGCCCGTGCTCGGCGATGTTGAGCGCCAGGTTGGACCCCATCGTGCCAAGGCCGATCAGGCCGATTTCGGCTTTTTCCATCGTTTCTTCCCTGCTTCCGGATGCTTGTTATGGCCGCGTTTCGGGCGATGCCCACTGTTTCGCAAGATGAATGACGGGCCTTGGCGGCGGCGTCAACCGCCTAGCCGAATTGCATCGGCGGGTTGGCTATTGCGCCCTGATCTCTATGGGAGCCTCTATCTTCACCATCTCGAAATCCGAAACGAGGATATCCAACCGAGCGTTCCAGCGCCCGGAGATTGGAATGACGAGATTGTCGACGCGCCAGGTGCCGTCTCCGGGCTTGGTCGCCGGTCGCTTGATCGGCTCGATGCCGGAATCTGGCTTCGACAGCACCAGTGTCACCGCCTTGGCGTCCAGCGGTCCGAAATCGCCGGTCATGATCACGATCGAAGCGGCGACCTCGCCCGCATGGCCGGGCGTGACGCTGAGATCCGCCATTGCCTTCAAAGTATGGATGTGGATCGACGCCGGCTGGGCGGCGGCGATCGCCAGCGCGCGCGGCGGCG
This sequence comes from Mesorhizobium sp. USDA 4413, assembly GCF_056280365.1. Classification (NCBI taxonomy): domain Bacteria; kingdom Pseudomonadati; phylum Pseudomonadota; class Alphaproteobacteria; order Hyphomicrobiales; family Phyllobacteriaceae; genus Mesorhizobium; species Mesorhizobium sp. USDA 4413. Next base: position 6,569,998 of record NZ_JBVPRP010000001.1, read on the forward strand.
GGGTGAAGCGCCAGCCGGCGGCGACACCGAAGATGGCGAGCACGATCAGTATCTCGATGCCGATCGAGCGCACCAGCCGCCGCTGCACCTCGGTGTCGCCGGCTGCGGCGGGCGCCGTCAGCGTCCAGCGATTGACCGCAGCAAGCGTGAACAGAAAAAGCAGCAGCGCCAGCTTCAAGAGCAGCAGCCGGCCATAGGACGTGTCGATCAACGCCGCCGGCTGCTGCACTTGGATGATCGCCAGCACGAAGCCGCTGGCGGCAAGCACGATGACGACAGGCAGGATCGCGCGGGAGAAGCGCCGCAGAAAGGCTTTTGCTTCCGCCGGCTCTCGCCGCAATGCGAGCCCGAGCGGCGCCAGCGAACCGGCCCAGAAGGCGATTGCGGCGCCATGCAGGAACACCAGTAGCCGCGTCAGCCATTGCGGCTCGGCGGCGCTGGCGTGGCCGCTCACGGCGAGGGCGACGCCGACACCGAGCAGTGCTGCGCTCGCCGACAGCTTGCGAAAGCCTGACGGCCCGGCAAGCGAAAGCAGCGCGAGACCAAGCGCGATCAGCCCGATCAGCACCGTCGAGACGTAGCTCGTCTCCAGCGCAGTCTTCCAGACCGTCGGCGCCGCAAAGCGCGCGAGCGGAGCGCCAAGTCCGTCCAGCCCTTGCAGGCCGAGCGACACGGGCGCCGCGACGAGGCCGAAAAGCAGTGCCCCGGCGATAAAGCGCTGACCGCGGCGTCGGTCCCCGGCCAGCCAGGCGAGCGCGAACGCGCCGCCGACGCCAAGGAAGAGGCCGGCATAGAGAAATAGCTTGGCCGCCCAGATCGCCGCGCGCAGCGTCCAGTCGACGGCTTCGCCCGCCACCGGCGCGGCACTTGGCGCGCCGACGGAAAACAGCGCCGAACCGCCGACCGGATGGCCGTCGACCGACACCACCCGCCAGCTCAGCACATGCGTGCCGGATTTCAGCGTTTCGGGATTGTCGATCTCAACGGTCTGATCCTTGAGACGGAAGGATGTCAGCGCAAGCTGCGAGCCGTCCGGCCGCACAAGTGTCAGCACCAGCGGCGATACCGGCTCGCTGAAGGTCAGCGAAAACTGCGCCGGGCTTTGCGTCAGCACCGCGCCGTCCGTCGGGTCGGTCGCGACCAGCGCCGCATGCGCGAGGGCGCGGCCGGGCATGGCCAACACCGCCGCAACCATGAGCGCCGCGACCAGCCAGGCAAGCGGGCCGGCGTGCAGGCGGATCGTCGAGGAAGGCTGCGCTGCGTTCATGCCGTCTTAACAGGAACTGTTGGCGCGCCCCGATGGAGCGCGCCGACAAAAGATCATTTCTTCGGCAGCAACTTGATGCCGGGCGCCGGAGTTTCCAGGGCGTCCTCATCCTGGCCGACCGCCGCGATCTCGATCCAGCGATCGGCGGCGTCGCCGCATTCCTGCACCACCGGGAAATAGAGCATCTGGCCGGCCGGCAGATCGGCCGCCAGCGAAGCGCGGAAGACGAACTCGTCATAGAATTCGTCGGGCAAATTGCCGCCGCTCCAGTCCACTTCCTTCACGCCGGTGCTCAGCGTCTCGCCATAGAGCTGGTAGGATTTCTCGTATTTGCCCTTCTTGATCTGCAGCGTCCAGCCGGGCTTTGGCATCGGCTTCACCGCGATGACGCCTTCGGGGATCTGCACGCGAACCGCGGTCGTTGCCTTGCCCTCGCAGCCATGCGGCACGCGAAAAACCGCCTTGTAGGTCGAGCCGACAGCCGCTTCCTGCGTTTCGAGCGTGATATGGGCGAGCGCGGCACTGGTGCCGAAAGCGCAAAGCACGCCGGCCGCCAAAAGATACTTCTTCATGAATTGTCCCTCCGATTTCGAATTTGCGGATTAGTCGGCGTGATCTATGTCCATATCGCCGCTGCCCGTCTCACCCATGCCTTCGACGGCAAACTCTACTTTGACGCTGCCGGCCTTCTCGAAGGTCAGCGTCGCCGGGAACTTCTCGCCCTGCTTCGGCTGCCGCTTGAGGCCGACGAACATCAGGTGATAGGCGCCGGGCTTCAGCGCGACCTTGCCGCCGGCCGGGATCTCGAGCCCGCCGCTGACCGGCCGCATGGTCATGACACCGTCCTTGACGCCCATCTCATGCAGTTCGGCCTTGTCGGAGATATCGGAGGAAATCGACAGCAGCCGGTCCGGCGCGCTGCCCTTGTTGACTACGGTGAAATAACCGCCGGCCACCTTGGCACCGGGCGGCGTCGCCCGCGACCAGGGGTGCTCGATCTCGAGATCGCCGACCTTGAATTCATGCGCGAGGGCGGCGGGAATGCAGGCGAACAGGAGAAGAACGACAAGCACGGCAAGGCCGATGCGCTGCTGGAGGCGGAAACGCGGCGCGCCGCGAAAGGCGAAGGCTTGCGCCTCGTAAAGAACATTGGACATGGTTGCTCCATGAGTACGGGATCGCGCCGGAATGCGGCCGCGAACAGTCTGATCTTTGGATGAACAGGCGCGCGGAACGTTCCGCGGTTCAGACCAACGCCGGCGGTGCGCGCGGATTGGCCGGAGAGCGGTCGCGGGCGAAGTCCTGGTGCCGGAAGGCCGGAAGCTGGAAGGCGACCGCCTCGAAAAGCTGGGTTCCGGCCAGCGTGGCTGCTTGCGGCGGCGGCAGATGCGCCGGCGAAACCATGCTGCAGCCGAACGAGCAGCAGGCCGGCATATGCTGCTGGTGTGGATCCCCGCCGGGAAACTTTACAGCGCCTTCATGCGTGCAGATGACATTGCCGAAGGCGTCGAGCTGCGAAGGCGCGCCGAAGGCGAAAGCGCCGAGAGAGGACTGAAGCAATAGAAGCAGCGCCGCGACAAACGCGGCCGGCGTGCTCCCTCGTCTCAGCCTTATATCCAACGCAAAGCCTCTCCGGAAACTTGATCGACCCTAACACGGACGATGCGGCCGGGAAAATCGGCAAAACCGCGCTGCGGCAACACGGCGCGACGCGCCCGTTTTATCGCCCAGACCCGCTGCACGCTTCTGGGCGACATCGATTAGGGTCCGTTGAGATTCAGGTCAGGCCGCATCACCTGAATATCGACAGATCCTAGGCGGGCTGCGCCTGCCGTCCTTCGGGAATGGAACTCAACAGCGTCTGGCGCGCCGACTTCAGGTGCTTGCGGCAAGCGACGTCCACCTTGCCGGGATCGCGCGATTTCAGCGCAGCGATATAGGCGAGATGCTCCTGCACCGCGACCTCGTTGCGCTGGCGCTCCTCGGCCTTGTTCCACTGGTAGTGGTAGTGGAAGATCATCGCGATGACATCGTAGAAGTCGACGATGAAGCGGTTGTGCGAGGCGCGGTGGATCAGCCGGTGGAAGCGCTCGTCGAGCTCGGAGAATTCATTGAAGCGCGTGGCGATCTCGCTGGCGAGATGGCGATGCTCGACCTCCAGGCGGTCGAGATCGGCCCATACCGCGCTATCCTCCGGCAGCGCGGCGAAGGCCGCCGCCGAGCGCAGCTCGAACATCTCGCGGATCTCGGTTAGCTCCAGCGCGAAAGCACGCGTGAACCCCTTCAGCACCCAATGGCTGTTGCGTCGCTTCTCGATCAGCCCGAAGCGCGAGAAGCGGATGAGGAACTCGCGCACGCTGGTGGTGCCGACGCCGATCTCGCGCGCCAGCTCCAGCTCGTTGATCTGCATGCCGGCCTCGGCGCCCTCGGCAAGCAGGCGGCGCATGAAGGATCGCTCGATGATCTCGGCCAGCGAATCGGTCTCCTCCTCGGGGAAGTAATCCTCCGGCCGCGCCGCCCTGAGCACTGTCTTGTTGCGCTTGTTCCAGGCGATCAGCCCGGTCTCTTCCATGCGCGAAAGAATGCTTCGCACCGTGGTGCGGCTGACGCCGAGCAGCGTGCCGAGCTCAGGCTCCGACGGCAGGCTCTTGGTCTCGTCGAGCAGCCTGAGGCAACGGTTGAAGGCGTCCTTGTAGACATTGTTGCTCTTCGACATGCCCCGTATCCCCCAACGCTTGCGGCAACTCGCCGGAAGCGCGATATGATGGGTGTTCCTGGAGCGGTTAAGCGTTTCCCAGAATCGCTGAACCGCTCTAAATCCTTGTTTCTGCGCAATTCCGGACGGAAAACCGCTGCGCACTTTTCCTGGAATTGCTCTAGCGCAAGCCTCCGAAAAGCGGAACGTTTTTCGCCGGCTTGCAAAACGGGCAATCGCGGGCGTCTACCGACACACGTCGCCTGCGAAAAAACAATTGACGCAAAAATGTTTTTTCCCGATAAAAGACATTACCTTTAAACGGGCGCAAGTCAATCCGCCCGCACTCCCAGGATCACCCAGGACAGCCGCCCGTGACCGTTGCAAACACCATCCTTCTCTCACCTTCCGATAATGTCGCCGTTGCCAACGGGCGCATCGAAATTGGAACGCCATTGCCGGGCGGCGCCGCCGCGACTGCCGTGATCGAGCCGGGCCATAAGGTGGCGATCAAACCGATCGCGGCGGGCGAAGCGGTGGTGAAATACGCGCAGGCAATCGGCCGCGCCACGCAAGACATCGCCCCTGGCGAGCACGTCCATTCGCACAATCTGGTGTTCGAGAGCGGCCGCCTGCCGGTGGTGCCGCCGAGCGAGGCCGAGCACGCCACCGAGGCCGACCGCAAGCGCACCTTCATGGGCTACCGCCGCGCCGACGGCCGCGCCGGCACGCGCAACTTCATCGGCATCATCGCCAGCGTCAATTGCTCGTCGACCGTCTGCCATGCCATCGCCGACGAGGCCAACCGCACGCTGCTGCCGAAATATCCCGGCATCGACGGCTTCGTGCCGATCGTGCACGGCCAGGGCTGCGGCATGAGCGCCACCGGCGACGGCATGATGGTGCTGCACCGCACGCTGGCCGGCTATGCCCGCCATCCGAATTTCGGCGGCGTGCTGATGGTCGGCTTGGGCTGCGAGGTCAACCAGCTTACCCTTTACGGCCAGAAGGGTGTGGCCGCGGGAAAACGCCATTTCAACATCCAGGAGGCCGGCGGCTCGCGCAAGTCTGTCGAGAAGGCGATGGGCGTTCTGGCCGAGATCGCCGAGGAGGTCGGCCATCTGCAACGCGAGCCGATCCCGGTCTCCGAGATCGTCGTCGGCCTGCAATGCGGCGGCTCGGACGGCATGTCCGGCATCACCGCCAATCCCGCGCTGGGCGCGGCCGTCGATATCCTGGCCGGCTGCGGCGGCATCGGCATCCTGTCGGAGACCACCGAGATCTATGGTGCCGAGCATCTGCTTGCCTATCGTGCCGCTTCGCCCGAGATCGCCGCCAAGCTCGACAACTATGTGAAATGGTGGGAGGACCACACCGCCAAGCACGGCGCCTCGATCGACAACAACCCCTCGCCCGGCAACAAGCGCGGCGGCCTGACCACGATCCTCGAGAAATCGCTGGGCGCGGTCGCCAAGGGCGGCCAGACGCCGCTCAACGGCGTCTTCGGCTATGCCGAGAAGGTCTCGGGCAGCGGCCTGGTGTTCATGGACACGCCCGGTTACGACCCGGTCTCGGCCACCGGACAGGTGGCCGGCGGCGCCAACGTCATCGTCTTCACCACCGGCCGCGGTTCCTGCTTCGGCTGCCGGCCGACGCCGTCGATCAAGGTCGCCACCAATTCGACCATGTATCACCAGATGGAAGAGGACATGGACGTCAATTGCGGCGTCATCGCCTCGGGCGAGAAGACCATTGCCGGCATGGGCCGCGAGATCTTCGAACTGATCATCGAGACGGCGTCCGGCCGCAAGACCAAGAGCGAGGCGTTCGGCTACGGCGACAACGAATTCGTGCCCTGGCACCTGGGCGCGACGCTTTAGTCCGCGGGCGGACGCGTTGTCGGAAGCAAGGACGCCGGTCTTCACGATTGCGCGACTTCATGATGGAATGAATGTTCCATATTGACAGCATCGTGAAATTATCGTTCCATGTCGGCAAGGAGGAACGGAAGCGCCCATGCAATGCCAGGGAGGAGCGGACAGACTTCATCCGGCATCACATAAACGGCACCAGACACCGCTTGCATCGACCATGGCGATGCATTATCAAAAAATAGCATCTGTTTTTTATTGATAAAGTTCTGTTCGGCCGCGCCTATCCAAACGGAGCTTCCGCAACCTTCACCAGGCGACTTTAGGGAGGAACCTAATGAAATTCGTGACCAGCCTTCTCAACCGCCGCGCCTTCGTGGCTTTGGCCGCAGCGTCGATGCTCGCCGGCGCAATGCATTCCGCGCCCGCCTCGGCGGCCGACGTGACCATTCCGATCATTGTCAAGGATACCACCTCCTTCTACTGGCAGATCGTGCTGGCCGGCGCCCGCAAGGCTGGCAAGGACCTCGGCATCAACGTTCCGGAGCTCGGCGCCCAGGCCGAAACCGACGTCAACGGCCAGATCTCGATCCTCGAGAATGCCGTTGCCAGCAATCCGGCGGCCATCGTCATCTCGCCGACCGAGTTTAAGGCACTCGGCAAGCCGATCGACGAGGCGGCTTCGAAGGTCAAGGTCATCGGCATCGACTCCGGCGCCGACTCCAAGGCCTTCACCTCCTTCCTGACCACCGACAACGTCCAGGGCGGCCGCGTTGCCGCTGACGGTCTCGCTGCCGCGATCAGCGCCGCCAATGGCGGCAAGGTGGAAGGCAAGGTCGCGCTGATCACCGCGCTGCCCGGCGCAGGCTCGCTCGAGCAGCGCAAGCAAGGCTTCATCGAACAGCTCAAGGCCAAATATCCGGGCCTTGAGCTCGTCGCCGACAAATATGCGGACGGCCAGGCCACCACGGGCTTGAACATCGCCACCGACCTGATCACCGCCAATCCGGACCTCAAGGGCATCTTCGCCTCCAACCTGATCATGGCGCAGGGCGTCGGCCAGGCGATCGCCGAGAACAATCTCGGCGGCAAGGTGGCGCTGATCGGCTTCGACAGCGACGAGAAGCTGATCAAGTTCTTGAATGACGGCGTCATCTCCGGCCTCGTCGTCCAGGACCCGTATCGGATGGGCTATGACGGCATCAAGACCGCTCTCGCGGCCTCGAAGGGCGAGAAGGTCGAGGCCAATGTCGATACCGGCGCGAACCTCGTCACCAAGGCCAATATGAAAGATCCGAAGATCGACGCGCTGCTCAACCCGAAGCTCAACTGAGCAGCATCCCGACAATCGTTTCCGGGGCGGCATCGCCCCGGAAACGATCCATCAGGCGATTTGGAAATTCGCCGGCCTGATTTAGGCTCCAACTTCAAGATGCGCGTCAGACGCATCGCTGCGTATCCAACGGTTGAGACCAATCTGGGAGGATTGTCATGACGTCTACGGCGCAGGACCTGCATCCCGCCCCCACGCTGGCCCCGGGCAGGACGATCCTCGAACTCAACGGACTGGAAAAGCGCTATCCCGGCACGCATGCGCTGAAGCCGGTGCACCTCGCCTTCAAGGCAGGCGAAATCCACGCCATCGTCGGCGAGAACGGCGCCGGCAAGTCGACCCTGATAAAACTTCTGACCGGCGTCATGCCGCGCACGTCCGGCGAGGTCATCTGGGAAGGCAAGCCGGCGGCTTTGGCCACGCCGCATGAGGCGATGGCGCTGGGCATCAACGCCGTCCACCAGGAGGTGGTGCTGTGCCGCCACCTCACCGTCGCCGCCAACATGTTCCTCGGCGAGGAGGAATCCCGCTTCGGCCTGCTGCAGCAACGCGCCATGGTCAAGGAAGCGCAGAAGATCATCGACGGGCTGGGCTTCGACCTGCCGGCGCATGTCGTGCTCGGCGACCTGACCATCGGCCAGCAGCAGCTGATCGCCGCCGCCCGCGCCACGGTGCGCGGCACGAAATTCCTGATCTTCGACGAGCCGACCGCCTATCTCACCCGCAAGGAGGCCGACCAGCTCTTCAAGCTGATCCGCCGGCTGAAAGGCGACGGCGTCACGATCATCTATATCAGCCATCGCATGGAGGAAGTGTTCGAGCTTGCCGACCGCGTCTCCGTGCTGCGCGACGGCACTCTGGTCGGCACCCGCGACATTGCCGAGACCGACGAGCCCGAGCTGGTCAAGCTGATGATCAACCGCTCGATCGAGCAGATCTACCACAAGGAGCATTTCACCCCCGGCGCCACGATCGTCGAGACGAAGAACCTCTCCGGCAAAGGCTTCGAGAATGTCTCGGTGACGGTCCGCGCCGGCGAGATTGTCGGCCTCTACGGCCTGATCGGCGCCGGCCGCAGCGAGTTCGTCACCACGCTTTACGGCCGTCACAGGAAGTCAGCCGGCCAGATCCTGTGGGAAGGCAAGGAGGTTCAGGTCAATTCCGAGCATGACGCGATAAGGCTCGGCATGGCGCTCGCCCCGGAAAGCCGCCGCGACCAGGGCCTGTGCCTCAATCTGCCGGTCGGCATCAACCTCAACCTGCCGATCTACAAGCGCATCTCGAGCAACTTTCTGATCTCCGGCGCCAAGGAGAAGACCGAGGCCGACCGCCAGATCGCCGATCTGCGCATCAAGACGCCGACGCGCAATGCCCTGGCTTCCAGCCTCTCGGGCGGCAACCAGCAGAAGATCGTCATCGGCAAATGGCTGGCGCATGGCGCCAAGCTGTTCATCTTCGACGAGCCGACGGTGGGCGTCGATGTCGGCACCAAGGCCGAGATCTACCGCCTGTTCTCGACGCTGCTGTCCAAGGGCGCCGGCATCATCCTGATCTCGTCCTACCTGCCGGAAGTCTACGAGCTTGCCGACACGCTGCATGTGTTCCGGCGCGGCAAGTTGGTCGCCACGCACGGTTTCCGCACCGCCAGCCACGAGGACATTTTGGGTCAGGCTCTGGCCGAGAAACAAGAAAAGTCGGGAGGACAAAAATGAGCACCGAGGCAATCCCCGCCGAAAAACCCAAGCGCAATTTCAACGCCCTCTTCGGCCTGACGCTGCTTGGCCTGCTGGTTCTGATGTGGATTGTGCTGGCCGTCGCCACGCCCTCCTTCGCCACGGCGCTCAACATCACCAATCTTCTGCGCCAAGGCTCGCTGATCGCCATCCTCGCCGTCGGCCAGACCTTCGTCATCATCACCGGCGGCATCGACCTCTCGGTCGGCGCCATCGTCGGCTTCACCACCGTCATCGTCGCCCTGCTGATCAATGCAGGCTGGCCGATCTGGGTCGCCGTGCTCGTTACCTTGCTCGTCGGCGTGGCCATCGGCCTGTTCCATGGCTTCGGCATCGTCAAGATGGGCCTGCCGCCTTTCATCATCACGCTTGCCACCATGACGTCGCTGCGCGGCATCGGCTTGCTGATGACCAACGGTAACTCGATCTCGATCAACAGCGATTCGTTCCAGGCCTTCTCGCGCGGATCGCTCGCCGGCATCCCCTACCTGTTCTGGATGGTGATCTTGGTCGCCGTGCCGTCCTACATTTTCCTGCATCACACGCGTTGGGGCCGCTATCTCTTCTCGGTAGGCTCCAATGCGGAGGCGGCGCGCCTGTCGGGCGTCAACGTGCCGCGCACCATCTACATGGCCTATGTCCTGTCCGGCCTGCTGGCGGCTTTCGTCGGCGTGCTGCTCGCCTCGCGCATCGGCATCGGCAACCCGACGCAGGGCGACACCTATGAACTGCAGGCCATCGCCTCGTCGGTCATCGGCGGCACCTCGCTGTTCGGCGCCATCGGCTCCGTGCATGGACCGCTGATCGGCTCCTTCATCCTGTCGACGATCAACAACGGCGCCAACCTGCTCAACGTCAACACCTTCTGGCAGCGTGTCATCACCGGAGCGCTGATCATCGTCATCGTCTACTTCGACGGCCTGCGCCGGCGAGGCAAGTGAATCCTCCCTGAACTCCGCGCCGGCCCCGCATGACGAGGCCGGCGCTCTTTTTTGAACACTGGATCTGCACATGAAAGCCGTCGTCTGCCGCTCCCCCGGCGAGCTTGTTCTCGAAGACCGCGCCGAACCCGGCGCACCTCCACACGGCTGGGCGCGCATCGCCGTCAGCCATGTCGGCATCTGCGGCACCGACTACCACATCTTCGAAGGCAAGCATCCCTTCCTCGCCTATCCGCGCATCATGGGCCACGAGGTTTCCGGCACCATTGTCGAGAAGGCAGAGGGCGTCGATCTCGCCGTCGGCGAACCGGTGATCATCAACCCCTATCTCGCCTGCGGCAAATGCATCGCCTGCCGGCACGGCAAACCGAATTGCTGCGTGAAGATCGAAGTGCTCGGTGTCCACCGCGACGGCGCCATGTGCGACGAGATCCTGGTGCCGGCGCAGAACCTTTACCCGGCAAACGGCCTGTCGCTGGCCGACGCCGCTGCAGTGGAATTCCTGGCGATCGGCGCGCATGCGGTACGCCGATCGCTTGGGCTGCCCGGCCAGCGCACGCTGGTCATCGGCGCTGGCCCGATCGGCCTCGGCACGGCGATCTTCGCGCGCATCGCGGGGCTCGACGTCAGCCTGCTCGACATGAGCAGCGAACGTCTCGGCTTCGCCGAAAAGGAGCTTGGCTTTGCCGCGCTCGACACCTCGAAGGCGACAGCCGGCGAACTGGTGCGGCAGGCGACGGGCGGCGAAGGGTTCGACCTCGTCTTCGACGCGACCGGCAACACGCAATCGGTGCAATCGGCCTTCGCCCATGTCGCGCATGGCGGCACGCTGGTGCTGGTCAGCGTCGTCAAGGACGACATCACCTTCTCCGACCCCGAATTCCACAAGCGCGAGATGACTTTGGTCGGCAGCCGCAACGCGCTCAAGGCCGACTTCGAGCATGTGGCCGCATCGATCCGCAATGGCGCCGTGCCGTTGGCGAAACTCGTCACCCATCGCACCACGCTCGCCGGGACGCCGCGTGACCTGGCCAGATGGACGCATGAGAAATCGGGGCTGATCAAGGCGGTCATCGAGGTCGGGTGAGCGCCGCTAGAGCAATTCCAGGAAAAGTGTGAGCGGTTTTCCGTCCGGAATTGCGTAAAACAGATAGATAGGGCGTTTCGCCGTTTCCGTGAAACGGTGAAACGCACTATTAGCCGGCCGACAGCCTCAACTCCACCCGCTCCGCCGGAAAGCGCGACTCCGCGAACTGGATCGGCTCACCGTCCAGCGTGACGTTGACGGCGACCGTCACCAGCACGATGGCGCCGGGCTGCAGATCGAGGGCTGCAAGATCGTCGGCGTCGGCATGACGCGCCGATAGCACGGTCGAATGCCTCAGATAGTCATTGATGCCGAAGCGCTTCAGCGAGGCGGTGATCGACCCCGTTTCCGCCATTGCCGCCTCGATGCCCGCGAAGCGTTTGGCGTCGAACCAGGTGGTTGCGCGTGACACCGCATGCCCGTCGGCCTCGCCGCGCGTCTCCAGGCGGATGACGGCCGCGCCCTTCGCTATGCCAAGCGCCTCGGCGACGCGCCGGCTGGCCGGCTCCGTCGACGACGACAAGAGCGCGATATGCCGCTCGCTCGTCTGCCCTTGCAGCCCGGTCGAGAAGCGCGTGCGCGCGCCGATCGGATAGGACAGCCTTTTGCGCGACAACACGAATGTGCCGCGTCCCTGCTCGGCCTTCAGCACGCCTTCCTGCACAAGTGCCGCAATGGCGCTGCGCACCGTATGGCGGTTGACGCCGTAGCGCTCGGCCAGCGCTATCTCGGGCGGCAGCGCCGCGTTCTCGGCGAAATCGCCGCTCGCGATCCCCTGCAATATCTTGTCGGCGATCTGCCGCCACAGCGACACGCCGTTGCGCCTTTCGATGCTGCTTGCCAGTCCGCTCATTTCCCCGCCCCCAACGTCCTCACCCTACTTTTGCGCTCCCTGTCATCCACCCGTCATGGACTCTCGTTAGGAGGTGGGTATAATTTGTATAGTTGTCTATATCAATAGACAAATCTTCAGATGCAGGGAGGGATGCGATGCGAGGACAGGAAGCGCGCGAGCAGGCCAGCCGAAAGGCGTTGATGGCGACGCTGGCGCACGCCGAAGCCGATGAGATCGCCCGCCTGTGGAACGAGTCTGGCCTGCCCTCCGAGGCCGAGCTTTTGCGCGGCCCCGAAACCGGACTGGTGACCGTGCGCGGGCGGATCGGCGGCGGCGACGCGCCCTTCAATGTCGGCGAGGCGACGGTCACCCGCGCCACGGTGCGGCTGCCCTCCGGCCGGGTGGGCCATTCCTATGCGCTCGGCCGCGACAAGGACAAGGCCAGGCTCGCGGCGATCGCCGACGCGCTCTGGCAGGACCCGAGGCACCGCGAAACGGTCGAGACGAAGCTCGCCGCGCCCTTGCGCGCGGCGCTCGACGCGGCGCGCGAGACCCGGCGTATCGAGGCGGCGGCCACGAAAGTGGATTTCTTCACCATGGTGCGCGGAGAGGACTGATGGATATCGCCACGCAATCGATCGACGGCGGCTTCGTCGAGCCGGTCTTCAACGCCCAGGTCGTCTTCCGCGCCATCATGGACGCGATGGCGCGCCCAGGCACCATCCAGAACCTGCCGCCACTCGCCCGCCCGCCCGCGCCATTGTCGGCGACGGCAGGCGCCGTGGCGCTCTCGCTCTGCGACAACGACACGCCGGTCTGGCTCGATCCGCCGCTGCAGGCGGAAACCTCGGTCAAGGCCTGGCTTTGCTTCCACACCGGCGCGCCCCTGGCCAACACCCCCGCCGATGCACATTTCGCCTTGATCGCTAATCCGAAGGAGATGGCCGCGCTCGACGGTTTTGCGCAAGGCACGCAGGAATATCCCGACCGCTCTACGACGCTGATCCTCGTCTTCGACGACCTTGCCTCGGGCCCGTCGCTGCTGCTCGAAGGTCCGGGGATCGAAAAGACGTCGATGATCGCGCCTCCAGGCATGCCGCGCCATTTCGTCGAGCAGTGGAAGCAGAACAACCAGCGTTTCCCGCGCGGCGTCGACATCATCCTGGCGGCGCCAGGCCACCTCGCCTGCCTGCCGCGCACCACCCGCATCAAGATGATGGAGGCGTGACATGTATGTCGCGGTGAAAGGCGGCGAGGCCGCCATTGCCAATGCGCACCGCCTGCTTGCCGATCGCCGCCGCGGCGACCGCTCGGTGCCGGCGCTGCGCCTCGACCAGATCGTCGAGCAGCTGGCGCTCGGCGTCGACCGCGTGATGAGCGAGGGCTCGCTGTATGATCGCGAGCTTGCGGCTCTGGCCGTCGTCCAGGCGCGCGGCGACATGATCGAGGCGATCTTCCTGGTGCGCGCCTACCGCACAACGCTGCCGCGCTTCGGCTACACCAATCCGGTCGACACCGGCGCGATGCAGATTGAGCGTCGTGTTTCGGCAACCTACAAGGACCTGCCCGGCGGGCAGGTGCTCGGCCCGACCTTCGACTATACGCACCGCCTGCTCGATCCGGAGCTTGCCGCCGGCGCCGAGGTCGAGACGCCGGCGCAGCGCCCGGTCGAGCCGGAGGCTATGCCGCGCGTTTCCGCGATCCTTGCCCATGAAGGTCTGATCGAGGCCGACGGCGACATGCCGCTTGACCATGTGCCTGGCGACATCACGCGCGAGCCGCTGCAGTTCCCGATGGCACGCGACATCCGCCTGCAGGCGCTGTCGCGTGGCGACGAAGGTTTCCTGCTGGCGCTCGGCTATTCCACGCAACGCGGCTACGCCCGCAATCACCCCTTTGTCGGCGAGGTGCGCATCGGCGAGGTCGAGCTGGAGCTGGAGGTACCGGAGCTGCCCTTTGCCGCGCCGCTCGGCTCCATCCGCGTCACCGAATGCCAGATGGTCAACCAGTTCAAGGGTTCGGCCAAGGCGCCGCCGCAATTCACCCGCGGCTATGGCCTGGTCTTCGGCCAGAGCGAGCGCAAGGCCATGGCCATGGCGCTGTGCGATCGGGCGCTGCGCGCGAGCGAGCTTGGCGAGGATGTCGTCGCGGCCGCGCAGGACGAGGAATTCGTCATCTCGCATTCCGACAATGTGCAGGCCACTGGCTTCGTCGAGCATCTGAAGCTGCCGCACTATGTCGACTTCCAGGCCGAGCTCGGCCTGGTACGCCGCATGCGCGCCGAATACGAGGCCCGCGAAAACGAGGAGAAGGCTGAAGAAAAAAGGGAGGCCGCGGAATGAACGCGCAATCGACCGACATCGCCACCTATAACTTCGCCTATCTCGACGAGCAGACCAAAAGGATGATCCGCCGCGCCATTTTGAAAGGCATTGCCATTCCCGGCTACCAGGTGCCTTTCGCCTCGCGCGAGATGCCGATGCCTTATGGCTGGGGCACCGGCGGCGTGCAGGTCACCGCCTCGATCATCGGTCCCGACGATGTGCTGAAGGTCATCGACCAAGGCGCCGACGACACGACCAACGCCGTCTCGATCCGCGCCTTCTTCAAGAAGGTCGCCCAGGTCGCCGTCACCACGGAAACCGGGAAGGCGACGATCATCCAGACCCGTCACCGTATCCCCGAGCATCCGCTGACCGCGGGTCAAGTGCTGGTCTTCCAGGTGCCGATCCCCGAGCCGCTGCGTTTCCTAGAGCCGCGCGAGACCGAAACGCGCAAGATGCATGCGCTGGAGGAATACGGCCTCATGCATGTGAAGCTCTACGAGGACATCGCCAGGCACGGCCGCATCGCCACCACCTATGCCTATCCGGTCAAGGTCGAGGGCCGCTATGTGATGGATCCTTCGCCCACGCCGAAATTCGACAATCCGAAGATGCACCGCTCGCCGGCCTTGCAATTGTTCGGCGCCGGCCGCGAGAAGCGCATCTATGCGGTGCCGCCTTTCACCGATGTCGTCAGCCTCGACTTCGAGGATCATCCCTTCGAGGTGCAGACCTTCGACCAGCCTTGCGCGCTCTGCGGCGCCGAGAATGTCTATCTCGACGAGGTCATCCTCGACGACCATGGCGGCCACATGTTCGTCTGCTCAGACACCGACCACTGCGAGAAGCGGCGCGCCGATGGACATCACGGCCACCTTGCCCCCGAGACCCATTCTGCTTCTGAAAAAATGGAGCCGGCCGAATGACCGACGAACCGCTGCTGCGCGTTTCAGCGCTGTCCAAATTCTACGGCTCGCGCGTCGGCTGCGAGAACGTCACCTTCGACCTCTGGCCGGGGGAGGTCCTGGCGGTGGTCGGCGAGTCCGGCTCCGGCAAGACGACGCTGCTCAACTGCCTATCGACCAGGCTGCTACCTTCCTCCGGCACCGCGAGCTACCGCATGCGTGACGGTCAATGGCGCGAGCTCTACCGCATGAGCGAGGCCGAGCGCCGCTTCCTGATGCGCACCGACTGGGGCTTTGTCCATCAGAACCCGGCCGACGGGCTGCGCATGACGGTGTCGGCCGGCGCCAATGTCGGCGAAAGGCTGATGGCCGTCGGTGACCGCCACTATGGCAGGATCCGCGCCACCGCCGTCGACTGGCTGTCGCGCGTCGAGATCGACGAGGACCGCATCGACGACGAGCCGCGCGCCTTTTCCGGCGGCATGCGCCAGCGCCTGCAGATCGCCCGCAACCTCGTGACCGGCCCTCGGCTCGTCTTTATGGACGAGCCCACCGGCGGCCTAGACGTCTCGGTGCAGGCCCGCCTGCTGGACCTGTTGCGCGGGCTGGTCACCGATCTCGGCCTGTCGGCGATCGTCGTCACCCACGACCTCGCCGTGGCGCGGCTTCTGTCGCAGCGCATGATGGTGATGAAGGACGGCCACGTCGTCGAAAGCGGCCTTACCGACCGCGTGCTCGACGATCCGCGTGCGCCCTACACCCAGCTTCTCGTTTCTTCCATTTTGCAGGTCTAGCCGCATGGTCCCGAAAAGTGGAAGCCGGTTTTCGGACCAGACCATGCGGCACAACAAAGGACTCTGATGATGGCTACTCCGCTTGTCGTTTCCGATGTCGCCAAAAGCTTCACCATGCATCTGCGCGACGGCGTCACGCTGCCGGTGGTGACGGGGGTCTCCTTCTCGATCCGCGCCGGGGAATGCGCCGTGCTCGGCGGCCCGTCGGGTGCAGGAAAAAGCTCGATCCTGAAGATGCTCTACGGCAACTATGCCGTCGATGAAGGCCAGATCATCGTCCA
Source organism: Mesorhizobium sp. USDA 4413 (assembly GCF_056280365.1). Lineage (NCBI taxonomy): Bacteria > Pseudomonadati > Pseudomonadota > Alphaproteobacteria > Hyphomicrobiales > Phyllobacteriaceae > Mesorhizobium > Mesorhizobium sp. USDA 4413. The sequence continues at coordinate 6,586,064 of NZ_JBVPRP010000001.1, forward strand.
GCATGGGGGCGGGTTGATCGACCTCGCCTCCGCCAGCCCGCGAACCGTGCTTGCCGTGCGCCGCCATACTATCGGCTATGTCAGCCAGTTCCTGCGCACCGTGCCGCGTGTTTCCGCGCTCGACGTGGTCGCCGAGCCGCTGGTCGAGCGCGGCGAGGACCGCGAGACCGCGCGGGCCAAGGCTCGCTCCTTGCTTGCGCAGCTCAACCTGCCGGAAAAACTCTTGGCATTGCCGCCCGCGACCTTCTCGGGCGGCGAGCAGCAGCGCGTCAACATCGCGCGCGGCTTCATCACCGAGCATCCGATCCTTTTGCTCGACGAGCCGACCGCTTCGCTCGACGCGAAGAACCGCGATGTCGTGGTCGAGCTCATCGCCGCCAAGAAGGCGGCGGGCGTCGCCCTGCTCGGCATCTTCCACGATCTCGATGTGCGTGAGGCTGTCGCCGATCGCGTCATCGACGTCACCGCCTTTGCCGCCGGAAAGATCGCCGCATGAAGAAGCTTTCGGAGACGCCGCTGATCCATCCGACGGCGCAGGTCGAAAACTCGACGCTCGGCCGCTGGACCGAGATCGCCGAGCGCAGCCGCGTCGCCGAATGCGAGCTCGGCGACTATTCCTACATGATGCAGGACTGCGTCGTCTGGTGCGCGACCATCGGCAAGTTCTCCAATATCGCGGCAAGCGTGCGCCTCAACGCCACCAACCACCCGACCTCGCGGCCGACACTGCACCACTTCACCTATCGCGCCTCCGACTATTGGGACGACGCCGAGCATGAAAGCGCATTCTTCGCTGAGCGCCGCGCCAAGCGCGTCATCGTCGGTCACGACACCTGGCTCGGCCACGGTTCGACCGTGCTGCCCGGCGTGACCGTCGGCGACGGCGCGGCCGTCGGCGCGGGCGCGGTGGTGACGAAGGACGTCGCGCCCTACACCATCGTCGGCGGCGTGCCGGCGAAACCGATCCGCGAGCGCTTCGACCGCCGCACCGCCGAGCGCTACCAGGCGCTTGCGTGGTGGGATTGGGACCATGCGAGCCTGCGCGCCGCGCTCGATGATTTCCGCAAGTTGTCGGCCGAGGCGTTTTTGGAAAAATATGATGGCTGATTTTGGTGAATAATGAATGGCGGGTAACAAGATCTCGCTAGGGAAGCCTTCTTCACCATTCACACCGCTGACACATGACTCGGACAGGAGGCGTTTTCCTGCAAGGAGATCGCCATGCTCGACACAATCAAACCTTCGCTCGCCGGATTTTTCGAAGGCACCAATCCAGCGCCACCCACGCATCTCGGCACCCGTTACGACGCGTCGGGCAACTTCCTGCTCGAACCGGGCAACACGGTCGTCTGCCATCTGGTCGAGGGCTCGGCTTCCCAAGCGGCGATCATCAGCGTGCGCGAGCGCATGCTCGCCATGCCGGATGCCGATCGGCTCGCCTTCACGCCGATCTCCAGCCTGCATATGACGCTCTTCCAGGGCATCATCGAATATCGCCGCCGCCTTCCCTACTGGCCCGCCGACGTGCAGCTCGATGCCGGTATCGACGCCATGACCCGCCTCTATCTCGATCGCCTGCAAGGCTTCGAGGGACACGGCCCCTTCAAGCTCAAGATTGTCGAAGTTGTGCCGACCGGCCTCACCGTCGCCGGCGCCACCGAGGAAGACCGCCGGACCCTGAAAGCGTGGCGCGATGCCCTTTCAGTGCCGTTCGGCTACCGCCACCCGGACCACGACAGCTATGTCTTCCACATCACCTTCGCCTATCAGATCCGCCGCCTTTCCGACGAGCGTGCCTTCGCCTGGCAGGATCTGTTCGACGAGAGCCTGTTCTTCCTCGAGCGGGAAGCCCCGGTGGTCGAGCTCAAGCCGCCGGCCTTCTGCAGCTTCAAGGACATGAAGCATTTCGAGGAATTGCTGGTGCTTGGTTGAATCTCCAAGCCTGTGACTCGTAACAAAACTGACATCAATCCGACACCCCAGCTTCATCGGCCTGCGCTAGCGAAGGTTAACAGACCTGCAAAACCGCGACGGACTGGAGCTTTGGTATGTCGGCATCATCGGCCACGCTGGAAATTCGCGGCGTAACCCGACGATTTGGCAAGAACACCGCTGTCAGCGACATCAACATCTCGATCCCGCGCGGTCAGATGGTCGGCATCATCGGCCGCTCCGGCGCCGGCAAGTCCACATTGCTGCGCATGATCAATCGTCTCATCGATCCCAGCCAGGGGTCGATTTTTTTCGACGGCGCCGAGGTCTCCAGCCTGCAGGGCTCGCCGCTGCGCCGCTGGCAGCGCGACTGCGCCATGATCTTCCAGCAGTTCAACCTCGTGCCGCGCCTCGACGTCTTGACCAACGTCCTGCTCGGCCGCCTCAACCATCGCTCCACGATGTCCAATCTGCTCGGCATGTTCACGCGCACCGAATGCGCCGAGGCGGTGGCCGCGCTCGAGCGCCTCGACATCGCCCGCACCGCACTGCAGCCGGCCGGCACGCTCTCCGGCGGCCAGCAGCAGCGCGTCGCGATCGCCCGCGCCATGATGCAGCAGCCGAAAGTACTTCTGGCCGACGAGCCGATCGCCTCGCTCGATCCGCTCAACGCCAAGGTGGTGATGGATTCGCTGCGCGACATCAATCTGCGCGAAGGCATCACCGTCGTCACCAATCTGCACACGCTGGACACCGCGCGCGCCTATTGCAACCGCATCATCGGCATGGCTGCGGGCAAGGTCGTCTTCGACGGCCCCCCGGAAGACCTCGATCGCGACGCCGTGCGCACCGTCTATGGCGCCGACGCCAGCGGCGCCGAGATCTCCGAGGCCATCACGTCGACCAGCGTGACCATCAAGCCGAAGATCATCGCATCCGCCGGACCGCTCGAACCAGCCTTCCCTGGCTACTGACTCCGCGCCCCGGCCCCAGCGGTCCGGGCATCGTGGATTTCAGCCGAGCAACCCGGATCGCCCGCCAGCGTCAACGGCAAGACTTGAAAAATCAGAACGCCGCCGGCGCGCAGCCGGAACAACAGGAGAGAGATCACAATGTTCAGAAAGATGGTTTTTGCGGGCGTTTCGCTGCTCGCCATGGCGGCAAGCGCCGCGCACGCCGCCGACATCAAGGAATTCCGCGTCGGCATCCTCGGCGGCGAGAACGAGACCGACCGTCTGCGCAACTACCAGTGCCTCGCCGATCACCTGAAGGCCGAATTCGGCTTCGAGAAGGTGTCGCTGTTCCCGGCCGCCGACTATGACGGCGTGATCCAGGGCCTGCTCGGCGGCACGCTCGACTTCGCCGAGCTCGGTGCCTCCGGCTATGCCAGCGTCTATATCAAGGACCCGAATGCCGTCACGCCCATCCTGACCACCCAGCAGACCGACGGCTCGACCGGCTATTATTCGATCGGCCTGGCGCTGAAGTCCTCCGGCATCACCGACATCGAGTCGGCCAAGGGCAAGAAGCTCGGCTACGCCGACCCGGACTCGACCTCGGGCTACCTGATTCCCTTGACCCAGATTCCGAAGGACACCGGCGTCGCCAATGACACCTATTTCGCCTCGACCCAGTTCAACGGCGGCCACGAGAACAACATCCTCGCCGTGCGTGACGGCAAGGTCGACGTTGCCGTGGACGACTCCTCCGGCATCGGCGACTTCAAAAACGGCTACACCTCCGGCACCTTCCACAAGGAAGTCGCCAAGGGCGCGGTCGACCCGAACGACTTCGTCGAAGTGTGGCGCTCGGGCCTGATCCCGAATGGCCCGCTGGTCGTGCGCACCGCGCTCGGCGACGACATGACCGCCAAGCTGACCGCCTTCTTCACCGAGCTGCCGAAGAAGGACAAGGCCTGCTTCGAAGGCGTCGAGGGTGGCGATTTCACCGGCTACGTCCCGGTCAAGCCGGAGTTCTACAACGTCATCGTCGAGGCCCGCAAAGCCGCTATCGGCGGCTAAAGGCATCAGGAAAAGGGCGGCGCTCACCAAAGCGACGTGCGTCCACTTGGACGCACAAAGTACGCTTTGGCACTTTGGATTGCCGCATCGGACTTTCCGAAAATCGGATTTCGATTTTCGGGCCGATGCGGCGGCGCCGCCTTTTTTGCATTCTCGATCATGACCCTTTCGACAACGATCCATTCCGACGCGACCCGTCAGCAAGCCGATGCCTGGCGGCGCCAGACGTCGCTGCGCCGCTTCTACACCGCGCTTGGTGTCGGCCTGCTGCTTGTCGCCATGTGCGCGACCATGTGGTTCGCCGATGAGGCCAATGCCGGCCACTTCTTCGACCGGCTGCCGCATATCCTCGATTTCCTGAGCTGGCTGGTTCCGAAGGACTGGAACGACGTCTGGCGGGCGCTGTTCGACATCGCCTCGCCCAACGACAAGGGCACGCAGGAATTCAACTTCGCGCTCGGCCGCGTCTATATCTGGGGCGGCTTCTACATCCCTGAATATTTCGAGCTGATGCTGACCACGGTTAACGTGGCGCTGGTCTCGACTTTCATCGGCTTCGTCTTCGCGGTTCCCTTCTCCTTCATCGCCGCGCGCAACCTGACGCCGAGCCCGATCCTGCGTCTCATCGTCAAGCGCTTCATGGAACTGCTGCGCGCCTTTCCAGAGATCGTGATTGCAGGCCTGTTCGCGGCCATCGTCTCGATCGGCCCCGTGGCAGCCATCATCGCCATCGGCCTGCATTCGATCGGCGCGCTGGGCAAGCTGTTCTACGAGATCAACGAGAACATCGACATGCGCCCGGAGGAGGGCCTGCGCGCCGTCGGCGCCAACTGGTTCGAGCGCGTGCGCTTCGCCGACCTGCCGCAGGTGCTGCCCAATTTCATGTCCTACACGCTGCTCCGGATCGAGATCAACGTGCGCATCTCGACCATCATGGGCGCGGTCGGCGGCGGCGGCATCGGCGAGGAACTGAAGCTCGCCATTTCGCGCGGCTTCGGCGCCAAGACGCTGGCGCTGGTGCTCCTGCTCTTCATCACCATCTTCCTCGTCGACCAGTTCTCCGCCTGGCTGCGCCGCAAGCTCGTAGGCGAGCAGGCTTTCCTGATGAGCGCGTGATATGGCTGCTATGACCGCCTCCGAACTAAGCGCCATCGAAGACCGTCACCCGCAGATATTCCGGCGGCCGGCCTACAAGCGCTTCTGGCCGCTGCTGCTGATCGCGGGCACAGCGCTCTATCTTGCCTATGCTTTGTGGTTCTTCAGCCTGCCGCAGGTGCTGCGAGAGTCACATTGGGAGCGCCTGCCGCTCTTCCTGTCGCAATGGATCAGCTACGACCTCCAGCCGGAATTCCGGCTCGACCAGCCCGAGATCACGCCGAAATATCCGCGCTTCTCGGCGCTTGGCGAAAACCCCGATCCCGATTGGGTGATCAAGAACCCCAACGGCACTTACACCGTGCAGATCGACGGTAGCGCCAAATCCGTCTCCTTCGACAAGACCAGGGCGACGATCACGGCAAATGGCGAAACTGTGCCCATATCGCTGACCGGCGGCAAGCCGGTGGTCACGGGCCCAGTCCCCGACTGGGTGACCGTCCATGACGACGAGATCGTCGCAAAAATGGGCTTTGTCGGCGAGGTGCGGGTCACGGTCGACCGCGTCAAGGTGCGCAAGCGCTTCCTCGGCTGGGCGAATTTCGTCTTCGACACGCGCTCGCCCTTTTTCGGCAAACCATATAGCGAAGTCATCTCGCTGATCGTCTCGGGGCCGGAGCTTAAGCCCGGCACGTCGAATCTTGCCTTGGCCGCCGACAACATCTGGAACAATGCGCAGTGGCAACACGGCGATGTCTGGACGAAGCTGCTGCAGACAATCGTCATGGCCTTTCTCGGCACGCTGCTCGGCGGCATCGTCGCCTTCCCGCTTGCCTTCTTCGCCGCCCGCAACATCACGCCGAGCGGCGTGCTGAGCCAGGTGCTGAAACGCTTCTTCGACTTCATGCGCTCGGTCGACATGCTGATCTGGGCGCTGTTCTTCACCCGCGCCTTCGGCCCCGGACCGCTGGCCGGCAGCGCCGCGATCTTCTTCACCGAAATCGGCACATTGGGCAAAACCTATTCCGAGGCGCTGGAGAACATCGACGACAAGCCGCGCGAAGGCGTGCTCTCGACCGGCGCCAGCGGCATTTTGGTGCAGCGCTACGGCGTGTTGCCGGAGGTGGTGCCGGTCTTCATCAGCCAGACGCTCTACCAGTGGGAATCCAACACCCGCGGCGCGACCATCATCGGCGCCGTCGGCGCCGGCGGCATCGGCCTGAAGCTTTGGGAAGCGATGCGCACCAACTCGAACTGGGCCAACGTCTTCTACATGGTGCTGTTGACGCTGGCCGTCGTGTTCATCTTCGACAACATCTCGAACTTCCTGCGCCGAAGGCTGAGCCGCACGCTGCACGATTACAACAGGCTGCAGGCTGAGCGGGGATAGGCTTGTGACGCAAAGCGCGGGCATCGTGTAGTGCCGCGCCAAGGGTCGACCCCCACTCCGTCGAGCTGCGCTCGACACCTCTCCCCCGATCGACGGGGTAGAGGAAAGGCGCCAAGCTGTTCGAGCCGACGCCTGCCGCGAGGCTCCCTTTCCTCTCCCTCCGGAGGGCAGGGCTATCGCATATGGGTCAGGGCGTGGGTTAGATAGTCATCATTCCAGGCGCATTTCTTGATGCGATGGCTGATGGGGACTTTGTCGGCATCGGCGGCCTGGAGGATATTTTTGGCGATGCGGTTGAGGAGCGCGGTGTTGGCCGGAGCGTTGTCCTTGCGGGCACGGCTCAGATCCTCGTCCAGGTGAACGTCGAGCATCCAATGCAGCCCATTCTCGATTTGCCAATGAGCCCTTGTGAGGTCGAGCGCCCGCTGCGGTGACAGCAGCGTAGAAGCCATGAACAGGCGCGTCAGCGGCTTGGCCTGATTGCGCCGACTGGTGATACGGATGAAGGTTTCATGGCCGGGCATCAGCGGCTCGGCTGCGGCCACAACCTCGGCCCGCCACACTCGTTGCGGCCATGGCTGGTTTCGGTTTGCTCCGCCACAGCGGGAGTGGTTTCGGCCAGCTGTTGTTTGGCGTGAGCTACCCAATGGCGGCGATTTCCTTTAAGCGCGAGCAGGTAGTCGCCGCCGCGCTCGGTGATGGCTTTTGCCATGCGCTTGTGACAGTGGAGCGCATCGGCCGTGACCATTCTGCCCGTAAGATCAATCAGTTCGATGATCTTGAGGGCTGCCTCGACCTCATTCTCTCCCTTCCCGGGCGACACTGCTGCCAAGCATAGCCGTGTCTCGGCGGCAAAGGCCGACACCGTCAGGGGCGGACTGGCCGCAAGACCTCTTCTCATAGGCTCGCCGCAGCGTTGCCGTCGAGCGAGACCACCTCCTGGTATGCCCGCGCGAAGCCTGCCGCAAAGGCGGCGAAGGCCCGCCCAAACGCCTCCGGGTCAAGCAGCCGCAACAGCCGCGAGAAGGTGTCGTGGCTGGGCGCCACCTCAAATTCGATCAACCGCGATAGCGCCTGCTTACGTTCCTGCGCGAACAACGAGAACTCCGTCGCATTGCTCGCGCCGCATAAGCTCGCCGCTATCATCATCACGATCAGGTCGCCAAGCCGATGCGTGGCGTTGCCAGCGCGCGGATCAGGCACCGCGCCGAAATAGCTCTCAAGGCTGGAAATGGCAGTCTCTCCCTCGCTCGACTGCCTGCCCAAAGAATCCTTTCTCAGGCTAACTTCAAGTCCCAAAAAGCCATATGCGATTCCCCTGCTCCGGAGGGGGAGAGGTGGCTCGGCGAAGCCGCGACGGAGTGGGGGAACCACCTGGCAATCGCTTCAAACGCGAATGGAGCAGGCGCCACTATCGCCCGATCGGTGCACCCTAAGCCGCCTTCTTCCACCCATCCCTGATATGCCGATACCCCTCGCGATAAACCGCCTCCGGGCTCTCCGAAAAATCGCGCCAAACCTTCGTCGCCGCCGCCAGATCCTTCAGCGAGCGTCCGAACGACTCGATGGTCAGCCAGTCGTCATAGCCGCTCTTTCGGATGGCAGAAAAGGTTTCCTTCCACGGGATGTTGCCCCGCCCCGGCACGCCGCGGTCGTTCTCCGAAATATGGATATGAACGATGTTCCTCCGGTTGCGCGTGTAGGCGCCGATCGGATCTGCCTCCTCGATATTGGCATGGAAAGTATCGTACATCGCCCGGATGTGCGGCCGGCCGATCGCGTCGATATGCTCTGACAGGTCGGCCATGGTGTTGAACAGATAGCATTCGAAGCGGTTGAGCGCTTCCAGCCCGATGGTGACGCCCTTCTTGCCGGCATGGTCGCCAATGGCGCGCTGCGAGGCGACCGAGCGCTCCTTCTCCGCGGAAGTCGGCCCGCTACCGGAAAAGGCGCCGAGCGTCGAATGCAGCGGCCCGCTGAGTGTGTTGGCGCCAAGGGCGGCGCTGCAGTCGATCGCCCATCTCATGTAATCGATGCCGGCCTTGCGCGTGGCGCCATCCGGCGAGATCAGGTTCATCGCCGGATCGCCCATGGCCGAGACCGCGGTGCGCTCCAGACCGATGCGGTCGAGCATTTCGCCGAGCTTTTTGTAGTCGTCAGGCGCCCCGACAAAGACCGGTATCTCGACGCCATCGAAGCCGGTCGCCTTGATGTCCTTCAGCAGCGCCTCGTGCTTCTTCGAGACGCTGGTGGTCCATAAGAACATGCAAATGCCGATTTTCATCGACACCCCCTTCCCACTTGCGGCCAGCCATTTTGGCTGGCAGGCCACACTCCCCCTCATCCGGCCGCTTCGCGGCCACCTTCTCCCCGGTGGGGAGAGGAGGTCGGCGCCGGCGTTGCTTGTCTCCTCTCCCCTCGGGGAGAGGTCGGATTGCCCCGAATTGCTCTTCGCAATTCGGCTGGCAATCCGGGTGGGGGGACTCCCTTGGACGACGCAGCCGTCCCTAGAGCTTCGTCCACGCCCCGTTCTTCTTCGACGACTTCACGCAGGCCTCGATGAAGGCCATGCCTTCGACGCCGTCCGCGATCGTCGGGAAGACCACATCCTTGGCCGGCTTGCCGCCCTTCCTGCGCGCCGCGCGGATGGCGCGGGCGGCCTCCTGGTAGATGTTGGCGAAACCTTCGAGATAGCCCTCCGGATGGCCGGACGGCACGCGGCTGACGCGCGCGGCCACCGGCATCGCGCCGGCACCTGCCCGCGTCAGAAGCTGCTTCGGTTGGCCGAAGGGCGTGTACCAGAGATAGTTCGGGTCGGCCTGCACCCATTCCAGCCCACCCTTGGAGCCGTAGATGCGCAGCTTCAGCCCGTTCTCATGGCCTGGCGCCACCTGGCTCGCCCAGATCATGCCCTTGGCCGGATGCTTGTCGCCGACCGGCTTGAAGCGCAGCATGACGTTGACATTGTCGTCGAGCTGGCGTCCCGGCACGAACGCGTCGAGATCGGCCGACAAGGAATCCAGCTCCAGTCCCGACACGAAGCGGGCAAGATTATAGGCATGCGTGCCGATGTCGCCGAGCGCCCCGCCGGCGCCCGCCTGCTTGGGGTCGGAGCGCCATGAGGCCTGCTTCTGGCCGGTGGCGGCGAGGTCCTCGGTCAGCCAGTCCTGCGGATATTCCGACTGCACGATGCGGATGTCGCCGAGCATGCCCTTGGCCACCATCTCGCGCGCCTGCCTGATCATCGGATAGGCGGTGTAGTTGTGGGTGAGCACGAACACCTTGCCGGTCTTCTCAACAAGCGCCGCCAGCTTCCTGGCTTCCGCCAGCGAGGTCGCCAGCGGCTTGTCGCAGATGACATGGATGCCCGCCTCGAGGAAGGCCTTTGCCGCCGGGACATGCACATTGTTGGGCGTGACGATCGCCACCGCCTCGATGCCGTCCGGACGCTTGGCTTCAGCCTTGGCCATCTCGGCATAGGAGCTGTAGCTGCGCTCCGGATCTAGCCCGAGTTCGGCGGCGGAAGCCTTTGCCCGCGCCGGGTCCGACGACAGCGCGCCGGCCACCAGCACGAAGTCATTGTCCATGCGCGCTGCGATGCGGTGCACTGCGCCAATGAAAGCGCCCTGCCCGCCGCCAACCATGCCATAGCGGATCGGGCCGCCTCCCGCTTCCGACTTCGATGCGCCGACCATTTTTGTCCCTCCATTGTCTGAGATACCCCTCCCCCTTGAGGCGAGGGTGTCCCGCAGGGCCGGGTGGGGTCGATAGGTGCCGAGGTCTACGCCCGGCGACCCTCCCCGATCCGCAGCGCGGATCGACCCTCCCCTCAAGGGGGAGGGAACGCAAGTGTCAAATCCCCATCATCGCCCGCAACAGCTTCTTGTCGGTTGTGCCGGCGGCGAAATCGTCGAAGGCCTTCTCCGTCACTCGGATGATGTGGTGCTGGATGAAAGGCGCGCCCTCGGCCGCGCCGTCCTCGGGATGCTTCAGGCAGCACTCCCATTCCAGCACCGCCCAGGAACCGTAATTGTACTGGGTGAGCTTGGAGAAGATGCTGCCGAAATCCACCTGCCCGTCGCCCAGCGAACGGAAACGGCCCGCCCGGTTCACCCAGCCCTGGTAGCCGGAATAGACGCCTTGCCGCCCGGTGGGGTTGAACTCGGCGTCCTTCACATGGAACGCCTTGATGCGCTCGTGATAGATGTCGATGAACTCGAGGTAGTCGAGCTGTTGCAGCAGGAAATGCGACGGATCGTAGTTGATGTTGCAGCGCTTGTGCCCGCCAACCGCGTCTAAAAACATCTCGAAGGTCGCGCCGTCGAACACGTCTTCGGAAGGATGTATCTCGTAGCCGACGTCGACGCCATTGTCCTCATAGACATCGAGGATCGGTCTCCAGCGCTTGCCGAGTTCGTCGAAGGCTTCCTCGATCAGTCCGGCCGGCCGCTGCGGGAAGGGATAGAGGTAAGGGAAGGCCAACGAGCCGGTGAACGAGACTGAAGCGTTCAGCCCCAGATTGCGCGATGCCTTGGCGCCGAACTTCATCTGTTCGACGGCCCATTCCTGCCGTGCCTTGGGATTGTTGTGCACCGATGGCGGCGCGAAGCCGTCCATCTGCGCGTCATAGGCGGGATGCACCGCCACCAGTTGGCCCTGCAGATGCGTCGACAATTCAGTGATCTCGACGCCGGCGTCAGCGCAAATGCCTTTCACCTCGTCGCAATAGGCCTTCGACGACGCAGCTTTCTTCAGATCAAAGAGGCGTCCGTCCCAGGTCGGGATCTGCACGCCCTTATAGCCGAGCCCTGCCGCCCATTTGGTTATCGAAGCCAGCGAATTGAACGGCGCGGCGTCACCCGCGAACTGCGCCAGAAACAGGCCGGGACCCTTCATCGTCGTCGGCATCGACATCCTCCCTCTTTGTTTTCGCGAACCAAGCATAGCGTCGATTGGAGCGAGGGCCAGCCTGTTTGGTCGGTCCTATCGGCATCTGAACGCTATGTCATTCTGGTATTACCAAATCCCGTAATTCGGTCAAGCGCCGGAAAACCTCGAAGGAGGGGGCGACCGGCAATCAAAAAAGCGAAATTACCTCGTTAAATCATGAAATTGACCGAGATGCGGAGCTTCCAATGCCCACTTCTTGCCGCGCATGAAAATTTGCTGTAGAGGTCATGGCAGGCCCAATTGGTCGAACCAGTTTCGAGGAAAATGCTGGCAACGCCTTGGGGAGGAAACGTGCGGCGGCCTCTGTCGGAGGCGTCGCGGGTAAAATGTGACAGGCGAATTCTGGGAAGGATAGACCATGCATCTTTCGACGCACAATTGGATGCGGGCGGAGCCGCTCGAAGTGACGCTAAAGCGCATCAAGAAGTTTGGCTACGAATCGATCGAGATTTCCGGCGAGCCCGAGCAATACAAGACCAAGGAGACGCGCGCGCTTCTGAAGGAGCACGGCATTCGCTGCTGGGGCTCGGTGACGCTGATGCTGGGCGAACGCAACCTCGCCGCCAAGGACCAGGGCCAGCGTGAGCGTTCGGTCCAATATGTCAAGGACGTGCTGACCATGGTGAGCGAGCTCGACGGCGAGATCATCACGCTCGTGCCCGCGACCGTCGGCAAGGTCGTGCCGGACGGCACCGAGGCGGAGGAATGGGGTTGGGTGGTCGACGCCACGCGCGAATGCTTCACCCATGCCAAGAAGGTCGGCGTCAGGATCGCCGTCGAGCCGCTCAATCGCTTCGAGACCTACCTCTTCAACCGCGGCGCCCAGGCGCTGGCGCTCGCCGATGCGGTGAGCCCTGAATGCGGCGTCTGCCTCGACGCCTACCACATCCACATGGAGGAATTTAACGTCTATGACGCGATCCGTCAGGTCGGGAAGCGCCTGTTCGACTTCCATGTCGCCGAAAACAACCGCTTCGCCGCCGGCCTTGGCCAGATCGACTGGCCGAAGATCGTCGGCACGCTGAAGGAGATCGGCTATGACGGCGCGCTGACGAACGAATTCGTCGCACCCGTCGACCGCACGCCGGCCGCGCCCTATCCGGAGATGGTCGAGCGCAATCCGGTCGACATCTCGCCCGAGCAGCTCAAATTCATCCAGGACCACGGCTCCAGCTTGCTCACGGAAAAGTTCTACACCGACCAGATGCGCATCACCGCTGAAACGCTGCTGCCGCTGATCAAGTGACTTGCGACTGAAACCTGTCCCTTCCGCCCAGCGGGCGGAAAGGACCGAAGGAAAAACATGCGCATCAAAAGCGTCCAGGCCTGGTGGGTTCGTATCCCGATCGAAGTCGCGAAGCAGCATCGCAGCGATTTCGGTCAGGTGACGACGTTCGACGCCGCCATTGTGCGCATAGAGACCGATGACGGCCTGGTCGGCTGGGGCGAGGGCAAGAACGCCGCCGGCAGCGCCGGCAGCTACGGCGCGCTGGTCCACATGCTGAACCACGAGATCGCGCCGCAGCTCATCGGCCGCGATCCGGCCGACATCGGCATCATCTGGGAGATGCTCTACAATGGCGTGCGGCATGAGACGGCGGCGCATGCCGGCCATGCCATGCCGCAGCTGGCGCGGCGCGGCATGAGCGTGGCGGCGATCAGCGCCGTCGATATCGCGCTCTGGGACATCCTCGGCAAGGCGCTCGGAAAGCCGGTGTGGCGGCTGCTCGGCGGCCGCAAGGTCGAGCGCATGCAGGCCTATGCCTCGGGCGGCTGGGCCGCCGCTGACGCGATCGGCGAGCAGTTGAAATCCTACATCGCCAAGGGTGGCTTCAAGGCGCTGAAGATGCGCGTCGGCGCCATGGACGGCGCCCCGCATATTTCGGCCGCGCGCGTGCGCGCCGCGCGAAAGGCGATCGGCCCCGACGTCGATCTGATGGTCGATGCGCACGGCACCTATACCGTCGCCGAGGCCAAGCGCTTCATCAAGCTCACTGCCGATCTCGACCTTGCCTGGTTCGAGGAACCGGTGATCGCCGACGACAAGCCGGGCATGGCCGAGGTGCGCGCCTCCGGCTCGACCCCAATCGCCACCGGCGAGAGCGAGGCGACGCGCTATGCCTTCCGCGACCTGGCGATGCAGAAATCCGCCGACATCTTCCAGCCGGATCCGGCATTTTGCGGCGGCATTAGCGAGGCGATGAAGATCGGCACCATCGCCAGCGCCTTCAACCTGCGCTTCGCGCCGCATCTATGGGCCGGCGCGCCCTGCTTCTTTGCCGGGTTGCATGTGTGTGCCGCCTCGCCCGCCAGCTTCATCATCGAATATTCGCTCGGCGCCAATCCGATGATCCACGACCTGGTCGAGGAGACTGTCGAAGCGAAGGACGGTATGATAGCGATCCCTGAAAAGCCTGGATTGGGATTCACCATCTCCGAGCGATTCCTGGAGGCGCACGCGCAACGTATTTGACGATGAAAGAAAAGAACCTTCTCGCGGAACTTGCCGCTTATCTCTTCTCCAACTCGGACAAGGAGTCCGGCCGCACGCCGTCGGAACGCGAGTTGGCGGAACATTTCGGCGTCAGCCGCGGCCAGATCCGCGAGGCGCTCGCCATCCTCGAAGCCATGCGCATCGTCGAGCGGCGCGCCAAATCCGGCATCTATATCGACACCAAGCAGGCGAGCGTGGAAGCGTTGGCGCTTTTCGCCCGCGCCGGCCTGCCGCTCGACCCCGTGCAGATCTACGAAACCGTCGAATTGCGCAAGATCCACGAGATCAAGGCGGCCGAGCTTGCCTGCTCGCGCGCCACCGAGGAGAACTTCGAGCGCCTGCGCGAGATCCTGAAAGCCTCGGAAGAACGCATCGCCGCCGGCGAAGGCCTCGCCAAGGAGGACCGCGAGTTCCACCTCGAGATCGTGCGCGCGACCAAGAACAGCGTCTTCCACAACATCTGCAGCGTCTATTATCTCATGGGCGAGCAGCGCTTGCCGATCTATTTCAACGACCCCGAACGCAGCGTGCGCTCGCATGCCGAGCACATCCAGATTTACGAAGCGCTGCTGCGCCGCGACGGCAATCTCGCCCAGGCCTTGATGAATGCCCATCTGCAGGGCGCCGAGAGCTACTGGAAGGGGATCATCGAAGGCCGCGGAACGGAATCGAAAAGCCCGGCGCTCGAGAAGGCTTGAGTTCGGTGCGCAAGATACTCTCGACGCACCCGCTGCATCCGCGCGCCACGGCCATGCTGGCCGGTGCCGGGCGGCTTGCGATCGCTTCCGCGCTCGATCCCAAGACGCTGACCGATGAGGCCCGCGACGCCGACATCGTCATCGTGCGCGCGCCGCTGCCGCCGGAGCTGTTTGCGGGTGCTTCGAATTTGCGCGCCGCGATCCGCCACGGCGCCGGGCTGGACATGATCCCGGTCGAGGCCGCGACCGCCGCCGGCGTGCTGGTCGCGAACGTGCCTGCCGTCAACGCCCGCTCGGTCGCCGAGCATGTGATGTTCACCGCCCTTGCCCTGTTGCGGCGCTTCCGCGTGATGGACCGCGACCTGCGCGCCAAGGGTTGGCTTGCCGGGCGCGAGCATGCCAATTCGACCAGCGAGCTAGCCGGCAAGACCATCGGGATCGTCGGCCTCGGCGCCGTCGGCCAGGCCGTCGGCCATATCGCCGCGCACGGCTTCGACCTCAATGTCGTGGCGACGACGCGCAGCCTGCGCCCGGCGCCCGAGCGTGTCGGCTTCCTGTCGATCGACGCGCTGGTCGAGCAGAGCGACATCATCGTGCTCTGCTGCCCGCTGACGCAGGAAACGCGCGGCCTGCTCAGCCGCGAGCGCATCGCCCGCATGAAGCCCAACGCGCTGCTGATCAATGTCTCGCGCGGCCCGGTGGTGGACGACGAGGCGCTGATCGAAGCGCTGCAGCAGGGCCGTATCGGCGGCGCTGCGCTGGACGTTTCCACCCAGCCGCTGCCGCCCAACCATCCCTATTTCGGCTTCGACAATGTCATTATCACCCCGCATATGGCCGGCATCACAGAGGAATCGATGATGCGCATGGGCGTCGGCGCCGCCGGCGAGGCGCTGCTGGTGCTCGCCGGCAAGCTGCCGGTCAATCTGCGCAATCCGGAAGCCGTCGAGCACTACCGGCGGCGCTTTCCGGCCAGCTGAAGTCCGCGCCTCAATTTTCGCCGATTTGGCGGCGACCTTCACCGTCATGGTCAAGCACCTCGCGGAAATCCTGGTTCCGATAGCCGGCATCTGCATCACCGCAACGGGCGCTCGAGCGGATCAAGGCAGGTATGTGCCCTGCGACAACGGCCTACGCTGCGTGATGGCACCGTGCCCTTCGAACAGCGCGCTCGACCTCGCCACCGGCAAGATCGTCAAAGGTGTGTGGATCGACGTTGACTGCCTGCCGCAGCAGGACAAGGCGCTCGATCTCCCGGATAAGCTCTATGCCGGCAAGGTCGTCGTCACAGGCACGATCGCAAACCGGCCGCATACCTTCAACGGCAAGCAGTACAGCCTGCCGACGCTGACCGCGACCGGTATCGAGCGTGCGGCGAACGACAGCGAGCGCGCTCAGTGCTCGGCGCGCTAAGGCTCGCGCCTCGCGGCGCATTCAACCTGCAAGCAAAGCCTCAACGGCCGCCGCGATGGACAGAAGCCGGCGATCATCCCCATGCTTGCCCACCAGCATTAGCCCAGTCGGCAGTTTCGTGCCCGGCATCGGCAGCGAGATGGCGCAGAGATCGAACTGGTTGGCGACTTGGGTATTGCGCAAAAGCAGCCCTTCCGTCCTGTCGCGCAGCGCTTCGTCGCCGGCCACGGCGGCAATGGACGGCGCGACCATCGGCACGGTCGGCAGAGCCAGGAGATCGACCGCCTCCAGCCGGTCCGCCATGGCCGCCACCAGCTCGCCGCGGCGGCGGATCGTGCGGATATAGGTCGAGGCCGGAACGGTGAGCGCACGCGACAATGGCCCGGTGACATGCGGATCGATCGGCATCGAGGCACCGCTTGCCAACCAATCGGCATGCACTTCCGCGCCTTCCATGGAGGCGATCGTGCCGCGCCTAGTCGCCGCGCGCATCTCGGCGATGAGATCGTCGATGGACAAATCGTGAGCGCGGGCGCCGCCCTGCCCCATCCTGTCGATGCAGACCTCGAAAGCTCCGGTGACCTTCGCTTGCGTCTCGCCGAAAAGCACGCCGCGCGGAATGCCGATGCGCAAGCCGGCGAGCGAGACCGGCCGAAGGGCCGCCGGCTCTTCTCCGGCCATGATCGCCTCAGCAATGGCGCAATCGGCAACGCTACGGGCAAGCGGGCCGATCGAATCCAGCGTCATCGACAGCGGAAAGGCGCCGGCCAAAGGCACACGCGGCGCCGTCGGCTTGAAGCCGACGACGCCGTTGAGCGAGGCGGGGATGCGCACCGAGCCGCCGGTGTCCGATCCGATCGAGATGTCGCTCGTGCCCTCGCCGACCGCGACGCCCGCTCCCGATGACGAGCCGCCCGGGATCAGGCCGGCGTCGGCGGCATTGCCCGGCGTGCCGTAATGCAGATTATCGCCGATCGCGGTGAAGGCGAACTCGGTCATGTTGGTCTTGCCGAGGATGACGGCGCCGGCCTGGCGCAGCCTTTGCACGATCACCGCGTCCCGCGCGGCGGGTGCGGCGCCGGCGCGGATCAGCGACCCGGCCGTCGTCGGCTCCCCGGCGACGTCGAACAGGTCCTTGATCGAAACGATCCGACCGTCGAGCGGCCCAAGGCTGACGCCGGCCTTGCGGCGGGCGCCGGATGCATCGGCGGCTGCGCGCGCCGCCTCGGCATACAGCTTCGTGTAGACCCTCTCGTCGTCCGCGCGATTGGCAAGACGTGACAGGATGTTTTCGAGGCGGTCACGGATGGATTGCATTTTCGATGTCGGGCCTTGCAAAGTTGCAACGTCTTTAGGCACGGCCCGATGTTGGGCCGGCGCAAGAGATAAACCGGCAAGCGTGCCTTTGCACCCTGCCAGCGATGGGAAGATGCTGATGCTGTACAAAGGCAGCTGCCACTGCGGCAAGGTGGCGTTCGAGGTCAAGGGTGAAATCGGCGGCGTGGTGCGCTGCAACTGCTCGATCTGCCGGCGCAAGGGGGCCCTGTTATGGGCCGTGCCGCACGAAAGGCTCAATCTGGTCGCCTGGGGCGACGATCTCGGCCGCTACACCTTCGGCAAGGCTCAAATCGCGCATCGCTTCTGCCGGACCTGCGGCATTCATCCGTTTGCCGAGGACGTAAGCGAAGACGACGGGCGCACAGCTTACATCAACATCAATTGCCTGGACGATATCGACATCGCGGGCATCGAAGTGTTCGAGTTCGACGGCCGCTCGGCCTGACGCTTTTGTCTTTACGCAGTTCGGATGGAAAAACGCTACGCACCTTTCCTGGAATTGCTCTATCGGTAACCGGTCGCATCAGCCGGCTTGCCAGCATCCTGAACTTCCGGGACATACCGCCAGGCGTCCGGGCGCGATCCGTCGAGATCGGTAAAGCCGTAGATCTGCGCCAGCCCGCCGCTGGAAAGCGACTGTCCGTTCCAGCGCGAGCGCTGAGGATCCGAGGCGAGCGCCACGACCGCGCGGCCGACGAAGCGCGGCGTCTCGGATATGACGAAATGCGGCACATTGGCTGTCGCGTCGCGCCAGTTCTCTTCCCGCACGCCGAATGCCTCCAGCATCATCTCCGAGCGCAGCCAGCCCGGCGTCAGCGAGACGGATGTCGCGCCATGCCTTTCGAGGTCCTTGGCATGCGCCCACGCCATGCGGTTCACCGCCACCTTGGCGAGATCGTAGAAGGGCGACAGCCGGTAGTGCCCGGCATTGTATTCGGCCGTGCCGTCAGTGACTTCGACAAGCAACCCGCCCGGATGCTCGATCATCAGCGGCAACGCGTGATGCGCGGTGATCAGATGCGTATCGATCCCGAGCCGCAGCAGCCGCAGGCCGTTCTCCAGATTGTGTTCCCAGACGGACTTGTTCCATTCGAAGAGTTTTTCACCGCCCCACAGGTCGTTGACCAGTATATCGAGACGGCCCTGCTCCCGGCGGATACGTGCGACAAGCTCCTGAACCTCTTCGGCGACCAGGTGGTCGACCCGAACGGCAATGCCCTTGCCGCCTTGGGCGCTGACCAACTCCGCTGTCTCTTCAATGGTTTCGGGGCGCTGATAATCCGACTGCCGGGTGCGGGTCGTGCGGCCGGTAACATAGACGGTGGCGCCGGCGGCGCCCAGTTCGACCGCAATTCCGCGGCCCGCGCCGCGCGTTGCGCCGGCAACAAGCGCGACTTTCCCTTGAAGCGTCATTGGACCCTCCGAACTTGAACTGCGCACAAATGAGGAACTGGCGTTTGTCGCGCCTCCCATTTATAAATGATCATTCGTTTATAAAAGAGAGTCAAGATGACCCGGCCAAAAACCCAGTCCGACGAGCGGGTGCTGGAAGCCGCCTACCGGCTGATGCATGCCGAGGGTCCGGAAGCACTGACCTTCGAAAGACTGGCGCGGGCCTGCGGCCTTTCAGGCTCGACGCTGGTGCAGCGCTTCAAGAACAAGACGCTGCTGAAGCAGCGCACGCTGCTCTATGCCTGGGATGGTCTCGACCGAAAAACCGAGGAAGCGGCAGCATCGGTCCCCAAGACCCCCGCTGGCGCCGTCGAGCTATTAGTCGCTCTCTCGAGCGGCTATGGCGACATCGAATCCTATGCAGAAGGCCTGCTCGTCCTGCGTGAGGATTTGCGCGATCCAATGCTCAGGGCGCGCGGCGCCGCCTGGAAGGCGGCGCTCGGCAGGATGCTCTCCGATTGCTTCGCCGGCGTCCGCGGCGTGCCGGACGATATCGGCCTGCTGATGGCAGCTCACTGGCAGGGTTCTCTGCTGTGGTGGAGCTTCGATCCCGACGACATGGAGCTCCCCGCCTATGTCGAGCATAGCCTGACGCGCTTCGTATCGGCCATCACGACAATATCGGCCCGGCGCTCATGAGAGCCGCCGGGCCGAAGCTTGAGAGGACGGTCGGGCTTGCCTACTCGGCGGTCTGCTTCGGCCCCATCACGAAGGCCACAAGCGCTGCGAGCAAGGTCGCCGCGCCGCCATAGGCAAAGGCGCTCGCAACACCGGCATGATCGACCAGCATGCCGCCGACGATGGCGCCGAGCGCGATCGCCACCTGGAAAGTCGCGACCATCAGGCCCCCGGCGCTCTCGGCCTGGTCGGGCGCGGCGCGCACCAGCCAGGTCTGCAGGCCGACCGGCACGGCGCCGAAGGCGAAGCCCCAGGCGGCGACGGCGATCGCCGCCGTGATTGGCGAGGCGCCGAACACGAGCAGCCCCGCCGCCGACAAGGCGATCAGCAGCGGCGCCAGGCCGACGGCCAGCTTCAGATTGCGTTCGGCCAGGAACGCGCCGGCGAAATTGCCGAAGAAGCCGCCAACGCCATAGGCGAGCAGCACCAGCGAGATGGTCTCGATCGGCATCGCCGGGACCGTCTCCAGGAACGGCCGCACATAGGTGAAACCTGCGAACTGCCCGGACGCGACCAGCAGCACCACCAGCAGCGCGATGCGGATCCTCGGGCGCTTCAGCACCTCGACCAGCGTGCGGAAGCTCGCCACGGCCGTCGGCGGCAGGCTGGGAAGCGTCGCGAGCTGCACCAGCAGGGCCAGCGCGCCGACGACCGCCGCGATCATGAAGGCCGTGCGCCAGCCCCAGATGTCGCCGACATAGGCGCCGACCGGAGCCGCCGTCACGGTGGCGACCGAGACACCGGTGAGGATGATCGACATGGCGCGCGGCATCAGCCGCATCGGCACCAGCCTGAGCGCCATGGCCGCCGACATCGACCAGAAGCCGCCGAGCGCGACGCCGAGCACGACGCGGGCAAGAAGCAGCATGGTGAGCGAGGAGGCGAAGGCGGCGACGAGATTGGAGACGATCAAAAGGACGGATAGCATCCACATCACAAGCCGGCGGTCGAGCCGCTTGGTCACGATCGCCATGGTCGGCGCGACGATCGCGCCGACGACCGCCGTCGCCGTCACCGCTTGTCCGGCGGCACCTTCGCTGACGCCGAGGTCCTGCGCCAGTCGAGTCAACAGGCTGGCGGGCAGGAATTCGGCGGTCACGAGGCCGAAAACACCGAGCGCCAGCGAGACCACCGCGCCCCATGCAGGCTCACTTCGTTCCTCAGGTTCGGTTCTGTCGAGGACAGCGGCGTCGATGGCGCCTGTGGCGGGCTCGGTCATGGCTATCTCCGGTGAGTTGCAGCGCAACATTTGGACTGCGCTGCAACATAGGGAGTGACTATCTGGACTTTCCATGCTAAAAACACCGAAATGAATTACAATTCGTCCAAATCCGTATTGCAGACTTCGGGCGACCCGCTCACCGACATGCTGCGCGGATTGCGCCTGGACGGCGTCGACTATGGCCGCTGCGTGCTTGGCGAGCCCTGGGCCGTTTCCTTCCCGGCACAGAAGGCCGCGCGCTTCCATTTCATCGGGCAGCACGGTTGTTGGCTGTTCTCACCGGCCAAGGAATGGATCGAGCTCTCGGTGGGTGACGCGCTGCTGATCCCGCGCGGCGACGAGCATGTGCTGGCGAGCGCGCCCGGCGTGCCGCCGGTGCCGATCGGCCGCTACACCATCGAGGCTGTGTGCGAGAACATCTACGATGTCTCGAACGGCTGCGACGGCTGCAAGACCTTGCTGTTTTGCGGCAGCATGCATTTCAATCTCGATGGCTCGCATCCGCTGCTCGAGATGATGCCTGACCTCATGCAGGCGCATAAGCTGATGGCTAACGCGCCAGGCATCCAGCATCTGCTCGACGCGATGGCCGGCGAGGTGACGATGGACCGCGTCGGCTCTGGCGGCATTCTTGCCCGCCTGGCCGACGTGCTCGCCGCCACCATCATCCGCTCCTGGGTGGAGAATGGCTGCGGCGATGCCACCGGATGGATCGCCGCCGTGCGCAACCCGGATGTCGGCAAAGTGCTTGCCGCCATTCATCTGCGGCCGGAGCGCGACTGGACGGTCGAAGCACTGGCCAGGATGATGGGCGCCTCGCGCTCCGCCTTCGCGCAGCGCTTCGCCACCGTGGTCTGCGAGACGCCCGCTAAATATGTGCTGCGCGTGCGCATGCATCAGGCGCGGCAATGGCTTGCCCGCGACGGCATGCGGGTTTCGGTCACCGCCTCGCGACTGGGATACGATTCGGAGGCCTCCTTCAGCCGCGCCTTCAAGCGGGTGATGGGCGTGGCGCCGAGCCATTTCCGCAATGCCGGCGCGGAGGAGCAATCCTGACATCGGGCAGGCAGCCGCTGGAGGAATTGCCAAATCTTTTGGACGACGCGCCATTCCCCGCCGACCGAGGCCGCCTAAGCTGGTTGGCGGAGGAAACCGCCATGCCCAATCATCTCGCACCGCTTGCGCTTGCCGCGCTCGCCATTCTGCCGAGCCGGGCTTTCGCGCTCGAAGACAGCTACTTGCCGGCCGACAAGATCCCCTATGCCGTCGAGGCGCCGGGCCAGCCACAGCGCCTTGGCCCGCTATGGGGAGAGCGAGCGAAAGGGCCCGCCGGCACGCTGCTGAAAGTCCCCGGCAATTGGCGCGCGCCCGTCCATGCCCATACCGCCGACTATCGCGCCGTGGTCATCAAGGGTCTCTGGGCGCACTGGCAGATGCAGGGCGGCGAAGCCACCAAGGTCGAGTTGCCGCCGGGCTCCTACTGGACCCAGAAGGCCGACGAGATGCATGACGATGCCTGTCTCTCGGACACCGAATGCGTGATCCTGCTGATCAACGACACGCCTTACGAGACCTATCTGCCGAAATAGGGCTGCGGCCAGCCGGCCGCTAACCGGCGTGCCGCAGGCTGACGCCGCTGCCTTTGTCGAACATCACCACCTTGTCCGGGTTCCAGGCAAAGCGCACCGGCTGTTCGATCGCAACATCGGTCCTGGCCGGCACGGTCGCCCGCAGCATCGTGTCACCGACCCTGAGCGTCAGGATCTTTTCCACGCCATGGTTCTCGACATCGTGGACGCGTGCCTCGACCGGCGCGTCGCTCTCCAGATAGACGTCCTCCGGGCGAATGCCGAAGACGAGCGGGCGACCATCGGCCGCGCCGCTCGTCCTGCCCCCGCCAAAAGTCTTGGCCCCAAGCGGCAGTTCGAAATTCACCGGCGCCATCACCGCCCGGTCGTTGACCAGCCTGCCGTCGATGAGGTTCATCGGCGGCGAGCCGACGAAGCTCGCGACATAGGTGTCGCGCGGATTGTTGTAGATCTCGTGCGGCGTGCCGGTCTGGACGATGCGGCCATGGTTGAGCACGCCGACCTTGTCGCCCATCGACATGGCCTCGATCTGGTCATGCGTGACGAACAGGAACGTGGCGCCGAGCTGCATCTGCAGGTTCTTCAATTCCGTGCGCAGCGCCTCGCGCAGCTTGGCGTCGAGCGCCGACAGCGGCTCGTCCATCAGGAACACGCGCGGCTTGCGCACGATGGCGCGGCCGATCGAGACGCGCTGCATCTCGCCGCCGGAAAGCCGGTCGGTCTTGCGATCCAGAAGATGCTCAATCCTGAGCGTGCGGGCGGCGCGCGCGACGCGGTCCTTGATCTCTGCATCCGGCAGCCGGCGGATCTTCGGCTTCAGCGGAAATTCGAGGTTCTGCCGCACCGTGTAGCGCGGATAGAGCGAATATTGCTGCAGCACCAGCGCCACGTCGCGCTCGGCCGCGCCCCAGTCGGCCACGTCGACGCCATCGATGAAGACTTGGCCCTCGTTCGGCCTCTCCAGCCCCGCGATCAGGCGCAGCGTCGTTGTCTTGCCGGCGCCGGTCTCGCCAAGCAGCACGAAGAACTCGCCGTCGGCGATCTCCAGGTTGAGACCGGTCAGCGCGGTATGACTGCCGAACTTCTTGGTGATGTTCTTCAGTTCGATATGGGCCATTACAGCCTTACTCCCAGCGACTTGCCGCTTGCCGTGTCGAAGAAATGCGCCTGCTCTGGATCGATACGGGCATGGACCTTCTCGCCCGGACCGGAAACGTAGCCGGCCTTGGTGCGGGCCCGCAGCATCTTGGAGCCGACCTTGAGGTCGACAATGTCGAAGGATCCCAGCGGCTCGATGATCTGCGCCTCGACCGGCATGTAGCCGGGCGCGGCATCGTGCCGAACGAGAACTCCTTCCGGACGGATGCCGAGCGTCAGGCCGCCATTGGTGGCGTGGCCGTTGAGCTTGGACAGCAGCGCGCGCGGAAATTCGAAACCTTTGGCCGCGCCGCCGAGCGTGACGCTCGCGGCGCCGGCCTCCTCGGCGACGCTGGCCTCGGCGACATTCATCACCGGGCTGCCGACGAATTGGGCCACGAACAGGTTGGCCGGATGCGAGTAGACCTCGTCAGGCGTGCCGACCTGCTGGATGAAGCCTTCATGCATGATGACGATACGGTCGGCGAGGCTCATCGCCTCGATCTGGTCGTGAGTGACGTAGATCGTGGTCGAGCCCTGCTTGATGTGCAGCCGCTTTATCTCGGCCCGCATTTCCTCGCGCAGTTTGGCGTCCAGCGCACCGATCGGCTCGTCCATCAGCATCGCCTTCGGCCGTCGCACCAGCGCGCGGCCGATCGCCACCCGCTGCATGTCGCCGCCCGAGAGCGCCGACGGCTTCTTGTCGAGGAGGTCGGTGATGCGCAGGACCCGCGCGATCTCGCGCACCGACTTGTCGACCTCGCCGCTGCTCATACGTGTGGCGCGCAGCGGAAAGGCGATGTTCTCGAAAACCGTCATATGCGGATAGAGCGAGAAGGACTGGAACACCATGGCGATGTCTCGATCGGCCGCCTTGAGGTGCTGCACGGCCTTGCCGTCGATCAGTATGTCGCCCTGGTCGATCGTCTCCAGCCCGGCTATGGCGCGCAGCGTCGTCGTCTTGCCGCAGCCCGACTGTCCAAGCAGCACGATGAATTCGTTGTCGGCGATGGCGAGGTTGAGGTTGTGGATGACCTGGACGACGCCGAAGAATTTCTCGATGCCGCGAAGTTCGATCTGCGTCACTGCCGGGCTCCCTCATGCATCGCGGCGCCGGTTTCCTCACTCTGCTCCGGCGCAATTTTGGACGTGATGTTGAAGCCGATCAGCCCGATCAGGATGATCGTTACGCCATAGGAATGCAGGCTAAGGCTCCACGGTTGGCAGAGCGCGACAATGCCGAGCACCATGAGGATCTGCGACGCCGGCAAAAGGTACTTCTCGTTGACCGCGCGAAAGCTCATTTGCGAATCGCTCCGAAAGTCACGCCGCGAAGCAGGTGGTTGCGCAGCAGGAAGGTGAAGATCGCGACCGGCAGCAGGAACAGGAAGGTACCTGCCGCGATCGTCGTCCAGTCCGGCAGGCCCGAGCCGATCTGGCTGGGGATGAACGGCGGTGCCGTCTGGGCGCGCCGGTTGGTCATGATCAGCGCGAAGGCGTACTCGTTCCAGGCGGTGATGAAGCAGAACACGGCAGTGGCGGCGATGCCGGTCGCGGCTTCCGGCAGCACGATCTTGAAGAAGGCCTGCATGCGCGTGTAGCCGTCGACGAGTGCCGCCTCCTCATACTCTTTCGGGATCTCGTCCATGAAGCCCTTCATCAACCAGACCGAGAAGGACAGGTTGAAGGCGACATAGAGGATGATCAGACCGATATGCGAGTCATTGAGGCCGACCGCCCGGTACATCAGGAACATCGGGATCGCGACCACGACCGGCGGCAGCATGCGTGTCGACAGGATGAAGAAGAGAAGATCCGCCTCGCCCGCGATCTTGAAGCGCGAGAAGCCGTAGGCGGTGAAGGTTCCCATGCCGACGGCGAGCACCGTGCTGATGACGGCCACGATCAGACTGTTCATGAACCGGTCGGGATATTGCGACAGCTGCACGTCCTTGCCGACCTTCAGCACCCGCTCGCCACCGTCATAGATTCGCTTTTCCCACCAGGGCGCGGCTTCGTAGGCTTGCGGGTCGACTGTCTTTTGCATCTGCACGCGCTTGGTGAAGAGCCGGACGAATGGCGTCACCTCGGGTTCGAAGAGGACGGTGGGCGGCACGCTGACGGCGAGTTCCTTCGGCTTGAACGCCGTCGAGGCGATCCAATAGATCGGCGCCAGGAAAATCAGCGTGGCTATCAGCACCGCGGCGATGGCGATGCGGTTGAAGGCGACCTCGGAAGAAGTGCGGACGGCGGCCATCTGTCAGCGCTCCTTCACCTTGTTGAGATACTTCACGTAGAGATTGGTGATGGCCAGCACCATGATCAGCACGATGTAGGCCAGCGCGCAGGACTTGCCGGTGTCCCACTGCTGGAACGCCTGCTTGTAGAGCCGGATCGCAATGAGCTCGGCAGTCGGCTGGGTCGTCATCGTGTAGGCGATGTCGAATGTCTTGAAAGCTTCCATGGTGCGGAAGATCAGCGCGATGAGCAGGATCGGCGAGACCAGCGGCAGCGTTATGCGGGTGAAGGTGTACCACCAGCCGGCGCGGTCGATCGCGGCGGCTTCATAGAGATGCTGCGGCACGGCAGACAGGCCGGCCAGCGACAAGAGCATCACGAAGGGCGACCACATCCAGATATCGGTGATCGCGACCGCGTAGAGGGCGCTGTCGGGATTGGAGAGCCAGGCGAAGTCGCCGAGGCCGAAGACGTAGTTGATGGGTCCCCAGGAGGGGCTGTAGAGCAGCTGCCAGAACAGGCCGACGACCGCCGCCGACATCATCATTGGCAACAGCAGCAAGGTCGTGATGAGGCCCTTCATCGGAAAGCTGCGATTGAGCAGAAGCGCGAGGCCGAAGCCCACGATCATCTGTCCGGCCACCGAAACGATCACGTATTTCGCCGTGATGACGAAGTTCGACCAGATGTGGTCGTCGCTGAGCAGCTCGCGATAATTCTGCAAGCCGACGAACTGCCAGGGCTCGCTGCGGTTGGCGGCAAAGTTGGTGAAGGAATAGCCGAGCGAATAGATCAGCGGAAAAATGTTGAAGACGATCAGAAAAGCCAGCGTCGGGATGATGAACATGTTGCGGATGGTCAGATCCGACCAGCCGCGCGCGGCGGCCCTGGACGCAGGATCAAGATGTGTGAGGGCTACCGAAGCCAACGGTCGTTCTCCCTGGAAACAGAAATGCCGGAGGGGAAACCCTCCTCCGGCATTCTGACTGCGATGCTTACTTGTAGCGATTGTATTTGGTGAAAGTCGCCTTCCAGTCGGCGGCGGTCTTGTCGAGCGCTTCCTGGGCGGTGCCCTTGCCGCCGACCACGAACGGATAGATGTTCTGGTTCAGCTGATCGAGGACTTCGGCATATTCAGGCGTCGCCCAGAAGTCCTTGACCATGAACATCGTGTCGTAGAACGCCTTGTTGTAGGGCGTGGCATTCTGGAACGCGTCCGACTTCAGCACGGCCTGGCTGCAGGTGTAGCCGCCGAGCTCGGCCCACTTCTTCTGCGTCTCGTCCTTAATGAACCACTCCAGGAACTTCATCGCCTCGTCCTTGTTCTTCGAGTACGAGATGACGGAGATGCCCTGGCCGCCGAGAGCGGCGAAGCGCTTGCCGTCGGGGCCGGCTGGATTTGCGAAGAAGCCGGTCACGTCGGCGTATGGGTTGGTAGCCTTGTTCACCAGCGGCGGGAAGAAGGCGAAGAAGTTCATGCTCATCGCGGCAAGGCCACCGGTGATGGCCTGGTTGTCTTCAACGAAGAAGGTCTTGCCCCAGCCGGGAGGCGTGAACTTGTAGAGCTCCTTGTACATTTCGAGGCCGGCTACGGCCTCCTTCGAATTGGTAATGCCGTCGACCTTGTAGGTCGCGTAGTCGCCGAGATCGCCGCCATAGCTGAAGATCGCGCTTTCGACGCCCATAGCCATCGCATCATAGGAATTGTCGGTGTAGATGGCGACGCCGTAGCGCTTCTGGTCGGGACGGTGGAAGAACTCGGCGATGTCGCGCAGTTGCGCATAGGTCTTCGGCACATCGAGATCGTAGCCGTATTTCGCCTTGAACGCTTCCTTCTCCTTCGGGTCCTCGAACCAGTCCTTGCGGTAGGACCAGCCGATCGCGTCGCCTTCGAGCGGGATCGCCCAGTACTTGCCGGAACCGCCGGGATATTCGGCATAGTATTTGATGGTTGCGGGAGCCATCACATCGCCGAGCTTGTGCTGGTTGAAGAAGTCGGTCAGGTCGACATAGTGGCCCTGCGTCGAGCCGGCGCCGAGCCATTGCGAGTCGCCGACCACCATGTCGTAAGCGTCGCCATGTGCGTTGAATTCGGTGAAGGCCTTGGTCTGGAAATCCGGCCACGGCGTGGTCTGTACCGTTACCTTGACGCCGGTCTCGGCCGTGTAGTCATTGACGAGTTCCTGCAGATAGTTCGCCGGATCCCATTCCGCCCAGAAGATGGTGAGTTCCTTGTCCTGCGCGCGGACGGATGTCCCGCAGGCAAGCGCCAGCCCGATACCAGCAATCACGCTGGTCACTATCTTGCGCATAGTTTTCCTCCCTTGTGCGCCTTCTACCGTAACATGCGGGCCGGCAGCGTGGTCGGCCCTGGCAGTTCCTCCCGTGATGGCACTTTCCGGTTTTGGGCCTCCTCGCCCTGCCGGAAAAATGGATCGCAGCCTGCGCTTTCAATCCACTTTATGCGTCCTGATCTGGTATTACCAATTCAAGAGGGACGTCAAGCTCTTTCTTGTAGCGTCAAAAGCCGTCCGACCAATCGTTCGTAGCGATATCCCTCTGTTTTATCTTATTTTCCCTACTCCTTGATAGGTGAAGGCCTTGTCTTCCGCGATGCATCACCGCTATCATTGGCAGACGGCTTCTCAATCTGGTCGAACCAGATTTAGGATTTCCCCATCTCAGGCGCAACTGAAACGCCAGGCGCTTTCGCTCCCGATTCGGCCACTGCTGCCCGCACCAGCGCCCCTGCCGCCCAATCGGCGACCGACATCATGTCACGGCTGTCCAACCCCCATATGTCCTTCAGCACGATCAGCACTTCGACGCCGAATATCAACGACAGCGCCTGGGCGAGACGCGTGAACTGGCGCGGCTTCAGTTTGCCCTTGAGCGGCGAGATCGCGTCCTTCAGCAGATCGACGCGATGGCCGCGTGTGAAGGCCGGCTCGGTGCCCAGCGTGCCGGCCTGCCGCTGCGCCCACTGGTCGAGCGAAAGCTTGAGCGCTGCCTTGAACGTCGCTTCGAAGGCTTCGATGCGCGGCATGGCGCTGGCGAACAGCTCCGCGACGCGCCGCTCCGGATCGTTCGATTTCGACTTCCAGGTGAGGATCGGTCCGAGCCCCTCATCGACGACCGCCGCCACCAGTGCGGCCTGGCTCGGGAAATAGCGGTAGGCGGTGGCGCGCGACACTTCCGCCGCCTCGGCGACCTCGCTGACGGACGGCGTCACACCGGACTGCATCAGGCGCGTCGCCGTCTCCAGCATCAGCCGCCTGGTCCGTGCACGAGGCCCCCTCTCGGCTGTCGGCGCCTGCTCGACATCATCAGAAGCGGCTTGTTGACGTGAGACATCCATGTCAATACGATACGCGCGTCTCAAAAAATTGCAATGGTCCGCCGCGAGGGGCCAGGCAGAAGCGGCGGGCGGCGATCCGACCATGCCGGACGACGGGGACCGCGGATGGAGCGCATCTATGTGGTCGGCACCGCCGACACCAAAGGTGAGGAACTCGCCTTCCTGGCCGATGCCGTCACTGCTGCCGGCGGCACGGTCGTCCGTGTCGATATCGGCACGCGCGGCGCGACCGTCCCGGTCGATATCTCCGCCAGCGAGGTCGCCGCGCATCATGCCAAGGGAGCCGGCGCTGTTCTCGGCACCGACGATCGCGGCGCCGCCGTTGCCGGCATGGCTGCCGCCTTCGCCAGTTTCATCCAGTCGCGCAATGATATCGCCGGCGTCATCGGCATCGGCGGTGGCGGCGGCACCTCGATCGTCACCGCCGGCATGCGCGCCCTGCCGCTCGGCCTGCCGAAGCTCATGGTCTCGACGCTGGCCTCCGGCGACACCGCGCCTTACGTCGACGTCTCCGACATCATCATGATGCCGTCGGTCACCGATATGGCGGGACTGAACAGGCTCTCCCGCACGGTGCTGCACAATGCCGCCCAGGCCATCGCCGGCATGGCGGCGAAGCCGGCCGTGGCCGACGCCGGCAAGCCGGCGCTGGGGCTCACCATGTTCGGCGTCACCACGCCCTGCGTGACCGCGATCGTCGAGCGCTTACGCGCCGACTATGACTGCATGGTTTTCCACGCCACCGGCACCGGCGGCCGCTCGATGGAGAAGCTCGCCGACAGCGGTCTGCTGGCCGGCGTTCTCGACATCACCACGACCGAGGTCTGCGATTTCCTGTTCGGCGGCGTGCTGCCGGCGACCGAGGATCGCTTCGGCGCGATCGCCCGCACGAAATTGCCCTATGTCGGCTCGGTCGGCGCGCGCTCGACATGGTGAACTTCTGGGCGCCGCCGACGATCCCAGAACGCTATCGCGGACGATTGTTCTACGAGCACAATCCCAATGTCACGCTGATGCGCACCACCGCCAAGGAATGCCGCCGGATCGGCGAATGGATCGGCGGCCGCCTCGCCCGATGCGACGGCCCGGTCCGTTTCCTGATCCCGGAAAAGGGCGTCTCGGCACTCGATATCGAAGGCGGCGCCTTCTTCGACAAGGAGGCCGATGCGGCACTGTTCGACGCCATCGAGCGCACGATCGAGCCGACGAAAGACCGCACCGTCACGCGCCTGCCGCTGCACATCAACGATCCCGCCTTCGCCAAGGCCGCGGCCGAGGCTTTTCTCGACATCGCCAGAAAGTGAGACACAACGAGCATGGCTGCTATCCCGCGCAAAACGATACTGGAAAGGTTCCGCAAGATGATCGGCGACGGCGTGCCGATCGTCGGCGGCGGCGCCGGCACCGGCCTGTCGGCCAAGGCCGAGGAAGCCGGTGGCATCGACCTGATCATCATCTACAATTCCGGCCGCTACCGCATGGCCGGGCGCGGCTCGGCCGCCGGTCTGCTGGCCTATGGCAACGCCAATGAGATCGTCAAGGAAATGGCCTGTGAAGTGCTGCCGGTGGTGAAGAAGACCCCGGTGCTGGCCGGCGTCAACGGCACCGACCCCTTCGTCATCATGCCGCTGCTGTTGTCCGAGCTGAGGACCATGGGCTTTTCCGGCGTGCAGAATTTTCCGACCGTCGGCCTGTTCGACGGCACTATGCGCCAGAGTTTCGAGGAGACCGGCATGAGCTTCGGCCTCGAGGTCGACATGATCGCCGAGGCGCACAAGCTCGATCTGCTTACCACGCCCTATGTCTTCAACCCTGACGAGGCGCGCGCCATGACGCAAGCCGGCGCCGATATCGTCGTTGCCCATATGGGTGTGACGACCGGCGGCTCGATCGGCGCCACCTCGGCCAAGACGCTCGACGCCTGCGTGAAGGAGATCGACGCCATAGCCGATGCCGCGCGCTCGGTGCGCAAGGACGTGATCCTGCTTTGCCATGGCGGACCGATCTCGATGCCCGACGACGCGCGCTACATCCTCGAGCGCTGCGAGGGGCTGCACGGCTTCTATGGCGCGAGCTCGATGGAACGGCTGCCGGCGGAAGCGGCGATCGCCAGGCAGACGGCGGATTTCAAGGCGATCACGCTGGAGCATCGGACCCAAAGGTGGAAGCCGGTTTTGGGAAAATCCGATGCTCCGATAAAAACGAAAAGGAAGGGATGAGGCAATGGCCGACAGGAGCAAGGTTTTCGTCTACCCGAAGGATGTCAGCGCGTTCGGCTTCGACTGGGGCAAGCTGTCACTCACCGTCGCGCCGGAAGTGAACGGCGCTGAGCGCTTTTCGGGCGGCGTCGTCGACCTGCCGCCGGGCAAGGGTCACACCCGCCACAACCACCCGGGTGCCGAGGAGATCATCTTCGTCATCTCCGGCAATGGCGAGCAGATGGTCGAGGACGAGAACGGCAATCCGGTCGTCGCCAAGGTCGGTCCCGGCTGCACCATCTACGTGCCGGAAAGCCGCTTTCACTCGACGCTCAACACCGGCGAGCAGCCGATGCAGCTTTTCGTCGTCTATTCGCCGGCCGGCCCAGAGCTCGCGTTGCGGGAGCTACCGGATTTCAGGTTGCTGCAGGCGGGCAAATAATCTTCAGCTTGCAGCCTCCTCATCCGGCCGCTTCGCGGCCACCTTCTCCCGTCGGGGAGAAGAGATTGGCGCTGGCGGTGGCAGGCTCCTCTCCCCTTGGGGCGAGGTCGGATTGCCCCGAAGTGCCATTCGCAATTCGGCTGGCAATCCGGGTGAGGGGGAGCGCCGTCGAGGCTAAGCTGCCGCGCCGCCCCTGTTCCACCCGCGCCCGCGGTCGCCGAACATCACATAGCCGGCGTCGGTCACCGCGACCGTGTCCTCCAGCTTGATGAAGCCGCGTGTCGGGTGGAGCATCGTCGTCTCGACCGAAAGCACCATGTTCCTTTCCAGCGGCCTGGCGGCATAGGTGCCTTCATAGGCGACCGGATGGTTGGTCATCAGGAACGGCGCCTCATGCGTGATCAGCCCCATGCCGTGGGCGAAGAAATCCGTATAGGCCGCGACCTTGGACGCCTTCAGCGCGCTCTCCGCATGCGCGATCATATCGCCGCCCAGCGTGCCGGCCTTGACCTTGGAGAAGGCCGCCTGCTGCACCGCCTCCACCTCAGCCAGCAGATCCTCCAACTCGGCATCCGGCTCGCCGAGCACGCCCATGCGGCAGAGGTCGCCGATATAGCCATGATAGTTGCCGCCGGAATCGATCGACATCACCTCGCCCTTCTTCCACGCCTGGCTGGACGCCGCGCGGTTGTGGCTGGAGCCCAGCGTCAGCAGGCAATATTCGAAATGCGCGCCACGATTGGTTTCCTCGCGCCTGAGCTGCTCGATGATGTCGGTCTTGCTCGTGCCCTCGCGCGCCCAGGCGATCGTCGCCAGCATGGAATCGGTGATCAGCTCGGAAGCGACGCGCAACTTCTCGAGCTCGGCCTCGGTCTTGATGGCGCGCATATTCTCCAGCATGCCGGTCGCGTCGATGAGCTTGGCGTCCGGCAGCGCCTTGCGGACCAACATATAGGCGTCGGACGGCAGGAACGCCGGCTCGATGCCGATGCGGGCGGCTTCCTTGCCGATCTGCTTGAGATGCTCCACCGCCAGATTGGCGGCATCCAGCGTGCCCCAGCAGGCCGTATGCAAAGTTGGCGTCCAGAACGGATGGTTCTGATGCTCGCCGCCTTCCATCTTGTTGCCGATATAGGCGGCGTGTTCCGGCCCGCTCTTTTCGTAGAGCACAATCGGCAAATAACGGCTGTGGCCGATCGCATCCATTGCCGCGAAGAAGATGAACTTATAGCCGCCGAGCAGATATTGGGTGTTGTGCTTGGAGGTGGCGAAGAGCACGTCGATGCCGGCCTCTTCCATCAGCCGATCCACCCGCGTCTGGTCGAACGGTACGCTGCTGACCTCGGTTTTGCCCGGAGCGATGTTCATCTGCCTCTCCCTGTTTTTCATCGGCCGCAGGAGCGCCGAACGTCATGATTTATGGCTGTCAGCCAAATCTGCATCAATTTGGCCACTCTGGTCCAGCCAGAATAGTTCACTTTCACGCCAAAGCCGACTTGCGACAAAAGAACGATCCATCTTCGCCGCAATCTGGTCCTACCAGATCAGGAGATCGGAGCTCCTTTTGCCTGGCTGGTCCAGCGGACGGAAATTTCAAAGCCAAGCCATGATGCGCCAAATCCGTCTCTGGCGAAACCTTTGCCAAGGACCATAATCATCGGATTGCCGCGCCCACCACGGCGCGAAGAGGGGGAGTTTGAGCGATGTCCGAATTGACGATTTCACGCCGCGGCCTGCTGGCCGGTTCGGCGCTGCTTCTGGCCTCGACCGCGCTGCCGGCCATCGGCTTTGCGCAGACGCCGAAGAAGGGCGGCAGGCTGATCGTCGCCGCCGACTCCGAGCCGCGCAACCTCAACCCGGCGATCGTCGCCTCCAACGGCGTTTTCTTCATTTCAAGCAAGATCGTCGAGACGCTGGCCGAAGCCTCCTTCGACGGCAAGGACGGGCTTCAGCCGCGCCTGGCGCTGTCGTGGGAAGGTGCTGCCGACGGCCTGTCGGTGACCTTCAAATTGCGTGACGGCGTCAAATGGCATGACGGCAAGCCCTTCACCTCCGCCGACGTCGCCTTCTCCGCGCTGCAGATCTGGAAGCCGCTGCAGAATCTCGGCCGCACCGTGTTCAAGGATCTCGCCGCGGTCGACACGCCCGACGATCTGACGGCCGTCTTCAAATTCGCCAAGCCGACGCCGTTCCAGCTGATCCGCAACGCTCTGCCGGCGCTGTCCAGCGTCGTGCCGAAGCACCTTTATGAGGTGGGCAAGACCGAAGACAATCCGGCCAACAACGCGCCGGTCGGCACCGGTCCGTTCAAATTCGCCGAATACAAGGCCGGCCAGTACTACCGGCTGACCAGGAACGACGCCTATTGGGGCAAGGACGAGCCCTATCTCGACGAGATCGTCTATCAGGTGCTTCCCGACCGCACGTCCGCAGCTGCCGCGCTCGAGGCGGAAGAGATCCAGCTTGCCGCCTTCTCCGCCGTGCCGCTCGCCGATCTCGACCGCATTTCGAAAGTGCCGGGACTGAAGGTCATCACCAAGGGTTATGAGGGGCTCACCTACCAGCTCGTCGTGGAGATCAACCACCGGCGCAAGGAGTTGGCCGACCTCAAGGTGCGACAGGCGATCGCCCATGCCATCGACAAGGATTTCGTCGTCAAGACGATCTTCCTCGGTTACGCCGCGACCGCCACCGGCCCGGTGCCGAAGAACGATCCGCAATTCTACACCGCCGACGTGCCGACCTATCCTTTCGATGTCGCCAAAGCCAATGCGCTTCTCGATGAAGCCGGCTACAAGCGCGCCGACGACGGCAAGCGCTTTGCGTTGAAGCTCCTGCCGGCACCCTATTTCAACGAGACGAAACAGTTCGGGGACTACCTTCGTCAGGCGCTGGCCGCAATCGGCATCGACGCCCAAATCGTCAACAACGACTCGGCCGCCCATATCAAGGCCGTCTACACCGATCATGCCTTCGACCTCGCCGTCGGCCCGCCCGTGTTCCGCGGCGATCCGGCCATCTCGACCACCATCCTGGTGCAGAGCGGCATTCCCGACGGCGTGCCCTTCTCCAACCAGGGCGGCTACAAGAACGCCGATCTCGACGCGCTAATCACGAAGGCATCGGAGACGCTCGACACCGCCGCCCGCACCGAGCTCTACAAGGAGTTCCAGAAGAAGGTTGCGGCCGACTTGCCGCTTATCAACGTCGCCGAATGGAGCTTCATCTCCGTCGCGCGCGACACGGTCGGCAACGTCGCCAACAACCCGCGCTGGGCGGTGTCGAACTGGGCGGACACTTATTTGGAATCGTGACACACTCGCGCGGATGAGAGTTCGCGGCGAAATGGGAACTTGGGCAAAGGCCGAGTTCCTTCACACCCCCCTCTGGCCTGCCGGCCATCTCCCCCGCAAGGGGGGAGATGAGCAGCTTCTCCGTCCCGCCAGTTCCGCAACGTCGAAAATTGGCGAAGCCGTTGGCGACAGCCAATCTCCCCCCTTGCGGGGGAGATGTCCGGCAGGACAGAGGGGGGTGCCTGGACGCATTCCCAGCCAAGGTACTGCCAACCCACCGAGGCGCGCATGACCCGCGCCCTCCGCCTCTTGCGCCGCCGCCTCGTCGGCAGCGTCTTCGTCCTGCTCATCGTCATCATCGGCAGCTTCCTCCTCCTCGAAGCCGCGCCCGGCGACGCGGTCGACGCCTATATCGTCTCGACCGGCGGCGACGCCGGCATGATCGAATTGCTGCGTCACCGCTGGGGCCTCGACCAGTCCGAGCTGACGCGCCTTGCCAACTATCTCTGGGCGCTGCTCCATCTCGACCTCGGCCAGTCCGTCACCTTCTCGCGGGCGATCCGCGACGTCATCCTCGAACGCCTGCCGACCACACTCATCCTGATGGGCAGCGCCACCGCGCTGTCCTTCGGCCTCGGCTCGGCGCTCGGCATCTATGCCGGCGCCAGACCCGGCAGCTTCCGCGACCGCTTCCTGGCGATCGGCTCGCTGGCGCTCTATGCCGTGCCCGGCTTCTGGCTCGGTCTCGTGCTCATCGTCGTCTTTGCCGTCGATTTGCGCTGGCTGCCGATCGGCGGCATCGAGACCATCGCCTCCGGCAAAACCGGATTGGCGCGGGCGGCCGATATCGCCACCCATCTCGTGCTGCCGGTGTCCGCGCTCGGCTTCATCTATCTCGCGCTCTATCTGCGCATGATGCGTGCCGGCATGGCGGAAGCCTGGCGGCAGGATTTCGTGCTCGCCGCCCGCGCCAGAGGCCTGCGGCAACGCCGCATCGTGCTCGCCCATGTTGCCCGAAATGCGCTTCTGCCTCTCGTCACCATGCTCGGCCTGCAATCGGCGCAGATGCTGGGCGGCAGCGTCGTCATCGAAAGCGTCTTTGCCGTGCCCGGCCTCGGCCGGCTGGCGCAGGAGGCCGTCGCCGGGCGC
The DNA here is from genome assembly GCF_056280365.1 of Mesorhizobium sp. USDA 4413. Taxonomy (NCBI): domain Bacteria; kingdom Pseudomonadati; phylum Pseudomonadota; class Alphaproteobacteria; order Hyphomicrobiales; family Phyllobacteriaceae; genus Mesorhizobium; species Mesorhizobium sp. USDA 4413. The sequence goes on from NZ_JBVPRP010000001.1 coordinate 6,622,151, forward strand.
GACACACCGCTGCTGCTCGGCATCATTCTGGTCAGCGCCGTCCTCGTCGTCGTCATTAACCTTCTGGTCGATCTCGCCTACGCTGTCCTCGATCCGCGCGTCGGCGCCAGCGAGGCAAGCGCATGAACCGCCTCTGCCATTTCTTCCGCACGCCGGAAGCGATCGCAGGCGCCTCGATCCTCGCCTTGCTCGTCGTCATGGCATTGGCGGCGCCGCTGCTCTTTTCCGGCGACCCGCAGGCGATCGCCGGCCCGGCGCTGCTGCCGCCGTTCCAGGACTGGTCGCTGCCGCTCGGCACCGACCGGCTCGGCCGCGACGTGCTGGCCGAGCTGTTCCATGGCGCCCGCACCTCGCTGGCGGTTGGGCTGGCTGCGGCTGCAGCGGCTCTCCTCATCGGCTCGATCATCGGCACTTTGGCCGGTTTCGCCGGTGGTCTGGTCGACGAAGTGCTGATGCGCATCACCGACGCCTTCCAGACCGTGCCGAGCTTCCTGCTCGCGCTCGCGTTCGTCAGTATCGTCGGGCCATCGCTCGGCGTCGTCGTCGCCGCGATCGCGCTCGGCGCCTGGACAGGACCCGCGCGGGTGGCGCGCGCGGAGGTGCTTTCGATCCGCGAACGCGACTATGTCGCCGGCGCGCGCGTCCTCGGCATGCACCCTCTCGAAATCGCCTTTCGCGAAGTGCTGCCCAACGCGCTGCCGCCGGTGCTGGCGCTGTCCTCGGTGATTGTTGCGGCGGCGATCCTCACCGAAGCCGCGCTCTCCTTCTTGGGCCTCGGCGACCCCAACCGCGTCACCTGGGGCGGCATGATCGCCGAGGGGCGCGCGGTGCTGCGCACCGCGCCTTTCCTGTCGGTCGTGCCCGGCATCGCGCTGGTACTCACCGTACTCGGCGTCTACCTCGCCGGCGAAGGCGTGGTGGAAAGCGCAGCCGTGCGCAGGAGCCTGTCGTGACCGCGCTGCTCTCGATCCGGGATTTAGGGGTGGCCTATCGCCGCGACGGTGCCGAGGTGCCGGCGCTGAAGAGTGTCAGCCTGGATGTTCTCGCGGGAGAGCGCCTGGCGATTATCGGCGAAAGCGGTTCGGGCAAGAGCACGCTGGCGCTCACGGTCGCGGGGTTGTTGCCGAGCGGTACCCTTGTGGATGGAACCATCGAATGGTCAGCAGGCCAATTACAAAAGCCTCGTTCTGTCACACCCCCCTCTGTCCTGCCGTACATGGCCGGCAGGACAGAGGGGGGTGTGAAGGATCGCCAGCCTCTGCATTTTCGACCTATTGGCGGCCGTGACATCGGCTTCGTCTTCCAGGACCCCTCGTCCAGCCTCGATCCGGTCATGCCGATCGGCAAGCAGATCGCCGAAGTCGCCCGCACCCATCTCCACCTCACTTGGCGCGAAGCCTTCACTAGAGCCAAGATTCTCCTCGAACGCGTCCGCCTCCCCGATCCGGACTCGGCTCTCCACGCCTATCCGCACCAGCTCTCCGGCGGTCAAAAGCAACGCGTAGCCATCGCCGCCGCCATCGCCGCCGAACCGATGCTGTTGATCGCCGACGAAGCGACCAGCGCGCTCGACACCATCGTGCAGGCCGAGATTGTCGCCCTGATCCGCAGGCTGGTGGCCGAGGACGGCATGACGCTCATCTTCATCAGCCACGACATCGCGCTTGCGGCCGCGCTTGCCGATCGCATCGCGGTGCTGCGTCACGGCGAACTGATCGAACTCGGCGAGACCCGCCAGATCGTCAATGCGCCCCGCCACGCCTATACACGTGCCCTGCTCGATGCCCATCTCGGCCTCGACGCCGAGCCGTTGCTTGACCGCCAAGGCGCCTCGGCATGAGCGTGCTTGCCGTCTCCAGCCTTGCCAAGCGCTACCATCGTGGCGGCAAGCCTTTCGCCGCGGTCGACGACGTGTCCTTCGACATCGGCCCGGCGGAGACGCTGGCGCTCGCCGGGCCGTCCGGCAGCGGCAAATCCACCATCGCCAGGCTGGTGCTGCGGCTGATCGAGCCCGATGCCGGCCGCATCGACTTCGAAGGCGCGGACTTCCTTGCGCTGTCGGGCGCCGCGCTGCGCGCACGCCGCGCACGCATCCAGATGGTGTTCCAGGATCCGCTCGCCGCTTTCAATCCGCGCGCCACCGTGGGACGCGTGCTGGACGATCCCCTGCGCATTCACAACATCGCCTCACGCGCCGAGCGCCCGCGCCGCATCGCGGCGCTGCTGGAGCGCGTCGGCCTTGATGCCGGCCTTGCCGCGCGCGCCATCCACGAGATTTCCGGCGGCCAGCGCCAGCGCGTGGCGATCGCCCGCGCCATCGCCACGCACCCGTCGCTTATCGTGCTCGACGAAGCCGTGTCGGCGCTCGATGTCTCGGTGCGCGGCCAAATCCTGGAATTGCTGCTCGACCTGCAACGTCAGGAACGGATCGCCTATCTGTTCATTTCGCATGACCTCGGCGTCATCCGCGCCGTGGCGCATCGCATCGTCATCCTGGATAGCGGCCGGATCGCCGAAAGCGGCGATGCCCGCGCCGTCATCGCCAACCCGCAATCGGCGATCGGCAAGGCGCTGGTGGCGGCGACGCCGAAGCTCATCAGAAACCGACCATGATCCCGCAAAGTGGCAACCGGTTTGCGGACAAGATCATGGTCAAACAACAAAATCAGGAACCACCATGATCGATCCTGAAGCAGCCAGAGCCGAAAAACTGTCGCGCGAGCTCGACTCCGCCTTCCGCAACCGCGCCGACCTCTATCGTCTCTTCCTCGACGAGCTGACGGCCGAGCTCGGTGCCGAGAAAGCCGAGGCGGTCATGATCCGCACGATCGAAAAGCGCGGCCGGGAAGTCGCCGCGGTGGCCTTCGCCGATTTCGGCCCCAATGATGCGCCGGCGATCGGCGAGGCGTTCCTCGCCGTCAGCCCCGATGGCGGCCGCATGTATCCGACCGATGTCGAGCGCGGGCCTGGTCACATTGCCTTCAAGGTCAAGCGCTGCCCGCTGAAGGATGCCTGGGTCGAGGCCGGAGTCGGCGCGGAGAAACTCGCCACGCTCTGCCGCATCGCCGGTGCCTTCGACCGCGGCCTGTTCGAGGCGACCGGCGTGCGTTTTGCCAATGTCACCTGGACGCCCGGCCACGGCTCCGGCTGCTGCCATATCGCGCTGACCAATCGCGACGCCTAAAGCAATTCTAGGAGAAGTGTGAGAGGTTAGGCTCGGCGCCTTCGCCGTAGCCTTCCGTCCGGAATTGCGCGAACCAAAGAGATGGAGCCGGAGAATTATTCGGCAAAGACGTGCAGCTCGCCGCCCGCCTCGTCGATCGCGGCGCGCAGCTCGGCTGGCGGCTCGCGATCGGTGACGACATCGGAAATCTCGCTCAGCGCGCAGACGCGTTCGAGCCCGCTGCGGCCGAACTTGTCATTGGTCACCACCAGCATCGTCGATAGCGACCGCGACATCATCGCCCTCTTCACCGCCGCCGCGCCCGAGATCATGTCGCTTGGGCCCTCGGCATTCAGCGCCGAGGCGCCGATGATCGCGACATCGGCATTGTATCGGCGCACGAATTCGACCGTGTCCTCGCCGAGCACGGCGGCCTCGCGGCTGTCATAGGTGCCGGGGCAAAGGATGACGCGGAAGCCGGGGTTGGCGCCGGCCACGGAGGCGACGCCGACGGAATTGGTGATGATCGTCAGGTCCCGGCCGAACTGCGACAGGTTGCGCGCGACCTCGTAGGTGGTCGACCCGCCGTCGATCATCACGATGCGGCCTTTCTCGATCAGTCCGGCGGCGCCGCGCCCGATGCGCGCGCGCTCGTCGACCAGGGTGAGGCCGCGTTCGGCGATTACCGGTTCCGATGTCACCAGCGAAATGGTGGCGCCGCCATAGGTGCGGTTGAGGAGCCCCGCATCGCCGAGCTCGATCAGATCGCGGCGGATGGTCTCGCCGGCGACGCCGATCCGGCGCGCCAGCTTCGAGATGCGGATCGAGGCTGAGCGCCGAACCTCCGACAGGATCAGCTCGTGTCGCTCCTTCTTCGTCAGTCGGCCCGGCTCGATATTCATCGTTGTTCCTTCCCAGGATTTCGTTCCCGGCGCAGCGACATTAGCCACGGCAGAGGCAGGAAAGCCAGCCTGGGGTCTGCTGAGATTCAGGTCACGCCGAGCCGAAAACGGTGGTCTCAGAGAACGTACTTGAAAGTACGTGAGCACCGGAAGCGTAGGAGACCGCCATTTGCAGGCCGGCCTCACCTGAATATCAGCAGACCCCTAGTGACGCAGCCGATCGCGCATGGCGTACCACAACATGCCGAGCACATAGAGCGGGCCGCGCAGCGCCGTGCCGCCGGGGAACGGCAGCGGCGTCAACGTCGAGAACAGATCGAGCCGCGAGGCATCGCCCGTGATCGCTTCCGCGAGCAGCTTGCCCGACAGCGTCGACAGGATGACGCCCTTGCCCGAATAGCCATGCGCGAAATAGACCTCGCCATAGTGCCCGACATGCGGCAGGCGCGACGTGGTGATCGACACCAGGCCGCCCCAGGCATGGTCGATGCGGCAGCCCTTGAGCTGCGGAAAGGTCTTTTCCATATGCGGCCGCACGAAGCCGGCAATGTCGGCCGGCGGTGACGGCGTGTAGCGCTCGCCGCCGCCGAACAGCAGGCGGCCGTCCGCCGACATGCGATAGTAGTTGACCACGAACAGCGTGTCCGAAACCGCGGCGTTGGATGGGATGACGTTGCGCGCGCCCAAAGGCTCAGTGGCGACGATATAATTGCCGACCGGCATGATGCGGCTGTTGACGCGCGGCTCCAATCCCTTGAGCAACGCATCCCCGGCCAGCGCCACATGCCTGGCCCGGACCGAACCCTTGTCGGTGAACACCCGGATGGACGGTTCGCGCTCCAGCCGGACGGCAACCGAGTTCTCATGGATGACGACACCGGCGGCGGAAGCGGCGCGGGCGAGCCCCAGCGTATAGTTGAGCGGGTGCATGTGACCGCCGAGCCTCTCGAACACCGCGCCCTGATAGGGCGTGTCGACCATCTGCCGCGCCTCGGCCGCCGACAGGATCTCGACATCGGTGAAGTTCATCACCTTGGCGAGGCATTCGGCTTCTTCCTCGAAGTCGCGCACGTCCGAGCTGCTGACCGCGCCGACCAGATGGCCGGTCTGGCGCAAGTCGCATTCGATGCCGTGGCGCTCGATGATGTCGAGCACCAGCCCGCGCGCCTCGAAAGCCAGGTCGAACAGCGCCTTCGCCCGTTCCGGCCCGAAGGCTTTGACCAGGCTCCTGGCGCCCTTGCGCAGGCCGGGGATCATCTGGCCGCCATTGCGGCCCGAGGCGCCCCAGCCGATCTTGCCACCCTCGAGCAGCACCACTTTCAGACCACGCTCGGCCGCATGCAGCGCCGCCGAAAGGCCGGTGCAGCCGCCGCCGACCACCACCAGATCGGCCTCGACATCGCCGGCAAGTGCGGGATGGTCGGGCGCCGGATTGGCGGTGGCGACATAATAGGATTTGCCGATGTCGAGACCGGAATTGAAACCCGTCGAACGCGAAGCCATCGTCACACCTTGAGCAGCAGGTGGTCACGTTCCCAGCACGTCACGATGCTCTGGAACAGGTCGAGCTCGACGCTCTTCACGCGCAAATAGGTCTGGAAGAAATCCTCGCCGAGCAGCGCACGCACGGGCTCGCAGGCGGCGAAGCGGTCAAGCGCTTCCTCCATCGTCTTCGGCAGTGTGCTCTTGCTCTTATAGGCATTGCCGAAGGCCTCTTCCGAGCGCGCAAGCTTCTCCTCAATGCCGAGATAGCCGGCGATCAGCGAGCCGGCCATGGCAAGGTAGGGATTGGCGTCCGCCCCCGGCAGCCGGTTCTCGATGCGCCGCGCGGCGCGGCCGCCCAGCGGCACGCGCAGGCCGCAGGAGCGGTTGTCGTGCGACCATTCGATATTGGCCGGGGCACTGTGACCCGGCCGGATGCGCCGGTAGGAATTCGCATGCGGTGCGAACAGCGGCATGATTTCGGGGATGTATTTCTGCAGGCCGCCGATGAAATGCGAGAACATCTCACTGTCCTCGCCATCCTCGCCGGCAAACAAGGGCTCGCCCTTCCTGTCCACGATCGACATGTGCAGATGCATCGCGCTGCCGGCCTGCGCCGCGATCGGCTTGGCCATGAAGGTGGCGTGCATGCCGTTCGCTTGCGCGATCTGTCGCGCCAGGCGCTTGAACAAGAGCACCTGGTCGGCAAGCGTCAGCGGATCGCCATGCAGCAGATTGATCTCGAGCTGCGCCGTGCCGGATTCATGGATCAGCGTCTCAACCGGCAAGCCGGCGATAGCAGCATGTTGGTAAAGGCGCCGCGTTACCGCTTCGAACTCCTCCATCGCCTGCACGTCGTAAGGATGCTGCACGTTTTCCGGCCGGCCGTTGCGACCCACCGGCGCCGTGATCGGACGATCCGGGTCGGGATTTGGCGCCGTCAGGTAGAATTCGAGCTCCGGCGCCATCACCGCACGCCAGCCTCGCCTCTCATAAAGGTCGAGCACGGCTTTCAGCACATGGCGCGGCGAAGCCATCCACGGCCGGTCGTCCATGTGGAACGTGTCGGCGAAAACATAGGCCTTACCGACGCTGCCGGGTGCAAGGCAGAGGCTCGAAACGTCCGGCACCATGCGCATGTCCGGATCCTGGTAGGCGAAGCCTTCGTCGATGGAGCCGGAATAGCGGCCGTCGATGGCAACCAGGAAGGCGCTGCTCGGCAGGTAGAGCGCCCGGTCGTCGAGCGACTTCAGGAATTTGGCGACCGGCAGGGTCTTGCCGCGCAACACGCCGTTGACATCGGGCACGAAGCACTCGACTTCGCTGATCGCATGCGTCTTCAGCCAGCTTTGCGTGTCCGCACCGGGGATTGAAATGTTCAGATTGTCAGGCATTGGTCATGTCCGTACGAAGGAGAGATCGCTTCGGCGGGCATGTCCGTTCCGGTAGGGCGTTATCTAAGCTGCGTTATCCGAGGACGGACGCCCGCCTGATGACCGGCCGAAAGGCCGGGGTATGGGGCGCCTGCACCCCTTCGGTCCAGCCATCGCGAACGACATGCGAGCCGACCTTGGTCTCCTCCGCGCGCTGCAGGTTCTCGTGGCGGCAGCAGCGCATGACTACCGGCGCTCCGCCAAAGCGCGCGCCGATGCGGCCGTGACTGGAAACGGCCGGGTGGGGGAAAGCCTTTCTACCGCTCGCATGACAAGCCTTGTCGAGAACCTGGCCTATGGTTTGGCCGATCGTTGCTCGCAGTGCAAGCCCGCCCATGGAACCGCTGCACATTGCTGGCCCAAACGGGCGGAGGGAACCGGATACCTGCTTGTACTGTTCCCCGTATGCGCCGCAGGCCGACAGGACGATTTCCGAAACACCCAGGAGTGATCAGATGGAAAGCAGAGTCGATACGGGCGCATGTTTTTGCGGAGCGGTTGCCGCCGAGATGCAGGGCGATCCGTTCTGGATCTGCTTCGATCATGACGACGACTGCCGCCGTGCGATTGGCAGCCCGCTGACCATCTGGGTCGGCTACCGGCCGGACCAGTTCCGCTTCACGCGCGGCCAACCCCGGAACTTCTCGAGGACGAAGGGTGTCGTTCGCACCTTCTGCGGCAAATGCGGCACCTCGATCACCTATCGCGACGAAGGGCTGAGCGACGAACTCTATGTCACCATCGGCTTCTTCGATCATCCGGAGCGGTTCAAGCCGCATGCCCACGCCTATTGGCGCCTTCGGCTGCCTTGGCTGGAATTCGCCGACGATCTGCCGCGCATCGACGCCTACTCGCGGCGCCGCGATCCGACATTCGGAAATCCCAACGACCGGTAGCCGATTTGCCAAGAGAGCCTCAGCCGATGCTCTCGCCGCCGTCGACCACCAGCGCCTGTCCCGTCATGAAGGACGAGCGATCGGAGACGAGGAACAGGATCGCCTCCGCGATCTCCTCCACGCTCGCCCAGCGCCCCATCGGGATCTTGGTGCGGACATAATTTTCGATCGCGTCGCGCCCGCCCATCTGCGCGATGAACGGCGCGTTGAACGGCGTGTCGACCCAACCCGGGCAGAGCGCGTTGATGCGCACATTGTGCTTGGCGTAGTCGAGCGACATCTGCCGGGTCATCGCCACCACGGCATGCTTGGACGTGGCATAGGCGATCATCTCGCGGTCATAGAACACGCCGGAATTGGACGCCGTGTTGAGGATGACGCCGCCGCCTTGCGCGATCATCGCCGGCATGACGGTCTTCGCCGCCAGGAACTGAGCCCGCACATTGATGCGCCACGAGGCGTCCATCCCGTCGGTGCCCACTTCCGTTAGCGTGCCGCCGACCTGGATGCCGGCATGGCTGTGCAGGATATCGATCCGGCCGTGCCGATCGAGCGTTCCCTCGATGAGGCCCTCGACGGCCGTATCGTCGCCGACATCGGTGGCGATGGCCTCGGCGCGGCCGCCGGCTTCGCGGATGTCGGAGGCCGTTGCTTCGCCGGCCGCCGGATCACGGTCCGCGATCACCACATGCGCCCCTTCCCTGGCCATGATCATCGCCCCGGCGCGCCCTATGCCCGATCCGGCGCCAGTCACCACGGCGATACGGTCTTTCAAGATCATGGACCTGTCTTTCAAGGCGATGGCTTCCGGCGCCCGAGCTGCCATTGCGCAAGCAGCACGAGCAGGACGGACGCGGCGAGCACGATCGTGGCGATGGCGTTGATCTCCGGCGTCACGCCGCGCCGTATCGAGGCGAAGACGTAGATCGGCAGCGTCGTCTGCGCGCCGGCGACGAAGAAGGCGATGATGAAGTCGTCGAAGGAGAAGGTGAAGGCGAGCAGGAAGCCCGCGATCACCGCCGGCATGATCTGCGGCAGCACGATCGAGCGGAACGTCGTCAGCGGCGTGGCGTAGAGGTCGCTCGAAGCCTCGACCAGGTTGCGGTCGAGGCTGCCGAGCCGGGTGCCGACGATCATCGTCACCAGCGCCATCGAGAACAGGCCGTGCGCGGCGATGATCGAGCCGTAGCCGAGCGCAAGGCGCGGCGGCTGGTCGGTCGGCCAGAGCGACGCGAGGAACGGATTGACGGCGGCAAAGAGCTGCACCAGCGCCACCAGGGTCGAGATACCGATGACCACGCCCGGAACGACGATGGCCGCGCCCAGCAACGCGTCGAACAGAGCCCGCGTCCGCGTGCCGACCCGCTGCAGCCCGAGCGCCGCGGCCGTGCCGCAAAAGGCTGCGAGCAGCGCGCTCGTCGTGGCGATGAGCAGGCTGTTTTTCAGCGCCTCGACCAGGAAAGGATTGGACAGCGCCTTGCCGTACCATTGCATGGAAAAGCCGGTGAATTCGCTGGCATGATGACCGGCGTTGAAGGAGAACAGCACGACCAGCGCGATCGGCAGATAGAGGAAGGCAAAGACGGCAACGACGAAGGCACGCATCAGATCAGGTCCACCCGGCGTGCGCCCGAAAGGCGGGTCGAGATGCGGTTGGCGACGATCAGCACCACGACCGAAACCAGCACCAGCGTGATGGCGATGGCCGATCCGAACGGCCAGTTGCGCGATTGCAGGAAGAGATCGACCAGCGCGTTGCCGATGAAGAACACCTTGCCGCCGCCGAGCAGCGTCGGGATCAGATATTCGCCGAGCAGCAGGATCATCACCAGCGAGAATCCGGTCATCACGCCGGGCAGCGAAAGTCTCAGCGTCACGCCGAGAAAGGTCGACAGCGGCGTGGCACCCAGATCGGCCGAGGCTTCCAGCAGCCGGCGGTCGAGCCGTTCCAGGCTGACATAGATCGGCAGGATCATCAGCGGCAGATAGCCGTAGACGATACCGAGCAGCACCGCGCCCGGCGTGTTGATCAGCCTCAGATCCTCGATGCCGATATAGGCAAGCAAAGCCGGGATGCCGCGCCCGCCGAGGATGTACATCCAGGCATAGGTGCGCATCAAAAGGCTGGTCCAGAACGGGATGACGATCATTGCGAGCAGGATCAGCCGCCAGCGCTGCGGCGCGCGCAGCGCCAGATAATAGGCGACAGGATAGGCGACGAGCAGGCAGGCCAAAGCGCCGATCGGCGCCAGCACCATGGTGTTCCAGAAGGCCGTCGCCCGCGCCGGCAAATTGGCGTATTGCGCGAAGGTCAGCGCCGCCTGATAGCCGCCCTCCGGCGCCCGCTCGCCGACGCTGAAGATGGCGATGGCGACGAAGGGCAGCACCAGGAAGACGACCAGCCACAGCGTTGCCGGAGCAAGCAGCAGCGCCGTCACGAGATTTTTGCGAAAGAGACTGCCGCGCATCGGGAAAGCCGGTTGGGAGCCGGCGGGCATTTGCCCGCCGGTCGCATTGTCTGGATCGGGTTTGTGGCCGGTCTCGCTCAAGCCGACTTGAAGCGCGCCATCAACTCGGCGCGGCCCGGATCGGTGAGCGTCGCGGCGGCGCCGAATTCCAGCGGCTTCAGCAGCTCGGCCGCCGGATAGAGGATCGGGTTGTCGAGCACTTCCTTGGGCAGCAGCGCGTTGACCCGTGCATCCGTGCAGGGCGCGCCATTGGCCAGATGCTCCTTCACCGCGACCTTCGGATTCATCAGGTAGTTGAGCAGCGCATAACCGGCCGGCTTGTTCGGCGCATCCTTCGGGATCGCGTAGAAGTCGGTCCAGATCTCGCCGCCCTCCTTGCCGAGCACATAGGCGATCTCGGGGATGTCGCGGTGGAGCTGCGCGCCGTCATTGGTCCAGCACATCGTCATCCAGGCATCGCCCGAGCGCATCGACGGCTGATAGTCGCTCGACACCGCGAACAGATGCGGCTTCACCTTGAGCAGAAGCTCCTCCGCCTTGGCGAGCTCGTCCTGCTTCAGCGAGTTGAACGAGTAGCCGTAATATTTCAACGCGTTGCCGATGGTGGTGAGCTGGTAGTCGTGCACCATGGTGCGGCCGTCGGCCTCGGTCATGGCCGTATCCCAGAACTCCTTCCAACTCGACATCGGCTTGGAAAGCTTCTTGGTGTTGACGGCAAAGCCGGTCGTGCCCCAGTTCTTCGGCACGGCGTAGATCGTGCCGTCGATCGTGCCTTCGGCGGTGAAGCGCGCATCTTCCGACTTGCCGTCGAAATTCGGAAGCTTCGCCATGTCTAGCGGCTCGATGATACCGAGCTTCTTATAGGTCGAGATCGTGTAATTGGTCGGCACGAACAGGCTCCAGCCCGAGCCGCCGGCCTGCAGCTTGGCCAGCATCTCCTCGTTCGAGCCGAAGACGTTGACCTCGACGGCCACACCTGTCTCGGCCTTGAAATTCTCGAAGGTCTGCGGGTCGTGATAGTTCGGCCAGGTGGCGATCGACATGCGGTCGCCGAGATTCTCGGCCGCATAGGCCGGCGTCGGCATGATACCGAGCTCGCGCGCCATCACCGCGGTCGCGACACCGAGGCCGGTGAGGCCGAGGAAGTCGCGCCGGCTGATCGAGCCGCGCTTCAGGCGCATCAACTGGTCGACGAATTTGTCGGGGGTTATCGGCAGTCCGTCACGATACGATTTCGGCATGTTGGTCTTCCCTCTGGTTTGTCCCGTTATTGTTGGCGTGCGGAAACGCCAGCGGCGCTCCGGCGGCAAAGCCGATGGCGACGGGTTCGCCCGGCTTGAAGAGATTGCCCTGGCCGATCACATGGTCGGCCTTGGCGAGCAATGATCCGATGCCTTGGATCTCGATCGCGTATTCCGCCGTCGAGCCCAGGAAAATCCGGTTGCGGATAACGCCTTTCAGGACGCCGCCTCCCGGCGCCGAAAGGCTGAGCGATTCCGGCCGCAGGCTGACGGATACGGCCTCGCCCCGGCTGAGCGGCACCCGTTTGCGCGCTGCAATCACCGTGCCGTCGGCGAGCGCGACGTCGACGAGGTCGCCGGAGAGACCGGTCACCCTGCCGCTGACGAGATTGGTCTTGCCGACGAAATCCGCCACGAACAGGTCGGCCGGCTCGTCATAAATTTCGCTCGGCTGTCCGAGCTGGACGACTCGGCCGCCATTCATGACGCAGACGAAATCGCTCATCGACAATGCCTCTTCCTGGTCGTGGGTGACCAGCACGAAGGTGATGCCGATCTCGCGCTGCAGGTTCTGCAGCTCGATCTGCATGTCGGTGCGCAGCTTCTTGTCGAGCGCCGCCAGCGGCTCGTCGAGCAACAGCACCGCCGGCTTGTTGACCAGCGCCCGTGCGAGCGCCACCCGCTGCTGCTGGCCGCCGGAAAGCTCGTGGATCTTGCGGCGACCGTAGCCGGCGAGCTGCACCATCGAAAGCGCCTCGCCGGCCCTTGTGGCGATCTCGCGCGACGACAGCCTGGGCCTCGCCTGCCGCAGCCCGTAGGAGATGTTCTCCTCGACATCGAGATGCGGGAACAGCGCATATTGCTGGAACACCATGTTGACTGGCCGCCGGTAGGGCGGCGTGCCGGCCATGTCGCGGCCGCGGATCAGCACCTGGCCCTCGCTCGGCTGCTCGAAGCCGCCGATCATGCGCAGGCACGTCGTCTTGCCGCAGCCGGAGGGACCCAGCAGCGCGACGAAAGCGGAAGGCGGGATGGCAAGGTCGATGCCGCTGACCGCGGTGACGGCGCCATAGCGCTTGGTGACCGCGCGAAATTCGATATCGGGCACTGCAGTCAAACCACGGGCTCCAGCGACAGCGTGAGGCAATATCATGACGCTAGCAGAGCCAATGGCACCTAGTATATACCTCGCAGGTGGTATATTCAGCCGATTTTATCATTTTGAGGGGTATGGATTGGCTGCCTCCCGCAGTGACGACTACAACGCTTTGGCCGTCGTGATCGCCGCGTCGCGCGAGACTGGCGGCGATCATTTCGGCAAGGCGATCGTCCGCTGGCTCAGCGGACATGTCCGCTTCGATCACTGCGTGATCTTCGGCTATCGCGGCGCCGCGCGACCGCCGCTGCTGTTCGAGACCTTCTCGCCGGCGGAGAGCCACATCTTCGTCGCGCTCTACCAGGAAGGGCCGTATTTGCTCGACCCCTTCCATCACGCCGCGGTCGAGCGCAAGGAGGGTTTCTGGCGCATGCGCGAGCTCGCCCCGGACCGCTTCTATGCCAGCGAATACTACCGCTCCTATTACAGCCAGACCAAACTTGCCGAGGAGGTCGGCTTCTTCGTGCCTTTAGCCGGCAAGGATGCGCTGGTGCTGTCGCTGATGCGGCTGCACGCCACCGGCCCGTTCGGAACGGCGGATGCCAGGCTGCTGCGCGACATGGCGCCGGCGGTGATCGGCTTCTGCAAGCAGCGCTGGCCCGCTTTGCCCGCCGAAGAGAGTGCCGCCCAGCCTTCAGGCGAAACCGTCGCAGCGGCCAACGAGCTCGACCGCGCGCATATCTGGAAGAGCCTTTCCCTGACCTCGCGCGAGAAGCAGGTCGTCGACCTGGTGCTCCAGGGCCATTCCACGGAATCGATCGCCAGGGCGCTGCGCATCGTCCCGGGGACGGTCAAGGTCCACCGCCGCAACATCTACCGCAAGCTGAAGATCAAGTCGCAGGCCGGCCTGTTCGCGCGCTTCGTCGAGATCATCGACGCCCGGACCGGATAGCAATGCCGGCCGCCCTTGCGGCGGCTCGCGTTGAGCGTCTATCGTGCGGCCGAAACGACCGGCCAGCTATTCCGGCGGCGGCCAGCTATCTCCGCGCCGGATCGAGTGACGAACAGATTTCAGGACCGATCAAGCAGCGCATAGCCAATGGCCGACAAAACACGCTTCGGACTGACCGCTGTCGATACAGTGCCCCTGCATGAAAAAGTCTATCTGGGTGCGGGCGCTGATGTCAGGCCAGCTCCAGCCTGGCCAGAAGCTGACCTCGCGCAAGCTCGCTAAGGAGCTCGGCACCAGCGATATGCCGGTGCGCAGCGCCTTCATCCGGCTGCAGGCGCTGAGGGCGCTGAGCCCGATGCCGAACGGCAGCGTCGAGGTGCCGCTGATTTCGGCCGACCGCTTCCAGCAACTGACCGACGTGCGCACGGTCCTGGAGGGCACGGCCACCGAGCTCGCGACAAAGTTCATCAACGGCAACAACCTGCGCGCCATCCGCCGTCTCAGCGCCCAGCTCACCCAGTCTGCCCGCAGCGGCGACATAGACGACTATCTGCGCAAGAACCACGACTTCAAATTCTCGATCTACCGCCATTGCGGCAACGAGCAGATGATCTTCCTGATCGAGACGGTGTGGATGCAGGTCGGCCCTTTCCTGCGCAATCTGCGCATCGGCTTCGAGGACGACCTCGCCGGCATTCTCGGCATCGACTATCACGAGGAGGTGGTGGCGGCGATCGAGGCCGGCGACGGCGAGCGGGCGCGGGCCGCGATCGTGCGCGATATCGCCGAGGGCGCTGCCCACATTCTCGGCCAGATAAGGTTTCCGGAACTGCGCCCCTGACAAGGCCGAACAAGCGGTTTTCGAATCCGGCTTGGCTTTCGGTCACCTGCCAGCTATGTTGCGATCGCAGATCGCACAATTTGGACCCGAAATGCCTCCCGATATCCCGGCTAGTGAATTGAAAAAATGAAGGAAAACCACCCGGCGCCAGCCGGGACGGCCTTCACGAACTCACAAGCTGAAAATTGGATATCGTAGCCGAGAGGGCTACAGCGCCTAGAAAAGGGGCTGGAATTGAGCGATGCGATTGCGGACGTTTTGAAGTGGCTGGACAGCAGGAAGGACATCCAGAGCCTGCGGGCGGCGGTGTGCGACCTGAACGGCATCATGCGCGGCAAGCGCATTCCGGTCGAGCAGGCGCGCAAGGCGCTTGAAGGCAAGCTGCGCATGCCCTACTCGGCCATCGGCCTCGACATCTGGGGCGAAGACATCGAAGGCAACGCCCAGGTGTTCTCGACCGGCGATGCCGACGGGCTCTGTCATTGGACGGGACGAGGCATACTGCCCGTCAACTGGACGGCGCACCCGACGGCGCTGTTGCCGGTCTGGCTGGCGGACGACAGCGGCGCCCCCTATCTCGGCGATCCGCGCCGCGCGCTCGCCCGCATCCTCGACCGCTATGCCGAGCTCGGCCTGACTCCCGTCACTGCGACCGAACTCGAATTCTACCTTGTCGACCCGACATCGCAGCGGCCTGTCGGGCCGGTCTCGCCGGTGACCGGGCGGCGTCTCGATTCCGATGCGGCGCTTTCGATCGACGAGGTCGACGATTTCGAAGCCTTTATCCACGATATTTACGAAGCCTGCCGCATGCAGGACATTCCTGTCGACACCGCCATTGCCGAGAACGGCGTCGGCCAGTTCGAGATCAATCTCAACCATGTGCCCGACGCCCTGCGCGCCGCGGACGACGCCGTGCTCTTCAAGCGCACCGTGAAGGGCATCGCCCGCAAGCACGGCTTCGCCGCCTGTTTCATGGCGAAGCCCTATGGCGAGCGCGCAGGCAATGGTTTCCACGTCCATTTCAGCGTCCTTGACAGGCACGGCCGCAACATCTTCGACGACGGCTCGGACCAGGGCTCCGACACAATGCGCCACGCTGTCGGCGGCCTGCTTGCCGCGATGGCGCAAAGCACGCTGGTGTTCGCGCCGCATTTCAACTCCTACCGCCGGCTGCGGCCGCGATCCTATGCCCCGACTGCCGTCGCCTGGGGTTATGAAAACCGCATGGTGGCGATCCGCATTCCCGGCGGCCCGTCGGCCGCGCGACGCATCGAGCATCGCGTCTCCGGCGCCGACGCCAATCCCTATCTGGTGCTGGCGGCGATTCTCGGCGCGGCGTTGATCGGCATCGAGCGCCAGCTCTCGCCCGGCGAGCCGACGGGCGGCGAGGGTCAGGGGCTGGCGCTCGCCAAGCTGCCGCCCGACTGGGCGTCCGCAATCGCTGCCTTCGAGGCCGGCCCGCGCGTCGCCGAAATCTTCCCGGACGTGCTGCGCGACGCCTTCGTCGCCTGCAAGCGACAGGAGCTGAACACGTTCGCGCTCAACGTCAGCGACTTCGAGATCGAGACCTACCTGGAGAGCGTCTAGATGCCAGAGCGCGATCCCGCGCATGCAGCTCGGCCAAGCAGCTGTCGTAGTCAACCCGCTTCGACATTGAGCAGCTCCGCAGCCACCGCACGCTCTTCGTCGGCCGCAATGACAAGCACGTCGACAGAGGAATCCCCGGTGCTGACCAATTCTTCGCTGTTCGCGTTCAGCTCTTTGTCGAGCGCAACGCCCAGCCATCCCGCGGTTTCGCAGATCCTCTGACGGATCAGCGGCGCATGTTCGCCAATGCCTGCGGTGAACACGAGCGTATCAAGCCCGCCGATCGCCGCGGCAAGCGACCCTATCTCACACCCGACACGATAGACAAAGAGATCGACGGCGCGCTTGGCCGCCGGATCTTTCGACCCAAGCAGCGTCTGCATATTCCCGGAGATGCCGGATACCCCGAGCAGACCGGATCGTTCGTAGAGCAGGTCGGTCAGTTCATCGGACGATAGCTTCCGGTCTTGCAAAAGGTGCAGGAGGACGCCGGGATCGATCGCCCCGCAACGCGTGCTCATGACGAGGCCGTCAAGCGTCGAGAAACCCATGGTGGTGGCATGACTTGCGCCCGCCTTCATCGCGCAAAGGCTCGCCCCGCTGCCAAGATGGGCAACGATCGTTTTGCCGCCGGCGGCGGCGCCGTAACGGTTGCGGAGCTCGTTGGCGATATGGCTGTAGGAAAGCCCGTGGAAACCATAGGACATAATGCCTTGCTCCGACATCTCGTGCGGCAGGCCATAGAGTCTCGCGAGACCGGGCTGCGTCGCATGAAAGGCTGTATCGAAACAGCCGACCTGGATGGCGCCGGGCAGAAGATCGCGGGCCAAGTCGACGAGGTCCAGGTTGATCGCCTGATGAATCGGGGCGAGCGGCGCGAGCCCGCGCAAGGCACCGAGCGTGCGCTGGTCGAGCAGCGTTGCGCGGGCAAATTCCCGGCCGCCATGCACGATCCGGTGCCCGACCCTGCGCACCCGGCGCAACAGGCCACGGTCCGCCAGATAGGATGCAACGGCTTCGAACGCCTCGTCGATGGAGATCGGTTGCTCGCCGAGGCTCTTGTCGAAGGGCGGCGTCCTCGCCGTGGGCGCGACGTGAAACCGGGGCCGCTCGCCGATCGACGAGACGCTGCCGCGCACCAGCAGATTAAGTTCGTCGCGCCCTTGAAAGGCGGCGAACTTTAGGCTCGATGAGCCGCCGTTAAGGACAAGAATAACATCCGTCATGGTCGAGTGGCTCCGGCCACTTTTGTGGGTCGGAAGCTCTCAGCCTGGCGCTTCGGCATCGGCTATCGCTCCCATTTCCAGCCGAGGATCTCTGGCATGTCCTGCCCATGCTCGCGGATATAGGCTTGGTGCTCGATCAGCTTGCCTTTCATGGCTTGTTTCAGCCGGATGTGAGCACCGGCCGGTTCGGGAATACGGTCGAGCACGCCCAGCACCAGATGGTAACGGTCGAGCCCGTTGAGCACGGTCATGTCGAAGGGGGTCGTCGTCGTCCCTTCCTCGTTGTAGCCGCGCACATGGATGTTGTCGTGATTGGTCCGCCGGTAGGTCAAGCGATGGATGGTCCAGGGATAGCCGTGATAAGCGAAGATGACGGGCTTGTCCCTGGTGAACAAAGCATCGAACTCGCGATCCGAAAGCCCGTGCGGATGATATTCCTTCGGCTGCAGCGTCATCAAGTCGACGACGTTCACCAAGCGAATCTTGAGCTCGGGAATGTGGTTTCTCAGGATCTGGACAGCGGCCAGTGTCTCGAGCGTCGGCACGTCGCCCGCGCAGGCCATCACCACATCCGGCTCGGCGCCGCCGTCGGTCGATGCCCAGTCCCATAAGCCGATGCCGGCCTCGCAGTGGACTTTCGCCTCGTCGATCGGCAGCCATTGCCAGGAATTGGCTTTGCCTGCGACGATGATGTTGATGCGGTTCCACGTCCGCAACACGTGGTCGGTCACGCAAAGCAGGCTGTTGGCGTCCGCCGGCAGGTAGACGCGCACGACGTCCGCCTTCTTGTTCAGCGCCACGTCGATGAAACCGGGATCCTGATGGCTGAAGCCGTTGTGCTCCTGCTGCCAGACATGGCTGGACAACAGATAGTTCAGCGAGGCGATCGGGCT
Source organism: Mesorhizobium sp. USDA 4413 (assembly GCF_056280365.1). Taxonomy (NCBI): domain Bacteria; kingdom Pseudomonadati; phylum Pseudomonadota; class Alphaproteobacteria; order Hyphomicrobiales; family Phyllobacteriaceae; genus Mesorhizobium; species Mesorhizobium sp. USDA 4413. The sequence goes on from NZ_JBVPRP010000001.1 coordinate 6,640,334, forward strand.
CCGCCAGGGCAGATCGCGACAGGCGTCTAGCCATTTCGCATGCTGGTTGAACATGGAATCGACGATATGCGTAAAGGCCTCGTAGCAGGAGAAGAAGCCGTGGCGGCCGGTGAGCAGATAGCCTTCCAGCCAGCCCTGGCAGATATGTTCGGATAGAATTTCCAGAACCCGGCCCTCCCGCGCCAGGTGGACGTCCTCCGGTAGGATCTCTTCCATCCAGGCGCGCTCCGTCGCCTCGAAAACGTCCTGCAGACGGTTCGAAGCCGTCTCGTCGGGCCCGACGATGCGGAAATTCCTGCTGGCTTGGTTCAACGTCAAAACGTCGCGCAGGAAACCGCCCATCACGCGGGTGGACTCCGCCTTGACGCCGCCAGGCCGCTCGACCGGGACGGCGTGCTCATGAAGGGCGGGCAGATCGAGGGACCGGCGCAGCAGGCCGCCATTGGCATGCGGGTTGGCGCTCATGCGCCTTTCACCTTCCGGCGCGGTGGCGCGGATCGCAGCCACGGGCGCGCCGGCGGCATCGAAAAGCTCCTCTGGCCGGTAGCTTCTCATCCACTCCTCGAGCATCCTCAGATGCGCAGGGTTTTGCGCCAGGCCGGAGAGGGGGACCTGGTGGGCGCGCCAGAACCCCTCGGTCTTCAGTCCGTCGACCTCCTTGGGACCGGTCCAGCCCTTCGGGCTCCGCAGCACGATCATCGGCCATTTCGGACGCGACTGCGCCGTCTTCAGAGCCCTGCGGGCCGCATCCTGGATCGTCTTGATGCGCTCGAGCGCATCGTCGAGCACGATCGCCATCCGCTCATGCATCAGGGCGGGATCGTCGCCCTCGACAAACAGCGGCTCGTAGCCATAGCCGATGAACAGCGCACGCAGCTCCTCCTCGGGAATGCGGGCAAGAATGGTGGGATTGGCGATCTTGTAGCCGTTGAGGTGAAGGATCGGCAGCACCGCGCCGTCGAGTGCAGGGTTGAGGAACTTGTTGGAATGCCAGGAGGTGGCGAGCGGCCCGGTTTCCGCCTCGCCGTCGCCGACGACGCAGGCGACGATAAGGTCCGGGTTGTCGAAGGCCGCGCCATAGGCGTGCGAAAGCGCGTAGCCGAGCTCGCCGCCTTCATGGATCGAGCCGGGCACGTCGGGCGCCGCATGACTTAGGGATGCCGCCTGGAAACGAGAACTGCCGGAAGAGCTTCTTCATCCCGGCTTCGTTCAATGCGATATCCGGATTGACCTCGCTGTAAGTGCCCTCGAGGTAGGTGTTCGCCACCATGGCGGGCCCGCCATGGCCGGGACCGCAGATATAGATGACATTGGCGTCGCGCTGTCTGATAGCGCGGTTGAGATGCGCATAGATGAAGCTGAGACCCGGCGAGGTTCCCCAATGGCCGAGCAGCCGCGGCTTGACATGATCCGAGCGAAGCGGCTCGCTAAGCAGCGGATTGTCGAGCAGGTAAATCTGCCCGACGGTCAGGTAGTTGGCGGCACGCCAATAGGCATCTATGTCGTGCAACTCCTGGGCGGACAAGCGATTGGTGCTGGGACGCTCGGTCATTTCTCATTCCTTCGCTGGTCAAGCCGACGCCGGCTGAGGCACAACGCATTAATGCTGCCACCGGTTCACGACGGCTCGGCGTCAAGGCCGGTCGTTATCGTTCTATGCGGCGAAGAACGATCGAGCTTTGATCCAACGCAAATGCCCGCCAAGGCGGCACCCGCCTTGAACCCAAACCCGGTCGAGCCTGCAGAAGGCAACTTTTGGCGGCGCAGGAGCCCTGGATGGAGGGCGGCCGCCTCAATAGGATCCGGCGCTTCTTGGCCTGCAAGAGAAAGGCCCAGGCGGAGGTTACAAACAAAAACACTCCCGGAGCAGGGCTTTCGGGAGTGTTCTTGTATTTGGTTGGGGGGGCAGGATTTGGCTTTTTGTCCCGCGGCGTCGGCTTTGCCTGCTTGCGGGCCCCTGATGCAGGTTAAAATCGCCGGCTCTCGCAGCAAATACAAAAGAGCCCGCGCGAGGCGGGCTCTTTTGTATTTGGTTGCGGGGACAGGATTTGAACCTGTGACCTTCAGGTTATGAGCCTGACGAGCTACCGGGCTGCTCCACCCCGCGTCGAGATGTAGGTAAGTTTTGGCTTACCGGATTCAAGAGGGGCTGCCAAATGAAAGGGCCGCTTGCGCGGCCCGGGCTCCCGTTTGGCGGGCCTTTATGCATGTCGCCCAAAAGTGCCTGGCGGTTTTGGGACAACGACATGCATCACGACAATCGCAATGAGAAGATTTAGCTCCATCCGGATCCTTCTGATCCGGATGTGAGCCGAACGTGCGCTTTGCAGACCTGGCAGCGACCTACTCTCCCGCGTCTTGAGACGAAGTACCATCAGCGCTGGAGCGTTTCACGGCCGAGTTCGGAATGGGATCGGGTGCAGCCGCTCCGCCATAACCACCAGGTCGGCAAAACGCACGTTCAAATCGAGAAGCTTTCTGAGCGAATAGCGATGAGCGAGTAGCCGATAGGGGGTACCTATTTTCTGCTCTCTCTGAACTGTTCGCTGGTCTTTGTTGTGCCCTGGAGTTCTTTAGCCTGGCGCCTTTCGAAGCGAAGCTTCGCAAGGTCGACCGACCGTCGGCGCCGTTGCGCCGCACCCACGTAGCGCCGCCCGCAGGGCGGAACAAGCGTGAGTGAGAACAAGATGGATATAAGTAATGAGAACGATCAAGCCTATCGAACTATTAGTACCGGTAAGCTTCAAGCGTTGCCGCTCTTCCACACCCGGCCTATCAACGTGGTCGTCTTCCACGGTTCTCAGGGAATACTCGTTTCAAGGTGGGTTTCCCGCTTAGATGCCTTCAGCGGTTATCCCGTCCGGATATAGCTACCCTGCAATGCGGCTGGCGCCACAACAGGTCCACCAGAGATCCGTCCATCCCGGTCCTCTCGTACTAGGGACAGATCCTTTCAATATTCCTACACCCACGGCAGATAGGGACCGAACTGTCTCACGACGTTCTGAACCCAACTCACGTACCGCTTTAAATGGCGAACAGCCATACCCTTGGGACCTGCTCCAGCCCCAGGATGCGATGAGTCGACATCGAGGTGCCAAACAACCCCGTCGATATGGACTCTTGGGGGTCATCAGCCTGTTATCCCCGGCGTACCTTTTATCCGTTGAGCGATGGCCCTTCCACGCGGGACCACCGGATCACTATGACCGACTTTCGTCTCTGCTCGACTTGTCAGTCTCGCAGTCAGGCAGGCTTATGCCATTGCACTCAGCGAACGATTTCCGACCGTTCTGAGCCCACCATCGCGCGCCTCCGTTACTCTTTAGGAGGCGACCGCCCCAGTCAAACTACCCACCATACATTGTCCCGGACCCGGATAACGGGCCGCGGTTAGACATCCATAGTGATAAGGGTGGTATTTCAAGGGTGGCTCCACCTGAGCTGGCGCCCAGGCTTCAAAGCCTACCACCTATCCTACACATGCCACTACGAATGCCAATGTAAAGCTATAGTAAAGGTGCACGGGGTCTTTCCGTCTAACCGCAGGAACCCCGCATCTTCACGGGGAATTCAATTTCACTGAGTCTATGCTGGAGACAGCGGGGAAGTCGTTACGCCATTCGTGCAGGTCGGAACTTACCCGACAAGGAATTTCGCTACCTTAGGACCGTTATAGTTACGGCCGCCGTTTACTGGGGCTTCGATTCAGAGCTTGCACCCCTCCTCTTAACCTTCCAGCACCGGGCAGGCGTCAGACCCTATACGTCGCCTTGCGGCTTCGCAGAGCCCTGTGTTTTTGATAAACAGTCGCTACCCCCTGGTCTGTGCCACCCTCCCTAGCTTGCGCTAAAAAGGGTCACGCTTCTTCCGAAGTTACGCGTGCAATTTGCCGAGTTCCTTCAGCATAGTTCTCTCAAGCGCCTTGGTATACTCTACCTGACCACCAGTGTCGGTTTCGGGTACGGTCTATAAGGAGGAGCTATTTCCTGGAACCACTCCGCTGCCCTTTCAATCCGATAAGATTGGACAACTTGTGTGATCCGTCACTACCTCCAGGCCCACGAATATTAACGTGGTTCCCATCGACTACGCGTTTCCGCCTCGTCTTAGGGGCCGGCTAACCCTGCTCAGATTAACTTTAAGCAGGAACCCTTGGTCTTTCGGCGGGGGAGTCTCTCACTCCCCTTACGTTACTCATGTCAGCATTCGCACTTCTGATACCTCCACCGCCCCTCACGGGTACGGCTTCATCGGCTTACAGAACGCTCCGCTACCGCTCGTGATTGCTCACGAACCCTAAGCTTCGGTGTATGGCTTTAGCCCCGTTACATTTTCGGCGCAAAGACCCTTATTTAGACCAGTGAGCTGTTACGCTTTCTTTAAATGATGGCTGCTTCTAAGCCAACATCCTGGTTGTTTTGGGATCCTCACATCCTTTCCCACTTAGCCATAACTTGGGGACCTTAGCTGTAGGTCAGGGTTGTTTCCCTTTTCACGACGGACGTTAGCACCCGCCGTGTGTCTGCCGACTAGTACTCCCAGGTATTCGGAGTTTGGTTAGGTTTGGTAATCCGGTGAGGACCCCTAGCCCATCCAGTGCTCTACCCCCTGGGGTATTCGGTCGACGCTCTACCTAAATAGATTTCGCGGAGAACCAGCTATTT